>NZ_QJKG01000009.1:0-234406 GCF_003202095.1 Pseudomonas sp. LAIL14HWK12:I1
GCTTGATCAGCAGGTAAAGAAAGCCCTCACGCAGGGGGCGGATGGCGTAGCTGGAGTGGGTCATCTCGCCCACGTCCTGGAACGGGCTGAGATAACCCGGCAGTTTGGGCAGGCGGGCGCGTTGTGCCGGGTTGCCGCCGACAGCGGCGTAGCGCAGGGGCAGCAGCTCGAAGCGGCGGGTGCAGTCGGCGACCGGGCTGTTGCGCAGGGCGGGACGGTAGCCGGTGGTGATGCGCCGGCACAATTCTAGGGCTTCGTTCAATGAATCCATGGATGTGCTCCAGTGAGCAGGAGTGATCAGCAAATGCATGCAACGCGCTGCATTCGACCCGAACCTGGACCCTAGCGAGGAATCACTTCTTGCTGGAGCTTTGCGCTTCCGATACGCGCGTAGGAGTTTTCTGAAAATGCGGTGGTATTGACTTCGGTAGGTGTTTTCACCGGTTATCACTTCCACGAAGGGGCATTCGTCACGCTACGGAAAGTCGGCGGGAGAGCGAACCTGAGAGGCTTGTTGTAGGCGACCTGGCAAATCAAAAGGGCCGCAAAGCGGCCCTGGTGCATTTCAGAACGCCCCTTGCAACGTCACCATGAAGTTACGCGGTTCGCCATAGAAGTTGCCCCAGCCCGGCGCGCCGATAGTGGCGTAGTACTTTTTGTCGAACAGGTTGTTGCCGTTGAGGGCAACGGTCCAGTTCTGGTCAAGCCGGTACTGCACGCGGCCGTTCCACACGGTGTAGCCAGGCTGCTCG
The DNA here is from genome assembly GCF_003202095.1 of Pseudomonas sp. LAIL14HWK12:I1. Lineage (NCBI taxonomy): Bacteria > Pseudomonadati > Pseudomonadota > Gammaproteobacteria > Pseudomonadales > Pseudomonadaceae > Pseudomonas > Pseudomonas sp. LAIL14HWK12:I1. Next base: position 753 of record NZ_QJKG01000009.1, read on the forward strand.
ACGCGGGTCTTGCCGGTGGTACGGAAGTTCTCGCTCTGGCTGTTGAAACCGGTACCCAAGGTCCAGCGCTCCAAGGCGCCGCCCAGTTGGTAGTCACCCCACACCTTGAGCATGTGCCGCGGGATGAAGCTGGAGGTGAAGGTCAGCTCGGTGGGGTCGGTGTCCTCGATGGTCTTCAGGTACTTGGTCTGGGTGTAGGTGTAGCCTGCCAACAGTTGCAGGCGCTCGATGGGCGAGCCGCTGATCTCGGCTTCGAAGCCCTGCGCACGCACCTTGCCGCTGTCGGTGTAGCAATAGCCGTCGCCTGACGGACAGGTCTCGATGTAGTCGCTTTCTGCGCGGTGATTCTCGACGGTGCGGAACAGGTTGAACGAAGTATTCAGGGCACCCTCAAGCAGCTCGCCCTTGATGCCAATCTCGTAGTTGGCACCGGTCTTGGGCTGGAGTGACTGCCGCTCGGCGTCCACTTTGTCGCTTTGCGGCTGGAAGATGTCGGCGTAGCTGGCGTAGGCGGTCCACTGGTTGTTCAGGTCGTACAGCACGGCGGCGAACGGCGTGACCTGGCCGTTTTCTTCGCTGCGGTTATTCACCCAGTAATCATAGTACTGGGTATAGGAGTCGCTCTTGTTGCGGTACCAGCTGACCCGTGCACCCAGCACCAGGGTCAGCGGCTCTGCCAGCTTCAGGCGCAGGTTGGCGTAAGTGCCGTATTGCGTGGTGGTGGAGTCGGTTGGCACGCTGCCACCGCGGGTCGGGTTGACCAGGTAATCGGACTTGGACGGGTGTGGGAAATGTGCAGACGGGTCGAATGGGTTCTGCTTGCCGTCCAGCAGCATCAGCGCGAAGTAGTCATGGGTTTTCTGCCGGCTGGCGTTGGCGCCGATGATCAGCTCGTGCTGCAGGCCGAACGCCTCGAATTTGCCATCGACATAGGTATCGAAGCCATAGTCGTCCTGGTCGTAGTCGAAACGACCGGCTCGCACGCTCATGCTGCCGGTGCTGGCGCCGACCGGTACCGTGCCTTCGGAGTAGGCGTATTCGATGTTCTGGTTGTTGTGGGTGTAGATCGAGGCAAAGTTCAGCGTCCAGTCATCGTTGAAGTGGTGCTTGAGGTCGGCAAAGCCGGTAATGCGCTGGCTTTGCAGGTCGTTCCAGCTGACCCCCAGGCAGGTGGAACGCGACAGCTTCAGGTCACTGCCATCGGCGTAGCGTGGCACACCGGCATAGCACGGTGTGGCATCGACATCCTCATAGGCCAGGCCAAAGCCCAGCGTAGTGTCGGGGCTGACATCCCAGTCGATGGCGCCGTACAGAATCTGGTCCTGGCGCTTGGCAATGTCATAGAAGTACTGACGGTCCTGCAGCGCCGCCACGGCCCGGCCACGCACCGTGCCGGATTCGTTGAGCGGGCCGCCCACATCGACCTGGCCGCGGTAGTTGTCCCAGCTACCGGCAGACAGGGTGACGGTGGTAGCGGCTTTTTCCTGGCCGCGTTTACGCACGAAGTTGACGCCACCGGCGGAGGAACCGGAGCCCTTCATCATGCCAGCCGCACCCTTGAGAATTTCGACGCGGTCATAGAAGGCCATGTCGCTGGAAAAGCTGTTGGCCTGCACGTAGTTGCCACCCACATCCAGCGGCACGCCGTCGTACTGGTACTGGCCGTCCAGGTTGAAACCGCGGGAGTAGAAATACTTGCCGCCCATGGGCGAGTCGTACACGGTGATGCCCGGGGTCTTGTCCAGCACCTGTTCCAGGGTGTTGAGGTTCTGGTCGTCGAGCATCTTGCGGGTCATGACGGTGACCGACTGCGGGGTTTCCTTCAGCGTGTGCACACCCTTGCCTATGGTCACGGCGCGGGCGGTGTAAGACTGAGTGCCTTCGCTGGTCGCATCCAGCCGGTTGGCATCGATGTTCAGTGGCCCCAGTTCCATCGCCGAACCGTTGTCTGAAGGCACCAGCACATAGCCGCCATTACCCTGGCGTTGTGCCTGCAAGCCACTGTTGCTCAGCAGCCGCACCAGCCCTTCCTCGATGCTGTAGCTGCCTTCCAGGCCTGCGCTGTTCAGGTTGCGCGTTTGCTCAGTGTCGAACGAAATGGTCACACCCGCCTGCACGCCAAACTGGGTGATGGCGTTGCCCAGCGGGCCAGCCGCGACGTGGTAGGCAGTCTGGCTCTGGGCCATGGCTTGGGCAGGCATCAGCAGCAAGGCTGGCGCGCTGGCCAGGGACATGCCGAACAGCACCAGGCGCACGGCCTGGCTCAGCGTGGTAGGGGTGGGGTGCAGGTGAGGCATTGGGTGATCCTTCCGAGTTATGGCAGAAAGTCGCTGTCGTCGCGGCTTGTGTCAGGGACGGACGAGAATCAAAATCAGCAAGATTTGAGCGAAAGTTTTTTCACCAGCCGTTCAGGCGGGTTCCACATTCACCCAGTAGCGGCTGAGGTAGCGCACCTTTACAGGCAGGGTTTTCGGCAGGTTGGCCAGCGCAATATCGGTATCGTCGATACGGAATGCGCCGGAAATGCTCATGGCCTGGATTGATGAGGCGCAGCGCAGCACGCCCGGCCGATAGCGGCCCAGCTCTTCGATGAAGTCGCCCAGGCGCCAGTCGTTCACGCTCAGCATGCCCTGTAGCCAGGCCGTGGAGTCGGCGGGCAGGGCATGGGCAAGGGTGAAGTCTTGCTGGTCAAAGCGCGTTTGCTGCCCGGCCTGCACGTGCAGCACCCGGTCAGGATGGCGCTGCGGGCGTACATCGACGCTGGCCTGCAACACGCCTACGCGTGTCTGTTGTGCCAGTTTGCGAACGCTGAACTCGGTACTGTGGGCCAGCACGCTGCCGTCGTCGGTGTGCACGATGAACGGGCGCTGCTGAATGTCGCTGGCCGGGCGCACGAGGATCTCCCCCTGGTACAGCTGGATTGCCCGCACTTTCCTGTCAAAGCGCACATCAAGCGCGGTACCCACGTTCAGCTCCAGCTGCGAGCCATCCGCCAGCTCTACAGCGCGCCGCTCGCCGGTAGCGGTACGTTGTTGCGCCATCAAGGCGCGATAGGGCACCTGCTCGGTTGCCAGCCAGCCACCGCCGCCCATGGCCAGCAGCAGGCTCAGCACTTTCAGCACATCGCGCCGCTGCGTCTGCGCCGCCCCCAGGCTGGACAGCGCCGCGTGTGGCGGCACCATGGCCCATTGTTGCTGAAGCTTTTCAACGCGCGCCCAGGCAGCGGCATGCTGAGGGCTGGCCTGCAGCCACTGGCGCCAGGCGTGGGTGCGGGCTTCATTGCTGTCGCCATCGTTGAGCTGCACGTACCAAGTGGCAGCGGCTTCCAGGGTTTTGACGTCCATGCCGTTCAGCCTTCGACGGCCAGCAGGCAGCGGGTCATGGCCTTGATCAGGTGATTCTTCACCGTTGTGACCGATACACCGAAGCGCTCGGCCGCAGCACCGTAGGTCAGGCCTTCCAGTTGCACGGCGAGAAAGATGGCACGGGTCTTGGGGCCGAGTTCGTCAAGCAGGCTGTCCACGGCCATCAGCATTTCGATGATCGACAGGCGAACCTCTGGTGATACCTCCACCGGCTCCGGTCGCAGGGCCAGGGCTTGCAGGTAGGCTTTTTCGATGGCGCGGCGGCGCACTTTGTCGATCAGCAGGGAGCGGGCGATGGCGCTGAGGTAGCTGCGCGGTTCGCGAATGGGTAGCTGGCTGCGGGCCGTCATGACCCGCAGGAACGTATCGTGCGCCAGGTCGGAGGCATCGGCTGCGTTTCCCAGGCGGGCGCGCAGCCAGCCTTTCAGCCAGCTGTTGTTTTCGCTGTAGAGCAGGTGAAGGGCCTGGTGATCGAGCGTCGACATGGCGTCAAATTCGCAATATGAATAGGAATTGATCGCATTGTCGCGATGAGCCAAGGTGATTGCAAGGAGGGTTTGTCCATTGGGGCTGCGATCCAGCCCCAAGCACTGAGATTAGAACCCCGCCTCCAGGCCCAGCAGGTCCTGCACGGTCTGCCGCCGGCGAATCATGCGCAGCGCCCCTTCCTCGATCAGGAACTCCGGTAGCAACGGCCGGCTGTTGTAGTTCGACGACATCGACGCCCCATAGGCCCCGGCATCGTGAATCACCAGCAAATCGCCCACCTGCGCCTGGGGCAGATCTTGTGGGGTCAGTTCCTGGTCATCCTGGGTGAACACATCCCCCGACTCGCACAGCGGCCCGGCCACCACGGTCGGCTGGCGGGGGCGTTCCACTGGCTGGCCGTTGGCATCGAGCAGGGTCATGCCGTGGTACGCACCGTACATCGCCGGGCGCATCAGGTCGTTGAAGCCGGCGTCGATCATCACGAAGGTATTGCGCCCCACCTGCTTCACGGCGCGCACTTCGGCCACCAGGTAGCCCGACTCCGCCACCAGGAAGCGCCCAGGCTCGATCTCCATGCGCACCGGGTGGCCGAGCATCGCTTCGATTTCCTTGCGTGCCACCGCCCAGGTCTGGGCGTAGCGCTGCAGGTCGACCGGTTTGTCGGTGCTGCGGTACGGGGTGGAGAGCCCGCCGCCGATGGAAAACGCTTCGATATCCACGCCCAGGCGGCCAATCAGCTCGATCATCGAGCGAGCCACCTGCTCCAGGTGCTGGTAGTCCACACCAGAACCAATGTGCATGTGCACGCCCACCAGGTGCAGGCCATGGGCCTTGATGCAGACCAGTGCCTCCTCCAGCTCTTCGTGCCAGATGCCGTGCTTGCTGTTCTCGCCGCCGGTGTTTGTCTTGCGGCTGTGGCCATGGCCAAAGCCCGGGTTGATGCGGATCCACACGCGGTGGCCGGGCGAGCGTTCACCCAGCTGGCGCAGCATGTCGATGGAGCCCGCGTTCACTTCGATCTTCGAGGCCACCACGCGCTCCAGGGTCGGCCGGTCCAGCGCGTCGCAGGTCAGCACCACGCCGGCAGGGTCGCCGTCCACGCGGGCACCCGCTGCGAAGGCCCGTTCCATCTCACCCAGCGATACGGCATCCAGCACCAGGCCATGGGCGCGCATCAGGCGCAGCACATGCAGGTTAGGGTTGGCTTTCTGGGCGAAGCGTACGGTGTCGAACACCTTCAACTGCTCGACACGTTCGGCGATGGTGCTGGCGTCGTACGCCCACAGCGGCGAGCCGTGCTGGCGGACAGCTTCGGCCAGGAGGGAGAAAGGTGCGGTCATGGTGGCGCTACTCATATAAGGATGACCACGAGGATGAGCCAAACCAGGAATTCAGAAAAATAGCTATTTTTCTGCCGGTCATTCATATCTGATATACCCATTGCTGACTTTGCCGGGTACTGCTGTGAAACTCTCTGTCCGCCATATCGAAGTGTTCCGCGCCATCATGGCCGCTGGCAGTGTGACCGGTGCGGCGCGCCTGCTGTTTACCTCGCAGCCCACAGTCAGCCGCGAGCTGGCGCGGCTGGAGCAGTTAACCGGGCTGAACCTGTTCGAGCGCGAGGGTGGGCGCCTGGTGGCGACAGCCCAGGCATTGCTGTTGATCGAAGAGGTCGAGCGCGCCTACGTCGGGCTGGAGCGGATCGATCGCTTTGCCCAGGCCATTCGCAATTTCGAGCAGGGGAGGCTGGCCATCACTTGCCTGCCGCTGTTCTCTCAGACGTTGCTGCCCAAGGCTTGCCAGCGTTTCCACCAACAGCATCGAGGCGTAAGCGTGAGTATCCTGGCGCAGGAATCGCCATTGTTGGAAGAGTCTCTGGTGGCCCAGCAGCACGACCTTGGCCTGACCGAGGTCGAGCAGATACCGCGCGGTGCCTATGGCGAGCTGCTGTTCAGCGCCAACATGGTGTGCGTGCTGCCCGCGCATCACTCGCTACAGGCAAAAGCCGAGCTGGAACTTGCCGACTTTCACGAAGTGGACTTCATCAACCTGGCCAGCCTGGACACTTACCGCCAGCGCCTGGACCAGCACTTTCGCGCGGCGGGGGTAAACCGCCGCACGGTGATCGAGACCACCAGTGCCGCCTCGGTGTGTGCCATGGTCAGGCAAGGGTTGGGGGTGGCGATCATCAACCCGTTGAGCGGGCTGGAGGCGGCGCAGGGCGGGTTGCCGATCCGCAGGTTACGGGTGTCGGTGCCGTACCAGGTGATGCTGATACGGCCAGACCACAGGCCGGCATCGGCGGCGGTGGAGCCGTTTTGCGAGGCGCTGCGGGTGCAGGCGCAAGAGATGCAGACAGCGTTGCAGTAAATGCGGGCTCACAACTCGCTGACGAATGTCCCGGTCCCGGCCAAGATGTTCTCCAGGGTTTCTTTAACCTCGTCCAAGTCACTCAGGTCGCTGGTCAGGTTGATCTCCAGCACCTCATCCCCCTTCAGCGCATCGCGGTCGCCGGCTGCCACTTCAATCAGCAGGCGCTTGGCGCTCAGGGTCACTTTCAGCCCGTCCAGCGTCGATGGCTCGTCATCCAGGGTCAGGTCGACGGTGTCTTCGTCCGGGTAGCGGGTAAGCAGAAACATCTGGCCCTTGTCGCTGTGGCAGCACAGGGTCGCCATGTTGTCTTCCTCGTCATCGCAAGGGGTGGCGAAGAGCAGGGCGGTGTTGATTTGCATGAGCGGGCTCGGATCAAAGTGAATGGAAGGGAATTCTGACAGTCTTGCGTACAGGCATAAACGTAAAGTTACCGCCCCTTGACCGAAATTGTCGCAGCGCTGCAAGCGTTGATGACCGATCAGTCGTTAAGCTTCGGCGAGCCCTGGGCGTGCCCGCGCACGTTCAACGTCTGGTTTTACCGTCCGCCTTGCCACGGGTTGGCTATCGTTGATCCGTACACGGCGCACGCAGCGACGCTTCAACTATTACAAAGCCCAAGCGGAGTACCACAGATGGCGTTCTTCACCGCAGCCAGCAAAGCCGACTTCCAGCATCAACTGCAAGCGGCCCTGGCGCAGCACATCAGCGAACAGTCCCTGCCACAAGTGGCGCTGTTCGCCGAGCAGTTCTTCGGCATCATCTCTCTGGACGAACTCACCCAGCGCAGGCTTTCCGACCTGGCCGGCTGCACCCTGTCAGCCTGGCGCATCATCGAACGTTTCGACCCCGAATACCCGCAAGTGCGGGTGTACAACCCTGATTACGAGCGCAACGGCTGGCAATCGACCCACACCGTGGTCGAAGTGCTGCACCACGACCTGCCGTTTTTGGTCGACTCGGTGCGCACCGAGCTCAACCGCCGTGGCTACAGCATTCACACCCTGCAAACCACCGTGCTCAGCGTGCGCCGTGGCGCCAAGGGTGAGTTGTTGGAGCTGCTGCCCAAGGGTACCCAGGGTGAGGGCGTGCGCCACGAGTCGCTGATGTACCTGGAGATCGACCGCTGCGCCAATGCCGCAGAGCTGACCGTGCTGGCCCGCGAAATCGAGCAGGTGCTGGCCGAGGTGCGGGTGGCAGTCGCCGATTTCGAGCCGATGAAGGCCAAGCTGCGTGACGTGGTGGCCGAGGTGGAACAGACCGCCTTCGGCCCGGCGCAACACGAAAAGGGCGAGGTCAAGGCCTTCCTCGAGTGGCTGCTGGACAACCACTTCACCTTCCTGGGCTATGAAGAATTCACCGTCAAGGGCGACGCCGATGGCGGCCAGATGGTTTACGACGAGCAGTCGTTCCTCGGCCTGCCGCGCCGCCTGCGCGTGGGCCTGACGGCCGAAGAGCTGCGCATCGAAGACTACGCCGTGGCCTACCTCAACGAACCGCTGCTGCTGTCGTTCGCCAAGGCCGCGCTGCCCAGCCGCGTGCACCGCCCGGCCTACCCGGACTACGTGTCGATCCGCCAGCTGGACGCCGATGGCAAGGTCATCAAGGAACACCGCTTCATGGGCCTGTACACCTCGTCGGTGTATGGCGAAAGCGTGCATGCCATCCCTTACATCCGCGTCAAGGTAGCCGAAGTCGAGCGCCGCTCGGGCTTCGACCCCAAGGCCCACCTCGGCAAGGAACTGGCCCAGGTGCTGGAGGTGCTGCCGCGCGACGACCTGTTCCAGACGCCGATCGACGAGCTGTTCACCACCGTCATGGCGATCGTGCAGATCCAGGAGCGCAACAAGATCCGCGTGTTCCTGCGCAAGGACCCGTACGGCCGCTTCTGCTACTGCCTGGCGTACGTGCCGCGGGAGATCTACTCCACCGAAGTGCGACAGAAAATCCAGCAAGTACTGATGGAGCGCCTGAAGGCCAGCGACTGCGAGTTCTGGACCTTCTTCTCCGAATCGGTGCTGGCCCGTGTGCAACTGATTCTGCGGGTAGACCCGAAAAACCGCATCGACATCGACCCGCAGCAGCTGGAACGCGAAGTCATCCAGGCCTGCCGCTCGTGGCATGACGATTATTCGACGCTGGTAGTGGAGAACTTCGGCGAAGCCCAAGGCACCAACATCCTCGCCGATTTCCCCAAGGGCTTCCCGGCCGGCTACCGCGAACGTTTCGCCGCGCACTCGGCCGTTGTCGACCTGCAACATGTGCTGAACCTGTCGGAAAGCAAGCCGCTGGCCATGAGCTTCTACCAGCCGCTGACCCAGGTGGGAGAGCGCATCCTGCACTGCAAGCTGTACCACGCTGACACCCCGCTGGCGCTGTCCGACGTGCTGCCGATTCTGGAAAACCTCGGCTTGCGCGTGCTGGGCGAGTTCCCGTATCGCCTGCGCCATGCCAGTGGCCGCGAGTACTGGATTCACGATTTTGCCTTTACCTACAGCGAAGGCCTGAGCCTGGATATCCAGCAGCTCAACGACACCCTGCAGGACGCGTTTATCCACATCGTGCGTGGCGATGCCGAGAACGATGCCTTCAACCGTCTGGTACTCACCGCTGGCCTGCCTTGGCGTGACGTGGCGCTGCTGCGCGCTTACGCCCGTTACCTGAAGCAGATCCGCCTGGGCTTCGACCTGGGTTACATCGCCAGCACCCTGAACAACCACACCGACATCGCCCGCGAGCTGACCCGGTTGTTCAAGACCCGCTTCTACCTGGCGCGCAAGCTCACCCAGGACGACCTCGACGACAAGCAGCAGCGCCTGGAACAAGCCATCCTGACCGCGCTCGACGACGTGCAGGTGCTCAACGAAGACCGCATCCTGCGGCGCTACCTGGACCTGATCAAGGCCACCCTGCGCACCAACTTCTATCAGCCGGATGCCAACGGCCAGAACAAGTCGTACTTCAGCTTCAAATTCAACCCCAAGCTGATCCCCGAACTGCCCAAGCCGGTGCCCAAGTTCGAGATCTTCGTTTATTCGCCTCGGGTCGAGGGCGTGCACCTGCGCTTTGGCAACGTCGCCCGTGGCGGCCTGCGCTGGTCTGACCGTGAAGAAGACTTCCGCACCGAAGTGCTGGGCCTGGTCAAAGCCCAGCAGGTGAAGAACTCGGTCATCGTGCCGGTCGGCGCCAAGGGCGGTTTCCTGCCGCGCCGCCTGCCACTGGGCGGTAGCCGGGACGAGATCGCCGCCGAAGGCGTGGCGTGCTACCGCATCTTCATTTCCGGCCTGCTCGACATCACCGACAACCTCAAGGACGGTGGCGTGGTGCCGCCGGCCAACGTGGTGCGTCACGACGATGATGACCCGTACCTGGTGGTGGCGGCCGACAAAGGCACTGCAACCTTCTCCGACATCGCCAACGGCATTGCCATCGACTATGGCTTCTGGCTGGGCGACGCCTTTGCCTCGGGCGGTTCGGCCGGTTATGACCACAAGAAGATGGGCATTACCGCACGCGGCGCCTGGGTGGGTGTGCAGCGCCACTTCCGCGAGCGTGGCATCAACGTGCAGGAAGACCCGATCACCGTCATCGGCGTGGGTGACATGGCCGGCGACGTGTTCGGCAACGGCCTGCTGATGTCCGACAAGCTGCAACTGGTGGCGGCGTTCAACCACCTGCACATCTTCATCGACCCCAACCCCGAGCCTGCGTCCAGCTTTGCCGAGCGCAAGCGCCTGTTCGACCTGCCGCGTTCGGCCTGGAGCGACTACGACACCAGCATCATGTCTGAAGGCGGCGGTATCTTCCCGCGCAGTGCCAAAAGCATCGCCATCAGCCCGCAGATGAAAGAGCGCTTTGCCATCGAGGCCGACCGCCTGACCCCGACCGAGCTGCTGAACGCGTTGCTCAAGGCACCGGTCGACCTGCTGTGGAACGGCGGTATCGGTACCTACGTGAAGGCCAGCAGCGAAAGCCACGCTGATGTCGGCGACAAGGCCAACGATGCGCTGCGGGTCAACGGCAATGAGCTGCGCTGCAAGGTGGTGGGCGAGGGCGGTAACCTGGGTATGACCCAGCTTGGCCGGGTGGAATTTGGCCTGAACGGCGGCGCCACCAACACCGACTTCATCGACAACGCCGGCGGCGTTGACTGCTCCGACCACGAGGTCAACATCAAGATCCTGCTCAACGAAGTGGTGCAGGGTGGCGACATGACCGAGAAGCAGCGTAACCAGCTGCTGGGCAGCATGACCGACGAAGTCGGCAACCTGGTGCTGGGCAACAACTACAAGCAGACCCAGGCGCTGTCGCTGGCGGCCCGCCGCGCCCGCGAGCGGATTGCCGAGTACAAGCGCCTGATGGCCGACCTGGAAGGCCGTGGCAAGCTGGACCGCGCCATCGAGTTCCTGCCGTCCGAAGAGCAGTTGGCTGAACGCCTGGCTGCCGGCCAGGGCCTGACCCGCGCCGAGCTGTCGGTGCTGATCTCGTACAGCAAGATCGACCTCAAGGAGCAACTGCTCAAGTCGCTGGTGCCGGACGACGACTACCTGACCCGCGACATGGAAACCGCCTTCCCGCCGTCGCTGGTCAGCAAGTTCGCCGAGGCCATGCGCCGCCACCGCCTGAAGCGTGAAATCGTCAGTACCCAGATCGCCAACGACCTGGTCAACAACATGGGCATCACCTTCGTCCAGCGCCTGAAGGAGTCGACCGGTATGAGCCCGGCCAACGTGGCCGGGGCCTATGTGATCGTGCGCGACATCTTCCATCTGCCTCACTGGTTCCGCCAGATCGAGGCCCTGGACTACCAGGTGCCCGCAGAAATCCAGCTCACCCTCATGGACGAGCTGATGCGTCTGGGCCGCCGTGCCACCCGCTGGTTCCTGCGTAGCCGCCGTAACGAGCAGGATGCCGGGCGCGACACCGCACACTTCGGGCCGAAGATCGCGCAGCTGGGGCTCAAGCTGGACGAGCTGCTGGAAGGCCCGACCCGCGAACGCTGGATGGTGCGTTACCAGGGCTTTGTCGACGCCGGTGTGCCGGAGTTGCTGGCGCGCATGGTGGCCGGTACCAGCCACTTGTACACCCTGCTGCCGATCATCGAAGCCGCCGACGTCACCGGCCATGAGCCGGCGCAGGTGGCCAAGGCGTTCTTTGCGGTGGGCAGCGCGCTGGACCTGACCTGGTACTTGCAGGAAATCAGCAACCTACCGGTGGAAAACAACTGGCAGGCCCTGGCCCGCGAAGCGTTCCGCGATGACATTGACCTGCAGCAACGGGCAATCACCATCTCGGTACTGCAGATGGCCGATGCACCGGAAGACATGGACGCCCGCGTGGCGCTGTGGGCCGAGCAGCACCGGGTGATGGTGGAGCGCTGGCGCGCCATGCTGGACGACCTGCGCAATGCCACGGGCACCGACTATGCGATGTACGCGGTGGCCAACCGCGAGCTGGTCGACCTGGCCATGAGCGGGCAGGCGGCGGTGGTGCCGTCCTGAGCTTGAGCTGAAATGAAAAACCCGGCAGAGATGCCGGGTTTTTTTATCCCTGTGCTGGCCTCTTCGCGGGCATGCCCGCGAAAGGGCCAGAACAGGCTTACTTGAACCTGCGCTCCACCCCTTTCTCCACCAGAATCTTCGCCGAAATCTCTTCCACCGAAAAATGCGTGGAATTGATGTTGGGAATGTTCTCCCGGCGGAACAGGTTCTCCACCTCGCGCACTTCGAACTCGCACTGGGCAAAGCTGGAATAGCGGCTGTTGGGCTTGCGCTCGTGGCGGATGGCGGTGAGGCGATCGGGGTCGATGGTCAGGCCGAACAGCTTGTTGTGGTGCTTTTTCAGCACCGCCGGCAGCTGCAGGCGCTCCATGTCGTCCTCGGTCAGCGGGTAGTTGGCGGCGCGGATGCCGAACTGCATGGCCATGTACAGGCAGGTAGGGGTCTTGCCGCAACGCGACACGCCAACCAGAATCAGGTCGGCCTTGTCGTAGTAGTGGGTACGCGCGCCGTCGTCGTTGTCCAGGGCGAAGTTCACCGCCTCGATGCGTTCCATGTAGTTGGAATTACCGCCAATCGAGTGCGATTTACCCACGGAATACGACGAATGGGCGGTCAATTCCTGCTCGAGCGGGGATAAAAACGATGAAAAGATGTCGATCATGAAGCCATTCGACGTCGCCAGGATCTCACGGATGTCCTGATTGACGATGGTGTCGAAGATGATCGGGCGCACCCCGTCACGCTCGGCGGCGGCGTTGATTTGCTGGACCATGGTCCGTGCTTTGTCCGGCGAATCGATGTACGGGCGGGTAAATTTGTTGAACGGAATGCTCTCGAATTGCGCGAGCAAACTCTGGCCCAGGGTTTCGGCAGTGATACCGGTGCCGTCGGAGATGAAGAACGCGGTTCGTTTCATTTGCGATCTGGGCCTTAAGCTGATGACGTTTCTTGGATATGATAAGTTCGGTTTGCCGAATGCGGCTGTCGGCATTCTCACTTATTTTCCAGGTACAGGCCACAAACGCCCGGCCAAGTCACAGAAGACAGGCGGGCGCCTTTTGAGCTTTTCCAACACAGTTAGTGGAGAGATCACCTTGGTAGAGTACGTAGTTTCCCTCGATAAGCTCGGCGTCCATGATGTGGAGCATGTGGGGGGCAAGAACGCATCCCTGGGCGAGATGATCAGCAACCTTGCAGGTGCTGGTGTATCGGTGCCGGGCGGCTTTGCCACTACGGCGCAGGCGTACCGCGATTTTCTCGAACAGAGTGGTCTCAACGACCGGATCCATGCCGCGCTCGACGCGCTGGACGTGGATGACATCAATGCCCTGACCAAAACCGGCGCGCAGATTCGCCAGTGGGTCATGGAAGCCGAGTTCCCGGCACGTCTGGATTCGGAAATCCGAACCGCCTTCGCCGCGATGGCTGCCGGCAACGACAACATGGCGGTTGCCGTGCGCTCCTCGGCCACTGCCGAAGACCTGCCGGACGCCTCGTTCGCAGGCCAGCAGGAAACCTTCCTCAACATCCGTGGCGTCGACAACGTGATCCGCGCGGCCAAGGAAGTGTTCGCCTCGCTGTTCAACGACCGCGCCATCGCCTACCGCGTGCACCAGGGCTTCGACCACAAGCTGGTGGCCCTGTCTGCTGGCGTGCAGCGCATGGTCCGCTCCGAAACCGGCACCGCCGGCGTCATGTTCACCCTCGACACCGAGTCGGGCTTCCGCGATGTGGTGTTCATCACGGGCGCCTACGGCCTGGGTGAAACCGTGGTGCAGGGTGCGGTCAACCCTGACGAATTCTACGTGCACAAGAACACCCTGCAGGCCGGCCGCCCGGCCATCCTGCGCCGCAACCTGGGCAGCAAGGCCATCAAGATGGTCTACGGCGAAGAAGCCAAGGCCGGCCGTTCGGTCAAAACCGTGGAAGTGGACCGCGCCGAGCGCGCACGCTTCTGCCTGAGCGATGCCGAGGTCAGCGAGCTGGCCAAACAGGCCATGATCATCGAGCAGCACTACCAGCGCCCGATGGACATCGAGTGGGCCAAAGATGGCGATGACGGCAAGCTGTACATTGTCCAGGCGCGCCCTGAGACCGTGAAAAGCCGTTCCAGCGCCAACGTCATGGAACGCTACCTGCTGAAAGAAAAAGGCACCGTGCTGGTCGAAGGCCGTGCCATCGGCCAGCGCATCGGCGCCGGCAAAGTGCGCGTGATCAACGACGTTTCGGAAATGGACAAGGTCCAGCCGGGCGACGTACTGGTTTCCGACATGACCGACCCGGACTGGGAACCGGTGATGAAGCGCGCCAGCGCCATCGTGACCAACCGCGGCGGCCGTACCTGCCACGCGGCGATCATCGCCCGTGAGCTGGGCATTCCGGCCGTGGTCGGTTGCGGCAACGCCACCCAGGTGCTCAAAGACGGCCAGGGCGTGACCGTGTCCTGCGCCGAAGGCGATACCGGCTTCATCTTCGAAGGCGAGCTGGGCTTTGACGTCAAGCAGAACTCCGTCGACGCCATGCCGGAGCTGCCGTTCAAGATCATGATGAACGTCGGTAACCCGGACCGCGCCTTCGACTTCGCCCAGCTGCCCAACGCCGGTGTCGGCCTGGCGCGCCTGGAGTTCATCATCAACCGCATGATCGGTGTGCACCCCAAGGCACTGCTGAACTATGCCGGCCTGCCTGCCGACCTGAAAGACAGCGTCGACAAGCGCATTGCCGGTTACAACGACCCGGTCGGCTTCTATGTCGAGAAACTGGTCGAAGGCATCAGCACCCTGGCGGCGGCCTTCTACCCGAAAAAGGTCATCGTGCGCCTGTCGGACTTCAAGTCCAACGAGTACGCCAACCTGATCGGCGGCAAGCTGTACGAGCCGGAAGAAGAAAACCCGATGCTGGGCTTCCGTGGCGCTTCGCGTTACATCAGCGAATCGTTCCGTGACTGCTTCGAGCTCGAGTGCCGTGCCCTCAAGCGCGTGCGCAACGAGATGGGCCTGACCAACGTCGAGATCATGGTGCCGTTCGTACGCACCCTGGGCGAAGCCAGCCAAGTGGTCGACCTGCTCGCCGAAAACGGCCTGGCCCGCGGCGACAACGGCCTGCGCGTGATCATGATGTGCGAACTGCCGTCCAACGCCATCCTGGCCGAAGAGTTCCTGGAGTACTTCGACGGCTTCTCGATCGGCTCCAACGACCTGACCCAGCTGACCCTGGGCCTGGACCGTGACTCGGGCATCATCGCCCACCTGTTCGACGAGCGTAACCCTGCCGTCAAGAAGCTGCTGGCCAACGCCATTGCCGCGTGCAACAAGGCCGGCAAGTACATCGGCATCTGCGGCCAGGGCCCATCGGACCACCCGGACCTGGCCAAATGGCTGATGGAGCAGGGCATCGAAAGCGTGTCGCTGAACCCGGACTCGGTACTCGAAACCTGGTTCTTCCTGGCCGAAGGCCAAGGCGCGGCCTGATGCTGTAAAACGCGGGGGGACGTCTGGCGTACCCCCGCCTGGTTTTTTCCAGGGCGAGTTCCAGCAATGGATCCCGCCCTTTTTTGTGCACCAAGCAACCTTATGCAAAGCAGCAGCACTCTATTCCCCGTGGCCCTGCTCAGTGCCGAGCGCCGCGGCGACCTCAGCGAAGACGTGTACCGGATCAAGGCTGGCAACGGCCCGGACCCTAGCGTCGAGCTGGCCATCACCCGCCTGGGGTTGGCCGACCATGGCCGTGCCCAGGGCGTGCCGGTCATTCTTCTGCACGGCAGTTTTTCCAACCGGCGTTTCTGGTATTCGCCCAAAGGTATTGGCTTGGGCGCCTACCTCGCCCGTGCCGGTTTTGATGTGTGGATCCCGGAAATGCGCGGTCACGGCCTGTCACCACGCAACCGTGCCTGGCGGCACAACAGCGTTGCGGCATATGCCCGTGATGACCTGCCACTGATTGCCGCGTTCGTGCGCGAGCAGTCGGGCCAGGCGCCGCACTGGGTTGGCCATTCCTTGGGCGGCACCACCCTGGTGGCGGCGCTTGGGGGTGGTTTCCTGGGTGCCGAACAGGTGGCCAGCGTGGCGCTGTTCGGCACCCAGATCAGCCGTGTCTACTGGCCGTTGAAGGTGCCACCGCTGGTGTGGGGGGCGAAGCTGGTGCTCAAGCGCTGGGGGCAGATATCCGGGCCTCGCTTCAAACGTGGGCCGGAAGACGAGCCGATTGGCCTGGCGCTGGAAAGCATGCGCTGGCATGGCCTGTTCGGACGCTTTGGCGACAAGCAGAACGACTGGTGGGCGGGGCTGGCAGAGGTGGATGTGCCGCTGCTGGCAGTGGCCGGCGCGGGGGACTTCCAGGACCCGGTGTGGGCCTGCCGCAAGCTGTTCGAGCAGTTGGGGGGCGAGCGCAAGCAGTTCCTGCGACTGGGGCGTGAGGAAGGTTTTGAGGCCTTTGGGCATGTCGACATGCTGGTGAGCAAGGCTGCGCAGGCGCAGGTATGGCCGTTGGTGGAGCGCTGGTTGCGTGATCCATTGCTGCCGGTGCATGCCTCCACCGTGGCTCAGGAACCTTTGCCAGTCAGTTGATCTTGCATCGACTGGGTCGGCCTCTTCGTGGGCGTGCCCGCGAAAGGGCCGGTACAGGATGAATACAAATGACTGCCCGGTCCCGGATGACTGCAACGGCCTCCAAGGTGTAGCCTTGGCCGATACCCGCTTTCGTTGTGACTGACAGGAGCTTCCCATGCAGCATTACGTAACGCCCGACCTGTGTGACGCCTACCCCGACCTGGTACACGTGCTGGAACCCATGTTCAGCAATTTTGGCGGCCGCGATTCGTTCGGTGGCCAGATCGTCACCATCAAGTGCTTCGAGGACAACTCGTTGGTCAAGGAGCAGGTCGAACTCGACGGCAAGGGCAAGGTCCTGGTGGTCGATGGTGGTGGTTCGCTGCGCCGTGCGCTGCTGGGCGACATGCTTGCGGAAAAAGCCGCCAAAAACGGTTGGGAAGGCCTGGTGATCTATGGCTGCGTGCGTGACGTCGATGTGCTGATCCAGACCGACGTCGGCGTGCAGGCCCTGGCCAGCCACCCGATGAAAACCGACAAGCGTGGTATCGGTGACCTCAATGTGGTGGTGACCTTCGCCGGCGTTACCTTCCGCCCGGGCGAGTACGTGTATGCCGACAACAATGGCGTACTGGTTTCGCCAAGCCCGCTGAAAATGCCGGAGTGATGCGCCCCACGCGCTGATGGAGCTTTGATGTTCGAGGAAGACAACGCGCAGTGGGGGCTGGTGCATGCCCTGGTGCTCGATGGTAAAGGCGGCGCGCGCTCGATTGCCCGTACCGAACTGGACAGCTTGCAACTGCAACCAGAGCAGAGCCTGTGGCTGCACTGGGACCGCAGCCATCCGCAAACCCGTACCTGGCTGCTGCATGACAGTGGCCTGAGCGAGTTCGCCTGCGAGCTGCTGCTGGAAGAAAATACCCGGCCGCGCCTGCTGCCCATGGCGGACGAACAGCTGCTGCTGTTCCTGCGCGGGGTCAACCTCAACCCGGGTGCCGAGCCTGAAGACATGGTTTCGGTACGTATTTTCGCCGAGGCACAGCGGGTTATCTCGTTGCGCCTCAGGCCGTTGCGTGCCAGTGACGAAATTCTCCAGCAACTGGAACAGGGCAGGGGGCCGAAATCGGCCTCCGAACTGTTGCTGTTGATGGGCGAACTGCTCACTGAAAAGGTTCAGGGCCTGGTGAGTGATCTGGCCGAACTGGTCGACCTGGAAGAAGAAAAGGTCGAAACCGACGAGCGGTACACCCCTGAGCATGGCAGCCTGCAGCAGATCCGCCGTCGTGCCGCCGGCCTGCGCCGTTTCCTTGCTCCGCAACGGGAAATCTACGCCCAGTTGTCGCGCAGTAAATGGAGCTGGTTCGCCAATGCCGACGCCGATTACTGGAACGAGCTCAATAACAGCCTGATCCGCTACCTCGAAGAACTGGAGCTGACCCGCGAGCGCGCTGCGCTGGTGCTGGAAAGCGAAGATCGGCGGCGCAGCGAGCGGATGAACCGCACCATGTACCGTTTTGGCATCATCACCTGCATCTTTTTGCCCATGAGCTTCATCACCGGGCTGCTGGGCATTAATGTCGGCGGTATTCCGGGGGCGGATAATCCGTTGGGCTTTCTGTTCGCCTGCATCGTCGTGCTGGGGCTGGCGGTGGGGCAGTGGTGGCTGTTCCGGCGGTTGCGATGGGTTTAGGTGTGCATTTTGAAACATTCGTACCAATGGGATGTGTGACCCATTGCCCGGCCATCTCGTCTCTTGCTGACACTGCGCGAGGTGCCCATGCACGATCCGTTTGAAGAATCCCTGCGCGACCTGCTCAAGGCGTCACCCTCCGGCAATGACCGGGACGACCGGGACGACGCCGCTTGCCTGGGTCGCGTACTGAAAACCGCCAACCGCCAGGTTGGCGCGGGTGATCTGTTCAGCCTGCTTGGCCGCTGGAGCCAGGCGCTGCTCATCGCCGTCAATAATGGCTCGGCGCATGTCGCGCCGGTGCGTCGACACTCTTCCCGCAACGCTGCCACCGGCAGCAAAGCAGATAAGGCCGATTGAATATGGAACTCGATCTCTGGACCCAGAGCCTGGTCACCGCAATGACTGCCCTTTGGACCAAGGTAGCGAACTTCATCCCCAACCTGTTCGGCGCGCTGGTCGTGGTGCTGCTCGGTTTCGTGGTGGCCAAGCTGCTCGACACACTGCTGTCCAAGCTGCTGGCCAAGTTTGGCCTGGACCGCCTGATGGCCGGCACCGGCCTCACCAAGATGCTTGGCCGGGTCGGCATTCAGGTGCCGATCTCGACCCTGATCGGCAAGATCGTCTACTGGTTCGTGCTGCTCATCTTCCTGGTCTCGGCCGCCGAGTCGCTGGGCCTGGAGCGGGTGTCGGCCACCCTCGACATGCTTGCCCTGTACCTGCCGAAGGTGTTCGGCGCGGCCTTGGTGCTGCTGGCCGGCGTGCTGCTGGCACAAATTGCCAATGGCCTGGTGCGCGGCGCTGCCGAAGGCATCGGCCTGGAATACTCGGCAGGGCTTGGGCGCATTACCCAGGGCCTGGTGATCATCATCAGCATCTCGGTGGCCATCAGCCAGCTGGAGGTGAAAACCGACCTGCTGAACCACGTTATCGTCATCGGGCTGATTACCGTTGGTCTGGCCGTTGCCTTGGCCATGGGCCTTGGCAGTCGCGAGATCGCCGGGCAGATCCTGGCCGGCATTTACGTGCGCGAGCTGTATCAGGTCGGCCAGCAGGTGCGGATTGGAGAGGTTGAAGGGCACATCGAGGAAATCGGCACGGTCAAGACAACGCTGCTGACCGATGATGGCGAACTGGTGTCGCTGTCCAACCGCGAGTTGCTCGAGCAGCGTGTCAATAGCCGCTAACCGCACAAAAGCTGTTAATGTATGCCGCCGCGAAATTCGACCCACGGGGTCGCGCGGCGACATTGACCTGACTGTCGGCCAGATCCGTTTTGAATAAAGTTCATTCGCCGCCCATGCGTTATGACCCCCGCGAGCTCACGGACGAAGAGTTGGTGGCGCGTTCGCATGAGGAGCTGTACCACGTTACCCGCGCCTATGAAGAGCTCATGCGGCGCTACCAACGGACCCTGTTCAACGTCTGTGCGCGTTATCTGGGGAACGACCGGGACGCGGACGATGTCTGTCAGGAAGTGATGCTGAAAGTGCTGTACGGCCTGAAGAACTTCGAAGGTAAATCCAAGTTCAAGACCTGGCTCTACAGCATCACCTACAACGAGTGCATTACCCAGTACCGCAAGGAGCGCCGTAAACGCCGGTTGATGGATGCCTTGAGTCTGGACCCTGTCGAAGAGGCGTCCGAGGACAAGGCCCCGAAGCCGGAAGAAAAAGGCGGGCTGGACAAATGGCTGGTGCATGTGAACCCGATTGACCGGGAGATTCTGGTGCTTCGTTTTGTCGCAGAACTGGAATTTCAGGAAATTGCCGACATCATGCACATGGGCCTGAGCGCGACAAAAATGCGCTACAAACGCGCGCTAGACAAGCTTCGGGAGAAATTTGCCGGCCTCGATGAAACTTAGTGGCGTGCAAATATCTCTAACGAATCGGCGAGTTCTGCTAGACTTGCCGTCGAGTTGTCCCCCGTGTTCGTGGTGGGACGGCTTAACTATCACCAGATGGGGATTTAACGGATGAAATTGAAAAACACCTTGGGCTTGGCCATTGGTTCGCTCGTAGCCGCCACTTCGATTGGCGCTATGGCACAAGGTCAAGGCGCCGTCGAGACCGAAGTTTTCTACAAAAAAGAATTCTTCGACAGCCAGCGCGACTTCAAGAACGACGGCAACCTGTTCGGCGGCTCGATCGGTTACTTCCTGACCGACGACGTTGAACTGCGTCTGGGCTACGACGAAGTACACAACGCTCGTGGCGAAGACGGCAAGAACATCAAGGGCTCGAACACCGCCCTGGACGCCGTTTACCACTTCAACAACCCGTACGACGCTATCCGTCCGTACGTTTCCGCTGGTTTCTCGCACCAGTCGCTGGGCCAGACCGGCCGTGGCGGTCGTGACCACTCCACCTTCGCCAACGTTGGCGCTGGCGCCAAGTGGTACATCACCGACATGTTCTACGCCCGTGCCGGCGTTGAAGCTCAGTACAACATCGACCAGGGCGACACCGAGTGGGCTCCAAGCGTTGGTGTTGGCCTGAACTTCGGCGGTAGCCCGAAGCAAGCCGCAGCCGCTCCGGCTCCAGTTGCTGAAGTCTGCTCCGACTCCGACAACGACGGCGTTTGCGACAACGTCGACAAGTGCCCAGACACCCCGGCCAACGTTACCGTTGACGCCGACGGCTGCCCGGCTGTTGCCGAAGTCGTTCGTGTTGAGCTGGACGTGAAGTTCGACTTCGACAAGTCGGTCGTCAAGCCAAACAGCTACGGCGACATCAAAAACCTGGCTGACTTCATGAAGCAGTACCCACAAACCACCACCGTGGTTGAAGGTCACACTGACTCCGTGGGTCCAGACGCTTACAACCAGAAGCTGTCCGAGCGTCGTGCCAACGCTGTCAAGCAAGTGCTGACCCAGCAGTACGGCGTAGAATCCAGCCGTGTTGACTCGGTAGGCTACGGCGAAACCCGTCCGGTTGCTGACAACGCCACCGAAGAAGGCCGTGCTATCAACCGTCGCGTTGAAGCTCAGGTAGAAGCTCAGTCCAAGTAATTGGCCTGATGTTTCATGAAAAACCCGGCCTCGGCCGGGTTTTTCTTTGCTCGGATTTTACCCGGCGACTGCCAACAGTCTCTGAACCTGTCGTTCGTCAACCACCTCGCCAATCACCAGAATCGCCGGGCTACGCAAACCAAATCCCTGTGCATCTTCGACCATCCCCCGCACATCGCTCCTGCACTCTCGCTGCTGCGGCAATGAGGCATTCTCGATCATCGCCACTGGCATTCCGGGTGCCATGCCACCCTCCAGCAACCCCTGGCGAATCTGCTCCAGTCGCGCGACCCCCATGTACACCACCAACGTTGTCCCGCCCTGGGCCAAGGCTGCCCAGTTCAGCTCGCTGTCGTCCTGCGTATGCGCCGTTACCAGCGTCACCCCTCGGCTCACCCCGCGTGAGGTCAGCGAAATCCCGCATTGCGTGGCGCCTGCCAGACCGGCCGTGATGCCGTTGACCAACTCCACCTCAATACCATGCCCCTGTAGCCACAGTGCCTCTTCGCCGCCACGGCCAAAAATGCACGGATCTCCACCCTTGAGCCGTACCACGCAACGTCCTTGCCGAGCATGGCGCAGCATCAGGCGCTGGATGAACGCTTGTGGCGTGGAGCGGCAGCCGCCACGCTTGCCCACGGCAATCACCCGGGCCTGCGGGCAATGCTCCAGCACCGCCGGGTTGACCAGGTCGTCGATCATTACCACTGCCGCTTGCTGCAAGGCTCGCACGGCCTTGAGGGTGAGCAGTTCAGGGTCGCCAGGGCCGGCGCCTACCAGCCAGACTTTTGCATTCATCGGGTATTCCTCGTTGGCAGGGTGTGCTCAGCCTTTGAGCAGGCCAAGCAGCAGGATCAGGTTGAGTAGCAACGACAGCAGGGCCAGGGTGCGCCATACCTTCAACGGCTCGCGTTCCAGCAAGGGGCGTGGCCTGTCAGGCAGCTCTTGGCGGTCGCCACGCTCAAGCAGCAACAACCAGTGTTCGGCCGTTTCGAAGCGCTGCGCCGGATCGGCCGCCACCGCCTGCTGCAGGTTGTGCTGCAGCCATTCCGGCAAGTCGGGGCGGTAGCGTGCAGCGTTGACCGGCTGACCGAAGCGCGGGCGCTGAAAGGCTTCCACCTCGCCATACGGGTAGTGCCCGGTCAGCAGGTGATACAGCGTCACGCCCACGGCATACAGGTCCTGTCGCGGGCTGGGTGGTTGGCCGTCGAACGCTTCCGGGGCGATGTACGAGGGCGTGCCGGGCACGTCGTGCAACGGGTCTTCGGAAAGGCCGGGGCAATAGGCCAGACCGAAATCCAGTAGGCGCAGTTGGCCATCGCTGCCCAGGTGCAGGTTGTCTGGCTTGATGTCGCGGTGCAGCAGGTTGCGCCGGTGCAACACGCCAACCGCCTGCAGCAGTTGCCGGGCCATTTCGAGCCACTGCGGCAGGGGCAGCGGACCATGCTCGGCCAGCAGGGTGGCAAGGCTTTGGCCGGGGTACTCGCGCATCACGTAGTACAGGTGTTGCCGCTGGCTGGCCGCATGCAACTCGGGGAAGTGGCGGCCTGCAACCCGGCGCAGGAACCACTCTTCGAGCAACAGCGCTTGCGCAGCACCGGGCTCTTGTTCGCGTTCGGCAGGCAGGGTCTTGAGAAGCCAAGGTTGGCCTTGGCTGTCGCGCACCCGGTATAGCAGCGACTGGCGGCTTTGTGAAAGCAGGCAGTCGGCCTGCCAGTCATCGATCACTTGGCCTGTTCGCAGCGCGCCGGGCACCGGCCACTGCTGCAATTGCGCCAGGGTATCGCCCAGGTTGGCGGTGCCCAGTTGTTCGACGTGCACCAGCAAGGCACTGGCATTGTCCTGGCTGCCATTGAGGTGCGCGCTGGCAACCAGTGTGTCGACGGCCAGTTGCAAGTCGGTCTGATCGCGCAGCACGGCCTGGATGTGTTGGTCGCCCAGGCTGGCCCAGACCCCGTCGCTGACCAGCAGGAAGCGCTCGCCTGGCTGCAGCTCGCCCTCCAGGTAATCCACCAGCAGGTGCTGGTCCAGGCCCAGTGCGCGTTTTAGTACATGCTGCATGCCCGGCTGGTCCCACACATGGTCTTCGCTCAGGCACTGCAGGCGCCCGGCGTACCAGCGGTAAACCCGGCAATCACCCACATGGGCCAAGGTGAAGCGCCGGCCACGTAACACCAGTGCGCTGAGTGTGGTCAGCAAAGGCTGGCCGCTGCCCTGGGCGCGCAACCAGCGGTTCTGAGCCAGCAGCAGGCGGTCCAGCGCCTGGGCCACGCTCCAGGTGGCGGGGGTGGCGTAGTAGTCCAGCGCCAGTGCCTGCAAACTGGCGCGTGCTGCCAGGCCGCCATCGGCGCATTGGCTGACGCCGTCGGCGAGGGCGAACAGGTAGCCCTTGCTGGCGGCCAGCTCCGGCGCCGGGGTAACCAGGCGCAGGGCATCCTGGTTTTCCTCGCGTGGCCCGGTGGCGCTGGCTTGGGCGAACTTCAGTTGCAGGCTCATGGGTGCCCCTCAGACCCGTGCAGCGGTCACGGCTGCCGAGCCCCAGGTGGTGCGCCAGCGTTGTTTCACGCCATGCAGGCCGAACCAGGCCAGCAGGCCAAGGCTGGCGAACAGCCACAACCCCAACTGGTAGTCACCGGTGTGCTGCTTGATGGTGCCAAGCCCGGCTGCCAGCAGGAAACCACCGATACCGCCGGCCATGCCGATCAGCCCGGTCATCACGCCGATCTCCTGGCGGAAGCGCTGTGGTACCAACTGGAATACCGCACCATTACCGGCGCCCAGGCCAAGCATGGCGCTTACGAACAGCGCCAGAGCGGCGGCTGCGGACGGCAGGTTGAAACCGACTGCCGCGATGCAGATGGCTGCCACGCTGTACATGCCCAACAGGGTGCGGATACCGCCGAAGCGGTCGGCCAGGGCGCCGCCGAGCGGGCGCATCAGGCTGCCGGCGAAGACGCAGGCGGCGGTGTAGTAGCCGGCGGTGACCGGGCTCAGGCCGTACTGGTCGCTGAAGTAGCCGGGCAGGGCGCTGGCCAGGCCGATGAAACCGCCAAAGGTGACGCTGTAGAAGAACATGAACCACCAGCTGTCACGGTCGCCGAGGGCCTTGAGGTAGTCGGCCATCGCTTTTGGCTTGGGGCGTTGTGGCGCATTGCGCGCGAGCAGGGCGAACACCACCAGCGCAAGCGACAACGGAATCAGCGCGAAGCCGAACACATTGTTCCAGCCAAAGCCGGCAGCCAGCGCCGGGGCCAGCAGGGCGGCGAACACGGTGCCGGAGTTGCCGGCACCGGCGATGCCCATGGCCTTGCCCTGATGCTGCGGCGGGTACCACTGTGAAGCCAGCGGCAACGACACGGCAAACGACGCACCGGCAAAGCCGAGGAACACGCCCAGCAGCAGGGCCTGTTCGTAGCTGTGCACCCCCAGGTGCCAGGCGCCCGCCAAGGCGACGATGACGACCACCTGGCCGATCAGCCCGGCTGTTTTGGGTGACAGGCGGTCAACCAGCACGCCCATGGCGAAGCGCAGGATCGCCCCGGCCAGGATCGGCGTGGCCACCATCAGGCCCCGTTGTTGTGCACTCAGTTGCAGGTCGGCGGCAATCTGCACCGCCAGCGGGCCCAGCAGGTACCAGACCATGAAGCTGAGGTCGAAGTACAGGAACGCGGCGAACAGCGTGGGCACATGCCCGGATTTCCAGAAGCTGGTACTCATCGAACACCTCACTCGGCAATGCAACGGAACGAAAAAGACGCCGCCACCCGCTCCACGGTCGTGGAGGGGAGAGCGACGTCTTTGTCGGGATTTAAGTGGGGCAACCGCCGTTGGCTACCGGTGCAATAACCTCAGCAAGAGCCGGGCCAACTGTTGTTTCCTGTGATGGCCCTATCGCCGGCTGCATCAGCCCAGCATTTCGTGCATGGCAATGATCTGCTCGGCCACCTGGATCAGCTTCTGCTGCCGGCTCATGGCCTGGCGGCGCATCAGGGTGTAGGCCTGTTCTTCGTTGCAATCCTTCATTTTCATCAGCAAACCCTTGGCCTGCTCGATACGCTTGCGCTCGGCCAACTGCTGGTCGCGCGCCAGCAGCTGCGCCCTAAGCGCCTGGTCACTTTCAAAGCGGGCCATGGCCACATCCAGAATCGGCTGCAGCCGGGCAGCATGGATGCCTTCGACGATGTAGGCACTGACGCCTGCCTGGATCGCCTGGCGCATCACGCCAGGGTCGTGCTCGTCGGTGAACAGCACGATGGGGCGCGGCTGGTCGCGGCTGACCAGCACCACCTGTTCCATCACGTCGCGGTCCGGTGAGTCGGTATCGATCAGTACCACATCCGGGCGCACCGTTTCGACGCAGGCGGGCAGGTCGATGGTCAGGCCTGGGGCTTCGGTAACCTCGAAGCCGGCCTCGATCAACGCCGCCTTGAGGCGGCCGAGTTTGTTCTGGGTGTCGTCGATCAGCAGAATGCGCAACATGTTGGTCCCCCTCACGCGCCGACGCGGGCATCGGGCAGGTCGCCCAGGGCATGCAGGCTGAAGCTGCGGGCATAGCCATAAGGATCGCTGCCGTCCCAGCGGATGCCATCGATCAGCAGGCTGTTGCGCATCGGCTGTTCGGGGCACGCGACGCCCAGGCTTTGCGCCGCCTCGCTGTACAGCGCCAACTGCTGAACCTGCCGAGCCACACCGAGGTAGTCGGGGTCTTCGCGCAACAGGCCCCAGCGGCGGAACTGGGTCATGAACCACATGCCGTCGGACAGGTACGGCAGGTTGGCTCGGCCCTGGTCGAACAGGCGCAGGGCGTGCGGGTCTTGCCACTGGTTGCCCAGGCCATCCTGATAGTGGCCGAGCAGGCGGGGCTCGATGCTGTCCAGCGGGGTGTCCAGGTAGGCGTTGCCGCTAAGCAGTTGCGCAGTGCTGCGGCGGTTTTCGGGGCTTTGCTCGATGAACCGGCTGGCGGCGAGGATCGCCTTGATGAGCGCGCGGGCGCTGTTGGGGTAGTGTTCGGCGAAGGCGCGAGCACACGCCAGCACCTTTTCCGGATGGTCTGGCCATATCGACTGGCTGGTGGCCAGGGTAAAGCCCTGGCCCTTGGCCACAGCATCGGCGGCCCAAGGCTCACCCACGCAGAAGCCGTCGATGCGCCCCGCCTGGATATGCGCGGCCATCTGGGCCGGCGGCACCACGACGCTGTCCACGTCGCGCAGCGGGTGGATGCCTTGGCTGGCCAGCCAGTAATACAGCCACATGGCGTGGGTGCCAGTGGGGAAGGTCTGGGCGAAGGTCAGGCGTGCGCCATGCTGGTGCACCAGGCGCGCCAATGCTTCAGGGTTGGTCACGCCTTTGCGCTGCAAGGCAGGGGAGAGGTTGATGGCCTGGGCGTTCTGGTTCAGGCCCATGAGCACCGCCATGTCACTGGCCGGTACGCCACCGATGCCCAGGTGCACGGCATAGACCAGGCCATACAGGCAGTGCGCGGCATCCAGCTCGCCGCTGACCAGCTTGTCGCGCAGCCCGGCCCAGGAGCCTTGGCGCTTGAGGTTGAGGGTAAGGCCGTATTGCTGGGCGAAGCCCTGGGTGGCGGCGACCACCACCGAGGCGCAGTCGGTCAATGCCATATAGCCGATGTTCAGGCTGGGCTTTTCCGGCGCGTCACTGCCATTGACCCAGGCCAGGGGCGTTGCTCGGGGTACGGTGTTCACAAGGTTCCTCGCCTGTACGGATAAGGCTGTGGGCCAAACCGGTGCAACCGATGTGCCAAGGGTGGCCGGGGTGCTTGGCGGCCCCACGATTTGCTGTCCTGTCAGCCCCAGGCTGGCTATAATCGCCCCCTCACTCACCCCGAGCCTTGCCCGCCCATGTATACCCTGGCCCGCCAGCTGCTGTTCAAGCTTTCCCCGGAAACTTCCCACGACCTGTCCCTGGACCTGATCGGTGCCGGTGGCCGTCTTGGCCTCAATGGCATGCTGTGCAAGCAGCCGGCGGCATTGCCGGTTTCGGTCATGGGCTTGAACTTCGCCAACCCGGTGGGCCTGGCCGCAGGCCTGGACAAGAATGGCGCGGCCATCGACGGCTTTGCCCAGCTGGGCTTCGGCTTCGTCGAAATCGGTACCGTCACTCCGCGCCCGCAACCGGGCAATCCCAAGCCGCGGTTGTTCCGCCTGCCGGAAGCGACGGCCATCATCAACCGCATGGGCTTCAACAACCTGGGCGTCGATCACTTGCTCGGCCGCGTGCGTGCCTCGCGCTACAACGGCGTGCTGGGCATCAACATCGGCAAGAACTTCGACACCCCGGTCGAGCGCGCCGTGGATGACTACCTGATCTGCCTGGACAAGGTGTACACCGCCGCCAGCTACATCACCGTCAACGTCAGCTCGCCGAATACCCCGGGCCTGCGCAGCCTGCAGTTCGGCGATTCGCTCAAGCAGTTGCTCGACGCCCTGGCCGAACGCCGCGAGCAACTGGCGGTTACCCATGGCAAGCGTGTACCGCTGGCCATCAAGATCGCCCCGGACATGAGTGACGAAGAAACTACGCTGGTGGCTGCCGCGCTGATGGCGTCGGGCATGGATGCGGTGATCGCCACCAACACCACGCTGGGCCGTGAAGGTGTCGAGGGGCTGCCGTATGGTGGCGAGGCGGGTGGCCTGTCGGGCGCGCCGGTGCTGGAAAAGAGCACCCACATTGTCAAGGTGCTGGCAGGCGAGCTGGGCGGCAAGTTGCCGATCATTGCCGCGGGTGGCATTACCGAAGGCCGTCACGCTGCCGAGAAGATCGCTGCCGGTGCGAGCCTGGTACAGATCTACTCGGGCTTCATCTACAAGGGGCCAGCGTTGATCCGTGAAGCGGTCGATGCCATTGCGGCATTACCGCGCGGTTAAACGGCAGGCATAAAAAAGGGCCCCGTCAAGGGGCCCCTGGGCCGCAGCCCGCCGCCCGGATAGGGCGCGCATGGTGACTCGAATTCAGTGTCCTCGTTCAGCCAACGGCGTGATTTTCGTTGAGTCTATGGATGCCAGCGGTGCCAGTCATTCCGTCCCAGTTATCACCGCGACCTTCGCGCCAGCCGTTGATCCAGGCTTGGCGAACAGAAGGAAGATTGAAGGGGCAAAGTTCGCGGGATTTGCCGGTGACCCCGTATTGGTAGCCACGTGAATATGCTCTTTCCAACGGATCACGCTTAAGTCTTCTCATAGGGTGTTGCCCTCACTTGTTGACTGTAATGTCCCGTCGGCCTCTCCGAGGCCGGGCAGAGTCTTTCTGCCGGTTTGCGCCCGCTGCCGGCGTGGCGGGCTGAAGGTGCCGCCTCGTTGCGAAGCGGCCTGAGACCAGTTCTATCGAATGCGAGTCACGGTGTGAATGATCGATTTGTCATAAGCACGTAACCTTTCCTAGGGTGAGGGGATAAGTAAATAAATGCGACTCAACCTTGTTTGGCGTTGAGCCCGCTGTGATCGGGGTTTGCTGAACATTGACGTCATTTCGCCAGCGTTGCTTGCGGATGACAGAAATAATTTGAAATGCGACGAAGGGTCACATCGCCCCGGTTATCGCCAGAATTTTTCATACTGCCTGATGATCTAAGCTGTCTTGGCCACCGGGCCGAGTGCAGATCGGTCAGGTGGCCTGGCCTTTCGCGGCACGTTCATGTGCAGGGAAGGGCCACCCGCACGCCTGCTGGAAAGGCCTGCGGGCAAACATCGCGGGGTGATGCGTTGCCTCGTCAGTCAATAGCCCAAGGCTCTGGAATACTCATGTCGGACCGTTTCGAACTTTACCTCACCTGCCCCAAAGGCCTTGAAGGCCTGCTTGCCGAAGAGGCCAAAGGCCTTGGCCTGGACGAAGTGCGTGAGCACACCTCGGCCATTCGCGGCGCCGCCGACATGGAAACCGCCTACCGCCTGTGTGTCTGGTCACGCCTGGCCAACCGGGTGTTGTTGGTGCTCAAGCGCTTCTCCATGAAGAACGCCGACGACCTTTACGATGGCGTGCACGCGGTCGACTGGGCCGACCACCTGGCAGCCGATGGCACCCTGGCGGTGGAGTTCAGTGGCCATGGTTCGGGCATCGACAACACTCACTTTGGTGCGCTGAAGGTCAAGGACGCGATTGTCGACAAGTTGCGCAACCGCGAAGGCCTGCGCCCGTCGGTGGAAAAGATCGACCCCGACGTGCGCGTGCACCTGCGTCTGGACCGTGGCGAGGCCATTCTCTCCCTCGACCTGTCCGGCCACAGCCTGCACCAGCGTGGCTATCGCCTGCAGCAAGGTGCTGCGCCGCTGAAGGAAAACCTGGCGGCTGCGGTGTTGATCCGTTCTGGCTGGCCGCGCATTGCCGCTGAAGGGGGCGCGTTGGCCGACCCGATGTGCGGTGTGGGTACCTTCCTGGTCGAGGCCGCGATGATCGCCGCCGACATCGCGCCCAACCTCAAGCGTGAGCGCTGGGGCTTCAGTGCCTGGCTCGGCCATGTGCCAGCGCTGTGGCGCAAGGTGCATGACGAAGCGCAGGCGCGTGCACAGGCTGGCCTGGCCAAGCCTCCGCTGTGGATCCGTGGCTACGAGGCCGACCCGCGGCTGATCCAGCCGGGCCGCAACAACGTCGAGCGTGCCGGCCTTGGCGACTGGGTGAAAATCTACCAGGGCGAAGTCAGCACCTTCGAGCCGCGCCCGGACCAGAACCAGAAAGGCCTGGTCATCAGCAACCCGCCATACGGCGAGCGTCTGGGTGATGAAGCCAGCCTGCTGTACCTCTACCAGAACCTCGGCGAGCGCCTGCGCCAGGCCTGCATGGGCTGGGAGGCAGCGGTGTTCACCGGCGCGCCGCAGCTGGGCAAGCGCATGGGCATTCGCAGCCACAAGCAGTACGCGTTCTGGAACGGCGCCTTGCCGTGCAAGCTGCTGCTGTTCAAGGTGCAGCCTGACCAGTTCGTCACCGGCGAGCGTCGCGAAGCACAACCTGAGGGCGCGCAAACCCGCCAGCAACCCGCCGTTGCCAGCGAACCGGCACGCCTTTCGGAAGGCGCGCAGATGTTTGCCAACCGGTTGCAGAAAAACCTCAAACAGCTGGGCAAATGGGCTCGCCGCGAACAGGTCGACTGCTACCGCCTGTACGATGCCGACATGCCCGAGTACGCGTTGGCTGTTGACCTGTACCAGGACTGGGTGCACGTGCAGGAGTATGCCGCGCCACGCTCGATCGACCCGGAAAAGGCCCAGGCGCGCCTGCTTGATGCGTTGGCAGCCATCCCGCAGGCGCTGGGCATTTCGCCGCAGCGCGTAGTGCTCAAGCGCCGCGAGCGCCAGAGCGGCACCCGCCAGTACGAACGCCAGGCGACCGAGGGCCGTTTCCAGGAGGTGAACGAAGGTGGCGTCAAGCTGCTGGTCAACCTCACCGACTACCTCGACACCGGGCTGTTCCTCGACCATCGCCCGATGCGCATGCGCATCCAGCGCGAGGCTGCCGACAAGCGCTTCCTCAACCTGTTCTGCTACACCGCCACTGCCACCGTGCATGCGGCCAAGGGCGGTGCGCGCAGCACCACCAGCGTCGACCTGTCGAAAACCTACCTGGACTGGGCGCGGCGCAACCTGGCGCTTAATGGCTTCTCTGAGCGCAACCGCCTGGAGCAGGGTGATGTGATGGCCTGGCTGGAGGGTAACCGCGACAGCTACGACCTGATTTTCATCGACCCGCCCACCTTCTCCAACTCCAAGCGCATGGAAGGCGTGTTCGACGTGCAGCGTGACCACGTTCAACTGCTGGACCTGGCCATGGCCCGCCTGGCGCCGGGCGGCGTGTTGTATTTCTCCAACAACTTCCGCAAGTTCCAGCTGGACGAGCACCTGATGGCGCGTTATGCGGTGGAGGAAATCACTGCCCAGACCCTGGACCCGGACTTCGCCCGTAACAACCGGATTCACCGGGCCTGGCGTCTGCAGCTGCGCTGAGCCGACGAGGTACATTGCGTGGCTAATGGCCAATGGCTATAAATGTGGGCAGGGCAAGATAATCCGCAGGACGCTGACGTGACGAGATGGGTGTATGTCAAAGTGTGGCGTGCGTGCGCGGTTATCTGGCCTGTGCACAGAGACGGTGTCCGCGTGGGCGGTGGCGCTGGTGGCCTTGGTGGCGGGCGGTCTGTTGACGGCCGCCTTGGCGCTGGCCGCACAGGCGTTTTACAAGCAGCAGCTGCGCCAGCGCTTTGAGTTGCTGGCCAGCGAACGCTACAGCCGTATTGCCGAGCGTTTTGATGAACAACAGCAGCGCCTGGATGGCCTGCGGCGGTTCTTCAGCTTTTCCAACGAAGTGACACCACGCGAATTTGACGGTTACGCCCGGCCGTTGCTGCAGCGTACCCTGGCCTACGCCTGGGCGCCGCGTGTCGAAGCCGCGCAGCGCGCCGAGTTCGAGCAGCATGCCCGCGAGCATTCCGGCCCGGGCTATGTGATCCGTGACCAGGATGCGCAAGGCCAGTGGCACCCCGCGCCGCTGCGCGACCATTACTTTCCTGTGTTGTATACCCAATCCGGTGAAATGCCCGGGCTGCCCTATGGACTCGATCTTGCCGGCCAGGGTGAGCTCCAGGCTGCCCTGGTGCGGGCGCTCGGATCTGGCAGCATGGCGGTGTCCGAGCCCTTGGCCATGTACGATATTCCTTCGTACGCGCGCGGCTTGGTGCTGGTAGCCCCCGTATTTTTCGATGCCAACCCGCATGGCGCTGCAGTGGGCTATGTGGTGGCTTTGTTGAGCATGCGCGAGATGGTCAGCGATGGGCGCCCTGTGGCAGCGGATGACAACCTGGTGGTGCGTATCGTCGACCCGTCCGGGTTGCAAGGGCCGCAAGTGCTGTACGACTCGCAGAACCAGGTTGCCCCCTTGTCGCTGAGCAGCAACCCGCTGCTGCACCTGGCAGACCACCACTTCCAGCTGAGCATCCTGCCGAGCCAGGCCTTCGTGCGGGCCAATCGCACATCGGCGGTACTGGCGGTCGGCCTGCTGGGCGGGTTGTTGAGCCTGCTGCTCAGTGCCTTGCTCTACAGCCTGTTCAGCCAGCGCCAGCGTGCCCTGGCCCTGGTCGAGCAGCGTACCGCCGAGTTGCGGGTCAGCGAACAGTCCTTGCGAGGTACCCATAATCAGTTGCGCAGTGTATTGGAGGCCGCGACCCAGGTGGCCATTATTGCCACCAACCTCAAGGGCGAAGTCAGCACGTTCAACACGGGGGCCGAGCGTATGTTTGGTTACTCGGCCAATCAGGCCATCGGCCAGTTGCGCCTGGAGGACCTGGTGCTGCCGGACGAATTGAGCCTGCGTGCGCATGCGCTCAGCCAGCGTTTTGGCCGGCACATCGCCGGTGGCCAGGCGCTGTTTGCAGAAACCGTTTACGAGCGAGGCGCCGAGCCGGGTGAGTGGACCTTGCTACGCGCCGATGGCAGCCAGTTGGTGGCCAACATGCTGGTCACGGCCATGCTTGACGAACAGGGCCTGTGGGTTGGCTACCTGGCCATTTGCATCGATGTCACCGAGCGGCGTCGGGTACACGAGGCACTGGCGGCGCGCGATCGGCTGCTGGAAAAGCTCAGTGCCGAGGTGCCGGGCGGTATTTATCAGTATCGCCTGGATGCCGATGGGCATTCGTGTTTTCCCTACGCCAGCAAAGGCCTTTACGACATCTACGAAGTGGACCTGCAGCAGTTGCGCGAAGATGCCTCGGGGGTGTTCGAGCGTATCCACCCCGATGACCTGGAGCGCGTGCGCCGTTCGGTACGTTACTCGGCCGAGCACCAGGCACCCTGGCGCGAGGAATACCGGGTGTGCCTGCCACGTGCCGGCCTGCGCTGGGTGCGTGGCGAAGCGACGCCGGAGGTGGGAGAACAGGGCTGTACCTTGTGGCATGGCTACCTGACGGACATCTCGGACCTCAAGGGTGTGGAGGAAGAGTTGCGGGCGCTGTCGGTGACCGATTCACTGACCGGCATTCATAACCGCCGCTACTTCCAGGAACGGCTCAAGGTCGAACTGGAGCGGGCTCAGCGTGATGGCTTGACGCTGGCCGTGATCATGCTCGATATCGATCACTTCAAGCACATCAACGACCGCTTCGGCCATGCCGTCGGCGACCGGGTGCTGCGCAGCCTGTGCCAGCGTATCAGCCAGCGCTTGCGGCGTACCGATGTATTCTGCCGGTTGGGTGGAGAGGAATTCATGGTGCTGTGCCCGGGCAGTGATGCCGAACAGGCGCGGCTGCTGGCACTGGAGTTGTGGCATGGGCTGCGCAATGTGCCGGTGGACGGCGTGGGCAAGGTGACGGCCAGTTTTGGTGTGGCGGGATGGCGGCCGGGGGAGGGCGCCGATGCCCTGTTGTTGCGGGCGGATGCGGGAGTGTATGCAGCCAAGCAGGCGGGGCGGGACAGGGTGGAAGGCGAGTCAGCCTGAACGTTTTTGGCTGCCCGTACCGGCCTCTTCGCGGCTATAGCCGCGAAAGGGCCGGTACGGGCTAACCAATCAGTTGGCTGCAGTGCTGCCCGCCAGCTTCGGCTGGCGATACAGGTCCAGCAGCACCTGGTCGAGCACCTGCGAAGCCCCCCATGGTTTCGGGTCGTTGAGGATTGCCGCCACTGCCCAGGTGTGGCCGTTGCTGTCACGGCTGAAACCGGCAATCGCCCGCACGGTATTCAGCGTGCCGGTCTTGATGTGCCCTTCACCGGTCATGGCTGTGCGCTTGAGGCGCTTGCGCATGGTGCCGTCCATGCCTACCAGCGGCATCGAGCTCATGAACTCGGCGGCGTAGGGGCTCTTCCAGGCGGCCTGCAGCATCTCGGCCATTTCCCGGGTGCTGACCCGTTCGGCACGCGACAGCCCTGAGCCGTTTTCCATCACCAGGTGCGGCGCGGTAATGCCTTTCTTCGCCAGCCACTGGCGGACCACGCGTTGCGCGGCACGGGCGTCGTCGCCGTCGGCATCGGTGCGGAACTGCGCGCCAAGGCTCAGGAACAGCTGCTGGGCCATGGTGTTGTTGCTGTACTTGTTGATGTCGCGGATCACTTCCACCAGGTCTGGCGAGAAGGCGCGGGCCAGCAGGCGTGCACCTTTGGGCACGTTCTCGATGCGGTCACCGCCCTGGATGTTGCCACCCAGCTCGTTCCAGATCGCGCGCACGGCACCGGCGGCATAGGTCGGGTGGTCGAGCAGCGACAGGTAGGTCTGCGAGTTGCAGCCGTCACCCAGCTGGCCGCTGACGGTTACGCTGATGCCATCGGCTTGAGGTACCGGGTTGTAGCGCACATCACCCGTGCACTGCTTGGACGCCACGGCCTTGACCTGGTTGTCGATGCGAATGCTGGCAATAGGGGGTTCGACCGCGATGGTAACCTTGCCCCCATCGTTGCGGGCCACGAAGCGCAGGGCCTTGAGGTTGACCAGCAGCGAGTCGGGTTTGACCAGGAACGGCTTGTTTTCATCGCCGCCGTCATCGTTGAACTGCGGCAGGTTGGGCTGCACGAAGTGGCTGCGGTCCAGCACCAGGTCACCGGTGATGGTGCGCACGCCATTGGCGCGCAGGTCACGCATCAGCAACCAGAGCTTTTCCATGTTCAGCTTCGGGTCGCCTCCACCTTTGAGGTACAGGTTGCCGTTGAGCACGCCATTGCTCAGGGTACCGTCGGTGTAGAACTCGGTTTTCCACTGGAAGGTGGGGCCAAGCAGCTCGAGGGCGGCATAGGTGGTAACCAGTTTCATGGTCGAGGCCGGGTTTACCGAAACATCGGCATTGAACACGGTCGGGGTACCGGGCCCGTCAAGCGGCAACATTACCAGCGACAGCGCTGTGTCCTGCAGCTTGTTGGCTTTGAGCGCCTGCTGCACTTTGGCGGGCAGGGTGGTGTTGACGGCGGCGGCGTGGCTGGGCAATGCGAGTGGCAACAGCAGGCCGGCAAGAACGAGGGGGCGAAGCGTTTTGATCATAATGAATAAATACCCTGCAGCGAGGGAAAAGGGCATAGGGGCTGTAAGAGATGATGGCCCCAGGACGAAAGAGTACGCATTATGCCCCAAGCGTAGCGACGATGCGCCACGTTCGACGGAAAAGCATGGCGGATAAAAAGCATCGGCAATAAAAAAGGCCACCCATGTGGGTGGCCTTTTCAGCGATCAGACAGGCAAGTATCACTCAGCCTTGTTGATCGGCTTTTCCGGGTACCAGGCGTCCAGCAGTGGGCTGACTTCGATTTTGGTCAGTTCGCTGCGGCCCTTGAGCCAGGCTTCTACGGCGGCGCGTTGTTCTTCGCTGACCGAACCGCGCTTGACCGAGCACACCAGGCCGAAATCGTCACCGCCTACATAGTCCAGGCCGTTGGCGTCCATGGCTTCTTCCAGGAACGCATCGAGGAAAGCATCGATTGCCTGGTCATCCAGATCTTCCTTGAATTCCAGGTTCAGCTCGAAGCCCAATTCCTGAAACTCGTCGACACACAGCTTCTTGCGCAGACGACGGGAGCGGTTTGTGGCCATGAAACAATCCTCTTAGGTAATAACGCCGCGCAGTCTACCAGTTAACACGGCTGGCTGCCTGCGTATCGGTGCTTGGGGGTAATTCTTTGGCCAGGGCCAGCTCCACTCGCCGCATGTGCCGCGCCAGTGCCTGACGCCGCAGGCGCAACTGGGCAGTAGGCAAGCCACCAGACTCCAGTGCTTCGCAGGCGGCCATCAGGTCGGGCGCTTCGAGCATGCGCGCTGCGCTGAGCACTTTGTGGGCCTGTTCGGCAATCGCATCGGCGTCGTGCTCTGGGTGCAGCGCCATTAAGGTGGAAAGATCGGCCTGCAGGCTCTGCTGCAGAGTCTGCAGAAAACGCCGGCGGTCGGCGGGGTCATGCCCGACTACTGCAGCCAGACCATCCAGGTGATACAGGGGGCGTCGGCGCTTGCGCTGCCGGCGCGGGTTGATGCCGGCCAGGCGCTGGCTGAGGGTGCTCAGGCTGATGGGCTTGAGCAAACAGTCGTCCATGCCGGCGCTCAGGCACTTGCGGCGTACTTCTGGCTGAGCGTTGGCGGTATAGCCAAGAATGGTGCAGCGTGGCCGGTTGCCATGGCGCTCTTCGGTGCGCACGGCTGTCGCCAGCTGGTAGCCGTTCATGTGCGGCATGTTGCAGTCAAGTACCAGCACATCGAAGTTGCCCGCCCGCCAGGTGGCCAGGCCTTCACGGCCATCGCGGGCGCTGGCGTGCTCCAGGCCCAGGTAGGCAAGCTGCTGCGCCATCAGTTGCAGGTTGGCCGGATGGTCGTCGATCACCAGCACGTTCAGCCGCGGGTCGGGCACATCAAGCTTTTCGATCAGGGGGGCCGGCTGCACTTGCGCATCAACCTGTTGCAGCGGCATTTTCAGGCAGACTTGGGTGCCGACCCCTTCGAGGCTTTTGAGGGTCAGGTCGCCACCCATCATTTCGCACAGGTTGCGGCAGATGGTCAGGCCCAACCCGGTACCTGCGCGCGCACCCTGGCTATGCGGGTTGGCCTGGACGAACGGGGTGAACAGGCGTTGCAGGTCGTCGGCGTGGATGCCGATGCCACTGTCACGCACTTCCAGTTGCAGTACGGCGGGCGTGCTGGTGCCGTTGTCCTGCAGGTCGGCGCTGATACGCACCTGGCCATGCTCGGTGAACTTGATGGCGTTGCTGACCAGGTTGGACAGCACCTGTTTGAAGCGCAGGGGGTCGAGCAAGGCATGGCAGCGCGCGGCCGGCGTGATCATCACCTCGAGTGCCAGGCCTTTCTGCCGCGCCTGGCCCTCGAAGATGCGCCCCACTGACTCCACCAATGCGGCCAGGTCTACGGCCTCCGGCGCCAGGGTCAGGTGACCGGACTCGATGCGCACGATATCGAGGATATCGCCGATCAGGCCTAGCAGGTCTTTGGCCGAATGGTGGGCAAGCTCCAGTGCGCCACGGTCCAGGCGACCTTGGTCGGCGCGCTTCACCGCCAGTTCGAGCATGCCGATCACGGCATTCATCGGGGTGCGTATTTCGTGGCTGATGGTGGCCAGGAAGGTGCTTTTGGCGCGGTTGGCATCGTCGGCCTGTTGTTTGGCCTGGCGCAGCTCCAGCACCAGTTGGCGGCGATCGCTGATATCGATCCAGCCGCCGATGATGCCCTGGATTTCTCCCAGTGAGTCGCGGTACGGCAGAATCCAGTGATAAATGGTCAGCTCGCGTCCCTTGATCCGCAGGGGGCGGTCCATGATCAACGGCGAGCCGGCGGCCATGACTTTCAGGTAGTCGGCCTGGATTTGACGGGTTTGCTCGGGATTGGCGAAAAGGCTGTCTTCGAGTTGCTTGCCAATGACCTCATCGGACCGGGCCTGCACGGCTTCCAGGTAGCTGTAGTTGCAGCTTTTCAGGCAGCCCTCGCGGTCACGCACATACATGGGGTGGGGGGTGCCGTTGAGCAGTGCGCGCATGAATGCCAGTTGGTCGTTCAGGGCGCGTTCGGCGCGGTGGCGCTGACGAATCTGCAGACGCAGGCGAGCGTTCCAGAGCAAGGCCAGCAGCAGAAGCACGGCAGTGCCCAGCACGACCTGCAGTGCGAGACGGCTGTAACCCTTGGCGTTGCTGTCTTCGTGTCGGCTAAAGCCGCGCCAGCGGTTGTTGATAACCCCCAGCTCCTCCGGTGAGATGCTGAGCAGTGCCTTGTCGAGGATCGACAGCAGGGCCGGTGAAGGGGCCATGGTGGCCATGGCGAAGTTGGCGGGTTCGCTGCCCACCGACGAGCGGATCACCAGTTCCGGGTTGCTGGCCAAGGCGTGGTTGGCATCGATCAGGGTGGTAATCACTGCATCGACGGCACCACTGTTGAGCAACGCCATGGAGTAGAACGCGCTTTCGGTCTCGACCCAGCCGATCTGCGGATAGTACCGGGACAGCATGGCATCCATGGCGCTGTAGCGGGTAATGGCAATGCGATGCCCTTTCAGTTGTTCCAGCGAGCCCAGTGCCTTGTTGTCCTTGTGGCTGACCAGTACGTAGGCGCTTTCCAGGTAGGGGCGGCTGATTAGCAGGTCGTCCCCCGCCGCCCTGGCGCTGGCCAATGCGGCGATGACATCGGCCCGGCCATCCTTGAGGCGGGCAATCATGTCGGCAATGCCACTGGCACGTTGTACTTCGAAGCGTAAGCCTGTGCGCAGGCGGATGAGCTCCAGCAGGTCGGCAGTGATGCCGCGAAAATGCCCCGAATCATCGAAATAGGAGAGGGGTGCAGCCGTGTCATCAATCGCCACGCGCATCACCGGATGCTGCTGCAGCCACTGTTGCTCGGCCTCGCTCAATTGCAGTTGGCGGTCGCTCAGCAGTTGGTCGCTGCCAGCGCTCCAGCGCTTGAAAATGCTGGTGCGCATGGCCGGCGTCTGGCTGTCGAGGACAATGTTCACCAGCTCCAGCAGCAGTGTGTCTTGCTGGCGCAAGGCAAAACCGAAGCCGACGGCCTTGTGCTGGCCGAAGTTGGCCATGCGCAGGCGTGGCAGGTGGCCGCGATTGAGCTGGTAGTGCGTGGAGATGGTGTCGCCGATGAACACGTCGGCCTGGCCGAATGCCACGGCATTCAGTGCCTGGCTGGAAGAGCCGAAGGCCAGCAGCTCGGCCTTGGGGTAGGCGCTGTGTACTTCCTGTTTGGGCAGGTAGTGGTAGAGCATGCCCAGGCGCATGCCGGTCAGGTCCGTGTCCATCGCCCGGTTTTCATCTTCGCGCGTTACCAGTACCGGTTGGTCGATGGCATAGGGCTGTGACAGCACCAGGCCGTCGTTGGCCGCTTCGTAGCCATTGGCGCTGCCGAGTAAATCGATATCACCCTGCCTGAGCGCCTCCACCGCCGCTTGCCGGCTGGGAAAACGCAGCACCCGCACGGGTAACTGCAGGGCCTTGCCGACCAGGCTTGCATACTCGGCGGTCAGGCCTTGGTAGGCGCGGCCGCCACTGGTGATGTCGAACGGTGGGTAGTCGGGCGCCGACGTTCCCAGTACCAGTTCCTGACGGCCTTCGAGCCATAACCGTTGTTCGGGCGTGAACAGGAGCTGGGCCGGACCGGCCGATGACCTTGCCAGCAACGTGTAGGACGACGCTTCGCGAGTGGTAGCCTGTGTCGCGCCGCTTGATAGCAGCAGGGCGAGCAGCAGGCGGGCGATAGTGCGGGCCATGACCACCTTCAGACAAGCGCGTTGCGCTTGGCCATCTCGATCAGATCCACCAGCGTGTTGACCTGAAGCTTGTGCATGAGGCGCTTTTTGTAGGTGCTGACGGTTTTGCTGCTGAGGAACATGCCTTTGGCAATTTCCTTGTTGCTGCGGCCTTGGGCGAAGAGTTGCAGTACCATCAGTTCGCGGTCATTCACCTGGCGGAAAAGTTGCAAGTCGGTGCCGGTAGTCGGGTTGTTATTGATTGCCTGGCTGGGGAAATAGTTATATCCAGCCAGGACCGCCTTGATCGCACTGAGCAGTTCACCCAGGTCTTCTCGATCAATTTCAACCAGAATTGACACAGCTGACCTCATCTGGCGTGCATTTCAAGAAGCCTTGAACCGATTTTTTCAAAAAAATTTATGTTGCTGAATACGTATTGCTATAGGGTTAAAGCAAGTGAATAGTTTGGCATGGGTTTGACAGGTCGCTGCTCATCCTGGGCTTCATTGACCAACCAATGACTTGGCGAGAGAACAGATCCAGCACTACCGCCAGGTACAGCCACCCTTCATAGGTGCGGATGTAGGTGATATCGGTCACCCAGACCTTATTCGGCTCACTGACCTTGAACTGCCGGGCCAGATGGTTGGGCGATGCCACTGTTGGTTTTCCGCCATAAAACTCAGGACGACGGCGATAGCCCGTTTGCGAACGCAGCCCTTCTGCCTGCATCAAGCGACCGACTCGATTTCGCCCACAGATCTCTCCTAGCTCTCGCAGGTCATCGTGAATCTTGCGATAGCCATACACGCCGCCGCTTTCTAACCAGGCCTGGTTGATCAAGCCAAGCAGGCGCTGATCTTCTTTGGCTCGGGCAGATTGAGGCTCGGCCAACCAAGCGTAGTAGTCGCTGGGATGCACCTTGAGGGTTTGGCAATTTGGGCCTCATTATGAGGCTTGGAGGTGTCTACGAAACCAAGGGCGATTCAGTCCGTGTCGTGAGTTTGGTGAGTGAGTTGGCGTGGAAGTGCCTAAGGTTGCGCGATCTTTAGATATGAGCTTACAGGGTTGTGACTGAGATAATTTAATACTTTGTCAAGGCGTAATAATGGCTTGGCGATTAACCCAGATACATTCACTTCTACTTTTAAAACTCCCCGCGCGATTAAGCACCTGCTGGTATCAGTTTTGTAAAAATACAAGCGATCAGCCATTGCGCAGGTGATGTAGGTTTGAAGAATGCATTGGATTTTTTCGAAGGCTTCTTTCGTTAAGTATTTTTCTCCGTTGAACTTTGTTGTTGATACGAAACCTTTTATTACGAATGTTCCAATGAAATCATTGTTCGTCATTTGGTACTGCTTTAGAGCTTGGCTGAGTAAAATACAGTTTGGTGAAATATGGCGCACGATAGATGAACTTTGGCTCGCTGCCTCTTTGATTATGCTCAGAAGTGGGGAGTCTACAGGTGTTTCGGCGTCTAGGAATGATAATATATATTGACTGAATCGATAGAACTCTGCCGTATTGCTTTTGACTGAAATTTCACGAGAAGCATATTTGTATAGTGTGTCAATAAGTTTAGATGTTGGGCGTGAGGGGAACCCTAAAAAGGCAAGTAGTTGCTCAAGGACTGAAAATTTTTTGAAAAAAAGGTCCACCGTACCTGGGCGGAAGTAGATTTTTCGTCTTCCCTGTAGGTGGCTAATGAAGTTGTGGTGCGCGAGGAA
The DNA here is from genome assembly GCF_003202095.1 of Pseudomonas sp. LAIL14HWK12:I1. Classification (NCBI taxonomy): domain Bacteria; kingdom Pseudomonadati; phylum Pseudomonadota; class Gammaproteobacteria; order Pseudomonadales; family Pseudomonadaceae; genus Pseudomonas; species Pseudomonas sp. LAIL14HWK12:I1. The sequence continues at coordinate 41,621 of NZ_QJKG01000009.1, forward strand.
TACTATGGTGTCCTCATTAACGCCGAAGCGTTTGCGGGCGCTGTCGATGGTTAAATAATTTTGTGGCTCGTTAGGGCTTTCCATAGATAACGTAGACTGGATCTTTGAGATCTCGCTCTTTTTGTATAACAAGTCAGCTCTAATCAGGCCGGTTTCAGGAAAGACTATTGGCTGAATGCCTAATGCCTGCAATACATCGAATAGCATAAATGTAGGTATTTTTAGTTCTTTTCCGACAGTTTTGCTGTTGATATATTTGTTTCGAAATTTTAAAAGCTCGGTATTGGGGATGTAGATTTTGTTCTTGGATATCAAGCAATTATGCAGATAATGCCATTTTATAAGTTGGTGCAGGGTTGTGCTTTGGATTTTTAGGAGTTTAACTGCTCCAGTGTATGTTGAGTAGTTTTTGAAGAATATGGGGTCGGCCGGCAGTTCAGGGAGAATGAGTCGGAAGGACTGACGGGTGTGCTCTGTATTGTCATTCAATAGGGTCTTTATTGACTGAATGTCATCCATGGTAAATAAACAATTTGACCAGTGAAGTCCGTAGCTGTAGGTGGGTTCAAGATTAAGCTCTATGATCGCTCTGTGTAGCGTTCTCAATTTTATGTCGCAAGTCCCTGCAATGTAACGAGGGGGTTGTAGTCGACTGATAAGGCCGTCGATGTCATCTGTAAGGAAGAATTTTTTATTGTGACCTCCTGAATAATATGAGATTAGACCATGTCGAGCATAGGTCTGTATCACTTGCGGCTTGATATATAGTCGACAGGCAGCTTCTTTGGCAGTGCAAAGTTCTGCTTTGGGTTTAGGTAGGCGTCCTGCACCCATGTCTTGATATTGTTCATGTGCCGCGTATGCTGCGCAAATGTCATCAATGCTGAAGAGTCTTTTTGTTGGATTCAGACTCAAGCGTAATTGTCTAGGGTTGGGGAAATAAACGCCTTCCTTTTGCAGTTTGCGTTTGATTTGTTTGAAGGTTAATAGAAAGGGTGTGGTGTTGTGAGTTTTTTCGCGGGTTGCAGTATCCTGTTCTAAAAACATGTTGATGGCTTCAGTTTTTGCAGGGGTGTGGATGCCTGAAAAGCGTGCGGCTATCCACAATTTGTCGATTTCAGGGTAGGTGTTATGTAAGGAGGATAAGTGTTGTAGTAGTCCTTGAACGTCGCTATTAGCAATGAGCATTGCTGCTTCATTTATCTGACAGCGGGTCGCTTCAGGAGCGACAGGTGCTTTGGCCGTTGGGCTGCCCAACTGACGTAGTATTTGGAAAATCTTGTCAAAGTACGCTTGGTTTTGCGTTCTTAGGCTTTGTACAAGATATTCTTCAGGTCTACACTCTCTAGACGAGGCTGAGCGACATGTGAGCATATGGTCGCAGTAATGACATCGTCCAGATAGCACATGCCACCATTTTATGGCGCCTCCGCATGCTGGACAGCGCATCAAGTATTTTTTCTGGTGATACGGGCAAAACTCTGCGAGTGTGAAGTCTTGAATTTGACGCTGCCAACCTTCTTTAAAGCATTCGTCACAGAAGGCAAATGACGTCAATCGTAGGTATCTTATAGGTACTTCAACTCCGCTAACTACCAGATGTCGAGCGTGAGCGCGTTTTACTATTTGGTAAAAGCTATCAAGAAGGGTAGTGGCAAAGGTGTCTGCTTCTGCTGCCAGGAACCGGGTAATCGGAGCCGTTTGTGTTATCGCGAGATGGTCCAGTGCTGATTGCCTCAAGCAAACTGAGCTAAACTCATGAACTGAGTGAAAACCGTGAGCCAGCATTGCTCTTCTGATTAAACTGTATGGGCTTTCATCAGTAAGCGGTATTGGCACGTAGAAGAGCTTGTTCATCGTTGTATACTGATATCAATTCAAGACATTGGCTCAGCGTTAAGTCGAACGGATTGGTCTCGCTGAGCTGTTTTGGAAGATGAAGGCTGCGGCACGCCTCAACAAAATCCTGGCGAATAAGAGTGCTTGCGTTGCGGCATAGGACGTTGGAAGCAGCTTCGTATACAATTTGGCGAAGATATTCCAAGTCTCCAACGCTTGCCACGTAGAGCGGCGCCATGACCGTGAGATCATGGAGATGGATTTCTCCTTTGTAATTCATGAGTCTGTATAGTTCTTGATCAAGAACTTTAAGTGTCATGTAGTAATCCGACGTATTGAGTTCGCTGAATTCAAAGTGTTCCAGGTAGGCGACGTAGCAATATCTCCTAATAAAGGGTGAGGAAGTTTTTTTTCCCCTGAGTAGAAGCTTGCACTCTTCAGTACCTGCCAGCATGATGGGAATTTCGCTCCTGCTCAGCAGGGTCACCAGCCAATCTAGCGTCACGCCGCGAGACTTTTCCGCTTCCGGTTTTAGCAGTCGCTGAATTTCGTCCAAGATGATGACTTTGACCCGGCATTTTTTCAGGCGATCGAGAAGTAATTCGTTAAGTGCATGCACGTCGCCATGTGCCGGGTAAATACCGAGCTTTTTGAGTAGCGTGGTGCATATTCCCTTGATCGTCACCGGAGCTGGTACCGTGCAATAAAGAGCGGTTATGATTTTGTATATGCCGTCTTCATCTCGCTCCGTATGCGGTGGTTCAAAAGAACCGGTGTATAACTCGCAAAGACGGGATTTTCCTGAACCCGACGGCCCGATGATGAAGGCGCAGCTCGCCGTTTTACGCAGTTCGGTAGCTTCCAGAGCCTTGCAGAGCTGCGAATAAGCAAACTGATAACTGGGAAAGAACACGGTCTGTTTACTGAATTCGCTCAGGGCTTCAGCCTTCAATTCATCAATCATGGTTGGTCACCAGGCTCGCGTAATCTGATGGGGTACCAGGATGCAATTGACGCCTACTGTTGCCGTCAGCCTCTAGAGCGACAGAGGGAACGGGTAAATTCCGCTTCGATTTGAAATCTCCACGCTCTTCTGCGCGCTTGCATGTTTTCCGTTGAGTCTTGTTTTTTTCGCTGGCCAGTTCGCGAATGATCTCAACCCGCGCCTCGCATGCGGCTCTGTAACAGGGGGATTGCTTGCGGGCCCTCAGACGAGCGCTTATTAATTCATGCATATGCATGGTCAGGCCATTTTGATAATCGGGATCGACCGCCATGACTTCGAACAGCTCGCTAGGCGTATTGGGGTCGCAAACCCACGCTGTGCCAAGCTCGGAGATGTCATACAGCAACCGCAGTCGCCGTGGTTTTCCGGAGTACAGGGTGGCCAGATAGCTTACGGCAGGACCCGTCCAGGCAAGTCCTTTATAACGCAATCGGCCATTGTTAGGTTTGATATAGGCGACACACAGCAGATGGCGCCTAAGATCCTCTTCGCTGTACCGTTTCTGTTCGAAAGCGGTGGAATTAACTTGCTCTTCGTCCCAAGCTTCTTGGGGCGATTTACCCAAGCCGTCATGGGAACCTGGATGGTAGACAGTCTTAAGCCAATGTTCGAAATTATTTCTAACGTCATTCAGCGTCAGGCAGGCATTGGCTTCGGAATCATATGGGTTTGGACCCGAAAATGTCGTTCCGGGCATACAATGGGCGATGGAGGTGGTCCAAGTCTTGAAGAAACTTTCGAGGTGCGGTTTTTGATCCGGATTCCTAGGTTCGCAGTAGGTCACATCTGCGCCTAGGTCGTTGAGAACGCTTTTCAGTCGGACATTGGCGAATTCGCTGCCATTGTCCAATCGATAACGGCGAGCCAGCCCACCAAAGGGGTTGCTACTCAACAGGGACTGTTTCAGCGCGCGGATCGTCTTTTCGGCGCTCCCCGGATTATAGGAAATGTCCCATCCCAAGATGATTCGGGTGCGTACTTCGATCAACACGGTCAGGAAAACACGTCCGATGAGCTGACCTTTTCCATCAACCGTTTCCACGTCGAACGTATGCGTATCGCCTTCGACTAAGTCAAACACTGCAAAGGGTCGTTTGCACTTACGGCTCCATTTCTGTTTTTTTATGGCACGAAGGTAACCTAGCTGGTGACAGTCGGTCTCGTACCGATCCAACTCGGTAATAATACGGTAGAGCGTGCTGGTAGAAGGACAGGTCAGCTGATCGTGAGGTGGGCGTTTTTCATTGCAGGCCTCAATGGCACTCTGGATAGCGAAAATGAGGTCGGTTTTCTTGCATGGTGTCTGTGTAAAAAACAATTGAGCTAGATTGACCTTGATGATCTCTTGTACGATCTCGGGCTGCTTGAGCACACGCCGGATTGGCGAGCTTCGGGTTCGGGGAACGAGAGCGAGCTTATTCTCGCCCATGCTCAGGTAAGCCTTGACCCATAAGTAAAGGGCGCCATAGCTCGGTCTCGTTTCGCCTTCTTTTTTGGCAACTTCGGTAAGCAGAGTCAGTACCGGTTGGCGGGGCAGATGGCCGCCCCAGTGCTCTATCACCGGTAATACATAGCGTAACCGTTTGGCCAGGGCGGTCTGCTGGTGAGGATTCAAGGCGTCGAGAATCAGATCTGCTCGTGGAGCGAACGGTGCCTCTTGGGTTTTGACTAAGGTGCCTTTACACCAGGCCTTTGCCAACCGCTCATATGATTGGATCACGATCTGCTTACTGAACTTGAGCGAGCGCAGCTGATAGCGACTGCCCTCCGCCACGACCACCTGGTAATCCGAGCCGTAATATTGATAGTGCTCGCCGACGTGCATTTCCAGGCTATCCATCGCAGTCACCACACCCAGCTCAATAAGTTTAGCGGGCGGTGCAGATGGCAATGCAACTGCTGATTAAATAGCGCGCAAGTCAGGTCAGCTTGCGAAACGCCGTGCTTTAGCAGAAAAGCGATGGAGGCGCACTTTTCAGGTTGCTCCTGAAGTAGGCGAAGCATATATGGTACCCTGGCGAGATTGCCGTCGTAGCCCAAGTGATAGAGCATCCGAAGGTTGTGGATCTGCACAGGGTGATCGAACTGACACTGTTCAACGCATTCGAACCGCAAGTCGTTTTGGCTGAACAATTGCTCGAGTACCGCACGCCGTATCTGCCAATTTCGATTGCGGGCACCTGCATCGCTTTTCACTTCGTACACAACCTGGTTGCCGTCCACCAAAGTCGCCAGAAAGTCGGGGGTGTAACGGGTTTTCGATTTGCTAAAGCGAATGGTGAAGGGTTGCGATTGATAGGCAGCGACGGCTGACTGGTATTCCAAGTGAATACAGAAGTCAGCTTCCAGCAAGGTTTCGCAGCCAATGGAGACTTGGTTCTTGCGAGAGGCAACGAAGGTCACCAGCTTGCGGGACCTTCCAAATCTCAGCGGCTTGGGCATTTCAAGTGTGTAGCCTGAATGTGGCGCATTCAGATCATATGGAGTAACCATAAGCTGAACTCCTGGAGCGCAGGCAATCATGCGGGTTCTCGTTACTTGCCGCCGAGACGTTGACGTTCACGGCTCAAGATGGCGTTGATGAACTCGTCGGCATTGTCCAAGTGAAAACGCCTGTTCAGCGCTTCTAACTGGCGGCGTTGCGCCGCCCGCTTCGCTTCGAGCGCTGCGAATATTCGAAATCCCCAAAACAACGTATCTTGCGAAGCCGGAATTGCCGCAGTCCCTATTATGCGACCCGAATGTGGATCGAATATCACCACTTGCAGACTGCCCGGCATGAGGTGCATGGCTTCAGAGGTCGGGCCACTGCTGCCTGGGCGTCTGCGGCTGGGGTAATGCGGGGCATGTCCACGTCCGCTAGGTGGGATAAATTCTTTGGGGTTAAACCATGAATCGCCTTGCATGAACACATGCGCGAGCCAAGTGAGGGTGTGAGTGCTTGCTTGCAGGCCAAAGGGCTCCAAGGACTTTGAAGGCGTAAACCGCAGCTCGACGCCGGTACTGGATCGGATGGTCTGACAGTTGTCGATCCAGAGTCGGCAGTAACAGGACTTCATGATCACCCCCTCACCTTGGCCATGCGTGCGTGAAGTAGCCGATATGTTCATTATCGAACGTATTTCGTACCAGTACGACTCCGTGTAAGTGGTCCGACGACCAACTGCAAACTTTTGAATGTATGGGAAATTCTATGAGTATTATATTCAGATGTTGTGGTTTGACCGGTTCACTCCTGGCAGCTAATCCCAAACCTGCTTCACTTTTGGTGTTTCTCTGCTGAATACGCCGCCATGAATCGTCAATCACTCGTCCGACCTATCAAAGGAGTGGTGTTGAGCCACTCGGTGCCAGCCTTGGCAGGTGTTGAGATGAGTAGCCGCGGGCTGGCACAGTTCGGAGATGCTGTCACGCAGCGATTTCATCCTTATCTGTCATCGCGTGGCGCGTGGAACCAAAAATACACGGCACATTGGGAAGGCAGTCTGCCGCAAGAGCGCTTTTTGAAAGAGTGGCAGGCTGTGCTTCCGGCATTGCAGGACGTGGTCACAAACCCCTTGTGGGATGTTTTGGAAACGCTTTCGGACAAGCGCCGGCACACCGACGGTCAGGCGCTGAGCCTGCACCTGGGGTCCGGCTACGTATTTCCTAATCCGGCGCCAGTGCTCATGCGGCGTCTGTGCGAGTGTCCCGATTGGCACAACCTCGGGTGTGTGATCGCCATAATGGGATCGACAGACTGGCGGATTCGCCCGCAGCGACGCTGGTGCAGCCTCCATTTCCTCATTTACTTGGCACTGGTCTGTCAGGGCGAGCCCTGTTGCGGCGCCCGCCAGCGATTGTACGAACTGCTGGATGCGCTGCACGCACAGCACTTCTTTGAGCCTATTGTGGGCTGGCCCTCTGCGTTTGCAGGCTTCGAACAGCTGGGGGACGGGTTGGATCAGGTTGCGGACGTATTACAGGACTTTCATTGCTTCGAACGCTGGGACTTGTCCGGCTGCACGGCGGTGCACCTTCTGCTGTCGCGGGCTCAGCCTGAGTCATCGCCATCGTCCTGGTTGCAACTGGCGAAAGAAGTGGTGCCGTCGAAGCTGCTCAGGCGGGTCGCAGAGGCGCTCAAGCGCCACCAGCGCGATCGGTACCGGCTCGATGCGGGCGCTAAGCAAGCATAAGCCGGCATCGCTTGCGGTTATCGGCCAGTAGCGGCTGGTCGTTGTAGGAACCTCACCCTTCCAGTGGTTTCGCTGCAGGGTGCTCATTGAGCAGGTTTTGAAGTTCGCTAACCCGCTGTTTTTGGGCGCGTAGCTCCCGATGGACATGGCGATCTTTAAGGATATGGCGTTTCACCCGTTCGCGAAGACTGGCATTTGCCGCCGACAACGTGTTGAGACGTTCTTGGGCCAGACGTAATGCAGCGTCAGTGTCCTGGTGCAGTTGACGGAGATGTGCTTGATCTTGGTCACGGCGGTGGGCTTGTTGCCGTTCGGCGCGCAATTCGCTGACTAGTCGCTCATTGTCCCGGGATGAGCTACTCAGTTCTTCCAACTTGTGCTGCAGGTCCAATCGGAGTTCACGCAGTTCGTGCTGCAGTTGCTGTGTTTGAGTGTCATGCCGCTGGAGCTCTTCCTGGCGCTGCGTCAGGTGCTGTTGGCGGTAGTGCGCGAGGGCCTCACGCGCTTGGCGCAGTTTGTCCTCCAGCGTCTGCACTCGCAGGGCGCGCTCTTCCAGTAATTGCTGCAAGTCGCGGTCGACTTGTACCAAGCGCCGGCGCTCGCCGTCGGCTTCGCGCAGTTGCGCTTGCAGCGTCCGCTCATACGCGCGCAGCGCCCCCAGCTCTTGGAGCAGGGTGGCGTGGGCCTGCTGTAACTGGTCCAGCTGCGCCTGTTGCTGGAGGCGTTGTTGTTCCTGGGCGATGCGTTCAAGGGCGAGCTGGCGTCGATCCTCGGCGACATGCTCGGCGGCCAGCGCATTAAGGCGGGCGCTGAGGTCCTCGACATACCCCTGCAGTTCCTCATCCGGCGTAGGAGGGCGCTGCGCCCGTTCACCGGCACTGAGTTCCTTCAGGTAACGCTGAATGGTGCTTTTGGAGCCGGTGTTGCCGAGCTGGACGCGCACCGCATCGATGCTCGGATGTACGCCGCGGGCGAGCAGGGCTTCGCGAGCGGTTCTGACCACAGCGAGGTTGATGCCACCGCGCGCCATGGCGGCTCTCCTACGATTTCGTACTGGTTTACGGAGTATGCGATTACAGCTGTAACGGTGCCCGAAACGCGACCGGGATTCGGACGGAGTGGCGTTCGAGAATGCAGATTTCTCGAACCTGATAGGCGTTTTGCGGGATTGAGCGCGTAAGCGCGATACACGGGAGGTCAGGTGAGCGACGCGGAGCGGTATCAGCAGGCGGCACGCCGGGCCAGCACCGCGCGCCGCTACGCCCAGGCCATCGAGCACTTCGAAGGGGAGTGGGGCGGGCTGCTGCCGGCGTCGAGCGTCAGCGTGGTGCGCTACCTGGCAGCCTTCGGGGCACGGCTGTCGGCCAGCACGTTACGCACGCACCTCGCGGCACTCGCCCAGTGGCACCAGCAGCGCGGCTTTGTCGACCCGACCAAGGCGGCCCAAGTGCGCGACACCTTGCGCGGCATCCAGGCGCTGCACCCGCAGCCGGTGAAACAGGCGCCGGCGTTGCCGCTCAAGGTGCTGGAAGCCAGCATTGAGGGCTTGAGCGCCGACGTGCACAGTGCACTACCCGCACTTCGACTGCGTGCCGCCCGCGACCAGGCGCTGATCCTGCTCGGTTTCTGGCGCGCCTTTCGTGGCGACGAGCTGTGCCGACTGCAGGCCGAGCACGTGCGGATCGAGGCGGGAGTAGGCATGCACGTGTTCCTGGCAAGCAGCAAGACCGACCGGGACAACCGCGGGCGCAATCTGACCATGCCGGCGCTGAAGCGCCTATGTCCGGTACAAGCCATCGAACAGTGGCTAACGCTCAGCGGTATTGAGAAAGGCCCACTGTTTCGTGGCATTGATCGCTGGGGGCATCTCGGCGTGCAGCCACTTAATGCCAACAGTGTGTCGCGTCTGTTGCGCCGGGCTCTACTGCGTAGCGGGATCGAGGCCGAGGGCTATTCGGCGCATTCGCTGCGTCGTGGCTTCGCTACCTGGGCCAGCCGCAATCAGTGGAGCACCGAGGCATTGATGGCCTATGTCGGTTGGCGTGATGTGCAATCGGCCGCGCGCTACATTGAGTCCCACGCACCGTTCGGCGAATGGGCGCGTTGAATTTCTTTCACAAGTTTGATCGTCGGTCATCTCCTGCACCGAGGTCCCGCGGATACCTCGTACGCAGGCACATGGGTCAATCGCGACCGTATTGGGGCTATCTCAACTGTCATATCTTCCGATTGGGCAGTCGATGACGCGCACGCCTGGGGTCTTGATGCAGTGTTCCAGCAGCGGCAGCAGGCCTTCGGCGCGTTCCATGCGGTGGCTATTGGCACCGTGGGCTTCGCCCCTGCAAGCGGTGGTCACAGGATCGCATCCGCCAAGCTGCCTAGCTGCTTCGCTTTGGCGTTATCGCAAGTGACCCGGTTGCGAGGCGCGCCTATTTTCCTTGTTGGTTCGCTACTACTAGACGCCGCCGGAGTGGAAAGCAGCTTAGCGATGTGATATCAAAAGGCCTTGACGTTGAAGCTGAAGGCGCTCCTATCAATTCGTTTGTTGAAAGCTGTGCCGGCTCCCATCTAGCATCAAAATTCTAGAGTAGAATGGAATCTTTATGAGCAATACTCTCAATAGAAGAAAAGCGGCAATGGTTCTCCATGATATGGAGCAAGCTTTGGGAAGCTTTGTGCTTGAAAGTGAGCTAGACGTTTCAAGATTTCCAGAGCAGCTAATTCAAGATATTGCAGATAGAGAAAAAGACAGTCGGCGAGCTTTCGATGCGACAAAAGTTAAGGATGTGATCGAGGCTACATATCTTGACGAGTTATTTCAAATCTTAATAGAGCTAACAAAAGACACCTCAGCAAACAGCTACCTAGTTGCGCTGAGGGAGCTATTTGTAAAGTATGAGGTTTATGAAATTCGAAATTCGGTATCTCATCCTAATAGGCGCTTTATTGATCCGTACTGGTATCGATTGGCGGCTGTCGCGTCAGATCCAATTGTTGACATTCTAGGCCTAGAAAGCGTTAGGCGATCCCTAGCCTCAGCTGAGAAGGGAGAGATTACTGATCCGCCAGAGGAGTGGCTATCCAAATCAATCTGGCAAATCAAGAATAATATGCCGGATCGTTTTGATCACGCAATTACGGGATTGGTTGGCAGGCAAAAAGAAGGCGGCGACCTCTTAAAGTTATTGAAGAATCCACGTGTAAATACTGTGGCGATTATTGGCCCAGGAGGACTTGGAAAAACGGCGCTTGCACTGGATCTACTTGACAAGCTTGTGAAAATACCTGAAACGAGCGAATGGTGTGATTGCTGTATATTCATTTCGATGAAAACCGAAATGTTAACCGCTGACGGCCTCAAAAAACTCGACGCTGTTGAGACGATTGACGAGATAAAATCCAGTATTCTCTCTGAGCTGAACAGAGTTTTTGAAGCAGACTGCGCGACTCTCGAAGAAAGCTATTCTGCTTTTGGCAGCTCTAAAATAATTCTATTTATAGATAACCTTGAAACCCTTCTGATAGATCATCCGCGAGAGTTTGAAGAGTTTAACTATTCCTTGCCCCAAGCCTGGCGGCTGCTTGTAACAAGCCGAATCTCTATTAACAATGCAAGTATTATTAGTCTTGAAGCTCTGAAACCAAAATCAGCATCGCTTCTGGCGCGAATGTATTCTACTCGTCGGGGCGGCGGATCCATTCCAGAAGCAAAGCTGGAAGAAATCGCAAACAAGTGTCATTGCAATCCATTAGCAATACGCTTAACTTTGGATCTGTTTATTTCTGGGAAAGACATTCCTCAGTCAATAAATGTGGCGAACAAGGAAATCGCTGATTTTTCGTATAACAACTTAATTGAAAGCCTCTCGCATAATTCTATCAAGATTTTGGAAGCATTGTTCGTAGCAGGAAATAGTGATCGCTCTGACCTATGCGAACTTCTAGAGTTGTCTCGCGACGAATTAGCATCTGCAATTTTTGAGCTTAGCAATACAAGTCTGTTAGGCCGGGAAATCACCGATGACGGCGAAGTTTTTAAGCTTAGCGGCTCTATTACAGACCTGCTGCTGACAAATGCAAAAAATATCAATACACGCCGCGAAATACAGCTCCTCGTAAGTAGACGTAAAGCCCAAGCTCGGGAAATTGATGCTCGCCAAGCCCACCAAAGAATCCCCGCTCATCGCTGGGACTACATACCTATTACCCTTCATCAAAGCTTGAAAATCCTCCTCACCGAACTTAATCGCTCGATGCAGAAGTTTTATTTGAAACCAGAAAGAGCGATCCTCCTGAGTAAAAAGTTTGCCGAGGCCGATCATCTTTATAACAGCACCGCAATTTTCAACCGAGGCTACGGGAAGATTTACGAAGCTTTGAATGCAAAAGACCTGGCTAGAGCTCGGTACGAAAAAGCAGTTGAGCAGGATCCAGAAGACCCTAGCAATAAACTTTTCTTGGCCATGCATTTTCACTCTATCAATGAGTACGAGGAATCACGCGACGTATTCAACGAGCTTATCAAAGATGGCTGGGGAGACGAAATTGATGGCGATGCATCATTTGCAATCGAGGTCATTAATGGGAGATTTCTCACCCTTCTGTATGATCACAAGCATGACCGCCTAATTGATGAAACGGTTGAGTGGAAAACTAAAGGTAAATTGCGAGGTCTTTATGGTGCGTTCCGAGCAAGCGCCTTAAAACGTCAAGCAGAAGGTTTTGCAAACGATGATCCAAAGTTCACGTCGCTCACATTGCAGCGTGCAATAAAAATTTTGGACGATGTCTTCAGAAATGATGGATATACCAAAAGCATCTGTCTTCTGGCGAAAAACATTTTTAATGAACTGGCCTTTTTGCTGGATCGCAAAGAGTACAAAAACGACTCCCAATTTGCGACTGCCACCTTGGACTTTATTAGCAAACACCTCATTAACTCAACTGAATATGTTAAGTATCGTGAAAGCGATTATGTTTACCAGCTAATCAAAAGTCTTTCGAAGCTAAACCTGCCTAATAATCCCTTCAAGGAAAATTCTTGGGCGCAAATTGCCTCTATCGGGTCGGATGATGACCTTCATGAGTTCGAAGCGCAGGACAAAGATCTTACCATTACAACTGTCACCCGGATTCCTAAAGGTCGCGTGGGGGGGACCAACACATTTTTGTTCGCCACATGCGAAAAGAGACAAGAATATTTTGTGCATTTTGACAATTTAGTGAATGGCGATTTTCAGCGGTGGCGCAGGATCAAGGTGGGTACTAAACTGGCTGTCCGGGCTGCTCCAGATAACATTCAAGAAAAGGGTCGAGCGATCAAGCTTTCAGAAGCGCATTTGCTTTCATAAATCATCAGTATAAACTGAGAGTGCGATCCGCTAGAAGGTGCTGAAAAAGGTGTTCACTCTAAGGTCAGCAGCTTACTCTTCGTTTGAGCAAGCCATAATATGCTGATATAAAGCGCATCACAATTAACGAAGATGTGATGCGCTTTCAATATTCCGCTGTCTTGAATGCAGTATGCGGCGTAAATAAAGCCGCCGAGCTGACCCCCTTTATCGACCTCTTGTTCGAAATTCAAGCGCCATCGTTGGGCTTCGATTTTGTGGTTTAAGCCGCTGCTCGGTCAGTTTGTTTCTAGAACTGCCAAATTATTAGATTTGTCTTTCTTGTTCTTCTTGCTTTTTATGTTGTCGGTGGTCGGCTCGGAGCAGCTTGGCTATCGCGAAATTTTGGATGATGTGCCTGTCGTGGGGCGGTGCTTAATTTTTTACTAGCGTAGCTGTTTGGAGGATTGAGCATGGGTTACTCATTCTTTCCTTGGTCGTGACCACTTTGGTGCTGGCATTATTGTTGGGGTAATACTTCCAAAAAAAGAATGGTCTTGCTCCAGGTATTGTCGCGGGACTTCAGGAGCTTGGTTATCTGCCCGATGAGGATGACAGTAGGGCTTCGAAGGTGGCCTAACGTTCATGTCTTGTTTTAGCATAGAAACACCGTTGGTTTATGGAGGGTTAAGGGTTTCGATGAAAATTGCAGTCATTGATTTGTTGCAGAAGGCTCACGATGAGTATTTTAGTCTGCTTATCAAGAACTATCCCACTCAACGGGATGACGACATTTCAGGCTCGTTCGGGCCGCCAGAATTGTGTGTGCTGGCCATTGAAGTCCACTCGTGTGCGATAGCCTTGGGTGCTTCTGCTCTGAATCGCTTGAACTATATCGGGCTCTCCGATCTTTATTCGTTTGATAATCCAGTGGACTTATACGGCTGGCGAGAGCACGTTAGAAAAAATGAAATTAGTCATACTATATATGCGTCGATCGCTATACGCATCGACTCTGAGTTGAAGAGGATGCGCAAGGTAATCGAGGTTGGGGGCAGCGTTTCTTACGAAGCGCTGCGCCCTGATATATTTCTTGTGTCTAAGGAGCGATACAGTGCTCTCAATCCAGGTGCTGACGTGAAGCGTGTTGATACCCCACCGCCGCAGGGTCAGACTCATATTGGGACTATCAATATTACGACCGCCCTTGATTCTGCTGCAGTGTCTAAGCTTGAAGCGCTTGAGCAGAAAACAACGGTTTGGTCGAATTACTCCAATATTATCAGTACCTTGCGCACTTTACTTAGTGGATAGGTGGTCTATTCGTCAATGCTTGGATTGAACGGCATGAAATATTTGGCGCTTGCTTTACAGTTTATTTCTTAACGCCGCTTCTATGGGGTGTTGGCCAGCCTTAAAGGTAGCAAGCAGCTGCAACAGGTGTTCGGATGCCACGTTTCGTATCAGTCGAGAAGCGTGCAGCTACTTGCACTGGCTGTAATAGGGCCTACAGTCAGTCGTCACCATCAATGCGGCTGGCGAACGCTGCATCCTAAGGCTTTAAGTTGGTATTCGTTTACTGCCTGAAACTGCGATTCGGCGATTTTTCGCAACCGCTCGACTTGCTCGGCGGGACTGCCGGAGGCTTGGGCTTCGTGGTATTGCCTCATCGCTTCCACGGCGTCTGTATACATTCGATGATCAGGGTAAAGTACCGCTGGTTTCTGAGCCATTCGTCTGCGCCTCAATGGATGGTCGATGGGGAATGCCCAGCGTTGATCAGCTGAAAATCAATGACCGCTTGGTAGAGTGAGTCGGCCAGCAGCCGAAGACGCTCGACTTCAGGCTCGGACACACCCGCATCCTCGGCTTCATGCAACTGGCGCAGTGCCTCAAATGCTTGTCGCAACAGCGGCTCTCCAGCCTCTGCTATCCCAATCAGGGTACGTTTCACGGCAGCTTCCTCGACGACGTGACTCATGAACAATACGCCCTGAGGCCAACGCTTTGCTAGGTCGGCGCGGGTGACGCACAATTGTTAGAGTCTATCTGCCATCGCCCCGGTCATGAACCCATTCTTCTATGGCGCCAAAGCCCTGCGTAGCCAGGCGTTTCCAGTGTTCCCCTGCGCATCTGTGCCCGTCCAAATAGTACACTCGCAGTGACTTGTACTGGGACTGGTCCTGCCTCGGGGTAAACCATGCGAATTACAGCCTCTCACATCGTCGATTGGGCCAATACTCATGCGAAGGAGGCGCAAGCGGCGCTGCCACGCTTGATCAGGCGGCTTTGCTGCGAGCCGTCGGTGACGGCTCTCCTGTCGTTCCCAGCAGGCGACTCCACCTACGTCCCCGGGTGGGATGGAACAGTTTTCCATCAAGAGTGTAATGCCTGGATTCCGCTCGGCTTGTCCCGCTGGGAAATCGGCTGCGATCAAGACGTCCAGGCAAAAGCCAATTCGGATTATCAGAAGCGTGTTGAAAAAGTAGATCAGCAAGAGCGTTCTAAAATAGCTTTTGTGTTTGTGACGCCGAGGCGTTGGGTAAAAAAAGCTGATTGGTTGTCGCAAAAGAAGGGCCAACGAGAGTGGGCAGACGTTCGAGCCTATGACGCGGATGACTTGGAGCAATGGCTGGAGCAAACCCCGGCAGTGTCCTTGCAATTTGCCGAACAGATGGGTCTTGCCGGTTGGGGGGTTGTAAGCCTTGCGCGCTTTTGGGATACCTGGGCTCGCGCAGAGATAGCCAGTCATCCCATCATGCGTAAAGATTCGACTGATTGTTCCCTACGCCTCTGGTGATATGGCGGGTAGGCGGAGGGTTCTATGTCGCAGGTGGAGGGCGCTATGAAGGTGAGCGCTTTACCTCACCGAACAACAAGGTGTCGCTTGGTTCGTACACGACGGCTGACTTGGCCGGCGGATATCGAAGCGAGCACTACGACGTGACGCTGAATGTCGATAACCTGTTTAATCGTGAGTATTTCGTTTCTGCCAAGGCGGGCAGTGATAAACTCCAACTACCCCGGGTCACCGCGCAGCGCTAGTCTGCGTGTCGATTATCGCTTTTAACGAGTTAGCATGATAGCCAATGGGTCGCTACGCGGAATACGGCTTCTCGCAATAATTTCCAAGTAATCCAAGCTTCCCTCTTCACGCTGCAGATGCTGACCATGACCAAGAAAAAAAGACCCAGCACAAGGCAGCCTAGGCGGTGCATGGCCATAGCAGGCGGGTGATTGACCAGATCTACTCGCAGCCGTAATCTTCTCGGTGATAAGGTGCCCCGCCAGGGGGAGGCAATGACGACCGAAATGATTGCCACGGTTGAATGCTAGTTCTGACTAAATTTTACTTGCAGGGACGTATATCATGACTATCGAAGTCAGTGCGGCAGTTTTGTCCAAAGCGTTGACACCTGTGGTGTCAACAGTAATCAATGGGCTTGCCGCTAGGTTTGCCGACAGGAAAATGAAGTGGAATGCCGTTAACTCGGTGAGTAATCTGACGAGCATTATTTTAAATATAAATACTGTCAAAACCATGTGGTCTCGCGACAAGGGCGTAAATCTTACGGATTTTTATTATCCACCACGCCTAGTCAGTAAAGCTAGTAGCCGTGCGATTCAGGGGATTAAAGAGGTTGTAGCCGGCAGGTGCGTTATCGAGGGTATCGTTGGCCAAGGCAAATCGATCTTGATGCGCAATCTCTGTAATGAAATCTTGAGTCGCGGCAATATCCCAATCTTCATTGAATTGCGAATGGTCTCCAGCGAGCGTGCTCTGACGGAGCTGATACTAGACTATCTAGACTCGGCAGGAATCAAAGGAGGCAAGGACGTTCTTGATTTTTTGGCCGCAGAAGGGCTAGTGACGCTGGTGTTGGACGGCTTCGATGAAGTACCTGACAACATGGTGACCTCAACGATCTATGCGATTCAGCATTATGAAAAGAAATACCCTGATCTGCCTCTCATCGTCTCTTCCAGGCCCCACTATGATGTACAACGCCTCGGCGGATTCCAAAATTACGCAATCAAAGAATTTGAGGCTCACGACTACGAACCTTTCTTAAAGAAACTAATAGGCGATGTCATTTTAAGGGAGAGTATCTACCAAGCGTTGCGGGGTGCGCCGGGCAATATTCAGGGGGTAATCACGACCCCGTTGATGTTGACCCTGCTTTGCTTGGTGTATGAAATGGAAAGCCACATACCCTCAAGCTTGCCAGAGTTCTTCAATAGCCTCTTCCAAGCCGTATTCTCGAGGCATGACCGCTTCAAGCCGGGTTTTCAGCGAGAACGGCACAGCGGACTCGGGGAGTCAAAACTGCAGCGGTTGTTTGATGCATTTTGCTTCATGGCAATGCAGTTGGATTTTGGTAGGACGATGACGGAAGGTCAATTTAGACACGTTTTTTATGAGTCTTTGAACTATGTAGATGGCATATCCTGCGATATTGAAGGATTTAGAAAAGACATTACTAGAGTTGCATGCCTGATGTTGGAGGACGGTTTCGATCAGATCAGCTTCCTGCATAAAAGTATCTTGGAATATCATGCCGCTTCATTCGTAAAATCTTCATCAGATGAAACCGCAGAAGAATTTTACTCACTCGCATCGGAAGATATTCAGTGCTGGGAAGAGGTTCTTGGGTTTTTGAGGTATATAGACGAATTTAGGTATGGGAAATACTACGTACTTCAGCACTATCCTGCAGAGCTGGAGCAAATAACTTCAGTGCTGAAACTTCGCGATCCAAGTGGGGTTTTTCAATATCTCAATCAGAAGCTACCTGGCTTCCAAATGCGGATGAGTGGTACGCAAGCAGTTGGCTTTGAGGTAGAGACTATAGTGCCTATGTTTGGCTTTCATTACTTATTGACTGATCTCATCGAGGGAAATGCGAGAGATGCAATCAAGGCTGCGGATGGCCAAGCTATCTATACGGCAATCAGAGCTACAAAAGCATCGCAACCGGGGACATTAGGCATTAATCTAAAATCGCTGCTTTCGAATATTAAGCCTGATGGTATTTTATATTCGATGGAAATTGTTGCTCAAGCAATTCAGGAAGAGCTATCAAGATTTGATTCCGTAATTGGTTCTGAGAGAAAGAAGCTCAAGATGCTTAGGCCTCTTAAGTGCTAGCATTTTTAATTATCGAGCCAAGAATATGCGATGGCCGGGGAGTCTACATAATCTCAGCGTTCGAGGAGCGGCGATTGGGTTTCTCGGGATTTCGTACAGAGCCTAGCCTGCGTGTCAATTATCGTCTTTAACTAAATAGCCCTCATCATGCTTTGCAAAGGCAGATGAGGGCTACGGATGTACGCTTCAGGGGTTTCGGGGGTATTGGGGCGTAGCGTACCCCCCTCTCCGATTACGCCATCATGGCTCGCTCGCGCAGTTCGCTGTTGAGGATGCGGTCGTTCTCGCTGTAGTCGACCGGGCAGTCGATAACGTGCACACCTGGGGTCTTGATGCAGTGCGCGAGCAGCGGCAGCAGGCCTTCGGCGCTTTCGACGCGGTGGCCGTTGGCACCATAGGCTTCGGCGTACTTGACGAAGTCCGGGTTGCCGTAGTCCAGGCCGAAATCGGTGAAGCCCATGTTTGCCTGCTTCCAGCGGATCATGCCGTAGCCGTCATCACGCAGAATCACCACGGTGATGTGCATGCCCAAGCGGACCGCAGTTTCCAGCTCCTGGCTGTTCATCATGAAGCCGCCGTCGCCACAGACCGAAATCACCGGGCGGTCCGGGTGCACCAGGTGCGCGGCCATGGCCGATGGCAGGCCGGCGCCCATGGTCGCCAGGGCGTTGTCGAGCAGCACGGTGTTCGGCTTGTGCGCCTTGTAGTTACGGGCGAACCAGATCTTGTAGATGCCGTTGTCCAGGGCAACGATGCCTTCGGACGGCAGTACGCGACGGATGTCGGCGACCATGCGCTGCGGGTAGACCGGGAAGCGGTTGTCGTCAGCACCTTCGGCAATCTGCGCTTCGTTGGCTTCGCGGATGGCCATGAGGCGGGTGAAGTCCCAGTGCGATGTGTCGTTCAGCGCTTCGCTGATCTGCCACACGGCGTTGGCTATGTCGCCGATCACTTCAACCTGCGGGAAGTACACGGCATCGACTTCGGCAGAGCGGAAGTTGATGTGGATGACTTCGGTACCACCGCGCACCATGAAGAACGGCGGCTTCTCGATCACATCGTGGCCGATGTTGACGATCAAGTCAGCGGCTTCGACGGCGCGGTGCACAAAGTCACCCGACGACAGCGCGGCGTTGCCCAGGAAGCGTGGGTGGCGCTCGTCGACCACACCTTTACCCATCTGGGTGGTGATGAACGGGATGCCCGTCTTGTCGATCAGTTGCTTGAGGACCTTGGCAGTCATTTTTCGGTTGGCGCCGGCACCGATCACCAGGATCGGATTGCGTGCTGCTTGCAGCTTTTCAAGCGCAGCTTCAATGGCCTTGTGCTCGGCCAGCGGCCGGCGGTGCAGGCTGCGCGGGATCGGCAGGGCGTCGGTCTGCTCGGCGGCGATGTCTTCCGGCAGCTCCAGGTGCACGGCGCCCGGCTTTTCTTCTTCAGCCAGGCGGAACGCTTCGCGCATGCGCGCCGGGATGTTGTCGGCCGAGGCGAACTGGTGAGTGTACTTGGTGATGGGGTCCATCATGCCGCACACGTCAATGATCTGGAAGCGGCCCTGCTTGGACTTCTTGATCGGCTTCTGGCCGGTGATCATCATCATCGGCATGCCGCCCAGGTAGGCGTATGCACTGGCGGTTACCAGGTTGGTGGCGCCAGGGCCCAGGGTCGACAGGCTGACGCCGGTCTTGCCGGTCAGGCGGCCATAGGTGGCGGCCATGAAGCCGGCGGACTGCTCGTGGCGAGTCAGTACCAGCTTGATCTTCGACTTGCGCAGGGATTCCAGCAGGTCGAGGTTTTCCTCCCCAGGAATGCCGAACACATACTCGACACCTTCGTTTTCCAGGCATTGCACTACGACATCGGCGGCCTTAGCCATCTTGCTTATTACCTCAGTTATCACGGTTTGAAGCAGGCGAGACGCACCTGCAGGCTATCGACCTCAGCGAGGTGCGCTGACGTCTGTTTGTCCGCTGGCGAGTAACGCGCCGCGGACGAAACCCTCGGCAAGTCGTCGCTCGACGAAATCCCGGACATAGGCTGCTCCCGCATCACGGCCGCGTGGCACTGCGACTGCTTGGCGGATAGCGGTGAAGGCTCCCTGCATCACCCGATAATTCGGATTCTTGGCGGCGACTTGTTCCAGCGGTTGTCTGACCCCAGCGGCAGCATCAAGGCTTTGGTCAATGAAGAGGTCTACAGCACCTGCAGACGTGTCAGCGCGGTGCAGCTCTGCATGCTGCAACGTGCGTGACAGGTACAGGTCGTAAGCAGCGCCGTTGCCTACCGCAAGCCGAAGTCCAGGTTGATCCAGGTCCTCGATTTTGGAATAGGGCGACTCGGCCTTTACCAGATAGGTGCCTTCGATCAGTACGTAGGGTTCACTGAAGCTGATCTGGGCGGCGCGGACAGGCTCGATAGCCAAGAAGGCCAACGTCCATGCGTTTTCTTCAAGTGCAGCGAATACCTTCCCGGCTGCGTCGTATGTGCGCAATTCGAGACCTACGCCCAGCTCTTCGGCCAGCGATTTAGCAAGTGCAACAGAAACACCATGCGGTTCTCCGTCAGCGCCTGGCTGAGCCAGCACTGGGTTACCGAAGTTGATCGCCGCACGCAGAATGCCGTTGGGCGCCAGGTCCTTGAGAACCTGCTGGGCAATAGGGCTCATACCTTCTCCAGGGTTAGAAAATTGGGAGTGTGTAGGACACGATCAAGCGGTTTTCATCCGCGCCACGTGCAAAGCTCGATCGGTAGCTCGCGTTTCTCCACCGGACCGATACGTTCTTCAGGGCACCGGATTGCACCACATACTGCAGTTCGGTGTTGCGCTCCCACTCATGACCCTCACCGGTGAGGGTCGCTGCGTCGGCCTCATCGCCTCGCAGGTAGCGGGTCATGAAGGTCAGGCCAGGAATACCGAGAGCCGCGAAGTTGTAGTCGTAGCGCAGCTGCCAAGAACGCTCACCGGGCTCGGCGAAGTCGTTGAGCTGGACGAAGTTGACCAGGTAAGGATCGGTTCCATCGAGATACGGCATGGAGGTAGAACCGTTCATCTTTTGCAGTCCCAGGCCTAGCGCGTGTCCTCCCAGGCTGTAGGTGAACATGCCGGAAATTGCTCTGCTTTCGATACGTCCGCCCAAAGCTCGGCCGTCATCGTCGCTATCCATGTAGCGAAGATCAGCTTTGATCTTCCCGGGGCCGACTGGAATCGAATAGTTCGCCCCTACGAAGTGTTGGTGGTAGACCTGTTCCAGCTCTGCGTATTGATAGGTCAGCAGCAGCTCTTTTGTCAGCTGGTAATCCAAGCCGCCCAGCCAAAAGGCGTCACCTTCGGCATTGCCTGTGAAGCGACGGTTTTTGTTGTTTAGTGTGATCGGTACGCGGTCTGTCGAGTCGCGATCGGTTTGGCGCTCGAACCGGGCACCGATGAAGGACAGTGAGTCAAATTCTTTGCTGGTGAGCAGTCCGCCCTCAAAGGTCTGGGGGAGGAGGCGGCCAGTGTTGGCCTGAACAGTAGGCAGCTTGGGGATCAGAGTGCCGTATTTCAGCTCTGTCTCGGACAGGCGCATCTTGCCAGTCAGGCCCAAGCGGCTGAACTCGTCAGCTGCGCGACCATCATCATGAGTTGGCAGCAGGCCGGTGCCGGTCCGATCGGGACTTGAGTCCAGCTTCAGGCCGAGCATGCCCAGAGCATCGACGCCAAAACCGACTGGGCCAGGCGTGTATCCGGACTTCGCATCGAGAATGAAACCGTGGGCCCATTCTTCGCGCTTTGACTGGCCGGCGCCGTCACGGAAATCGCGGTTGATGTAGAAGTTCGTCGTTTGCAAGGTGACCTTGCTGTCGTCGATAAAGCCATCTCCATAAGCCGTAGCTGTGGCCAGGCAAGGAGTTACTGCAAGAAGCTTGCAACCAATTTTGTTTTTGTTATGCATTTGCTGCTCCATCAATTGGAACGTGGGGTGTAGGCGTGCCTCCCGGCACGCCAGGATCAGGAATAAAAAGAGAGTCAGGCGGTGCGGAAAATCATGCAGACCGGGCTGCCGGTCTCGATCTGATGCTCCAGCAAAGCCAGTTCGCCTTTCGGGCTAATGGAGAAGGTCTTTATGTTGTCGCTGTCTTCGTTAGCGACGAACAGGAACCGCCCATTAGGAGATGCCGTCATGAAGCGTGGCTTCTTGCCTTGGCTAGGTACGTTGCCGATCGGGTTGATCTTGCCGGTAGGCTGATCCACCGAATAAATGGTCACGCTGTCATGCCCGCGGTTGGAAGAGAACAAATGTTCTCCATTCGGTGCCATGACCAATGCTGCTGCACGGCTATCGCCCACGAAGTCCTGAGGCAGTGCTGGAACCATCTGGAATGGAACCAGGGAGCCGTCCTTCTGGTTGTAGCGGTAGCTAGTGATCGTGCTATCCAGCTCGTTCACCACGTAGGCAAAAGAACCGGTCGGAGAGAACACCACATGCCGAGGGCCGGCACCTTCGCGTGCTTTGATTTCATGGGCGAGCTCAGGCTTCAGCGCGGTCCCGTCCTGCTTCAGGTCGAACACGAAGACCTTATCCAGCCCTTTGTCCGGTACCACCAGGAAGCGTCCTGATGGATCGCGTGGGATCATGTGGGGGTGGGAGCTCGCCTGCTCGATCTTGTGCGGGCCAGGGTTGCCCGGAAGGTCGTATTTGCTGATGACGGGTTGCAGGTGGCCCGTCTTATCGAACGGCAGAATGACAATGCTGCCGGTGGCATAGTTGGCCACAGCGAGGAATTTGTTGCTCTTGTCCACGGTAAGGTGGACGGGGTTGTTCCCCTCGCAACTAACCGAGCTGACCTTGGTGAGCGTTCCGCTGGCTGGCTCAATTTGGAATGAGCTGACAGTGAACTGGTCGCCATGCACGCAGAACAGCAGGCTCTGGGTTTGGTCGAGGCACAGG
This sequence comes from Pseudomonas sp. LAIL14HWK12:I1, assembly GCF_003202095.1. Taxonomy (NCBI): domain Bacteria; kingdom Pseudomonadati; phylum Pseudomonadota; class Gammaproteobacteria; order Pseudomonadales; family Pseudomonadaceae; genus Pseudomonas; species Pseudomonas sp. LAIL14HWK12:I1. The sequence goes on from NZ_QJKG01000009.1 coordinate 64,048, forward strand.
AAGGATGGATTGGTCAGATCGCCGACGGTTTGAACCAATTCGGAGCGACCTGTCTGCGGGTCATGTCGATAGACCGTGATGCCTGCACCGCGGGCGTTTCGCTCGCGAGTGGTTCTGGAGCCCACATAGACAATTTGGGTTTTGTTCGAGTTGGCAGGCTGCATAGAGTTTTTCTCAGGTCCTGATTTGGCATCTGCCGCTCCCGCGCCGAGGCCCAGAATGGTTGCCGCAGCGACGATGGAAGTAGAAGAGAGCAGCGTGCGTCGGGTAATGGCGGGTAAGAACGGTGATGGGCACATAGCAAAATCTCATCGTTGTTTTTGTTGTGATGAGTACCGCCGACCTTCGAAGGTCGGCGGTAGCTGAGCAATCAGTACTTCGAAGGTACGAGCACCCAGCCTTCCATCAGGCGACGGGCGCTTCGGCTCATGACGGCCTTGTCCACAATCCAGTTGCCATCGACTTGGGTGGTCTGCGCGCCAACGGCAACGGTACCGGCGGTGTGGCCCATGTTGACTTGGCGTTCACCGATATCGCCGACGATACGGTTGACCAGCGTGCCTTCCAGAGCGGCCGCCACGGCAACGGCTACAGCGCCAGTGCCGGTGATTGCGTGGTGCAATTTGCCCATGGAAAGGATGCGGGCGATCACATCGATCTCGCCGGCTTCGACTGTCTTGCCACCGGCAGCGCCGTAGGTTTGCGGCGGAGCTACCAGGCAGAGCTTCGGCGTGTGAGGGCGAAGGCGCGTTGCTTCCTCAGCGGTAGCCGCCAGGCCCATGGCCACGGTGCAGTGTGCGCGGATGCTTTCCAGCGACTGCAGCAGTTCGGCGTTGCCGTTGACCTGGTCTTGGGTCTCGGTCCCGGTCAGGCCAACGCGCTGGGCGTCGACGAAGATCGTCGGGTTGCCTGCGTTGAGCAGCGTTGCCCGCAAGCCTGGGAAGCCAGGGATATCCAGTTCATCCACGACATTGCCAGTTGGCAGAATGCTGCCGCCCGAACCGCCAGGTTGAAGGAATTCCACGACGATTTCGGCAGCCGGGAAGGCGACGCCATCCAGCACGAAATCACCTTCTTCAACGACTTCGCCATCCTTCATCGGGACATGGGCGATGATGCGTTTCTGAATATTGGCTTGCCAGATGCGGATGGTGGCGATGCCGTCACGAGGCGCATCGACGAGCCCTTGGCGAATTGCGAATGGGCCAACGGCTGCGCTCAGGTTGCCGCAGTTACCGGACCAGTCAACCACTGGGTTTTCGATTGCCGGGGCACCGAACAGGTAGTCGACATCGCAATCGGTACGACCCGATTTACCGATGATGACGACCTTGCTGGAGCTGGAGGTGGCAGCACCCATGCCGTCGATCTGCTTGCCATAAGGATCCGGGCTGCCAATGACGCGGAGCATCAGTGCATCGCGCTCGGGGCCTGCAGCTGGAACATCTTGTTCAAGGAGAAAGACGCCCTTACTGGTGCCACCGCGCATGAATACGGCAGGGATTCGAACTTGAGTCATTACACTGCTCCTTCCAGTTGCTTCGCTTTAGCAGCCTTGTCCATGCTCTCCACCAGCAATTGCGGCAGCAGGCCACCGCGGCGGAAGTAGCGCACGTCTTCATGCGTATCCAGGCGGCTGGTTACGGTTACGTTTTCAGTGGTGCCATCTGCACGCTCAATGACGAGTTGCAGCTTGTCGCCAGGCGCGAAGGTGTCGTTGATGCCTTCCACCGAGAACTTCTCGTGACCGGTCAGGCCCAGCGTCTTGCGAGTTACACCTTCTGGGAACTGCAGGGGGAGGATGCCCAGGCCAGCCAGGTTGGTGCGGTGGATGCGCTCGAAGCTCTCGGCCACGACAACGCGTACGCCCAGCAGGCGAGGGCCTTTGGCTGCCCAGTCACGCGACGAACCACTGCCGTACTCCTTGCCTGCCACTACGATCAGAGGCTGCTTGCGATCGGCGTAGGCTTGGGCGGCTTCGAACACGGTGCTCACGCGGTTTTCCGGCAGCAGCAGGGTCCAAGGACCTTCGCGGCCGTCAGTCATCAGCTCGTTCTTCAGGCGCGGGCTTGCGAAGGTGGCGCGCTGCGCGGCTTCGTGGTTGCCGCGACGAGTGCCGTAGGAGTTGAAGTCATCAACACCAATGCCGTGGCCTTTGAGGTACGAACCTGCATCGCTGTCCGGCAGGATGGCGCCCGACGGCGAGATGTGGTCGGTAGTAATGTTGTCCGACAGCATCACCAGAACGCGCATGTCTTTCAGGTCGCGTTGAGGGTCGGTAGCAGTCAGCTCATCGCTCCAGTACGGCGGCTTGCGGATGTAAGTGCTGCTCTGGTCCCAGGCGTACTGATCGGTAACGCCGGCGCGCAGGTCAGAGGCGATGACGCCCGCTTCGCGAGGTACCGAGCTGTAGGCCTTGTCGAACAGGTCGGCCGACAGTGCTTTCTTCTCGATCTCGTCCAGCTCTTGATCCGAAGGCCACAGCTCGCTGAGGTAAACCGGCTTGCCTTCGGCGTCGGTGCCGAGCGCATCCACTTGCGGGTCGATGCGGTAGGTGCCAGCGATCGCGTACGCCACGATCAGGGGAGGGGACATGATGAACACTTCACGAGCCAGCGGGTGTACGCGACCTTCGAAGTTGCGGTTACCGGAGGTAGCGGCAACGGTCTCCAGCTTACGAGTGCGGATTTCGTCTTCGATCTCTTTGCTGAGCAGAGGGCCGGACATGCCGTTGCAGGTGGTGCAGCCGTAGCCAACAACGTTGAAGCCCATGTTGTCGAGGTCCACGTTCAGACCTGCACGGTCCAGGTAGTCGGCGACCACCTTGGAGCCGGGTGCGAAGGAAGTCTTGACCCATGGAGCACGACGCAGGCCGCGCTTGAGTGCGTTGCGGGCGACCAGGGCCGCAGCGATCACGCCACGAGGGTTCGAAGTGTTGGTGCAGCTGGTGATGGCGGCAATCACGACCGAGCCGTTATCCAGGCCGGTAGGGATGTCTTTTGCTGCTTCGCCTTTACCCAGCAGGATGCGCTGGTGAGGTTGTTTCGGACCGGCAATCGCACGACCAACGGTGCTCAGGTCGAGGGTGACGACACGGTCGTACTCGACCGATTCCAGGCTGTCGTGCCACAGGCCTTGATGCTTGGCATAAGCCTCGGTCAGCTCGGCAATCTCACCGCCACGACCGCTGAGTCGCAGGTAGTGCAGGGTGCGATCGTCGATCGCGAACATTGCTGCGGTAGCGCCGAACTCAGGAGCCATGTTGGACAGGGTGCCACGGTCCGCCAAGGACAGAGCGGCAACGCCTGGGCCATGGAATTCCAACACGCTGCCGATTACGCCGGCTTTGCGCAGGCTCTCGGTCAAGGCAAGCGCGATGTCGGTAGCAACGTAGCCCGATGGCGGGACGCCTTCCAGCCGGACGCCGACGATTTCTGGAACCCGCATCATCAGGGCTTTGCCCAGCATTGCGGCTTCTGCCTCGATACCACCAACACCCCAGCCCAACACGCCAATGCCGTTGATCATGGTGGTGTGGCTGTCAGTACCGACTAGCGTGTCAGGGAAGGCCCACAGATCACCTTCAACTTCACGAGTGCCGATGACGGTGGTCAGGCGCTCCAGGTTGATCTGGTGAAGGATGCCGTTACCCGAAGGCACGATCGACAGGTTGTTGAAGGCCTTGTTGCACCAGTCAAGGAATGCAAAGCGTTCGGCATTGCGCTCGCGCTCGATGGCTTCGTTGTCGGCCAGCGCGCTGGCATCACCCCAACGCTCTACGTTCAGCGAGTGGTCCACGACGAGGTGGGTAGGGGTGACCGGGTTTACCTGGCGTGGATCGCCGCCTGCTTTTGCTACGGCGTCACGCAGGCCGGCCAGGTCGACCAGGGCGGGGGTGCCGAGAAGGTCCTGAAGAACCACACGAGCGGGGCGGAAAGGGATGTCGCTGTTTTTAGATCGAGTGCAAATTACCTTCAGCGCTTCGTTCGGCTCTGCTTCGGTACGCAGGACGTTTTCAGCGAGGATCCGGAGGCTCATTGGCAGGCGGGAAAAGTCGCCGCCTATCGCTTTTACAGCTTCCGATACGTTGCAGACGCGGTAATCGCGACCGTTTACGGCCAGGGTTTGGCCAATGTGCTTGCTCATGCCGGGGACCTCACAGGCGTGTTTTTTGTGAGGTGATATTGCACTTTGTCTAAACATGAGTCAATTTATCTCCAGCAGAAAAACTTCGGTCGAGCGCCGAATGGTCACCTTGAAGCCTGTAGACCGGCCATTTATCTGCCTGCCAGCCTTTCCCGCACAAAGACAAAAACGAGGAAATCCAAGATGAAATGCAATCAGACCTACCGTAAATCCGTCCGGCATCAGTCCGCTCCTTCCGCTTCGTACCGCTAAAAGCCTGGCTTCGCGGCACTAAAAAAATAAGGAGAGAGCCATGCTGCTGACCGTGCTCGGTTTTTCGATGGTCACCTGTTTCATGTACCTGATCATGACCAAGCGGCTGACCGCCCTGGTCGCCCTGATTGTGGTACCGATCGTGTTTGCCCTGATTGGTGGCTTCTATGCCGGCCTGGGCACGATGATGCTCGACGGCATCAAGACTCTGGCGCCGACTGGCGTCATGCTGACCTTCTCGATTCTTTACTTCGGCATCATGATCGACGCGGGACTGTTCGATTCATTGGTGCGCTGCATCCTGAAGATCGTGAAGGGTGACCCGCTGAAGGTGTTGGTCGGAACCACGATCCTGACCATGCTTGTGTCCCTGGATGGCGACAGTTCCACTACCTACATGATCGTGGTCGCCGCATTCCTGCCGCTTTATCAGCGCCTGGGAATGAGCGTTCTGGGCCTGACCTGCGTGGTCAACATTGCAAACGGCATCATGAACATCTCCCCGTGGGGCGGCCCTACTGCCCGCGCTGCGGCTGCGCTGCATGTCGACGCTATGGATATCTTCCTGCCGATGGTGCCGTCGATGCTGCTGGGCTGCGCCTGCTTGCTCTTCATCGCAATTCTGCTGGGTCGACGTGAGCGTGCTCGCCTGGGTGTGATTGCCGTGGATGATTTCCACAACGGCTCTATCGCGCTGGGTAACGGTTCGCACGAAGAGTGCGATCGCAATCGCCGCCCGCACATGTTCTGGCCCAACCTGCTGCTCACTGCAACGATGATTGGCGTGTTGATGGCGGGTATCGTGCCGATTCAGGTGCTGTTCATGGTCTGCTTCGCCATTGCGGTGATGATCAACTACCCACACCTGGAGCAGCAGAAAGAGCGTATCTCCGCTCACGCGGGCAACGTTCTCGCGGTGACTTCGGTCATTTTCGCCGCAGGCATCTTCACCGGCATCCTTTCGGGTACCGGCATGGTCGATGCGATGGCGAAGGGGCTGTTGGCAGTCATTCCTGATGCGTTTGGTCCATACCTTGCGGTGTTCACTGCCTTGGTCAGCATTCCGTTCACCTTCTTCATGTCCAACGATGCCTTCTACTTCGGCATCTTGCCTGTGATCGCCCAGACCGCCGCTACCTACGGAATCTCGCATCTGGAGATCGCCCGGGCATCGGTGGTTGGTCAGCCCGTTCATTTGCTCAGCCCATTGGTGCCTTCGCTCTACCTGTTGGTGGCGTTGGCAAAAGTCGACCTGGGTGACCATCAGCGCTTTGCGTTGAAGTGGGCGCTGCTGGTGAGTATGGCCATGTTGGTAGGTGGCGTGATGTTCGGAGCGTTTCCGCTCTATCACTCAGCTTCATGAGTCGGTGGCTGGCCGTCGGCTCTGTCGACGGCCAGCTGCCGGTGCTAGTAGCCGGCGCAACCGCGCCTAGAAAAATAAAGGTGTAACCATGCCGTACCGTAGAGCCTGGATTGCTGTATTTCTGTTCTCTCTGGCGATGATCAATTACATGGACCGTATTGCCCTGTCCATCGCTGCCAAACCAATCGCCGAGGAATTCAATCTCAGTGCAGTCGGCATGGGATACCTCTTTTCCTCATTTATCTGGAGTTACGCGCTCTTCCTGATTCCTGTTGGTCTGCTGATCGACCGCTACGGCGCCAAGCGCATCGGTGGTTTTGGCATTCTCGTGTGGTCGGCTGCTACGGCGTTGACCGGGGCAGCGATGAACTTCGCTTCGCTGCTGGCTGCGCGGCTTGTCATGGGGGCTGGTGAATCGGTCAGCAACCCGGTCGGGGCCAAGGTGATTCGTGAGTGGATCCCGAGCCAGGAGCGCGGCACCATCACTGCTGTTTTCAACAGCGGCTCGTACGCTGGGCCAGCGATTTGCTCGATCGTCCTTGCGATGCTGGTCGCCAGTGTTGGGTGGCGCTGGTCCTTTGTGATTGCCGGCGGTATCGGCTTTGTTTGGCTGTTGGCTTGGTACCTGTTCTACGGCAAGCCTGAAGATGTGAAGTGGCTGAGCAACCAAGAGCGTAAAACCATCCTGGACTCGCGCTCCGGTGGTGGCAAAGCGGGTGGTGCTGCAGTCGCTCCGTATGGTCTGAAGCGCCTGCTGAAGACGCCGACCCTCTGGGGTCTTGCTCTGACCCAAGGCTGCAACGTTTACACCCAATACCTCTTCCTGACCTGGTTGCCGAGCTACCTCCAGCAAGAGCGTCATCTGACGCTGGAAAAAAGTGGTCTGGTGACGGCTATCCCTTATGCTGCGGCTGTTGTGCTCTGCATCGGCCTGGGCAAACTCAGTGACTGGTACCTGACCCGTGGCGGGGGTGTGAGCTCGGGTAAGCGCCGCAACGTAATTGCGATCTCGATGCTGATTGCCAGTTGCATCCTTTTGGTGCCATTCGCTGACTCTACTGCATCGCTGGTCTTGATTTCGTCGCTGACCTTGGCAGGTATTGCCTCGACCACTTCGCTGAACTTCTCCCTGCTCAATGACCTGCTGCCAAGTGCTGGGGACGTTGGTCGTGCGGTCGCGTTCATTGTTGTTGGCGGCAACCTCTTCGGTGTGGCGGCTCCGATCGTCACTGGCTACGTCGTTCAGGCCACAGGCTCGTACAACTGGGCCTTCATGACCGCAGGCATCCTCCTGGTGGCTGGTGCGGTTATTGCACTGACTATGACTCGTAAGCCAATGGTCCCGGCTACAGTTGAGACCGAACCCCATTTGGAAATGAGCCCGCAAAAGGCATAATGTAGGTGCTGTGGGGCTCGTCTCAATGGAAGAGCCCCACAATCCCATGCCCCAACTCGGAAAAGATATGAATCTAACGCCTCTTCAAGCCCGCGTAGCTCGCGATATCGTTGCCTATGTTCGTGAAGAGCAACTGGCTGCGGGGCATCATGTCTCGGAGCTAGGACTGGCTAAGGCTTTGAAGACGTCACGGACTCCTATCAAAATTGCTCTGAACTACCTCGCTGAGCGAGGAATGCTGAGTCAGGACCGCAATCGCGGCTTTTTCCTGGCCAAGCCCTATGATGATCTGGCCGATATTGCCCAGGATTTGTCGGTTTCCATCGATGATCCGATCTATCAGCAGATCGCAGTGATGCGCCTGAATGGACAGATCCCCGAGCAGTTCGCTGAAACGGACCTGATGCGTTTATTCAACATTTCACGCTATATGCTGCGTGGCGTGTTGATGCGTATCCAGCAGGAGGGCTGGATCGAGCAGCGTGCCGGCCAAGGCTGGCAGTTCCTGCCGATGATCGATTCGGTTGAAGCTTATGAAGAGAGCTATTCCTTCCGAGCGATCATAGAGCCGGCAGGCTTGCTTGCCCCCACGTTCATGGTCGATACGGAAGCCTTGGCTCGCTGCAAGAAGCAGCAACAATTCATTGCTGATGGCGGCTACCTGACCATGACGCCTCAGGAGCTCTTCGAGTCGAATGCTCAGTTCCATGAGACGCTTGCCAGTTTTTCTGGCAACAGGTTTCACGTCCAGACGGTTCGTCGTCTCGACCAGCTCCGCCGTTTGGTGGAGTACCGTCAGGCTAGCAAGCGCGCTCCTCGCCGAGAGCAGGCGGTTGAGCACCTCGCGATCCTTGCGTGCCTTGAAAAAGGTGATCGCCTTGCGGCAGCTGATCATATGCGTAAGCACCTGGAGCAAGCTCGCCGGCATAAAGTTGCAGCTGAGTTGTTTGAGGCAGTAGAGGTACCTGTTGAGGTTGCTGTTGAGTCGGCCTGAGTCGACAGTCTGAACCGCTTGTTCTGTGCCGTTGTCTTTCCGCTTTAAATCGCGCATCGCTGACCATCTGCGTCAGCGTGCGCCCATCCGCTCCGCACCTGTCGATGTCTGGCAGAGTGACGTCACAGGGACCACTATGCGAACCCCCGCACCACTCAGGGTTCTTTTTTCCTGCGAGTTGTTGCTTTCTCCTGCATCAGCCATGCAGCCCCCATCGAAGTGAATGATGGTCAGCACACAGTCAAACTGGCGGATGCGCCAAAGCGCGTGGTGGTCCTTGAATTTTCGTTTTTGGATAGCTTGGCTGCTGTAGGAGTGACTCCCGTCGGTGCCGCTGATGACGGCGATGCGCAAAGGGTAGCTACAAGCAGGGAGCGGTAAGCCTGCTCGACGTTATTACTGCCCAGCTGGATGCACTCCAGACGAAGCAGGATCTTCAAGGTCTACAGACCAAGCAGGTAGAGACATCTATAGGCTTGATGGTATCGCTTGGTGGCGGGTGGACTCAGCAGCCAGGCTGATGCTCTGTGACCTCTCTTGCGACATTGTCAGCAGAGGGAAGGGCAGAAAGGGCATTTTTTGCGCTCAGTTCATGAGCAAAATTGAGTCCTTTTTTCCAACATATCGCATTAAGAAAGGATCTGGTTCTTGATGATGGCCTGCGCCGGATCGCCGATTTCCGGCAAGGAGTGGGATTATCGCCGAGCGCGACGTCTTCCCCTATTGCGCATCCCCGGTCGAATGGGATTCCATCCGCAAATCAAGGATGGAGATCTCTATGTACCTCGCTGAACTCACAATAAAAAACTTCCGCAAGCTGCATGACACAACACTGAAATTTCAGCCAGGGTTGAACGTTCTCGTTGGCCCCAATAACGTCGGAAAAAGCGCCGTAGTTGACGCGCTGCGGACGCTTCTAGCTGGACATGAAGAACCATATCCACGTCTTGATATCGCCGACCGCCACAGGCCCCTTGAGGGCGAGCCAGGTGGCGACATCAGCTTCCATTTTGTTTTCAGAGATCTGAGCCTCGATGACGAGGCCGATTTTATCGCGGCCCTGAAGCCCTCTGCAGATAACTTTATGGAAGCGCACATCCACGTCCGGTATACCGATGCCGATCAAACTGGTCGATTCAGGGTTAAACGATGGTGCGGAGATCACCAAGACATTGCGCTAACCTCGGACATGATGGAAAACCTGCGCGGTGTCTACCTTCAGCCTCTGCGGGATGCCGCCCAAGGGCTTCGGCCCAGCCGCAACAGTCAGCTGGCTCGCTTGCTTCACCTACTGACCGATGATCAAGGCCGCGAGAAAATCAACGCCGCTCTGAAAGAGCTGGATGATCAGTTGCAGCAAAATGAGTCGATCAAAAGTACCCATGCCGCGATCTCTGCACGTCACGGCGCCATGATGGGTGAGCAATTGGCGCAAGTGCTAGCTGTTGGGCTCAGTGCAACAGACTTCCAGCGTCTTTCTGCCCGGCTTTCCATGACGGCTGAGTCTATGGAGATTGAGCAAAACGGCCTCGGTTTCAACAATCTGATTTTCATGGCGGTAGTGCTGAGCGAACTGGCCAAAAACCCGGATGCTGCTTACCGAAGCTTGATTGTCGAGGAGCCGGAAGCACATCTACACCCCCAACTGCAGCGCGTACTGCTGAGCTATTTGGCGGGCATTCCCACGAATGAAGGTGAAAAGCCTGTGCAATTATTCGTCACCAGCCACTCGCCGAACTTCGCCAGCAATTCAAAGCTCCAGTCCTTGGTGTGCTTGGTCGAGAACGATGCAGGAGTAGAGACTTTCTTCCCTCGCGATGTCCAGTTCGAAAAGGGTAAGCGAGAGAAGCTGGAACGCTACCTGGACGTGACCCGGGCAGAACTGTTTTTTGCCCGTCGCGTTATTTTCGTCGAAGGTGCCGCCGAGCTCATGCTGGTGGACGCGCTCGCGAAACGGCTCGGTTTCGATTTGAAGGAATACGGCATCAGCCTTATCAGCGTCGAGGGTCTCAACTTCGACTCGTTCCTCCCACTGTTCGGTGAGAAAGGACTGCGTATACCTGTGTCAGTGGTCACTGATGCCGATCCGTTTGAAGTGGAAGAGGTACCTGAAATAGACGGAGCAGAACAGACAGCCGCGGAGGTCGAGGAGGAGCTACTCTCTGAGGCGGCATATCTTGAAGAGACTGACGCACAAAACGAAGAAGAAATCGAAGAGCCTGCCGACGTGGAGGCCGGCGATGCCGATGGAAAGAAGAAAAAGGTCAAGCGCAAGGCGGCCTATCCTGGGCTCGGCGAAGCGATTCAGGTATCGAGCAACACGTTGAAAATGAAGGCGTTAGAAGACCGGTATGTAAAGGTGCACCACGGCGTTAAGACCCTTGAGTATGACCTTGCTCTTCATGAGGAAAACCGAGATGCAATGCTGAAGGCATTGGCTGAGTTTCATCCGAAAATCTCAAAGGCGCTGCGTAAAATCGTGGACGCTGCACCAGACAACACTGCGAAAGCTAAGGCGCTGTTCTGCGGCATGTTCGAGCGTAAGGATAGTAGTAGCAATGTGCAGAAAGGCCGTTTCGGTCAAGCGCTTGCCGAGCAGATTACACTGACGCCTGGGTGCAAGGTCCCCGCATACCTAGAGCAGGCGATCAAGCATGTTTGCCAGGGAGCGGGTAAGTTATGAATTTGTCCGATGAGCAAAAAGCGGTGATCAATGCGCCATTAGAAGCCATGGCCGTTACCGCATGCGCTGGAAGCGGAAAAACTGCCACGGCAATCCGCAGACTCATCGCGATTCGGGAAAAGCTTGCAGATCACCGCGGACGGGTCTTGCTGCTGTCGTTTTCCAATGTCGCCGTGAATACCTTCAACAAAGGATACGCGCAGCTCGCCTCAGACCTACCGGACAACACCAATCGTAAGCGCGTAGAAGTAGACACATTGGATGGATTCTTCACCCAGCATGTACTGCGTCCCCATGCTTTCCGCTCCATGGGCGCCTCGCAAGCCGCCTATCTCGTCTCGGGTTCAGAACCCTTTTTGAATAGCTTCCAGTACTGGAAGAATGAAGATGAGCGACCTATCCCGATCAAAGATCTGCAAGTAGGTGCAGAGGCTGGAAAAGCTTTCTTTTTCATCGACACTCGTGCTGGAGTCGAAAAACTTGATCGTGCAAAGGCCAGGGCGCTCATAGAGAAGCTCGGGCGCACTGGGGCATACACCCATGACTTGGGACGCTATTGGGTCTATCGAACGTTGATTCAACAACCTGCAATTTTGCGAGCGCTTGTCACTCGTTATCCACAGATTCTGGTAGATGAATCGCAGGATCTGGGGTCGATGCATCAGGCAATCCTTGAGCTACTGATCAAGGCGGGCGCCCAGGTTTCTTTGATCGGTGACGTTAACCAAGGCATTTTCGCTTTCGCCGGCGCCGATGGGATGTTTCTGAAAACCTACGCTGATCGCCCAGGAGTGAGAGACTACAAGCTTACCCGCAACTACCGCTCCCTCCCTCCGATCATCGATATTGCCAACCTGCTTTGCGGCCGCAACGATGAGCCAGACAGGGAGCCTGAGCAAGGCGGAGCGTATTTCATTGGGTACAAGGAGACCAAGATTCCCCATCTCATTACCGCTTTCAAGGTTCGTTTCAGTGAGTTGGGGATTGAGGATTCAGATTCAGTCATTCTGAGTAGGGCGACTGATAGAGCCGCAAAGCTGGCGGGGAAGGCAGCGGCTCCAGGACAAGGAGTAGTGACGCTGTTCGCGGAGGCTTCACTTGCCCGTGATCAGCAGGGCCGTTTGAGAGATGCTTTCCGCTTGGTGTGCAGCGCGGTGGTTAGCCTTATCGACGATGCTCCACATGGGCTCAGCTCTGCGCTGCAGGGATCTCCTCACGATGAGTGGATGCTGAGGCTAAGGCGATTATTGTGGGCGTTTGTCCGGGATAATGACACGGGTCTCCCATCTTCTTCGCTGCAAGCCAACGCAGAGTGGCATCCGAAACTCGTAGCCAATCTACGCTCACTGCTCGCAAAAATTGACCAGCAATTCGGGCTCAAAACGATCGCCACTTTCGGACACAAGATGGCCAAGAAACGCTTGAATGACGTCCCGCTCACTGGAGCCGAAGCCGATGAAGAGAAGAGGCATGGCATACGAGTTGAAACTGTTCACCAGGTTAAGGGCGAGTCTATAGGCGCTGTGCTCTACGTCGCGACCAAGGCCAACATCAGCGCAATGCTGGGCGGTACAGCAACGGAAGACGGCCGCATCGGCTATGTGGCCCTGACGAGAGCGAGAAACCTGTTCTGGCTAGCCGTTCCCCACAATTGCTTGGGCGAAGTGCGGGCGGACCTCATTAAGGCTGGCTTTACTGAGGTGCCAGCCCGGTGATTCTGGCCAATCCCTGAAGCAAGAAATCTTGAGTGCATCTGAGGGCAACCGTATCGAGGTAACGGCTCATCGATTACTGCAGATGTTATTGCTGGGCATGGAGGGAGCTTCTCAGCAGGGCTAGCAAGCAGGATCTGAGGTACACGGCTTACGCCTTTGCCACGGCTACTTTCACGCACTGCTCGTACAATGCGTCGATAACGGCCCGGAGCTTACTCGCATCGTAGGCACCCGACTCAATAGCTGTGGTTGTGGCTTTGTAGAACGCCTTGGCGTAGGTCTCTTTGTGGTCAAGCGACCCTTGATAGGTGCCCAGCGCATGTTTGTAATTAGTCCAGGTTATCTGCGCTGGAGGGCGGCCTTTCAGATTTAGGTCGAGATAGCATTCGATGGCTGCTGCGCAGCCATTGATATCAGCATTCACAACACCCCCCGGTCCTTTGGCTGGGAAGTCGCGCAAAGCTTCAAGATTGGGGAGAACCATCGCTCCCATATTCACAGGGAATGTTAAGCGCTCAAGGGTCTGGAAGGCTTCAATCCCTTCGGCGTCATTGTCAAAGAGAAAAATGACTTGATTGTGGACGTCTATCCTCACAAGCCCTTCGGCGAATTTTGCCAAGCTGGCCGTACCGGAAAATGGGTGGCGTTCCTTGTTATCAATGAAACGAAAAAAGTCCTCCATATCCGGCCGCAGTAGCGACAAGCCATGCTTCAAGATGTGGATGTCTGAGGTCCCCTCCGTCGCTATCAGGAAAGTCTGTGTTCGGCGGGCTCCGGCGTAGAAGTCCTCATTCTTAGCCCATCCGGCATGAACGAAATTTCCATAATCCCAGACAACGTCCAAGGTTTGGTTGGTAGGATTTTCGGCAAGGATGCGCAGGGTGGCGTATGGACTCAAGAAGGCAATCAGAGAGCCAAAATGGCTTCGCTCAGAATAGCCACCGAGACCACTGTCAAACTCTCCGCTCGGTAGCAGTGGCACAGATGGATCATCGGCAAAGCGGCCTCGGCCCTGCGCATGTTGCGCATCGTAGTCACTGACATATTCGTTGTTGAGGTCCCGGACAGAGTGAATCTTGATGAAGTCGACGAATTGATCGAACGTCAATCGCTCGGGCCTGGCTTCAAATGCATCGAACAGATCGTGGTCGATCGAAACGTGCTTCTCATACTCCGACTTGACCGCCGCCAACGTGTATCCGAGCAGCTCCAGACGTGAAACCATAGAGCCCAGCGTTCGGCAAAAACACAAATCTTGCTGCCGCAGGTGTTCGTCTGTCTGGGCAAAACCATCGCCGTCGAGGCTATCGCGGCCGCGGTACTGGCGATCGTTTTCCTGAAACAGCATGCCATGATCCATGCCCATGTATCCGGTGTTGTAAGTGAGATCGATGCCGCCCACGGAAAGGGTGATTGGTGTGCTCATTCGGAATCAGATCCTAGGGTTAGCTTCTCTAAACTGTTGCCAGCAGGCTAGGGAAGCCGGGCACGCTGAAGAGTCCATATGACAACCAGTTTACTCGACGCCTTGCGAACTTTAATGGTCGTGGTCTCACGGCTTCATGATCTTGAAGGCGCTAGCAGTCTGTCGAGCTCTTCAAAGATCCGCTCCACGCCTTCGGCTATCAGCTTTGCTCGTTCGGTCACCACAGTCCCATTCGTAATCGGGTCAACATGGCATCCATGGCGGTCGAAGGCACTCCAATGTGCATGGCTGCCGCTTGGACATCCCGCTTTTCCAGGAGAGCCCTCAGTGCACGAAGCAGGTTCAAGTCAAAATTGCGCATCTGTCGTTCCTTCGCGTCGCGCTGCTGATAGCCAGTCTAGGTGGCTAGTCCGTGCGGAATTTCTTAACCATAGCGTGCAAATCCGTAGCTAACTCCGCAAGGGATTGGGAGGCGGCGGTGACCTGCTTCGCCCCCTCTGAGGTCTGAACAGAGACGTTACGTATGGTCAGAATGTTCTGGTCTACGGCGCGTGCGACACGAGCCTGCTCTTCAGTTGCTGTGGTGATCTGAAGGTTCTGGCGACTGATCTCACTGCTGTTTTCGACGATGCTTTCCAGAGCAGCGCTTGCCTGTTCTGCTTTGGTCAGCACCTCTTGGGAGCGGGCGTTACTGAGCTGCATGGATTTGACAGCCTTCTCGGTGCCCAGCTGGATACTTCCTATCATCTCCTCGATTTCCCTCGTCGATTGCGAGGTGCGATGTGCGAGCGCACGGACTTCATCAGCGACGACAGCAAAGCCTCGACCAGCATCACCTGCTCGGGCGGCTTCGATAGCAGCGTTAAGTGCTAGAAGGTTGGTTTGCTCGGCAATGGTCCTGATGACCTCCAATACCTTGCCAATACCCTGTGCCTGGTCAGCGAGTCCTTCGACCTCCTGGGCGCTAGACAGCACTTCATTAGCCAAACTGCCAAGCGATGCCAATGTCTCCTCCATCGAGCGTTGGCCATTGACCGCATTTTGTTGGGAAGTCTGAGTGAGCTCCAAGGTGAACGCGGCGTTGCGGGCAACCTGCTCAATGGCGACTGACATCTCGGTTACAGCGGTAGCGGCCTGTTCAATTTCCAGATGTTGCCGATGAGTTTCACGGCCGCCTTCTTCGGTGACCGCGTTCAACTCTTCCGCTGCTGAGGCTAGCTGGGTGGAGGTACCACCGATTTGTCTGAGAGTGGAAAGCAGCACGCCCTGCATCGAGTTCAGGGCTTCGAGAAGCCGTGTGGCTTCATCGTTGCCTGAGGGCTGGATTGTGTTGGTCAGATCGCCTGAGGCCACGGTTCGGGCGCAGTTGAGCGCTTCATTTAGTGGCTGGATGATGCTGCGGGTAAGCAGCCATGCGATGACGATCGTGCCCAACAGGACCAGCGCAATGACGGCTAGCACACCAATTTTTGCGTTTTCGTATGTGGATGACGATTGATCTGCGGCGGTTTTGGCCCCTTGATCAGCCTGGGTGATCAATAGCTCGAAGCCCTTGGTCATCTGGTCGTAAGCGTCACGGATCGATGCCAAGTGCCCCCTCGCTCCCGTTTTGTCGCCGGCCCGGGATACTTGCAACAGCTCTTGGTGTCTCTTGGCGTATGCATCCAGGCTCTGGTTGAAGGCCTGCAACTGCTCCCTCTCGCTATCGGTACCCAGCAATTTGCTGTACTCGGCCATTTGTTCGCGGATCTGGGATAAGCGCAATGTCGCTTTTGCTTCGTAGCTGCTCATTTCCTCGGAGGAGTTGGTGAGGATGTGTTGCATCGAGCCCATGCGGTAGCGGTTCAAGGAGGTATTGGCAGCAGCAAGGACCCTCACGCGCTGAAGCCAGTTGTCCTGGATCTCAAGTGCTTGCGTGCGAACATCACTGATCTGTTGTAGAGCGAAGAACCCCAAGAAAAAGCTGAGGGCTGCGATGCATGAAAAACCCAGGGTGGCGCGAAACGCAATACCGATTGATCTCGTGCTCATGGCGTCCTTTTCCTAATCGAGGGCGAACACCTCCCCGATCGCTTAAACCTGCGGCTTAGCGATGAATCGGGAAGGTGTTGTGATTAATTGGGGGTGATCAGTTGTCGATCACGTCTTTACGCAGCTTCACAGGTTCTTGCTTGCGGCCTTGAGCTGTTCGCATGCGGATGTTGAGTGCTTCCACAGCCAGCGAGAATGCCATTGCAAAGTAAACGTATCCCTTCGGTACGTGGACATCGAAAGCCTCTGCAATCAGGACGGTACCAACCACCACCAGGAAGGAAAGGGCAAGCATCTTCAAGCTGGGATGACGGTCTATGAAACCGCTGATAGCCCCGGCACACGCCATCATCACCAACACCGCGACAACAATCGCCGCCACCATCACTGGCACGTTGGAAACCATACCAACCGCGGTGATTACCGAGTCCAGAGAGAAAACGATGTCAATGATCGCAATCTGAATGATCGTTCCGATGAAGCCGCCGGCCATGCTTTTAGGATTGCTTTCAGATTCCTCTTCTCCTTCGAGGCTGTGATACATCTCGGTGCTGCTTTTCCATAGCAGGAAAAGGCCACCGAAGAAGAGGATGAGGTCCCGCCCAGATACTCCGTGTCCAAAAACCTCGAACAAGTCGCTGGTGAGCCGCATGATCCAGGTGATGGAAAGTAGCAGCATAATCCGGGTGACCATGGCCAGTGCTAGTCCGAAGAAGCGTGTTCGGGCCTGCATATGTGGTGGCATGCGTCCCACGAGGATTGCAATCATGATGATGTTATCGATGCCGAGAACGATCTCTAGGGCAGTCAGGGTGAAGAAGGCGATCCAGATCTCGGGGCTCATCAGCCATTCCATGTTGCTTTTCTCATGTGTGGGTCTATTGGGAGGCCGCCAAGGCGGTGTTTTAGTTGTACCTACGTGCTTGCACACGCCGTTCCCATCGTTTGTAGATGAGCTCTGCTACCAGCATCACGACGACCATGCGGATGATCTGCATTGCAGTCACCAGTGCGACGCCGAGTCCCAGCGCCTCCGCGGTTAGGCTCATTTCCGTACTACTGCCAGGCATGAGGCCCAAGGCAAGGGACATCGGATCGACATCAACCGCAAGGCTCATGACCCACCCGGCCCCGAAGGCGACGCCTATTGCAGCGATGGTTATCAGTAGCACCTTTGCCAGAAAGCTAGGGGCGCTGCGAAAGAATGAGCGATCAAAATAGGAGCCTAGAGAACAGCCGAGCAGTAATTGCCCGAATTTACTAAGCCACGGTGGAAGGCTCAGGTGGAGGTCAAAAGCGATGGTGAAAATGGCACACACCAGCATGGGGCCGAAGGCCCATCCATTGGGCATGCCTATCCGCGTCCATAGCCAAGCTACGGCAAAGCCGGTCGGCAACATAATGGATAGCCATGACCAGTCTGCAGGGGCAGGGGTGCTGCGCGTACCGGTACCAAGCCCCCAGGTTACGGCTGCAGGGATAACCAGAACGATCAGAACAAGGCGCAGGCTATGAGCTGCAGCTACCCGTGCGCGATCCGCCTGATATCGCTCACCCAGAATGATCATCTCTGCTGAGTTGGCCGGCATCAGGGAGAAAAAACTAGTCGGTAGATCAACCCCGCTTCGGTTGATCAAAGTGATTCCGATGAGTGCAGTCAACAATGTGAGTAAAGCGGCAATAAGCATCATGAGGAAGTGGTTTGATACCTCACTCAAGAAAGCCGCTGAGAAGTGCATGCCGATCACTGAAGCGATGAGCCATTGGCCAACTCTTCTACCGTTAGGTACGTCTCTTAATCTCCAGCCGGAGCAGCGAACGATGATGACCATGACCATGGATCCAACCATCCAGGGTAGGGGCCAGCTAATGCTCTCTGCGCAGAGAGCGCCGAATGCGCCTACTGCAGGCGTCGCGAGGAAAAGGGGAGGCACGAGGCGTAGCTGCATGATTCGTCTCTGGCTTTTAGGGCTCGGCTTGGCGCGAGTCGGCGAATCATCTACCAGTAATTTCGAGCTCAACGACTATCGAAAGGTAGCCCTGGCTATGTCTGGAGTGTTGATAATCAGCAGATGCAAGCTAATCCGGCTGCTTTTTTGTCAGAAGAGATTGCATTTAGTTTTGAGTAAAGTCAATATTCGCGCCGTCCAACGGTACCGTCGCAGATCTAGCCTCTCGTAGATGACCTTCTGGGCCCTGCTCTGAGAGCGTGCTAGCAGACCATGGGAGGTATTGCAGAGGCAGTCTGTATCGGCTTCGCTAAGGCTGGGATAGAAGCAGCAAAGTAGTCATCTGCAGCTTCTGTGCTGGTGACAGGGGGATGGTCCAGCTCCTTCCATTTCTCCTAGGCTCTCGGATCCACGCTTGAGCCTGAATTTCCCCTTCGGTCGCGACAGGAGATGTCTTTGATGTCTAGGGCCACAAGCCCTTCCTGTTCGCGGCTACTTTTTAACTAGGCCCCCACTGGAATCTATTACGAGGTGTGGAAGTAGTTGGAATGCACACGCTTGACTGTGGCCAACTAAGGAAAGCTCTTGTCGCAATAGCGCTACGAGCTTTGTTCGAGTCACGCCAGTCCATCAGTCGGGCAGGCGTGTAAACCACTTTTTTCACTGTTAACTAAAGTGGTTTACAGTTAAAAAAAGTGGTTTACACGGTATGGAGTCAGCGACCGAGAGGTACGTACACCGGTGAGGGTGCTGCCAGCTATACGGCTTACCAGAGGGACTTCACTGTCGAGTCGCCAGGAAAAGCGCCTATCCCTGGTTCCGCCGACCCTGCTTTTCGTGGTATGGCTTACTTGAAAGCTCAGGCAGGTACGCCACTGAGTCATGACAACCAGTTCCGCAGCGTCCTCAGAATGAGTATGTCCAGACATCCTCGTATCGCTCACGGGACTGCACTGCCCATTGCAGGCCATTAATTGGAGGCACCTACTCAGGTCTTTAAGGCCGCAAGGGCTGGGGTCATGGCGCTACCATCGATTGTGCGCCGCTCTGGGCTGGGTCCGAAGCTGCATCGATTTTTGTCGACACGTAGCTGCTTGTAGAGTCGCAAGACGGCGGTAGGAGTTGGACGAAAGCCGCAAGCGAGGACGCGAAGCCCGTTCAGAAGAAGCGGTTTACACCAGGTCATCTCAGCCTGGGGCAGCTCCAGCTGATCACCGTTCCTCCCGGTCACCTTCACTCCATCCATTCTGCAATAGGGATGATCCGATGATTGCCGCATAAGGTTTTTGCACCAATCCTGATCGAATTCGAAAGGGCATTGGTCGGGGTAGGGCGCGATGCGATTGACACGCGTGTCTCCTTGTATAGCCTTAAAGGTGAGGACTGCAACTGCGCATTCGTCGGGACTGGATACCAGCAAAAGCCCCCCGCAATCTGGCAGCAGAGAGAGCTGGCTTCTCTGAAGTAGGGACGACGGGCACGCTCGTCGGATTCTGACCCCAAGGTCGTAAGGCCGGGAGCTAAAGGATCGCTGCGACTACTCCTCAAAATTGTCTAAGAAGTGATTTTGATGTGGCTTTTTTCAGTGATGCTCGTGGGTAGTGCCTGAAATTCAACTTAGGCTGAAAAAATTCAAAAAAAAGTGAAAATGACCGCTTCTTGCTTGCACACGTAACCCGCAGCACCTGAGTGCATGCAGCGCACGGCAAACAATGCCGGGGACTGTGCAGTCAATACCAGAACCTTCAAGGGCAGAGCCATCGACTGAAAACGGGAAAGTACCTCCAGGCCATCTAGCTTGGGGATGCTGATGTCGAGGATGACCAGGTCGGGGTTGCTCTCCCGGATCATCTGCATGGCATCCACGCCGTTGTCCGACTCGCCGGCAATCTTGTAGTTCTGGTTTTCCAGCAGCATACGGACGGCCAGGCGAATGACCGGATGGTCGTCAACAATAAATATGGAGTGCATGTTTAACTTCCCTGCGGTCGTTTAGGGTGACAGGTGGCACCTTATCGCAGTTGGAAGTCGCCGGGCATGCGAGGATGGGCTGTTAGCCTTATATGGGAAATGGCTTACAAGATAAAACAAAACCGGCTACGAAATGGGCATGTTCAACTCGATGTCAAAGCGCATTTGGTAACTTTTCATTGATTTTTATTCGTGTTGTTTAATTTGCCGTCAGTATATGTAGGAAGTTTCCTGCAATCAGCGGTGCAGCCGAGGCAGGCTGCACCGAAAGCACAACTCACGTAGGGCTGGAGCGCCCGGTCATTTCACTGGCCATTTCGCTGGCGTAGCTGTCGGTCATGCCAGCGATGAAGTCGATCATGCGCAGGAAGGCACTGTGCAACGAGGCATGCGGGTCTGGGGCATTGTTGCCGATCAGGTCCAGTACCCGACGGCTTTTGAACGATGGCGTGCGCCCACCATGCTGTTCAAGGGCTGCACCGCAGAAGGTGTTCAGCAGAATCTCCAGGGTGGTGTAGGCACCGATTTCATGCAGGGTCTTGCGCTTGTCCTGAAAGATCTTGTTGCGCGCCATGTCCTTGGCCTGCAGCACGCAGCGCTTGGCCGGGCCGTGCATGTGTTCGACCAGGTCGCCTGCCAGTTGCCCGGCCAGCAAGGCGTGTTGCTGCTCGACGAAGGCGTGGGCGGCAGCGTTGGTCAGGTGCTCGATGGCCTTGCCACGCAGAATGGCCAGCTTACGCCGGCGCGAGTCGCGTGGGCCTAGCTGGCGGTAGGTTTCCGGCAGGTCATCACCGACCAGGTCGAGCAGCAACGCCTCGACTTCGGCGTATTGCAGCAGCTCCATTTCCAGGCCGTCTTCGAGGTCGATCAGTGCATAGCAGATGTCGTCGGCAGCCTCCATCAGGTACACCAGCGGGTGGCGTGCCCAACGTTGGTCTTCCAGTTGTGGCAACCCCAGTTTGCGGGCGATCTGTTCGAGCAGGTGCAGTTCGCTCTGGTAGCTGCCGAACTTGTGCTTCTTGTAACCCATGGCGTCGGCGTGGCGCGCGCTCCAGGGGTACTTGAGGTAGGTGCCGAGGGTGGCATACGTCAGCCGGGTGCCGCCGTCGAACTGGTGATACTCCAGCTGGGTAAGCACACGAAAGCCCTGTGCATTGCCTTCGAAGTTGAGGAAGTCGGCCCGCTCGTCGTCGTTCATGTCGTCCAGCCAGCCACGCCCGGCGGCTTGCTGGAACCAGTGGCGAATGGCGTCCTCGCCAGAGTGGCCGAAAGGCGGGTTGCCTATGTCGTGGGCCAGGCAGGCCGACTGTACGATCATTCCCAGGTCACTGGGGGCGCACCAGTCCGGCAGGCTGTCGCGCAGGGTTTCGCCGACGCGCATGCCCAGCGAGCGACCGACACAGCTGACTTCCAACGAATGGGTCAGGCGCGTGTGGATATGGTCGTTGCTGGAAACCGGGTGTACCTGGGTCTTGCGCCCAAGGCGACGGAAAGCGCCGGAGAAGATGATGCGGTCGTGGTCTTTGTGGAAGGGGCTGCGCCCGAGTTCATCGGCGCTATAGAGGGCTTTGCCCAGGCGTTCGCGGGTGAGCAGGGTGTGCCAGTCCAAGGCGCGGTCTCCTGTGGATCGAAGGCTTTAGCTTCCCGTGTCGTGTTCATCTGCGCAAGGGGCAGGGTGGTACCGCCCCTGGGTGGGGGCGGGTCATTCAAGGCTCAGGGGCGGCGGTTGCCTTGCAGGTACAGGCGCACCAGCGGCAACAGGCTGGTCCCCAGCCGCACCAGGCGCGCCAGGTTGCCGCTGCGCACGCCTTTGCCGGTGAGGAAGCCCAGCGCCACCACGGCGCCAATCCCCCACAAGGGCGCATGTTTGATCCCCAGGCCATCGTGCAGCGAGTTGCCCATGCCGCGCACACGGCGCAGCGGTTCCATCAGTTGCCCCGACTCGTGACGGATTTCCTGGCGGTGCATTTCCATGCGCAGGCGCAGCAGTGCCTTGCGCAGTTCGCGTGGGTTACGCGTGTTTGGCAGTTCTGGCAGGCTCATGGCAACAGGCGCTCCCGGTCCTTGGCAAGTTCTTCGAGGGTGGCGCCGAACGGCGACGACTCGTCGAACACCGCCGCCTTCAGGCGTAGCCCGCAGTACAGTGCGGCCATGCCATAGAACACGCACAGGCCGATGATACCGGCCAGGCGATAGCTGTCCCACAGCAGCACCAGCAATAGCCCGGACAGCGCCGTCAGCAGCAGCAGCGCGAATACCAGCGCCAGGCCGGCGAACAGCAGCAGGCTCAAGGTGCGGCCCTTTTGCTCCTGCAATTCGATGCCGAACAGTTCGATGTGGCTGTGCAGCAGGCCCAGCGCGGCGGCGCCCAGGCGCCTGCCCGAGGCGCTGGCGCCGTTGGCGTCATTCTCCATGGGAACCCCTTAGCGCCGGTTGGCCAGCAGGCCGATCAACAGGCCGACGCCGGCGGCGATGCCGATCGCCTGCCACGGACTTTCCCGCACATACTGCTCGGCGCTGCCCAGCGCGGCCTGGCCGCGTTCACGCACCGAGTCCTGGGTCAGTTGCAGGGTTTCGCGGGCCTGGGCCAGGCGGTCGTGAATCTGTTCACGCAATTCGTCGGCCTGGTCGCCGGCAAGGTTGGCGGTGTCGGCCAATAGTTTCTCGGTGTCACGCACCAAGGCCTGGAAGTCAGCCATCAATATCTCTTGTGCAGTCTTTGCCGATTTGCTGGCCATGGGTGTCTCCCTGTCGATTGAGTGTTGGTAATTCGAGTGATAGCACGCGCGGAAGGTTCAAGTGCCAGTGCTGGTATGGGCCTTGCTAAGTGTTTGCCACGTTGCGGGGCACCGCCGTCACGGCTTGCGCCGATTCAGGGCGCCCATGCAGCGAATACCGATAAACCTTAACCCAATCCACGACAAACCCAAGAAAAAACCACGCAGGCTCCGCCCGGTTCGCCAAAACAGGGCAGGGGGCTGGCACCGAATCGGTGCAGGGATGCAGGTTCTTGAACTGTCCTGGTGCCTTTTTCAGCAGGTCTGCCTATTTCATGGAAAACATGCACAGCGCGATGGACTCCCTGGTCCACGGTTCCAATACCCTGTTCATTCTGATGGGCGCCATTCTGGTGCTGGCCATGCATGCCGGCTTCGCGTTCCTCGAAGTGGGCACGGTGCGCCACAAGAACCAGGTCAACGCCTTGTCGAAGATCCTCAGCGATTTTGCCATCTCGGCGCTGGTGTACTTCTTTATAGGCTACTGGATCGCCTATGGCGTCAACTTCTTCCAGCCCGCGGCAACGCTGGCTGCCGATCATGGCTATGCCCTGGTCAAGTGCTTCTTCCTGCTGACGTTCGCGGCGGCGATACCGGCGATCATCTCCGGCGGCATTGCCGAGCGGGCGCGCTTTGTGCCGCAGCTGTGCGCCACGGCCTTGATCGTGGCGTTCATCTACCCGTTTTTCGAAGGTGTGGTGTGGAACGGCAACCTTGGCGTGCAGGCTTGGCTGCAGGCACGCTTCGGCGCGCCGTTCCATGACTTTGCGGGGTCGGTGGTGGTGCATGCCATGGGCGGCTGGCTGGCGCTGGCGGCGGTGCTGTTGCTGGGCGCGCGCCGCGGGCGCTACCGCGATGGCCGGCTGGTGGCGTTTGCGCCGTCGAGCATTCCCTTCCTGGCGCTGGGTTCGTGGATCCTGATCATCGGCTGGTTCGGCTTCAATGTCATGAGCGCCCAGACGTTGCAGGGCGTCAGCGGCCTGGTGGCGATCAATTCATTGATGGCCATGGTCGGCGGCACCCTGTCGGCCCTGCTGGCCGGACGCAACGACCCGGGCTTCCTGCACAACGGGCCGTTGGCCGGCCTGGTGGCAATCTGTGCCGGTTCCGACCTGATGCACCCGATCGGTGCGCTGGCCACAGGCCTGGTGGCGGGCGCACTGTTCGTCTGGACCTTCACCGCAGCGCAAAACCGCTGGAAGATCGACGACGTGCTGGGTGTGTGGCCGTTGCACGGGCTGTGCGGCGTCTGGGGGGGAATCGCTTGCGGCGTATTCGGTCAGACAGCCCTGGGTGGGATGGGCGGTGTCAGCCTGGCCAGCCAGTTGTTGGGCAGCCTGATGGGTGTGGTTGTGGCCTTGGCCGGTGGCTTTGCCGTGTACGGGGCAATCCGCGCGTTGCATGGCCTGCGCTTGAGCCATGAGCAGGAGTTCCAGGGCGCGGACCTGTCACTGCACCGCATTGGCGCCACCAGCCAGGATTGAGCCAGGTCAGGTGCACGGATGGCGGGACGGACCTAGAATAGGTTTTTCCCAGCCATACCGGAATGTACCCCATGCTGCCTGAATGCCAACTGTTCGGCACCCTCGGCTGCCACCTGTGCGAAGTGGCCGAGGCCGTGCTGATGCCCTTCGTCGATCATGGTCTGTTGGTTGAGCTGGTCGACATCGCCGAGAACGAGGCCCTGTTCGAGCGTTATGGCCTGATCATTCCGGTGCTGCGACGCTGCGACAACGGCGGTGAGTTGCACTGGCCGTTCGATGCCGAGCAGGTGGTGGCGTTCCTCGCGCAGTGATGGCTCCAGGGGAGCTGCGTCCCTGCTCCAAGGTGATGACGTTGAGCTGATGATCCGGTGCCTACATTCAGTCACCGGGAGCCTCGCCATGTTGATCACCCCGCATTTCACGCTTGATGAAATGACCGTTTCCCAGCTTGCCGCCAGGGACGGCTTTGATAACACGCCACCGCCGCAAGCCCGTGCCAACCTGCAGTTTCTGTGTGGAGCGCTCGAGCAGGTGCGCGCGCTGTTCGATGCGCCCATCATCATCAGCAGCGGCTACCGCAGCGAGAAGGTCAACCAGCTGATCGGAGGCTCCCGGAATAGCCAGCACGTTCAAGGCCTGGCGGCAGATTTCACGGTGATTGAAGTCAGCCCGCGCGATACCGTGCGCAGAATCAGTAACAGCACCATCGCTTTCGACCAGTTGATCCTCGAATTCGATCGCTGGGTGCACCTGTCCGTGACGTGCGACACGCCTCGGCGCCAGGTGCTGACCCTGCGCAAAGGCAGTGGCTATCTGCCGGGGCTGCAATGAACCGCATTGACGGCGGCAAGGGGATGTTCGTATGCTGTATATAAATACAGTATCGAGGTGAACCCATGCTCAACGTCGAGCAACTCAAGTACAGCGTCAACCGCATGCCCGTGGAGCGGGTGGCCGATGCCGTGCTGGAACTGCGCCTCGAAGGCCTGGTCACCGATGACCGTACCCCGTTCGGTAAGGTCCACTTCAATACCTGTTTCGCCGAGATCGAGGCCCTGTTCCAGCGTGCCGGTTACCACCGGGGGCTGGATGTAGTGGGTTACCAAGGGTTGCTGTATGCCCTCTACGACCCAGGCCGCTGGGAGCCGGTGCAGGTGCTGCGCTGGCTGAAGGAGCGCAGCGAGGCCATAGGCCAGGCTGGTTGAGGGCGCGGGCTTGGGGGATAATACGCGGCCGTGAACGTTTCGAGCCTGCCATGACCACGCCTTTCGACCCCGCCCGCCAGCAAGCCAGCACGGTGTGCCTGCCCCCCGGTAACTGGGCGACGGTGCTCGATTGCCTGTGTGACCATTTCAAGGCTATCGATCGCGCCCAGTGGCTCGACCGTTTTGCCCGTGGCCGGGTGCTGGATGCCGAGGGGCGGGCGGTTTCTGCCGAGTTGCCTTACAAGCGCGGTATGCGTTTGCACTATTTCCGTGAAGTGCCGAACGAGCGACCCATCCCGGTGCAGGAAACGGTCCTGCATGTGGATGAGCACCTGGTGGTGGCCGACAAGCCGCATTTTCTGCCGGTGACGCCAACCGGAGAATACGTCGAGCAGACCTTGCTGCGCCGCCTGATCCGCCGTCTGGATAACCCGCACCTGGTGCCGCTGCACCGTATCGACCGTCACACCGCCGGGCTTGTGCTGTTTTCTGCCAACCCGCACAGCCGCAGTGCCTACCAGCGCCTGTTCCCCGAACGGCGTATCGACAAGCGCTACCAGGCCATTGCCGCAGCCATGCCGCAGCATGAGTATCCGCTGGTACACAAAAGCCGGCTGGTGCATGGCGAGCCGTTTTTCCGCATGCATGAGGTAGAAGGGGAGGCCAACAGCGAGACCCTGGCCGAGGTGTTGGAGAAGAAGGGTGAGCTGTGGCGCTATGGGTTGTCGCCGGTAACCGGCAAGACCCACCAATTACGCGTGCACATGGCGGCGTTGGGGGCGGGGATCAGCAACGACCCGTTCTATCCGCAGTTGCTGAACGAAGAAGATGACTATCAGCGGCCCCTGAAACTGCTGGCGCAGAGCCTGCGCTTCAAGGACCCGTTGAGCGGGGAAGAGCGGTATTTCGAGAGCCGGTTGCGGCTGGATTGGTAGCGCGGTAAGTCGGACGCACTCGGTCGTTGCAGGAGCGCCCCGGCAAGGCCGCTCCTACAGGGACCGCGTAAGGCCAGCGGGAGTCAGCGGTTGAAACGCTCCACCAGCGAGTACTGGCTCCCCGCCGTGCTGGTCAACTCTTCGCTGAGCAGTGCCGAGTGCAAGGCCTGTTCGGCGGTCTGGTCGGCCAGTTCGGCAATGGTGCTGATGTTGCGGCTGATCTCGTCGGCCACTGCAGTCTGCTCTTCGGTCGCTGCAGCAATCTGGGTCGCCATGTCGGTGATGTTGGCGACCGCTTCACTGATCCCCACCAGCGCCTCGTCAGCCTGCATCACCCGGTCGACGCCTTCCTGTGCCTGGCGGTGGCCGGTTTCCATGGTCAGTACGGCGTTGTTGGCAGTTTGTTGCAGTTTGGCAATCAGGCCATGGATCTGACCGGTGGACTCTGCAGTGCGCTGAGCCAGTTGGCGCACTTCATCAGCCACCACGGCAAAACCACGGCCCATTTCCCCGGCGCGCGCCGCTTCGATCGCTGCGTTAAGCGCCAGCAGGTTGGTCTGGTCGGCGATGCCCTTGATCACGTCGACCACACCGCCAATTTCGTCGCTGTCCTTGGCCAGCTGGGTCACCGTCTGGCCGGTTTCACCCACCGCTGCCGACAGGCGCTCGATGGCATCGCGGGTTTCCCCGGCAATCTGCCGCCCCTGGCTGGTCAGACGGTTGGCTTCCTGGGTGGCGTCGGCGGTGCGCTGCACATGGTTGGCCACTTCCTGCGTGGTGGCGGCCATCTGGTTGACTGCAGCGGCGACCTGCTCGGTTTCTACCCGCTGACGCTCAAGCCCCGAGGAGCTCTTGTGCGCCAGGGCGTCGGACTGGCGCGCCTGGTCGCTGAGGTGTTCGGCACTGTCCTGCAGGCGGGTCAGGCAGGTTTTCAGGCGGGCGTCCTGGCTGAGCATGGCCATTTCCAGGCGCGCCTGCACGCCTCGGCTGTCGGTAAACATCTGTGCGATCAGCGGGTCGGAGGTGGTCTGTTCGGCCAGGCGCAGCAAGCGCTTCAGGCCGCGCTGCTGCCAGCCCAGGCCAAGCAGGCCCAACGGTACGGAAAGCCCGGCGGCCAGTGCGAAGCCCCAGGAGTGGCCAAGCCAGTTGCCGATCAGGAAGCCTACCTGGCTGATCAGGATGAACGGCAGCCAGTCCTGCAACACCGGCAGCCACTTGTCGCGGCGCGGTACTGGCGGCTTGCCCTGGTTGATGCGCTGGTACAGCGCCTCGGCGCGACGGATCTGCTCGGCGGTGGGCTTGACCCTCACGGACTCGAAGCCCACGACCTGGTTGTTGTCGTAGATCGGCGTGACATAGGCGTTGACCCAGTAGTGGTCGCCAGACTTGCAGCGGTTTTTGACAATGCCCATCCAGGGTTGGCCCTGCTTGAGCGTTTGCCACATATGGGCGAACACGGCAGGCGGCACGTCGGGGTGACGCACCAGGTTGTGCGGCGCACCGGTCAGCTCTTCGCGGGTGAACCCACTGATTTCGATGAAGGCATCGTTGCAGTAGGTGATCACACCCTTGGCATTGGTGGTGGAGATCAACCGCTGCTGGGCAGGGAAAGTCCGTTCTCTCTGGGTAATCGGCTGGTTGTTACGCATGGGTTGATAGTCCGCAAGGCTTTCGACAGGTATCGGCAAGGGACTGGTTTTATTGAATGATTATTTAATGTGAAAGATACCAGGCATGCCAACCCAGCCTGGGGCCGTTGTGCGGCGGCCCCAGGCTTTGCTGACTTAGCCGGCAATCAGCTGTCGCAACACATAATGCAAAATCCCCCCAGCCTTGAAATACTCCACCTCATTCAGGGTATCGATACGGCACAGCACCTCGATCTGCGTCTGCTGCCCATCCTCGCGGGTGATGCGCAAGGGCAGGCTCATGCCCGGGCGGATCTGCGCGCCATTCAAGCCCAGCACATCGATTCGCTCCTTGCCGGTCAGCCCCAGTTGCTTGCGGTCGTTACCGGCCTTGAACTGCAGCGGCAGCACGCCCATGCCCACCAGGTTTGAGCGGTGAATACGCTCGAAGCTTTCCGCCAGTACAGCCTTGACCCCCAGCAGGTTGGTGCCCTTGGCTGCCCAGTCGCGGCTTGAGCCGGTGCCGTATTCCTGGCCGGCAATCACCACCAGCGGGGTGCCTTCCTGCTGGTAGCGCATGGCCGCGTCGTAGATCGACAACTTCTCGCCGCTGGGCACATGCAAGGTGTTGCCGCCTTCCTCACCCGCCAGCATTTCGTTGCGAATGCGGATGTTGGCGAAGGTGCCGCGCATCATCACTTCATGGTTGCCACGCCGCGAACCGTAGGAGTTGAAGTCGCGTGGCTCCACCCCCTGCTCACGCAGGTAGCGCCCGGCGGGGCTGTCGGCCTTGATGTTGCCAGCCGGTGAGATGTGGTCGGTGGTCACCGAGTCGCCCAGCAGCGCCAGCACACGCGCACCCTGGATGTCGACGATCTGTGGCGGCGGGCCGCTGATGCCGTCGAAGAACGGCGGGTGCTGGATGTAGGTAGAGTCGGGCTGCCACACGTAGGTGGCGGCCTGCGGCACCTCGATGGCCTGCCATTGTGCATCGCCGGCGAACACTTCGGCATATTCCTTGTGGAACATCGCCGTGTCGACCTTGGCGACGGCTTCGGCAATTTCCTGCTGGCTGGGCCAGATGTCGCGCAGGTAAACCGGCTGGCCGTCCTTGCCGGTACCCAACGGGTCACGCGTCAGGTCCAGCCGTACGCTGCCCGCCAGGGCGTAGGCCACCACCAGCGGCGGCGAGGCCAGCCAGTTGGTCTTGACCAGTGGGTGCACACGGCCTTCGAAGTTGCGGTTGCCAGACAGCACCGATGCCACGGTGAGGTCGGCGCTGCCAATGGCTTTCTCGATCGCTTCATCCAGCGGGCCGGAATTGCCGATGCAGGTGGTGCAGCCATAGCCGACCAGGTCGAAGCCCAACTGGTCGAGGTAGGGGGTGAGCCCGGCGGCCTTGAAGTAGTCGGTGACCACCTTGGAGCCCGGTGCCAGCGAGCTCTTGACCCAGGGTTTGCGTTGCAGGCCCTTTTCCAGCGCCTTTTTCGCCACCAGCCCGGCCGCCATCATCACGCTGGGGTTGGAGGTGTTGGTGCACGAGGTGATCGCTGCAATCACCACGGCACCATCGCGCAGGGTGTGAGTCTGGCCTGCATGGTTGTAGTCGATCTCGCCCGCCTGGTCGGCGTTGCCCACCGCTACGCCGCCGCCACCTTCGCTCTCCAGACGGCCGATGTCCTTGGCCAGTGGTTTGGGTTGCAGCTCGATGAAGTGGTCAAAAGCCTGGCTGACCTGGCCCAGCGCTACCCGGTCCTGTGGCCGTTTAGGCCCGGCCAGGCTGGCTTCGACCTCGTGCATGTCCAGCGCCAGGCTGTCGCTGAACAGCGGCTCCTGGCCAGGCAGGCGCCACAGGCCTTGGGCTTTGCAGTAATGCTCGACCAGTTGCACGGTCGCTTCGGGGCGGCCCGACAGGCGCAGGTAGTCCAGGGTCACCTGATCGACCGGGAAGAAACCGCAGGTGGCGCCGTATTCCGGCGCCATGTTGGCAATGGTCGCCCGGTCGGCCAATGGCAGCTCGGCCAGGCCATCGCCGTAAAACTCGACGAACTTCCCCACCACGCCTTTCTTGCGCAGCATTTGCGTAACCGTCAGTACCAGGTCGGTGGCGGTGATGCTTTCGCGCAGCTTGCCGGTCAGCTTGAAACCGATCACTTCGGGGATCAACATCGACACGGGTTGGCCGAGCATGGCCGCCTCTGCCTCGATGCCGCCGACACCCCAGCCGAGCACACCTAATCCATTGATCATGGTGGTGTGCGAGTCGGTACCCACCAAGGTGTCGGGGAAGGCATAGGTGCGGCCATCGGCTTCACGGGTCCACACCGTGCGGCCCAGGTACTCCAGGTTGACCTGGTGGCAGATGCCGGTGCCCGGCGGCACTACGCGGAAGTTGTCGAAGGCGCTCTGGCCCCAGCGCAGGAAGGCATAACGCTCGCCATTGCGCTGCATTTCGATATCCACGTTCTCGCCGAAGGCCTGCGGCGTGCCGTAATGGTCGACCATTACCGAGTGGTCGATCACCAGGTCCACCGGTGACAGCGGGTTGATCCGCTGCGGGTCGCCGCCGGCCTTGGCCATGGCTGCGCGCATGGCGGCCAGGTCGACCACGGCCGGCACGCCGGTGAAGTCCTGCATCAGCACCCGCGCCGGGCGATACTGGATCTCGCGGTCAGAGCGCCGCTCGCTTAGCCACTGGGCAAGGGCGCGCAAGTCGTCGCCGGTGACGGTATGGCCGTCCTCCCAGCGCAGCAGGTTTTCCAGCAGCACCTTCAGCGACATGGGCAGGCGTTGCAGGTCACCCAGCTGGCGGGCGGCCTCGGTAAGGCTGAAATAGTGATAGGTCTGGTTGCCGACCTGGAGGGTCTTGAGGGTGTTCAGGCTGTCGAGCGAGGGCATTGCCAACTCCTTCTGCGCCGGTGCCCGGCAATTACTCAAGGTCTGCCGGTGTCACCGCTCTGTTGCGGTCCGCACGGTACGGACCTGGCTGAAAGGTCAGGTTAGACCGCTTTGCGGCCGCTGACCCTTTTCTGGACCGGCGGAGCGTGTCGCAGGTTCCGATCTTCCTTTATCATCGCCGCCCTGCCGGCGCCTGTTGCGCGCCAGCCGTAGTGGAGTGAGAGATGAATACCCTGTTCATGCATTGCCGGCCCGGTTTCGAGGGCGAGGTTTGCGCCGAAATCAGCGAACATGCCGCCCGCCTGGGCATTGCCGGCTATGCCAAAGGTAAGCCACAAAGTGCCAGCGCCGAGTTTGTCTGCAGTGAAGACGGCGGTGCCGAGCGATTGATGGGGGCGCTGCGCTTCAACGAGCTGATTTTCCCTCGGCAGTGGGCCCGTGGCGGTTTTGTCGAGTTACCGGAAAGTGACCGTATCAGTGTGCTGCTGGCGCAGTTGGCCGACTTCCCGGTGTTCGGCAGCCTGTGGCTGGAAGTGCTGGACAGCAACGAAGGCAAGGAATTGTCCACCTTCTGTCGCAAGTTCGAAGTGCCGTTGCGCAAGGCCCTGGAAAAGGCCGGCCGCCTGGTCGACGACGCCAGCCGCCCACGGTTGCTGCTGACCTTCATCAGCGGCCGGCGGGTGTTTGTCGGCTTGGCCCCGGCCAACAACAGCGCGTTGTGGCCCATGGGCATCCCGCGCCTGAAATTCCCCCGCGAGGCACCCAGCCGTTCGACCCTCAAGCTGGAAGAGGCCTGGCACCAGTTCATCCCGCGTGAGCAGTGGGAGCAGCGCCTGGGCGATGACATGACCGGTGTCGACCTGGGCGCCTCGCCGGGTGGCTGGACCTACCAGCTGGTACGTCGTGGCATGCTGGTGACGGCCATCGACAACGGGCCGATGGCCGAAAGCCTGATGGACACCGGCCTGGTGCAGCACCTGATGGCCGACGGTTTCACCTGGCAGCCGAAGCAGCCGGTGGACTGGATGGTGTGCGACATCGTCGAGAAGCCGGCGCGCACCACTTCGCTGATCGAAACCTGGCTGGGTGAGGGGTTGTGCCGCGAGGCAGTGGTCAACCTTAAATTGCCGATGAAGCAACGCTATGCCGAAGTACGCCGGTTGCTCGACCGCATGGAGGCGACGTTCAAGGCGCGCAAGATCAGGGTATCGATTGCCTGCAAGCAGCTGTATCACGACCGTGAGGAAGTGACCTGCCATCTGCGCAGACTGGACCTGAAGCCGCGCTGATTTCGGGGGCTGCAAGCCAGCCCCTTGGTTGAAGCGAGCCTATGCGCGACAATAACGATCATTTGCGGAGCCCCCCATGACCGATTTCACCCCCGATGCCATCCTCGACGCCACCGGCCTGAATTGCCCGGAACCGGTAATGATGCTGCACCAGCACGTGCGCAACCTGGCGGCTGGCGGCCTGCTGAAGGTCATCGCCACCGATCCGTCGACCCGCCGTGACATTCCCAAGTTCTGCAACTTCCTCGGCCACGAATTGCTGCAGCAGCAAGAGGACGCCGGCACCTTCCTGTACTGGATCCGTAAAAAAGCCGACTGAAGCGCTCTGGAACACGCCCCGCGTTGCGCCTACACTGCGTTCCCCAGACAGGAGAGCGCCATGCTGATAGTTGCCGACGAGAACATCCCGCTGCTCGATGCCTTCTTCCAGGGTTTCGGTGAAATTCGCCGCTACCCGGGCCGAAGCCTCGATGCCGCCAGCGTCAAGGACGCCGATATCCTGCTGGTGCGCTCGGTGACCAAAGTCGACCGCCAGCTGCTCGAAGGCAGCCGCGTACGCTTTGTCGGCACTTGCACCATCGGTACCGATCACCTGGACCTGGACTACTTTGCCGAAGCCGGCATCCGCTGGAGCAGTGCGCCGGGCTGCAATGCACGCGGCGTGGTCGACTACGTGCTGGGCAGCGTACTGACCCTGGCCGAGCTCGATGGCGTGGCACTGCCCGATCGCGTGTATGGCGTGGTGGGTGCGGGTGAGGTGGGCGGCCGCCTGGTGCGGGTGCTTCACGGCCTGGGCTGGAAAGTACTGGTGTGCGACCCGCCGCGCCAGGCCGTCGAGGGTGGCGACTACGTCAGCCTCGAGACGATCTTGCAGCAGTGCGATGTGATCAGCCTGCATACCCCGTTGCAGCGTGCCGGCGAGCACCCGACCTGGCACTTGCTGGGCCAGGCGCAGTTGGCGCAGTTGCGCCCAGGGGCCTGGCTGATCAACGCCAGTCGTGGCCCGGTGGTGGACAACGCTGCCTTGCGCGAGCTGCTGCTGGACCGTGAAGACGTGCATGCGGTGCTGGATGTGTGGGAGGGCGAGCCGCAGGTCGACCTGCAACTGGCCGACCTGTGCACGCTGGCTTCGCCGCACATTGCCGGCTACAGCCTCGATGGCCGCCAGCGTGGCACGGCGCAGATCTACCAGGCGTTGTGCCGCTTCCTCGGCGTGGACGAGCAGGTGCAACTGGCAGACTTGCTGCCCCGGCCGCCACTGGCACAAATCGAACTGGATGCCGGCACCGACCCGGCCTGGGCCTTGGCGACCCTGTGCCGCGCCGTGTACGACCCGCGCCGCGACGATGCGGACTTCCGCCGCAGCCTGAGCGACGACCCGCAGCTGCAGCGGGCGGCGTTCGACCAGTTGCGCAAGCAGTACCCGCCACGTCGCGAGATCGAAGGGCTGGCGGTGCGCTTGCGGGGTGAGTCGCCACAGTTGGCGCAGCTGGTCAGTGCCTTGGGTGGGGTGCTGGCCTGATTCAGGCCAATAAAAACCCGGCGCGAGCGCCGGGTTGCAAATAATTCGTCGGTCAACCTTTGCGTACGCGCTCGGCCCGGCTTTCTTCCAGGGCCTTGCAGGCCTGCTGGATCATTTGCTCGGTGATCGGCACTTCGCGCCCCTGGGCGTCGATGATCGAACCGCACACCTGCGGTTGCGGGGTGGTCCGGGGCTTCTGGTTGTCACTGCCATGCTGCAAGCTCATGCACTGTCTCCTCATCAGGTTCAAGCTCAAGTTAGCCCTGCGCCGTGACTGGCCTGTGACAGCTTCTGTGTCACGGCAGCAACAGTCCAACAGAAACCAGGTGAAAGCTCCAGCGACTGGTTATACCGATGGGCTATAGCAACCTGCGGGCATTCCCACAGCCTGGATGAGTGGTAGTCTGCGGTTTCCCCCGCATTATGGTCGTCGCCATGCCCGAATCGGTTTCCCCACGTCAGCGCCGCGCCTTGCGCCTGGCCTGGCAGTTCGTCCGCCCCTATCGCCGGCAAGTGCTGCTGGCCTTGCTGGCCCTGGTGGTCACTGCCGCCATCACCCTGTCGATGGGGCAGGGCATCCGCCTGTTGGTGGACCAGGGCTTCATGACCCGCTCCGCGCACCAGCTCAACCAGACCATCGGGTTGTTCCTGCTGCTGGTGCTGGCCCTGGCGGTGGGCACTTTCAGCCGCTTTTACCTGGTCTCGTGGATTGGCGAGCGGTGTGTGGCCGATATCCGTCGCGCCGTTTTCGATCACCTGATCGGCCTGCACCCCGGCTTTTTCGAAGACAACCGCAGCTCCGAGATCCAGTCGCGGCTGACGGCGGACACCACCTTGCTGCAGTCGGTCATCGGCTCATCGTTGTCGATGTTCTTGCGTAACGCGTTGATGGTCATCGGCGGCGTGGTGTTGCTGTTCATCACCAACCCCAAGCTCACCAGTATCGTGGTGGTGGCCCTGCCGTTGGTGTTGGCACCTATCCTGCTGTTCGGTCGTCGGGTGCGCAGCCTGTCGCGGCAGAGCCAGGACCGGGTGGCCGATGTGGGCAGCTACGTGGCCGAAACGCTGGGGCAGATCAAGACGGTGCAGGCCTACAACCACCAGGCGCACGACCGCGAACTGTTCGCGGGCACGGTCGAAGCAGCGTTCAGCGTGGCCCGCAAGCGGATTGCCCAGCGTGCCTGGCTGATCACCCTGGTGATCGTGCTGGTGTTGGGGGCGGTGGGGGTGATGTTGTGGGTCGGCGGCATGGATGTGATCGCTGGGCGTATTTCTGCAGGCGAGCTGGCTGCATTCGTGTTCTACAGCCTGATCGTCGGTAGCGCCTTCGGTACCCTCAGCGAGGTGATCGGCGAGCTGCAGCGTGCCGCTGGCGCCGCTGAGCGTATTGCCGAACTGTTGGCTGCGCGCAGTGCAATCCTGCCGCCCGAGCTGGCGCAGGCGCTACCAAGACAGCGGGCCAAAGGGCACATCGAATTGCAGCAGGTGGTGTTTGCCTACCCGTCACGGCCTACGGTGGCGGCTGTCGATGGCCTGAGCCTGGCCATCGAACCTGGACAGACCGTTGCCCTGGTTGGCCCCTCGGGTGCAGGCAAGTCGACCTTGTTCGATTTGTTGCTGCGTTTTTACGACCCACAGCAAGGGCGCATCCTGCTCGATGGTCAGGCGATTACCGCGCTCGACCCTGACCAGCTGCGCCGCCAGTTCGCCCTGGTGGCGCAAAACCCCTCGCTGTTTCGTGGCACGGTGGAGGCCAACATCCGTTATGGCCGGCCCGAGGCGAGCCTGGCAGAAGTCGAGGCAGCCGCCCGCGGTGCCTATGCCGATGAATTCATCCGGCAGCTGCCGCAAGGCTACCAGACGCCTTTGGGCGAGGGCGGCATCGGGCTTTCCGGTGGGCAGCGGCAGCGCCTGGCGATTGCCCGGGCGTTGCTGGTGGATGCGCCGATCCTGTTGCTGGATGAAGCCACCAGCGCCCTCGACGCGCAGAGCGAACACCTGATCCAGCAGGCGTTGCCCAGCCTGATGGCCGGGCGCACCACGCTGGTGATCGCCCATCGCCTGGCCACGGTGCAGCATGCCGAACGTATCGCGGTCATCGACAAGGGGCGGCTGGTGGCGGTGGGCACACACCGTCAGTTGATCGAGGAAAGCCCGCTGTATGCGCGGTTGGCGGCCTTGCAGTTCACCACAGGGTAGGGTGTCGCGGTTTTGTAACATTTTTGTAGCAATTGCCTGAGAGTATCTGCCTCAACTGTTGCGTAAGTGCTCGACCTGGCTGCCATTGCTTGATGGCAGCTTTTTTTTGGCCTGCCAGTAATGGGGGCTGCACAGCGGCCCCAGC
This sequence comes from Pseudomonas sp. LAIL14HWK12:I1, assembly GCF_003202095.1. Classification (NCBI taxonomy): domain Bacteria; kingdom Pseudomonadati; phylum Pseudomonadota; class Gammaproteobacteria; order Pseudomonadales; family Pseudomonadaceae; genus Pseudomonas; species Pseudomonas sp. LAIL14HWK12:I1. Next base: position 100,056 of record NZ_QJKG01000009.1, read on the forward strand.
CCTCTCTCTTTGGTTCCGAGACCCTAGATGTTGCGTAAATCCCTCAGAGTGCAAATTCTCTCGCTGCTCGGCGGCAGCCTGGCGGCGATGTTGCTGATCGCCCTGGTGTGTTTCCAGTTCCTGTCGTCCAGCGTGCGCGGTTATGCCGAGCTGGTCGACGGGCCGCTGCGGGCCTCGCAATTGATCGACGAAGCCAACCTGCAATTCAAGATACAGGTACAGGAATGGAAGAACGTGTTGCTGCGCGGGCGCCAGCCAGCGGACATGGACAAGTACTGGCAGCAGTTCCAGGCCCGTGAACAACAGGTTCAAGAGCTGCTCGGGCAGTTGATCGACAGCAGCGACGCCAGGCTCAAGGCGCCGTTGCAGCAGCTGCGTGACAGCCACCGGCAGTTGGGCCAGGCCTATGCGCAGGGCCGCCAGGCTTTCCTTGCCGCAGGTGGTGACCCGGTAGCCGGCGACCAGGCGGTCAAAGGCGTGGACCGCGCCGCCAGCGAGCAGATGAGCGAACTGGTCGAGCAGCTGCGTGCCGATGCGCGTCAGCGTGCGGCCAGCATCAGCGCCAGCGCCGAGCGCACGGTATGGCTGGGCTTGCTGGTGATGTTGGCTTCGGCGGTGCTGGTGGGGCTACTCAGCCTGTGGCTGGTCAACCGTAGCCTGATCGAGCCGATCCGCCAACTGATCGAGTATGTCGCACAACTGAGCCAAGGGCGTTTCGCCGCCCGGGTCGATAGCCGCCGTGAAGATGAACTGGGGCGCCTGGCGCGGGCTGCCAACACGCTGCGCGACTTCCTTGCCGATACCGTTGGCCGCCTGCAGGACAACGCGCAGGAGCTGGAAGGCGCCAGTGGCCAGTTGCGTAGCATCGCCGGCGACATGGCCCGTGGCACCCACGACCAGTTCCAGCGTACCGACCAGGTGGCCACGGCCATGCACGAGATGTCCGCCACCGCCCAGGAGGTCGCCCGCCACGCCGGCGAGGCCGCTCGCGCGGCAGATGACGCTGACCACAGCGCCCAGGCCGGCGAGCAGGTGATGCAGCAGACCATCGACATTATCGGTGTGGTCAACCGTGAAATCGCCGGCACGGCGGCGGTAATCCGCGACCTGGAACACGACAGCACGCGCATTGGCAAAGTGCTGGAGGTGATCCGTGGCATCGCTGAGCAGACCAACCTGCTGGCGCTCAACGCAGCCATCGAAGCGGCCCGTGCTGGCGAAGCCGGGCGTGGGTTTGCAGTGGTTGCCGATGAGGTGCGCAGCCTGGCCCAGCGCACCGCTGCATCGATTGCCGAGATTCACCAGATCATCGAAGCCGTGCAGTCGGGGGCGGTAGAGGCGGTCAAGGCGATCGAAAGCGGCCAGCAGCGCAGCGAGGAGGGGGCCGAGCAGGTGCAGCAGGCCGGGCAGATGTTGCAGCGCATCACCCAGTCCGTAGAGGCGATCCGTGACATGAACCGACAAATCGCCACGGCGGCCGAAGAGCAGACCAGCGTGGCGGAGGACATTTCGCGCAACCTGATCGAAATCACCCGTATCGCCACGGCCAACCAGCAGGCAGTGCAGCATACCGAGCAGGCCGGGCAGCGCTTGCACGGGTTGTCGGGGCAGTTGGGTGAGGTGACCTCGCGCCTGACGGCCTGACCGTTTTCAGGCACAACAAAAAGCCCGCACAAGGCGGGCTTTTCGAGCAGGATCTGGTCGGAGAGACAGGATTCGAACCTGCGGCCTTCTCGTCCCGAACGAGACGCGCTACCTGGCTGCGCTACACTCCGATGAACAAAATCCTACTGCATCCCGTTTTTGCACACAAGCCCTTGTTGTTCAAAGGGGCTTTGCAAAACGGGCGCCTGGATCAGAGCTCTTTGACGGTGCGGATCTGGTCCTTGTTCAGGCGGGTGCGCTTGCCATCCAGTTGCTCGAATTCGTAGAAGCCGGAGTCTTCATCGTAGTTCGGGGTGTCCGTGGCCTGGATTTCGCGGCCATCGTTCAGGGTAATGACGGTCGGCGAAGCGCAGCCGGCAAGGGCGCCCAGGCCCAGGGCGAGCAGGAAGGCGGGTAGGGTCCGTTGAATCATCGTGTTTCTCCAGTGCGATGGTGCTAGATGTCAGTTAAGACGCAGGGTGTCCATGCAAGTTCCTTTTTTAGTGCAGCATAGCGGCAAACCCGGCCTATTGACCGAGGGCAATCGCCATGGGCGCAACGTCGGGAAAGGTGCGCTGTGATATAACTGCGGCCATCTCATCCTGTTGTGACGGACACCCATGAAAGCCAAGGCAGATACCCCCTTCGTGGCGCTGAACATCGCCGTGCTCACGGTCAGCGACACCCGTACTTTCGACACCGACACCTCCGGGCAGCTGTTCGTCGACCGCCTGAGTGCGGCCGGCCACCGTTTGGCCGAGCGCGTGCTGCTCAAGGATGACCTGTACAAGATCCGCGCCCAGGTTGCCACCTGGATCGCCGATGACAACGTGCAAGTGGTGTTGATCACGGGGGGGACCGGCTTTACCGGCCGCGATAGCACGCCCGAGGCGGTGGCCTGCCTGCTGGACAAACAGGTGGAAGGGTTTGGAGAGTTGTTCCGGCAGATCTCGGTGGCCGACATTGGCACCTCCACTGTGCAGTCGCGTGCCTTGGCCGGGCTGGCCAACGGTACCTTGGTGTGCTGCCTGCCGGGCTCGACCAACGCCGTGCGTACCGGCTGGGATGGCATCCTGGCCGAACAGCTCGATGCCCGCCATCGCCCGTGCAACTTCGTTGCGCACCTGAAGCAGGCTGCGGCCTGTGACAGCCGTGGCTGAGGCCGGCCAGGCCCGGCCGCTGATGCCGGTGGAGCAGGCCCTGGAGCAACTGCTGGCGCTGGCCGAGGCGGCGCCCATACGCGAGATGGAGAACCTGCCGCTGGCCGAGGCCGAAGGCCGTGTGCTGGCCACCGATCTGGTGGCCTCGCTCGACCTGCCGCCCTGGCCGAACAGCGCCATGGACGGTTATGCCTTGCGCAACGCCGACTGGCAGGGCCAGCCGCTGCCGGTCAGCCAGCGCATTTTTGCCGGGCATGCGCCACAGCCGCTGCAGCCAGGCACCTGCGCGCGCATCTTTACGGGGGCGCCGGTGCCGGAAGGGGCCGACTGCGTCGAGATGCAGGAAAACACCGAGGTGCTCGAAGATGGCCGGGTACGCTTTCTTGAAGCGTTGCAAACCGGGCAGAACATACGCCCTCAGGGCCAGGAAACCCGCAGGGGTGAGCAGGTAATGAGCGCCGGCACCCGCCTTGGTCCGATCGAACTGGGCCTGGCGGCGACCCTGGGCCATGGTCGCCTGGATGTGGTACGCAAGGTACGGGTGGCGGTGCTGTCCACCGGTGACGAACTGGTCGAGCCCGGCCTGCCGCTGGGCCCTGGGCAAATCTACAACAGCAACCGTCGGCTGCTGGTCAGCTGGTTGCAGCGGCTGGGCTGCGACGTGGTCGATGCGGGCATCCTGCCGGATGACCTTGCACGTACCCGTGCCTGCCTGGCCTCGCTGGGCGACGTTGACCTTATCTTGTCTACCGGCGGTGTCTCGGTGGGGGAGGCCGACTACCTCGGTGCTGCCCTGCGCGAAGCCGGCGAGCTGGCGTTGTGGAAGCTGGCGATCAAACCGGGCAAACCGCTGACCTTCGGCCACTTCCAGGGCGTGCCGGTGATCGGCCTGCCGGGCAACCCGGCCTCGACCTTGGTCACCTTTGGCCTGCTGACCCGGCCCTACTTGCTCCGTCGTCAGGGGGTGGCCGATGTCACGCCGCTGCGTTTCGACATGCCGGCGGGCTTCGACTGGCCCAAGCCTGGCACGCGCCGCGAATACCTGCGCGCGCGCATCGAACAGGGCCAGGTGCGCATCTACAAGAACCAGAGCTCGGGGGTGCTGCGCAGTGCCGCCTGGGCCGAGGGCCTGGTAGAGGTGCGCGAAGGCAGTACGCCGAAACAGGGCGATAGCGTGCCGTTCATCCCCTTCAGCGAGCTACTTGGCTGAGCGGCCCAGCCAGGCACTGCCCAGCGGTGCGGCCTCGGCGGGCGCTGCCTGGGCCAGGCGCATGTGCACGTTCTCCAGTTGCTGGGCCGCCACGCTCCAGTCGTGGCGTTGACGGGCGAATTGCCGCCCGGCATCGCTCAGTTGGCTCATGCGCCAGGGCTGGTTGAGCAGTTGGGTGATCAGCAGGGCGAGCTGGTCACCGTCATCACTGCCCAGGTAGTGTTCTCCGTTGTTCGCGGCCAGGCCCGATACGCCTTTTCCGGTGGTGATCACCGGCAGGCCGGCGGCCATGGCCTCGAGGATTTTTACTTTGGAGCCGCCGGCATAGCGCAGCGGGGCGAAGAACAGTGCCGAACGCTTTTGCAGCTCGCGCAGGTCAGGGCGGTAGCCTAACCATTCGATGCGCGGGTCGTTCCAGTGCAATTTCCAGCTGATCGGCAGCGCATGCCCGGCTATCGCCAGGCGCACCGCCGGGTTGCTCATCCACACTTGCGGCATGATGTCTTCCAGCGCCCACTCGATGGCTTCCAGGTTGGCGCCATACTCGAAGTTGCCCACGAACAACAAGCGCTGGCTATGCAGCGCAGGTTGCACGTGCTGGTAGAAATCACAATCCACACCATTGACCACCACGTTCACCGGGCGCCCGCTGATCTGCGCGATCAGCTCGGCATCGTGTGCGCTGACCGCTACCAACTCGGTAGGTTGGCGCAGCACCCGCTGTTCCCAGCGCCGGTAGCGCCAGCGGTCAAAGGCATTGAGCGGGCGTAGCCAGAGCGGCAGGCGGTCGTGGCAGGCACCGCCCATCACGGACTCCAGCGTGTGCTCGCTGAGCATGTAGGGCAGCCCGCGCGCCTGCAAAGCCTTTTCGAACGGTTGAAAGCTATAGCTGTGCTCAATCTGGATCACGTCCCACGGTTCGTCCAGCAACTGCTCGAAGCTGTGCCGCAGGCAAGGGGACAGGCCATTGATGATCGCCCGCATGGGGTAGTCGATGATCGGCGAGGCCAGCAGGTTCAGCGGGCTGTGCAGTGGCCGACGGGGTAGCACGATCAGTCGTTCGAGTAGGGGCTCCAGGGCTTCGCGGGCCGCATCGCTGAGCGGGATTTTCGACTGCACCAGCAGGGTAATGCGGTGGCCTTGCTGTGCCATTGCGCGCATCAGGTGGTATTGCCGGGTCTTGCTGCCGCTGGTAGTTGGCCAAGGCAGGTACGGCAGTGTCCAGAGAATGCGCATGACCCGGAATCCTCGCTGAAGGCTGTGGATGAAAAGACGCGCCCATCGGCAGCGCTATGCACACCACTGCCGGGGGGCGCGTCCATGGCCAGGATCGAGATTGGCCCGGCGAACAGAAGTCAAAAGGCTGACCACCCTGGGAAAAATGTTGGCCTGGGTCAAAAACTTGTCAAAAGTTCATTTCCTGAGCATAGCCGCGCATTGTCGGGTGTGGGAAAAAGACCGCGCCGGCTTCGTTATTTTTTTACACCTATGCAACGATCCGTTGCTGGGCATGGTCGAGATTTGGGTGGTTCAACTTCACGGAGAAGCGCAATGCAAGGGCGCAAGGCAATGCTGATTCTGCACGGTAAGCAGGCGATGAACGAAGAACTGCGCAGCGCCGTGCATGACCTGCGCGGTACCGGTTGGGCACTGGATGTACGTGTTACCTGGGAGGCGGGTGATGCGCAGCGGCTGGTCGGTGAGGCACTTAGCGCGGGCTACAGCCATATTGTCGCCGGTGGTGGGGACGGCACTTTGCGCGACGTGGCCGAAGCCATGGGGCTGGCCGGCGCCGATGCCAGCCTGGCGCTGTTGCCCCTTGGCACTGCCAACGACTTCGCCCGGGCCGCGGGTATACCGCTGGAGCCTGCTGCGGCTCTGGCGTTGTTGAACACACCGGCCCAGGCGATAGACCTGGGCCAGGCTGGGGACCAGTTGTTCCTTAACATGGCCACAGGCGGATTTGGCAGTCAGGTCACCGCCAACACCTCCGAAGACCTGAAAAAAGTGCTGGGGGCGGCGGCCTACCTGTTCACCGGCTTGTCGCGCTTCAGCGAACTGCAGGCAGCTTCGGTGGAACTGCAAGGGCCAGATTTTCAGTGGCAAGGGAGCTTGCTGGCACTCGGTATCGGTAATGGCCGCCAGGCTGGGGGAGGGCAGGTGCTATGCCCTGAAGCGGTGGTGAATGACGGCTTGCTGGACATCGCCATCCTGCCTGCGCCGCAGGAAGTGGTTGGAGCTTTGCGCGATCTGCTGGCCGGCGATGGCCTGTTCATTCGGGCGAGGCTGCCCTGGGTGGAAATCAAGAGTTCGCAGGGGCTGGATATCAACCTCGATGGCGAGCCTTTGCAGGCCGACAACCTGCGCTTTCAGGCCAGGCCAGCCGCGATACGCCTGCACCTGCCGGCCGGGTCGCCATTGCTCAGTCGTCCAGGCTGATGATCTTTTCGCGTACGGCAAACAGCACCAGGCCAGCCACGTCATGAATCTGCAGCCGCTTCATGATTTGCGAACGGTGGGTTTCGACCGTCTTGATAGACAGGCCTAGGCCCGCAGCGATTTCCCGGGTGGACTTGCCGCGCACGATCAGGCGCAGGATCTCCAGTTGCCGGGCCGTGAGGTTATGCCGCTCGCCAGCGGCCTGCTTGCCCGGTTTGGTGTGCCGTAGCGCCTGGTTGATGACGGTGTGGGCGATGGCCGGGCTGAGGTAGCGCTCGCCGTTGCGCACCGCGCTCAGGGCCTGTTCCAGCTCGGTGGCGCTGGTGTCCTTGAGCAGATAGCCGTGGGCGCCGCTTTCCAGCGCCCGCATGATCAGGTCGGGGTCGGTGTGCATCGACAGAATCAGCACTTTGCAGGCGTTGCCGCTGGCACGCAGTTGAGTCAGGGCATCCAGGCCGCTGGTGGAGCGCATTGAAATGTCCAGTAAGACGATGTCGGGCGCCAGCGTGCGCACCTGTTCGAGCAGTTGGCCGCCATCGTCAGCTTCGCCGATCACGTCATAGCCAGGGATGTCACAGACCAGCGCGCGTACCCCGGCGCGGATCAGCGAGTGGTCGTCAACCAGCAGCAGTCTACAGGTCATGGGTGGCAGTACTCCGGGCGCGTTGCTGGCTGCGCGGGGGCCAGGGGAACATCGCTTCGATCTGCGTGCCCAGGCCAGGCTGGCTGGTGATGTCGAGGCTGCCCTGCAACGCGGTTACCCGCTCCTGCATGCCGGCCAGACCGCGCTGGCCTGCCTCGGCCGGGTGCCGGGCCGGAATGAAGCCACGGCCATCGTCGTGGATCGACAGTGCCAGCCCTTCAGGGGTGCGCTGCAGGCGGATGACCAGGTTGTGTGCCTGGGCGTGGCGCAACATGTTGGTCACCGCCTCCTGGGTAATGCGGAACACGGCCATGGCCACGGCTTCGTCGATGCCGCCCAGGCGCTGGTTGCACGCCAGGCTCCAGTGCACGCTGCTGCTGGCCAGCGTACGTACCAGGTGCGCGCGCAGGCTGGCTTCCAGGCCAAGGCTGGCGAGCTGCCGGGGGTTGAGCAGGGCGGACACATCGCGCACGTTGCCCAGGGTGTCATCCAGCGTGCCCCGCAGGGCATCGCAGTGGCTTTGCAGCTCGTCGGGCATACGCCGCTGCAGCCACTGCAACTGCAGCTTCGCAGCGGTCAGCAATTGGCCGATGTCGTCGTGAAGTTCGCGGCTCAGATGCTGACGTTCGTCTTCCTGCACCTTGAGCATGCGCTCGGCCAGTTCGGCCGGGCGCAGGCTGATCGACCTGGCGCCCAGGCCCAGTTGAACGGCGGCGCCCAGCGTGGCGGCCAGCTGCAGCACCAGCAGGCTGGCCGGGATGGCCTGGTTGGCCAGGTACAGCGCCAGGTTCGCAACCAGCGAGGCCACGCACAGCCCGGCCGTCGCCCAACGCAACAGGACGGCGCGGGAGCAGCAACGCAGAGAAGTCTTCAAGCGTGGGAACATAAGTAGGAAAGCCACTGAAGTATTGCTGATGGAGGCCTTGCACAATGCTGGTCAGAGGCTTTGGCGCAGTACTTTCGATGTTTTTTCGAATGCGTGATCTTGCAACCTTGCTTCAGGTTGCAAGCCTTGGTGGGGGCGCATATTACCACTTTGCATTGCATCGGTCGCGGATGGGAAACGCTTTGAAACGCCTGCTGGTCCGGTCTTTTCGGGTAGCAAAGTGCCACCCTTTAATCGTGCAGTACGCACTTGTGCTGTAACTCGCGTGCTCAAGGTTCAACTTGGGCCACTGAAAACCTGGAGAACTTTCCAAGTTTGACCATGGTGGAGCTTGAACAACGGTACTTAGTTGCACTCTGCGTCTTTTAAAGCGCCGGCTTAGAGCGATCAGGGTGGCTGCTGTCTGCCACTTCACCCTGGGTGTGTATGCACTCGCTGCCTTGCTCATCGCATGACGTACAGGCTGACGCAAAAGGTTGTTGCACGACTTTCGCCAACTCACCCAGTAGCACCAGTTGCTCGCCGATGTCCAGGTTCAGCCGCCCGGTTCGGGTGTCGACCAGCTCCAGTTGCCAGGCCAGCAGGGTCAGGCACTCCCCTACCGCGGGTAGGGCTGCACGTTGCAGGCAACCACCGTGGCAGGCCGGGGCAAGCAACTGTTGAAGGGCAGTGGTGTAATGGGCGACTTCACGCAGGCCCAGGCGTGTGGCCTGACGGGCGAGGCTGTCGAGGGCGTTGCCCAGGCAGCGGCAGGCATCCGGATCATTGTCGATCAGTTCCAGATGCTGCAGGCATTCCTGGGCCTGGGTCAGCAGTACCTGGGCATCCAGCAGGAAGCCTTGGAGGGCGTCGTCGAACGATAAGGCAGTGTCCATGGTCAGGTCCCCGCGCGTGGGGTAGGCGCAGGGGACGGGCACGCCAAAACGATAGCTAGCAAAAGCCTGACTCCATTCATGCAGTGAGAATGGCGTCACATTAATGGCTAAAGGATATCGCGAACATCAGGTTGCGCCCGATTGCGACTAAGGGTTTCCCTGATGCGGGGCCGGGGTGGGGAACTTTTTCAGCACACTCGGTTTATCCCGGTGGGCCCGCAGTAAAGCATGATGGTAAAGTGATATCAATTGCCTTTGCGGTATTTTTCCGCAAGGGTCAAGGTGCGCGTGAAACCGCCGATACAGGGTAGATGATTTCACCTTTTCCGACTCAAGCCTGGGGGTTTCCAATGGCTGGCATTCTCGACACGGTAGACCAACGCACGCAATTGGTGGGTGAGAACCGCCTGGAAATTCTGATGTTTCGCCTGGCCGGTCGCCAGTTGTTCGCGATCAACGTGTTCAAGGTGCAGGAGGTGCTGCAACTGCCCAAACTGACCTTGATGCCCCAGCGCCACGCCTTCGTCTGCGGTGTGGTCAACCTGCGCGGGCAGACCCTGCCGGTGATCGACCTGTCCCAGGCGATTGGCATGCGCCCGCTGCAGCCGGGGCCGGACAGCACCATCATCGTCACCGAGTACAACCGCTCGGTGCAGGCCTTCCTGGTGGGTGGTGTGGACCGCATCGTCAACATGAACTGGGAGTCGATCATGCCACCCCCTTCCAGTGCCGGGCGCCAACACTACCTGACAGCCATCACCAAGGTTGATGACAAGTTGGTGGAGGTTATCGACGTAGAGAAGGTGCTGGCCGAGATCGTGCCGTACAACGCCCGGGTCTCCGGCGACAAACTCGCCGACCCGGTGCTGGCCCGGGCGCGTGGCCGCGAGGTGCTGTTGGTGGATGACTCCAGCGTGGCCTTGGCGCAGTTGCGCGATACGCTGTCCCAGTTAGGCGTGAAACTGCATGTGGCCAGTGATGGCCTGAAAGCGCTACGTATGCTCAAGGGCTGGGCCGATGCCGGCGAAGACGTATGCGAGAAGCTGCTGATGGTATTTACCGATGCCGAAATGCCGGAAATGGACGGCTACCGGCTGACCACCGAGATCCGCAGTGATGCACGCCTGCGCCAGCTTTACGTGGTGCTGCACACCTCGCTGTCGGGCAGTTTCAACGAGTCCATGGTGAAAAAGGTGGGTTGCGACAACTTCCTGTCCAAGTTCCAGCCTGATCGCCTGGTCGATGTGGTCAAGCAACGCCTGCTACTGGACACCGCCACTGCGTGAACCCTGGGCCGGCCAGGTATAAGCTTGGCTTTTGGCATGACGCGAGGCAGCAGGGATGTTTCTCAGTGAGTTGTATCGATACCCGGTGAAGTCGGGGCAGGCGCAAAGCCTGCAGGCTTCACCGGTTGGGTTGCTGGGGTTGCAAGGTGACCGGCGCTGGATGGTGGTCGAGGAAGAAAACGGACGCTTCCTGACCCAGCGCGCATGGCCTCAACTTGGCCAGTTACAGGCGTGTGAAGACGACAGCGGCCGGTTGCTGCTGCAGGCGCCCGGGCAGGCACCGTTGCGGGTACCTGTACCCGCTGCCGACGAAGCCCTGCGTGGCGTGACCATTTGGCGCGATACGTTGCGAGTGCCTGATGCAGGCGATGAAGTGGCGGCCTGGCTGAGCGAACTGCTAGGCAAGGCCGTGCGCCTGGTGCATTGCCCGGAGCAGCGTGCGCGCTACCTGCCCAATGGTTATGGTTTCAACAGTGACCGGGCGGCGTTTCCGGATGGTTTCCCCTTGCTGCTGATTGGCCAGGGCTCGCTCGACGAGCTCAGCCGGCGTGTTGGCCGGCCCATGGAGATACTGCGCTTTCGGCCCAACCTGGTGGTGCACGGCGCTGAACCCTTCGCCGAAGATGGCTGGAAGCGGATTCGTGTCGGCAGCTTGGTGTTTCGTGTGCTCAAACCGAGTGTGCGGTGCATCTTTACCACGATTGACCCGGCTACCGGGGAGCGCAGTGCCGATCGGGAGCCGATGGCCACGCTCAAGACCTTTCGCGAGAAGGAGGGGGATGTGCTGTTCGGGCAGAACCTGGCGGTGGATGGGAATGGGTGGCTTGAGGTGGGGATGAAAGTGGAAGTCCTTGAATAACTGTTTGTCCGTATTGGCCCCTTCGCGGGTTTACCTGCGAAGAGGCCGGTTCAGGCTCGGCGAACCTTACATGTCATCGAAATACCGCTCGTGCCAATCCACCAGCGGCTGTGGCGAATTCAACTTCTGCCCGTAGATCACCGAATACGACAGCACGTTTTGCACATACTGGCGTGTTTCGTCGAACGGGATCGACTCCACCCACACATCGAAGCTCAGGTGCTTGGCGCCTTTCAGCCACTGGCGAACGCGCCCGGGCCCTGCGTTGTAGGCCGCCGAAGCCAGCACACGGTTGCCGTTGAACTGGCTGTGCACCTGGCTCAGGTACGCGGCGCCCAGCTGGATGTTCTTGTCCGGGTTCAGTACCTGCGCCGGTGACGCCAGGGGGATGCTGAACTTGCGAGCGGTTTCCTTGGCTGTGGCCGGCATCAGTTGCATCAGGCCGCTGGCACCCACCGGCGAGCGCGCATCCTCCATGAATGCACTTTCCTGGCGGGTGATGGCGAATACCCAGCTCGAATGCAGGCCGCGGACCTTGGCTTCGCGCACCAGTGTGTCGCGGTGGGCCATCGGGAAGCGGATGTCCAGATCGTCCCAATACTGCGCCTGGCTGATGGTGCGGATAGCCGGGAAGTACCAGCGCAGCTCATAGCCCAGGCGCGCCTGGGCAACCATTTCGTCGCGGGTGAAGTGGCGGCTGACGTGGTACCACTCGCGGCGGCCTTCGACGATCTGGCCGCGGGCGTGGAATTCCAGCGCGCGCTGGATGCCGGGTGTGTTGCGTACCTTCTTGACCAGTTGCGGGCTTAGCAGCAGCGGCTTGTTGTTCAACTGGTACGGTGTTTGTGCCCGGTCCGCAGCCAGGAAGCCATAGAAGTCGCGCTCACGCGCCACGGTCTTGTACAGCAGCGGGATCTGCGGGTTGTTCGGATGTGCCAGCTCCAGGCTGCGAGCCTGCCAGTACTTCCAGCGGCTGCTGCTGGCCAGGTCCTGGGGCAGGCGCTTGGTCAGCTCGTAGGCGTCTTCCCAGCGGCCCAGGCGCAGCAACAGGCGCAGGCGCCACTCGCTGACGGTGTTGTCGCGTAGCTCTGGGTCGTAGCGGGTCATCAGGTCGAGGGCGCGCGGGTCGTAGCGGCGTGCCAGGGTCAGGCCGATTTCACGGGCGATGGCCACCTTCTCGTCGCGGGAAAAGTGCATGCGCTGGGCGTAATCGTCCAGCAAGGCCATGGCCCGCTCCGGGTCCTGGCGGGCCAGGCGGCGCAGGCCGAGGCTGACCACGTCGGACATGGCTTCGTTGACCGGGGTGAAGCGCGACGGCTGGTTGAGCAGCTCCGGTTTTTGCGCCACGTCGACCAGCAGGCGCCCTTGCGGGCCGAGGGTGGTCAGGGTCTTGACCAGGTTATTGGCCAGCGCGTAGTTGCGCGCCTGGGCCGCAAGCTTGGTGCGTTCCCAGCGCTTGGCCTCGGTCAGCTGGCCTTCGGCGGCCCACATGCCGAACAGCGTGTCGCACGCGGCAGGTTGTGACTTGCCGACGTTCCACAGTTTATCGGCCGTGGCGTAGCCCTCGGCACGCAACCCATGGCTGAGCTGGTACTGGCCGTTGAGGCAGTCCAGCTCGGTGAAGTTGAGCTTGGGGTCGTAATATTTGACGAAGGTGTCCCACTCGCCCCGTTCGGCCAGCCAGCGCAACCAGCGCAGTTTCATCCAGTTGGCCTGAGGCAGGTCGCCATGCTTGGCGAGGAAGCCTTCGATTTCCTGGTTGCTGGCGCTTTTCAGGCGGGCGGTGAGCTCGTCGTAGGCCAGATAGGGCGTCAGCGGGTAGTCGTTCAGGGCCTGGGCATAACGCAGGTACGGGCCTTTGTCGCCTTTGGCCAGCGCACGCTTGGCCTCGTCGTAGTACTGGCGTTGCAGGGTCAGGTCGGTGGCCTGCGCCGCGCAGGTGGCAGCGGTAAGCAGCAGGCAGGATGCAATATGTAACAGGCGGCTGCGCATGATACGTCCGGGCAGTTGAACCATGGGGAAGTGACGGCGGAGCCAGCACTGTTGAAAGCTATTGCCTTAGCTTAGCTGTTTGCCGGCAGCGGGTGAAAGCACTGTGCTTGTATCGGGATATTAAGTTCGACCAGATGTCGCCAGGCACTCGCCGGTTGGCTTGGCGGATGCCGTCGAGGGCCAAGTCAGGTAGAATGCGCGCCCGATTTATGGAGACCAACATGACCCTGCTCAAATTCAGCGATGTGTCCCTCGCATTCGGCGCCATGCCGCTGCTGGACAAAGTGTCCTGGCAGATCGCTCGTGGCGAGCGGGTGTGCATCATCGGCCGCAACGGCACCGGCAAGTCGAGCATGCTGCGCCTGGTCAAGGGCGAGCAGAAGGGCGATGACGGTGAAATCTGGCGTGCCCCGGGCCTGAAGATCGGCGAATTGCCGCAGGAACTGCCGGTGGCCGACGAACGTACGGTGTTCGATGTGGTGGCCGCTGGCCTGGACGGCGTGGGGGAGTTGCTGGCGCAGTTCCACCACCTGAGCATGAACATCCACGGTGACGAAGACCTGGAAAAGCTCATGCACGTCCAGCACGAGCTGGAAGCCCGTGATGGCTGGCGCCTGCAGCAGGTGGTGGAGAGCACACTCAGCCGCCTGCAACTGCCCGCCGACAAGACCCTGGCCGAGCTGTCCGGTGGCTGGCGCCGCCGGGTGCTGCTGGCTCAGGCGCTGGTGTCCGAGCCCGACCTGTTGCTGCTCGACGAGCCCACCAACCACCTGGACATCGGTGCCATCGCTTGGCTCGAAGAAGCCCTGCGCGGCTTCAACGGTGCGGTGCTGTTCATTACCCACGACCGTTCCTTCCTGCAGAACCTGGCCACACGCATCCTCGAGCTGGACCGTGGCGGCCTGATCGACTGGAACGGCGACTACGCCAGCTTCCTGGTGCACAAGGAGGCCGCACTGGCCGCCGAAGAAACCGCCAATGCGCTGTTCGACAAGCGTCTGGCCCAGGAAGAGGTGTGGATTCGTCAGGGCATCAAGGCCCGTCGTACCCGCAACGAAGGCCGTGTGCGTGCGCTGAAAGCCTTGCGTGTGGAGCGTGGCGAGCGCCGTGAGCGCCAGGGCAAGGCCAATATCCAGATCGAAGCGGCGGAAAAGTCCGGCAAGCAGGTGATGGTGCTGGAAAACGTCAGCTTCCATCACCCTGACGGGCCGATGCTGGTCAAGGACTTCTCCATGGTCCTGCAGCGCGAGGACCGTATCGGTCTGTTGGGCGCCAACGGTACTGGCAAGACGACCTTGCTGAAGATGATGCTCGGCGACCTTGAGCCGACCGCAGGCAAGGTAGAGCGCGGCACCAAGCTCGAAGTGGCCTATTTCGACCAGATGCGCCACCAGCTCGACCTTGAAAAGACCGTGATCGACAACCTGGCCGAAGGCCGTGACTTCATCGAGATCGACGGCCAGAACCGCCACGTGCTGAGCTACCTGGGCGACTTCCTGTTCAGCCCGCAGCGTGCGCGTACGCCGGTCAAGGCGCTGTCGGGTGGTGAGCGTGCGCGCCTGCTGCTGGCCAAGTTGTTCAGCAAACCGGCCAACCTGCTGGTGCTCGACGAACCGACCAACGACCTGGACGTGGAAACCCTCGAGTTGCTCGAAGAGGTGCTGTCCAACTACAAGGGCACTGTGCTGATCGTCAGCCACGACCGGGCCTTCCTCGACAACGTCGTTACCAGCACCCTGGTGTTCGAAGGCGAGGGCAAGGTGCGCGAGTATGTCGGTGGTTATGAGGACTGGATTCGCCAGGGTGGCTCGCCGAAGCTGCTGGGCGTGACCGAGAGCAAGGGCGGCAAGTCGGCCCTCAACAGTGCGGTGGTGGAGAAGGTCGAGGCCAAGCCTGCGCCTGTTGCTGCGCCGGTGGCGGAAGAGGCATCGAAGAAGAAGCTCAGCTATAAGCTGCAGCGTGAGCTGGAGATGCTGCCGGGGCAGATCGACGCGCTGGAGCAGCGCATGGCTGAAGCCCAGGAAGAAGTGAATGCAGCGGGCTTCTATCAGCGGCCGATTGCGGAGACTTCGGCGGTGCTGGCCAAGATCGAGAAGCTGCAGGGTGAGCTGGATGTACTGGTAGAGCGCTGGGCTGAGCTGGAAGGCTGATCAGATTTTAACCTGTACCGGCCTCTTCGCGGGTTTACCCGCGAAGAGGCCGGTACAGGTTAAATCATTCCTTCTTCAGCAACCGCACCGCCAGCACATCACACGGCGCCCCATGCAGCACATCATTGGCCGTGGAACCCAGCAGCAACGCCAGGCCGTGTCGGCCATGGCTGCCGACCACGATCAGGTCGCATTTCTGGTCCTTGGCCAGCTGGTGAATTTCCTGGCGCGGTTGGCCATAGGTCAGGTGTGAGTCGCCGCGGTTGATGCCCGGGTATTTGTTGAACAGGCGGTCCATGCGCTCCTTGGCCTGGTCGAACTGCTGCTGTTGCAGCTGCGACAGGTCCATTGGCACGTCACCGCCGAACGCCATGGCCATCGGTTCGACGATGTGCACCAGCGACACCTTGGCGTTCGAAGGCGCGGCCAGCGCCATGGCGCGTTTGATCACCGGGTCGCATTCTTCGGTCAGGTCGACGGCGACCAACAAATGTTCGTATTGCATGAGCGGTACTCCTGACAATCGCGATAGAAGAAGTATGGTCGCTTTCGGGCGGGTCTTCCGTGAAAAATGGCTAACCAGCTCATTTGCAACGCTTTATGGGATCTACTGATATGACGGTATTGCTGGTGGTGTCAATCCTTGCGCTGATTCTCAGCCCGCTTTCCTGGCTGCGTTCCTCGCGCAAACAGAGCGAGCAGATGAAACTGCGCCTGGAAGCACGGCGCATGGGCCTGGCCATGCAGCTGGCGCCGCAGCAATGGCCGCACTGGTTGGAAAAGGAGCCGCCAAGCCCTTGCCCGCAGTACCACCGCGCCCGGCGCCGTGGGCACGAGGACAGCTTCAGTTTCTGGCAGGTCAGCCCGGGGGTGTGGTGGAACCAGTGGCGTGAACCCTGCGAAGACCCGCGCTTCGTGGAGGCCCTGGCGCGCTTGCCGGCGAGCGTTTACAAGGTCGAGGCGGATGCTCGGATGATCGCGTTGTACTGGACTGAGCGGGGCGATACGGCTGTATTGCAGGATGTTGCCTACGTCCTTGAAACCCTCGCCTGAGTCATGCTCATACGCCTTCTAGGGGCGGGTAGGCATCAGCCCGGTTAATCTGGCCTGAAACGACAAAGCGGCGGCTTGGCAGAACCCTGAAGGGTGGGGTGCCAAGTCGCCGCTTTGCGTTCTGCTGCGCAGAAAAGGCCAGGCAGGCCGGGTATTCATTCAAGCAAGTGGCAGTGTAGCCGCCCGGGGTTGCCGTGCAAGCGGAAAGTTGCAGCACACTGCAAGTGGCTGTGGTCAATCGCTGACATGAATGGCCGGCGATCACTGTCATCATGTTTTGTACCAAGACGATACAAAATGACTGGAAAGTCGCGTTTTCGCCATGCTCGTGAGCATTTGACAACGCCGATCTTTTCGGAGAATGTGTGCACACCCAAATCAAACGGGCGTATGAATTGAGCGTTTGTATGTCGTGACGCCAAGCCATACTTCCGACTAGCGCGCTGACGGGTGTGCCTGGGGCGGGGCAGTTAGGCCTGCTTTTGCTGCAGCGATCGGCGTGTACAGTTCAGCTTCCATATCGTGGAGATCAGTTGATGATTTACGAAGGTAAAGCCATCACGGTTAAGGCTCTTGAAAGTGGCATCGTCGAGCTCAAGTTCGACCTCAAGGGTGAGTCCGTCAACAAGTTCAACCGCCTGACCCTGAACGAGCTGCGCCAGGCCGTCGATGCCATCAAGGCCGATGCCTCGGTCAAGGGCGTGATCGTCAGCAGTGGCAAGGACGTGTTCATCGTCGGCGCCGACATCACCGAGTTCGTCGACAACTTCAAGCTGCCCGAGGCCGAACTGGTCGCCGGCAACCTGGAAGCCAACCGCATCTTCAACGCCTTCGAAGACCTCGAAGTGCCGACCGTTGCCGCCATCAACGGCATCGCCCTGGGTGGTGGCCTGGAAATGTGCCTGGCCGCCGACTACCGGGTCATGTCCACCAGCGCCAAGATCGGCCTGCCGGAAGTCAAGCTGGGTATCTACCCGGGCTTCGGCGGCACTGTGCGTCTGCCACGCCTGATCGGTTCGGACAACGCCATCGAGTGGATTGCCGCCGGCAAGGAAAACCGCGCCGAAGACGCCCTGAAAGTGGGTGCCGTCGACGCTGTGGTCGCCCCTGAGCTACTGCTGGCCGGTGCTCTGGACCTGATCAAGCGCGCCATCAGCGGCGAGCTGGACTACAAAGCCAAGCGCCAGCCGAAGCTGGAAAAGCTCAAGCTCAATGCCATCGAACAGATGATGGCCTTCGAAACCGCCAAGGGCTTCGTCGCTGGCCAGGCCGGCCCGAATTACCCTGCACCGGTCGAAGCCATCAAGACCATCCAGAAAGCTGCCAACTTCGGCCGCGACAAGGCGCTGGAGGTCGAAGCCGCAGGCTTTGCCAAGCTGGCCAAGACCTCGGTTGCCGAAAGCCTCATCGGCTTGTTCCTGAACGATCAGGAGCTCAAGCGCAAGGCCAAGGCGCATGACGAAATCGCCCACGACGTGAAGCAGGCTGCCGTGCTCGGCGCTGGCATCATGGGTGGCGGTATCGCTTACCAGTCGGCGGTCAAGGGCACCCCGATCCTGATGAAGGATATCCGCGAGGAAGCCATCCAGCTGGGCCTTAACGAGGCTTCCAAGCTGCTCGGCAACCGCGTCGAGAAGGGCCGCCTGACCCCGGCCAAGATGGCCGAGGCGCTCAACGCCATTCGCCCGACCCTGTCCTATGGCGATTTCGCCAATGTCGACATCGTCGTCGAAGCCGTGGTCGAGAACCCGAAAGTGAAGCAGGCCGTGCTGGCTGAGGTGGAAGGCCAGGTGAAGGATGATGCGATTCTCGCCTCCAACACCTCGACCATCTCCATCAACCTGCTGGCCAAGGCGCTCAAGCGCCCGGAAAACTTCGTCGGCATGCACTTCTTCAACCCGGTGCACATGATGCCGCTGGTGGAAGTGATCCGAGGCGAGAAATCCAGTGAAGTGGCGGTCGCCACCACCGTGGCCTACGCCAAGAAAATGGGCAAGAACCCGATCGTGGTCAACGACTGCCCGGGCTTCTTGGTCAACCGTGTGCTGTTCCCGTACTTCGGCGGCTTTGCCAAGCTGGTCAGCGCCGGTGTCGACTTCGTGCGTATCGACAAGGTGATGGAAAAGTTCGGCTGGCCAATGGGCCCGGCGTACCTGATGGACGTGGTCGGCATCGACACCGGCCACCACGGCCGCGACGTGATGGCCGAAGGCTTCCCGGACCGCATGAAAGACGAGCGCCGCTCGGCCGTCGACGCGCTGTACGAAGCCAACCGCCTGGGCCAGAAGAACGGCAAGGGCTTCTATGCCTACGAAACCGACAAGCGCGGCAAGCCGAAAAAAGTCTTCGACGCCACCGTCCTGGACGTGCTCAAGCCGGTCGTCTTCGAGCAGCGTGAAGTCACCGACGAAGACATCATCAACTGGATGATGGTCCCGCTGTGCCTGGAGACCGTGCGTTGCCTGGAAGACGGTATTGTCGAAACCGCCGCCGAAGCCGACATGGGCCTGGTCTACGGCATTGGTTTCCCTCCCTTCCGCGGTGGTGCGCTGCGCTACATCGACTCGATCGGTGTGGCCGAATTCGTTGCCCTGGCCGATCAGTACGCCGACCTGGGGCCGCTGTACCACCCGACCGCCAAGCTGCGTGAAATGGCCAAGAACGGCCAGCGCTTCTTCAACTGAGCGGTCAACGAGCTAGAGCGAGAGATTTGATATGAGCCTGAATCCAAGAGACGTGGTGATTGTCGACTTCGGTCGCACGCCAATGGGCCGCTCCAAGGGTGGCATGCACCGCAATACCCGCGCCGAAGACATGTCGGCGCACCTGATCAGCAAGCTGCTGGAGCGCAACGACAAGGTCGACCCGAAAGAGGTCGAGGACGTGATCTGGGGCTGCGTCAACCAGACCCTGGAGCAGGGCTGGAACATCGCCCGCATGGCCTCGCTGATGACCCAGATCCCGCACACCTCCGCAGCCCAGACCGTCAGCCGTCTGTGTGGCTCGTCGATGAGCGCGCTGCACACGGCTGCCCAGGCGATCATGACCGGCAACGGTGATGTGTTCGTGGTTGGTGGCGTGGAGCACATGGGCCACGTCAGCATGATGCACGGCGTCGACCCCAACCCGCACCTGTCCTTGCACGCCGCCAAGGCTTCCGGGATGATGGGCCTGACTGCGGAAATGCTCGGCAAGATGCACGGCATCACCCGTGAGCAACAGGACCTGTTCGGCCTGCGTTCGCACCAGCTGGCCCACAAGGCCACGGTCGAAGGCAAGTTCAAGGACGAGATCATCCCGATGCAGGGCTACGACGAGAACGGCTTCCTGAAGGTGTTCGATTTCGACGAAACCATTCGCCCGGAAACCACCCTCGAAGGCCTGGCATCGCTCAAGCCTGCGTTCAACCCGAAAGGCGGCACCGTTACTGCCGGTACCTCGTCGCAGATCACCGACGGCGCCTCGTGCATGATCGTGATGTCTGGCCAGCGCGCCATGGACCTGGGCATCCAGCCATTGGCGGTGATTCGTTCGATGGCGGTGGCCGGTGTCGACCCGGCAATCATGGGCTATGGCCCGGTGCCGTCGACTCAGAAAGCCCTCAAGCGTGCCGGCCTGACCATGGCCGATATCGACTTCATCGAGCTCAATGAAGCCTTCGCCGCACAGGCCCTGCCAGTGCTGAAAGACTTGAAAGTGCTCGACAAGATGGATGAGAAGGTTAACCTGCACGGCGGCGCCATTGCCTTGGGCCACCCGTTCGGTTGCTCCGGGGCACGTATTTCGGGCACCCTGCTCAACGTCATGAAGCAGAATGGCGGTACCCTGGGGGTGGCGACCATGTGCGTCGGCCTCGGCCAAGGTATCACCACTGTCTTCGAACGCGTCTGATCGCGTAGCGGGACAGCAGCCGGGGCCTTGTGCCCCGGTTTTTGTTTTTTTCAGGTTCAAGTCAAGAGGGTGGGCAACATGCAGATACAACCAGGCGTATACCGGCATTACAAAGGGCCTGAGTACCGTGTCTTCAGTGTTGCACGGCACTCCGAGAGCGAAGAGTGGATGGTGTTCTACCAGTGCCTGTATGGTGATTACAGCTTCTGGGTACGGCCACTTTCGATGTTCCAGGAGTCTGTCGAGGTTGACGGCGAGCAGGTGCCACGCTTTGCTTTGGTCAAGGCCGAAGAGGGGCTGCCTGGGTTGCTGGGCAAGTCGCACGCATGATCGTTCGAGCTTGACCTCACACTTTTGCCACTATATATAGCGGTGCCGCGTCTGGCACCTGACGCGTTTTTCATCTTCAGATTCAGGAATACTCCGATCCATGGGCAAATCGCTGGTCATTGTGGAATCCCCGGCCAAGGCCAAGACCATCAACAAGTACCTGGGCAACCAGTACGTGGTGAAGTCGAGTATCGGCCATATCCGAGACCTCCCCACCAGCGGTTCGGCCAGCGCGAGCAAAGAGCCAGCCGCCAAGCGTGGCAAGGCCGCGGGTGAGGCTCCGGCCCTTTCGCCAAAAGAAAAGGCCCGTCGCCAGCTGGTGGCACGCATGGGTGTCGACCCTGACCATGGCTGGAAGGCCAAGTACGAGATCCTGCCTGGCAAGGAAAAGGTGATCGAAGAGCTGCGCCGCCTGGCCAAGGATGCCGACACCATCTATCTCGCAACCGACTTGGACCGCGAAGGGGAAGCCATTGCCTGGCACCTGCGCGAAGCCATCGGTGGTGACGACACCCGCTACAAGCGCGTGGTGTTCAACGAAATTACCAAGAAGGCCATCCAGGATGCCTTCTCGCAGCCAGGCGAGCTGGATATCGACCGGGTCAACGCCCAGCAGGCGCGCCGTTTCCTCGACCGTGTGGTCGGTTACATGGTTTCGCCGCTGCTGTGGGCCAAGATTGCCCGCGGCCTGTCTGCCGGCCGCGTGCAGTCGGTGGCGGTAAAGCTGGTGGTGGAGCGCGAGCGCGAAATCCGCGCGTTCATCCCGGAAGAGTACTGGGAGATCCACGCCGACCTGGGCACCGCCAAAAACGCCAAGGTGCGTTTCGAGGTGGCGCGCGAGAAGGGGGAGGCGTTCAAACCGCTGAACGAAGCCCAGGCCATGGCGGCGCTGGAGAAGCTCAAGGCTTCCAGCTACAGCGTGGTCAAGCGTGAAGACCGCCCGACCAGCAGCAAGCCATCGGCACCGTTCATTACCTCCACCCTGCAGCAGGCGGCCAGTAACCGCCTGGGCTTCGGGGTGAAGAAAACCATGATGATGGCCCAGCGTTTGTACGAAGCCGGCTACATCACGTATATGCGTACCGACTCGACCAACCTGTCGGCCGATGCCCTGGACATGGCGCGCAGCTACATCGAGCGCGAGTTCGGCAAGCAGTACCTGCCGGAAGCACCGCTGGTATACGGCAGCAAGGAAGGTGCTCAGGAAGCGCACGAAGCGATTCGTCCTTCTGACGTGAATACCCACCCGACCAAGCTCAGTGGCATGGAGCGTGACGCCGAGCGCCTGTACGAGCTGATCTGGCGCCAGTTCCTGGCCTGCCAGATGCCGCCGGCGCAGTACCTGTCCACCAGCGTCACCGTGGCGGCTGGCGACTTCGAGCTGCGTGCCAAGGGCCGCATTCTCAAGTTCGACGGTTACACCCGCGTGCTGCCACAGCAGAGCAAGCCGGGCGAAGACGACGTGCTGCCAGAAATGGTCCAGGGCGAAGCGCTGAAGCTGATCCAGATCGACCCGAGCCAGCACTTCACCAAGCCGCCGGCGCGCTTCACCGAAGCCAGCCTGGTCAAGGAAATGGAAAAGCGCGGCATTGGTCGCCCGTCGACCTATGCGGCGATCATCTCGACCATCCAGGACCGTGGCTATGTGACCTTGCACAACCGCCGCTTCTATTCCGAGAAGATGGGCGACATCGTGACCGAGCGGTTGTCCGAGAGTTTCTCCAATCTGATGGACTACGGCTTTACCGCCGACATGGAAGAGAACCTCGACGACGTAGCCCAAGGCGAGCGTGACTGGAAGAACGTGCTCGACGAGTTCTACGGCGATTTCAGCAAGAAGCTGCAGACTGCCGAGTCCAGCGAAAACGGCATGCGCGCCAACCAGCCGACCATGACCAACATTGCCTGCAAGGAATGTGGCCGGCCGATGATGATCCGCACCGCTTCCACGGGTGTGTTCCTGGGTTGCTCGGGTTACAGCCTGCCGCCGAAAGAGCGCTGCAAGGCCACCGTCAATCTGGTGCCGGGTGACGAGATTGCCGCTGATGACGAGGGTGAGTCGGAGTCGCGCGTGCTGCTGGGCAAGCACCGCTGCCCGATTTGCGCCACGGCGATGGACGCCTACCTGCTGGACGAGAAGCACAAGCTGCACATCTGCGGCAACAACCCGGATTGCGCCGGCTACGAGATCGAGGAAGGCAACTACCGCATCAAGGGCTACGAAGGGCCTAGCCTGGAGTGCGACAAGTGCGGCAGCGAGATGCAATTGAAAACCGGCCGGTTCGGCAAGTTCTTCGGTTGCACCAACCCGGCATGCAAGAATACCCGCAAGCTGCTCAAGAGCGGCGAGGCTGCGCCACCGAAGATGGACAAGGTGGACATGCCTGAACTCAAGTGCGAAAAGGTCGACGACACCTACGTGCTGCGTGACGGCGCTTCGGGGTTGTTCCTGGCGGCTAGCCAGTTCCCGAAAAACCGCGAAACCCGTGCGCCGTTGGTGCTGGAGATTGTGCCGCACAAGCATGAGATCGACCCCAAGTACCACTTCCTGTGCGAAGCGCCCCAGAAAGACCCGGAAGGCCGCCCGGCGGTAATCCGCTACAGCCGCAAGACCAAGGAGCAGTACGTGCAGTCCGAGGTTGATGGCAAGCCGACCGGCTGGAAGGCGTTCTACGACGGGAATGCGTGGAAGGTTGAAGACAAGCGCTGATTCTTCAGTGCAGCAATTGGGGCCGCTTTGCGGCCCCAATCATTTATGATGCATGTACTCGCCTTGCAGCCTTAGGGAGGCCACTGAAATGGCCCAGGAACTGTATACCCGTACCAACCAGAAACTGTTCTTCGCCGGCCTCGCCCTGGAGTCCATGGCCAAGGCCGAGCAAAGCCAGGCCATGAACGCTCAAGGCCTGGTGCAGGCTGAACGCGAATCGGCGCTGTTCCATCTGTACGGCGCGCTGCTGGGCCTGTGTCATGAGATCGGCGGCTTCTACCGCCTGCCGGTTGTTGCAACGGTCGAGCAAGCCCTGGCTGACGATGCCTTGAACGGCATCGCCATCCCGGAAGTGGCTGAGCTACTGGAAATCGCCCGCCAGCGCGAAACCTGGCTGGCGCAAATGCTGGGTGCTTATGCCGATTTGTTCCGACCACCTGTCGCGAAGAAGGCGCCGAAAACTGACGTTACCCAACCCCTGATCCAGGCCGTCAATCTCGATGAGCCCGAGCATCCTGCACTGTCGCGTGCCGAGCTGGAAAGCTGGCGCAGCAACCTCAAGGGCTTGGTGAGACGTTTCCGCGATGCGTTGAGTGAGTGCTGATAGCCGCAACGGCTGATACACTAGCGGCCTTTCGCGGAGAACTGCCATTTATGTCTACGTCGTTTCTGGAAATTGTCGAGTTGCCTGATGGCCGCATCGAACTGCGTCGCGCCGAGGATGAGGGCTCTCTGGTAACCCTGGATTTCTCGGAAGACGCCAAGGTGTTCCTGCAGGGCCAGCATGTGGAAGTGGCCAAGGCCATGCTCAGTGTGGGCGTGCAGATGGCCGGTCGCCTGATGGATGGCGAGCTTGAGCGTGATGAAGGGCCGCGTGTGCTGCACTAAGGGTGCAGCAACGTGTCAGGCTTTTTGAAGTGACAGGCAAAGCCTGAACATCAGCCGAGGCGGATGTTCAGGCTTTGTGCATTTCCGGCACTGGCCGCGCGTAGCAACTGTTGACGTGCAGTGGCATTGACGCTACCCAGCCAGCTCACCACGGTGTGGCTGAGGCCAAGGCGCAAGGCCTCGCAGGCTAGTTGCAGCGGGCTTTGATTGCTGCGAGGTTGCAGCAGCAAAATACGTTCACGGTTGAGCCCGGCATCGCGCAACCAGGCCTGGGTCAGGCTGGAGGGCGGAGCGATCAGGGTCAGCCAGCGCGCTTCGTCCTCTTCGCTCAGCTCGCGCAGTACCGGTGCCAGCAGGCTTTGGCAGTGCCCAGGGGCGCCGCGCAGCGACAGTTCGCTGAACAGCTCGGGTTGGCTGCTCTTGCGTGCCAGTTCACTGGCTTTCAGGCCCGGTAGCACGGGCTGGGCGAGAAAAGCTTCGAACAGGGGCAACTGAGCTTGCTCGGGTGCGTGAATGAACTGCTGCATGACGCCTCCTGGATCAGCGGCGAATGACGCCGACGCTCAAGCCCTCGATCACCAGCTCCTGTTCTTTCAGGTCGACTTCGATGGGGGCGAATTCGGGGTTTTCGGCAAGCAGCCATACCCTGCTGCCTTCACGCTTGAAGCGCTTGACGGTCACTTCGTCGCCGATGCGGGCCACCACGATCTGGCCGTTGCGGGCTTCGCGGCAGGTGTGTACCGCCAGCAGGTCGCCGTCGAAGATGCCGACGTCCTTCATGCTCATGCCGTGTACGCGCAACAGATAGTCGGCTTGGGGGTGGAAGAAGGCGGGGCTGATGTTGCAGGATTGCTCGATGTGCTGTTCGGCAAGGATCGGCGCACCGGCAGCAACCCGGCCGATGATCGGCAGGCCGCTTTCTTCGGCTTTGGCTTCCAGGCCGGGAATGCGGATACCACGGGAGGCGCCCGGGGTCATCTCGATGGCGCCTTTGCGGGCGAGGGCCTTGAGGTGCTCCTCGGCGGCGTTGGGCGACTTGAAGCCCAGCTCCTGAGCGATCTCGGCGCGCGTCGGCGGGAAGCCGTTGTCTTCCAGGCAGCGTTTGATGAACGCGAGAATTTCGGCTTGGCGTGGCGTCAGTTTCAACATGGTGAGCGCTCTGTCTTTTTGTACAGTGACTGGGATTATATACAGTACTGGATGCGCTGCAAGCCAAAAGGCGCAATAAACAGCAGAGGTGATGCTTGCAGCCGGCCGTCTGGCGCTTTTAAATGGCGACCGCCCGGTCACCGAGCCTTGACAGAAGCGGGGCTGAAACGTATGTTTCAAACACCTGTTTGTCTGGCGGAGTACCCGGAGTAGTCATGGCCCAATCGGAAACCGTTGAACGCATTCTCGATGCTGCCGAGCAGCTGTTCGCGGAAAGGGGGTTCGCCGAAACCTCGTTGCGGCTGATTACCAGCAAGGCCGGGGTCAACCTGGCGGCCGTCAACTATCATTTCGGCTCCAAGAAGGCGTTGATCCAGGCGGTGTTCTCGCGCTTCCTCGGCCCGTTTTGTGCCAGCCTGGAGCGTGAACTCGAGCGGCGTCAGGCCAAGCCGGAACAAAAACCCAGCCTTGAAGAGCTGCTGGAAATGCTGGTGGAGCAGGCGCTGGCGGTGCAGCCTCGCAGCAACAATGACCTGTCGATCTTCATGCGCTTGCTGGGCCTGGCTTTCAGCCAGAGCCAGGGCCACCTGCGGCGCTATCTGGAAGACATGTACGGCAAGGTATTCCGCCGCTACATGCTGCTGGTCAACGAGGCCGCGCCACGCATTCCACCGCTGGAGCTGTTCTGGCGTGTGCACTTCATGCTCGGTGCTGCGGCCTTCAGCATGTCCGGTATCAAGGCCCTGCGGGCGATCGCCGAGACCGACTTCGGCATCAATACCTCGATCGAGCAGGTGATGCGCCTGATGGTGCCGTTCCTGGCGGCCGGCATGCGTGCCGACAGCGGTGTCACCGATGATGCCATGGCCAGCGCCCAGCTGCGCCCGCGTACCAAGACCAGCGTCAGCGCTACCACCGCCAAAGCCTGAAGGCTGGGCGGGGCAGGGCGCTTCGGCTAAGCTAGCGCCCATGCCCGACCTCGATCTGTTGCACATTTCCCTTGCCGACCAATGCCTGTACGGTTTCGCCCGTGGCCAGTTACGCGTGCGCGTGCCAGTGTCCACGGCGCGTAACGGAGCCGGCGAGCGCAACGGTTCGGGGTGCACGCCGCGCGGGCTGCATCAGGTGCGGGCAAAGATTGGCGCAGGCCTGCCGCTGAATGCGGTATTGGCCGGGCGGCGCTGGACGGGTGAGGTGTGGTCGCCGGAGCTGCACGCGCAAAACCCGGAGCGCGACTGGATCCTCACCCGCATCCTCTGGCTCAGCGGCTGCGAGCCTGGCGTCAACCGCCTGGGTGCGGTCGACACGTTCCGCCGCTATATCTACCTGCATGGCACTCCGGATACGGAACCCCTGGGCGTAGCGTTGTCCCATGGCTGCATACGCCTGCGTAATACCGACTTGCTAAGCCTGTTCGAGCGGGTGCCGGTCCATTGCCCGGTGCTCATCGAACAAGCTGCCTGCCCCCAGTGGGCTTCTCTCAGTCTTCAATGAAGGATTACCCATGACCGTCAGCCTGCAAGGCTCCCTGATGGTGGATATCGCCGGTAAATGGCTGACCGCCGAAGACCGTCACTTGCTGCGCCAGCCCGAAGTGGCTGGCCTGATCATCTTTGCCCGCAACATCGATAGCCCGCGCCAGGTGCGTGAGCTGTGTGCGTCGATCCGCGCCATTCGCCCCGACCTGATCCTGGCGGTAGACCAGGAAGGTGGCCGTGTGCAGCGCCTGCGTCAGGGCTTTGTGCGCCTGCCAGCCATGCGTGCGCTGGCCGACAATGACAATGCCGAGTACCTGGCCGAGCAATGCGGCTGGCTGATGGCGACCGAGGTGCTGGCGGTTGGCCTGGACCTGAGCTTTGCCCCGGTGCTCGACCTGGACCACCAGCGTAGCGCCGTGGTTGGCAGCCGCGCCTTCGAGGGTGACCCGCTGCGTGCCACGCAACTGGCCGGGGCCTTCATTCGCGGCATGAATGCGGCGGGCATGGCCGCTTGTGGCAAGCATTTCCCGGGGCATGGCTGGGCCGAGGCCGACTCGCATGTGGCCATCCCTACCGATGAGCGCAGCCTTGAGCAGCTGCGCCAGGCCGACCTGGTGCCGTTCACCCGCCTGAGCGGGCAGCTGGCAGCGGTGATGCCGGCGCATGTCATCTACCCGCAGGTCGACAACCAGCCAGCCGGCTTCTCGCGGCGCTGGCTGCAGGACATCCTGCGTGGCGAGCTGGGCTTCGACGGGGTGATCTTCAGTGATGACCTGTCGATGGCCGGGGCACATGTGGTGGGTGATGCGGCCAGCCGTATCGAGGCGGCGCTGAGTGCCGGCTGTGACATGGGCCTGGTGTGTAACGACCGGGCGGCGGCTGAGCTGGCGCTGAGTGCGGCTCAGCGAATGAAAGTGAAGCCCTCGCCGCGAATTGCGCGGATGCGTGGGCAAGGGTTTGCGCGGACCGACTACCGGCAGCAGCCGCGCTGGCTGGAGGCGCTGGGGGCGTTGAAGGAGGCCCAGCTGGTTGATTGAGCCGAAGCTTAGGTCTTGAGTTTTCTGGGGTTGCCGAGATCGAGCGCCGCCCGCGCGGCGCTCGATCTGACGGGCGACAAAACCCTCAAGTCATGCGCCCCGAAACACTCACCGCCCACGCTTCCCCGGCAGCGGCGCAAACAACGCCTCGATCTCTTCATCCCCCAGTCGCCACTGCCCAGCCTGCCCGCCATCCAGCAGGCTTGCCGCCAGCGCCGCCTTCTCTTGTTGCAGCAACTGGATCTTCTCTTCCACCGTACCGCGGGTAATCAGCTTGAACACGAACACCGGCTTGTCCTGGCCAATGCGGTAGGCGCGGTCGGTGGCCTGGTTCTCGCTGGCCGGGTTCCACCAGGGGTCGAAGTGAATCACCGTGTCCGCAGCTGTCAGGTTCAGCCCCACGCCACCTGCCTTGAGGCTGATCAGGAACACGTCGCTCTCACCTTGCTGGAATTGCTGTACCGGCGTGCGCCGGTCGCGGGTGTCACCGGTCAGCAGGCTGTAACGGATCTTGCGCTTCTGCAGTTCTTGCTCGATTAGCGCCAACATCGAGGTGAATTGCGAGAACAACAGTACCCGCCGCCCTTCGCTGAGCAGTTCTTCGAGCATTTCCAGCAGCGCACCCAGCTTGCCCTTGTCGGCCTGGTTACCCTTGCTTTCCACACCCTTGACCAGGCGCAGGTCGCAGCACACCTGGCGCAGCTTGAGCAGGGCGTCGAGAATGACGATCTGGCTGCGGGCGGCGCCATTGCGGGCGATTTCGTCGCGCACTTTCTTGTCCATCGCCACGCGCACGGCCTCGTAGGTGTCGCGTTGGGCGTCGCTCAGCTCCACCCAGTGCACCATCTCGGTCTTGGCAGGCAGCTCGGTGGCCACCTGTTCCTTGGTGCGGCGCAACAGGAACGGCCGAATGCGTGTAACCAGGTGGGCCAGCCGCTCGTTGTCGCCATGGCGCTCGATGGGGGTACGGTAGTCCTGGTTAAAGCGCTTCAGGTCACCCAGCCAGCCGGGCATCAGGAAGTGAAAGATCGACCAAAGCTCGCCCAGGTTGTTTTCCATTGGCGTGCCGGTCAGGCACAGGCGCTGGTTGGCTTGCAGCTCGTAGACGGCGAGTGCGGCCTTGCTGGTGCTGCTCTTGATGTTTTGCGCCTCGTCCAGCACCAGTACATGCCAGGGTTGGCTACGCAGGTGTTCGAGATCGCGTGGCACCAGGGCGTAGGTGGTCAGCACGAGGTCGTATTCGTGCAGCGTGGCGAAATGCTTGCTGCGCCCCGGGCCTTGCAGGGCCAGCACGCGCAGGTCGGGGGCGAAGCGCTGGGCTTCGTCCAGCCAGTTGGGCACCAGGCTGGTCGGCATCACTGCCAGGGCGGGAGCGGTCAGTCGCCCGGCCTGCTTTTCCAGCAGCAGGTGCGCCAGGGCCTGCAGGGTCTTGCCCAAGCCCATGTCGTCGCCCAGGATGCCGCCTGTGCCCATTTCGCGTAGTGCCTGCAGCCAGTTAAGGCCCTGTTGCTGGTAGGGGCGCAGGCTGGCCTGCAGCCCTGTGGGCGGGGCTACCTGCAAGTCGCGGGCGTCGCGCAGGCGGCGGCCCAGATCCCGCACATGTGCGCCGCCTTCCCAGTGCAGGGGCAAGCCTTCGATCTCGTTCAGGCGTGCGGCATCGGCGCGGTCCAGGCGCAGGGACGGGCCGGCTACGTCTTCGTGCAGGTACAGCTCGCCCAAGGTGCCCATTACGGCCTTGATGCGGCCGTAGGGCAGGGCAACGCGCAGGGCCGAGGCATCGAGGCGGCCGCGGTTGAGGTCGATCAGCAGGTGCTCGTCGTCGCTGCGCCGGGCCAGTTCGCTGGGGCGCAGCAATTCCGGGTTGCTGCGCAGCAGTTGCAGCACAATCGGCAGCAGGCTGTGGCGCTGGCCATCGACCACGATACCCAGCTCCAGGTCGAACCATTCATGGCCGGGGGCTTCGTCGATGGTGGCGTACCAGTCGTCTACCTCTTGCAGGTTGAAGGCGAAATCGCGGTGGATGTCGATGTCCCACCCGGCCTCGCGCAGGCGGGGCAGGCCTTCGCGGGCAAAGCGCAGCCAAGCTTCGTCGTCTGGCAGCTGAAACATCTCGCCGGCGCTGTCGGGCAGGGCCTTGCTTTGTCGGGTGGCGGCCTTGAAGCCCAGGTCAAGCAGCACCTTGCGCAGCGCCTGCTCGGCCTGCGGCTGGCGGCGGATGCGCTGGCTGGTGTTGTTGATCAGGCGGGTCAGCGGTTTTTCGTCGCTGCCGCTGGCGCGTAAACCGTCATAGTCGAACGCCAGTGCGGCTCGATGCTGCATCTGCCGCTGCATGCGGCCGGTCTTGGGCATGTAGGCGCTGAATTCGAGGCTGCCGAGGGTCAGGTGCGGCCTGGGTTGAATACTGTCGATTTCTTCACTGCGTACGCTTGTAGGCGTTGGCACCTGGCGATTCAGCGCATTCAACCGGTGGCTCAGGGGGATGATCAAGTGTTCGGGCACCGTAGGTGCGCTTGCCAGTTGGCTGGCAATGAACGGGTCAAGACCATGCTCAAGCTTGCCAGTCATACCCGTTTGAGTATCGATGTAGTAGAGCGGGTCGAGCGGCAGTGCCACGTCATGCATCCGCTTGTCATTGTGCCACGAACCGCGATAGCTGCCGTTCTCAAGCCTCATCCAGCGGAACTCGGCTTGGAGGGTCGGCCCAGGGATTAATGACAACTGTTTCTCGGCATGAATCAAGCGCCCACTGGCAAGTGCGAATTCATACAGCTCTGCACCTTGTTTACCTTCCAGTCTGGCGATGGGCATGCTGGAATTATTGGCAAGGGTGTCAATCAACCTGAGGATGCGCAGATCTTCATCTGTGACATAACGCGGCGTGTAATAGAGCATTTCAGGCAGCGAGCTGGCACGCCCCAGCTTCAGCTGACCATCGGCTTCGCGGGTGCCTTTGGATACGCTGAGCGTGCAAACGCCATGGTCGTTAACGACCTTGTAGTAGAGCGAGGGGCCTTTGCGCTTGGCGGGTTCAGCGGGCTTGGTCGGGACTTCCAGGGTTTCGACCCAGTGGGCGAGTTCAGGGGGGAGGTCGAGCGAGTGCTGGGTCGTTTCGGCAGGTGCAGGCGGGGTGTCCTGATCGCCTTCGCCGCAATCCGGGCCCTGTTCCAGCAGGTAAAGTGCAGCGGCGCAATGCTTGCAGTTTTCACCTACAGGGCACGTGCAACTGCCCTCGCATTCCAGGCCATCTCCAGTCATGTCCAGGGTTATGCGCTGGTAGTAGGTGCGGCCCGCGGAGCCTGTACACTCAGCGCGGATCGTCATGCCCAGGATCGATACGATCGCGCTTCTGCCTTCATCGGCATAGTCCCGACCGCGCCGCAGGGTCTTGCGATCAAACGACATAGTCCAGCCATTGTGCGCCCGCACAAAGAACTGCGCATCGCTCTCGCTCACGTCACTGCTCCATCATCTCCGGGTCCACCACCGGCATTTTCGGCGTACCCGGTGGCGTCACCTTCAGCAGTACGGCCAGGTGGCCGCCGTCGAGGAAGGTCAGCTGGCCGCCCTTGACGTTGCTGTTGCTCTGCTTGAACTGCTCGCTTTGCAGCACGTTGCCGTTGCCGTCCAGCTGGTTGACCCAGAAGTTGGCCTCGACAGTGATGAAGCGGCCTTCGGCGATGCTCAGGTTACCTTCGATGGGGAAGTGGCCGAACTGCTCAGTACCTTCGCCCAGGGCAATGCGGCCGGGCTCGCTGCCCACCTGCTGCTGCCAGGCCTTGTGCATCAATACGGTGTAGTCGGCAGTGGCTTCCAGGCGGGTGGCTTCGTCCTCCAGCGCCAAGCGGCGCTCGGCGTCCTTTTCCAGGCGTGGGGCGCCGGCGCTCCAGTTTTCCGGGGCGAACGGGCTGGTGAAGGCGGGCACGCTGTTTTGCCGCACCAGGATCATTTCAACCTGATACAGGCCTTCGGCGAAGGCGGCTGGCGCAAACAGCGCCAGCAGCAGGGTCAGGCTACGGATGGCACGCATGGATCTTCCTTAGGCAGGCTGTGGGGTCAGGCGCTCGAACAGCGCCTCCAGGGTGTTGAAACGTTCGTCGGGGCGCTCCATCGGCACCAGGAAACGGAACTGGGTCGCACCTTCGAACTTGTAGCGTTTGGGCTGCCCCTGGATCAGCTTGATCAGGGTCAGCGGGTCGACCGGGGTTTCGGCCTCGAACTCGAGCTTGCCGCCATTGGGGCCGGCGTCGACTTTCTTGATGCCAAGCTTTTCCGCATGCAGCTTGAGCGAGGTCAGGCGCATCAGGTTCTTGGTTGGCTCCGGCAGCAGGCCGAAGCGGTCGATCATTTCCACTTGCAGGTCTTTGAGGCCTTCTTCGTCGGCCGCCGAGGCAATGCGCTTGTACAGGATCAGCCGCGCGTGCACGTCGGGCAGGTAGTCTTCGGGGATCAGCGCCGGCAGGCGCAGGTTGATCTCCGGGCCACCGCCCAGTGGCTGTTCGAGGTTCGGCTGGGTGCCTTTGCGAATCGCCTTCACCGCACGTTCGAGCATTTCCATGTACAGGGTGAAGCCCACCGCCTGGATCTGCCCGCTTTGACCTTCGCCCAGCAGCTCGCCCGCACCGCGGATTTCCAGGTCGTTGGTGGCCAGCACGAAACCGGCGCCCAGGTCCTGGGTGTTGGCGATAGCCTCCAGCCGTTTTTCGGCGTCGGCGCTGACTTTCTGCCGGGTGGGTGTGAGCAGGTAGGCGTAGGCCTGGTGGTGGCTGCGCCCGACCCGGCCACGCAACTGGTGCAATTGGGCCAGGCCGAACTTGTCGGCACGCTCGATGACGATGGTGTTGGCGCTGGGCACGTCGATGCCGGTTTCGATGATGGTCGAGGCCACCAGCACGTTGAAGCGCTTGTGGTAGAAGTCGCTCATCACCTGTTCCAGCTCGCGCTCGCGCATTTGCCCGTGGCCAATGCCGATGCGCGCCTCGGGTACCAGTTCGGCGAGGTCGGCGGCGCATTTTTCGATGGTTTTCACATCGTTGTGCAGGTAGTACACCTGGCCACCGCGCAGCAGTTCACGCAACAGCGCTTCCTTGACCGTGCTCTTGTTCTGTTCCATGACGAAGGTGCGCACCGACAGGCGGCGCGCCGGCGGCGTGGCGATGATCGACAGGTCGCGCATGCCCGCTACCGCCATGTTCAGCGTACGCGGAATCGGCGTGGCGGTGAGGGTAAGGATGTCGACCTCGCTGCGCAGGGCCTTCAGTTGCTCCTTCTGGCGCACGCCAAAACGGTGTTCTTCGTCGATGATGGCCAGGCCCAGGTCCTTGAAGCGCACATCGTCCTGCAGCAGCTTGTGGGTGCCGATGAGGATGTCGATCTTGCCTTCGGCCAGGTCGGCGGCAGCGGCGGCCACTTCCTTGGCGGATTTGAAGCGGCTCATCACTTCCACGGTCACCGGCCAGTCAGCGAAGCGGTCACGGAAACTGTTGTAGTGCTGCTGGGCGAGCAGTGTGGTGGGCACCAGCACGGCCACCTGGCGGCCGCTGTGCACAGCGATGAACGCGGCGCGCATGGCCACTTCGGTTTTGCCGAAGCCGACATCGCCGCACACCAGACGGTCCATCGGCTTGGGTGCCAGCATGTCGGCACGCACGGCTTCGATGGCGGCTTGCTGGTCCGGGGTTTCTTCGAACGGGAAGCCGGCGCTGAAGGTGGCGTAGTCGGCAGACGGGTCGGCAAACGCATAACCCTTGCGCGCAGCGCGGCGAGCATAGATGTCGAGCAGCTCGGCGGCCACGTCGCGCACCTGTTCGGCGGCCTTGCGCTTGGCTTTCTGCCAGGCCTCCGAGCCCAGCCTGTGCAACGGCGCCAGCGCGTCGTCGCTACCGGTGTAGCGAGCGATGAGGTGCAGGTTGGCCACTGGCACATACAGCTTGGCGTTCTCGGCGTATTCCAGGGTAAGGAACTCGGCGGCCTGGCCGTCGATTTCCAGGGTGGCCAGGCCCAGGTAGCGGCCCACACCGTGGTCGATGTGCACCACTGGCGCGCCTTCGCGCAGCTCGGTGAGGTTCTTGATGACGGCGTCGTTGGCGGTTTCGCCACGCTTGTCGCGGCGTCGGCGCTGCATCACCCGCTGGCCGAACAGCGGGCTTTCGGCCACCAGGGCCAGGCCTGGGTCGTCCAGCACCAGGCCGTCGTCCAGCGGAGCAATGGTGATTGCCAGGCGCTCGCTGCCGGTAATGAAATCGTCCCAGCCGTCGACGGTATGCGGGCGCAGCTTCAGCCGGTCGAGCAGTTCCAGCAACACTTCGCGGCGGCCCGCCGATTCGGCGGTGAACAGCACGCGGCCGGGGAACTGGTCGAGGAAGTTGGCCAGTTCGGCCAGCGGCTGGTTGGCCTTGGCCTCGATGGCCAGATTGGGCAGGGCGCGTGCCGGGAAGCGCTCGCGGCCCGCGCCCGGGTCGAGGTCTTCGCTGCTGACCACCACCCGCGGCCACTGCTTGAGCCGGGCAAAGCAGTCTTCCACCGGCAGGAACAGCTCGGCCGGTGGCAGCAGCGGCCGGCTCAGGTCGCCGCGACGGTCTTCATAACGCCCGCGTACGTCGTTCCAGAAGTGTTCGGCGGCCTGCTCCACACCGGGCAGCGAGAACACCTGGGTGTCGGCTGGCAGGTAGTCGAACAGGGTCGAGGTTTCTTCGAAGAACAGTGGCAGGTAGTACTCGATACCGGCGGGGATGATGCCGCTGGCCAGGTCCTGGAAGATGGCGCTGCGGCGGAAGTCGACGTCGAAGCGCTCGCGAAAGCGCGCCTTGAAGCGGGTCACTTCCTCTTTCTGCATCGGGAATTCGCGTGCCGGCAGCAGACGCACCGAATCCACCTTGTCGATCGAGCGCTGGGTCTCGGGGTCGAAGGTGCGCAGCGTCTCGATCTCGTCATCGAACAGGTCGATACGGTAGGGCAGTTTGCTGCCCATCGGGAACAGGTCGATCAGCGCGCCGCGCACGGCAAACTCGCCATGCTCGTACACGGTGTCGACGCAGCGATAGCCGCTGGCCTCCAGGCGCGTACGCATCTGTTCCACGTCGATGGTCTGGCCCACATCCAGCACCAGGCTGCTGCCTAGCAGAAAGCGTGTGGGTGCCAGGCGGTGCAGGGCGGTGGTGACCGGCACCACGAGGATGCCGTGGCTCAGCTCCGGCAGCCGGTACAGGCTGGCGATGCGCTGGGAAATGATGTCCTGGTGTGGCGAGAACAGGTCGTAGGGCAGGGTTTCCCAATCGGGGAACGGCAGCACCGGCAGGTCTGGGGCAAAGAAGCGCAGCTCCTGTTCCAGACGGTCGGCGGCCTGGCTGTCGGCCGTCAGCAGCAGGGTGAAGCGGCCAGCGCTGCTGGCGGCCTCGGCGATGGCAAGGCTGAGGGCGGCACCGGGCAGGTTGCCCCAGGTTTGTTTGCCGGCCGTGGCCGACATTTGCGGTAGGCGCAGAACTGACACGGGAGATTGCACTCCAAGCGTTGCGGCAAAGAGACCGATTGTACCGGTGCCAGTGCCGCCTGTCAGGCTTGAAAGGGCATGAACGCTGGCTTGCGTGACTGCGACAGGCGCTCATTGCCGGTTCCGCGTTGGGGCGTCATAATGTAGCCCCTTTTTTCTGTCCCTACATGTGGAAGGTTCCCGTGACTCAGAAGCCCGACCAGTGTCTTGGTGAGTGGATCGATCGTGAAGCCCTGGCTGAAGCGATGATCCCGCTTATCGGTCAGCTCTACCGCAACAACAACGTGGTGAGCTCGATTTATGGCCGCAGCCTGATCAACCGTTCGGTTATCTCGATCCTCAAGGCGCACCGCTTTGCGCGTCATCGTCAAGCCGACGAAACCGAACTGTCCGTCCACGAGACATTCCCACTGCTCAAGGCCATGAGCGAGCTAAAACTGGGCGCCGCTTCGGTCGACCTGGGCAAGCTGGCCAACAAGTTCAAGCAGGAAGGCAATGGCCGCACTGCCGAGCAGTTCGTCCGTGAAGAGCTGGCTGACGTGGTTGGCCAGCAGAACGCTTCGGCCCGTAAAGGCACCGACGTTGTCCTGTACGGCTTCGGTCGCATCGGCCGCCTGCTGGCGCGCATCCTGATCGAGAAGACCGGTGGTGGCGACGGCCTGCGCCTGCGTGCCATCGTCGTGCGCAAAGGCGCCGAAAACGACCTGGTCAAGCGTGCCAGCCTGCTGCGTCGTGACTCGGTTCACGGCCCGTTCGATGGCACCATCACCATCGATGAAGCCAACAACACCATCACCGCCAACGGCAACCTGATCCAGGTTATCTACGCCAAGAGCCCGAGCGAAGTCGACTACACCCAGTACGGCATCGACAACGCGCTGATCGTCGACAACACCGGCGTATGGCGTGACGCTGACGGCCTGGGTCAGCACCTGGCCTGCCCGGGCGCTGCCCGCGTGATCCTCACCGCACCTGGCAAGGGCGCGCTGAAGAACATCGTGCACGGCATCAACCACGGTGACATCGCCGCCGATGACAAGATCATCTCGGCAGCTTCCTGCACCACCAACGCCATCGTGCCGGTACTCAAGGCCATCAACGACCAGTACGGCATCGTCAACGGCCACGTCGAAACCGTTCACTCGTTCACCAACGACCAGAACCTGATCGACAACTTCCACAAGGGCAGCCGCCGTGGCCGTGCCGCGCCGCTGAACATGGTCATCACCGAAACCGGCGCCGCCACTGCTGCCGCCAAGGCACTGCCAGTGCTGAAGGGCAAGCTGACCGGCAACGCCATTCGCGTGCCGACGCCGAACGTTTCGATGGCCATCCTGAACCTGAACCTGGAAAAGGCCACCTCGCGCGACGAGATCAACGAGTACCTGCGCCAGACCGCCATGCACTCGGAGCTGCACAAGCAGATCGACTACGTCAGCTCGCAGGAAGTGGTTTCGACCGACTTCGTCGGCTCGCGCCACGCCGGTGTGGTTGACGCTGAAGCCACCATCGCCAACGACAACCGCGTTGTTCTGTACGTCTGGTACGACAACGAGTTCGGTTACAGCTGCCAGGTGGTTCGCGTGATGGAAGAGATGGCCGGTGTGAACCCGCCAGCGTTTCCACGCTAATGCGCTTGTAAGGCAATGAAAAAACGGGAACCTTCGGGTTCCCGTTTTTTTTGCCTGGAGTAAGTTGTGTGGCGTCTGTTAGATCGAGCGCCGCCCGCGCGGCGCTCGATATGTGCCACACCACAAAATTCAAGCCAAGCACCCAGGAACCGATTTTTTGCGCAAAGCCTTACTGTCCTTCCTCCTGCTGCTAACCGCCTGCAACCAAGGCCCTACCCTGGAGCGCCTGGGTGGCCCGACCATGGGCAGCAGCTACAGCATCCAGTACGTCCGTGAGCCCGGCGGCCCGGCGCCGGAGCAGGTGCAAGCGGCGGTCGAAACCATCCTGGGCGACATCGACCAGCACTATTCGACCTACCGCGCAGACTCCGTTGTCAGCCTGTTCAACCAGTTGCCCGCCAACCAGTGCCTGGCCCTGCCGCCCGACATGCTCGAACTGGTCAACCTTGGCCAGCATCTGGCCGAGCAGAGCGATGGCGCCTTCGACCTCACTGTCGAGCCCTTGCTCGACCTGTGGGGCTTTGGCCCCCAGGCCCGCCACGAGCAGGTGCCGGACCCGCAAGCCCTGGCTCAGGTGCGCCAGCGCGTGGGCTACCGGCACTTGCACATCAAAGGGCAGGCCCTGTGCAAGGACGCCCAGGTGCAGCTCGACTTCAACAGCATGGCCGCTGGCCATGCCGTCGACCTGATTGCCGCTCGCCTGCAAGCCATGGGCGTAACCCGCTTTGTCGCCGAGGCCACTGGCGAGCTCAAGGCGGTCGGCCGCAAACCTGACGGCAGCCCTTGGCGCATCGCCCTGGAACTGCCCCGTGAAGACCGCCAGATCGCACGCCAGATCATCCCGGTCAATGGCCTTTCAGTATCAACCTCGGGTGACTATCGGCACTATTTCGAGCAGAATGGCCGGCGCTATTCGCACGCCTTCGATGCCCGCCTGGGGCGCCCGGTGCAACATGACCTGGCCGCCGTCACCGTGCTACACGCTTCGGCGCTGCAGGCCGACGGTTATTCGACGCTGCTGCTGATCCTTGGTCCCGAGCGTGGCTGGGACTTTGCCCTGGCGCATGGCCTGGCTGCGGTATTGGTGACTCGGGCCGAGGGTGGCTTCGTCTCCCGAGCTACGCCCGCATTCGAACGGGCGGTGAAAGGCGATTGAAAGCGCAGGCAGGGATGATTGCCGCCAGGGAATGGGTAAACCATATGTAGTGCGGGCGAAATTGGCCTACGACGCGACCAAGGGTTAATGTGCGCGGCGTTCACGCTTGATTAGACTGCACCCGAATTTTCTCATGACGCCCCGGCGGCATGATCGCGCCCCGCGAGCGACCGTGGCTTGCGGGCCAGTTCTGAAGGAGTACGCATGGCTGTCTACAACTACGACGTAGTGGTGCTGGGTTCCGGCCCGGCCGGTGAAGGTGCGGCAATGAACGCCGCCAAAGCAGGGCGCAAGGTAGCGATGGTCGATGACCGTCGCCAGGTTGGTGGCAACTGCACCCACTTGGGTACCATCCCGTCCAAGGCACTGCGTCACTCGGTGCGGCAGATCATGCAGTTCAACACCAACCCGATGTTCCGTGCCATCGGTGAGCCACGCTGGTTCTCGTTCCCGGACGTGCTGAAAAGCGCCGAGAAGGTGATTGCCAAGCAGGTGGCATCGCGCACTGGCTACTACGCCCGTAACCGCGTTGACTTGTTCTTCGGCACCGGCAGCTTTGCCGACGAGCAAACCGTCGAAGTGGTGTGCCCGAACGGCGTGGTGGAAAAACTCAACGCCAAGCACATCATCATCGCCACTGGTTCGCGCCCGTATCGCCCGGCCGACATCGACTTCCACCACCCGCGTGTCTACGACAGCGACACCATCCTCAGCCTCAGCCACACCCCGCGCAAGCTGATCGTGTACGGCGCCGGTGTGATCGGTTGCGAATACGCCTCGATCTTCAGTGGCCTGGGCGTGCTGGTAGAACTGGTGGACAACCGTGGGCAGCTGCTGAGCTTCCTGGATTCGGAAATTTCCCAGGCGTTGAGCTACCACTTCAGCAACAACAACATCACCGTGCGCCACAACGAAGAGTATGAGCGCGTCGAAGGCCTGGACAACGGGGTTGTCCTGCACCTGAAGTCGGGCAAGAAGATCAAGGCCGACGCCTTGCTGTGGTGCAACGGCCGTACCGGCAACACCGACAAGCTGGGCCTGGAGAACATCGGTATCAAGGTTAACGGCCGTGGCCAGATCGAGGTCGACGAGGCCTACCGCACCAGCGTGCCGAACATCTACGGTGCAGGCGACGTGATCGGCTGGCCAAGCCTGGCCAGTGCGGCCCATGACCAGGGCCGTTCAGCGGCTGGCAGCATCGTCGACAATGGCAGCTGGCGCTTCGTCAATGACGTGCCGACCGGCATCTATACCATTCCGGAGATCAGCTCGATCGGCAAGAACGAGCAGGAGCTGACCCAGGCCAAGGTGCCGTACGAAGTGGGCAAGGCCTTCTTCAAGAGCATGGCGCGCGCGCAGATCGCCGGCGAGCCGCAGGGCATGCTGAAGATCCTGTTCCACCGCGAAACCCTGGAAATCCTCGGCGTGCACTGCTTCGGCTACCAGGCTTCGGAAATTGTCCACATCGGCCAGGCGATCATGAACCAGCCGGGTGAGCACAACAACCTGAAGTACTTCGTCAACACCACGTTCAACTACCCGACCATGGCCGAAGCCTACCGGGTAGCTGCCTACGATGGCCTGAACCGGCTTTTTTGAGCGGCTCCGACCGGTGGCCTGAGCCGGTCGGAGAGACCGATTTCAACCCTACCCGAGGGTGGTCTTGGCCAAACCGGGAAAGTCTGTAATCAGGCTGTCCACGCCAAAGTCAGCGAGCCGGCGCATCAGTGCCGGTTCGTTGACCGTCCACACCGACACGTGCAAGCCCTGGCCCTGTGCTTTCAGCAGGCGCTCGGGGGTGCACAGTGTCCAGTTCAGGGCCAGCATCTCGCAGCCGTAGTTCTGCGCCACCTTCAACGGGTCGAGCCAGGCGTATTCGGCTACCAGCCCGCGTTTCACGTCTGGCACCAGCTCCTGGGCTGCGCCCAATACTTCGCGTGAGCTGGAGGTGATGGTTACCTTGTCCAGCAGGCCGTATTGCTGGGCCAGTTCGCGGATCGCCAGCACGGTGGTGGCGGCGCGGGTGCGCGAAGCGCTCTTGACTTCCAGCTGCCAGTGCTCGAACGGGCACTTCTCGAACAGTTCTTCCAGTTTTGGAATAGGGCAGGGCTGCACATGGCCCGGGCCGCCTTTACGTGCGTCGATTTTCACCAGGTCGGCGGCCGGGTGCTCGACCACCTTGCCGCGTTTGCCGGTGGTGCGCTTGAGGGTAGGGTCGTGTATCACCATCAGCTCGTTGTCGGCCGACAGGTGAAGGTCCAGCTCGCAGCGGGTGACGCCGTGGGACAGGCACTGGCGAAAGCTGGTCAGGGTGTTCTCGGGTGCTTCGCCCTTGGCGCCGCGATGGCCGTAGATCAGGGTCACGTTCGTTCCTTCAAATCAGGGGAAAATAGGCTCAGGAGGCGGGGTCGTTCTGTTCCAGCTGCTGGCGCCGTTGTTGTTGCTGGCGCTGCAGGATGTAGCGGGCCAGCAGTTGACGCTGGGCGTCGGTCATGTCGGTAAACTCGGTGCCGACCTCGAAGCCGCCCTCCGGGCGCGGGTCGCAATGGGTGACCTTGCCGCGCAGCAGCAGGCCATGGGCGCGCGGCATCAGCACCATTTTCACTTTTACCCGGGTGCCGGGGGCAATCTGCGTGGCTTGGGCGAATTCGATACCGCCTTCGGAGATGACCACCGGCAGCGGCTGGCCGACTTCGCCAAGCAGGGTTTGCGCAACCACCGCGCTAAGCAGGTCGAGGCGCTTGTTCTGCGCCCGCAGGAAGGCAGCGAGGGTGCGGTCCTTGTCACTCAGCTGGCGCAGCAGGTGCTGCGACTCGAAGTCGGACAGATGCAGTTCGCTGAGCAGGTTGAACAGCGGGGAATCATCTTGCAACACATCTGGGTCGAGGGCTTCGGCCGCGCTGAGGGGGCTTATTTGAAGTGCGATCCGATCTTCGATGCGGTAGTATTCGCGGCGATCTTCTTCGTCTAATGTCGTCATGGCGAACCCAAGGTAGCGGCGGTGGTCCGAGTGTAAAGCCGCCGTAGGCGCCTCGCCACAAGGACGTTCCCTTTCATCCGAACAAGCCCCGACATGTTCAGACCTCTTTTCGCATTCATCGGTACGCGTTATACCCGTGCCAAACGCCGTAATCACTTCGTCTCGTTCATTTCCCTGACCTCGATGATCGGCCTCGCCCTGGGCGTGGTGGTGATGATCGTGGTGCTGTCGGTGATGAACGGTTTCGACCACGAGATGCGCACCCGCGTGCTCGGTATGGTCCCGCATGCCACGCTGGAGAGCGGCCAGCCCATAACCGACTGGCCTGCCCTTGCCCAACAAGTAAAGCAGAATCCGCAGGTGGTGGCGGTAGCGCCTTTCACCCAGATGCAGGGCCTGCTGACCCATGACGGCAAGGTGCAGAAGGTGCTGCTCAACGGCATCGACCCGGCCCGCGAGCGCGAGGTGTCGATTATCGACAACTTCATCTTGCAAGGCCGCCTCGACCAGCTGGCGCCGGGCGAGTGGGGCATCATGATAGGCGACAAGGCTGCGGCGAAGCTGGGTGTGACCATTGGCGACAAACTCACCTTCGTCGCCCCCGAAGTCAGCGTGACGCCTGCCGGCATGTTCCCGCGCATGAAGCGCTTCACCGTGGTGGGCACCTTCCATGTGGGCGCGGGGGAGATCGACGGCTATCTGGGCCTGACCAATATCAGCGACCTGTCCCGCCTGCACCGCTGGAAGCC
Source organism: Pseudomonas sp. LAIL14HWK12:I1 (assembly GCF_003202095.1). Classification (NCBI taxonomy): domain Bacteria; kingdom Pseudomonadati; phylum Pseudomonadota; class Gammaproteobacteria; order Pseudomonadales; family Pseudomonadaceae; genus Pseudomonas; species Pseudomonas sp. LAIL14HWK12:I1. The sequence continues at coordinate 141,738 of NZ_QJKG01000009.1, forward strand.
CGACCAGGTACAGGGCCTGCGCCTGAAGTTCGACGACCTGTTCCAGGCGCCACGGGTGGCCTGGAGCATTGCCCAGCAGCTGGGTGACCAGGAGTACTACAGCCGCGACTGGACCCGCACCCACGGCAACCTGTACCAGGCCATCCGCATGGAAAAGGCCATGATCGGCCTGCTGTTGCTGCTGATCGTGGCGGTGGCGGCGTTCAACATCATTTCCACGCTGGTGATGGTGGTGAACGACAAGCGTGGTGACATTGCCATCCTGCGCACACTGGGCGCCACGCCCGGGCAGATCATGCTCATCTTCATGGTCCAGGGCACGGTAATCGGGGTGATCGGTACCCTGATCGGCGCCGTGGTCGGGATTGTTGCCGCGCTGAACGTGAGTGCGGCGATCGCCGGCATCGAGAAACTGATCGGGCACAAGTTCCTCAACGCCGACGTGTACTTCATCGATTACCTGCCCTCGCAGATCCAGGCCCAGGACGTGTACATGGTCTGCGGTGCGGCGCTGGTCCTGAGTTTCTTCGCCACCCTGTACCCGGCCTGGCGTGCGGCCCGCACCCAGCCTGCAGAGGCGCTACGTTATGAGTGAGTCGCGCATGAGTGATAAAGCCGTTCTGAGTTGCCGCAACCTGGGCAAGTCCTACGACGAGGGCCCGGAGTCGGTGCAGGTGCTGTCCGGGCTCAACCTGGAGCTGCACGCCGGCGAGCGGGTGGCCATTGTCGGCAGCTCCGGTTCGGGCAAGAGTACCTTGCTCAACCTGCTGGGCGGCCTCGACCGGCCGACCCAGGGCAGCGTCTGGCTGGCCGGCGAAGAGCTGTCGGCGCTGGGCGAGCGCGCCCGTGGCCTGCTGCGCAACCGAGAGCTGGGCTTTGTCTACCAGTTCCACCACCTGTTGCCAGAGTTCACCGCCATCGAGAACGTGTGCATGCCGCTGCTGATCGGCCGCACGCCCATCCCCGAGGCCCGTGAGCGCGCCGAGGCGCTGCTCAAGCGCGTGGGCCTGGGCCATCGCCTGAACCACAAGCCGGCCGAGCTGTCCGGTGGTGAGCGCCAGCGTGTGGCGATTGCCCGGGCCCTGGTCAACCGCCCTGGCCTGGTGATGCTCGACGAGCCGACCGGCAACCTCGACCACCATACCGCCCAGGGCATCCAGGAGCTGATGCAGGAGCTGTCCAGCGCCTCGCGCACGGCGTTCCTCGTGGTGACCCACGACCTCAACCTGGCGCGGCAGATGGACCGTGTATTGAAGCTCGACGACGGCCACCTGGTGGCCATCTGATCGACTGCCCGGGGTGGCAGGTGCCGCCCCGTTTTCCTGTTTTCACTGGGTGATTCCGTACATGTTCAGACCCTTGCCCATTTTCATCGGCGCGCGCTACACCCGAGCCAAGCGTCGCAACCACTTCATCTCGTTCATTTCGATGACCTCGATGATCGGCCTGTCGCTGGGTGTGCTGGCGATGATCGTGGTGTTGTCGGTGATGAACGGCTTCCAGCGTGAAATGAGCGCGCGCATTCTTGGCCTGGTGCCGCATGCTGCCATCCTGGGCGTGCAGCCGATGGACGACTGGCACAAGGTGGCCGACGCGGCCCTGCAGAACCCGGCGGTGATGGCGGCAGCGCCGATTACCGAAATGGAAGGCATGCTGTCGTACAAGGGGGCGATGCAGCCGATCCAGGTGGGCGGTATCGACCCGGCCGAAGAGGGCAAGGTCTCTATCGTTGGCCAGCACATCGTGCAGGGCCGCTTGCAGGACCTGCAAGCGGGTGAGTTCGGCGTGGTCATCGGCGAGCTGACGGCGCGTCGCTTTCGCCTGAACACCGGCGACAAGCTGACCCTGATCGTGCCGGAAATCAGCAAGGAGCCGGGCGGGATTACCCCGCGTATGCAGCGCCTGACCGTGGTCGGTATTTTCAAGGTGGGCGCCGAGCTGGACGGTTCGCAGGCTTACATCCACGTGGCGGATGCCGGTGAGATGCAGCGCTGGGCGCCGGGCCAGGTGCAGGGCGTGCGGTTGAAACTGCATGACCTGTATGCCGCGCCGCAGGTGTCCAAGGCCATCGCTGCCGGGCTGGGCGATGCCTACCGCGCCGATGACTGGTCGCACACCCAGGGCAGCCTGTTCAGCGCCATGAAGATGGAAAAGACCATGATCGGCCTGTTGCTGATGATGATCATCGCGGTGGCCGCGTTCAACATCATCGCCACCCTGGTGATGGTGGTGAACGACAAGGGGCCGGACATTGCCATCCTGCGTACCCTGGGCGCCACGCCGGCGCAGATCATGGGCACGTTCATGGTTCAGGGCAGCCTGATCGGCATTGTCGGTACGTTGATTGGTGGCGTGCTGGGGGTGATTGCGGCGTTCAATGTCAGCCAGATCGTTGGATGGCTGGAGCGGGTGAGCGGGCAGCACATCTTTACGTCGGATGTGTACTTTGTCAGCAGCTTGCCGTCGCAGTTGCAGTGGGGGGATGTGGCGATCATCTGCACTGCGGGGTTGGTGATGAGCTTTTTGGCGACCATTTACCCGGCATATCGGGCATCGCAGGTGCAGCCGGCGATTGGCCTGGCGGTTTGATGTTTACCTGAGAGTCTGGGGGTTGCGAAGCAGCCCCAATTTCACCGATCCTGAGTGAACTCGATCAAAAAACGCGTCCACCCATCCTCGCATTCCGCCCGGATGCACCCGCCATGGGCCTGCACGATCGACCGGGTAATCGCCAAACCCAACCCCGCATGCTCGCTGCTGCCTTCCCGTCGCGCAGGGTCGACCCGGTAGAAGCGGTCGAACAACCGTGGTAACGCCGCAGGGTCGATAGCCTGCCCGGTATTGGCCACGCAGATTGTAGGTCCCGGCTCCAGCGTCACCCTTATCTGCCCGCCCGCCGGGGTAAACCGCAGGGCGTTGTCCAGCAAGTTGGACAACGCTCGCCGCAGCATATGCCGGTCGCCCTGCAACACGGCTTCTCCCTCACGCAACATCTGCACCCCGCTGTCCTCGGCGAGCGGCGCGTAGTACTCCAGCAGTGCATCCACTTCTTCATGCAACGCCAGCGGCGCCTGCCCCGGCACCAGCAGGCCGTGATCGGCTTTGGCCAGGAACAGCATGTCGTTGATCATCTGCGCCATCCACTGCAGCTCTTCCAGGTTGCCATGCAGCGCCTCGCGGTACTCCTCCAGGCTGCGGGGGCGGGTGAGGGTGACCTGGGTGTGGGTCAGCAGGTTGGACAGGGGGGTACGCAGCTCGTGGGCGATGTCGGCAGAAAACGCCGACAGGCGCTGGAAGGCATCGTCCAGGCGTTGCAGCATGGCGTTCATGCTGGTGGCCAGCTCGGCCAGTTCTTCGGGCATCTGCGCCACCGGCAGGCGGGTGGTGAGCGAACGTGCCGACACGCCAGCGGCCACCTGGCCCATTTGCCGCAAAGGGCGTAGCCCACTGCGTGCGGCCCAGGCGCCAAGCAGCGCGGTGGCCAGCGCCGACAGGCCGACGGTTAGCCAGATCAACCGTTGCATGCCTTGCAGGAAGTGCTGGTGGTGGGTGATGTCCAGGTAAAGGGTGAGTTGCGGCGACGGTGTTGTGGCTTGTGCCAGGTGCACGGCCAGGCTGCGGTAGTCGGTACCTTGCGCGTGCAGGGTAGCCAGCCCCGCTGGCCGTGGTGCCTGCGGCAGCCCTGTGCGGCTTTCGAACCAGGTGGTGCCATCGTTGCCGCTGATGCGCAAGGCCAGGTCGGCCTGGTGGCTCAGCTCATCGTGCAGGGCGGGCAGGCGGGCCTGTAAATCTTCCGGCGTGCTGATGCCGGCCAGTTGTGCGCGGAACAGCGACAGGCGCGAGTCCAGCAATTGTTGGTCCAGCTCGACGAAATGCTGCTCGCTGGCCTTGCTGAACAACAGGCCGGCACCAAGCGAGACGGCTGCTGTGCAGGCGGCGAACAACAGGGCCAAACGGCTGCCGAGGGAAAGCCTGCGCATCAATCTGCACGCTCTTCGAGTACATACCCCATGCCGCGTACGGTGTGGATGAGTTTGTTGGTGTGCGGGTCGTCAATCTTCAGTCGCAAGCGGCGGATTGCCACCTCGATCACGTTGGTGTCGCTGTCGAAGTTCATGTCCCATACCTGCGAGGCAATCAGCGATTTTGGCAGCACCTCGCCCTGGCGGCGCAGCAGCAGTTCGAGCAGGGCGAACTCCTTGGCGGTCAGGTCGATGCGCTGGCCGGCGCGCTCGGCGCGGCGACGGATCAGATCCAGGCGCAGGTCGGCCAAGCTCAGGATGGTGTCCTGGCCGGGGTTGGTGCCACGGCGCAGCAAGGTGCGCACCCGGGCCAGCAGCTCGGAGAAGGCAAAGGGCTTGACCAGGTAATCATCGGCGCCCAGCTCCAGGCCGTGCACCCGGTCTTCGACGGCGTCGCGTGCGGTGAGGAACAGTACCGGCGTGTCGAGGCCGGCCTGGCGCACCGCTTGCAGGATCTGCCAGCCATCCCGGCCGGGCAGCATCACGTCGAGGATCAGCAGGTCATGGTCACCGGTCAGCGCCAGGAACTGGCCGGTTTCGCCATCGGTGGCCAGTTCGGTGGCGAAGCCGGCTTCGCTCAGGCCTTGGCTCAGGTACTGGCCGGTGCGGGCCTGGTCTTCGACGATCAGCAATTTCATTGGGTAGCTTGCCTCCAGCAAGGGCCGGGTGATGCTTGAAATGATACGTGACTATCCCGGTCGTCACTCAAGCTGACAACGTTGTAATCTCCCTGTCAGGTTGCCGCCAGCCGTCCCTGACTAAGGTCGCCTCATACTGTTGTGCATGCCCGGAGTCATCATGAAACACCTGTTCATCGCCGCCACCCTTGCCTTGGTCAGCCTGCCAGCCTTTTCTGCCGAGGCGAAAACCTTCGCCTTCGGCGAGCCGGCCCCGGCGGCCAAAGCCACCCGCACGGTGGACGTGGTGCTCAAAGACATTGCCTTCGAGCCCAAGAGCCTGCAGGTAAAAGCCGGTGAGACGGTGCGCTTCGTGCTGGTCAACGAGGGCAAGCTGCCGCACGAGTTCAACCTGGGTGACAAGGCCATGCATGCCGAGCACCAGAAAGAAATGGTCGCCATGCAAGGCAGGATGTTCACCCAGGCCATGAACCATGAAGGCATGGATCACAGCCAGATGATGGATCACGGTGGCGGCCATGGTCACGGCGGTGGCAATACCGTGCTGGTAATGCCCGGCCAGCGCGCCGAGCTGACCTGGACCTTCCGCCAGTCGGCGCCCATCGAGTTTGCCTGCAACGTACCAGGGCATTACCAGGCCGGTATGGTCGGGGTCTTGACCATCGAGTGACTTGCCCTGCAAGGCGGGGTGCAAAACCGGTAAACTAGGGGCAATTTCGAACCTCTAGGTCAGTTTCCATGCATCCCGCTGCCGAACACTCCCCGCTGGGCAAATCCAGCGAATACGTTGCCACCTACTCCCCGGAGCAGCTGTTCCCGATCCCGCGTACTGCCAAGTGGGCCGAGCTGGGCGTTACCGCGCAGACCTTGCCCTGGCAGGGCGTGGATTACTGGAACTGTTTTGAGCTGAGCTGGCTGCTGCCGTCGGGCAAGCCTGTGGTGGCGATCGGCGAGTTCGCCATTCCGGCTGATTCGCCGAACATCATCGAATCCAAGTCGTTCAAGTTGTACCTCAACTCGCTGAACCAGACGGTGTTCGCCTCGCTGGGCGAGTTGCAGGCGTGCCTGGAAAAAGACCTGTCCGCTGCCGCTGGCAAGCCGGTGGGCGTGAAAGTGCGGACCTTGGCCGAGGTCGAGGCCCAGGGTGTGGTGGCTTTGCCGGGGCTGTGCATCGATGCACTGGATGTGGCCATCAGCAACTACGAGCAGCCGCAGCCGGAACTGCTGCGTTGCGACCCGGAGCGGGTGGTGGAAGAAACCTTGCACAGCCACCTGCTGAAGTCCAACTGCCCGGTTACCGGCCAGCCGGACTGGGGCAGCGTGGTGGTCGAGTACAAGGGCAGGGCGCTGGACCATGCCAGCCTGCTGACCTACCTGATCAGCTTCCGCCAGCATGCCGACTTCCACGAGCAGTGCGTAGAACGCATTTACCTGGACTTGAGGAACCTGCTGCAGCCGGAGCACCTGACGGTGTATGCGCGCTATGTGCGCCGGGGTGGGCTGGACATCAACCCTTACCGCAGCACCGGGGCGATCAGCCCGCAGAACACGCGGCTGGTTAGGCAGTAAGGTTCCCGTACGCTGGGGGGCGCTCTGCGCCCCTTTCGCGGCACAAGGGCTGCAACGCAGCCCCGGCTATTTCAGATCCCCATGCTGTGCAGCGAGTTGGCAATGCTGCGCAGGGTGGCGGTGAGGTCGGGGTGGTCGGCCTCGAAGCGTTCGATCGCCAGGTTCACGCCATCGACCAGGTTGTTGTCCGGGGTGGCTTCCTCAAGTTTCAGTTGCGCCTCGATCTGGCGCGCTTCTTCGTGCAGCGCGGCCAGCTCTTCTTCCGAAAGCGGTACGTTGCGGTCCAGTTGCTCGCGCAAGCTGTTCAGGCGCTCTTGCAATTCGCGGGCAGGCATTGGCAGTTCTCCATCAATGGCTTGGCAAACCATGGACCTCAGCGAAGCGGCAAAGGTTCTGGCCTGTCTTCAGCGTAATCCACCTGCCGCCGCTTTGCATGATCCGTGTCAAAGGTGCTGTATCAGGGTTTTTCACCTTTGCGGCGGCGCTGCGCGATGTCCTGCAGGCAGGTATCCAGCGCTTCGAGGTGGTCGATTACCGAATGCACGCCCAGGCTGAACAGCTCCAGCGTCGCCTTGCCGCGAGCCAGGTCTTGTTCCTGTGTGCTCATGGCTTGCCATTGCTGCGAGCTGCGGTCGCAGAGCGGGCTGCAGGCCGCCAGGCCCACCGTCCACAGGCCCGCGTTAAGGCCCGACTGCAGCAGGCGCGGGTCGCCGCTGACCAGCACGCAGCCGTCCAGGCGTTCGCTGTCCAGGCTCATCAAGGCCTGCCAGCAGGCGTTGGGCGCTGGCCAGCGGACGCCGTTGACCAGGTGCCCTGGCAGCCAGTCGGGCAGCACATGGGCCAGGCGTTTGCTGTGGGCGGCGGTGAGGTCATCCAGCCAGATGCACGGCACCTGGCGATGACGCAGGCTGGCGAGGGTGGCCAGTGCGCCGGGAGCGGGTGAGGGGGCGCCGCCATTGGCAGCCTCCACCAGGCAGCCGCGCAAGCCGAACAGCACAGCGGTGAAGGCGGGTGCAGCGTCCATGGCAACTTCCCCCAAATAGTCCGCAGGCTATTCGCTGATTGTTACCGGCCTGTGACAGGCTCGCCCGCGCAACAGTTGTTCACAAAATATTGAGCAAAAATGTGTAAAGCTGTTTATCGGGCCGCAAGCCTCTATACTGCCGCCTTACCAGCAGCGCGCCCCGTTGCGCGTGCGGCCGAGAAATTCGATGGAGAGACATCTATGCGTAGGATCGGTGCCAGTGTGATCGAACGAGTCACCCAGGCCTGTGTCTGCGCCAGCTTGCTGCTGGCGCCCGTGGCAGCCACCCAGGCCGCCACCGAGGAAGATCCCTGGGAAGCGGTCAACCGCCCGATCTTCCGTTTCAACGATACCCTCGACACCTATGCCCTGAAGCCTTTGGCCAAGGGCTACCAGGCGGTCACCCCGCAGTTCCTTGAAGATGGCATCCACAACATCTTCCGCAACCTGGGCGACGTGACCAACCTGGCCAACGACCTGCTGCAGCTCAAGCCTCATGCAGCGGGCGTGGACACTGCGCGGCTGATCGTCAACACCACGTTCGGCCTGGGCGGCTTCTTCGATGTGGGTACCAAGATGGGCCTGCAACGTAATGACGAGGACTTTGGCCAGACCTTGGGTTATTGGGGCGTGCCGAGCGGCCCGTACGTCGTCATCCCGCTGCTGGGGCCGAGCACCGTACGTGACGGCGTAGCCAAATACCCGGACACCTACACCAAACCCTACCGCTACATCGACCATGTGCCGACGCGCAACTCGATCTTCGCCCTGGACGTGATCGACACCCGTGCCGACCTGCTGTCGGCCGAGAAGCTGATTCAGGGTGACAAGTACATCTTCATTCGCAACGCCTACCTGCAGAACCGCGAGTTCAAGGTGCAGGACGGCGAAGTCGAAGACGACTTCTGATCCGTGGGCTGGCCTGGGGCTGCAACGCGGCCCCAGGTTCAGTGCATCGCCAGAATCCGCAGCCCGAACTTCTGCTGCCCGCCCGGCTGGTCGGCAATCCATACCACTTCGGTGCTGGCATGCAGCCCTTTGAGCGCCGGGTGCTCTGAGTCGATCCGCACCTCGATATGATCCCCCACCAGAAAGCGCTGCGGTGCCTGTACCTGCATGCCGCCGCTGGACAGGTCCAGGCACACCGCCGCAATCACCTGGCCTTCATGCAGCAGGCTGGCCTCGGTGTCGATGCGCATACGGATAAAGTCGCGTTTCTCGCTGTGGCTGGAGGGCGTGTGGGGCATGCTGCATCCTTCCCATCGGGTTGCGCTGGTCGACTTTCTTATAACTCCCGGTGATTTGCCCTGTAAAGAGCGGCGAGGTCGACCCTTGCATGCTTGAAACCCCTGCCGGATGGGAGTACCGTCTGCGCCTTACAAGGTAGCTCTGACAGTTGCCGGAGAGTTGCCGGGCAGGTGTTCTTGTCCTACAACTCAAGTAGAGTGTGACCCTAAAGAATTCCCGTAGCTGGCCGTCTGCCTTGCCGACACCGCTGCACCAACCTAAATCGGCGCCGTTCGCCCACATGCAGAAAACCAGTGCAACGCTGCTGATCATCGATGACGACGACGTGGTCCGTGCGAGCCTCGCCGCCTATCTTGAAGACAGTGGCTTCAGCGTCCTCCAGGCCGGTAATGGCCAGCAGGGGCTTCAGGTCTTCGAAGAACACCAGCCCGACCTCGTGATCTGCGATCTGCGCATGCCGCAGATGGGCGGCCTCGAACTGATCCGCCAGGTCAGCGAGCGCGCGCCGCAGTTGCCGGTGATCGTGGTGTCTGGTGCCGGCGTCATGAGTGATGCGGTTGAAGCGTTGCGCCTGGGCGCCGCCGACTACCTGATCAAACCGCTGGAAGACCTGGCCGTACTCGAGCATTCGGTGCGCCGCGCCCTCGACCGTTCGCGCCTGGTGCTGGAAAACCAGCGCTATCGCGACAAGCTCGAAGCCGCCAACCGCGAACTGGAAGCCAGCCTGCACCTGCTGCAGGAGGACCAGACCGCCGGCCGCCAGGTGCAGATGAACATGCTGCCGGAAAGCCCCTGGGCAGCCGGCGAGTTCGCTTTCGCGCACCAGATCATTCCGTCGCTGTACCTGTCGGGTGATTTTGTCGATTACTTCCGCGTGGACGAGCGGCGCATTGCCTTCTACCTCGCCGATGTTTCCGGGCATGGCGCGTCGTCGGCCTTTGTCACTGTGCTGTTGAAGTTCATGACCACGCGGCTCATGTTCGAGCTCAAGCGCAGCAGGATGCGCGAGTTCAAGCCGTCGGAAGTGCTTAGCCATATCAACCGCGGCCTGATCAATAGCAAGCTGGGCAAGCACGTCACCATGGTCGGCGGTGTGATCGACGAAGAGTCCGGTCTGCTGACCTACGCCGTTGGCGGCCATCTGCCGCTGCCGGTGCTGTACACCCCCGATCACGCCCGCTATCTGGAAGGCCGTGGGCTGCCGGTGGGGCTGTTTGAGGAGGCCACCTACCAGGACCTGGTAGTGGAGCTGCCACCGCAGTTCAGCCTCAGCCTGATGTCCGATGGCATTCTGGACCTTTTGCCGGGTGACACGCTCAAAGATAAAGAAACCGCCTTGCCGGAGATCGTCAAGGCAGCAGGTGGCAGCCTGGATGGGCTGCGTCAACGATTCGGATTGGCTACGCTTGGGGAGATGCCGGATGATATCGCCCTATTGGTGTTGAGCAGGAACCTTCAATGAGTACCGGTAGAATCCAGTTCGCCGAGCAGAGTGGTACCTTCGTACTGAAATTTGTCGGTGAAGTGCGCCTGACCCTGTGTTCGGCGCTGGATGCGACGATCGAGAAGATTTTCACGGCGTTGAACTTCTCGGCGATTGTCATCGACCTGACTGAAACCGAAAGCATCGACAGCACCACCCTGGGCCTGCTGGCCAAGCTGTCGATCCTGTCGCGGCAGAAGGTGGGCTTGCTGCCGACCGTGGTTACCACCAACCCGGACATTTCCCGGTTGCTGCAGTCGATGGGCTTCGATCAGGTGTTCAACATCGTCGATCGCCCAATTCCGTGCCCGGAATGCCTGACCGACCTGCCATCGCAGGACCAGAACGAAGACGTGGTGCGCTCCAAGGTGCTGGAGGCGCACAAAATCCTCATGGGCCTGAACGACTCCAACCGCGAAGCGTTCCATGACCTGGTCAGTGCGCTGGAGCGAAGCTGACCTGTCGCCCGGCTACCGCCCGGCAACAAACTCGGTTGCTTCAGCGCCGCCGGCATCCAGCTGAAATACCCGCACTGGCCGCCCCTGTTCGTCGAAGAACACCTGCCCCAACCCCGCCCCGTTCCACAGCCGCTCTCCAGCCTTGCTGTGGCTGGGCGTACGCGGTACCACTTCCATCTCCCGACGTCTGGTGAACCAGTTCAACGGCGAGCGTGGCGAATACAGCCAGCGGTTGAGCCGGTCGAGCACATCCAGCAAACGCCGGGGGAACTCGTTTTTGATCCCGCTGCTGGTCACCTGCCACAGGTGCGGGCTGCGCTGGCGGTGGCGGATCAGCACTTCATAGACGAACGAGTAGTGCACATCCCCGGACAGCACCACATAGTGCCCCGGTGTACGGGAGTGGCGGAAGATGTTGAGGATGACCTGCGCCGCCCCTCGGTGGGCCATCCAGTTTTCGGCATCCACCAACAGTGGATAGCCCAGCCAGCTGAACACCTTTTGCACCGTCTCGATCAGCTTCACGCCAAAAATCGGCGCCGGTGACACGATGACCGCTGACGGGTGGTCGAGCAGTGCTTGCTGCAACTCGCTCAGCGCCTCCCAATCGAGCAGGCCGGACGGCTTGGCCAAACTGCTTTCACTGCGCCAGCGCCGGGTGCGGGTGTCCAGCACCAGCAGGGGCGGGTTTGTGGGCAGGCTGAATTGCCAGCCCTGGAAGCGCAACAACTCGTCGATGAGCGCATCCTGGTGTTGACCGGTCAGCGCCTGGCATTGCTCGGTCAGTGGCTTGCAGCCGTCCGGGTTGTTACCCCATGCCTGGCACAGCAGGTAGCCGAGCAGGGCGTTGCCGATGATGCGCCGCGAGAACGGATGGCCGTAGGCGGTTTCTTCCCACTGTGCCGAGAGGTTCCAGTCGTCGGTGATGTCGTGGTCGTCGAAAATCATCAGGCAGGGCAGGTGGGCCATCACCCGCGCCACCTGGTCGAGGTTGTCGGCAAACGCCTGGATCAATGGCAGCTCTTGCCGGTAACGGGCCTGGCGCTGGTCGGTAAGACCGGTGGGCATGTCCAGGTTCACCAGTTGCCAAGGCACCGGTGACCACACCAGCAGGTACATGGCCATGACCTCGGCGAAGGTCACCAAGTGGTTGTCGGCGTTGCTGGACGAGAAAATCGGCTTGCGCTTGCCGCCGAAAAAGCGCTCGCGCAAGGTGTCGTTGTGTTCCTGCGCCGGCAGCAGGTCGGCGCGGTGGTAGTAACTGGCCGGGTGTTGGTACAGCGCCTGGCTATCAGGCACCACCGCACCCTCCAGCTGCTCGTCGAACAGGCCCAGGCGCGCGATCAGGGTATGGATGGCGCGCAGCATAGGGCCGGCGACATCGTCGGCGTACACTTGGTCGCCGGTCATCAGCAGCACGGCCGGGCGGTCCTCGGGCTTTGTGCAGGCCTTGAGCAGGCGATCGGCGCACAACAGGCCATCGGCAGCGGGGTGGTGCGGCTTGCGGCAGGAACCGTGCAGCAAGTGGTCGAGGCGGTCGCGCAGCACCAGGCTTGGGCGCTGGGTGCCGGGGTAGAGCAAGTGTGGCGCCCAACTGGCGATGCCTTGACCGTTGATCATCAGATCGTAGTCAAGCAGCTGGTTGCAGGGCAGGGGATTTGCGAAGTGGATATCCAGCAGGTGAATGAAGGCCTGTTGGCCGACGGGGAGAACCTGGCAATCGACCTGGGCCTCGCCTGCGGGGCAGATGAAATCGGGTTGCAGCGGTTGGGTGGCGACCAGCCAGATGGCCAGGCGCTGAGGCTCCAGGCGGCGCAGTACCGGGCCGGCGAGCACGAGGGGCAATGGGGTAGAGGGGGTCATCGACAGCTCGGGTGGCTATGCGGGCCTCTTTGCGGGCAAGCCCGCGAAAAGGCCCTGGAATTCAGTACACAACTAAAACAGGGCAAAACAAAACGGGCGGAAAATGCTTAACACCTCCCGCCCGTCAGGCAAACGCGAACTGTATCAGGCCTTTTCAGCCATTAACTTCTCCAGCTTTTCCTGGTCCCGCGCAAACTGGCGGATACCTTCGGCCAACTTCTCGGTGCCCATGGCATCTTCGTTCATTGCCCAGCGGAACTGGCTTTCATTCAGCTGTTGCTTGGGTTCACCCGCATTGCCAGGCTTGAGCACGCGCGGCAGCTCACCCTGGTCATCGCTCAACTGCTGCAACAGCTCAGGGCTGATTGTCAGGCGGTCGCAACCGGCCAGTTGTTCGATCTGGCCGATATTGCGGAAGCTGGCGCCCATGACCACGGTGTCGTAGCCATTGGCCTTGTAGTAGTCGTAGATGCGCGTGACCGACTGCACACCAGGGTCTTCGGCGCCCACGTATTCCTTGCCGGTGCTCTTCTTGTACCAGTCGTAAATACGGCCCACGAACGGCGAAATCAGGAACACCCCGGCATCGGCGCAGGCTTGTGCCTGGGCGAAGGAGAACAGCAGGGTTAGGTTGGTCTGGATGCCTTCCTTCTCCAGCTTTTCGGCGGCGCGAATGCCTTCCCAGGTGGAGGCCAGCTTGATCAGCACCCGGTCACGGCCAACCCCGGCCGCTTCGTACAGCTCGATCAGCTTGCGCGCCTTGGCCAGCAGGGCCGGCTCATCGAACGACAGGCGCGCATCCACTTCAGTGGAGATACGCCCCGGGATGACCTTGAGAATGCCCGAGCCCACGGCCACTGCGAACTTGTCGCAAGCCAGGTCGACATTGCCCTTGGCATCGGCCTTCACCTGCTTGAGCAGATCGGCATAGCCCGGGATGGCGGCGGCCTTGAGCAGTAGCGACGGGTTGGTGGTGGCATCGACCGGCTTCAGGCGGGTGATGGCATCCAGGTCCCCGGTGTCGGCGACCACGGTGGTGAACTGCTTGAGTTGTTCCAGCTTGGAGGTCATGGGCGTGCTCTGTCCTGTGCAATGACTCGACATTACCCGAGCCCCGACGGCCGCTCAAGGGCCGTCGAAACCATGCAGGCAAGCGGTGGAAGCAGGCTTGCCCGCGAAGGGCGGTGCGAAAGGTGAAGATTCGAGTCGCAAGCCGGCCCGAGGTTCCCAATCCCGCCTTGTCACCGCCCTTGCAACAACTCGACTGCCTGATCAAACACCGCCAACGGCTCAGCGGCCTTGTGAATATCCGCCGACAGCAATTGGCGGAAGCGCCGTGCGCCATTGAACCCCTGCGCCAACCCTAGAATGTGCCGGGTAACGTGATGCATCGCGCCACCACTTGCCATATGCGCCACGATGTAAGGGCGCAGCTGTGCCAGCGCCTCGCTACGGCTGACCACCGGCGCCGCGCTGCCAAACAGCTGCTGGTCTACCTCGGCCAGCAGGTAAGGGTTGTGATATGCCTCACGCCCCAGCATCACGCCATCGAAGGTTTCAAGGTGCGCCTGGCATTCGGCCAAGGTCTTGATCCCGCCGTTGAGCACGATCTCCAGGTCCGGGAAGTCGGCCTTCAACTGCGCTGCCACGTCATAGCGCAGCGGCGGGATTTCGCGGTTCTCCTTCGGCGACAGCCCCTCCAGGATCGCGATGCGCGCATGCACGGTAAAACTCCGGCAGCCGGCCTCTCGCACCTGCCCAACGAAGTCGCACAGTTCGGCGTAGCTGTCGCGGCCATTGATGCCAATGCGGTGCTTGACCGTCACCGGCGTCGACACCGCATCACGCATGGCCTTCACGCAATCGGCCACCAGCGCCGGGTGTGCCATCAGGCAGGCGCCGATCATGTTGTTTTGCACCCGGTCGCTCGGGCAGCCGACGTTGAGGTTGACCTCGTCGTAGCCGGCCTCCTCGGCCAGGCGCGCGCAGGCAGCCAGGTCGGCGGGCACACTACCTCCCAGTTGCAGGGCCAGCGGGTGTTCGGAGACGTCGTGGCGCAGGAAGCGGTGGGCGTCGTTGTGGAGGAGGGCGCCGGTGGTGACCATCTCGGTGTAGAGCAGGGTTTGGCTGGAGAGCAGGCGCAGGAAGAAGCGGCAGTGGCGGTCTGTCCAATCCATCATCGGCGCAACGCTGAACCGTCGGAACGGTTCCGCACATTGAATTTCAGCTAATTCTTGAGGCATCTGGGGCACGTGTCTGATACCCGGCGTGGTTGCCCGACGCCGGGGAGATTTGGGGAATGGGCATAGTCTACCAATTCGGCCTGCCATGCGTCTGGCCCTGTGATGACTGGCGTTGCCCGCTGCCCACGGCCAGACTTACTTCAACGGCACATAAACATCCGTCTCCCACTGCTCCAGCGGCGTTTCCGGGTACACACTCAGGTACTGAAAGAACAACGGATGATCCCGCAGCTCTTCTTGACTCGACGGCAACCAGTCCCGATAAAGCGGATAAATGGTCTCACCAATGTAGTCAGGTGAGCCGGTATGCCGAATCACGGCACAACGCCCCGCCGGGATGACCCGTTCGTGCACGCCGAAATCATTGGGCTTTACGGCCTCGTCCAGCTCGCCACAAACAGCGAAGCGAAAGGCGTGGGCCGGCGTGGTGTCGGGGTTGTCGTAGGGGATGCCGAAGGTGCGGCTGGTCGCCACTGGCGACTGGCCGCTGTGCATGCGCCATTGGCGAAAGCGCGCGACGCTTTCGCCGACCAGGCTTGGCGCCCCTCGGTGTTCAAGCGCGGCCACGCGGGTTTCGGCGAAATCCACGATACGGATCTGCATGGTGATACTCCTGGTTAAGTGAGGCACAACGAACACCGCACTCCAGGCCTGCCAGTTCGGCGCTTTGGCAAAAACGCTCGGCGCCATGCCGAACGCACGCTTGAACGCCCTGGAAAAGGCTTCGGGGCTTTCGAAGCCGGCGCCGAATGCGGCTTCCAGTACGGGCGTTGTGGGCGAGGCGACCAGTTGATGCGCCGCACGTCGAAGCCTCATCAGTTGCACATACCGTGTAACCGGAACGCCCATGTATGCCGTGAATTGCCGATGAAAGTGATACGCCGAGAAGTTGGCGATGCGGCTCAGGGCATTCACCGACAGGTCGCCTTCAAGGTGGCTGTCGATATAGGCAAGCACGGCTTCGAACCGTTTTGCGTAGGTAGGGTTGTGCTGTGAGTCAGTCAACGAACGGAATCTCCGGAAGGTGCGGTGAGCGCTAGCATCCGTTGTTCAGGCATCGAAGTGCCTAGCCGTGATTGCTCAATCAAGAATACGTTTGACCATGCCATGGAGGGCGCCCGTGTTCGCGGGTTTAATGCAATGCCGACCCGTTAGGCAAATTGGGCCGCAACGCGGCCCTTTGAACGCTGGCTGACAGGTGGATCAATCCACACGCACGAACTCGTTCTTGGCCATGTCGCTGCCGCCAACGGCTTCCAGGCGCTTGCCGCCCTCCAGTACCCGCACGTTGATCAGTGCAAGCCCGTCCTTGTTGCGCGCAGTGACCACATCATCCTTGCGCTCCCATTCTTCAACCTTGACCTTGCTGCCGTTGGCGATGATGTAGTCCTTGGAGAACTCCCATTTCTGCTTGGGGCTTTTGAAACCCATCACAGTGGTGGTCGCTTCGTAAGTCCCTTCCAGGGCGTCGTTGCCGCAGCCGGCCAGAACAAAGAATGGCAACGCCGCGAGCACGTATTTGAATGTACGCATGAGATTTCCTTATCGGTTCGGTTGTGATCAAGAGGCATCATGAAGACGCCGATCCATGGGCATTCGCACCGGGTGTGGGGTGCCCGGCGGGACTATACAGACCGGGCTAGATCATCAAAGTTGCACCCCTAAGGGCAATTGCTACCGCGCTTTTGGTATCGCCCTGGCAGTGCTGCCGTGAGTTTTAGTCAGCACTACAGGCTGTGTACCAGGGGGCAGCAGAGTCGACATGAAGGTGTTTCTGCTTTTTGGGCAGAAACGGTGTATCAAGCGTGCCCAGCGCGATCGAAACCCAATCGGCAAACTCGCCCTGGGAACGTGACCAGAACAGGCTAGAGCCGCACTCGGCGCAAAACTCGCGCACTACTGTGGGTGAGGAGGCAAATGCCTTGAGGCTGGCAGCGCCGCGCAGTATTCGCAGCCCGCTGCGTGGAACGCTGCCATATGAGGCGAAGGCGGCCCCGTGGCTTTTGCGGCACTGGCTGCAGTGGCAATGGCTCACTGCCTTGGGTGGGGTAAGTAACAGGTAACTGACCGCTGCGCACAGGCAGCTTCCTTGATAGGCCTCTTTCACTGGCGCTTCCGTGCAGGTGGGAAGCGCCAGCGTAACTGCCCCGGCTTGATCCGTCGACTGGCCAGGGCGGCCTGTTGGCAGCTTTTCAGTGCTGCGCGCTATCCACCGCAATGCTTTCACCGGAAACGTCGGCATGCCTGGCACTGCGATCGGCAATGGCGTAATGAATCAACCCGCCCAAACCGGCGCCGAAGAACCACGAGAACTGCGACAGCGTGTCGAACGCCGGCACCAGCGCCAGCACGATGGCGATCAGCGCAGCGGGGATGAACGCCGCTACGGCGCGCAGGTTGACCCCGCCCTTGTAGTGGTAGGCGGCCTCGGTGCTTTCGCTGTACAGCTGCGGCAGGTTCACCCGGCTGCGACGCACCAGGTAGTAGTCGGTGACGATGATGCCGTACAGCGGGCCGAGCAGGGCGCCCAGGCCGCCGAGGAAATACACGATTACGGACGGGCTGTTGTACAGGTGCCAAGGCAGGATCACCACCGCGATGCCGGCGCTGAGCAGGCCCGCGCGGCGGAAGTTCAGCAGGTTCGGGGCCAGGTTGGCGAGCACGTAGGCCGGGGCGACGAAATTGGCCATGATGTTCACCGCCACGGTGACGATCAGGAAGGCCAGGCAGGCCAGCACCAAACCGGCGGTGCTGGGGATGGCGGCGACGATTTCGGTGGGGCCCTGCACCAGCTTGCCGTCGATGCTGAACTGCGCACCGGCGAGTACCACGGCAATCAGCGCGAAGCCGAGCATGTTCACGGGCAGGCCCCAGAAGTTGCCCACGCTGATGGTGCGCCGGTCTGGGCAGTTGCGGGTGAAGTCGCAGAAGTTGAGGATCATGGTGCCGTACAGCGAGACCCACAGGGCGGCGGCCCCGAGCACTTTCAGCCACAGGGTCGAGCCGGTCGGTGCGTTGCCGCTGGACCAGGCAATCGACAAGCCACTGCGCCAGTACATCCAGCCCGCCAGGCAGGCGAATGCGACCAGGATGATCGGCCCGGTGATGGACTCGAAGCGGCGTACCATCTCCATGCCGTAGGCGAAGATCGCCACCTGCACGCACCAGATGCCGAGGAAGGTGACCCAACCCAGTGTTGACAGGCCAAGGATTGCGTTCTGATCGTAGGCCTTGAGGTCTGGCACGATGGCGGTGAGCAGCACACGCAGCACGACCGAGGCGAGGTACGTCTGGATACCGAACCAGGCAATGGCGATCACCGCGCGGATCAGGGCCGGGATCTGTGCACCGTGGATGCCGAAGCTGATCCGGCACAGCACAGGGTAGGGCAGGCCGGTTTTCTGGCCCATGTAGCCGGACAGGTTCATCAGGCCGTAAATCACCAGCGCGCCGAGGGCGAAGGCGCCAAGGATTTGCGCGCCGCTCATGCCCAGGGCGAACAGGCCGATGGCGAAGGAGTAGTTGGCGATGTTGTGCACATCGTTGGTCCACAGCGCAAACAGGCTGTAGCGCCCCCAGGTGCGATTTGCCGCGCGGGTTGGCGCGAGGTCGGTGCTGTACAGGCGCGGGCTCAATGCCAGCTGAACGGGGTCGGCCGTTTCGACCGGTAGCGCGTCAGGGTGGCCAACATCGGAACGTGAAATCGACGCCATCGGAACTCCATGATGGTTGTGTACTTTTATTGTTGGATTTGTATACAAAAAAGATTCGTACCAACCCGCAGGTTTCATGGGATTTGCCGTTTTCTCGGCGTTTTGCTGCCTTTTGCTGCGATGGATCGGGCCTTGAAGTGGGAAGTTCGTGCACATTCGTGTGTGCAATTGTTACCGCTGGCGCAGGTTGACGCAGTGAACGGCTGGCTTTGCGGGGCGTGTTCCGACTAAGCTGGGGGCAGGGTTCCAAGGGGGCAATTCGATGTTGCATGTATCGCTCGGACTGGGTCTGTTAATGGCCGTCGCCTTGGTCGAAGCGGCTCCCCTGCAGGTCCCCACCCCGGCCCAACTCAGGAGCCAGCTCGACAGCCTCAAGCCTGGGCAGTTTCTCTGGTACCCGCAGGTCTCGCCGGTGGGGCCGGTGACTGTCGTGGTCAGCCTTACCGAGCAACGTGCCTATGTGTACCGTAACGGCATCGCCATCGGCGTCAGCACCGTGAGCAGCGGCAAGCCAGGCCGGGAAACCCCCACCGGGGTATTCAGCATTCTGCAGAAAAAGGTCGAGCATAAATCCAGCCTCTACAACAGTGCGCCGATGCCCTACATGGAGCGCCTGACCTGGGACGGCATTGCCCTGCACGCTGGCCACCTCCCGGGGTACCCCGCCTCGCATGGTTGCGTGCGGCTGCCCATGGACTTTGCCAAGAAGCTGTACGAAGTGACCGGTTTCAGTTCGACCACGGTCATCGTTTCCGACACCCACAGTGCACCGGTGGAGGTCTACCACCCAGGGGTGCTGGCGCCCACGGTCAGCGATGGCAAAGCCCAAGGCCCGTTGGTATTGAGCAATCAACAGTTCTGGAACGACCCCGACCCGACGGCGGGGCCGCTGTCGATCCTGATCAGCCGCGCCGACTTGCGGGCGTATGTGTTTCGCGGTGGCCAGCTGGTCGGCTCGGCACCGGCGCTTTCGCTTGAAAGCAGCCAGCATCGCAGTGGCATGGCGGTGTATTCCCTGCTGCAAAAGCCATCCGCCCCGGCACTCGATGGCGCGCTGCCCTTGCATTGGTCGGTGGTGGGCCTGAGCAACCCGGAGTACGGGAACACGCCCTATGAACAATTGGGCCAATTGAGCATCAACCCGGAATTCCGCCGCCATTTACGGGCGGCGATGGACGTTGGCACGATGCTGGTGATCACCGACTGGGCATCCACCCGGGATACCCGCAGCAATGGACAATTCACGGTAATCAGCACCGAAGGCAGTGAAGACGTTAAACCATTGGTCAAGAAATGATCGGCAATGCTGCAGGAATCAAGCAAAGTAGCCGCTTTTGGCTGCAATCACGGCAACAACGGCCAGGTTTTCATCAGGGTAATCCATGTCGATCTTCAAACTATTGCGGGGAGCCGCGCGGCTCTCGTTGGCCAGTATTGGCCTGTTTTTTCTCAGCGCCTGGCAAGCCGCCCACGCGCAACCTCTGCCGAGTGCCGCCGAGCTGCAGCAGTTGGCACCGAGCTCCAGCCTGTCGACCCTGGCCTTGGCACTCACCGCCTATGCATGCGCCAGCCACAGCGATGCGGACAAGTTGCTGACGGTGATCGATTACTCCAAGGCCTCGCGTGATAAACGCTTGTGGGTGTTCGACCTGCGTGCCAGGAAGCTGTTGTTCGAGGAATGGGTCGCCCATGGCAAGAACAGCGGCGCCGATGTACCGACTGCGTTTTCCAACGCGCCGAACAGCTACCAGTCGTCTATCGGCCTGTATGAGACCGGCCAGACCTACAGTGGCAAGCACGGCCGCTCGCTGCGCCTGCAGGGGCTGGAACCGGGGTTCAATGACAACAGCATGTCGCGGGCGATTGTGATGCATGCCGCCGCGTACGCCGACCCCAAGGTGGTACCTGGCCTCGGTCGTCTGGGGCGCAGCCAGGGGTGCCCGGCTGTGCGGCCGGCCATTGCCGGCAAGCTGATCGAGACGCTGCAACGCGGTAGCTATGTGTTCGCCTATTACCCCCAGCAGGACTGGCTGAAAACATCGCGTTTTCTTAACCCCCAGAGCTGCCCGCTGGCGAATCAGTCGATTGCCAGCAAGTAGGGGAAGTGGCGGGCCAACCCTGTCCGTCCAGCGTAATGAGCTGCATGAGCCCCTAAACGCTACGTGTCACACCGCCATCAACCCTGATGTTCTGCCCCGTGATGTAGGCCGCGCCGTCGCTGGCAAGAAACGCAATGGTGGCGGCGATTTCCTCGCTGGTGCCATAACGCTTGAGCGGCACGCTGTCGCGGCGTTGTTCGGTGGCCGGCAGGCTGTCGATCCAGCCGGGCAGGACATTGTTGATCCGCACGTTATCCCCGGCGAAGTTGTCGGCGAAGATCTTGGTGAATGCGGCCAGGCCCGAGCGGAAAACGGCAGACGTCGGGAACAGTTCGCTCGGCTCGAACGCCCAGGCGGTGGAAATGTTGATGATCACGCCACCCTTCTGGCGCTGCATGAAAGGCGTTACCAGACGCGTCGGGCGAATGACATTGAGCAGGTAGGTGTCCATGCCCTTGTGCCAGTCCTCGTCGCTGATCTCCAGGATCGGCGCGCGCGGCCCATGGCCGGCGCTATTGACCAGCACGTCGATACGGCCCCATTTTTCCACCACGGCGTCGACCAGGCGTTGCAAGTCTTCGACCGACTGGTTGCTGCCGGTTACACCAATGCCGCCAAGCTCGGCAGCCAGCGCCTCACCCTTGCCCGATGAAGAAAGGATGCCAACCTTGAACCCGTCAGCGGCCAGGCGACGTGCTGCTGCAGCGCCCATGCCGCTACCGCCGGCGGTAATAATCGCAACTTTTTCTACTGACATGCTGCCTCCAGAATTGAAACGGCTGATTGCTTAGGTGCACTTACCTTAGCAGTAGCCCCAGTGGCGAGGGAGGCAGGCAAACTTTACCGTGACAGTAGATTAACTATTGCAAGCCTGCTGCCTTAGCCAGTGTTGAACCACGTCAAGCGCCTCAGGCTGCTGCAGCTTGCGCGGCCACACCAGGTAGAACGACTTGTCCAGCCGGAGCGGCTGGTCGAAGACCTGAATCAGCCTGCCTGCGGCAATGTCGTCACCGACGAATGCCAGGCTGGCCAACGCAATGCCCTGACCACTGATGGCGGCATCAATAGCCAATGAAGTCTGGTTGAACCGCAGGTTTCTGGCGGTCGGTTGGGCGTGGCGCGGGAACACGGCCGCAAGGTACCTGGGCCAGAAGTCATGGGCATCGTGAAGCATGATGAACGCTTGCAGCTGCTCGAAGCAGGTGGGGATGTTGGTGCCCTCGAACAACGCTGGGCAGGCCACGGCGACGATGTGCTGCTCCATCAACAGTTCGCTGTTCAACCCCGCGCCAATTTCGGGCTTTCCATAGCGCACCGCGATATCCACGCCGTCGGTACTGAAGTGAGACAGCCGATCGGTGGCCAGCACCCGCAGATCGATGTCCGGGTGGCTTTGCGCAAAGTTGCCGAGCCTGGGAATAAGCCATTTCGAGGCAAAGGTGGGGGTAACGCTGACCGTCAGGTGAGACGTCTGCGGGCGCAACAGGCGGGTTGCCTCATCGATCATCGCCAAGGCACTGCGAATGCTGCCGCTATAACCCAGGCCCGCATCGGTCAGAGCCAGGCCCCGGGGCAGGCGCTCGAACAAACGAAGGTTCAGGCTTGCTTCCAGCCCGCGTATCTGCTGAGCAACGGCTGCCTGGGTCACCCCCAGCTCCTCGGCAGCCAAGCGGAAGTTGAGGTGGCGGGCAACCACTTCAAACACACGTAGCGCGTTGAGTGAGGGTAAGTCAGGGAAACCGTTTGGCATGACGATGGAGGTGGCCGGGCTGCAAAGATTCAATGCCGAGGCTACTCCCTGAGCACCATTAAAGAAACCCACGCCACCGCAGCCAATCCAACGCCGTTTCCCTTAAGCCACGCTGTTATCGGCTGCACATTTGCATCGCTGTGCTTGACTCGTGAATTTTTTCATGTAATTTTTCATGAAAAATAACTCTAAAAATTTCACGGCAGTCCGAAACGATGAAGATGCACGAAGAGGTTGAAGCCCTCGCGATCCTTATTCACGACCTGCGCAAATTCAAGAACCTGACCCTGGGTGAGCTGGCCGAGCGCATCAACCGCTCGGTTGGGTTCCTCTCTCAGGTCGAACGCGGTGTTTCGCGCCCGACCGTGGCCGACCTCACCGCCATCAGCGAAGCGCTCGGCGTGTCGACCGCGTACTTCTACAACCTGAACAAGCCCCGCAGCATCGGCTGGGTCACGCGCCCCCATGAGCGGCGCACGCTGTACCTGGAGTCGGGCATCACCGATGTGCTGGCGTCGCCCACCATCGCCGGCGCCTTCTCCATGCTCGACAGCCATCTCGAACCCGGCGCCACCAGTGGCGAGGCGTACCTGAGCGACCGTTCCGAGCAGGGCTGCTTCGTGCTCGAAGGTGAGCTCACGGTATGGCTGGACCAAGGCGAGGCCGTGACCCTGCATGCCAACGACTGCTTCCAGCTGCAACCCCACGCGCAGTTCCGTTACGCCAACCTGACGGCAAAACCCACCCGCGTGCTCTGGGTCTTCAATTGAATTCGTTCAACTCACAAGGATAAGAAGATGAGTGTCATCTTTCCGGATCTGCTGACTGAAGTGCGCGCGTTCCGGGCGCAGCACCCGGCCATACGTTATGTCGACCTGATTGCGCTGGATATCCCCGGGCACTTCTACGGCAAGCGTTACCCCATGGACATGCTGGAAAAGGTCGCCGCCGGCGCCCCTCTGAAGCTGCCACAGAACTGCGTGCTGCTCGGTACCCAGGGTGGGCTCTACCCGATTGGTGACTACTGCTTCGCCGACGGCGACCCGGACGCCGCCCGGCGCCTGGTGCCCGGCACCCTGAAACCGGTGCGCTGGGAAAAGGAAGCGGTCGCCCAGATGCTGATTACCTCCGACGGCACCGCCCAGCCGATCGAGTTCGAGCCCCGTGAGGTGCTGGCCCGCGTTATCGAACGCCTGGCCAAACGTGGCATTCGCCCGGTGGTGGCGTTTGAGCTGGAGTTCTACCTGTTCGACCGCCAGCTGGATAACGGCCTGCCGCAGTACCCACGTGACACGGCGACCGGGGATGAAGACGATCAGCCGAACATGCACATCGAGCGGCTGTCGCGTTTCTCGTCAGTGCTGCACGAAATGGTGGATGGCGCCAACGAGCAGGGTGTGCCAGCGAACGTCATCACGGCGGAGCTGGGCCCAGGCCAGTTCGAGATCAACTTCTCCCACAGCGACGATCCCCTGAGTGCGGCGGACTGGTCGGCGCTGTTTTGCCGCAGTACCCGGGGTATCGCGATGAAGCACGGCTACCGTGCCAGCTTCATGAGCAAGCCGTACCTGGATGCACCAGGCAGCGGCATGCATGTGCACGTCAGCCTGTACGACAGCGCTGGCAATAACATCCTTGCAGGTGCCGAACAGCGCAAGCTGCGCCATGCGGTAGCCGGGTGCCTGGAATTGCTGCCGCACTGCATGCCGATCTTCGCCCCCAACCACAATGCTTATCGCCGCTATGGCGCCATGGTCAACGCGGCGAGCAAGGCCAGCTGGGGCTTCGAAGACCGTGATGCGTGCATTCGCATCCCCGAGTCCGACCCGCGCAACCTGCGCATCGAACACCGCCTGGCGGGCGCCGATGCCAACCCGTACCTGGTGCTGGCGGCCATCCTGACCGGCATGGAGCATGGCCTGGACCGCGGCGTCGAGCCCATCGCCCCGCTGAACGACAACCGCCAGAGCGGCATCGACTTCCCCAAGGATGCCCTCGGTGCGTTGGCCGCCATGCGTCACCACCCGGTGGTCAACCAGGGTTTGGGCAGTGAGTTCGTGATGGTGTATTGCGAAAACAAATACCAGGAGCAACTGGATTTCATGCGCCACATCGATGCCCGCGAATACCGCTGGTTCCTGTAGCTGGCGCCGTTCTTACAGCGACGCCTTTCAACGTTCAAACACCACGCGCAATACCGATTTGCCGGAGGAAGATATGCCACGTGTGCCCGTTATTGGCATTACCGCATGCACCAGCATGATTGAGCAGCATGCCACCCAGACCATCGCCGAGAAGTATGCACGCGCGGCGGCCAAGGCGGCCTGTGGCTTGCCCATCGTGATACCCAGCCTCGGTGAGCTGATGGACAGCGCCGATATTCTCGACGTGGTGGACGGGCTGATCTTCACCGGCTCGCCGTCCAACATCGAGCCGTTTCACTACAACGGCCCGGCCAGTGCCGAGGGCACCCATCACGACCCTCTGCGTGATGCCACCACGTTGCCGCTGATGCGTGCGGCTATCGCTGCCGGTGTGCCGGTACTCGGCATTTGCCGCGGTTTTCAGGAAATGAACGTGGCACTGGGCGGCACCCTGCACCAGAAGGTGCACGAGGCCGGGGTGTTCATGGACCACCGTGAAGGCAAGGGCGAGCCCATCGAAAAGCAGTATGGCCCGCGCCACACCATGCATGTAGAGCCTGGCGGCCTGCTCGACCGCATGGGTTTGCCGGCGATCTTCGATGTCAATTCCATCCATGGTCAGGGCATTGATGTGCTGGCCCCGGGGCTGAGGGTGGAAGCGCTGGCACCCGATGGCCTGGTGGAAGCGATTTCGGTCGAGAACGGCAAGGGTTTTGCCCTTGCGGTGCAATGGCACCCTGAGTTCCAGGTCATGGACAACCCGCACTACCTGACCCTCTTCCAGTCCTTCGGCAAGGCCTGCCGGCAGCGCTCGGTATTGCGCCAGAAGCTGTTGCTGTCTGCCTGAAAGCGACCTTTCCCAACTAGAAAAAGTACCTGCGCAGCCTTGCTGCGCAACGCGATGGAGTGAAAGCAATGAGTGAACAGAATTCGCAAACCCTGGCCTGGCAGGCCATGAGCCGCGACCACCACCTGGCGCCGTTCAGCGATGTGAAGCAACTGGCCGAGAAAGGCCCGCGCATCATCACCTCGGCCAAGGGCGTGTACCTGTGGGACAGCGAAGGCAACAAGATTCTCGATGGCATGGCCGGCCTGTGGTGCGTGGCGGTTGGCTATGGTCGCGATGAGCTGGCCGAAGTCGCCAGCCAGCAGATGAAGCAACTGCCTTACTACAACCTGTTCTTCCAGACCGCTCACCCGCCTGCGCTGGAGCTGGCCAAGGCGATCGCCGATGTGGCCCCGCAAGGCATGAACCATGTGTTCTTCACGGGGTCCGGCTCCGAAGGCAACGATACCGTGCTGCGCATGGTCCGCCATTACTGGGCGCTGAAGGGCCAGAAGAGCAAGAAGGTGATCATCGGCCGCATCAACGGTTACCACGGCTCTACGGTGGCAGGCGCCGCCCTGGGCGGCATGAGCGGCATGCACCAGCAGGGCGGGGTGATTCCGGACATCGTGCACATCCCGCAGCCTTACTGGTTCGGCGAAGGTGGCGACATGACCGAGGCCGACTTCGGCGTGTGGGCGGCCGAGCAGCTGGAGAAGAAGATCCTCGAAGTTGGCGAAGACAACGTTGCCGCCTTCATCGCCGAGCCGATCCAGGGCGCCGGGGGCGTGATTATTGCGCCGCAGACCTATTGGCCGAAGGTGAAGGAGATCCTCGCCAAGTACGACATCCTGTTCGTCGCCGACGAAGTGATTTGCGGCTTTGGCCGTACCGGTGAGTGGTTCGGGACCGACTACTACGACCTCAAGCCCGACCTGATGACCATCGCCAAGGGCCTGACCTCTGGCTACATCCCCATGGGCGGGGTGATCGTGCGTGACGAAGTGGCCCAGGTACTCAGCGAAGGTGGCGACTTCAACCACGGTTTCACCTATTCCGGCCACCCGGTGGCGGCGGCGGTGGGCCTGGAGAACCTGCGCATCCTGCGTGACGAGCAGATCATCCAGCAAGTGCACGATAAAACCGCGCCGTACCTGCAACAACGCCTGCGCGAGCTGGCCGACCATCCGCTGGTAGGCGAAGTGCGTGGCCTGGGCATGCTCGGTGCGATCGAGCTGGTGAAAGACAAGGCCACCCGCGCCCGTTACGAAGGCAAGGGCGTGGGCATGATCTGCCGCCAGCACTGCTTCGACAACGGCCTGATCATGCGCGCCGTGGGCGACACCATGATCATCGCCCCACCGCTGGTGATCAGCATCGAGGAAATTGACGAACTGGTGGAAAAGGCCCGCAAGTGCCTGGACCTGACGTACGAGGCTGTTCGCTAAGCGGCCGTTGGCTGCACCGGGGTCGCAAGGCGGCCCCGGTTTGCCTGGCTGGCAAGAAGTACACCTGTGAAGCATTTTGCTTTGCGAGTCGGATCATGTAATTTTCAGGGCATTCATTTCCTGTCTGAAAGTCGCGATTCAACTATGAAAGTGCACGAAGAAATCGAAGGCCTGGCAGTACTGATTCGCGACCTGCGCAAGTTCAAAGGCCTGACCTTGGGTGATCTGGCCCAGCGAATCGGCCGTTCGGTGGGCTTTCTGTCCCAGGTCGAGCGGGGTGTATCACGCCCGACCGTGGCCGACCTTACCGCCATCAGCGAAGCGCTGGGTGTCTCGACCGCCTACTTCTACAAGCTGGAAAAACCCCGCGAGCTCGACTGGGTCACCCGCCCGCACGAGCGTCGCACGCTTCACCTGGCAGGCGGCATCACCGATGTACTGGCGTCCCCCACCATATCGGGCGCGTTCTCCATGCTCGATAGCCATCTGGAGCCGGGGGCCAGCAGCGGCGAGGAGTACCTGGACGACAGCTCGGAGCAGGGCTGCTTCGTGCTCGAAGGTGAACTGACCGTGTGGCTGGGCGGCGGTGAGCCGGTAACGCTGTGCGCCAATGACAGCTTTCAGCTGCAACCCCACGCCAGTTTTCGTTATGCCAACCTTACCGACAAGCCCACGCGGGTACTCTGGGTATTCAGCTGAGAGGCCCGCTCGGCGTGTCTCGGTTGGCCAGGAAAGATGACCTGCAAACACTGTCAGGGCTGCATAGGGTATCCTTGCGCCACGCAATCAACTTCTAAGCAGTGAACTGAACGATGGGTTTTGAACAACTAGCAGCGCTACGCGACCGCCTGCGGGCGGAAAAACAGCAGGTAAAGGCCGAGAGCCCGAAACAGCCCAAGCGCAAGCCGTCCCCGCAGGCGAAACCGCGCGAGCAGGATCCGGCGGTCGCGGCGATCTGGCCATTGCAGAAGCATTTTCCGTTGGCCTTCCCGGTCAACCCGGCCCCCAAGGTGCCGCTCAAAGAGGGCATTTTCAAGGATGCTGAGCAACACCTGGAGCTGCTCGGGCTAACCCGTGAACAGCTCAAGCTGGGCATCTCGACCTGGTGCCGGGGGGCCCGGTACTGGGCAAGCATGGTCGAGAACGCACCACGCGTGGACTTGACCGGCCAAGCCGCTGGTACTGTGACCGCCGCTCAGGCACTGCATGCCAAGCAGCAGGCATCGCGGCAGCGCAGCCAGGACCGTCGCAACCGTGCGAAGTCGAAAGCGCAGGCTCCGGCCCCCGCCACCGACACCGCAGCGGCCCCCGCCGCCGACTGACACGCCCGGGCGGCTTGCCTGGCGCAAGGCCAACGTGAGTAAGGCAGTGGCGTAGGCCTTCACTCGACCAAGGCAAGCCATGGCCAGCGCTCGCGATAGCTGGCGGCTTTTGCCTTGAGCAAATCGGGGCGAGGATTCAACGCGTTCATCCTCAGCTCGTTGTCTGTGGTGCGGCCTTGGGCAACCAAGATGGGCCGGGAACATGGCGACGCAAATGGTCACCGTTAACGCGGCCTGACGACGGCCAGCTGGCAGGTGTTGAGCTGGCCATCGGCAAACCACTGGCCGCTGCCGTCGGCCCGGACTGTGAAGATCTGTTGCGCAAAGCGATGCCAGTCCAGCGCGGCGACCTGTTTGCGCCAGAATCCCTCGGGGTCGTCGGCAGCGCGGGCGTAGGCCTGCTGTAATCCTCCCAGTCAGTGCGGATGGTCGCTTGGCGGGGCTTCTCAGGCGTGCTGTTGCGGGGGCAACAGTGGATCGACAGTCTGCTGCCTGAAGTGCACCTGGACAGGTTTTTATTTTTGTTAACTTATTGATTTATATGTATTTATAGGTTGGCATGTTTGCTGCTCCCAACTCCTTGAACCCCAAGTATTGTCAAGGAGCCTCCCCATGAGCCACACCCCAATCAAGTTCGCCTACTGGGTCCCCAACGTCAGCGGTGGCCTGGTGGTCAGCACCATCGAGCAGCGCACCAGCTGGGACATCGACTACAACCGCAAGCTGGCGCAAATCGCGGAAAAATCCGGTTTCGATTACGCCCTGTCGCAAATCCGTTTCACAGCGGGCTATGGCGCCGACAACCAGCATGAGTCCGTCACCATCAGCCACGCGCTGCTGGCCGCCACGGAAAAACTCAAGGTCATCGCCGCCATCCTGCCAGGCCCGTGGAACCCGGCGCTGGCGGCCAAGCAGCTGGCGAGCATCGACCAGTTCACCCAGGGCCGTATCGCCATCAACGTGGTTTCGGGCTGGTTCAAGGGCGAGTTCCATGCCATCGGTGAGCCTTGGCTGGATCACGACGAGCGCTATCGCCGCTCTGAAGAATTCATCCGCGCGTTGAAGGGCATCTGGACCCAGGACAACTTCACCTTCAACGGCGACTTTTACCGCTTCCGTAACTACAACCTCAAACCCAAGCCGCTGCAGCAACCGCACCCGGAAATCTTCCAGGGCGGCAGTTCGCGTGCGGCACGGGACATGGCCGCGCGGGTGTCGGACTGGTACTTCACCAACGGCAACAGCGTGGAAGGGATCAAGGCCCAAGTGGACGACATCCGCACCAAGGCGGCGGCCAACGGCCACTCGGTAAAGATCGGGGTGAATGCCTTCATCATTGCCCGCGATACCGAGGAAGAAGCGCGTGCGGTGCTGCAAGAGATCATCGACAAGGCCAACCCCGAGGCGGTGCGCGCGTTCGGCCAGGAGGTCAAGCATGCCGGTTCGGCCAGCCCGGAGGGCGAGGGCAACTGGGCCCGGTCCAGCTTCGAGGACCTGGTGCAGTACAACGACGGCTTCAAGACCAACCTGATCGGCACACCGCAGCAAATTGCCGAACGCATCGTCGCGTTGAAGGCGGTGGGGGTGGATTTGATCCTCTCTGGCTTCCTGCATTTCCAGGAGGAAGTGGCGTACTTCGGCGAGCACGTGTTGCCGCTGGTGCGGGCGCTGGAAGCCGAGCGTGGCCTGGATAAAGCAGTAGCCTGAGGCCGGGGCAGGGAGGGTTTGGCACCCTGCCAGTATTGTCGGATTGTCGTGCAGGGGTTAGGTTGACGGGCTTACTTCAAGGAAGACTACCCCATGAAACGGACCTTACCGCTCCTGTTCGCCTGCGCGATTTTCCCCTTGCAAGCCTGGTCGGCGCTTGAAGTTGGCCAGTTTACCCTCGGCATGCCCAAGGCCCAGGTCCTGGCCATTCTGCAGCAGCAATTCGGCGAGGTTGAGCATTTCACGGGCTATCACTATCAGGTACCCACCGAGTTTTATCAGGGCACCAATGCCAAGGGCGACTACAGCCTGGGCGGTGTTCCCGTTTCACAGGTGAAAGCGTCGTTCAATGACGCTGACCAGCTTCGCCAGGTCGAGGTACGGCTGGATACCACTGACGAGGCGCGGGTCCAGCAACTGCTGCCGATGACGAAGCAGGCCAAGCGAGTGCCGAATACCGGTGGCCGGCTGGAAGCGTTTTCTGCAGAGGGTGAGCTGGTTTACTGGGTCTCCAAAGACTGGGACTGGACCGTGGTGACCATTGCCGACAAGGCCAGCTCGGCCGGAAACATCAAGGCCCGGGCCAAGAGTGACGAGAAGTTTGCCCAATTGAACCGCAAGTTCGACAAGCTGATTGAAACCGCCAAGGCGGTGGAGGGGAAAGGCGCGCCTTGATCGCAAGCCCACCCCCTTGCCGACCTTGGCCATCGCCTGGGACGTTGCGGGAGCCTTCTGACGTTGTTGCTGGGCGGGCC
Organism: Pseudomonas sp. LAIL14HWK12:I1; assembly: GCF_003202095.1. NCBI lineage: Bacteria > Pseudomonadati > Pseudomonadota > Gammaproteobacteria > Pseudomonadales > Pseudomonadaceae > Pseudomonas > Pseudomonas sp. LAIL14HWK12:I1. The sequence goes on from NZ_QJKG01000009.1 coordinate 172,050, forward strand.
GGTCTTTAGCGGCCAGCCTAAACGCTTTGTTTATTGGCCTGGCCGCTCGGACCCGCTAAGGTAGCGCCCCCTGCAAGGATGCATTCCAGGAGTTGTCATGTCGCCCTTTGGCCTGTTCATCGGCCGTCTATTCAACCCGTCCCCTGCGTTGAAGCCCCTGCTCGACGGTTATTCCGAACTTCAGGTACCCGACGCGCAAGCGGTCTGTGCCTTGGGTGAAGTCGACCTCGGTGAGGCCGTGCAGCTCAAGCGCTTCTATCTGGATGATGAAGATTACTGGCTGCAAGTGCTGATGAACGGCAACGAGGCCGGCGATACCGTGCTGTTTGGCTACCACAGCGCGATACCGGTCCGCGATCAAGCCCACTTGCAGCAAGTGGTTGGCAGCCAATCCAGCGTCGGCATGCCGATCTTCGAGCACGATGGTTATCTGTACTCCCGCCAGTGGGGCCGTGAGCAAGGCAAGGCGCCTTTGGTATCCCTGCATGAGCAGGTCGTCAACCAGAGTGCCCGCTACGGCATCAGCCACCTGTCGATGCTTTACGCCCGCGACACCGGCCTGCCGGAGCGCCGCGAATTCCTGCTGTTGTCGATCGAGGAAGATGAGCAGGGCAACCTGACCTTCACCACTTCGCTTGGCACCACCCTGTTCCCCGGCGATTTTTACGTAACCTGACAAGGATTTCCCATGCTCGACGCACTGCGCCTGTCGCTCAACGCTTCAGCGGTGACCGGCTTCATTCTCTATATCAGCGTGGCCCTGTTGGTGTTCTGGCTGTTCCAGTTCATCTACACCCGGCTCACCCCTCACCGTGAGTTTGCGCTCATCCGCGAGAACAATCCGGCGGCAGCCGTTGCCCTGGGTGGCTCACTGATCGGCTTTTCGTTGCCGGCCAGCAACATCATCGCCTACAGCGTCGGCATTCTCGACTTTATCGCCTGGGTGGTCATCGCCGCCGTGGTGCAACTGCTGGCCTTCGGCATCACCAGCCTGGTGCTGCGCGACTTGTCCAGACGCATCGTCCAGGGTGAACTGGCGGCGGCCATCTACGCGGCCAGCGTGGCAATCAGCGTGGGCTTTCTCAACTCGGCCTGCATGACCCCATCGGCCTGACGCGCCAGGAGCCTTGATGAACACCCCTATGCGAAGAAGCTCCGTCAAGCTGGTGCTGGCCGGCTCGCTGCCGCTGGCCTTGTCTGCCTGCGGTCCGCACGAAGATTTGTACACGGTCAGCCAGCAGGTCAATTACGACAGTGTCGAAGCCTGTGTCAGTGACAAGGTGCCTGCCCAGGCGTGTGCTGATGCCTACCAGCAGGCCTTGGTTGAATATCGCCGCAGCGCGCCGAGCTATGCCTTCAAAACGGCGTGCGAGGCAGACTTCAGCCCGGACGGCTGCCAACCAGCGCGTGATGGCCGGTACATGCCGCGCATGAGCGGTTTCGAATTGCAAACCAGCGGTGAAGTGACCCAGTCGCAGCTCGATGCGGGATATGCCCAAGGCGGTGGCTATGGCCATGTCGCGTCGGCTGCGGTGGCCGGCATGTTGCTGGGACAGATGGCCAGCAGCGCCGGTCGCCGTTATAGCGCCCAGCCGCTGTATGCCTACCGTGAGGGTACGGGCCAGCGCATGGGCCTGCTCGGGCGGCGTTATGGTTCGGCCGGTGGTATCCGTGGCGTTGCCAGGGAAGAGGAAAGTGGCACGACGTCGGGTGGCGGCGGCGGGGGTTCCGGCGCCTGGGGGCGCAACGAACCTCGCTCGGCGCAGTCGGCGTCGATCACCCGTGGTGGCTTCGGCGGCCAAGCCACTGCGCGCAGTGGTTGGGGCGGCCGCTCCGGCAGTTTCTTCGGGGGCTGAACATGCACAAGGTCGAGCTGGATGAACGCCCAGGCTGGCGTGCCACTGCCCTGCGCGAAGGGTTTGCCTTCCATACCATCGAGGGGGAGCGTTACTGGGACGAGCGCAGTTACTACCGGTTTTCCGAAACCCAGGTCGTGCGTGACTTGCAGGCCCCGACAGAAGAACTGCACGCCATGTGCCTGGACGCCGTTGATCGCATCGTCGACAGCGAGGCACTGATGACGCGGCTGGCGATCCCGCCTGCGTTCTTTGACCTGGTGCGCCGTTCGTGGAAGGCGCGGCAGCCGCACCTTTATGGGCGCTTCGATTTCAGCTACGACGGCCAAGGGCCGGCCAAGCTGATCGAGGCCAACTATGACACGCCCACCTCGCTGTACGAAACGGCAGCCTTCCAGCTGATCTGGCTGGAGGAGCAGATCGAACGGGGTGTGCTGCCAGGCCATGCCAGCCAGTTCAACACCCTGGCCGAAGACCTGGTGCAAGCGTTCATCGCGCTGCCGGGGCAGGGCACGTTTTACTTTTCCACCATCGCAGGTTCGGTGGAGGACCGCGGCACCACGGACTTCCTGCGCAAGATGGCCGGGCACGCCGGCATTCCTACCCGGCACATTGACCTGGAAGACATCGGCCTGGACGGCGACGGGCGTTTTGTCGACCTGGCCGGCAGGCCGATATCACGGTTGTTCAAGTTGCATGCCTGGGAGCACATTTTCCGTGAGCAATTCGGCCAGGCCATCCCCGGCTGCAACACGCAGTTTTTCGAGCCGCCGTGGAAGGCTTTGATCTCCAACAAAGGCATCTTGCCGTTGCTGTGGGAGTGGCATGCCGGGCACCTCAACCTGTTGCCGGCGTTCGTGGATGACGCCCCGGCTGGCCCGGTGCCCAGGGGCTGGGTGCGCAAACCTTACTTTTCGCGAGAAGGGGCGAATGTCGATATCCATACTGCCGATGGCCGGCGGGTATTCGAGGACGGCCCGTACAACGATGCGCCGTACATCCTCCAGGCCTTCGCACCGTTGCCCAGGTTTGCCGAGAGCTACACCCTGATCGGTTCGTGGGTGGTGGGCGACCGCGCGGCGGGGATCGGCATTCGTGAGGATGACTCGCTGATTACCAAGGACAGCTCGCGGTTCTTGCCGCATGTCGTGCTTGGCTAAGCCATCACCGCAGGTCGGTTTCAGGACGCGCCTGGTCGTTCGCATGCATCCCTCTGGCGCCACAAGTGCCATGCTTGCAGGATGCCTTCGGACCAGTGCACGCAGATGCACGGCCGTCGGCAAGGAGGCCGCCAGACCGCGCAACCGTGACGTGGCCGGCGCGCCGCAGCAGAACACGCCGGACACCTGCCCCACAATAATTCAGGCAGGGTCCGTGATGCCGAGGTCCGCTGTATGCCTGATGAATTGCTTCACCTGCCCGTTATCCAGCGCATTCTGGCCCGTGACAAGGCTACCCCAGGCGCGCTGTTGCCGATCCTGCATGCCATCCAGCATGACATCGGCTATATCCCCGATGCGGCTGTTCCCGAAATCGCCCATGCCCTGAACCTCAGTCTGGCCGAGGTGCGCGGGGTGATCAGCTTCTATCACGACTTCCGCACCACGCCGCCTGCGCGCCACACCTTGCGCCTGTGCCGCGCCGAGTCGTGCCAGAGTCGTGGCGCCGAGGCCCTGGCCGCGCAGTTGCGCGAACAGCTGGCACTGGACGACCACGGGACCAGCGCCGACGGCGCCATCAGCCTGCGCCCGGTGTACTGCCTGGGTGCCTGCGCCTGTTCGCCGGCGCTGGAACTGGACGGCCAGGTGCATGCGCGGCTCACCCCTGAGCGCCTGCGCGCATTGGTCAACGGTTGCCGGGAGGACGCAGCATGCTGAAGCTCTATATCCCCTGCGACTCGGTGGCCCGTGCCGTCGGGGCCGACCAGGTGGCTGATGCCTTGCAACGCGAGGCCGAGCGTCGCCAGCTACCGCTGGATATCCAGCGCACCAGTTCACGCGGGCTTTACTGGCTGGAGCCGTTGGTCGAGTGCGACAGCGCACAAGGGCGCCTGGGTTTTGGCCCGGTCACCCCGCAGGAGGTGCCTTCGCTGCTCGATGCCCTGGCTGGTGAACCCGGTGGCCACTCGCTGGCGCTGGGGCCGGTCGAAGACATCCCCTACCTGAAAACCCAGCAGCGCCTGCTGTTCGCCCGCGCCGGCATCACCCGCCCGTTGTCGTTGGACGACTATCGCGCCCAGGGTGGTTTCGCTGGCCTGGAAGCTGCCGTGGCAATGGACGGCGCCGATGTGGTCGCTGCCGTGCTCGATTCCGGCCTGCGTGGCCGTGGCGGCGCGGCGTTTCCCGCTGGCATCAAGTGGCGCACCGTGCGCGACGCCGGGGGCGGGCAAAAGTATGTGGTGTGCAACGCCGATGAAGGCGACTCCGGTACCTTCGCCGACCGCATGCTGATGGAAGGCGACCCGTTCCTGCTGATCGAAGGCATGAGCATTGCCGGCCTCGCTGTGGGCGCCGACAAAGGCTACATCTACGTGCGTTCGGAATACCCCGATGCCATTCGCGTGCTTGACCAGGCCTTGGCCATCGCCCGCGATGCCGGCTATCTCGGCACTGACGTGGCCGGCAGCGGCCAGTCCTTCGACCTGGAAGTGCGGGTTGGCGCCGGCGCCTATATCTGCGGCGAAGAAACCGCGTTGCTCGAATCCATCGAAGGCAAGCGGGGCATCGTCCGCGCCAAGCCTCCACTGCCCGCATTGCAAGGCTTGTTCGGCCTGCCGACGCTCGTACATAACGTGCTCACTTTGGCTTCGGTGCCCATCATTCTGGCCAAGGGAGCGGCGTTTTACCGCAACTTCGGCATGGGTCGCTCGCTGGGCACCATGCCGTTCCAGCTGGCCGGTAATATCCGCCAGGGCGGTTTGGTGGAACGCGCATTCGGCCTGACCCTTCGCGAACTGGTCGACGGCTATGGCGGCGGCACCGCCAGTGGCCGGCCGCTGAAAGCTGCGCAGGTCGGTGGCCCGCTCGGCGCCTGGGTACCGCCCAGCCACTTCGACACCCCGCTGGATTACGAAGCCTTCGCCGCCATGGGCGCGATGCTTGGCCATGGCGGTGTAGTGGTGGCCGACGACACACTGAACATGGCCAGCATGGCGCGCTTTGCCCTGCAGTTCTGCGCTGAAGAGTCCTGCGGCAAATGCACCCCGTGCCGCATCGGCTCTACCCGTGGCATGGAAGTGGTCGACCGGTTGATTGCGACCCAGGATTTCACTGAACGCCACGACCAGGCCCTGTTGCTGCGCGACCTGTGCGACACGATGCAGTACGGCTCGCTGTGCGCCATGGGCGGCATGACCGCCTACCCGGTGGCCAGTGCCCTCAAGTACTTCCCCGCCGATTTCGGGCTGACCACCACGGAGGCCGCGCAGTGATCAATTTCTTCGACCCCGCTTCTGATAAAAGCAGCGACCTGGGCACCCCGGCCCGTGACAGCGACGTGCAGGTCAGCCTGAGCATCGATGGCCGTGCCATCAGCGTGCCCGCCGGCACTTCCGTCATGCGTGCTGCCGCCATGCTCGGCACCAGCATCCCCAAGCTCTGCGCCACCGACAGCCTCGAAGCCTTCGGCTCGTGCCGCATGTGCATGGTGGAAATCGAAGGCATGCGCGGCTACCCGGCGTCCTGCACCACACCCGTCAGCGAAGGTATGGTGGTACGCACGGAAACCCCACGCCTGGCCGGCCTGCGCCGCAACGTGATGGAGCTGTACATCTCCGACCACCCGCTGGACTGCCTGACCTGTTCGGCCAACGGCAACTGCGAGCTGCAGACCGTGGCTGGGCAGGTAGGCTTGCGCCAGGTGCGCTACGGCTACGACGGCGCCAACCACCTGGCCGAGAAAAAGGATGTTTCCAACCCGTATTTCGACTACGAGCCCAGCAAGTGCATTGTGTGCAGCCGCTGCGTGCGCGCCTGCGAGGACATCCAGGGTACCTTCGCCCTGACCATTACCGGGCGCGGTTTCGAGTCGCGGGTGGCAGCGGCGGGCGGAGACAACTTCCTGGCCTCCGAGTGCGTCTCCTGCGGTGCCTGCGTGCAGGCCTGCCCGACTGCAACCCTTACGGAAAAAAGCCTGGTGCAGCTTGGCCAACCTGAGCGCTCGGTCATCACCACCTGCGCCTATTGCGGTGTCGGTTGTTCGTTCCGCGCCGAAATGAAAGGCGACCAACTGGTGCGCATGGTCCCGGACAAGAACGGTGGCGCCAACCACGGCCACGCCTGCGTCAAGGGCCGTTTCGCCTGGGGTTACGCCACCCACCCGGACCGCATCACCAAACCGATGATCCGCAAGCGCCTGGAAGACCCGTGGCAGGAAGTGAGCTGGGACGAGGCGGTGACGTATGCCGCCAGCGAGTTCCGCCGTATCCAGCTCAAGTACGGGCGTGACTCGATTGGCGGTATCACCTCCAGCCGCTGCACCAACGAAGAAGCCTATCTGGTGCAAAAGCTGGTGCGCACGGCGTTCGGCAACAACAACGTCGATACCTGCGCGCGGGTGTGCCATTCACCCACCGGCTATGGCCTGAAGCAGACCCTGGGTGAATCGGCCGGCACACAAAGCTTCGATTCGGTGATGCAGGCCGACGTGGTGCTGGTGATAGGGGCCAACCCCACCGATGCCCACCCGGTGTTCGGCTCGCAGCTCAAGCGCCGCCTGCGCCAGGGCGCGCGGCTGATCGTGATCGACCCGCGGCGCATCGACCTGGTCGACTCGCCCCATGCCCGCGCCGAGCTGCACCTGCAACTGCGCCCAGGCACCAACGTGGCCATGCTCAACGCCCTGGCTCATGTGATCGTCACCGAGGGCCTGCTGGCCCAGCGCTTCATCGATGCGCGCTGCGAAACAGAAGACTTTGCCCGCTGGCGTGACTTCGTCAGCCTGGCAGACAACGCCCCTGAAGTGCTCGGCCCGGTCTGCGGCGTGCCCGCCGAACAGATCCGTGCCGCTGCCCGGCTGTATGCCACAGGCGGCAACGCGGCAATCTACTACGGCCTGGGCGTGACCGAGCACAGCCAGGGCAGCACCGCAGTGATGGGCATCGCCAACCTGGCCATGGCCACCGGCAACATTGGCCGTGAAGGGGTAGGGGTGAACCCGCTGCGCGGGCAGAACAACGTGCAGGGCTCTTGCGACATGGGCTCGTTCCCCCATGAACTGCCTGGCTACCGGCACATTTCCAACGAAGGCGTGCGTGCCGAATTCGAGCGCGCCTGGGGCGTGACGTTGCAGCCCGACCCTGGCCTGCGCATTCCCAACATGTTCGAAGCCGCGCTGGACGGCAGCTTCAAGGCGTTGTACTGCCAAGGCGAGGACATCGCCCAGAGCGACCCCAACACCCAGCATGTCACGGCGGCCTTGCACGCCATGGAATGTGTGGTGGTGCAGGATATTTTCCTCAACGAAACGGCCAAGTTTGCCCATGTGTTCCTGCCAGGCAGCTCGTTCCTGGAAAAGGACGGCACCTTCACCAATGCCGAACGGCGCATTTCGCGGGTGCGCAAGGTGATGGAACCGTTGGCAGGCAAGGCGGACTGGGAGGCGACCGTGGCCTTGGCCAACGCCTTGGGCTACCCGATGAACTACCGTCACCCGTCCGAGATCATGGACGAGATCGCCCGCCTGACGCCGACCTTCCGCCGCGTCAGCTATGCCGAAATCGACCGTCACGGCAGCTTGCAGTGGCCGTGCAACGACGCCGCACCCGATGGCACGCCGACCATGCACATCGACCAGTTCGTGCGGGGCAAGGGGCGCTTCATGCTTACCGGTTACGTGCCCACCGACGAGAAGGTCAGCAACCGCTACCCGCTGCTGCTGACCACCGGGCGCATCCTCAGCCAGTACAACGTCGGCGCCCAGACCCGGCGTACCGGCAACGTGGCCTGGCATGACGCCGACCGCCTGGAAATTCACCCGACCGATGCCGAAAGCCGTGGCATTCAGGACGGTGACTGGGTGGGTATTGGCAGCCGCGCCGGGCAGACTGTACTGCGGGCCAAGGTCAGTGCGCGGGTGGCGCCGGGGGTGGTGTACACCACCTTCCATTTCCCCGAGTCGGGGGCCAACGTGATCACCACCGACAACTCCGACTGGGCGACCAACTGTCCGGAATACAAGGTAACGGCGGTGGAAGTGGTGAAAGTGTTCCAGCCGTCGCAGTGGCAGAAGCGCTATCAGGACTTCAGTGACGAACAGCGGCGTTTGCTGAAGGAACGCCGCACAGAGGATAAAGCCGAGGTGCGCCGATGAGCAGCGAAAACTTGGTCAAGATGGCCAACCAGATTGCCCATTACTTCGACAGCGAGCCGGACCGGGACTTGGCGGTACAAGGGGTGCGGCAGCATTTGCAGAGCTTCTGGACACCGGCGATGCGCCGGCAACTGGCGGAGTGGAACAAGGCCAATGCGGGGGAGGGCCTGGACCCCAAGGTGCGGGAGGCGTTGGCGTAAATTTCGGGGCAGAAGACAAGCCCTGTGCGGTTTACCCGCGAATGCGTCATTCGACTTACCGACGCTTTCGCGGATAAACCCGCTCCCACACAGATCGCGTTTGCTTCAGCCGCGGGCCAACTCGGCTTGGTGGGCGATGGCTTCTTCGCTTTTCAGCACCAATACATCGCCTTCCAGAGCATCCAGCACCACCTCCGAAGTATTTCCAATCAACGCCCCGGTAATCCCGGTGCGGCACACTGTCCCGATCACTGTCACCACGGCGCCCAGCTTCTGCTCGGTATGCGGGATCAGCACATCCGCTGGTCCTTCCGCCACATGCAAACGCTCTTCGCTAATGTCGTACTCGGCCTGGAACGCTTTGCACGCCTCGCGGTAACGCTTTTCGATGGTTTCGCTCAACTGGTAAGCCGGGTCCGACGCCGACAGCATCGGTGACGGATGGGCGCTGATGACATGCAGTTCGCCCTTGGCCAGTTTGGCAATCTCGAAGCCATGGTCAATGATGCTGGCATGCAAGCGGCGGTGGTCTTCGTCCTGATTGCCCACATCCACTGCGGCCAGGATCACGCCCCCGGTCCAGGGCCTTTCACTCTTGACCATCAGCACCGCACACGGGCACTGGCGCAGCAGCTTCCAGTCGCTGGGGGTGAGCAGGGCTTTTTTCAGCGGGTTGTCCGGGCGGTGTTCCTTGATCACCAGCTCGCAACCCTCGGCCTGCTGCACGTAGATGATGGTGTCGTGCAGGTTGCCGCGCCAGGCCTCTTCATGGGTGACATTGTCGTAGCCGTCATCGTGCAATTGACTACTCAACAGGCTCAGCAGCGCATGGTGGTCATGCCGCTTGTCGCACATCAGCAGGTGCAGGCGTGCGCCGGTCACGCCGGCAATCAGCTTGGCCCGGGTCAGCGCCCGGCTGTGGGCGTGCTCGGGGTCGAGGACGACAAGGATGCTGCGGACGGCTTGCATGGGCGTTAGCTCCCTTCAAAGGTGGCGACCAATGCCTGACTATAGACGGCGCGCCCCCCGCTGGCGCTTGATGTACATCAAGAAGCATAGTCACTGACGCCGCCCGCCGCCGCCGCTATAATCGCCGGCCCTGCCTGTTCTGTGTGGTTGCACGCTTATGTCCCTGATCCCCGAAATCGACGCCTTTCTTGGCTGCCCGACGCCAGATGCCTGGATCGAAGCGGCGCTGGCCGACCAGGAAACCCTGCTGATCGACCACAAGAACTGCGAATTCAAGGCCGCCAGCACGGCCTTGAGCCTGATGGCCAAGTACAACACCCACCTCGACCTGATCAACATGATGTCGCGCCTGGCCCGTGAAGAGCTGGTGCACCATGAACAGGTGCTGCGGCTGATGAAGCGCCGTGGCGTGCCACTGCGCCCTGTGTCGGCGGGGCGCTATGCGTCGCGGCTGCGCCGCCTGGTGCGCGCCCACGAGCCGGTCAAGCTGGTGGATACGCTGGTGGTGGGGGCATTTATCGAGGCACGCAGCTGTGAGCGCTTTGCCGCGCTGGTGCCGCACCTGGATGAGGAGCTGGGCCGCTTCTATCACGGCCTGCTGAAAAGCGAAGCACGCCACTACCAGGGCTACCTGAAACTGGCGCACAACTACGGTGATGAGGCAGACATCGCTCGTCGTGTGGAGCTGGTGCGTGCCGCTGAAGTCGAGTTGATCCAGTCACCGGACCAGGAACTGCGCTTCCACAGCGGCATCCCGCAAGCGCTGGCCGCCTGATTCGCACCAGACGGCCCAGCCGTCAGTTGCGCCGGCCCAGCAGCAGGCCCACCACCAGGCCAAGGCCTGCGGAAATGGCCACGGTCTGCCATGGATGGCCACCAATATAGTCCTGGGTGGCGTCCACCACCGGTTGCGCCTTGCTGCGCATATTGCTGGCCGCCTGGCGGGCCTGGCGCAGCTTCAGGGTGACCTGCGCGCGTAACGTTTCGGCTTCTTCGCCCACCAGGGCGGCGCTGTCGTTCAGCAGCTTTTCCGATTCTTCGATCAGCGATTGCAGTTCGCTGAATACCTGGTCCTTGATCTGATCGCTGTCTGCCAGTGCGGCGTTTTTCCGGGCCATGAACTCTTCCTCGTCGATGGGGTGGTTTGAACAATGGATGCCGCCGCGTCGGGAAAGTTGCGCCGGCTTACCGATGTTGCGTTGCCTGGGTGTAAGATAGCGGCCATTTTCAAACCTGCAGGTACCTTCATGAGTTTCAATCTGGCCAACAAGAGCTTCGAGGAACGGGCGCAGATCGAGGCAGAGAAGGCGCGGTTGTTCGAGCTGTGGCAAAACAACCTGGGCAAGGCCAAGGGCGAAGCGGCCCGGCTGATTGCCGAAAAAACGCGTCGCAAGGGCAAGTGGGCCGAATGGGTACGCGCCGAGCTGGACGGCATGACGCCCCCCGAATACGCCAGCATGGTGCGCAGCGAAGTCAACAAGCTGATGGCCGCCGCCAGCGCCAGCCGCTGAACACACTCCCCAGGTGCTTACCAGTAGGCGCCTTTGGGCAGGTCCAGCTTGCCCTCGTCGGTAAAGCGCACAGTCCCCAGCGGCCCACCGGCCAGCTTGCCGCGCAGCTTGTAGGGCAGGCCCTGTAGCGAGTCCACCTTGCCCAGCCCATAGGCCTGGCGCAGGAAGGAAAATGCCGTGATGCTAACCGGCACCACGATCACTGCCTCGTCATAACGGCCAATGTGCCCCTGCTGGTCGCTGACCCCGGCGGCCAGCGGCTGGCCGTTCACTTCCAGGTTGAGGGCAATGCCGTTGTAGTCGATGGGTGATTCGTTGGGGTTTTGCACCCGCATTTTCACGGCCATGCGCAGTTCCAGTTCCTGGCCGGGCAGCGGTTCGATGCCGATCACGCTGATGGTGACCGGGTCACGTGGCTGGAACAGTGCGCAAGCGTTCAGGCCATAGGCCATCAGTAGCACGAGCATTAACCGGGTAAAGCGGTACAGGCGGGCAGTCATGAGGGCGACCTTGCCAGAGTGAGCGAAGTGTCAGTGTGGCAAATGCAAGTGGGCGTTGAAAGTGTCCCACTGGATGAAAGATACTGTTTCTCATTAACGCCCGATAACTCCTCCTACTGGCTGTTCCCAAACCCATGCTGACGTCACCCGTGTCGGGGCTGCTGGCGAGTTTCCAGGAGCACTACGACGACCTGCTGCAGTTTCTGACCCGGCGCATGAGCGACCGCCAGCGCGCCGCCGACGTGGCGCAGGAAACCTACCTGAAGCTCGTCAAGATCGATGAGCAGGCGCTGCCGGTGCTGCATGCGCGCAGCTTCATCTTCCGCGTGGCCGGCAACCTGGCAATCGATGCCTTGCGCCGCGAACAGCGCTTGGCGGCCAGCCATGACGACTGTGACGGGGCAGGGGAACTGGCCTGCCCGGCGCCAGCACCCGAGGCGATGTTGTTGGCCTGGGAGCGCTTGCAAATCCTTGACGATGCGCTGCTGAAACTGCCCGACAATGCCCGCCAGGCGTTGTTGCTGAACCGCGTCGAAGGCCTGACCCAGGCGCAGATTGCACAGCGGCTGGGGGTTTCCGAGAGCATGGTGGCCAAGTACATCGGCCAGGCCCTGCGCCATTGCCGCGATTGGCTCAAACAGGCGGGTGTGGCGGCCTGCGTGGTGTTGCTGGTCGCCGCTACGGCTGCTTGGCAACAGGCGCCGATGCTGCTGGCGGATTACCACACCGCAGTGGGCGAGCGGCAGGTGATCACCCTGGCAGATGGCACTCGGGTGACATTGAACAGCGCCAGTGCGCTGAGCGTGGTGTTCAACGAGCACGAACGCCGGGTGGTGCTGGATGCTGGTGAGGCCCTGTTCGAGACCGCTGATGAGGCGCGGCCGTTTGTGGTCGAGACGGCGGGTGAGCGTGTGCAGGGTGGTGCAGCCACGTTCAGCGTGCGCCGTGATGGTCGCGTGGTATTGGCACGTGGTGAAGCCACGGTTGGCGAACGTCCATTGGCGGTAGCGGCCGATGCCGGAACACAGATGGCCTGGCAGCGCGGCAAGCTGATCTTCAACGGCAAGCCGCTGGGGCAGGTGCTGGCGGAACTTGAACGTTACCGGCATGGGCGGATTGTGCTGTCGGACAGCAAGCTGGCAGCCATGGAGGTGAGCGGGGTGTTTGACCTTGACGAGCCTGAGGCGCTGTTGCGCACGCTGGAGCAGCGGTATGGCCTGAAGGTGACCTACCTGCCGTGGTTGGCCGTGGTTCACTGAGCCGGCAGTGCCGGCCTCTTCGCGGGCAAGCCCGCGAAGAGGCCGGTACAGAAATAAAAATATTTTCCATTTGCCACTGCAAGTTCCTGCAAGCCAGATCGTCGTAGTGGGACTGATCAGCAACCCATTCTCATTTACGACTTGTCAGGAAGCTCATTCGTGCCTCTGATGCTCAAGCCCCTGCACCGCCGTCGCGGTTCACTTCACCATGCCCTGATGTCCTGCAGCGCCCTGGCCGTGCTGGCCGGCCCGCTGTCGGCATGGGCGTCTACCGCTGCCGACCAGGCCCAGGTCCAGGCCCGTCAGGTTCAGCTCGACCTGCCAGCCCAGCCGCTGGACCAGGCCCTGACTGCCTTCGCCGACCAGGCCGGCCTGCACCTGTTGTACACCACGGGCGATGTTGCAGGCCTGGCCAGCCCTGCGTTGCACGGCAGCTACAACGTCGAGCAGGCCCTGCAGCAGTTGCTGGCCGGCAGCGGCATGGGCTGGCAGTTCAGCGATGCCCGCACTGTCACCCTGCGCAAGGCCGAGGCTGCGCCGCAGGCGGTCAACCTCAAGCCGATCGAAGTCAGCGTGGCCTCGCGTACCAGCACTGCAATCAGCGAAATCCCCGGCACCGTCTGGGTGGTCGACCAGCAGCAATTGCGCGAACAGATCGACAGCGGCGTCAGCCTGAAGGAAGCCATCGGCAAGCTGGTACCCGGGCTCGACCTGGCGCCGGAAGGGCGCACCAACTACGGCCAGAACATGCGCGGACGCAACGTGCTGGTGATGATCGACGGGGTCAGCCAGAACAGCTCGCGTGGCCTGTCGCGCCAGTTCGACAGCATCTCGCCGTTCAACGTCGAGCGTGTCGAAGTATTGTCCGGCGCCAGCGCCATCTACGGCGGCGGTGCCACCGGCGGCATCATCAACATCGTCACCAAGAAGGGCGAGCCCGGCCCGGCGCGCTTCGAAACACAGCTGGGTGCCAGCAGCGGTTTCAACAACAGCGATGACCTGGCCACCCGCTTCGCCCAGTCGATCAGCGGCGGCAACGAGCGGGTCAATGCCCGCCTGGGTATCTCCGGTGAGCAGAACGAAGCCTTCTACGACGGTGCTGGCGACCAGATTTTCATCGACAACACCCAGACCGACCTGCAGTACAACCGCACCCTCGATGTGCTCGGTACCTTGGGCCTGCAATTGAACGACCAGCAGAGCCTCGACCTGCTGGCCCAGTACTACGACTCGGGCAACCACGGCAGCACGGGTATCTACTTCCCCAACCTCAACTACAACGCACCGTCCGACCTGGAAGATGCCGAACTGCGCAGCGGCTACTCGTCCGGCCTGGAGCCGCGTACCCGGCGCCTGCTGCTCAACGCCAACTACCACCACACCGATGTGCTGGGCCAGGACTTCTACCTGCAAGCCTCGTACCGCAAGGAAGACGACAACTTCTACCCGTTCCCGTACTACAACCGTGCCACGCCCACGGGGTCGCGCGGGGTGTACTTCGCCGCCTCGCAGCAAAATTTCGAGGTCACCAGCCTCAAAGGGCTGTTCGCCAAGCAGTGGGACACGTTGAAACTGACCTACGGCATCGACCTGGACCGTGAGCGTTTCAACGCCGAGCAGACCACGTTCAATGCCCTGACTTCGTCCGAGTCGGGCGGCCTGGAACTGGAAAAGGACAGCAAGGCCCCGCGCTATCCCAGCTACCGTGTCGATGGTGTGTCGGTGTACGCCCAGCTCGACTGGCATGCCACCGACAACCTGACCCTCTCCGGTGGCGCCCGCCGCCAGCAGATGGACGTGGACGTCAGCGACTTCAAGGGCGTGCCGGGCGGCAGCAACGATTACCAGGTCAACCTGTTCAACGTTGGTGCCATTTACGACTTCAAGAACGGCCATCAGGTGTGGACCAACTACGGCGAAGGCTTCGACCTGCCGGACCCGGCCAAGTACTACGGCAAGCCGGGCCTGAGTGTGGCCGACAACCCGCTGGCCGGCATCAAGAGCCGCCAGGTGGAACTGGGCTGGCGCTATGCCGATTTGGACTGGGATGCCCAGGCGGCGCTGTACTACATCTGGTCGGACAAGATCATCAACGTCGATTCGCAAACGCTGACCATCAACGTGGAAGAGCAGAAGAGCCGCGACTTCGGCTTTGAAGGTGCGCTGACCCGGCATTTCCAGACCGGCTGGGAGGCAGGCGGGACCTTGCACCTGACCCGCTCCGAGGAAGAGGCTGCCGACGGTGGCTGGATCAAGCGTGATGCCCGTTATGCCTCGTTGTCCAAGGCCACTGCATTTGTCGGCTGGAAGGGCGATGGTCGCAGTGCGCGGCTGCAGGCCAACCATGCCTTCAGCCTGAAGGACGATGCCGACCACGAGATCGACGGCTACACCACCTTCGACCTGCTGGGCAGCCAGGACACCGGCTTCGGCACCTTCAGTGCCGGCATCCAGAACCTGCTGGACAAGCAGTACAGCACGGTCTGGGGGCAGCGTGCGACGTTGTTCTATTCGCCGACCTACGGGCCGGCGTATCTGTATGACTACCAGGGGCGCGGGCGTACCTACACCTTGACCTGGAGCATGGCTTACTGATGGTTTTCGCCTGAACTGGCCTCTTCGCGGGCAAGCCCGCGAAGAGGCCAGTTCAGGCAAACGCTGCCAGCAAATCCTGCGCAAACGCCTGCTGTGCCTCGCCAACCCCCTGTGCCCGGTGCCTGGCCAAAGTAAACGGCACCACAAAATCCAGCCCCGGGTCCAGCGCCCACAACGCCCCCCCGGCCTCCCACTCCTGCGCACAATGGCGCGGCAGATAGCCAATATGCCGCCCCGACAAAATGAACGTCAGTACGCTCTCGATCTGCTCTGCCACCGCCATGCTGCGCCGGCTCTGGAATGGCTCACCGCCTTTGAGAAACCGGTACGGGTGGCGCACCTGGTCGGTCTCCAGCAACCGCTCAAGCGCAACTTCCGCCTCGCCGAACAGCTCATGGCCTTTGCCGCAGTACAAGCGTTGCCGCTCCTCGAACAGCGGCTGGTAGTCAAAGGCCGCCTGGTTGCCAGAGAAGTAGCTGATGGCATAGTCCAGCCGCTGCTCCAGCAACAGCCGTTCCAGCTCCGCTGGTGGCGCACTGATCAGTTCCAGTTGTACCGCTTCTTCACGCGTGCGAAATGCCGAAATGGCTGCCGCCAGCTTCAGGCTCACCGCCTTGTCCTGATTCTCCGCCATGCCGATGCGCACGGTCCCCAGCAACCGCCCGGCCACCCCATTGGCCTGCTGGCGAAACTGTTCGATGTTCAGCAGCAGCCCGCGTGCCGCCTCCAGCAGCAACGCGCCTTTCTCCGTCAGGTGAAAGCCGCCTTTGCCCCGGCTGCACAGGCGATAACCCAGGCGGGCTTCCAGCTGTGCCATGCGCTGGCTGATGGTGGGCTGGCTCAGGCCCAGCACGCCTTGTGCGGCGCTGAAGCCGCCGGCCTCGACTACAGTGACGAACAGCCGCAGCAGGTGCAGGTCGGGGTCGTGCACTTGTCCGAGCATTACATTGCTCCTTTTGAATGTCAGCTTTACAAACTTGCCATTCCTGCAATGTAACCCGGCTGGCATGCTCGCGGCATCCACCCATTTGCCGAGGTGTCCGCCATGCGTCGATCGTTGTGCCTGTTGTCCCTGGTTCTGGCCTTGCCGCTGCAAGCCGAAGAAAAGGTCGTCAATCTCTACAGTTGGGCCGACTACGTTGCCCCGCAAACCCTCGAGCGCTTCGAGCAGGAAACCGGCTACAAGGTGCGCTACGACACCTTCGACACCACCGAAGTACTGGAAACCAAGCTGCTGACCGGTGGCAGTGGCTACGACGTAGTGGTGCCATCGTCGACCGTACTGGCACGGGCGCTGAAAGCCAACGCCCTGCAACCGCTCGACCCTCAGGCCATGCCCGGCTACAGCAACCTCGACAAGGACCTGCTGGCCAAGCTCGCCGAGGCCGACCCCGGGAACCGCCATGCTGTGCCGTACACCTGGGGCACCTTGGGCCTGGGTGTGAACGTGGAAGCGGTGCGCCAGCGCCTGGGTGATGTGCCGCTGGACAGCCTCGACCTGCTGTTCAAGCCCGAATACGCTAGCCGCCTGAAGGATTGCGGCATTGCCATGCCCGATTCACCGCAGGAGGTGATTGGCGTGGCCCTCAACTACCTGGGCAAGGACCCGTACAGCCAGAACAAGGATGATCTGGCGGCTGCGCAGCGCCTGCTGAGCCAACTGCAACCCTCGATCAGCTACGTCGCCAATGGCCGGCAGATCAGCGACCTGGCCAATGGCAGCGTGTGCCTGGCGCTGACCTACAACGGCGATGCGGCGATGGCCGCCGACCAGGCGCGCCGTGCCGGCAAGCCGTTCGAGCTGATCTACCGTATCCCCCGCGAGGGCACGCTGGTGTGGCAGGACAACCTGGTCATCCCCAAAGACGCCCCGCACCCCGAGGCAGCTCGGGCCTTCATCGCCTTCATGCTCAAGCCAGAGTCGGTGGCTGCGCTGACCAACACGCTGTTCTTTGCCAACGCCAACCAGGCGGCCACGCCGCTGGTGGACGAAGCAGTGCGCAACGACCCCGACATCTACCCGCCAGCTGAAGTGCGCCAGCGCCTGTTCGCCGACCGCAGCATGGCCCTGGCCGACCTGCGCCAGCGTAACCGCTTGTGGACGGCCTTCCGCACCCGGCAATAACCCATAACAACCCAGGAGCTCGACCGTGGACCAAGCCGCAAGCAACGACCAGGCGATGACCCGCGACAGCCTGTACGGCACTGCCGCAGAAAGTACCTACGCCGGCATTACCAGTTTCTCCCGCCGCCGCTACAGCCGCGACCTGCGTGGTGTGGATGTGGTCGTCAGCGGTGTGCCGTTCGATACCGCCACCAGCAACCGCCCTGGCGCACGCTTTGGCCCGCGAGCGATCCGCGCCGCCTCGGTGCAGCAGGCCTGGGCCCGGCACTGGCCGTGGGCGTTCGACCCGTTCGATCACCTGGCAGTGATCGACTACGGCGACTGCGCCTTCGACAGTGGCACGCCGCAGTCGGTGCCGGACAGCATCGAGGCCCATGCCGAGCATATCCTGCAGGCGGGGTGCGCCATGCTCACCTTGGGCGGCGACCACTTCATCAGCTACCCGCTGCTCAAGGCTCACGCTCGCCGGCATGGCCCGCTGGCGCTGATTCACTTCGATGCCCACAGCGATACCTGGCCGGACGACGAGGGCAAGCGAATCGACCATGGCACCATGTTCTGGCATGCGGCCCGTGAAGGCCTGGTCGACCCGGGCAGCTCGGTGCAGATCGGCCTGCGCACCACCAACGACGACAGCCAGGGTTTTGCCATCCTGGATGCCCGGCAGGTACACCGCCAGGGCACCGAGGCGATCATTGCGGCGATTCGTCAGCGGGTGGGCGACCGGCCGGTGTACCTGACGTTCGATATCGACTGCCTCGACCCGGCTTATGCGCCTGGCACGGGTACGCCGGTGTGTGGCGGGCTGAGCACGGTGCAGGCGCTGGAGATTCTGGGCGGGCTGCGCGGCATCAACCTGGTGGGCATGGACCTGGTGGAAGTAGCGCCGGCCTATGACCATGCCGACATCACCGCATTGGCCGGGGCGACGTTGGCGATGGAGATGCTGTGCTTGTATGCGGCGCGGCACAAGGTAGACAAAGCCCAGTAATCGGGGGCCGCTTTGCGGCCTTTTCGCGACACAAGCGGCCTTGTGTCGCAAAAGGGCTGCATGGCAGCCCTAAGGTCCATACTGAAACATCAGGAATCAACTCCACCCGCATTCACACTTTTGCCGCGAACCCTTCGCGCCTTAGGCTATCAAAACCCCCAGGCGCGGCATTTTCGTACAGGAGGTGAAGCATGAACCCGTCATTGCCCATCCTGGCGCTTGGCCTGGCCTTGTGCCTGTCCGCGCACGCTGCTCCGCAGCCACTGCAGCTCGCTGCCGGCAACAACAACCCCTACAACAGCCCGATCCAGCGCGCCAACCCCAACAGCCGCCAAGGCAGCATGCCTGTCACGCCGCCCGTGCGTGGCCCGTCCACCGAGCCGTACCAACGCACGCCCAGCCTGGACAACCGGGGCATTGGCAATGGCGACAACCTGCGCCGCCAGCAGCAAACCCCGAATCTGGAACCCACCCGGCCACCGCGCGACAGCACGCGTGCGCCATAAGCCCATACGAAAGGAATCCTGCATGCCCAGAGCAACCTGGCTGGTCAGCGTGACCGCCGCCGCACTCATGCCCTTGTTGGCACAGGCGGCGGCCGAGCAACAGTTTCGCAGTGAAGAAGGCACCTTGACAGTCAGTACCCTGGCTGACGGCCTGCGCAACCCCTGGGCATTGGCATTTTTGCCGGGCGGCAAGGATCTGCTGGTGACCGAGCGTGCCGGCAATTTGCGGCTGGTCAACGCCGAAGGCAAGGTCGGCCCGCCCATCAGCGGTGTGCCCAAGGTCTGGGCCGAGGGGCAGGGTGGCCTGCTGGATGTGGTGCTGTCGCCCGCATTCGACAAGGACCGCACCGTGTACCTGTCCTTCGCCGAGGAGGGCAGTGACGGTAAGGCCGGCACCGCAGTCGGCCGTGGCCAGCTGTCCGAAGACCGGGCCCGGCTGGAAAACTTCACCGTGATCTTCCGCCAGCAGCCCAAGCTGTCGGTGGGTAACCACTTCGGCTCGCGGCTGGTGTTCGACCGCAACGGCTACCTGTTCATCGCCCTGGGCGAGAACAACCAGCGCGCCACTGCCCAGGACCTGGACAAGCTGCAAGGCAAGATCGTGCGCATCCTTCCCGATGGTGAAGTGCCCAAGGACAACCCCTTTGTAGGCAAGGACAACGTGCGACCGGAAATCTGGTCGTTCGGCCACCGCAACCAGCAAGGCGCCGCGCTCAACCCATGGACCGGCAAGCTGTGGACCCACGAGCACGGCCCGCGAGGTGGTGACGAAATCAACATCCCCGAGCCCGGGAAGAACTACGGCTGGCCGATTGCGACTCATGGCATCAATTATTCGCTACTGCCGATCCCCGAGGCCAAGGGCAAGCATGTCGATGGCATGGTCGGCCCACACCATGTGTGGGAGAAGTCGCCTGGCATCAGCGGCATGGCGTTCTACGACAGCCCGACGTTCAAGGCCTGGGACCACAACCTGTTCATTGGTGCACTGGCAACGCAGGAGCTGATTCGCTTGCAGCTGGACGGCGACAAGGTGGTGCATGAAGAGCGCCTGCTGGGGGACCTGAACGCCCGAATCCGCGATGTGCGGGTAGGGCCGGATGGATACCTGTATGTGCTGACCGATGACAAGGACGGTGCATTGCTCAAGGTAGGCCTGGTCGACTGACGCGGTCCTACACGAATAGCATCTGCCGTGTAGAATTCGTTATGGCCATTGACCCCCAATCCCTGTACCAGAAAGCCTTGACTACTCAGGGCTACGTCGTCGACCCTGCACAGGCCCGTGCCGTCGATGCCTTGCAAGCCTGTTTCCAGGCAGTCGAACACAGCCGCTCTACCCAGGGCATCTACCTTTGGGGCCCGGTTGGCCGTGGCAAGACCTGGTTGATGGACCAGTTTCACCGCTGCCTGCGCATCCCCAGCCGACGCCAGCACTTCCACCACTTCATGGCTTGGGTGCATCAGCGCCTGTTCCAGCTCAACGGCACTGCCGACCCATTGTTGGCGCTGGCCCGGGAGTTGGCCGGGCAGATCCGCGTGCTCTGCTTCGACGAACTGTTCGTCAACGATATCGGCGATGCGATCATCCTCGGCCGCCTGTTTCAGGTGCTGTTCGATCAGGGCGTAGTCATTGTCGCCACATCCAACCAGCCCCCTGAGCAGCTCTACCGCGACGGCTTCAACCGTGAGCGGTTCCTACCGGCCATCGGCGCGATCCAGCGGCATATGCAAGTATTGTCGGTGGCGGGCGAGCAGGACCATCGCCTGCACCCCGGCGCAGCGCGGCAACGCTATTGGGTGGCAGAAGCGGGACAGGTGAGCCAGCTGGGGGAGGTGTTTCGCCAGCTCAGCCCGGACGCTGCAGGCAGTGACCAGCCGTTGGCCGTCGGGTCTAGACAGGTGCAGGTCGTGCGGCGCAGCGAGCAGGCTATCTGGTGCCGCTTCACCGACCTGTGCGAACAACCCCTGGCGGCCATGGAGTTCATGGCGCTTTGCGACCGTTTTCCGGCCATTCTGGTGTCGGGTATTCCGGCATTGGGCGGTGAGCAGCAAGCCGGTCGCATTGCCCGTGGCACCGAAGACGGCGCAGCGCGAGTGGTGGCGGGCGACCGTGAGTTGCCAGCACTGTCACCCAAGGACAATGCGGTACGCCGCTTCATCGCCTTGGTTGACGAATGCTACGACCGCCGGGTGGCGTTGTACCTGGAGGCAGAGGTGCCGCTTGAAAGGCTCTACACGCAGGGGTATCTGGCGTTCCCGTATCAGCGGACCTTGAGCCGGTTGCGGGAGATGCAACTCCAGCGGTTTGGCTGAAAGGTGCAGGGGCGCTAAGCGCCCCCGTTTCATTTGCCCAGCCACTCCACCAGCGTGCGATTGAACCGCACGGGCTCTTCGATCTGTGGCGCATGCCCCATGCCTTCAAAGGTGATCAGTTCAGCTTTGGGAATCAGCTTGGCCACCTGTGGCCCCAGCACTTCATACTTGCCCAGCTTCGCCTTCACGTCTGGCGGCGCAATATCACTGCCGATGGCGGTGGTGTCCTTGTCGCCGATCAGTAGCAGCGTCGGCATCTGCAGGTCCTTGAACTCGTGGTACACCGGCTGGGTAAAGATCATGTCGTAGATCAACGCCGAGTTCCAAGCCACCGCTTCATGCCCCGGCCCTTTGTTCAGGCCCACCAGCATCTGCACCCAGCGTTCGTACTCCGGCTTCCAGCGCCCGGCGTAGTAAGTCTTGCGCTCATATTCGCGCACACCATTGGCATCCAGCTTGAGCTCGCGGGCATACCACTGGTCCACGGTGCGGTAGGGCACGCCGAGGGCTTTCCAGTCTTCCAGGCCAATCGGGTTGACCATGGCGAGGCGTTCCACCTGCTGCGGGTACATCAGCGCATAGCGTGTGGCGAGCATGCCGCCCGTGGAATGGCCGAGCACGATGGCCTGCTTCACGCCCAGTTGTTCAAGCAAGGCATGGGTATTGTTCGCCAGTTGCTGGAACGTGTACTGGTAATACGCCGGTTTGCTGGAGGTACAGAAACCGATCTGGTCGGGCGCGATCACACGGTAGCCGGCCTTGCTCAGGGCGTCGATGGTGGTTTCCCAGGTGGCGGCGCAGAAGTTCTTGCCGTGCATCAGCACTACGCTGTGGCCGTTGGCCTGGCCTTGCGCGGGGACGTCCATATAGCCCATCTGCAGGGCCTGGCCCTGGGACTTGAAGTCAAAATGCTTGAGCGGGTGTGGGTAGCTGAAGCCTTCGAGCTGAGGGCCGTAGGTGGGTGACTCGGCGGCGATGGCCGGGCTGCCGACAAGGCAGGCCAGGGCCAGGGCGGTTGCGCGCAGCATGGGGGCACTCCATGTAGGGCCATGTAGGAATAGGCGACTTTAGCAGCCAGGCGCATGTCGGGAACGTGAAAGGTGTTACCAGGCGTGAAACCAGCCCAGGGTGATCATTGCCAGCACCGCATAACGGCCAGCCTTGGCCAGGGTGACCAGCAGCAGAAAGCGCCAGAACGGCTCGCGCATGATCCCGGCGATCAGCGTCAGCGGGTCACCGATCACTGGCATCCAGCTGAGCAGCAGCGACCACTGGCCCCAGCGCTGGTAGCGCTGCTGCGCACGCGCCAGCTGGGCTGTGCTGAACGGGAACCAGCGCTTGTCGCGCAGGTGCTCGATGGCCCGGCCCAACAGCCAGTTCACCACCGAACCCAGCACGTTGCCCAATGTGGCCACCAGCAGCAGGGTCGCCCAAGCCTCGGGCTGGCGCAGCAACAGGCCGACCAGCACGGCCTCCGATTGCAGCGGCAGCAGGGTGGCGGCGCCAAAGGCGCTGAGAAACAGCGCCCACAGGCTCAGCATCAGTAGGTGGCGACCACGGTGTCCTGGCCATCCTGGGTCACGCCTATAACCTGGTAGGCGTCCTTGTGGTCACCCATTTCCATGCCTGGCGAACCCATGGGCATGCCCGGTACGGCCAGGCCCTTGAGGTCATTGCGTTTGGCCAGCAGGCGCACCTGCTCGGCCGGTACGTGGCCTTCGACGAACTTGCCGTCGATCACCCCCGTGTGACACGACGCCAGGCGTGGTGCCACGCCCAGGCGTTGTTTCACCGCGCTCATGTTCGGCTCGACGTGGTCATTGACGGTGAAACCGTTGTCACGCAGGTGGCTGATCCAGGCCTTGCAGCAGCCGCAGTTGGGGTCACGGTAGACATCGATGGTCTCGGCGGCCTGGGCCAGGCCGGTGATCGCCAGCAGCCCCACGGTCAGCAGGTGTTTGCGCAGCATGGTAAAGCACTCCTTCCAGCATTGGTTCAGCAGCATAGCGTAAGCGGCTGGCCACTGAGTTGCACGTTACAGTACTGTCAGCTTGCTGCCTCGTCGACACCGAGGTCGCGCATCAGCAGGGCATGCTCGAGCGCGACCTGCTCCGGAATGGGCAGGTACACCACATGGCCATCGCCCGGTGCCACCTCGATGGCCTGCTGCTGGCTGTTGCACAGGCGGTGCAGGTCGAAGTGGTAGTTGCCGCGCGGGGTCATCAGTTCCAGGTGGTCACCCACGGCGAAGCGGTTCTTCACCTTGACCTCGGCCAGGCCATCGACACGCACGCCGGTCAACTCGCCAACGAACTGCTGGCGCTCCGAGACCGAATTACCTCGCTGGTAGTTCTGGTACTCATCGTGTACGTGACGGCGCAGGAACCCTTCGGTGTAGCCTCGTTGCGCAAGGGACTCCAGGTTGCCCATCAAGGTGCGGTCGAACGGCCGCCCGGCCACGGCGTCGTCAATGGCCTGGCGATATGACTGCACCGCGCGGGCACAGTAGAAGTGCGACTTGGTGCGCCCTTCGATCTTCAGCGAATGCACGCCCATGGTGGCCAGGCGCTCGACGTGCTGGATGGCACGCAGGTCCTTGGCGTTCATGATGTAGGTGCCGTGTTCATCCTCGAAGGCTGGCATTTCAGTGCCGGGGCGGTTGCTTTCCTGCAGCAGGAACACCTGCTCGGTCGGGGCGCCCAGGCCAAGGGTGGGCTGCACTTCGCGCACGATGTCGCCGGTGGCGTTCTCGGTGGCCGGCGTGGCGTCGTACTTCCAGCGGCAGGCGTTGGTGCAGGTGCCCTGGTTGGCGTCACGCTTGTTGAGGTAGCCCGACAGCAGGCAACGGCCGGAGTAGGCCATGCACAGGGCGCCGTGGACGAACACCTCCAGCTCCATGCCAGGCACCTGCTGGCGGATTTCCTCGATTTCTTCGAGCGACAGCTCGCGTGAAAGGATGACCCGGCTCAAGCCCAGTTGCTGCCAGAACTGTACGCTGGCCCAGTTCACCGTATTGGCCTGCACCGACAGGTGAACCGGCATCTGCGGGAAGTGCTGGCGCACCAGCATGATCAGGCCGGGGTCGGACATGATCAGCGCATCCGGCGCCATGTCGATCACTGGCGCCAGGTCTTTGAGGAAGGTCTTGAGCTTGGCGTTGTGCGGAGCAATGTTGACCACCACGTAAAAGCGCTTGCCCAACGCATGCGCCTCCTGGATGCCCAGCGCGAGGTTGGCATGGTCGAACTCATTGTTACGCACCCGCAAGCTGTAGCGCGGCTGGCCTGCATAGACCGCGTCGGCACCGTAGGCAAAGGCATAGCGCATGGTCTTGAGGGTGCCGGCGGGGGCCAGCAGTTCGGGCTTGGCAGTCGGGTTCATGTGCGTACCGGGGCAAAAGGCGCGGATGCTAGGGCTGGCGCAAAAAACGCGTATTGATTTGCATCAAAGGAGTGGTGGCACTTTTACCCACGCGGCGCGCACTAATATTCCAGAAGCCATTCGAGGACCTGCGATGAACGAAGCTGCGCTACAGAACAAAGCCCTGGCCGTACTTTTGGCGCTGGTGACCATCGCCTTTTTCTGGATATTGCTGCCTTACTACGGTGCGATTTTCTGGGCGGTGATACTGGGCATTCTGTTTGCCCCGCTGCAGCGGCACCTGCTGATCCGCTTTGGGCGCAGGCGCAACCTGGCCGCTGCCACCACGATGCTGGTGTGCCTGCTGGTGGCGATCCTGCCAGTGATCATCACCAGTGCACTGTTGGTGCAGGAGGGGGCCACGCTGTACCAGCGTATCGAAAGCGGGCAGCTGGACATCGCCGGTTACGTCGAGCGCGGCAAGGACATGCTCCCGGCGTTCGCCCAGCATGGCCTGGACAACATGGGTATGGGCAACCTCGACGCGTTGCGCGAAAAAATCACCAAGTGGGCAACCCAGGGTAGCCAGGTATTGGCCAGCCAGGCGTTCAGCTTCGGTCAGGGTACGTTCGAGTTCGTGATCAGCTTTGGCATCATGATGTACCTGCTGTTCTTCTTCCTGAGAGAAGGCGCCGAGGTGGCTCGTCGTGTGCGCCTGGCCGTGCCACTGCCCGAACCCCAGAAGCGCCGTTTGCAGCTGAAATTCAACCGGGTGGTGCGGGCGACGGTGAAAGGTAACGTGCTGGTGGCCATTACCCAAGGGGCGCTGGGCGGGTTCATCTTCTGGGTGCTGGATATCCCCAGTGCGTTGGTGTGGGCGGTGCTGATGGCGTTCCTGTCGCTGCTGCCGGCAGTGGGCGCTGGCATCGTCTGGGCGCCGGTGGCCGCGTATTTCCTGCTGACCGGGGCCATATTGCCGGGGGTGATCCTGACCGCGTTCGGGGTGCTGGTGATCGGCCTGGTGGACAACCTGCTGCGGCCGATCCTGGTGGGCAAGGACACGCGCATGCCGGACTATCTGATCCTGGTGTCGACGTTGGGTGGGCTGGCGGTCTTTGGGCTCAACGGTTTCGTAATCGGGCCATTGATCGCAGCACTGTTCGTGTCCAGCTGGGCAATCTTTGCCTCGACCAAGCCGCAAGTGCAGTTGCCGCAGTAGACCGTGCACGGGGGCCGCAAAGCGGCCCCACTTGCCGGCTCAGGAGGCCTGCGGCATCTCGCCCTTGGCCAGGCGCCGGTTGATGTCGGCGATCACTTCGGGCAGCTCGTTGATGGTGTCGATCAGGTAGTGCGGGCGGGAGCCTGCGAACAGCGTGTGAATGCGCGTGCGCTCGCTTTCCAGCTTCTCGGCGCTCAGTGCACGGTAGCCTTCCCAGGTCAGCCCCAGGGCATTGCCCGAACACACCAGGGCCACGGTCCACATGCCGGCGCGTCGGCCTTCGAGAATGCCCGGCACGGTGTCATCCACCTTCACGCAGGCCGCTACGTCGTCGATGCCAAGGGCAATCACGTTGGCCAAGGCCTGGGCTGGCCAGGGGCGACCGTTCGGGGTTTCATCGGTGGCTACCACATGGTCGGCCACGTAGCCATTCTGCGCGGCCAGCTCCACCACCTTGTCCATCACCACTTTCGGGTAACCCGAGCAGGAGCCGATCTTCAGGCCGTTCTGGCGCAGGCCGGTCAAGGTTTCCAGGGCACCGGGGATCAGTGCCGAGTGCACGGCGATCTTCTCGATCTGCAGTGGCATGAAGCGGTTGTAGATGGCGGTGACATCATCGTCGGTGGGGGTGCGGCCGAACACCTTGCGGTAGCGCTCGGCAATTTCCGGTACGTCGCACAGGGTGCGGATGTGGTCCCATTTGCCCATGCCCATCGGGCCTCGGGCTTCCTCGATGGTCACTTGCACGTCGAATTCGGCGAACGCCTCGACGAAGATCTGGGTCGGCGCGAAGGAGCCAAAATCGACCACGGTGCCGGCCCAGTCGAGGATGGCGGCTTGCAGCTGGGTAGGGTTGCTGTAGTTCATGTGCGCTAATTCCTGAAGTCGGGTGGGCAAAGGGTCAGATGTCCAGCACTTCCATTTCCCGCAGCACTTGGGCCACGGCATTCACGGCGGCTTGCATGCCGTCGGCTCCGACCACGCCGATGCAACCGACGCGGAAGGTTTCGACCTGGGTCAGCTTGCCCGGGTAAAGGATGAAACCCTTGGCCTTGACCCGCTCGTAGAAGTCTTTGAACTGGTAGCGGGCATCGTTGGGTGCATGGAACGTGACAATGATCGGCGCCTGGATCTCGGCCGGCAGGAAGCTGCGCAGGCCGATGGCCGCCATGCCGTCGAGCAGGGTCTTGCAGTTGTTGGCGTAGCGCTGGTAGCGGGCCGGCAGGCCGCCTTCCTCATTGTATTGCTGCAGTGCTTCATGCAGGGCCGCGACCACGTGGGTGGGGGGTGTGAAGCGCCACTGGCCGGTCTTGGCCATGTAGGCATGCTGGTCGTGAAGGTCCATGGCCAGCGAGTGGGCATTGCCTTCGGCGGCGGCCAAGGCTGCTTTTTCGGCGAAGACGAAGCCCATGCCGGGTACGCCTTCCAGGCACTTGCCGGAGGCGGCGATAAGTGCTTCGAAGGGGATTTCGCGGGCGTCGATTGGCAAGGCGCCGAACGAGCTCATGGCATCGATGATCAGGCGTTTACCGTGGCGTTTGATGACCTGGGCGATCTCGGGCAGCGGGTTGAGGATGCCTGTGCTGGTTTCGCAGTGGATCAATGCGACGTGGGTCACGGCCGGGTCGGCAGCCAGCAGGCGGTCGACATCCGCGGCGGTAGTTGGCTGGTCTTCGGCGGTTTCGAAGGTGCTGTACGTGCGGCCCAGCACTTTGCAGATTTTCGCCAGACGCTGGCCGTAAGCGCCGTTGATCAGCACCAGAACCTTGCCATCGCGTGGCACCAGGGTGCCGATGGCCGCTTCCACGGCGAATGTGCCGCTGCCTTGCAGGGGCACGCAGTGGTGGCTGGCGCTGCCGTCGATGATCGCCAGCAGTTGCTCGCACACGCTGGCCGTCAGTTGGTTGAAATCGCGGTCCCAGGAGCCCCAGTCCACCAGCATGGCTTGGCGGGTGCGGATTGATGTGGTCAGGGGACCTGGGGTCAGCAGAATCGGGGCGTTGCTCATTCCGTTATTCCTCACAAGCGGTGGGCTGAAACGACGGGGCCTAGGTTGCAATTCACGCTGTCATCAATCAAATTGTTTGTTGTTATCTCAGCTATAAGTCAGGCCGATAGAAATGAACCTGTTCCAGCTGCGCGCCTTTGACGCCGTAGCCCGTGAGGGCAGCTTTACCCGTGCCGCCGAGCGGCTGTTCATCAGCCAGCCGGCCGTGACCGGGCACGTCAAGGCGCTTGAGGAGCACTACCAGATCACCCTGCTGCGGCGTACCGCACGGCGGGTGGAGTTGACCGAGGAGGGCACTCGCCTGGCAGCCATCACCCGCGCCATGTTCGGCCTGGCCGAAGAGGCACAGGCCATGCTTGAGGCCAACCGGCAGTTGCTGACCGGGCGCCTGGAGGTGGCGGCCGATGGCCCGCATCGGGTCATGCCCATGCTGGCGCAACTGCGCGAGCGCTACCCCGGCATCACGGTCAACTTGCGGCTGGGCAATGCCCAGGAAACGCTGGCTGCGCTGTTGTCCGAACACGCCGACGTGGCGGTGCTGACCGAGATCGAGCCGCGCA
The DNA here is from genome assembly GCF_003202095.1 of Pseudomonas sp. LAIL14HWK12:I1. Classification (NCBI taxonomy): domain Bacteria; kingdom Pseudomonadati; phylum Pseudomonadota; class Gammaproteobacteria; order Pseudomonadales; family Pseudomonadaceae; genus Pseudomonas; species Pseudomonas sp. LAIL14HWK12:I1. Next base: position 200,334 of record NZ_QJKG01000009.1, read on the forward strand.
AGGGCCTGTACCTGCAGAACCTCTGCGAATCACGCCTGTGTGCGTTGTTGCCTGCGGGGCATGGCTGGGCCCACGACGACGGCGATTTGCCCCTGGCCGAACTGCACCAGCAGATCATGGTGCTGCGCGAACCCAGCTCCACCACGCGGCGTACCTTCGACAAAGCCTGCGTCAGGGCGGGCGTGCAGCCGCGTGTACTGCTGGAGCTGGACAGCCGTGAGGCGGTAACCGAGGCGGTGGCTTCGGAGCTGGGTATTGGTGTGGTTTCTTCTACAGAAGTGGCCAATGATCCGCGGGTGGTGGCACGGCCATTGTCTGGCGACGGCCTGGTCAACCAACACCTGATCGGTTGCCTGGAGCGCCGTCGCGAATTGCGCCTGATCCAGGCGTTCCTGGGCCTGGCGGTGGGGCTGTGATGGCTGTTTTCAGCAAGGCGGCCTAAGATGGCCGGCAACACGCCGACAGGACCGTCGATGAGCGACAAAGACACTATTTCCATGCAGCTGGTGCGTGAAGCGCTGTTGCAAACCTGCCCCGCCGGTGAGCCCGATAGCAGCTTGCTGGCCCGGGCGGGCATCGCCGTTGAACACTTGCACTTGCCAGAGGCGCGTGTCAGTGCAGAGTCCTATGCCCGGTTGTGGCGCCTGCTGGCACGCCGCTGCAACGACGAGTTCTTCGCCATGGACCCACGCGGCCTGCGCAGTGGCAGCCTGGCGTTCATGTGCCGTGCCAGCATGGGCCAGCCGACCTTGGGCGCTGGCCTGGAAACCGCGCTGGCATTCCTTTCGCTGATGCTCCAGGACATGCAGCCCAGCCTGGTGCGCCAGGAAGGTTTGGCCGAGATTGTCATCAATGAGCCGCGTGACGAACCGCGCCGCGCGTTCACCTATTTCACGTTCTGGATGATCGTGCATGGGGTGGCGTGCTGGCTGGCCGGGCGGCGTATCCCGATTCTGAGCATTGACCTGCGTTGTGCCGAGCCACCCTTTTGTGACGACTATCGGGTGATGTTCTCGGAAAACCTGCATTTTGAGCGCCCGCGCACACGCATGATCGTTGCCTCGGCGTGCCTTGACCTGCCGTTGAAGCGCAACGAGGAGGAACTGCAGCGATTTCTTGCCGAAGCGCCGGGCAATATCCTGGTCAAGTACCGTGACCCGGCCAGCCTCGGGCGACGCATACGAACCGACCTGCTGGGCCTGGCCCCTGAACATTGGCCAGATGCTGACAGCCTGGCACGGCAGTTGTGCCTGTCGCCTTCGACCCTGCGCCGGCGCCTGGCCGAAGAGGGGCAGAATTACCAAGGGTTGAAGGACAGTGTACGCAGAGAGTTGGCGATCGCCTGGTTAAGCCGGGAAGACGTGGCCATGGGCGAGCTTGCCGAGCAGTTGGGGTTTGCCGACAACAGTTCGTTCTACAAGGCGTTTCGCAAATGGTTTGGCTGTAACCCTGGGCATTATCGGGCATTGATTCAGGCCCGCGGGGCTGGGCACTGAGGGACCAACGCTTCCGGCTGTGGCGCCGCAAACGGTAAGGGCAAGGTGGCAGGTCGAATCATGCCTGAGGATCCTGACCATGCCCCAACCGACGATTCACCCGAAACTGCTGCACCCGGCCAACGACTTCATCGCCGAGCAGTTGCCCACCTGGCTGAGGAGGGCCGGACCAAAACCACTGGCGTTGCTGCGGGCCTGCATGACGGCACATTTGCAGAGCCAGAAACGCATGGCGGCGGCCTCGCAGCAGCTGCAACCGCTTGAGCGGTTTGCCGCTCTGCACTTCGAGCAGGCGATGAAGTCGCAACTGAAGCTGGAAATGGATCTGACCAACGTCAACTGGCGTGAAGAGCGACGGCGCTTGAAGGTCAGCCAAGGCCAGCTTCAGGCGTTCGAGGCTTATTTCGTGACCGTGCCGGCCTTGCAGAAGTTGTTGCAGAACTTCATGGAAGGTGAGTCGTTCTTTACCGACACGGCGCTGATCGATGCAACCACTGCGCCTGGCGAGCCAGTGCGTGTCATCACGCAGCGCGTCGACGATGTGGTGCAGCTGTGCCGTAGCGCAGATGTCGGTCAGGCCTATCAAGACCATCTCGATCAAGTACTGACGGCCAGTTTCAAGCGCCAGCTGGCCATCGACAGGCGCCTTGAGTTAGCGGTTGCAATCGAGATTGCGGCCCTCAAAGGGCAACTTGCAGGTAGTGACCTGCGAATGCTGCGTGAAGTCGGGCAAGGCAAGCGTCCAGAGCTGTTTTCGGACCATGAGCTCAACATGAGTACGTTGCAGATCCTGGGGCACCGGGTAGAAGGCGCCATTGTGTTCCAGCTGGTGGGAACACCAAGCGGGTTCCCCGGTCTGGTCTTCAACCCCAGACGTCTGCTGAGCGTGCTGCTTTATCTGCCAGACGACCCCGTTCAGCCGCTGCGCCGTTACGATGACTGGCGTTCGGCTAACCGAGGCCTGGTGGCTGCCATGGGCAATGCCCGGTTCCGCCAGTCGATTGCACGTCGGATTGCACTTGGCGGGCAGGCGGATTATCAGCAGACGCTGGGCAAGCGCCTGCTGGATGACCAACCGGACCTGGAACCCTGCTCCGTTGCTGCAGGAAACGAAGCGTTCATCGACCTGGCCGTCGGGCATGTGCAGCGCATCAAGGATGATGCGGCTTTCCTGGCCGTGCCGACGGCGCAGGCGAACACCAGGGCTGCGTCAGAACGATTGCGAAAGCTGGAGACTGCGGGGCTGGTACTGCTGAACCTGGTCGGGTTTTTCGTGCCGGCCGTTGGCGCACTGCTCTTGGCGGATCTGGCCCGGCAGGTGCTGGGTGAAGTATTCGAAGGTGCGCGTGACTGGGCTCAGGGGCACCAGCACGAAGCACTGGAGCACCTGCTTCAGGTGGCCACTACAGTGGCTGCCGGCGCTGCGGTCGCCACGGGCGTGCAGATAGCGCGCAGTACGTTTGTCGAGCAGTTGGAGCCGGTCCTCACCGAGGCGGACAAGCAACGTCTATGGCATTACGACCTACGTCCTTACCAGGCACACGCGACCGTGCCAACCTTGACTGAACTGGATAACGGGCTGCTTAGCGATGGCCAGGCCCACTGGTGGCGGTGCGAGGGTGTGCTGTACCGGGTGCGCCGGGATACAGCGGGCACCTGGCGATTATTGCACCGTGACGGCGCGGGCGTGTTTGGCCCTTCTCTGGAGAGTAACGGTGAGCGTGCCTGGCGGCTCAGGTACGAGCGGCCGCTGGAGTGGCAGGGCAGTGAGCGACTACTCATGCGTCTATGGCCTGGCGCAGCTGGATTGAGCCCGGAGCGGATCTCGCAAATCCTTACAGTCGCGGATGTCGATGAGGCGCATTTGCGCGGTTTGCTGGTAGAAGGACGGCACCTGCCCGTAGCGCTGCGCGATACCTTGGAGCGTTTTGCCGTCGATGACAGGATCGAGGTGTTCTTTGCCGAACTAGGGGCGCAAGGCCACGATGCCGAAGCCTTGCAGTGGTGCAATGACAGATTGGGGCTGCAAGGGCTACAACTGTCGGAACAGATCCAGGCGATTCAGGCCTCTGCGCAAAACCTGCGGGCCCCGATGCTGGAGCATTTTGCCAAAGCCTACCTGGTTGATGATCCGCTGTTGGCCACGCTGAAGGGCAGTTTTGCGGGGCTGCCTGACGCCTATGCGCTGGATTTGCTCAAAAACGCCAGTGTTGAGCTACGCCAACGCATGGTGAGTGAGTCTCGCGTGCCGATGGCGTTGGCCGAGCAGGCGCGCGCGATGCTGCAGCAGGCCCGCCTTACACGGGTACGCGAGGCTTTGTTCTTGCGTAATGGTTACAACGCCGACTGGGTGACCTTGGTATTCGCCTTGCTGCGTCGCCGGAGCTTGGCGCCTGGAAGCATCAACCTGATATTGCGCGAGGGGTCAGCCTTTGGCCCTGCACTGGAAAAACTGTTCCCTGAGCAAGGCGGGACAGATCAGGGCACGGTGATGGTGTGGCGTGACGGCAGCTTTGATCTCTACGACGGGATGGGCCAGGAAAACGAGATAGCGGTGGCGCAGCCCCACGGGCTATTCGAAGTGCTGGCCGCCTGCCTGCCGTCCACTTTCCTGCAGCGTGAAGGGTGGGCTGGCGAAGGTGCTGCAGCGCGCATCCGTGTGTCGATGCAAGGCTGGCTACCGCGTGACCGCCTTGAGTTGATCCGTTTGCTAGGGTGGCGTGAAGCCAGGCCCGTTGCTTCTCCCTTGCACCGTTTGCCCGATGGGCGGGTTGGCTATTTGCTCAGCGGCCGGGGCACTTCGTCAGCGACTCAAAGGCAGGTGCTGCTGCGTCGGATTCGTAGCCTGTACCCTTCGTTCGATGACGATGCCGTCGAACGCTTCTTGCAGATGCTCTTGAGGAGCTCGCACTCGGCTTACGCCAATCTGCTGCATCAGGAGCAACAGTACCGCAGGCTTGATGAGAGCCTTGTTCGCTGGACCGATGCTGTATCCGGGCCTCAACGTGGGCAGCGGCAGCTGGTAGCAAGCGCGTTTCGCCACGCGTGGCGCCTGGAGGGTGATCGGGTTCATTTTCCCGATGATGCGCAAAGTGGATTGAGACTTGGTGTTCTCAATGTGCCGGCCGGCGGTTTGCCTGTCCTACCAGTAGGTACTGACTTTGGCCACATCACGGACCTTGCGCTGGTGGGGTTGCGGCTACAAGCTTTGCCGGCAGGTTTTCTGAACTTTTTCCCTGGCTTGCGGCGCCTGGACCTGAGCAGAAATGCCTTGCTTGCGCTTCCGCAAGGGCTCGAAATGTTGCCCCGGTTGCGCTATTTGCACCTGGCCAGCAACCGGATTCGGATGACGGCGCCCCATGCGGGGGCCTTGGCGCAGCTCGTCAACCTGCGCACGTTGGACCTGAGTGGCAACCCGTTGGGTGCGATCAGCTTGCGTTTCAACCAACTTTCCCGGTTGCGCGAGCTGCATCTGTATCGCACGGGTCTGCAGGTGGTGCCGGATGGCCTTGAATGGTGTGGCCTGCTTGAGCATGCCGACCTGCGAAATAACCAGATTTCCAGTTTGCCCCAGGCATTGATCGATGCTCCGCTGGCGCTGCGCCAGCGGCTGCTTGTAGAGGGTAACGCGCTGTCGGTGGCCGATCGCGAACGTTTGTACGCGGTACAGCCGGGACCGGGGCACTTGCAAGGGGAGGAGGCGGACATTCTGCATGCCAGGACGGCCTGGCTGGCGACTCTGGATGAGCATGATCAGTTAAACAGGTCTGGGCAGTGGGACGCGTTGAGACAGGAACCAGGCAACACGCAGTTCTTCCTGCTACTGGCAGAGCTGATTGACAGCGCCGATTTTCGGCTTGCACGTGAAGACCTTTCGCGAAGAGTGTGGGGTATGGTGGAGTCCGCCTCGCACGATACCCGGATCCGTGAAGAGCTTTTTGACCGCGCAGCGGACCCGCGTACATGCGTTGATAGTGTGGCGCATTGCTTCAGCCAGCTCGAAGTCCGCATGAGAGTGCTGCAAGTGACATTCGGGGGCGACCCGATTGCCACGCGTGATGCCCGCCTGTTGTTGGCTCAGCGCATGTTCCGGCTTGATGAGGTGGAACGTATCGCCCGTGCCGACTGCCTTGATCGGTTGGCCGAAGGGCACGCTGTGGATGAGGTCGAGGTCAGCCTGGCGTATCGCACGGGTTTGGCGAGCCGCCTGAACCTGATAGGGCAACCGCGGACCCTGCAGTTCCGTGCCATTGCCGGGGTTACGCAGGCACACCTCGATCAGGCATATGCGACCGTGCTGCGTGCTGAAACGGGTGTAGAGCGGGTTCGCTATATCAGTCAGCGAGACTTCTGGGCGCCGTACCTGCGTGTCAGGTATCCCGAGGCGTATGCGCGGATCTCCGACGATTTCGACACGCGGATGGATACCCTGGATCAGGAGAAGGAAGCCCTGAGCAGTAGTGACTATGTGAAACGCTGTGAGCAGCTGAAGCGGGAAAGGGAACAGGCGTTCGATGCACTTGCCCTGCAGCTGACCGAGCAGGAACTGAACATGCCGTTGCAGGACCGCCCGCGCCAGGGCGTCTGATCTGCCCGCACCCGTTCCCTCTGCATCCTGGTCAGGCAGTTGAGCAACATGGTTGGCTTCGTCCAATAGCTGGGGAACCAACCATGACCACCAACGCGACTGGCCACGATCAATTCATGGCTGCCAGATTACCTGAGTGGCTCAAACGTGCTTCAAAGGGCCAGATCAATACCTTGCGTACCAGCCTGAACGCGCATCATGCCAGCCAGGCGCGCCTGCGTGGGCTCACCGTCGAGCTACTGCCGCTCCAGCCGTTTGCCGAGAAACACCTGCTGGCACTGCTGGATGCACCGTTGCCTGATGGGCAGGCGTTTGCCCAGCTCGAATGGCTGAGGGTTGCTCCGCGGTTCGGCACTCTGCCAGGCACATTGCAGCAGACGTACGCGTACAGCCAAACACGTGAAAACGGGTTGCTGCGGCTGATGCGCAACTTCGCTGCGAATACAAGCTATTACATAGGTACCGGGCTGGTTCTGCCCGGCAGCGATAAGCCCTTGAATGCATCGCTGGACGCATTGATTGCGGCTTGTCGCGATCTGGACGTTGGCCAGAAATATCAGGACGAGCTGGAAAGGATCTTTCATCCGGCTACTCAAGCGATGCTGGCTGCAGACAAACGTTCGGGGTTGAAACTGGCCACCGAAATTGCAGCTTTGCAGGGAAACATAAGCGCCGATGTACAGATCGCCTTGCGTGAGGTGGTGGACCACGGTGAGCCGCACCGACAGCAAGGGTTGACGGGTGACCCGATGCTGCTGAAGGCGCTAGGGCAACCTGTGGCCGACGGGTTGCTGATTCACCTGCGTGACAAGGCAGGGAATGAACGGGGCATCGTCCTTTACCTGGCGAGTGATCCTCGGCAAGCGCTGCGTTTCTTCGACGATGCGCTCGCCATGAACAGCATGCTGGCATCGCTGTTGAAGGAGCCATCGTACTGGCAGTACTTCACGCAGCTGATCAGCATCGAGCACCGTGCAGCGTTCGTCAGCACCCTTGGCAAGCGCCTGAAGGACGCACTACCGGACCTGGCGCTTGAAGGCACGGCACCGGGCGGCGGGATTTTCACGGAATTGGCGACCCGGCAAGTGCAAAGGGTCAAGAATGATGCCCGCTTGTTGCTGGTACCAACCGCCGACGCTGATAGCCAGGCCATAAGCGCCAGACACGCGCAATGGAAGGCTGCGGGTCTGGACCTGATAAACCTCGCCGGATTGTTCATTCCCGTCGTGGGCGCCTTGTTGTTGGGTCAGTTGGTTGCCCAGACCTGCTCGGAAGTGTTCGAAGGGATAAGGGACTGGTCGAGCGGGCACCAACATGAAGCGCTGGAGCATTTGCTAGGGGTGGCCGAGACCTTGGCGGCCACGGCTGCGACAGTGGCGGCGGTCAGTTTTGTGCGCAGTGCGTTTGTCGCGCGCCTGGAGCCGGTAAGCCTTGGGAATGGGCGCGGTCGGCTATGGCATTTCGATCCCGCGAATTATCGCTCCATGCCGGGCTCTATCGGTCTGCTGGAAGAGGGAAGGTATGGTGAGGATGAACGTCGCTGGGTCCGTATCGACGGGCGCTATCACGAAGTGCACCAGCCGATCACTGGCGGCCCCTATCGCTTGCGTCATGCAGCGGGTGAGGGTGGCTACGGGCCGGTGGTGTTGCACAACGGTGAGCGTGGCTGGCGCCTGATGCGCGAGCAACCGCATGGCTGGCAGGACCCTGCACACATGCTGGATGCTTTGTGGCCACAGCATCCCGCTGTCGATGCGCATCAGGCCGAGCAGATACTGCGGGTCGCCGATATGGATGAAGATGAGTTGCGCGGGGTGCTGGTGGAGGACCGACCGGCTCCCGTGAACCTCGGGCAAACTCTGCGCGCCTTCCAGGCACATGCACGTATTCAGACATTTTTCGAGCGCGTTCGGCTGAAGGCATTGATGCCATCCGACAGTGAGCTGTTGACCTGGAGTGAAGGCCGGCCAGACGTTGGGGTAGGGCTGGAGCAGTTACTGGCGCACGAGGCCGAGTTGCGCCCGCAGCTGTTTGCCCACCTGACAGAGCAGCCGCTTGTGCAAGGTCCCTTGAGCTTGTTGGTCAAACGGGACTTCCCTGGCCTGCCGGCCGCCTACATAAACGAGCTGGCCGGCCAGGCAGGTGAGCTTGAGCACGAAATGGCGCGGGTCGAGCAGCGCCTGCCTTTGTCGTGTGCGAAGCACGCCCGTTCGCTCCTGCGCCTGGCGCGGTTGAACCGGGGGCTGGCCGGGTTGTATCTGAGCACGGCCTATAGCGACGTCACCGGCGAGCTGGCCCTTGCGTTGCTGGATACCTTCGAGCTTGACCAGCTCGACATCGACTTGCGTGACAGCGCGATTGATGGGCGGTCTGTCAAGCACCTTGGTAGCGGCGGGCAGAGCGAGGCGGAAAGGGTACTGGTCCGCCATGAGGGCAGGTTTCAGATCTACAACGGGTTGGGCGAGCAACAAGCGGTTCCGCCCGGCGAACCTGGCTGTATCTTCGAGGCACTCGTTGCCGCCCTCACGTCTGAACAGCGGACGGCGATGCAGTTGGCGGGCAGTGCTTCGGCAGGCCAACTGCGTGCGCAGCTTCTGGAGCGGTTACCCGGATCCCATTGGGGTATCGCACGCATGCTCGGTTGGCCGGAGCAGGGTGCCTGGTTCAATCCAGGGCGTCGCCTGGAGGACGGGCGGGTGGGCTACACGCTCAGTGGCCGCTCTTCAGCTGCCCCCCGCGATGAGCGGGCAATCGATCGTAACCAGTTACGATCGCTTTATCCTGGCCTGGATGAGGCCGCGCTGGAGGTGGAACTGGCGCGTTTGCAAGCAGGCTCGCAGCCCGTGCTGGAGCGCCTGGTGGTGTTGCAGGATCACCATGATCAGCTAACGCAATACCTGAACCGCTGGGTCAGTGCCGAGCTACAGGAGGGGCGGCAAGCCGCACGCAGGTTGACGGCCGATAGCATATTGCGAGCCTGGCGACTGCAGGGCGAGCCTGTCTCGACCGGCTCAGGGCAAACCCAGGGGCAGCGCTTGTCGTTGAGGGGTTTGCATTTACGCACGCTGCCGGCACTACCCCCGCAAATCGACTTCCATCGCATCACCGCGCTAAGCGTGAACGACAGCTTGGTTACAGACATTCCGGTCGATTTCCTACGTCCCTTCACTGCCTTGACGGACCTCAATCTCAACAGCAACGGCTTGATGCGCATACCAGTGGGTGTTGCACATCTGCCACATATTCAAGTGCTCCGATTGGCGCATAATCAGATAAGGCTCGATGCTCAGGCAATCGGCATTCTGCATGGCCTGCCAAACCTTACGCATCTTGACCTCAGCTACAACCGGCTGGAAGCGTTGGACATGAGCTTCCATCATCTCTCCCGACTGAGAAGTCTGAACCTGCGCCATTGCCGTCTCGGCGCCTGGCCGCGACGCTTGGAGCTGTGTGGCCTGCTTGAGTGTGCTGACCTGCGCGACAACCAACTGCGTGAGGTGCCGGCGGAAATCCAGCAGATGCCGCATGCGTTTCGGCGTGCCATTCTGATAGAGCGCAACCCCTTGTCGCCCATGCAACTCCGTAGATTTTACGCGCTCGATGTGATCGAGGAGCATCGGCACTCGCCTGAGCAGTCATGGACATTTGACCTGGCCCGGACTCGCACGCTTTTGGCCGAGCATGAGGATGCGGCGGTTCGGGCGACGCGAGAGGCCGTGTGGCAGCGTTTGCTGGCGCAAGCGAATAGCAGTGGGTTCTTCAGGTTGTTGGCTCGCCTGGAAATGACGGCTGACTACACGGGCGCTGGCGAAGGACGGGTTGCGCTGGTTGACGGAGTATGGGCATTGCTGGCCGCACTGGACAACGACCCCGTGCTCTGCCGGCGAATTTTCGAATGGGCTGACGCGCCGCTGTCGTGTTCGGATGCTGTCGCCAGCCGGTTCAGTGAATTGCAGGTGCAGGTCAGGCAGGCGCAGGCTGAAGCAAACGCGGTCAATCCTGAAAGCAGCAATCAGCTGCTGGAACTGGGCCGGCAACTGTTCCGGCTGGATCAGGTGGAGGGGATTGCCCGCCAGGATTACCGGCAGCGTCTGGCCGCCGGTGAGCCCGTTGATGAGTTGGCATTGGGACTTGCCTACAGGATACGACTTCGCAGCCGTTTGCAGCTGCCTGGTCAGCCGTACGCCATGCGCTATCCCGATGCTGTCACGCTTGCACAGGCCCGGATAGAGGATGCATTTCGGCGGGTTAACCACGCGCAGACCATCGAGAACTTGACCGATAGCCTGAGTCAGCGGGCGTTCTGGAACCGTTACCTGCGCCAGCAGCATGGCCGCATGTTTGATGCCATCCGTGCAGACTACTCGCAGCGCATGCTTCGGCTGCAGGCTCAGCGGCCTGCGTTGTCGGCGATGGCCCTTGAGCAGCAGCAAACTCGACTACGGGAGCAACAGGGCGTCGATATCGAGCGCCTGGTCGCGGCGCTCACCCAGTCCTACCTGCGCGCCGCAGAGCGCGGGCAGGGGTAACGAGAGGCGGCCAAACCGGTCATCCAGATTGACAGCTTTGGCCATTGCCGCCGCGCTTGAGCGGCGCGAACATCGTTGGACCGATGGTTTAACTCCAAAAACAAGAAACCAGGAGTCTGACGATGCGCGATTACGCCGAGGCCGCCCGTGCGTTCGACCATGCCAATGCTGTTACGGCGGCATTGCATGGCAACCTCGAAGCCCTCAATGCCTGTGTCGAATGTTGTGATCGGCATGCCGGAAGCGGCAAGCTGGCGCTGATTTACGAAGACCGCGATGGCAACAGCGCGCGCTACAGCTTCGATCAGCTCAAGGCGCAGGCTGCCCGGTTTGCCAATGTGCTCAAGGCGCAGGGGGTGGAGGCCGGAGACCGTGTGGCGGGGTTGATGCCGCGTACGCCCGAACTGCTGGTCACCATCCTCGCCACCTGGCGCCTGGGGGCGGTTTACCAGCCGTTGTTCACGGCGTTCGGCCCCAAGGCCATCGAGCACCGGCTTGAACAATCCCATGCCCGAGTGGTCGTCACCGACAGCCAGAACCGCGCCAAGCTGGACGATGTGCAGGCCTGTCCGACCATCATCACCGTCAGGGCCCGCAGCGGTGAGCTGGACTTCCAGCAATGCCTGGAACGCGCAGCGGATGCATGCGAGCCGGTGATGCGCTCAGGCAACGATCCGTTCCTGCTGATGTTCACCTCTGGAACCACCGGCCCGGCAAAACCATTGGAAGTGCCACTGCGGGCGATTGTCGCGTTCCAGGGTTACATGCGCGATGCCATCGAACTGCTTCCCGAGGACAACTTCTGGAACCTGGCCGACCCGGGTTGGGCGTATGGCCTGTATTACGCCGTTACCGGCCCGTTGTCGCTAGGGCACGCCACCACCTTCTACGATGGCCCGTTCAGTGTTGAAAGCTGCGCCCGGGTGATCGACAAGCTGGGCATCACCAACCTGGCTGGCTCGCCCACCGCGTACCGTTTGCTGATTGCTGCGGGCAATGAATTCTCGGCGCCGATCAAGGGCCGCCTGCGGGTGGTCAGCAGTGCTGGCGAACCGCTTAACCCGGAAGTGATCCGCTGGTTCTCCGACGAACTGGGCGTGACCATTCACGATCACTACGGCCAGACCGAACTGGGCATGGTGCTGTGCAACCACCATGGTTTGAGGCACCCGGTGCACCTGGGTTCGGCCGGCTTTGCCATCCCTGGCCACCGCATCGTGGTGGTGGACGAGCAGGGTAACGAACTGCCGGCCGGCCAGCCGGGCATCCTTGCTGTCGACCGTGAGCAATCACCGTTGTGCTGGTTCGGTGGCTACCAGGGCCTGCCGACCAAGTCCTTCGTTGGCAAGTATTACCTCAGCGGCGACACCGTCGAGCTGAACCAGGACGGCAGCATCAGCTTCGTCGGCCGCAGCGATGATGTGATCACCACCTCCGGGTATCGGGTTGGCCCGTTCGATGTGGAAAGCGCGCTGATCGAGCACCCGGCGGTGATCGAGGCGGCGGTGATCGGCAAGCCCGACCCGGAGCGCACCGAGCTGATCAAAGCGTTCGTGGTATTGGCCCGTGGCTACAACGGCAGTGCCGAGCTGGAGGAAACCTTGCGTCAGCACGTACGCCAGCGGCTGTACGCGCATGCCTACCCCAGAGAAATCGAATTCGTCAGCGAGCTGCCCAAAACCCCGAGTGGCAAGCTGCAACGCTTCATCCTGCGTAACCAGGAAGTCGCCAAACAAAACGCGCAACAGGCCACCCCTGCCAGCGCTTGAAAGGAAACCGATCATGCAGATAGCCAACAAACACTTCATCGTCAGCGGCGCCGCCTCCGGGCTGGGTGCTGCGACTGCGCAGATGCTGGTCGAAGCCGGCGCCAAAGTCATGCTGGTCGACCTCAATGCCCACGCTGTCGAGGCCAAGGCCCGCGAGCTGGGTGACAACGCCCGCTTCGCCGTGGCTGACATCAGTGACGAGCAAGCGGCCCAAGCGGCTGTCGATGCGGCTGTCAGCAGCTTTGGCAGCCTGCATGGGCTGGTCAACTGCGCTGGCATCGTCGGTGCCGAGAAAGTGCTGGGCAAACAGGGCCCGCATGGCCTGGCCAGCTTCGCCAAAGTCATCAATGTCAACCTGCTAGGGAGCTTCAACCTGCTGCGTCTGGCTGCGGCGGCCATGGCCGAAGGGGGTGCCGATGAAGGTGGAGAGCGTGGCGTGATCATCAACACGGCGTCGATTGCCGCCTATGACGGGCAGATTGGCCAGGCCGCCTACGCCGCATCCAAGGGCGCCATCGCCAGCCTGACCTTGCCGGCCGCTCGTGAGCTGGCGCGCTTTGGCATCCGCGTGATGACCATTGCCCCGGGCATTTTCGAAACACCGATGATGGCCGGCATGACCGAAGAAGTGCGTGCTTCCCTGGCTGCCGGTGTGCCATTCCCGCCGCGTCTGGGCCGTCCACAGGAATACGCTGCACTGGCCCGTCACATCATCGAGAACAGCATGCTCAACGGCGAGGTGATCCGCCTCGACGGCGCACTGCGCATGGCAGCCAAGTAAGGAGAGCGAACATGACCCTCGCCAATGACCCGATCGTAATCGTCAGCGCCGTGCGCACGCCCATGGGCGGCCTGCAGGGCGACCTCAAAAGCCTGACCGCGCCACAACTGGGCAGCGCGGCCATTCGCGGCGCCGTGGAGCGCGCCGGCATCGACGCTGCCAGCGTCGAGCAGGTGCTGTTCGGCTGCGTGCTGCCGGCCGGCCAGGGCCAGGCACCGGCGCGCCAGGCGGCGCTGGGTGCCGGGCTGGACAAGCACACCACCTGCACCACCCTGAACAAGATGTGTGGCTCGGGCATGCAAGCCGCGATCATGGCCCATGACCTGCTGCTGGCCGGTACGGCTGACGTGGTGGTTGCCGGCGGCATGGAAAGCATGACCAACGCCCCCTACCTGCTGGACAAGGCCCGTGGCGGTTACCGCATGGGCCACGGCAAGATCATCGACCACATGTTCATGGACGGCCTTGAAGACGCCTACGACAAAGGCCGCCTGATGGGCACCTTCGCCGAGGATTGCGCCCAGGCCAATGCCTTCAGCCGCGAAGCCCAGGACCAGTTCGCCATCGCCTCGCTGACCCGTGCCCAGGACGCGATCAGGAGCGGCCGCTTTGCCGCCGAGATCGTGCCGGTAGAAGTCACCGAGGGTAAGGAAAAACGCGTCATCAAGGACGACGAGCAGCCGCCGAAGGCGCGCCTGGACAAGATTCCGCAGCTCAAGCCTGCCTTCCGCGAAGGCGGAACGGTGACCGCAGCCAACGCCAGCTCGATTTCCGATGGTGCTGCCGCGCTGGTGCTGATGCGCCGCTCCGAAGTCGAGAAGCGTGGCCTCAAGCCGCTGGCGGTGATCCATGGCCACGCCGCATTCGCCGACACCCCGGCGCTGTTCCCGACCGCGCCGATCGGTGCCATCGACAAACTGATGAAACGCACCGGCTGGAACCTGGCCGAGGTCGACCTGTTCGAAATCAACGAGGCCTTCGCGGTGGTCACCCTGGCGGCCATGAAGCACCTCGACCTGCCCCACGACAAGGTCAACATTCACGGCGGCGCCTGCGCCCTGGGTCACCCGATCGGTGCCTCTGGCGCTCGCATTCTGGTCACCCTGCTGTCAGCCCTGCGCCAGAACAACCTGCGCCGCGGCGTGGCGGCCATCTGCATTGGCGGCGGCGAAGCGACGGCCATGGCCGTCGAATGCCTGTACTGAGGTGAACCATGCTGGTAACTGACGAGCAACAACAGATCGCCGACGCCGTGCGCGCTTTCGCCCAGGAGCGCCTGAAACCGTTTGCCGAACAATGGGACAAGGAACACCGTTTTCCGAAAGAGGCCATCGACGAGATGGCCGAGCTTGGCCTGTTCGGCATGCTGGTGCCGGAGCAGTGGGGTGGCAGCGATACCGGTTATGTGGCCTATGCCATGGCCCTGGAAGAGATCGCTGCGGGTGATGGCGCCTGCTCGACCATCATGAGCGTGCACAATTCGGTAGGTTGCGTGCCGATTCTGCGTTTTGGCAGCGAGCAGCAAAAAGAGCAGTTTCTCACCCCGCTGGCCACGGGGGCGATGCTCGGTGCCTTCGCCCTGACCGAACCGCAGGCAGGCTCTGATGCCAGCAGCCTGAAAACCCGTGCAAAGCTTGATGGCGACCACTACGTGCTCAACGGCAGCAAGCAGTTCATCACCTCTGGGCAAAACGCCGGGGTAGTGATCGTGTTTGCCGTGACCGACCCGGACGCCGGCAAGCGTGGCATCAGCGCCTTCATCGTGCCGACCGATTCGCCGGGTTACCAGGTGGCGCGGATCGAGGACAAACTCGGCCAGCATGCCTCCGACACTTGCCAGATCGTTTTCGACAATGTGCGTGTGCCCGTGGCCAACCGCCTGGGCGCGGAGGGCGAAGGCTACAAGATCGCCCTGGCCAACCTTGAGGGTGGTCGCATCGGTATTGCTTCGCAGGCAGTGGGTATGGCCCGCGCCGCGTTCGAAGTGGCCCGCGACTATGCCAACGAACGGCAAAGCTTCGGCAAGGCGCTGATCGAGCACCAGGCCGTGGCATTCCGCCTGGCCGACATGGCCACGAAAATTGCCGTCGCCAGGCAGATGGTGCTGCACGCCGCCGCGCTGCGTGATGCCGGGCGCCCAGCGTTGGTGGAAGCGTCGATGGCCAAGCTGTTTGCCTCGGAAATGGCCGAAAAGGTCTGTTCGGATGCCTTGCAGACCCTGGGCGGTTATGGCTATCTGAGTGACTTCCCGCTGGAGCGGATTTACCGAGACGTTCGGGTATGCCAGATCTACGAAGGCACCAGCGACATTCAGCGCATGGTCATTGCGCGCAATCTTTGAAGGAGCAGACTGCATGGCATTCGAAACCATCCTGTTGGACATCCACGGCAAGGTCGGCCTGATCACCCTCAACCGCCCGCAGGCGCTCAATGCGCTGAACGCGCAGATTGTCGGCGAAATCAACCAGGCCCTGGACCAGCTTGAGCGTGACCCGAACATCGGCTGCGTGGTGCTGACAGGTTCGGCCAAGGCCTTTGCCGCTGGCGCCGACATCAAGGAAATGGCCGAGCTGCAATACCCGCAGATCTACGTTGACGACCTGTTCAGCGATGCCGACCGCATTGCCAACCGCCGCAAGCCGATCATTGCTGCGGTGTCTGGCTTTGCCTTGGGCGGTGGCTGCGAGCTGGCGATGATGTGTGATTTTATCCTGGCCGCCGACAACGCCAAATTCGGCCAGCCGGAAATCAACCTCGGCGTGTTGCCAGGTATGGGTGGTACCCAGCGCCTGACCCGTGCGGTGGGCAAGGCCAAGGCCATGGAGCTGTGCCTGACTGGCCGCCTGATGGGCGCCGAAGAGGCCGAGCGGGCTGGCCTGGTGGCGCGGATTGTGCCGCAGGCGGAGTTGGTGGAAGAGGCGCTGAAGGTGGCGGCGACCATTGCCAGCAAATCGATCCCGGTGAGCATGATGGTCAAGGAAAGCGTCAACCGGGCGTTTGAAGTTACCCTTAGCGAGGGCGTGCGCTTTGAACGTCGAGTGTTCCATGCGGCGTTTTCCACCGAAGACCAGAAAGAAGGCATGGCCGCGTTCATCGCCAAGCGCGAGGCGCAGTTCAAGGACCGTTGATGCTGGCAGGGGATTTTAGCCGGGCCTCCAGGTGCATACCTCGAGACGCCCGGCGCCAGCCCAGCCCGGCCGTCCCCAATGCTACCTCCCTGGCACCGACCAGCGGATTGTAAGCACCTGAAGCAAATTCAGCCCCATTTGCAGTTGCTCCACGCGACGTGGCGCCTTAGACTGCCGCCCCCTGTAAAAGAGTGCCGGTTGGCGCTTGAAGAATTCCGCTGCCGATGCCAAGGCGTCGGCGGCACATGAATCGCCCAAATGCACATTTTTTCATAGAGAAATCGATGACCAAGGAACAGTTGCTGGCCATGTCGGCCGATGACTACATGAACGCCGACCAGCTGGCCTTCTTCACTGAGCTGCTGCAGGCGATGAAAGTCGAAACCCATGAGCGCATCGAGCTCAGCCGCACCACCATCGAAGGCCTGGACACTCCGTCGGACCCTGCCGACGTGGCTTCGGTCGAAGAAGAGCGTAGCTGGCTGGTCAATGCCATCGACCGCGACCAGCGCCTGCTGCCACAGCTGGAAATGGCCCTGGACCGTATTGCCGACGAAAGCTTCGGCTGGTGCGATGACAGCGGTGAGCCGATTGGCCTGAAGCGCCTGCTGATCAGCCCGACCACCAAGTACTGCATCGAAGCCCAGGAGCGCCACGAGCAGCTCGATCGCCACCAGCGCCAGGTATAACCCCGCGCGCGGTGCCAAGCCCCACGGAGCAATCCTTGGGGCTTTTTGCGTTTCTCGCTGGCGCCGTTTTTGTTGCCCCGTGCGTAACACTGCTGTACCGGCATGCGCTGTTTCCTCGCCACGAGCAGGCGTATCATGGCTATATCGTTAGGGTGCTAATTAAGTTCCGGAGGGAATGATGAATAGCCGAGTCGATGTAGCTGTGATGATTGGTTCGGGGGTGCCGGCCACCCTGCAAGCGCTGGGCAAACGCATTTGCTGGGTGGTGCTGGTCAATGGCGAGCGCCGTGGCACTGCATTTGCCACCCGTGAAGAGGCGTTGGAATGCCAGGCCGCCTGGCAGCAACAACTGAAGAAAGGGCTGGCAGCCTGAAAATGTTTATTGCCTCTCGACGGGTTTCGGTGTTTTCGGGCATATTTGTCCTACAGTAATGCGCATCGGGATGCCAGGCCTTGTGTTCTTGCAGGCCCGCTTCCTTGGTTGCGCTTTCTGGCGAGTGATCTCAGGCATCACGCTTCCCACGCCGGGAATGAGCCACACGCCTTCGGTTGAGGGCGAATCTGGCAAACCAGAGTAAAGATTCCTGCGCGCTGCATCGTCAGCGGGCACAGACATTTCGCATATCGCTTTATTACTCTTTTCGCCTATCGATAAGAAATGGCCGTGCCTCCCCGAGCTTGGGTGAGGGCGGGTTGTAACCGGTTGAGGATTACTTCATTGGCAGTCAGCACTCTTGATACCCATGCATTGTTCGCCCTGGGCGACTTGCGCGGTAAATTGGCCCAACTGTTCCAGGGCCGCTTCATCTATGTCACCGAACAGAATCCAGAAGGCCTGTACATGGCCGAAATCGACACCGAAAGTGCACTGGTGGTCGATGACAAACAACGCCTGGAGCTAAAAGTAGGCGATCATTTTCGCGCCGCCGTGTTGCCCAGCCGTGAAGGTGGCAAGCTGGAAATGCGCTTTCGCGAAATCAAGTTGAATGTGTATGGCGTGGGCGATTACGCCTTCGTTTCGGTGCCGGAAGGCGAGGGCATCGTGTTCCGTGAGGGCCAGGCCGTGATGCTGGTGTTTGCCGCACAGCAGCAAGTGCAGGAAGGCCTTGGCAAGTTGCTCAAGGCGGTGACTGGCAAGGTTGCCAAATGGCGCAAGGGTGAACTGACCACCTTCAAGGCCAGTGAGTGACCGGCGCTGACGATGCACCTGCCTCGCGAGCCGAATTTCATCGGCAGCATCAGGCGGATGCTGTGGCCGAGGCCGAACGTTTGCTGGCCAGGCGTGAAGAACTGCAAAGCACCTGGCTGAGCTGGGTGGCGGGTGAGCTCTACCGGCTCGGCCCACCGCCTTATGTCGCCATGGTCCGGCGGGAGCTGCAGCGCCTCAGCCAAAGGTGAGGCGCAACCTTCAGTTACCGCGGTCGCGACCGCTGCTAACCTCTTCGGGCACCGGCTCTTTCGACATGCGCTTACGGAACAGCGCCGCCCGGGCCAGCAAGAGCGTGGTTACCGGCACTGTGATCGACAGCAGGATCGGAATTAGCCAAGCGTGCAGCACAGGCGCGTCCTTGAGCCAGGAAAAGTAGATGATCGACGCCAGCGCCACGCACCAGGCGCCAATGGTCGAGGCCAGTGCCGGTGGGTGCATCCGCTGGAAGTAGTCTTTCAGGCGTACCAGGCCTATGGCACCCACCAGGGCGAACAGGCTGCCGGTCAGCAGTAGCACGGCAGTGACCACCTCCAGCCAGAAGGGCAGTACCAAGGTTTCGGTCATTCGATCACCTCTCCGCGCAGCAGGAACTTGGCCAAGGCAAACGAGCCGACGAAGCCGAACAGCGCAATCAGCAGGGCACCTTCGAAGTAGGTGTCACTGGCGTAACGGATCCCCAGCACCAGCATGGTCAGCATGGCCAGGATATACAGGTAGTCCAGCGCCAGCACACGGTCCTGGGCGGACGGGCCACGGAACAGCCGGATCAGCGCCAGGCCCATGGCCAGGGCGAAGATGAACAGGCTGGCGAGGACAGCATTGGCGAGCAGGCCTGTCATTGAAAGATCTCCATCAGCGGGCGTTCATAGGTGTCCTTGAAGTGCTGGATGAAGGCCGCTTCATCGTCCAGGTCGAATACATGCAGCAGCAAGACGCTGCGGTCCAGCGCCAGTTCTGACCAGACTGTGCCGGGCACCACCGTGGTGATCATCGAAAGTGCCGCCAGGCCGTGCGGGTCGCGCAATGCCAGCGGTATGTGCACGAACGCCGAGCGTGGCGGCTGCTTGCCGGCACGCAGTACGCCGCGAGCCACCAGCAGGTTGGAGACGATCACATCGATGCCGACCCGGCCGATCAGCCGGGCAATGACCAGCGGCCGACGCACATGGGCATGCTGCGGACGCAACGGTGCCATCAGCAGCGGGGCCAGCACACCGAGTGCGGCGCCCAGCAGCAGGTTGCCGGGGCTGACCGAGAGGTTCAGCAACAGCCAGAGGCCGAACAGCGAAACCGATAGCAGCGGGGCGGGGAACAGTCGGTTCATGGCTGCACCTGTACGTCGAGCGAGGTGGGGCCAGGAATCGGCCGGGCGGCCATCACGGCTTCGATGTAGGCGTCCGGCGCCTGCAGGCTGGCGGCGGTGTCCTGGGTGTAGCGCAGCAACGGCTCGGCCTTGAGGCTGAGGACCATGCACAGGCCGAGCAGGATGACGATGGGCAGGCACTCATAGCGGCGTAGCACGGGTGACGGGCGCTCTTCGGGCTTCCAGAAGCGCTGTATGCCCACGCGGCCAAAGGCGATCAGCGACGCCATGCCGGACAGGATCAGCAGTGCCACCAGGCCCCAGCCTGCCGGGCTCAACGGTTGTTCGGCCGGCACGCCCAGGCCGTGCGGGTTGAACAGCGCGCTGATAAGGTTGAGCTTGCCGACAAAGCCCGACAGTGGCGGCATGCCGATGATGAGCAGCGCGCAGGCGATGAAGCTCAGGCCCAGGAAGGCCATGGTCCACGGGATGATCTGGCCGATCACCACCTTTTGCTCGTCGTCGAGGTTGATACCCTTGGGCGGGTGCAGCGACTCCAGCGGGGGCGGCATCACGTCTTCTTCTTCGTCCAGGGGCGCCTCGTTGGCCGAGCGTGAGCGTTCGACCAGTTCGGCGAGCAGGAACAGCGCGCACAGGGCCAGGGTAGAGTTGACCAGGTAGAACAACGCCGCGCCGGTCAGCGCCGCCTGGGCAAAGCCAACCGCGCCGAGCAGGGTGCCAGCCGAGACCAGGATACTGAGGGCTGCCATGCGCTCCAGGCGCTGTGCAGCCAGGATCGATACCGCAGCCATCGCCAGGGTGGCCAAGCCGCCGTATACCAGCCATTCGCCGCCGAAATGCGCCGAGGCCCCCGCCTGCCCGGAGAACAGCAGTGTCCACAGGCGCAGCACGGCATACAGGCCGACTTTGGTCATGATGGCGAACAACGCAGCCACGGGTGCGCTGGCCGAAGCGTAGGCTGGCACCAGCCAGAAGTTCAGCGGCCAGATACCCGCCTTGACCAGGAAGGCCATGGCCAGGATCGCCGCGCCGGCATGCAACAGGCCACGGTCGGCCTCTGGCACCAAGGGAATCTTCAGGGCCAGGTCGGCCATGTTCAGGGTGCCCGTCACGCCATACAGCATGGCGGCGCCAATCAGGAACAGCGACGAGGCGAACAGGTTGATGGCGATGTAGTGCAGGCCGGCGCGTACCCGGGCGCGACCCGAGCCATGCAGCAGCAGGCCATACGACGCGGCCAGCAGTACCTCGAAGAACACGAACAGGTTGAACAGGTCGGCGGTGAGGAAGGCACCGTACAGGCCCATCAGCTGGATCTGAAACAGCGCATGGAAACTGGCCCCGGCACCGTCCCACCGGGCACGGGCAAACAGCAACGCACTGAAGCCGATCACCCCGGTCAGGGTCAGCAGCAGGGCCGACAGGTGGTCCACGACCAGCACGATGCCGAACGGTGCTGGCCAGTTGCCCGGCAGGTAAACGCCGATTGACGCTGCCTGCCCCTGGGTACGCACCCACAGCAGCAGGCTGACGGCAATTGCCAGGCCGGCGAAGGTCGACAGCAGGTTCAGGCGGGCCTTGATCTGCCGGTGCTTTTCACCCAGCAGCAACATGACTGCGGCAGTGACCAGCGGCAGCAGGATAGGCGCAACGATCAGTTGACTCATTCCATTCATTCGTCACGCTCCCGGCCATCCACGTGGTCGGTACCGGTCAGGCCGCGTGAGGCCAGCAACACCACCAGAAACAGCGCGGTCATGGCAAAGCTGATGACGATGGCGGTAAGCACCAGCGCCTGCGGCAGCGGGTCGGTGTAGTGCAGCAGGTCCTGTGTGACGCCGTTCTTGATGATTGGCTCTTTGCCGATGAAGAGGCTGCCCATGCTGAAAATGAACAGGTTGACCCCGTACGACAGCAGGCACAGGCCCATGATGACCTGGTAGGTACGGGGGCGCAGGATCAGCCACACCCCCGAGGCGGCGAGCACGCCGATGGCGACTGCAATCACTTCTTCCATCAGGCGGCTCCTGCTTGGCTGGTTTTCGCCGGGTTGCCCGGGCGGTAAGCGCGCACCGACTGGTGCGCCAGGGCCGTGAGGATCAGCAGGGTCGAGCCGACCACCACGGTGTATACGCCGACATCGAAGAACAGCGCGCTGGCCACGTGCACATCACCCAGCAGTGGCAGGTGCAGGTGGGCAGTATGGGTAGTGAGGAACGGATAGCCCAGCAGCATGGCGCCGACCCCGGTCAGGGTCGCGCACAGCAGCCCGGTGCCCATCCAGCGCAGCGGGCGCAGGCTCATCTGCGCTTCGACCCACTGGGTACCGGCCACCATGTACTGCAGGATGAACGCCACCGACATCACCAGGCCGGCGACAAAGCCGCCGCCCGGTTGGTTGTGACCACGCATGAACAGGTACATCGAGACCAGCAGCGCGACTGGCAGCAGCAGGCGCACCAGCACTGCCGGCACCATCATGAAGCCCAGGGCGGTGTCGGTGGCATGCCGTGGGTTGATCAGGTCGGTGACCACGTCGGGTGCCAGCTGGCGCTGCTGCGCCGGCAGCTGCATGCTCTCTTTGGGTGGGCGGAAGCGGCGCAGCAGGGCGAACACGGTCAGCGCTACGGCCACCAGCACGGTGATTTCACCGAGGGTGTCGAAGCCGCGGAAGTCCACCAGCATCACGTTGACCACGTTGGTGCCGCCGCCTTGGGGCAGCGCACGGCTGAGGTAGAACGACGAGATGTCGTTGGGCGTTGGACGGGTCAGCATGGCGTACGACAGCACAGCCATGCCGCCACCCACCAGCACGGCCAGCAGCAGGTCGCGCAGGCGGCGCATGCGCGCACGCTCCAGGCTACCCGGTAGTGGCGACACGCCTTCGATACGCCGTGGCAGCCAGCGCAGGCCCAGCAGGATCAGCACAGTCGTGACCACTTCCACCACCAGCTGGGTCAGGGCCAGGTCAGGCGCGGAGAACCAGACAAACGTGATGCAGGTCATCAGGCCGCAGACACTGACCATGATCAGTGCCGCCAGGCGGTGGTACTTCGCCTGGTAGGCGGCGCCGATGGCGCAGGCAATGGCGATCAGCCACAGTGCGACGAACACGCCCGAGCCCGGAATTTTCGGCCGGTCGCCCCAGCTCAGCCCGCTGTAGAGCATGGGCGTGAGGCCTGCGAGAAAGGCGGCGACCACCAGCATGAACAGCTGCGATTGCAGGCGGCGAGAGGTGAACAGGCGCTCGACGCGACGCGCCAGCACCATCAGGTGAACTTGCCCGTGCTCGAACAGGCGCTTGCCGTTGAAGCGTTCGATCACCGGCGGGTAGGGAAAGCGGCCCAGGCGCAGCTGCTTGCGCAGCAACAGGTACAGCACGATACCGCCGCTCATGGCCACCAGGCTCATGATCAGCGGTGCGTTCCAGCCATGCCAGATCGCCAGGCTGTACTCCGGCAAGGTGCCGCCTACCACCGGCAGCGCCGCAGCGGCCAGCAGCGGGCCGACCGACTGGGCAGGGAAGATCCCCACCACCAGGCAGGTGAGCACCAGCAGTTCGACCGGCGCACGCATCCAGCGTGGCGGCTCGTGCGGGGTGTGGGGCAGGTCCTGGGCGGTCGGCCCGAAGAACACATCGACGGTAAAGCGCAGGGCATAGGCCACGCTGAAAGTACCGGCCAGGGTGGCGATCACGGGCAGGGTGGCCTCGACCCACGCGGTGGAACTGATGAATACGGTTTCGGCGAAGAACATTTCCTTGGACAGGAAGCCGTTCATCAGCGGCACGCCAGCCATCGAGGCGCTGGCTACCATGGCCAGGGTCGCGGTGTAGGGCACCAGGCGGATAAGGCCGCTGAGGCGACGGATGTCGCGCGTACCGCTTTCATGGTCGATGATGCCGGCTGCCATGAACAGCGAGGCCTTGAACGTGGCATGGTTGAGGATGTGGAATACTGCTGCAACGGCAGCCAGTGGGCTGTTCAGGCCCAGCAGCAGGGTAATCAGGCCCAGGTGGCTGATGGTCGAATAGGCCAGCAGGCCCTTGAGGTCGTTCTGGAACATGGCGGCGAACGCGCCGAGCAGCAGGGTGAGGGCACCGGCACCACCGACGATCCAGAACCACTCTTCGCTGCCGGAAAGCACCGGCCACAGCCGCGCCAGCAGGAACACCCCGGCCTTGACCATGGTGGCAGAGTGCAAATAGGCCGATACCGGCGTGGGCGCTGCCATGGCGTGGGGCAGCCAGAACTGGAAGGGGAACTGTGCGCTCTTGCTCAGGGCGCCGATGAGAATCAGGGGCAGCAGCACCGGGTACAGCGCATGCTGGCGGATGGTATCGCCGGCAGCCAGGACCTTGTCCAGGTCATAGCTGCCGACCACATGGCCGAGCAGCAGGGCCCCGACCAGCAGGCACAAGCCGCCTGCACCGGTCACCATCAGCGCCATGTACGCACCACGGCGGGCGTCTGCGCGGTGGTGCCAGTAGCCGATCAGCAGGAAGGAGAACAGGCTGGTGAGTTCCCAGAAGAACACCAGCTGAATCAGGTTGCCGGAAATCACCAGGCCAAGCATGGCGCCCATGAAGGCCAGGAAGAAGGCGAAGAAGCGCGGTACCGGGTCTTGCGGTGACATGTAGTAGCGCGCGTACAGCGACACCAGCGTACCGATGCCCAGTACCAGCAGCGAGAACAGCCAGGCGAAGCCGTCCATGCGCAGTACCAGGTTGAGTCCCAGGCTGGGCAGCCACAGGAACTCTTCGCGAATCACACCGCCATGGGCAACCTGGGGATACAGCAGTGCTACCTGGACGGTACCGACCAGGGCTACGAGCCCGGCAAGAATGGACTCGGCGTTACGTGCGTTGTGCGGCAGCACGGCTGCCAGGCAACTGCCCACGAACGGCAGAAGCAATAGCACTATCAATGACATAGCGGCCTATTCTGGAGAAGTTTGCAAAGATCATACGTGCCGAGGGGGTGATCACCAACACGCAAGCTGTCGCAGAATCCTACAAACAGGCTGTGACAAGCTGTTTTTTTATAACATTTGTTTACAAAGCATAGCTGCTGTTATCGACTTCACAGCTCCGCCTGGCGTTCGCCTTCATTCTGTACATCGCGTGCCTCAATGGTTTCGCGCGGTCGGCGCACTTTGAGCTCGCTCACCACCACCGCGATCACGATCAGCAGGCCACCGAGCAGTGCCACGCCCGGCAGGCGTTCGCCCGCCAGGCGCCCGACGATCCCGGCCCACACTGGCTCACCGGCGTAGATGAGCGTGGCCCGGGTAGGCGAAACCGACTTCTGTGCCCAGTTCATCGCCACCTGGATGACTGCGCTCATGGCGCCCAGGCCTACGGCGCTGCCCAGCAGCAGCCAGGAGAAGTCGGGGATACGCTCCTGGGTTGGCACGATCATCAGAAACGCCAGCAATGATGCGGTCGCCAGTTGCACCACGGTAACCCGGCGTACGTCGACCTGGCCGGCGTAGCGGCTGATCAGGATGATTTCGCCGGCGATGGCGACGGCGCTGACCAAGGTGACCACCTCGCCCTCGCTGAAATGCAGGCTGCCGCCTTCCGGCCCGGCCAACAGCATCAGGCCGATGAATGCCAGGCAAATGCCGATGCTGGGCATCAGGCCAGGCCGTCGGCCCAGCACCAGCCACTGCAAAAGCGGCACGAACGGCACGTACAGCGCAGTGATGAACGCCGATTGGCTGCTGCTGATGGTTTGCAGGCCCATGGTTTGCAAGCCATAGCCGAGCATGATCGATACACCGATGAGCATGCCGGCCTTGAGCTCGGTGAAGGTCAGCCCGGGCAATGCCCGCGCCGAGACCACGCCCACGAACAGTGCGGCTGCAGCAAAGCGCAAGCCGACGAAGAACATCGGGCCGCTGACGGTCATCACGTTGTGCACCAGCAGGAAGGTGCCGCCCCACAACATGGTGATGAAGACCAGCACCAGTTCAGCCTTGCTCAGGCGAAAGGTAACGGTGGGGGTCGGTTTGTTGCTGGCCTGGCTCATGGTCTTGCGCACTCGGAGGGGGCGGCGCACAATCGCCGCAAAGTGGGCAGTATACTGCGCAATCTCGACCAGTGAGCAATATAGTGCACAAAGATTCCGCGCATCGCGCATCGGTGCTTCAACATGTCAGCCTCAATGTGCGCCGCCTGCGCAACGCGGCTGGCATGAGCCAGACGACGTTGGCCGAGCGCTCCGGGGTTAGCCGGCGCATGCTGGTGGCGATCGAGGCGGGGGAAAAGAACGTCAGCCTGACCACGCTGGATTTGATCGCCGAAGCCTTGGGGGTGGCATTCAGTACCTTGATCCAGGCGCCTGATCGGCGTGATCCCGGGCGCATCGAAGAGCTGGCCTGGGCGGGGGAGCATCCGCAGAGCCGGGCAGTGTTGCTTGGCACCAGCCCGGCGCGGCGCGAGGTGGAGCTGTGGGCGTGGACCCTGGCGCCGGGTGAGTGCTATTCCAGCGAGGCCGATGCCGAAGGCTGGAGCGAGCAGATTTATGTGGCTGAAGGGCAGCTGACGTTGATCATCGAAGGGGTCGAGCATCGTCTGCTGGTGGGGCAGTTCCATGTGTTTCCCAGCAACTGCCGGTATGCATACCGTAATGATGGGGCGGTGGCGGTGCGGTTCGTGCGTAATGTGGTGATTTGAGCCTGCAAGCTTTGGGGCTGATGCATAGCCCCAAAGCTTTCGAGCCGATCAGCCTTGAAGCAACTCATCGGTCCTCACGACCTTGGCATAGGCAAATGCCAGCGCCGCCATCGCCGAATCATGAACCTGCGCCGCCGCTACCTGCCTGCCGTCGAACGCCAGCGGCAGGGTCGCACAGGCATCGTGCGCCACGGTCACCTCGTAACCCAGGTCGGCCGCAGCCCGGGTGGCGGCATCGATGCACATATGGCTCATGCTGCCGACGATGGTCAGGGCCTCGACGCCATGCCGGTCCAGCGTGTGCTCAAGGTCGGTACCGAGGAAGGCGTTGACCTTGTGCTTGAGCACCACCGGTTCGCCTGCTGCCGGTTCGACCTTGGAGTGGATCGCCGAACCCTGCGAGCCCGGTGCAAAGAAGGGGGCATCGGCGCTGTCGAACTCATGGCGCACATGCACCACCAGGTCGCCGCGCTGGCGTGCGGCTGCCAGCAACCGTGCAGCGTTGTCGGCCGCCTGGTCGGCGCCATCGAGGGTCCATTTGCCGCCCGGGAAATAGTCGTTCTGGATGTCGATGATGATCAGCGCCTGCTTGCTCATGCTGCCTCCTGTGGCAGTAGTCGTTGGTAGGCGTTAGTTATAGGCTGTGTGCAAGAACCTGAGGATTGGCGCGAACGACACTATGCGGGCAAAAACTGACATCCCCGCCAGCCTGGACATCGGCCTGCTGCTGTACCCCGGCGTGCAGCGCGCGGCCGTATATGGCCTGGCCGACCTGTTCCTGGTGGCCAACCGGGTTGCAGCCGAACTGGGGGCTGTCGAGCTGCCGCACATTCGTGTCAGCTTCTGGCAGGCCGACGAGGCAGGGCAGTTGCTGCCAGCCCCGGATAGCTCCGCGGCGGCTGCTCCGGGCCTGGGTGTATTGATCATTCCACCCAGCCTGGAGTCGGCCCCGCAAGCCGAGCTGCTTGACCGTCACCGTGCGTCCCTGTGCCAGTTGCACGGGCGCGGTACGGTGCTGGCGTCGGTTTGCATCGGGGTGTTTTTCATTGCCGCCAGTGGGCTACTCGACGGGCGCCCGGCCTGCACCCACTGGAACTATGTGCATGCCCTGGCCCAGCGCTTCCCCAAGGTGCGGGTAGAGGCGCGGCAGCCGTTGCTGGACGACGGCGATATCGTGACCTCGGCAGGGTTGATGGCCTGGACTGACCTGGGCTTGCGCCTGCTGGAGCGATTTCTTGGGGCGACGGTGGCGCGAGAGACCGCTCGCTACCTGGCCGTTGAGCCGACGACAGCCCCCTTGCCCGGGGCGCTGTTCAGTCCGCGCCTGGACCACGGCGACGAGGCCGTGTTGAAGGTGCAACATTGGTTGCAGGGCAATGGCGGGCAGGAGGCTGACCTTGCGGCGATGGCTGCGTGCGCGGGGCTGGAAGCGCGTACGTTCCTGCGGCGCTTTCGTGCCGCCACCGGGATGCGCCCGACCGAGTATTGCCAGCAGGTGAGGGTCGGGCGAGCCTGCCGTTTGCTGGAGTTCACACGGCGCAACGTCGAACAGATTGCCTGGGGTGTCGGGTACCAGGACCCGGGAGCGTTTCGCAAGGTGTTTCAGCGCATTACCGGCCTGACCCCAAGTGACTACCGGCGGCGTTTTGCGGTATCAGGCCAGGGTGCGCATAAACCCCTTGACCTTGACTTTACTTGAGGTTTTACCCTGCTCGGCATCCCGCTGCATGCGTCCGTTACCAGGAGACCGCCGATGTCGGCCAACCCTAATGCCCTTTGGTTCACCCAGATGATCGAATACGAAGTGCCCAGCATGTGCCAGCAAGCATTGGCTCAGGCCTTGGTGGCGCGAAGCGAAGAGCTTGCTGCGCGCTGTGAAGGGCTGCAGGGGGTCAGTGTCCAGGCCAGTGACGATGGCAGCCGGGTGCTGCAATACCTGCAATGGCAATCACGCCAGGCCTGGTCGGTGGCGGCCGTGCACTTCGTCGAGGAGCCCTTCCTTGAGCTGCTGGGGCAGCATCAGGCGCGCGGGGTGCACTTTGCAGCCTACCAGACGCTGCGCAGTCTGGTTCGCGGCGCCGATGGCGGCCTGCATTGTCAGGTGGGCGAGCTTCAGGCATACCAAGGCGCGTAATGCGGGTAGCGGTCCAGTCGGGCACCGATGACCATTTCGCTGATCCATGCTGCCAGGATCGAGCTGTAGGCTTTCTGGCTCTCTTCGCTGGACAGCGCGTGATCGGCCCCGTCGACGATGCGATGGGTGAGCGAATGGGCGCTGACGAATGCCGAGCGGTAGCTCATCAGTGTGCTGTGCGGTACATAGTCGTCCTGTTCGGACTCTACCAGCAAGACGTCCCCTCCGAACTCGGCGCACGCTGCCAGTGCACGGTTGTCAGCCGGGCCAAGCGATTGCTGCCGGTAGGCGTTCAGGCGTTGGCGGTCGAGGGTTTGCTTGGGGGTGTTCCATTCGTCGTCCCAATACATGGCGGGTACCCGCAGGGCCAGCCATTTGACGGACCGTTCGCGGGTCAGCAGCGTTGCCAGGTAGCCGCCATAACTGCTGCCGATGAGGGCGATGGCGCTACTGTCCACGGCTGGATGGCTCAGCAGCCGGTCGTAGGCCACCATCAGGTCATGCAGGTTTTGTTCACGCGTGACTGTCAGGCGTTGGCTTTCGGTCTTTTCGTGCCCGCGAAGGTCGAAGGTCATGCACACGCAGCCCAGTCCGGTGATGTGCCGGGCCCGGGCCAGATCACGCTGCTGGCTTCCGCCCCAACCGTGCACGAAGAGGATGCCCGGCATCTTGCTGCCGGGGCTGACCAGGGTGCCGACAATGCTGTCGTTGTCGACTTGCAGTTCAACGGTTTCACTCTGAACGGCCATGTTCGCGAATCCGTGCAAATTTGCTGAATTGTCCGAGTTCACTGTCGTTTCCTTGGTAGAAGAGGGTGGCATCAGCGGGCAGGTCGGGCGTGCCGAACACTTCGTGGGTGGAGGCACGCACCTGCTGCAATGCCGGGTCATCGGCAAATGCCTGCAGGGCCAGCAGCTCGGCACTGCTGGCACCGCCCAGGCGCCAGGATTGCTCGAGCACACCGCTACGTAGGTGCCCTTGAGGGCTCAGGCCGCGAGCGATGTCGTAGTTGCGCCGTGAGGCGATGAAGCCAGGGAAGTGCTGCTCGGCAGCCTGCTCGTAGGTGATGGCCTGGTTGATCGCCAGACGCAGGTGGTCTTCCAGGGGGAGTTGCAGCAGCGCCTGATAGTCGCCACGTACCACCACAAGGTCGGAGCCGCCATACACCTCGATGCCCTGGTGGTCATGGGTCAGCTGTTGGGTACCGTGATAGCTGCATGTCAGCCCCGCGACGCGCACTTGGCCGACGCTGAAGGTTTTTACGTCATTGAGGTCTTCTTCGAGTACCAGCCCCCACACTGCCAGCGCCTGTTCGTCCATATCGGCCAGCAGGGGTTCCAGTGCGTCTGCAGTGCTGATGACCGCTTGTCCGCGGCCTGCGGTAGCCAGCACCGGCTTGACCCGTAGCGGGCCGTCGAGCAGCAGCAACTGTGCGGCAGTGCGCGCATCAGCTTTGCTGAACACGGTGTAGCCGCGCAGCAGGGCGTCACTCGCTTGTTGGGCGAAGGCGTCAGTCCAGCCCGGTGGGAAGCTGGCCTTGGCCGGCAACGGGTGGGAGATTGCCTTGGTCGCCATGTGGGGGTAGGACACCAGGCCGCCAAACAGGTCCTGTTCGCCAAGAATACCCAGGGCGGCATAGCGCCGGGGGTCGATCAGGGTCTCGGTGGGCACGTAGTAGTAGCCGTCGTTGGCCTTGGCCTGCTGCCTGGGCACATGTGGACAACCCAGCAGGCGGGCGAGGCCGTCGGCAAGCTTGAGGTGCACGGCATGCTCATGCTCGGGCGTATGTTCGCGGGTGTCGAGCAACACCACGCCGGTTTTCGAATGCCAGGCACTGGG
Organism: Pseudomonas sp. LAIL14HWK12:I1; assembly: GCF_003202095.1. Classification (NCBI taxonomy): domain Bacteria; kingdom Pseudomonadati; phylum Pseudomonadota; class Gammaproteobacteria; order Pseudomonadales; family Pseudomonadaceae; genus Pseudomonas; species Pseudomonas sp. LAIL14HWK12:I1. The sequence continues at coordinate 230,500 of NZ_QJKG01000009.1, forward strand.
CATGGTCATTTGCCTGTGGGCAGTGAGTGTACTGTGTGTGAAGCCGGCACTTTGCGGAAGTTCAGCGGGACTTGATCGGTGGTCCTGAGCGCGTTGTAGGAAGTGTCTGATTGGCGCAAGGCGTGGCGGGCAATCCATGCCGTGTCCTGGTCGTCACGATTGCAGGGTTCTGGCGGCTGTTCCATTATCGGCACATTGGATCAACCGTGATGTAGCCGCAGGAGAGCGCATGAACGTCCAGACCACCCTTGAGCAAAGCGTGCCACAGCGCCTGGCACGCGTGCGCCAGGCCATGGCGGCAGAGGGCATCGATGCCTTGCTGGTACCTTCGGCCGACCCCCACCTTTCCGAATACCTGCCCGGTTACTGGCAGGGGCGTCAGTGGCTCTCGGGTTTCCACGGCTCGGTCGGCACATTGGTGGTCACCCCCGGGTTCGCCGGGCTGTGGGTCGACAGCCGCTACTGGGAGCAGGCCGAGCATGAACTGGCAGACAGCGGCATTGAGCTGATGAAACTGTTGCCGGGCAAACCCGGGGCGTTGGAGTGGCTGGGCGATAATGTAGCGCCCGACGGTAGCGTCGCGGTAGATGGTGCGGTCCTGGCGCTGGCCTCGGCGCGACAACTGGGTGAGCGGCTGAAGTCTCGCGGCGCTCGGCTGGTCACCGACAAGGATCTGTTGGGGCAAGTCTGGGATGGGCGCCCGGCGCTGCCGGGTAACCCGGTGTACCAGCATTTACCGCCGCATGCGACGGTGAGCCGAGCGGAAAAACTCGCGCAGTTGCGTCAGGGCATGCTGGCCAAGGGCGCCGACTGGCATTTCATTGCCACCCTTGATGACATCGCATGGCTGTTCAACCTGCGCGGCAGTGATGTCTCCTATAACCCGGTGTTTCTGGCCTTTGCGTTGATCAATGAGAAGCAGGCCATTCTGTTCGTGGGTCAGGACAAGGTGGACGCGCATTTGCGCCAAGTGCTGGCAGTCGACGGCGTCGAGGTACGCGACTACAGCGAGGCTGGCAAGGCCTTAGGTGCCGTACCGGCCGGCAGCAGGTTGCTGGTGGACCCGGCACGGGTCACCTGTGGCCTGCTGGAAAACCGTTCGGCAGAGGTCGTGCTGATCGAGGGGATCAATCCCACCACCCTGAGCAAGTCATGCAAAGGTGATGAAGACCTGGTTCACATCCGTCAGGTCATGGAGCAGGACGGTGCTGCCTTGTGCGAATTCTTCACCTGGTTCGAGGCCAGCCTGGGCAATGAGAAAATCACCGAGCTGACGATCGACGAGCAACTGAGCGCAGCGCGTGCCCGGCGCCCGGGTTTCGTATCGCTGAGTTTCTCGACCATTGCTGCCTTCAATGGCAACGGTGCCATGCCGCATTACCGCGCTACCGAGCAGTCGCACGCGGTCATCGAGGGCGACGGGCTTTTGCTAATCGATTCGGGCGGGCAGTACCTGGGTGGCACCACCGACATCACACGCATGGTGCCTGTGGGCAACCCCAGCCACCAGCAGAAGCAGGATTGCACCCGGGTACTCAAGGGCATGATTGCCCTGTCGCGTGCCACCTTTCCGCGTGGGGTGCTGTCGCCGTTGCTCGACGCCATTGCTCGTGCGCCGATCTGGGCAGACCAGGTGGATTACGGCCACGGTACCGGGCATGGGGTAGGCTACTTCATGAATGTGCATGAAGGGCCGCAGGTAATTGCCTACCAGGCGGCACCTGCACCGCAGACGGCGATGCAGGCGGGCATGATCAGCTCGATCGAGCCAGGTACGTATCGCCCGGGGCAATGGGGTGTACGCATCGAGAACCTGGTGGTCAATCGTGAAGCCGGCAAGAGTGCATTTGGCGACTTCCTGAACTTCGAGACGTTGACACTGTGCCCGATCGACACCCGGTGCCTGCTAGCCGAACAGCTGTCAAAAGAAGAGGTGGAGTGGTTGAACCGCTATCACGCCACGGTGCGTGAGCGCCTGGCTCCGTTGCTCAAGGGGGACGCCTTGGCCTGGCTGGAAAGGCGTACCACGTCGCTGTAACAGCGTATGAAAAGGGCAGCTCGTGAGCTGCCCTTTTTCTACTTGCAGATGACGATCATGCTGCGGCTGGTGTAACCCGCCGGGTTGATGCCGAACAAGTAATCGCCGGCTTCTTCATCGCTGTCGCCCGAGCGTGCGATGACCCGATAGCCGCGCGTGCTGCAAGAGCTCGCGGCTTTGCTGTAGCAGTTGTCCCACGAAGAGGAAAGGCCGGAGCAGTTGATATGCAGGCCCTTCTTGCCCCTCTTGACCTCAGTCTTGGCCGTGGCGGCACATCCAGCAATAGCCAAGATGGCCAGGATGAGAAAAATACGTTTCATTCCTGTCCTTAAATGCAGGGCCGATCAGCTGTCGTCTAGCCCTGTCGTTATCGCTTCGGTTCTTCCTGAAATTTCCCCAGCGTCCCTGTTCGGTCCAGTAGATAGCGTAAAGATGATGATTCTGTGACAGCTTAATCAGCGAGACGGGTCGCTACAATCTTTAATCCTGTCTCAAATGAAAATATTTCTCATATCAGTCTGCTGCGACGGCTGGGGCGGGCTCCTTGCGCATGGACAGCGTGGTGCCGACAGAGGCCGTGATGATTGCCAGAATCGCCAGCCATTGGGTAACCGTCAGCACTTCGCCCAGGAAAAGAAGGCCGGACAACGCCCCGAACGCCGGTTCGATGCTCATCAGGGTGCCGAAGGTGCGAGCCGGAATGCGCGTGAGGGCAACCATCTCCAGGCTGTAGGGCAGTGCTGTGGACAGTATCGCCACGCCCAGCGCCATGGGGATGACCGCGGGCGTGAGCAGCGCACTGCCCGCGTGGACAATGCCGATGGGGGCGACGAACAGTGCAGCGACCACCACGCCGAGCGCGGCGCTCTGGATGCCGTGTTCGGCCCCGGCACGCTGCCCGAACAGAATGTACAGGGCCCAGCACACGCCAGCACCCAGCGCGTAAGCAGCACCGGCCGGGTCGAGTGCCTGGCCACTGTGCCCTGCAGGCAGCAACAACAGCAAGCCGGCGATGGCCAGGGCAATCCACAGGAAGTCGATTGGCCGGCGTGAAGAGAAGATCGCAACGGCGAGCGGCCCGGTGAACTCCAGTGCAACGGCAATGCCGATGGGCACCGTTTGCAGCGCCATATAGAAGAGGAAATTCATGCCACCCAGGGCCATGCCATAGATGACCACGTTACGCAGGGTGTTGGCGGTCATGCGTACCCGCCACGGGCGCAATATAAGCAGCATGATGATGCTGGCGAAAATCAGGCGCAGGGCGGTGGTGCCTTGTGCGCCGATAATGGGGAACATGCTTTTGGCCAGGGAGGCACCCGATTGAATCGATGCCATGGCGATAAGCAGCAGCCCAATCGGGAAGAGGGTGGCGGCCAGGCTGCGGGGCTGGGTGTTCATGTCTGTGCGGCGATCCTTGGGCGGGGTGGGTGATGAGCAATATAGTGCGCAATTGATGGGGTGCGTGATAGCCCTGAAGCGCCTTCGGCATAAATATTTCAAAACATTGAAATTAAGGGTTGACCTCCTCAGAGCCGTCCCTATAATGCGCACCACTCCAACGCGGTAGCGAAGCAAAGCTAGCCACCCTGTTGAGTCAAGTGTTTGAAGCTAAACGAGTTTCTCGCAAAAAACTTCAAAATAAACGCTTGACAGGCTCTGAGGAAAGCGTAGAATGCGCGCCTCGGTTGAGACGAAAGCTCTTAACCAAACGCTCTTTAACAAATCGAATCAAGCAATTCGTGTGGGTGCTTGTGAGTACGGACTGATAGTCAAAAAGATTATCAGCATCACAAGTGGCCATGCGAGAAATCACATAGTCATTTGAGATTGCTGAGCCAAGTTTAGGGTTTCTTAAAAACCCAAGCA
>NZ_QJKG01000010.1:0-228161 GCF_003202095.1 Pseudomonas sp. LAIL14HWK12:I1
ACACCCTTCTCCAGCGTGTGCCGGTTCATCGCGTTGACCAGGTATCCCTTCAGGGCAAACCTTCGCAACCAGCGGGTGTGGAAGCCATGCGCACTGTCGAATGGCGAACACCCATGCTGCGCGTACTCGAACACTTCCTTGTCGACCCGCAGGTTGTCGGGCGTCATGGCGATGCCCAGCAACTCGGGGTCGTTGCGCGCCTGAGTCAGGTCCACCCCTTCGAAGCGATGGGCAGGCGCCTGGCCCTTCTTGTAGGCATTCAACACGCTGACCGGCCAAGGGTCGCTGGAGAAGGCCAGCCAGGCGCTGCCATAGCGGTCGGTGTCGATATTGAGGAAGGACGAAGGAATGTCGTGGTTTTCATTCACGCATTTTTCGGGCAGTGATGCGGGGAGGCCCTCCGACGGCTCGTAGGGGTTGAAGCGGCGCAGGTGGCCCTGCTCGCTCACTTCGTAGGCATGCCAGACCTGCTGGTCGAGCAGCACGTACAGGTAGCCCATGCGCAAGGTGCGCACCCCCAGCTTCGCCGAGACATGCAGGCTGCCGGCCACGGTGCTGAGGCCCTGCGGGCGTGTGTCCGGCACCAGGGCGCGGCGCAGGGGCAGGATCGGCAGGCCTTGGCGTTCACAGGCCATGCACTGGTCGGAAGGGAGCCCGGCTTCGGCTGTCGCAATGGCAATTCGCTGGCTGATTGTCAAAAACGACCTCGCAATGAAAGGGACCGTGATGGTCCCTGAACACTAACGAGGAATCGCTTGCCGGAGGTTCATGGGGCGTCCTAATTCCTTGTAGGAAACGTCTGGGATTGAGCTTTTGGGCGATCAAAAACACAGCGCGGGCATGGCTCCGGCTTCGTCGGTGTTCGTGGGTGAACCCGCTCCTACAGGGTGCGCACCCGGCTATCGCGCAGCAGCCACTCGGATTGGCGCCACCGGCCACCGTGCACTAGCGTTGTGCTACCAGCCAGCCCCAACGTTCATGCGGAGCCCTTACCCATCATGCCGGACCTGCGCCCGAACCCGACGCTGTGCCTGGAGTACCGTGCCGAGCAGCCCATTCACCACGCCTTCCTCGAACAGGCCGGTCGCTGCCCGGATGCCATCGCCATTCATGCCCAGCACACCATCTGCAGCTATGCCCAGCTCGCGCAGATCAGTCAGGGCATTGCCGCCTATCTGGTAGAAAACGCTGCCAGCGGCACCGATCGTGTGGTCATCGTCGCCAGCCGCTGCGCCGCCCTGGTCTACGCCATGCTCGGCTGCCTGCGCGCAGGCCTGGCCTTTACCGTGGCCGACGCCGCCTACCCGCCTGCGCGCATTGCGCAGATCGTCCGCACATTGGGGCCGGCCGTGGTCCTGCGCTGTGACGAGGCAACTGTCGACACCGACTGCCCGCTTGTCGTTACGGTGCCGCAAGCCCCCGCTGACGCACTGCAAGCCTTCCCCAACCTGCCTGTGGCGCTGCCCGCCGTAACCCCCGAACACCCCGCCTACATCACCTTCACCTCGGGCAGCACCGGTGAACCCAAGGGCATCGTCACCCACCACGCGCCGCTGGTGCACTTCATCGACTGGCATGTAAGCCAGCATGGCTTCAGCCAGGCCGACACCTTCTCCCTGCTTTCCGGCCTGGGCCACGACCCGGTGTACCGCGACGTGTTCACGCCTCTGTCGATCGGCGCGACCATCGCCTGCCCTGCCCAGCCAACCCTGACCGACCCGTCCCGGCTGGCCAGCTGGATTCATCAGCACAACGTGAGCGTGATCCACCTCACCCCGCCACTGGGCAAGCTGATCGAAACCGGCGCACACCTGAATGGCCAGGTGCTCGACCGGCTGCGCTACCTGTTCTGGGGCGGCGATGCGCTCAGCCCGGCGCTGTACCAGCAGATGCGTGCCATTGCGCCCAACGCCGTCAGTGTGAACTTCTATGGCACCACCGAAACACCACAAGCAATGGCCTTCCATACGCTTGACCCGCACGCCGACAATGCGCGTGTCCCGTTGGGCAAGGGCATCGCCAATGCACAGTTGCTGGTGGTCAACCCGGCCAACCAGTTGGTCAGCGAAGGGGAAACGGGCGAAATCCTGATCCGCAGCCCCTACCTGTCCCAAGGCTACTGGGGCGACCCGGCACTGACCGAGGCCAAGTTCGTCGCCAACCCGTTCACCGGCGACCCAAGCGACCGCTGCTACCGCACGGGTGACCTGGGCACCTACCTGGTCGATGGCAGCGCCCGTTTTCTGGGACGCGGCGACAGCCAGGTGAAAATCCGCGGCCATCGCATCGAGCTGGCGGAAATCGAAAACGCCATCACCCGCCACCCGCACATCGGGCAATGCGTGGTCGTGGCTAACCACGACAGCGCCTCGACCCGGCTGGTTGCCTATTGCGTCAGCCGCAAGCCCACCATCGCCGATGAACTGCGCCAGGCGCTCAGGGGCCAACTGCCAGACTACATGGTGCCGGCGCTTTTCGTGTTCCTCGATGCCCTGCCGCTCACCCCAAACGGCAAGCTCGACAAACGTGCACTGCCTGCGCCCTTTGACGACAGTGCCAACGTGCTCCTGTCCCCACTGGCGGAAAAGCTGAGCACCGCCTGGGCGCGCATCCTCCAGGTGCCACGCCTGGACGCCAGGTTGAGTTTCGTCGAACTGGGCGGCGATTCACTGTCGTTCGTGCAGGCTTCACGCGTGCTGGAGGAGCTGATCGGTCACCTCCCTGAACGTTGGGAAACCCTGCCGGTGAACCAGCTGGCCGAGCTGAGCGCACCGCCCAAGGGCCCTTGGCGGGTGATGGAAATGCCGGTGTTCGTGCGCATGCTCGCCATCATCCTGATCGTGGTCGGCCACCTGAGCGCGTTCGACCACTGGCTGATCGTGGGCGAAACGTCGGTGCTGTTCCTGGTTTCCGGCATCAGCCTGGCGCGATTCCAGCTCAAGGCCATCGAAGAACGTGGCGATGCGCGCACACTGCTCAGGTCGCTGGCAGCCATCGTGGTGCCAACGGTGCTGTACACCGCGCTGATCCAGCTGGTATTCGACCACCTGCACTGGCAATCGCTGCTGTTGGTTTCCAACTGGTTCCCGGCCAGCGAGGTCAGTGTGTTCAATTACTGGTACATCGAAGTGCTGGTGCAGATGATCCTGATCATCGGCCTGGTGTTGTCGATCCGGCGTGTGCGCCAGGTGGTCCTCGCCGACCCGTTCCGCTGCCTGATCATTGCGACCTGTGCGCTGGTGGCAGTGGATGTGCTGGTCAGCCGCTTCGTGTTCGACGCCGGTGCGCTGTTCAACCGGGTACCACAGCATTTCCTGGCCGTCATGGTGTTGGGCATGGCTGTGCACCATGCCGACACTACCGCGCGTAAATGGGTGGCCAGCGCGGTAGCGGTGCTGGTGGTCGGCGAGCTGGACCTGATGGCGATTGCCGGCGTGGGCTGGCAGGCATTCTCGCGCTATATCGATATCGCGCTGCCGGCGATGCTGGCCCTGATCTGGGTGCGCTCGGTGCCAGTGCCTGCCCTGGTGGCACGGGCAGGTGCGGTGATTGCCTCGTCAACCTTGTATATCTACCTGACACATTTCCAGTTCCTGTCGCTGGCAGACCGTATTTTCAATCACCCGCTGTTCGAGGTAACCCTGGCACTGGCCGGCGGGGTGCTGGTGGCCTACTGCTGGAACACCCTGTTGCGCCTTCTATTCAACCGCAAGAACAGGCAGAACCCGGCGCGCGGAGCAGATGCAGCCGAGCGCGCCACCTCCGCTTGAGGCTGGGCAATTTCGATACCACGTACTGTAGCGGGCGCTGTAGTCGACGTTGCCATCCTGCAACTTCACAGGTTTGGGAATCGCCAGCACATTGACCTGGCCCGGGAGCTCGAGGCGCCAGATGACGGCAAAGTGACTACATGCGTCAGGTCTGTCCGGCCAGTTCGGCCAGTACCTCTACCGAGGTAGTGACTTGACGGAAGTGATGCTGCCACAACGCGATGCCCAGCTTGCCAGAACGGTCCAGCGAAGAGCCTACGGTCATGTCCGTCACCAGGGTAGGCGTCAGCCCCGCATCGAACAGGGCAAAGCCAGCGGCCAGCACGCAGGTTTCGGTCTGCAGCCCGCACACCAGCACCCGCTCTACACCCAGCTGCCGAATGTACTCGATAGCTTCGACGCTCTGCCCGTAGCCATGCTTGATAAAGACTTGGTCGGCCTCGACCAGGCTCTCGTCCTCAGCCGCCGGGTGCCAGCCGAGTTGCCGCTCGAACGGTGTGACCTGTTCGTCATGCAACTCGACCGAAGCAATGGTAGGGATATTCGCTGACAACCGCCGCAAACCATCGACCAGCCACTCGGGCGGGCTAAAGGTGGACTGGACATCGACGATGAGCAAAACCTGGCGCATAGCGTACTCCGGCCATTGGCAAAATGGCGCGGAGTATAACGCGTGGCCAGGTCGGAAACCCTAGGCCACAATACTTCTGTTCATGCCCTGGGCCCACGCAGCGGCCATCTTCTCCCCTATGCGCTCAAATGCCGAATGGCTGTTGCGATAATCTGATAACTCCGCCATCGCACGGTTGATGCCGACTTCGACTCTGTTGAGCAACTCATCGCAGCGCGATTGCGTAAGGTTGCAGGCGGTGCGCCCGAACTGCACCAGCATCTTGCGTTTGGGCCAGGCCTTGGAGCCACCCAGCAACAGCCCCATGATATCGTGGCTGTTGTACACCGTCGTGGTCACCAAATCGTAAGCGGGTGCAAGCCGGATGTCGGCATCTTCCGCACAGTTCTCGTACAGCAGGCCGAAGTTCTTCAAGTGAGCATCGCCGTTCTGAATGCCCGCACAAAGCGCTACCAGCGTGAAGAAGCTTTCCAGCGCGTCCGGTACCCGGCCGGGGGTGACATAAAGTTTGATCAGTTGCGCGCAGCCTTGGTAACTGCCGTCGTACTTCTTGCGCGTCCCCCACCCGGAAAGCACACACATGTCTTCAAACCCGAGGTAGCTGTCGCTGCCGATGTCGAAGCGTCTCACAACCAGAAACTGCCCATGCTGGCTCAGTTGAAATTCCGGTACCTCAAGGCCACAGTGAAGGGCCGCCCGCATGCAGAAAAACTCGTTGGCGGCCAACTGCGGGAACTCTGCTTCATTGAATGCCTTCACCAAGTGCGTAGCACCTCGATGGGTGAACCGGCCAACTTCGGCTCCAACTTCATCGGTATCACGCACCAGCACCTTGGGTTGAACACCTGATACCCCTGAATAGGTCGCGTAAGTGCTCAAGAGGTCATTGAACAGGTCTGTGGCTCCGTCGTGAATCAGCAGGTTGGCGAGCTTGATGCCCGGTAGCGACTGGTCGCTGGCATGCTGGGCAATGCTGATGCGGCCTAGCTGGTGTGGACCGACGATACCCAGCAGCGCAAAGTCGTCAAAACCGCGCACCGACTTGCTGAAGCGGCGCATCAATTCCTCTTTGAGGTGCCCTTCCGGGATATGCATTTCGAACAGTGGGTGTATGCCGTACTCCCACTTGTAGCTTTCGAGGCGCACCGGCATGGTCAGGGAAACAGCCTGTTCCTCAGTGACCGCCGCGTTGTAAACAAAGACCGAATCACGCAGGTTATCCTCGCTGCGGCCAAGTGTTCCGACAGCCTCACCGCTGGCGCCAATGTACAAACGATCACGCTGACTGGTCATGGATACCCCCGGCCTTCAACTCGTCAAGGGTCTTGCGCCGACGCTTGGGCGTTGCCGTCAACTCGTAACCCAGGCCCTCAAGGATTGCGGCGACCTTGCGGATCCCGACTTCGGGAATCGTGTTGTTCTCGATGCCAGAGATGGTCGCCCGGCTCATACCATGCCGCTGGGCAAGTTGCGCCTGTGACAGGCCGGCCTCCTTGCGCAGTTTTTTTATCAGATTGCCTAATTCATTCATACTTGAGTGCATCGAATACAGTGCAAAAATAGAAAAACCTTAAAAATGCATCGTATTCGATTCATAAAACCTTGTATACCTCGTACCCCTCACGTCTTGCTGTGTTGATCATTACCGAAGCCGTGAGCTACACCGCTGGCGTGCACACCCACGTGTCCGGCAACAACCGGACCGACAACACCTTGATGGTGCGCGGGCAATGCGCCGGTACGTGTGCCGCGCCACCTGGCCTCGGTGTGCGTCGACTACACCCTGCAAGGCGGGCCACTGGCCGGACTGGGCGGCGGCCGGGGTGTGCGCTACATTGGTGGTACGTATTGGCGATGCACAGAACACCTTCGAAGTGCCGGGCGAGCGCGCCGTTTTTCTCTGTGCCAAAGCGCAGCGTGCGGCGGCGCTACTGCCACGCCGACTGGCTGTCGCCCTGTCGGAAGAACTGCCGCAAATGCTCGACAAAACACGACACCTTCGCCGACAGGTTCAAGCGCTCCAGATACACCGCATAGATGTCCGCAGGCGGCGTGTGGTAATCGCCCAGCACCTCCACCAGGCGCCCGCTGCGCAGGTGATCGGCCAGGTTCCACTCGGCCCGTAGCAGGATGCCCTGCCCGTCCAGCGCCCAGTTCAGCGCCACTTCGCCATCGTTGGTGCTGAGACTGCCATGCACCTTCACCGACTCGCCATGCTTCCCACGGCTGAGCCGCCAGATCCCGAACGCGGCATCGTTCTGGCGCAACACGATGCAGTTGTGGCTGGCCAGGTCCTTGGGGGCTTGCGGGGTGCCGTGAGCTTCCAGATAGCTGGGTGCAGCGCACAACCTGCGGCGGTTGGCAGCGATCTTGCGGGCGATCAGGCGTGAGTCGGGCAGTTCACCAAAGCGGATGGCCACATCGATGGCGTCGTTCGGCAACGCGATGGGACGGTCGGTCAGGTGCAGTTGCACCTCCACCTCCGGGAAACGTTTGGCAAACGATGAGACTGCCGGCCCTACATGGGTACGCCCGAACCCCAACGGCGCATTGACACGCAACAGCCCCTTCGGCTCGGCACGGCTGCTGGACACCTGCCGCTCCATTTCCTCGATTTCACCCAATATCCGCCGGGCATTCACCAGGTAGGTCTCGCCTTCGGCGGTAAGGCTGATGCTGCGCGTGGTGCGGTTGAGCAAGCGCACACCCAGGCGCTGCTCCAGTTGCGCCAGGCGCTTGGAGACGGCTGGCGGGGTCAGGTTCAGTTCGCGCGCGGTGCCCGCCAGGCTGCCCACCCTGATCAGTTGGGTGAAGAACGCCAGCTCCGATACCGGATTCATAATTAACCTGAGGGAAACAATGAGTTGAATTTCATTGTATTACAGCATTTCTGAAAAACCATTACCTTTTGCCCTGCGTGATTAACCACAAAAACGCTGGGCTCTTCGGCCGCCAAGGCCAGGTGTGACCTGCACCCCACGATCAGCCCGGCCGCCAGATAAATCCGACTCACAACAATAATTCGGAGACGGCAATGGCCAAGCGATTGTTCGGCAAGCTTTATGTACAGGTATTGATCGGCGTAACCCTCGGGGTGCTGATCGGGGTGTTCTGGCCACAGGTTGGCGCGGACTTGAAGCCCATCGGTGACGCCTTCATCAAACTGATCAAGATGGTCTTCGCCCCGATCATCTTCGCCACGGTGGTGCTGGGCATCGCCAAGATGGAAAACATGAAGGAACTCGGCCGCGTGGGTGTACGTGCGCTGATCTACTTCGAAGTGCTGTCCACCTTCGCCCTGGTGCTTGGGCTGGTGGTGGTCAACATCGTGCAGCCCGGCCAAGGCATGAACGTCGACCCTGCCACCCTCGACGCCAAGAGCATCTCCACTTACACCGCTGCGGCGGCCGGCAACAGTGGCGGCTTCATCGACTTCATGCTGCATGTGATCCCGGGCAGCGTGACCGACGCCTTCGCCAAGAACGAGATCCTGCCGATCCTGCTGTTCAGCACCCTGTTCGGCATCGCCCTTTCCCACCTCGGCCCGCGCGGCAAACCGATGGTGGATGTGCTGGAAGCCTTTTCCCACGGCATGTTCTTCATCGTCGGCATGATCATGCGTGTGGCCCCGCTGGCCGCCTGCGGCGCCATGGCCTTCACCGTCGGCAAGTACGGCCTGGGCTCGATCGTCTCGCTGGGCAAGCTGATGGCGACCATGTACCTGACCTGCTTCCTGTTCGTGGTGATCGTGCTCGGCGCCATTGCCCGGCTGTGCGGTTTCAACCTGTGGAGGTTCCTCAAGTACCTGAAGGAAGAGCTGTTCACGGTACTGGGCACCAGCTCGTCCGAGTCGGTGGTGCCGCAACTGATGAACAAGCTGGAAAAGGTCGGCGTGTCCAAACCGGTGGTCGGCCTGGTGATCCCCTCGGGCCTTACCTTCAACCCGGACGGCCAGTGCATCTACTACACCATGGCCGCCATCTTCATCGCCCAGGCCACCAACACACCATTGACCTTGATGGACCAACTGATCGTGCTGGGCGTGCTGCTGCTCACCTCCAAAGGCTCGGCAGGTGTGACCGGTTCGGGCTTCATCACCCTGGCCGCCACACTGGCGACCATGGACAACATCCCCGTGGCCGGCATGGTGCTGCTGTTGGGCGTGGACCGCTTCATGTCCGAGGCCCGCGCCATCACCAACACCATCGGCAACGCCGTCGGCACGGTGGCCATCGCCCACTGGGTGGGCGCGCTGGACAAGCAGCGCATGGCGCAGGCCCTGGACGGCCAGCTGCCGGCAGAACCGCAAGCCGCTACGCCGCACCCTGCCCTTGCACGCATGGAGGCCGACACACCCATACCCTGACCTTTCGATAACAGCAAGAACGAATCCGCCTTGTGATGCAGTGAGGAAATAATCATGGACAAAGAAACCGCCGTGTCATCGCTTACCGACGTGATGGCCAAGTTCACCGCCTATATCGGCAAGCGCCTGCCCAAAGACGTCAAGGAAAAGACCGCCAAGTTACGTGCTGCCGAAACCAACCCGCTGGCCATCGCCGTGTACGACTCGATGGCCGACAACCAGGAATACGCCGACAAACTCAACCGCCCCAGCTGCCAGGACACCGGCGTGATCCAGTACTTCGTCTCGGCCGGCGCACGCTTCCCGCTGCTGGGTGAGATGGAAGGCATCCTTGAGAACGCCACCAAGGAAGCCACCATCCAGGGGCCGCTGCGCCACAACGCAGTGGAAACGTTCATCGAGAAAAACACCGGCACCAATACCGGCTCGAAAATCCCGTGGCTGGACTGGGAAATCATCCCCGATGCCGATCACTGCATCGTCGATGTGTACATGGCAGGTGGCGGCTGCACCTTGCCAGGTTCGGCCAAGGTGCTGATGCCGGGTCAAGGCTATGAAGGGGTGACCGAGTTCGTCTTCGATGTGATCACCTCACGCGGGGTCAATGCCTGCCCGCCGTTGCTGGTGGGGGTTGGGGTTTCAACCTCGGTAGAAACAGCAGCACGCCTGTCGAAGAAAGCCATTCTGCGTGAAGTGGATTCCTGCCACCCCAACGAAAGCGCGGCCATGATGGAAAAGCTGCTGGAAGACGGCCTGAACGAAATCGGCATCGGCCCGCAAGGCCTGACCGGTAACAGCAGCGTGATGGGCGTGAACATCGAGTCCTCGGCCCGTCACCCCTCCACCATCGGCGTGGCTGTGTCCACCGGTTGCTGGGCCCACCGACGCGGCAAGATCCGCATCAACGCCGACCTGACCTACGACATCCTCTCCCACGAAGGGGTAGTACTGTGAAAAAGATCCTCAGCACCCCGATCAGCGACGAAGACCTGGCCAGCCTCAACGTGGGCGATGTGGTCTACCTCACCGGCCAACTGGTGACCTGCCGTGACGTGGCACACCGGCGTCTCATCGAGCTGGGTCGCGAGCTTCCGGTTGACTTGCGTGGCGGCGCCATTTTCCACGCCGGTCCCATTGTCAGGAAGAAAGACGATGGCAGCTTCGAGATGGTGTCCATTGGCCCGACCACCAGCATGCGCATGGAAAAGTTCGAGAAGCAGTTCATCGAGCAGACCGGCGTCAAGCTGATTGTCGGCAAGGGCGGTATGGGCCCGGAGACCACCACCGGGTGTCTGGAGAACAAGGCCGTACATGCGGTGTTTCCAGGCGGCTGCGCAGTGTTGGCAGCCACTCAGGTGGAAGAGATCGAGCGGGCAGAATGGCAGGACCTGGGCATGCCGGAAACGCTGTGGGTGAACCGCGTGCGTGAGTTCGGGCCGCTGATCATTTCGATCGATACCAAGGGCAACAACCTGTTCGAACAGAACAAGGCACGCTTCAACGAACGCAAGGGGGCCGTGATCGAGAAGATCAACAGCCAGGTGCGCTTTATCAAGTAAGCGGGCGATGGTCGGGCTGCAATGTGGCCCGACCTGTCAATTGTGCGCAAGCGCCTGGGCTGCTTTAGATTCAAGCCCATACAACGACTCTACGCCGAGACAGGCGGTGACAGGTCCTAAGGGCACATAATCTTTAACGCGAGGTGCGCATCATGGGAAACGACAACACCCCAAAACAGAGCGGTGTCATCATGTTCTGGCAAGAGAACAACGGTACCGGACCAAGCCAGGGTCTTAATTTACCAGCAGAGGGAAGTGGCGAGAGGGCAAGTAAAACGGTTGTCGCCAGCTACAGCAAAATTGCGATGAGCGACATCCCTTCAGCCTCGACCATCACCCTGAATTACAGGACGGCCCCAGACGACTGGACTGTGCGTTCCTCCATTAAATTCAGGACAACCCATAAGCCAGCTTCACTCAACCGCACCGAGTACAGCTATCTGCTCAATACCTACTCGGTTGGTGACTTCATCAGTGAGGGTCTGGGCCTGAAAGTGATTGCCAAGCAAGCGGGGCCTTCCCCTCAAGCTGATGTAAAGGCGGCCCACCAGATAGATTGCTACGTTCATCTTTCCGACTCGATACCTACAGACTGAACAGCTTTCACGCTTTTGTCAGCTCCCCGATCTTTTCTAGGCGCGCCCTGACAATGTTGCGACTGATGTTCAACAGCCTGCCGGTCTGCAGCTGGTTCCCATGGCAGTACCGATACGCGGCACGAAACACCGTCTCCTCTATGTGTTCGTACAGGTTCGGGACATTCTGCTCGAACAATGCCAGCAACGCACTCTCCAGGTCCGGTGGCGGCGCAAGTGCCACCGGAACATGGCTTTGGATTGCAGCCGGGCTCGTCGGCCTCATGTCCACCAAGTGCAGGTCCGCCGGCGCCACCACCTGATAGCGACACACCAGCAACGCATGGTGAATGGCGTTCTCCAGCTCGCGAATGTTGCCCGGCCAGCTATGCGCCAGCAGTTTGCGCTCGGCCTCCGGACTCAGCGAGGCGCGCTCGTAACCCAACCGTCGGCAATGCTCTTCGATGAAAAACTCCGCCAACGGCAGGATGTCCCCCGGCCGCTCGCGCAGCGGCGGCAGCCGGATTGTCGCGACGTGCAGGCGGTAGAACAGGTCCTCGCGAAAATGCCCCGCCACCACCGCATCGGCCAGGTTGACGTTGGTTGCCGCCACCAGCCGCACGTTGATCGGGATTGGCGTGCGTGAGCCCAGGCGCACCACTTCACGCTCCTGCAGCACCCGCAGCAACTTCACCTGCATGTTCAATGGCAGGTCACCGATTTCGTCGAGAAACAACGTGCCGCCATTGGCCGCCTCGAACCAGCCGGCCTTGTTGCTGGTGGCGCCGGTGAACGCGCCCTTCTCATGGCCGAACAGTTCGCTCTCCACCAGGGTTTCGGCAAAAGCACCGCAGTTCACCGCCACGAATGGCTCACGCCCACGGCGGCTGAGGTGATGGATATGGCGGGCGACCAGCTCCTTGCCGGTGCCGGTTTCGCCGATGATCAGGGTATTGGCCTCGCTGGGCGCCAGGCGCTCGATACGGCTGAGCAGTTCCTGGGAGCGCGGGTCCTTGAACACGAGCACGGTGGCACGTACCGACTTGGTCAGCTCGCGGGCATTGGGGTGGGTGATCAGCGACATGGGGGCATTCCTGGCAGTTGACGCGCAGGCCCATAGTGCATGAAACAAATTAGATCAAAAAATTATTAATTAGTATTTGAATATTCGAATAAGGAATATTCGATTTTCCAGCAGCCGACTGCTGCTGCAGCAGCAACCCGCCAGCACTCTCCTGCCCGCCGATCAGCAGGCCAAACCCTTCACCGACAGGAAATCCCTCCCCGAAAGCCCCGCCAATCGAGCCCTGCAGGCCATTTTCAACCGGCTGGCATGCATTTCGCTCCAGGCCTGAGGAACCTTTGCCTGGAGCTGCACATGAACAATCCCTCGCGTCATGCCCTCAGCTTGGCGCCGCTGCCATGTCAGCCGGCAAAGTGGATGCCGCCGTGCTGCTCAACGAAGCCAGCGCCCTAAAAGACGAACGCGGGGTGCGCATCCTCTGGGCGACCAAGCAAGCCGCCAACGACTGGCCGTCCTCAAACGCTCAACTCAGCCATCAACCTTGAGACCCTGACTCATGAAACTGCCTGCTTCCCTCATCTTTGCCCTCAGCGCCCTGGCCCTGTCCGTGAGTGCCGTGGCCGCCGAAACCTACGCACCCAAGCCCGACCCGCAACAGGGCGATGGCCGCGTGTCGGCCTTCTACACCTGGACCAAGATCATCCCCGCCACGCCCGGCAAACTGCTGCGCAGCGAACCGCTGGAACAAGCCCTGAGCTTGCCCAGTGCGGCCAGTGCGCAACGCATCCTCTACACCTCGCTGGACGGTATCGACGGCAAGACCCCGGTTGTGGTTTCCGGCGCGCTGTTCATCCCCAAAGGCAAGGCACCGGCAGGCGGTTGGCCGGTTGCCAGCTGGGGCCATGGCACGGTCGGCGTGGCCGACATCTGCGCGCCATCCTGGGCCGGGCGCAGCTACCGCGACGTGCAATACCTCAACCGTTGGCTCGAAGAGGGCTACGCCATCGTTGCCACCGACTACCAAGGCCTGGGCGTCCCCGGCGGCCACCCGTTGCTGAACAACCGCATGGCCGCCTACGGCATTCTCGATGCGGCCAAGGCTGTGGTGGCCGGCGTACCGGGGCTGGCCGACAAGGTGCTGATCATCGGCCAGTCCCAGGGCGGTGCCGGGGCGTTTGCCGCTGGCGCCTACGCGGCCACTTATGCGCCCAAGCTAGGGGTCAAGGGCAGTATCGGCACTGGCGTGATCTATACCGTGGGCCCGAAAAACGTTGGCGAGCAGGACCAGGACAAAGTCGACCCGGCATTGGCTTACGGCTTCTACACCCTGCTGGCTGCGCAACAGTATGACCCGAGCATCGACCCGCGCGACTTCTATACCGACAAGGCCCTGCCGCTGTTCGAGCAGGCACGTACCAGCTGCCTGTCATCGCTGGTCAGTGATGTGGTCGGCACCGGCCTGACCCCGGCCAATGCCAAGAAAGACTACAAGGGCGACAAGCTCAAACCATGGCTGGCACAGGTGTCGTACCCGACCCTGAAACTGGCCCAGCCGATCTTCATCGGCACCGGTGCCGAGGACAAGACCCCCGCCGCCGCTACCCAGGTAGCGCTGATGCAGGACGCCTGCAAGGCCGGCTCTGTGGTGCAGGGCCACTTGTACAAGGGCCTGGGCCACAGCGAAACGGTGAATGCCTCGCTGAAGGACTCGATCCCCTTCGCCCGCCAGGTCATCAGCGGCCAGCCAGTCACCCCCAATTGCAGCCCAAGCGTCCAGTAAGGAGGCCGCCCCATGAGCATCGAATTCTTCACCCGCCTACCCTTGCACGGCGAAACCCAGTTCCTGCCCGGCGACCCGCGCAACCGCGGCGACTGGCATGCGGGCGGGGCCAGTACCGGGGCGGTGTCGGGGTTTGCCGTAGGTGATCACTTCACCTATATCGACTACCTCGGCCAGATCGCCCGCGCGGCGGAAATCAACGGCTTCGGCGGCGCGCTGATGGTCAACGCGCCGACCGGAGAAGAACCGTGGACGGTGTGCTCACTGCTGGCCCGGGAAACGCGCACGCTGAAGTTCGTCACCGCGTTCCAGCCCTACCACTACACCCCGTGGGTGGCCGTGCAGCAGGCCGCGACCTACCAGCGCGCTACCGGCAACCGCCTGGTGTGGAACATCATCAACGGCGGCTCGGATGCCATCCAGCGTCAGGTCGGCGACTTCGAGGGCCATGACGAACGCTACGCTCGCGCCACCGAATTCATGGACGTGGTGCGCGGCTATTGGCACAACGAGCAGTTCCACTACGAAGGCACCTATTACCGTGCCGAAGGCGGCGGCCTTCGCGGCCCATTGAAAAAGGCCGAACTGCCGCTGATCTGCACGGCCGGCTCGTCGGTGGCAGCGCGGGAATTTGCCGCCAAGCACGCCGACTTCTACCTGATGCGCGCCGAGCACCCGGACGAGATCGCTGCGCTGATCGACGACATTCGCGCCCGCGCGTTGAAGTGGGGGCGCACCGATATCCGTTTTGGCCTGTCCATTGACGTGATCACCCGCGACACTGAAGCGGCAGCGCTGGCCGAAGCCAAACGCTTCTTCGACGAAGGCGTGGCCAAAGGCACGGTCAAGGCCCGCGCGGCCCACGCAGGGCTGCGCACGGCACGCAAGCTGAGCTACGAACATGGCTACAACGACAAGGACGAGCAACAGGCCTTCGACGACTTCTTCATCCACCCCAATGTGTGGACCGGCTTCGGCTACATCGGTATCCCGCCGGGCTGCGCGCTGGTAGGCAGCTACGCCAACGTGGTAGCGCGCATCCACGAGTACCACGGCATCGGCATCGACCTGTTCTTCCTGGCCGGCTACCCGCACCTGGAAGAGGCCTACCGCATCGGCGAGCACATCCTGCCGCACTTCCGTGCGCAGCGCGCAGCCCTTGCCCGCCCGGCAACCGAACCCGTGCAGCTGCACGCCAGCAATGGAGCCTGACGCCATGGCCAGGGACGGTTTCCCATTGAGCCGGCGCAGCTTCCTTGGCCACGCTGGCGTGCTGGCCGGTGGTTTGCTGGCCGGCTGCGGCCCCGCCGACAGCCCAAGCCATGCCGTAGCCGACCAGCCGCGCCATGGCGGGCGCCTGCGTTTAGGCATCATCGACGGCAACCAAAGCGGCAACCTCGACGCCCACAAGCCCATCGGCAGCGGCATCGTGCGTGGCTTTGCGCTGTACAGCAAGCTGTGGGAATGGGACGAGCAGATGCAGCCGCGCCTGGCCCTGGCCGAGTTCGCCGAGCCCAACGCCGATGCCAGCAGCTGGACCCTGCGCCTCAAGCCCGGGCTGGAGTTCCACCATGGCAAGACCATCGACGCCGAGGACCTGATCTTTTCCATCCGCCGCCTCACCGACCCGCAGCTGGCCTCGCCCTATGCGGCGCTGCTGCACTGGGTGGACCGCGACAACCTGGTCAAGCTTGACGAGCGCACCGTACGCCTGAGCTTTCGCGACGGCCGCAGCTACCTGCCGCTGCCGGAGACCTGGGTCAACTTCGGCGGCATCGTGCCGGTGGACTACCACCCGGTCACTAACCCGGTCGGCGCCGGGCCTTACAAACTGAAAAGCTTCACCCCGGGCCAGCGCTCGCTGTTCACCCGCTTCGACAACTACTACAAACCCGGCAAGCCCTACGCCGATGAACTGGAGATCATCGACTTCAAGGACCAGACCGGCCGCCTGGCGGCACTGCGCGCCGGGCAGATCGACATGGCCAACGTGATGTCCACCGAGCACCTGCAGGTGCTGCAGGCCGACCCACGGTTGCGCCTGCTGAAGTCGGTGAGCGGCAACTGGCTGTCGTTCGACATGAACACCGCCAAGGCGCCGTTCAACGACCCGCGAGTACGCGAGGCATTCCGCCTGCTGGCCGACCGTGACGAGCTGGTGCGCCGTGCGCTGAATGGCCAGGGCCGTGTGGCCAATGACCTGTATGCACCCTTCGACCCCACCTTCGACCACAGCATTGGCCCACGCCCCTATGACCCGCAGCGCGCAGCGCAGTTGCTGCGTGAAGCCGGCCATGAGCAGTTGCAGGTGGAGCTGGTGACCACAGCCGGGCCGGGGCTGGCTTCGGCACTGGTGCTGGCCGAGCAGGCCCGGCGCATTGGCGTGACGATCAACGTGCGCCAGGTTGACCTGGCCACCTTCCAGGGTCCGCAACGGGATGACTGGACCCTGAGCACCGGTGGCAGCATCGGCGCGCCGTTCCTGGCCAGCGCGATTCATACCGACGCGCCGTTTGCCGTGGCCAACAAGACCCACTTCAACGACCCCGAATTCAGCCAGGCCTTTCTCGCCGCCATGGCCCAACCGGACCTGGAAAAGCGCAAGGCGCTGGTGCACCGGGCGCAACGCATCCAGTACGCGCGCGGCGGCATGCTGATCTGGGGCTTTGCCGACCTGCTCGACAGCGTCAGCACCCGCGTGGGTGGCGCGCAGGCGGAGCAGTCGCTGTTCAGTACCTGGCGATTCGAGCGTTTGTGGCTCAAAACCTGATCTCTGGGCCGGCATCGTTCTCTGTGGGAGCGGGCGCGCCCGCGAACCAGGGCAAAGCCCTGGCCATGCACCGCGGTGGATTCTTCGCGGGCATGCCCGCTCCCACAGGAACCGCGTCAGCGCCCCGCATCAACCTATAACCGCAGGCGCGGCTGCGCCCTCGTTTTTCCCCTATTCCTACTATCGGACGAGGCCCAGCCAATGCCCCGCGTTACCTTGCTCCACCCAAAATTCCAGCCCAGCGCCCTGGCGCTGGCCATCCTGGCCACCAGCACGTCATTGGCCCACGCCGAAGATACCCTGCTGCAAACCGTCACCGTGCAGGCCGAGCAGACCGACGACGACGCACTGCCCACTCGCCCGCCCGCCTCGATCTATGGCGGCCTGGAAGCCAAGGTGCTCGACACCCCGCGCTCGGTCACCCAGATCAACGCCGAACAGTTGGCCAACGACCCCATCCGCAGTTCCGACGACCTGGTCAAATACGCCCCCGGCATCACCCGAGGGGGTGGCCAGAACGCCGGGATCGCCCCGCAAATGCGCGGGCAGAACACCGAGGTGTTTCAGGACGGCCAGCGCGCCTACGGGGTTCGCCACCCCGCCAACTTCAACGCCTACGAAGGCGCCGATATCGTCGCCGGGCCATCGTCGGTGACCTATGGATCGGTCAGCGGCAGTGGCGGCTACGTCAACTACCTGAGCAAGAAACCCGACTTCAACCGATTCCGCACCAAGCTCAGCGGCGAAATCGGCAGCTGGATCCCCGATGGCGAATCACGCGATGCCACCAAGTTCAGCATCGACCACACCGGCCCGCTCACAGACAACCTGGCCTACCGGGTCAGCATCACCCGCCAGCGCCAGGAGGACTTCTACGACAACGTCGAGAACAACTTCGACGCCTTCTACGGCGCGTTGGCCTGGCGCAACGACAACGTGCGGGTGGACTGGAATGCCGCCTATGACGACTACTACGACTACAACATCACCCACGGCTGGAACCGCGCCACCCAGGACTTGGTCGACCACGGCAAGTACTACGCCGGCCGTGCCACGCCGATCATCCAGAACGGCAATACCCTGTGGTCGCCGGTGCTGTCCTCGGGCGCAGCCGACGCTCAGGTGCTCGGGTGGGTGCAACGCCAGCGCAATGCCCAGGGCCAGTACTCAGTGGTGGACGGCAGCTTTCAGGGCGCCTCGCCCAATACCCAGGCCAACCCCGGCAGCCTGCGCGGCTGGGTCTACGACCCGTCGCTGACAGGCAATGGCCTGACCTCGTTGTCGTCACAAACCGGCCAGCGTGCACAGGACGAAAACCGCTCACGGCGCTTTACCACGCAACTGCGCGTCGAAGGTGACCTGACCTCGTCGATCACCCTGGCCAACAGCACCTTTTACCAGCACTCCACCGATACAACCGACGCCGTGGGTGCGTTTCAGGTGCAAGGCAAGGACGATATCTTCGACAACCGCTTCGAGTTCCGCGCCCGTGGCCAGTGGCAGCTGGGCGACCTGACGCTGGTCGATGACAGCAACAGCGGGCTGATCTATCGCCGCGAGCGCAACGAGTCGATCGCCGCCAACAACAGCTTTGGCAGCACCATCAACGCCTATGACCTGACCCTCGACCCCACCTTGAAAAACCCCGGTGACCTGCTCGGGCTCACCGGCCGCAACCCCGCAGGCGGCAACGCTGCGTGGATCGGCCAAGCCGGCGTGCCGCAGTTCTCCAGCTACTACGGCTGGCTCAACCTGCCGGCCATGTACCCGGCCGGGCATGGCCTGTATGCCGAGTCAGTGGCGCCGTACACCGCCGACAGCACCTGGACCACCAAGACCCTGTTCAGCCAGCACAACCTGCGGCTGGGCGAGCGCGTGGGCCTGAACGTGGGCGCCAGCCGCAGCTGGATCGATGCCCGTATCGAAAACCCCTTCGTGCTGCCCGGCGGCAACCCACGCAAGGACTCGGACAACTACCGGCTGTTCTCGGTGCAGGTCAGCCCCTATGTCAAACCCACGGAAAACAGCACGCTGTACTACACCTTCGACCGCTCGCTGGCGGTGAACACCGGCTTCTTCACCAACGGCCTGGGCTGGGGCAGCGGCACCGGGGCCAACCAGCTCAACCCGCTGGCCTTCGAGAGCCTGAGCGTGTTGCATGAGGTGGGTTTGAAAGTGGAGGCAGTGCCCGACCAGCTGTTCCTCACCCTGGCTGCCTACAAGCAGGCCCGCGACCAGTCGCCGGACAGCAACAACAACATCGCCCGGTTGATCGTCAAAGGGTGGGAGGCAACGCTGCGCTACCAGGACCAGAACCTGCGGGGTGGCCTTAACCTCAGCCGCATCAGCGCTTACAACGAGTTCACCAGCCAGGCCGGGTTCGCCTCGGCCGGGTTCATCCCCGACAACGGCACGGTATTCGGCGACAACAACAGCCTCAACCAGCGGCCATCCGGCAAATTCGATGCGGTGCAGATCCCTGAATACAACGCAGGCGGCTATGTCGACTACCGCTTCGATTCTGGGTTTGGCGTGGAGCTGTCAGGGTGGTGGACCAGCAGTTGGTACCTGAACCTGAGCAAGACGGTGAAAGTGCCGGACGAATACAACCTTGACCTGGCCGTTTACTACCGCCAGCCGCAATGGGGCGTGACGGTGCGCATGCTCAACGTCACCGACGAGCTGAATTTCGTCAGTGGCCTGGCCGGCTCTACCAACACCTTCCTGCAACCGATGCCGGGCCGGACCTTGTTGGCGCAGGTGGATTATCAGTTTTAGAGGTTTGTTGTCTGGGAGATCGAGCGCCGCCCGCGCGGGCGGCGCTCGATCTCCCAGGCGCCAAACTTCTTCAGACAAACCAACATCAAAACCGGGCAAGGCTCGGCGAGTGCGCCACCAGGTTGCGGGTATAGGCGTCCGCCGGCCGCTCCAGCACCTGCCCGGCACTGCCCTGCTCCACCACCCGCCCCTGGCGCAACACCAGCACGCGGTCGGCAATCGCCCGCACCACGCCCAGGTCGTGGGTCACGAACAGCAACGTCAACCCTTCGCCCTGCAAATGCCGCAACAGGGCCAGGATCGAGGCCTGCACCGACACATCCAGCGCCGAGGTGATCTCGTCACACACCAGCAACTGCGGTTCACAGATCAACGCCCGGGCAATCGCCACGCGCTGACGCTCGCCGCCGGAAAGCCCCTGCGGGTAAAGGTCGGCTACCCGTGCCGGCAATGACACCCGCGCCAACACCGCCTCGACCCGCTGCCGGGCCTCGGCACCGCGCACGCCAAAAAAGTGCGCCAAGGGCGCACTCAAGGTTTGCCCCACCGTTTGCCGTGGGTTCAGTGCCCGGTAAGGGTTCTGGAACACATACTGAACCTGGTGCCGCAACCGTGCATCACGCTGCCGGGCAGCAAAAGCCAAGGGTTGCCCGGCATAGCGCATTTGCCCCTGCACGTTCTCGCCCAGCCCGGCTATGGCCCGGGCCAGGCTGGTCTTGCCCGAGCCGGACTCACCGACCAATGCCAGGCATTCGCCCTGGCGCACCTGCAGCGACACATCGAACAACACCTGGCGGTCATAGGCGACATCCAGGCCCTGCACCTCCAGCAGCACTTCGCCGGGTGCGGCCAGCGCTTCGACCCGCACCTCACCCAAGGCCGCATGTTCGTGCTCTGGCACCAGGCACGCCACCTGATGGCTGTCTGCATGCGCCAGTAGCGACGGCGCGATCACTGAACACTCCGCACGGCGCCGGCCGCAGCGCGGCGCGAATGCACAACCATCCGGGCGCTGCCCTGGTGCCGGTGCATGCCCGGCGATCGCCTGCAACGGCTGGCGCCGGGCTATGTCGGGAATGGCTGCGAGCAAGGCGCGGGTATAGGGGTGCGCAGGCATGCGGAACAGCACCTCGCGCCCGGCCACTTCCACCAGCCGCCCGGCGTACATCACCATCACCCGGTCGACCAGGTCACGCACCACTGCCAGGTCATGGGTCACGTACAGCGCCGCCACGCCCTGGCCACGGCACAGACGCTTGAGGGTTTGCAGCACATGGGCCTGGGTGGTCACGTCCAGCGCGGTGGTGGGTTCATCAAGCACGATCAGCTTCGGTTTCAAGACGAACGCGAGGGCCAGCATGACCCGCTGTTGCTGCCCGCCGGACAGTTGATGCGGAAAACGCCGCAGGAAGGCGTCCTCATCGGGCAAACCCACATCCCGCAACGTTTCGCCGACACGCAAGCGCACGGCATCACGCGACAGTGCAGGCTGATGCGCCAGCAGGGTTTCACCCAGCAAGGCACCGATGCGCAGCGCGGGGTTAAGCGCCGTGGCCGGGTCCTGGGCCACGTAACCGACCAGCCCGCCACGGGCCAGGCGCAACGCTTCGCCTTCCAGTTCGAGCAGCGACTGCCCGGCCACCTGCACTTGCCCAGCCACAATGCGTGCGCCCTGCCGGGCATGGCGCAGCAAGGCCGTGGCCAACGTGGTCTTGCCCGAACCGGACTCGCCCACCAGGCCAACGATCTCCCCAGCCGCCAGGCTGAAAGAAACCTTGGCCAGCACATCGAACTGCCCGGCCAGTTCTACCCGCAGGTCACTGACCCGCAACACTTCACTCGCAACATTCAACGGCGCGTTCATGGCTGCTTCTCTCCTATCCGTGCACTGGCCCGTCCAATGCCTTCGGCCAGGATGTTGGTGCCGTAGGCAAACACCCCGATGAGCAAGGCAGGTGCCAGTACCGCCCAAGGCTGTACCAGCAGGCCTGCCTGGTTTTCGTTGATCATCAGGCCCCAGTCCGCAGCGGGCGGTGCCACCCCGTAGCCCAGGAAACTCAGGCCCGACAGCATGCCCACCGCCCAGGTGAGCATGTTGCCGAAGTGCACCAACAGCGGCGTGAGGATGTTTGGCAGGATTTCCTGAAAGAGGATGCGCCAACGCGGATAACCCATCATCTGCGCTGCCTCGACGAACTCCTGCCCTGCCACCGCCACCGCGCTGCCACGGGCCAGGCGGATGACGCCGGGCGTGAAGGCGATGGCCACCGTCAGCACGATCAGCCACGGCGCCCGGCCGAGCATGGACACGATCAGCAGCACCAGGATCAGGTCCGGGAACGCCAGCGACACGTCGGCCGCCCAGCTGATGGCCTGGTCCAGGCGCCTGCGCGAGAACCCGGCCAACAGGCCCAGGCTACCGCCGACCAGTAACGCGAGGGTGGCCGCCGCCACCGACATCCACAACACCGACAGGCCGCCAGTGAGCAACCTCGACAACAGGTCATGGCCCAGAAAATCATGCCCCAGCGGTGCCCCGGCAGCTGGCGGGCCATACACCGGCCCAACCATTGCCGTGGGCGCATGCGGCGCCAGCCAAGGGCCGAGTGCTGCCAGCAGGGCTACCAGCAACGTGATCACTGCGCCGCGCCGTACCTGCGGGTCGGCCAGCCAACGCGATTCAATCATGGGTCGCCTCCTGGGCAGGGGTGCTGCGCGCGCGGCGCCACCACGGGCGGATACCACGCCGAACACGGCGGATCATCCGCACCCGGCGTGCAGTGCGCAGCTTGGGGGTAAGCAATACCGTCAGCAGGTCGGCCAGCAGGTTGATCAGCACCACCGCCAGGGTGATGACCAGCACCACGCCCTGGATCATCGGCAGGTCGCGCATCTGGATCGCCGCGTTCAGCGCGGTGCCAATACCCGGGAAACTGAAAATGACCTCGGCCAGCAGCGCACCACCGACCAGCGTGCGCAGGGTCAGCGCCACCCCTTGAATGGCCGGGGTCAGGGCATTGGGTAAGGTATGCCGCCAGACGATGCGCCGCTCGGCGATACCGCGCAGGCGCGCGGCAATCACATATTCGGACTCCAGCGCCTCGATCATCGAGGCGCGCACCATGCGCGTGAGGTACGGCAGTGCCGTCAGGCTCAGGGCCAGCACCGGCAGCACCAGCGACGGCCACTGCCGCCACAGCGGCAGCTGCGGGTCGAGGATCGATACCGCCGGCAACCAGCCCATGCCGGGCATGGAGAACAGCAGCACCAGGCCGATGGCCAACAGAAAGCCCGGTGTGGCCTTGAGCAGGATCAACGCCGACAGGCTCCAGCGGTCCAGCCGGCTGTCGCGGCGCAGGGCCAGGCTCACGCCCAGCAACAGGGCCAACGGCACCACCAGGGCGAGCACCCCGGCCAGCAAGGCCAGGGTGTGGCCCAGGCGGCCGAACAACAGCTGCGCCACCGGGACCTGGGAATCCAGCGATATCCCCAGGTCCCCGCGTAGCGCAGCGCCCAGCCAGCGTAGGTACTGCACCAGTATCGGCTGGTCGAGGCCCAGTTGCCGTTGCAGGGTGAGGATGCTTTCCAGCGGCGCATCAGGGCCAAGAATCACCCGTGCAGGGTCCGAGGGCAGCGCCTGGGTGGCGATGAACACCACCAGGCTGATCACCCAGGCGGTCAGCAGCCCGTAACCGAGGCGGCCGATGAACCAGGCCAGCCAGGCCGGCGTGCGGGGCGTGTGTCGGGTATCAGGCATTGGGGTTCAACCAAAGTTCGTCGAAGCGCCAGGAGGCGAAAGTGGTCTGTTCCGGCGTAAGTCCGCCAACCTTGGCCGACGCGGCGTCGAGCACGTCGGAGAAACCCCAGATCAGCAGCCCGCCACGTTCGTGCTGGATGGCCTGGGCCTCATGCACCAGGGCCTTGCGCTGCGCCAGGTCGGGCTGGGCCAGCGCCTGCTGGTACAGTTCGGTGAAGCGCGGATCGTGGAAGTTGCTGCGGTTGTAGATGGCCTGCGGCGCATCGTTGTGCAGTGCCGAGGCGAGAAAGCCGCGCGCTGGGGTCGAGCCCGGTGACAGTTGCCATTGCTCACGTTGCGGGCCATTGAAGACGGACCCGTCCACCTGATTGACCCTCACTTGCACCCCGGCCTTCAGCGCCTGCTGGGCAAACACCAGCGCGGCGTTGACGCCGGCCCCAGGCGTGGTGGTCAGTTCGACGCGTAAGTCGTCCTGCCCCGCCTGGCGCAGCAGCGAACGGGCCTGCTCCAGGTCGTACGGACGCTGGGCAATGGCGTGGTTGTAAGTGGGGTCGTGGGGCGAATACAGGTCGTTGGCCACCCGGCCAAAGCCATTGAGCCCACGCGCCACCAGTTCCTGGCGGTCGGCCAGCAGGCGGAACGCCTGGCGCACACGCACATCCTGGAACGGTGCCTTGGCCAGGTTCAGGTTGAAGCCGGTGAACGAGGTGGTCGGCGAGGCATACAAGCGCAGCCGCGGGTCGGCCTTGAGCAACGCGCTGTGCTCGGCCTGCACGCCACTGGCCACGTCGATCTGCCCGGCGCGCAGGGCGGCGGCCCGCGATACCTGGTCCTTGAATTCGATGATTTCCAGCTCGTCCGCATAGGGGCGGTTGGGCTTGTAGTAATGCTCAAAACGGGTGTAGAGCGAGCGCTGGCCGGGGATGAAACTTTTCAGCCGATACGGCCCCGCCCCCACCGGGTTGGTCACCGGGTGGTAGTCGGTGGGCACGATGCCGCCGAAGCTGATCAGCGTTTCATCGAGTGGGTAGAAGCTTTGGCCCTGCTTGAAGCGGATCTCCACGGTGCGCTCATCCAGCTTGCGCAGCGCCTGGCGATCGATAGCGCCGACCAGCCCTGCGAATGGCGAAGCCAGTTGCGGGTCAGTCAGCCGCAGGATCGAGAACAGCATGTCGTCGGCGGTGATGCTTTTGCCGTGATGGAACTCCAGCCCCGGCTTGAGGCGGATGGTCCAGGCGCTGGCATCGGCATTCGGCTCGGCAAACTCGGCCAGTGCCAGGCGCGTGCTGACATCGGCATTCCACTCCCAGAACTTGGCGTAAAGTGCCCAACCGCGAATGATGCCGCCGCCTACCGGCTTGTGCGCATCGAGGTTGCCGGCCTGGTCGCCGTCGATAATGCCCACCCGCAAGCGCCCACCGCGCACTGGCGTACCTGGCAGCGCCGCACTGGCCACTGCCGGTGTGCCATTGTCACAGCCGCTGAGCAGCCCGCCGCCGAGCAGCAGGCCGCCACCGACAGCCAGGCTATTGCCGAGAAACACCCGGCGCGAAAACAGCTCGCTCATTACCTTCTCCTTATGCCGGCTGCACGGCAGCCGGTTTGCTCGCCGCACCCAGGCGCGGTACGTCGAAGCCGTGGTCCAGGTCCAGCAACGGGAACAGTAGGTCGGCCACCCTGTGCGCCTCGTCGATCAGCGGGAAGCCCGACAGGATGAACGCCGAGGTGCCCTGGGCTTCGTATTCACGAATACGCTCGGCCACCTGCTCGGCGCTGCCGACCAGGTAAGTGCCGGCAGCCGGGCCGAGGATGTTGAAGCCGAACAGGCTGGGGCCCAGCCAGACGTTGGGGTAGATCTCCAGCTCGCGGGCCGTTGGCAGGCGCCCGGCGCGGATGCTGTCGAGGTTGCGCTGAATGCGCGGGTCGTCGCTGACATAGCTGTCGAAGGTCTGACCGGGAGGCAACTGGCGCTCGATGGCCGCGCGCGCGGTGGCCAGCGAGGTGCGCTGCAACAGGCGCTCGGCGTGGGCCCAGGCTTCCTCCTCGGTCTCACGCACGATCACCTGCAGGCGGGTGCCGTAGGTCAGCTCGCGGCCGATCTTCGCCGCCTCGGCGCCTACCCGGCGGAACTTGTCGCCCAGCTTTTGCGGGGTGTCGGCGAAGCTCAGGTACACATCCAGCAACTGCACCGAATGGGCTACGCCCGGTGCCGAGGTGCCTGCGCCCCACAACGGTACGCCGGGCTTTTGCTTCGGTGGGTGCCAACCGCCCAGCGGGTGATGGGCAGCCGCTGGCGAACGGGGTGAAAGCTTGACGTAGCGGCCATCGTAGCCGGCAGTTTCGCCTGCGTAGAAGCTTTGGAAAGCGCGCCAGTACTCCAGGCTGAAGTCGTAGCGTTCATCGTGCGGGTAATGCACGCCCAGGATGGCTAACCCTGCGTCGTTGCCGTTGACCACGTTGAACAGCAGGCGGCCGTTGGAGAACTGGTCGAAGGTGAGCGCCCACTTGGCCAGCACTGCCGGCGACAGCTCGCCGGGGTGCTGGGCAACCAGGAAGCGCAGGCGCTTGGTGGCGTCGATCAACGCTGCCGACACGGCCAGGCTTTCGTTAGGGCTGGAGCCGAGCAGCGAGCCGTAGAAGCCCAGGCGGTCGGCGGCGATGGCCAGTTGCTTGAGGTGTTCGAAATCGGTGTGCCAGCGGCCTTCGGGTTCCCAGGGATAGGGGCCGTCGGGGGTGGTGAGATACCAGAGGATTTTTACTGCCATGGGGTGGGGTCCTTGTCTTTGGGTGGCGTTCAGGGGCGCACAGCGCCCCAAAGATCAGCCGCGTCGGTCGATGCCTGGCACCAGGCCCAACTCAGTAGCGCGCTCATACAACCCGCTCATCTTCCATTGCTGGGTCAGCACTCCCGGCCCGTAAGGGCGCGACCCACCCAGGGCATCAGCCAGCAATTGAATCTGCGCCCCCTCCTCCAGCAACAGGATGAACTCCGCCGTGGCGCGCAACCCCTGCTTGCCCCACACCGTGGAGCCGCCGTTAGCTTCCAGGATCGCCAGGTTGAATGGGTTCTCGGCAATTTTGTCGAGGATGAAATCCACCTCGGCCTGACGCCGGTCGATGTACACAGGCAGCTCGCGGGCCAGCTGGTAGCGCTGCACCGGCACGTAGTGGAACGGCAAGGTGCGATGGGTTTGTGCCCAGGCACCCAGGTACGGGCTGTGCACGTGTGACACGGTGGTGACATCGGCATGGGTCTGGAACAGCTTGGTGTAGCGGCCCAGGCCGCCTTTGCCCTTGCCGACGATGACGTTGCCGGAAAAATCAGTGACGGTGGCCTGCAACGGCTTGCGGTGGTTCCATGGCCCGCCGTAGTTCACCGATACCAGCAGCTCTTCACCAGGCACGCGCTCGATGAAGCCGACGGTGCCATTGGCGGTGATGGTGTTGGTTTCGCGAAATACGCTGAAGGCCGCTTCGGCTTCGGCCACCACCTCGTCGATGAAGGTTTGCAGTTCGGCAGTGACGGGGCGTTCGTTGATCAGTACGGTCATGTTCAATCTCCAGTCAGGTCAGGCGCGGCGCTGGGCCCGCAGTTCATGGGCAGCTTGCAGAGGCCGCGGGTCGACCCAGTCGGCGATGTCGAAATCGGCTTCGAGGAAGCCGTGCAAGTACAGAAAATCTTTTTGTGTGGCGAGGAAGGCCAGGCGTTGCGCGGACAGGTCCGGGGCCAGGGTGGTGTGGAAGTCGCCGCGATAGGCCTCGGCTACGCCCTGGCTGCCGGCGCGGGTTTCTTCTTCGAGGATGCTGTTGAGCGCGGCGCGGTTGCCGGCGGCCCACTCGGCGGCACGCAGCGTTTGTGCAAGGAAACGCACCACCAGGTCGAAATGATTGTCGAGCAGGCGCTGGTGCACGGTGATTGGCCGCGGCGTGCCGTTGTTGATGCGGTGGCGCGGGTCGGGCAGCAGGTCGAGGTCGACGCCGACCACCAGCCCCAGCCGGCGCGCAGCATCGGCAGCGGCCGCGCCCTTCACGTACACCGCATCGACTTCACCGCGCGCCAGGTATTCAAGCCCCGACCACAGCCGTTGCAGGCCCAGTTGCGGGGTGGCAGCACCGGCCTGGTCGAGCAGCGCTACCTCTACCAGTTGCACGTCATCCAGGTGCAAGCCTGCCGAAGCCAGGGCGCCTTTGTAGCCATGCAGGCTCATGGCCCGGGCAATGCTGCCAGGCCGGGTATCGGCCCAGGCCGGCAGCGCCAGGCGCTTGCCACGCAGGTCGGCGGCGCTGCGAATGCCGGAATCCGGGCGGACCAGAATGGTCTGCCATTCCTCGATCCAGGTCAGGCCGATCAACCGGCTGGGCGAGCCGGCCGCACGGGCAGCCAACGCCGGCACGTTGCCGCCTTCACGAAACAGCCCGGGCAGCTGATGATCGTAATGGTGGTGGCCAAGCTGGCGGGCCTCCTGCAGGGTCGAGACTGGCAGGCCGTCGGCAGCAAACTCCTGCTCCAGCCAGCCGAGCTTGTAGGCGATGCCTGAGGCAGTGGGCACGGGGCAGCGGGTGAACCAGATACGCTCCAGGGCGGACGGGTCGTCTGCCAGGCGTTTTGCGATGGGGGTTGCGAGGGTCATGGGGTGGCTCCTTGGGCGTCGTGAAGGCAGCATTGCAGTGTGCGTGCCAACCGCTGGAGGCCTTGATTTACGCGGGGTTTGCCTTTGGTTGCGGGCGCTGTTTGCTGGGCTGGGAGCAGGATTGCGGGCGGGGTGCTGCCAGATCAGCAAGGGAGGTGTTGCTGGAGCAGCAAAAAGTAGTGGAAGCCTTGCAGGATGGGGCCTGCGGAGGGCTGGCAAAGATATTGCTCGAGGGGTTGGGACCGCGGTGTGGCCATTCGCGGGCATGCCCGCTCCCACAAGGGCCAGCACAACCCTCAAGGGCAGTGCAGGTCCTGTGGAAGCGGGCAAGCCCGCGAAGGAGGCGCACTGGCCCCCTCAGACAAACCCGAGACCCCTCAATGAGCGCCATAGAACCCTCCCCCGCCCGCCGCCTGACCAGCGAGACCGAGGCCATCGAAGTAGCCCGCCAGGTCGCCGCGCAAATCGCCGAACTGGCCGCCGACCCGCGCAACAACGGCCAGCTCCCCCGCCGTCAGGCCGAGCTGTTGTCCAGCAGCGGCCTGACCGCCATCGCCGTACCCGCTCAGTTCGGCGGCCTGGGTGCTTCGGTACAGACTGTGGTCGAAACCGTACGCCTGGTCTCCACCGCCGACGGCGGCGTCGGCCAGCTGCTGCAGATCCACAACGTGATGCTGCGCGGTATCTTTACCGGCTACCCGGATGACGTGCGCGACCGGCTGATTGCCGATGTGCTGGCCGGCAAGCGCTTCGGCAACGCCTTGGCCGAAGTCGGTGGCAAGAACAAGTTCGCCCTCAAAACCCGCGTCGAGCGCCGCGCCGATGGCCAGTGGCTGCTCAACGGCAGCAAGTTCTACTCCACCGGTTCCTACCTGGCCGAATGGATCTCGCTGACCGCCGCCAGCGAAGACGGTGGCGTGGGCGTGCTGTTGCACCGCGACACCCCGGGGCTGACCCTGGTCGATGACTGGCAGGCCTTCGGCCAGCAGAACTCGGTGAGCGGCACAGTGAACTTCGACGACATCGTGCTCGACGAGCGCTACCTCACCCGCCGCAGCGGGCCGATGAAACGCACCGGCCTGACCTTCCCGCAAATCCTCCACGCCGCCATCGACACCGGCATCGCTGCGGGCGCCTTGCAGGCGGCTGTCGAGTACCTGCGCGAGCATGCCCGGGCCTGGGTAGAGAGCGGCATCGAACGCGCCAGTGACGAGCCGCATGTGATTCGCCAGATTGGCGAGTATGCCGTGGCGCTACGCGGCGCCGAGTCGGTGTTGCGCGAGGCCGCGCTCGTGTTCGACGAACACGAGCGCGACCCCGAGAACAAGGCGCTGCAGGATGAGCTGATCTTGTCGGTAGCAACTGCCCGGGCGCATTCCGATGCCGCATCGCTAAAAATTTCCAGTGACCTGTTCTCGCTGCTGGGGGCCAGCGCTTCGCTGAGCAAATGGAACCTCGACCGTTTCTGGCGCAATGCCCGGGTACACACCACCCACGACCCGATCCGCTGGCGGCTGCACAACGTGGGCAACTACTACCTGAACGGGGTCGACCCGGGTGAGTACACAGCAGTGCTCAATGCCAAGGAAACCCAAGGCGCTACTCGCCGTTGAAATCGTTTGAGGGCCGGGGGCGCGTTGCGCCCCTTTCGCGGCACAAGGCCGCTCCTACAAGGGGCGGTGTCGCATTCTGATCGAGCACTTACATGAACCACCCGCTTCTTCGGGCATTGGCCATCTACCGGGAAATGCCTTGGCGTTTCGCGCTGGTCACGGCCTTGTACATCGCCGGCAACCTCGGCCTGGCCTGGCAGCAGTGGCTGATCGGCCATGCGGTCGATGATGTCAGCACCGGCCGCGCCGTGCAGCGCCTGGCCGACGGCAGTCTGGACGCCAGCGTGGGCTGGCACTGGCTTTGGTCGCTGCTGGCCATCGCCCTGGGCCGTGGCCTGCTGCAATATGCCGCCGCCGTGCTGTCGCTGGTACTCAGCCAGGCCCTGCTCACGCGCCTGCGTGAACGCATCCTCTGCCAGGTGCAGCGCCTGCACCTGGGGTATCACTGGCAACACGGCATGGGCGAACTGGTTACCCGCACCACCCGCGATGCCGACAAGGTGCGCGACGCGCTGATCACCTTCTGGCGGCAGATCATCGATACCCCGCTGGTGGTGATTGCCGCCGTGGGCCTGCTTGGCTGGTACGACCCGCTGCTGGGCCTGGTGCCCTTGCTGCTGACCGGTGCCGGGTTGTGGCTGTTCGTGGTGCAGACCGACCGCCTGGTCACGCTTGACCGCGCCGTGGGCGCCGCCTACGACCAGGTCAGCCAGGACCTGGCCGAAGGCATCGGCGGGGTGCGGGTGATCAAGGCGTTTGGCCTGGAACAACAACGCATCGCCCGTTTCGCCAGCCAGGTCGACGTCTTTAGCAGCCACGCCCGCGCCGCCCTCACCTACGCCAGTTCGCGTATCCCGCTGCCACAGGCCGTAGTGGCGCTGGGGCATGTGTGGATCCTGGTGTACGGCGCCCACCGTGTGGCAGCCGGCGCGCTGGGCATCGGCGAGCTGGTGACCTCGCTGCTGGTGGCGACCACACTGGTGTTTCGCATCGAGGGCATTGGCCGGGTGATGCAGACCTTCGCCGATGCCCGGGCCAGTGCCGAACGCATCTGGCAACTGCTGGACGAACGCCCGGCCATCGTGGGCGGCCACGCCACCCTGCCTGTCGGGCCGCTGGGGTTGAAGCTGAACCAGGTGCAGGTGGGTGCCATTGAAGCTGGCCGGCCTGTTCTGCAAGGCTGCTCACTCACCCTGAGGCCCGGTGAAGTGGTGGCGCTGGTAGGCGCCACCGGCACCGGCAAGAGCCTGCTGGCCAGCCTGCTGCCGCGACTGACCGATGTGCAGCACGGCCAAGTGCAGGTCGGTAGCGAGGCCGGCGGTTGGCACGACGTACGTGACCTGGACCTGGCCGACCTGCGCCGCCGTGTGCAGGTGCTACCGCAGGAGAGCTTTCTGTTCTCCGACAGCCTGGCCAGCAACTTGCGCCTGGCCGCGCCGCAGGCCAGCGACGCCCAGTTACGAGAAGCGTTGCGCCTGGCCGCCGCCGAGGACGTGCTGGAGCGCCTGCCCCACGGCCTCGACACGCCACTGGGTGATCGTGGCGTGACTCTTTCTGGCGGCCAGCGCCAGCGCCTGTGCCTGGCCCGGGCACTGCTTGGCGCGCCCGACATCCTCTGCCTGGACGACGCCACCAGCGCCCTGGATGCCTTGGGCGAGCGCCAGGTGCTGCATAACATCCGCCGCCTGCACAGTACAGGCAGCCAGGGCCCGACCTTGCTGCTGATTACCAGCCGCCTTTCCACGTTGCTGTTGGCCGACCGCGTGCTGATGCTGGAAAACGGCCGCATCAGCGCCAGCGGCAGCCATGCCGAGCTGAGCGCGCACAACGCCCATTACCGCGACCTGCTGGGGATCGACCATGAATGATGTGCAGCACGCCCCTGCCAGCGATATCGACATCGAGCAACGCCTGGCTCGCCAGGCGCTGGACCGGGGCATGTTCCGCCGCCTGTTGCCGCTACTGCGGCCCATTCGCCGGCAAATCGTGGCAGTGATCGGCATCGAGCTGCTGCTGGTGTTCACGGTTTTCCTGCGCCCATGGTTCGTGCGCGAACTGCTGGACAGGGGCCTGGTGCCCAGCGCCGACCATTGGCTGCTCGACGAACGCCTGGTGCTGTGGCTGGGCCTGGGCCTGGCAGCCAGCTGGCTGGGGCGTTTTCTGCTGGCGGGTGTGTCGCAGTTCATTGCCGGGCGCGCGGCGATCGGCGTGCTCAATGACCTGCGGGTTAACGTGTTCGCCCATGTGCAGGCGCTGTCGGTGAGTTACTTCGACCAGACCCGTGCCGGACGCATCATTGCCCGTGCCGACCGTGACGTGGACGCGCTGGAGCCCTTGCTGGTACAGGGCCCGCCCGAGCTGCTCGGCGCCTTGCTGCGCTGTGGCCTGGCGGCGGTGATGTTATGGCAAATCGAACCCGGCTTCTTCTACAGCCTGGCGGCCACGGTACCCCTGCTGGCCGTGGCCACCTGGCGCTTCAAGCGGGTGTCGCAGCGCAACTGGGCCAAGGTGGCCGAGCAACGCAGCCGCTTCACCGCGCACCTGGTGGAAAGTGTCAGTGGCGTGCGGCTGATTCAGCAGTGCGGCCAGGAGCAGACCAACCAGGCACG
Organism: Pseudomonas sp. LAIL14HWK12:I1; assembly: GCF_003202095.1. Lineage (NCBI taxonomy): Bacteria > Pseudomonadati > Pseudomonadota > Gammaproteobacteria > Pseudomonadales > Pseudomonadaceae > Pseudomonas > Pseudomonas sp. LAIL14HWK12:I1. Next base: position 31,864 of record NZ_QJKG01000010.1, read on the forward strand.
CTATCGCCGCCTGCTGGAAGACTTCAACCAGGCACTGATACGCGGCAGCCTGCGCGCTGGCTGGTTCGCACCGTTCACTGCGTTGCTGAGCACCACCGGCATGGCCGTATTGTTGCTGGTCGGTGCCCATGGCCTGGCAGAGGGCAAGGTCACGGTCGGCCAGGTGGGTGAGAGCCTGTTCTATGTGTTCCTGTTCCTTGGCCCGTTGCAGGAGCTGTCGGACCTGTTCGAACGCTACGCCACCGGCAGCGCATCCGCCCAGCGCATCTTCCTGCTGCTCGACACCCGGCCACAGGTGCTCGACCCGCCCGCGCCACATGCTCTGGCCAGGGCACGCGGCCAGGTGGACTTTGACGCGGTCGGTTTTGCCTATGTGCCGAACAGCCCTCGGCCAGTGATCGACGGGCTGAACCTGCATATCCGCGCCGGTGAAGTGCTGGCCATCGTCGGCCCCTCGGGGCATGGCAAGAGCACCCTGGTGCAATTGCTGACACGCTTCTACGAAGTGCAGCACGGCGCGGTGAAACTGGACGGCATCGACCTGCGTGCGCTGGCCCAGCACGACTTGCGGCGCAACGTGGGTGTGGTGCTGCAGGACAATGTGCTGTTCAGCGGCAGCATCCTCGACAACCTGCGCCTGGCGGCACCGGCTGCCGACGATGCGCAGTTGATAGCTGCAGCCCGTGAGTTGGGCGCCGACGAGGTACTGGAACGGCTGCCCCAGCGCTACCACACCGAAGTCGGCCCGCTGGGCGCGCACCTGAGCCATGGCCAGCGCCAACTGGTGTGCCTGGTGCGGGCGTACCTCGCCGACCCGGCGGTGCTGGTGCTGGACGAAGCCACCTCGGCGGTGGACGTGCACACCGAACGGCGCATACAGCGTGCGCTGCGCCGGCTATGCCAAGGGCGCACGGCGATCATCATTGCGCACCGGTTGGCGACTATTCGCGATGCGGACCGGATTGCCGTGGTACGGCACGGGAAGGTGGTGGAGCAGGGAGCGCATGCCGAGTTGATCGGGCGAAGTGGTGCTTATGCGGCGCTTTACGACGCGTATCTGCGCAGTGCCGGGGAGGTTGTGGCCGAAGTGTAAGACTTGGGGTCTGCAGCGCTTGGGCGATCGAGCGCCGCGCGGGCGGCGCTCGATCTTCCAGCCACCACATCACCCAAGCCCTACACCTAGCGGCCCTCATGCTGCTTTCCCAGCATCCACTGCTGCCCGATTGCTGCCACAGCAGCACCCCTCACCCAGCCGCCCCCGCAACCCCCACCCCACCGGCCCTGCGCCGTCCATGGCACAGCCATTGCACCACCCTCCCCACTCGCACACTCTCCCCCTTCAGGAGCCCCCATGACCACCGAATTCTTCTGGCGCCTGCCGCTGGGCACCGACGGCCCGCAGCTGTCCACCGACCGCCACAACCGCGGCAACCCCGTGCATCGCCCCGGCAACATCGCCCCCGGCCGGCTGCCGGGTGGCCAGGCCGACGGTTTCACCTACATCGACTACATCGCCCAGGTAGCCAAGGCTGCCGAGCTGGCCGGCTTCGAAGGCGCACTGCTGCCCACCGGCCCGGAGCCATGGATCGCAGCCGCAGCGCTGGCCCGCGAAACCCGCCGCATCCGCTTTCTGATCGCCTTCCAGGCCACCTGGACGCTGCCCGCCTATGCCGCGCAGCAGGCAGCGATCCTGCAAAACCTCAGCGGTGGCCGGCTGGACTGGAACATCATCACCGGCGGCAACCCGGCCAGCCAACGGGCCAATGGCGACTTCCTGGAACACGACCTGCGTTACAAGCGCACCGGCGAATTCCTCGACGTGATCCAGGGCCTGTGGCAGAACGACACGTTCTCCTACGAAGGCGATATCTATCGTCTGGAAAACGGCAGCCTGCCGCCGGGCCTGCAACACGAACGCAAACCGGGCGTGTACTTCTCCGGCTTCTCCGATGCTGCGTTGGACGTGGCCGCGCGCCATGCCGATGTGTACCTGAACTGGGCCGAGCCGATCGACAAGCTCAAGCCGCACATCGAACGCGTGCGCGAGCTGGCCGACAAGCAGGGCCGCACCGTGCGTTTCGGCCTGCGGGTCGACGTGTTCGCCCGCGAGACCGAAGAACAAGCCTGGCGCGAACTGCGCCAACAGTTCGAGCGCCTGGAAGGCAAGGCCAGCGCCTCGGCCAAAGGCTTCATAACCGGCTCGGACTCCGTCGGCGGTGCACGCCAGGCAGCCTATCACCAAGGGTTGCAGGGCTTTGACGAACTGGTCCTGGCACGCAACCTGTGGGCCGGTTTCGCCAAGGCCAAGCCTGGCCCCACCGTAGGCCTGGTGGGCAGCCACCAGCACATCGCCGAACGCCTTGCCGAGTACCGCGACGCCGGTTTCAGCACCTTCATCCTCGCCGCCAACCCGCATCTGGAAGAAGCCTTGCGCATCGGCCAGGAAGTGCTGCCGCTGGTGCAACAATCCACCCCAGTCCCCTTGCAGGCCAGCGCCTGAACCGACCGGAGCACACTATGAGCCAACCTCTCGATACCCTGTGGTACACACGCTGTCCGGTGCCCACCGGCCTGGGCATCGCCGTGCAGCAAGGCTGGCTGCAGGACGACCTGGCCAGCCTTGGCACCCAGGTGCAGTCCTTGCGCGAAGCCGACCAGCAGGCCGTACGCGAATCGCACTTCGACCACAGCTTGCTCAATTCGGTACGCCACGGCGGCAGCATCCCCGCCATCTGGGCCCGCGCCCAAGGGCGTGACACCCGTGTGATCGGCCTGTCGTGGGCCGATGAAGCGCAGTTGATCCTGACGCGACCAGACAGCGGCATCCACACCGTAAAAGACCTAAAAGGCCGCCGCGTTGGCCTGCCTGACTGGGCCTCGGCGCAGATCGACTTCACCCGCGCCCAGGCCCTGCGCGGGCTGGAAAACGCCCTGAAGCTCGAGGGCCTGCAAGTGGGCGACGTGGAGCTGGTCAACTACCGCTACGACGGCACATTCAGCGACCGCCCGGTGCGTAATGTGGCCGGTACGCCGGTGTCCAGCACCCAAAGCGAAGGCCGCAACCTGGAACTGGCCGGCCTGCTGCGCGGCGAGGTGGACGCAATCTTCCTCAAGGGCGCCAGTGCCGTGCAACTGGCCCACGCCTTTGCCCTGCGCACGGTGATCGACACCGGCAGCCACCCCGACCCGCTGATCCGCAGCAACAATGGCACGCCGCGCACGCTGGCGGTAGACAGCCACCTGCTTGAGCAGCATCCGCAGGTGGTGCGCACCCTGCTCGGCTCGGTACTGCGCGCCGAACATTGGGCCCACCAGCACCCGGATGAAACCCGCCGCTACCTGGCGCGGGAAACCAACAGCAGCGAGTACTGGGTGCAAGTGGCCTACGGCGCTGACGCCCACCTGCGCCTGAGCACCCGCCTGGACGAGCAGTCCATCGACGCCTTGCAAGACTTCGTCGAGTTTCTCAGGCGCTGGCGCTTCATCCCTGCCCGCTTCGAGGTGCGCGACTGGATCGCCCGCCACCCCCTGGACCAACTGCTGGTCCCCATTCCCATGGACAGGAAACCCGCGACCCCATGACCAAGCCCCTGGAAACCCTCTGGTACACCCACAGCCCCGTGCCCACCGGCCTCGGCATTGCCGTGCAGTCGGGGCGCCTGGCCGAGGCCTTTACACCGTTCGGCACCAATATCCAGTCGTTGCGTGAATCCAGCGAACGCGAAGTGCGCGAAGCCCACTACGACCACCACCTGCAGAACTCGGTACGCCATGGCGGCAACATCCCGGCGATCTGGGCCTATGCCAGCGGCGTCGAGACCCGCGTGCTGGGGCTGTCGTGGAGCGATGAAGTGCAGCTGATCCTCACCACGGAAGAAAGCGGCGTACGCAGCATTCGCGACCTGAAGAACCGCCGCTTCGGCCTGCCCAAATGGGCCAATGTGCAGATCGACTTCACCCGAGCCCAGGCCCTGCGAGGGCTGGAAAATGCCCTGAAGCTGGAAGGCCTGGCGGTGGCCGATGTCGAGCTGGTCGACTACCCCTACGGCGGCACCTACAGCGACGATGCCAAGCAGCATCTGTATGGCGCCGAAGTTAGCCTGGACACCAGCCGATTCAGCCGCCGCAACAACGAGCTGATCGGCCTGCTGCGTGGCGATATCGATGCCATCTTCCTCAAGGGCGCCCATGCGGTGCACCTGGCCCACGAGTTCGGCCTGCGCGTGGTGGTCGACACCGGCAGCCATCCCGACCCGCTGATCCGCAGCAACAACGGCACCCCGCGCACGCTCACCGTGGACCGGCACTTGCTGGAAAACCATTTCGATGCCAGCCGTACCTTGGTCGATACGGTGCTGCGCACCGAGCAGTGGGCCTGGGCCAACCCTGAGGAAACCCGGCGCTTTCTGGCACGTGAACTCAACACCAGCGAGTACTGGGTGGCGGCGGCCTATGGTGACGATGCGCACCGGCGTTTGCGCACGACGCTGGACAGCCGCTCGATCGAGGCGCTACAGGACTTTACCGAGTTTCTGTTCAGGTGGGGGTTCATACCGCGCCGCTTCGATGTACGGGAGTGGATTGATTTTCGGGTGCTGGAGCATGTGATCGGGTCGACGTCCCGGTTGGCGGTTTGAATGCTGGGGCGCGCCTTGCGCCCCTGAGCGGCACACGTGCGCGCCAGGCGCGGGTCAGTGCGCCAGTGCCTCGCGGAACCGTCGGGTGCTGGCAACCGCCAGCACCAGCCCGATGACTGCCACGCTACCGCCCACAAGGCCGATATCCGCCACGTCCATCTGGCTGCTGACGATACTGCCCAGCAGCGCACCACCACCAATACCGATGTTGTAGATGCCCGAAAACAACGCCATGGCCACATCGGTGGCGTCGGATGCCAGCTTCAACGTCTTCGACTGCAGCGACAAGCTGAAACTGAGAATCGCCACGCCCCAGAACATGCTCAGCGCAGCGAACGCATAGAAGTTGCCCGACAGCGGCAGCAACAACAGCAGGCACGCTGCCAACAGGCCGATCGACCCCACCAGGAAACCATGGGGGAAGCGGTCGCTGTAGCGGCTGAACAGCAACGAACCGAACACCCCGGCACCGCCAAACAGCAGCAGCAACAGCGTGGTGCGCTCACCGCCAATCTGCGCCACATGCAGCGCGAACGGCTCAATGTAGCTGTAGGCGGTGAACTGCGCCGTGATCACCAGCGTCACCAGCACATAGGTAATGACCAGCGCCGGGCGCTTGAACAGGATCGGCAGGCTGCGCAACGAGCCGGAGTTCTGGCTTGGCAGCAGCGGCAGCGATTTCATCAGGCACAGCATGGTGGCCAGCGCCACCCCGGCAATGCTCAGGAAGGTGATGCGCCAGCCCAGCGCCTCACCCACTACGCGGCCCAGCGGAATGCCCAGCACCATGGCCAGGGTGGTGCCGGTGGCCAGCAGGCCCAGCGCCTTGGCCTGCTGGCCCGGTGGTGCCACGCGCACCGCCAGCGAGGCAGTGATGGCCCAGAACACCGCATGCGCCAAGGCAATGCCAATACGGCTGACCAGCAGCATGGCAAAGCTCTGCGACAGCCACGACAACAAGTGGCTGACAATGAACACCAGGAACACGAGCAGCAACAAGCGCCGCCGTTCGACGTTACGGGTCAGCAGCATCATCGGCAGCGAGGCCAATGCCACCACCCAGGCATAGATGGTCAGCATCAGGCCGACCTGGGCGGTGCTCATGTCGAAGCTACGGCCAATGTCACTCAGCAGCGCCACCGGCACGAACTCGGTGGTGTTGAAGATGAAGGCTGCCAGGGCCAGGGCGATGACACTCAGCCAGCTGCCGCTGCCCGCCGTGGGTGGCTGGTGGGTGGGTATGGGTCCGTTCATGGGTGCAAACCGCTTCTCCGCAGACAAGGCAACAGATCGCACGCCAGCCACCCGCTTGCAGGGGCGCCAACGCACGCTTTGTTATTGATAGGAATGCCCGGCATGGTACGCGTCAAGCCGGAGCCTCACAACCGCGTGGCAGGCAGAAGGAGTACCATGCGCGTTGTGTGTGAAACGCGAGTGCAACAAGGAGCCCGATCCGCTCATGGACAAGCAGCACCCCCAGCAGCAGTGGCAGCAGGCGGTCACCGCCTACGCCCAGGCCGTCAACGACTACGTCGCGCAGGGCGGTGCGCAAGGCTGGGATAACCTGAAAGAGCCACAGGCGCCAGCCACCGGGCACTTGCTGGACGCCTGGCTGGCTGCCCTGCAGGCCGCCAATCGCCCTGGCGTCGACGAACAACAGCACCGGGCGTTTCGCGAGGCCTGGCCACCCGCACACCACCCCTTGGTACCGTTGCTCGATGACCACGGCCAAGGGATCAGCAATGTCCTGCTGCTGGACGACGGCAGCCTGCTGGCCCGCATCGGCATGCCTTACGACAAGGGCCAGGTCGTGCGTATCGACCGCCATGAGGTGACACCGGTGATCGGCATCGAGCACTTCGGCCGCTGCCCTGCCCGCCGCTACTTCGCCCTGGCCAATGCCGAGGGCGTGCGCGTGACCGACGGCTGGGGTGGCCCGCAAGTACAGCGACTGGCATGGCCAAGTGGGCTGGAGGGGTTGCCGTCGGGGTACCCGTTCGAGCCGTTCGACCTGCCGCCCACGCCAACCGCGCTGATCCCCTTCCCCGATGGCCAGCGTGTGCTGCTGGTAAGCGCCGAAGGGATCTTCGTGCTGACCACTCAAGGTGCGACTCGCCTGCTGCCGCAACAAACGCGGGTGCTCGACGAGCTGGCCGAAGGCACCGACCCGGACGACATCAGCCTGGGGCTGAGCATGGCGCATGGCGCAGTGTCGGCGGATGGCCGGCTGATCGTGGTGGGCGAGCAAGGTACCCGTCACCGGGTGCTGGATGCCCAGCTCAGGCCGGTTGCCGAAATCGGCCCAGGCAGCGAGTACCCGCACTTTGCGTTGTTCAACCGCACGGATGACCAGTTGATCGTCAATGCCTGCCATTTCCATAGCGGTGCCACGCTGGCAGTGAAGGTGGCGGACTTGCCAGGGCTGGATACCGATTACTACAGCCAGGACCCGCGTACCCCGCTGGTGCAGGATGGCGCCAGGGTATATGCCGGGGTGGCGCGCGATGGCGAGTACATTGTGGGGGATGCCTATGGCTACCTGCGGGCGTTCGGCGAGGATGGCACCGAACATTGGCAGCATTACCTGGGGTCGACCATCAGTGCGATGGATATCAGCGCCGATGGACAAACGCTGGTGGCGGCGAGCCATGCGGGGGTTGTTTCGGTGATCGCGCTGGACAGCGGGCAGCCTGAATGGCAGATCGGCACCGGGGCGCATGGCGAGGTGCGGCGGTGGTTGTTCTGGAAGAGTTGGGACAAGGCGATGGTCTGGTAACAGCTACAGCCTCATTGCCTGTACTGGCCTTTTCGCGGGCTTGCCCGCTCCCACAGGGACCGCACAGACGTTGAAAACTGTGCAGTACCTGAGGGAGCGGGCAAGTCCGCGAAGAGGCCGGTACAGCCAACCGAATAATCAGCCCTGCAAAGTGGCCATGTCGATCACGAACCGGTACTTCACATCACCGGCAATCATCCGCTCGTACGCCTGGTTGATATTGCGAATATCCAGCATCTCGATATCGCAACGGATGTTGTGCTCGGCACAGAAGTCCAGCACTTCCTGAGTCTCGGCAATGCCCCCGATCAACGACCCCGCCAGCACCCGGCGCTGCATCACCAGGTTGGCCGCGTGCACCGCCGGGTCGATCGGTTCGATCAGGCCGACAAGAATGTGCACACCGTCGAACTTCAAGGTTTCAAGGTACGGGTTGAGGTCATGCTGCACCGGAATGGTGTCCAGCAGGAAATCGAACCGGCCGGCAGCGGCGCGCATCTGCTCGGCATCGGTGGACACGATCACGTGGTCGGCACCTTGGCGGCGGGCTTCTTCGGCCTTGGCCTGGGACCGGGTGAACAGCGTCACCTCGGCACCCAGGGCCTTGGCCAGCTTGATGCCCATGTGGCCAAGGCCACCCATACCGAGGATGCCGATTTTGTGGCCCGGGCCGACGCCGTGGTGCTTGAGCGGCGAATAGGTGGTGATGCCGGCGCACAGGATAGGGGCCGCGCTGGGCAAGTCCATGCCGGCCGGAATGCGCACCACGAAGTGCTCGCTGACCACGATGCTGCTGGAGTAACCGCCCATGGTGTTGCTGCCGTCGACCCGGTCCGGGGTGGCGTAGGTCATGGTCGGGCCTTCCAGGCAATATTGCTCCAGGTCCTTGGCGCAGGCTTCACAGTGGCGGCACGAGTCGACCATGCAGCCGACGCCCACCAGGTCACCGACCTTGTGCGCAGTCACCTGGCCGCCCACCGCCGTGACGCGGCCGATGATTTCGTGGCCGGGCATCAGCGGGTACACGGCAATGCCCCATTCATTGCGCGCCTGGTGGATATCGGAATGGCACACGCCGCAGTAAAGGATTTCGATGGCGACATCGTCCGGGCGTGGGCTGCGGCGCTCGAAAGTGACAGGGGCCAGGGGGCTGGTGGGGGTTTGGGCGGCGTAACCGATGGCGGTATACATGCAGGGCCTCGCAGTAAAGTGAAACGATTCAGGCGGCGCATTTTGCGCGCTGTTTGCCGCCTGGCACACGGCTGATTCTCCGGCATGCATGCCTGATTCTCCGAAGATGCCAGCCAGCATCTGGCGCCAAACCCTCAATCTGCGATGATTAGGCTGTCCGATTCTCTGCTCCAGGTTCACCATGCAACTGACCCGCCACGTCGACGCCAACGCGCCGCTCTGCGCGCTGATCCGCAGCCTCGCCACGCACCCTGGCTTCGCCCCCACGCACCTGCCCCAGGTGCAGGTGCTGAGCTGGGACCATTATGTGGCCAGCAGCCCTCAGATCTACGAGCCCAGCCTGATGATCCTGGCCCAGGGCAGCAAGCTGGCGCGCCTGGGGCCGCGTACCCTGGAATATGGCGCCGGGCATTACCTGGTGCAGGCGTTGTCGGTCCCGTTCATGTGTGAAACCTTCGCCACCCGTGAAGCGCCCTTGCTGGGCGTGGCGGTAGACATCGACCGTGGCGTGCTGGGTGAACTGGTGCAGAGCATGGACCTGGCACCGGACGTTGCAGTGCAGGCACAAACCCCGCAATCGATGACCTCGGCAGCGCTGGATGCGCCGATGCGCGACAGTGTGGAGCGGCTGCTGCACTGCCTGCAGGACCCGCTGGATGCCAAAGTGCTGGGCCCGGCGCGCGTACGCGAAGTGCTGTACACCGCGCTGCGCGGCCCACAGGCCGGTGTGTTGCGGGCGCTGGTGGAGCAACAGGGGCACTTCGCCCGCATCGGCGCCGCCCTCGCCCACCTGCGCGCGCACTACAGCGAGCCGTTGAGCGTGGAAGCACTGGCTGCGCGGGCAAACATGAGCGTTTCGACCTTCCACGAACACTTCAAGCGCTGCACCGACATGGCACCGATGCAATACCTCAAGCGCCTGCGGTTGTTAAAGGCGCAGCAGATGCTGATTGGCGAAGGCCTGGGGGTGGCGCAGGCCGCGCACCGGGTGGGCTACCAGAGCACCTCGCAGTTCAGCCGCGAGTACAAGCGCCAGTTCGACCGCAGCCCGGGGGATGAGTTGCCGTATCAGAGCTTGCCGGTGTAGCAGACCATTCCCGGATAGCGGCACGCTCGGTTCTGGGCGCTGCCCCATTGCGAGACAACGAACGACCCGGCTACTATTGAGAACGATTCACACTCACATGCGGATGCCAGGCGTTGGACAGCTCATCAACCCGTAAACTGGGCTTTTTCTTCAGCGACCACCATCGCTGGTTGCTCCAGCACATCCAGAAACGCCTGCGAAACCATGCTGACGCCGAGGACACCGCCGCCGAAACGTTCTGCCAGATGCTCGGCGCACGTGTCGACCCAGACAGCATTCAGCAACCTCGCGCCTACCTCACCATCATCGCCCGCCGGCTGATCTTCGACCGCCATCGCCGTCGCCAGCTCGAACACGCCTACCTGGAGCACTTGGCGCGGTTGCCGGAGGCTGTAGCACCATCGGTCGAGGAGCAACTGCTGCTGGTCGAGGCCCTGGTGGCCATCGACCAGGCACTGGACGGCTTGCCGGCAGTGGTCAAAGCCACCTTCCTGTATAGCCAGCTCGACGGCATGCACTACGCCGACATCGCCGCAAAACTGCAGATCAGCGAACGCTCTGTCAGCCGCTATATGAAACAGGCGCTGCGCCAATGTTACCTGTGCGAGGTGCAGGCGTGAGCCGGCCAGCCCTCGACCCGGTCAGCGAGCAAGCCATCGACTGGATGGTCGAGCTCAGGGCCGCCACGCCTGACGAAGCGCAACTGCAAAGGTTCAGTCTGTGGCTGCAGCAGGCCCCCGCTCACCAACAAGCCTGGAGCCGTCTGGAGCAACGCCTTGGCCATCCCCTGGCCGTGCTGCACGCACTGGATCAACGGGCCCCTGGCCAAGCTGCAGAGGCGCGTCACTTGTTGATGCAGCCCACTCGCACACGGCGTGACGTACTCGGCGCCATGGCAAGCCTGGGGCTGTTCGGCGCGGCGCTTTGGGGGGGATGGCGCAGCGACACCACCCAAGGGTGGCTGGCCGACTTGCATACAGCCAGCGGTGAGCGACGTAGTTTTACCTTGGCCGACGGCAGCCGCCTGAGCCTGAACAGCGCCAGTGCGGTCGACGTGCAGTTCGATGCCGGGCAACGGCTTCTGGTGCTGCGCCACGGCGAGTTGCTGATCCAGGTTGCGCGCGATCCGCTGCGCCCCCTGCGGGTGCGAACCGCGCAAGGGCAAGTACAGGCGTTAGGGACGCGTTTTCTGGTCAGCCAGGAAGAGGGCGCCACCCGGGTCGTGGTGCTGCAACACAGCGTCCGCGCCAGCTTGGCCAATGGGCAATGGACCGATCTGCAACAAGGGCAGGCGGCGCTGCTACGCAATCATTCCATCGAGCGGCTGGCGGGCGAACAACAGCAACGGGCGGCCTGGCTGGAGGGCCGCCTGGAGGTCCTCGACCAGCCTCTTCATGTGGTTGTCGATGCGCTGCGTCCCTATCAGCGCGGCTACATCCGGCTCGCCCCCGCGGCACGCGATCTGCGGGTACAAGGCGTATTCCCTCTGGATCAGCCACTGCAAGCGTTGAAGGCATTGGCCGAGGCCCTGCCAATCAGCGTGGAGCATTACGGCCCGTGGTTGATGTTGATCGACCTGAAAAACGCTTGATAAAAATATTTCTAAAAATCATTCGCAATCGTGGCAAGTTTTTTTTGCTCGTCCCACATACCTCCTGACAGCCACTTCATTCGGGAGTAATCCGTGTACAACCCCTTGCCCCGCGCCCTGCCTCTGGTCGCTGCCCTGGCCAGCTTCAACGTGCTCGCCCAGCCGCAAAGCCAGATGTTCGACCTGCCAGCCGCCAGCCTGGCTCACACGCTCAACCGCATCGCCAGCCAAAGTGGCCACATCATTGCGCTGGAGCCTGAACTGGTGCGCGGCAAGCAGGCGCCTGCAGTGGTCGGCCGGATGAGTGCCGAGCAAGCCATGCAAGCCGCACTGGCCGGTAGCGGCTTGCAGTTGCGGGTATCTGGCGAAGGGCATTTCAGTGTGGCCCCTGCCAGCCTGGGCAGCGATGTCATGGAGCTGGGCAGCACCAGCATCACCGACAACTACGTGGATGCAACCAGCGAAGGCACAGTTTCCTATGCCGCCCGCGCTGTGACCCTCGGCAAAGGGACGCACACCCTCAAGGAAATTCCCCAGTCGGTTACCGTCATCACGCGAAAGCAACTGGATGACCAGGGCATCACCGACTTGCAGGATGCGCTCAACCACACCACGGGCATCGTCGGCGCACAGGGCATTGGCCCCGGCGTGGTCGTGACCTCGCGTGGTTTCCAGATTGATGACTGGCAATACGACGGCGTACCGATTCCGCGAAACAACTATTCGCTGGGGAACTGGGCAACCCAGGACCTGGTGTTCTTCGACCGGGTGGAAGTGCTGCGCGGTGCCTCGGGCCTCCTGCAAGGCACCGGCAGCCCAGGCGGGGCGATCAACCTGGTACGCAAGCGTGGCCAAACGGCGCCGACCGTTACGCTGACGGGCAAAGCGGGCTCCTGGGACCACTATGGCCTGCAACTGGATGCTGGCGGCCCGCTGACCGCCGACGGCCGGGTGCGCGGGCGGTTTGTGGCAGACGAAGACCAAAGTGACAGCTTCATCGACTATGTCTGGAGCAAAAACCATTCGCTGTATGGTGCGCTGGACATCGACCTGAACGATGCGACCACAGTAGGCGGCGGTATCAGCTACAGCCGTCAACAGTCGCGGCCAATGCTGCGTGGCCTCCCACGTTACGCCAATGGCAAGCCCGTGGACCTGCCGCGATCGACCTACACCGGCGCCCGCTGGAGCCGTGCCGAAAACGACGTCACTACGTACTACCTGGACCTTGAACACCGCTTCAACGAGGACTGGACCTTCAAGGCCGCTGCCGTACGCATGGATGAAACCAATACATCCACCCACCAGCGGGTGCAAAGCACCGGCCAAGGCGTTGCGCCAGACGGCAGCGGCATCACCTACGCCGACTGGCTCACTGACTTTCACTCGACCAAAGTGGGCTTGGACATGAACGTGGTGGGCCACTTCGATACAGGCCCCTTGGCCCATGAGATCACCGTGGGTGGCAACTATTCCAAACTGACCTCGGATGACGCCTACTGGCGCAACTTCGATGCAGGCGGCAACATCTTCGACATCGATCATGACCGCCCCGAGCCCAGCCGTGACAGCGTCTTCGATGGCGATCTCGCACGTTCCAACAGGGCTAGTTATGACATACGCCAGAAAGGCCTGTATGGCGCCTGGCGCGTCAAACCCACCCAGGACCTGACCGTGATCCTTGGCACGCGTGTGAGCTGGTTCGACTACAGCTGGGACTCGATCGACTTCAACAGCCTGACCGACCCGGGTACCCGCTACCCGACCAGCCGCATGACCGAAACGGGCCAAGTCACCCCTTATGCCGGCTTTGTCTACGACCTGACTCGCGAGTGGGCCTGGTACGCCAGCTACACCGACGTGTTCGTACCGCAGACCGAGCGCGCCGTTGGCAATGCGCCACTCAAGCCAGTGATCGGCAGCAACTACGAGACAGGCTTCAAGGGCGAACTGCTCGACGGCCGGGTCAACGCTTCGATCGCGCTGTTCCGTTACGACCAGGAAAACCGTGCCGTCACCGACGTAGCCTCAGGCTTCGCCTGCGATGATTGGTATTGCTCTACCGCCGCAGGCAAGGTACGCAGCCAGGGTGTCGAAGCCGAGATCAGCGGTGAAGTGCTGAGTGGCCTGCAACTGTTTGCCGGTTACACCTACAACACCACCAAGTTCCTCGATGACCCGGACGAAGAAGGCCGCACATTCAGCCAGTGGACGCCCAAGCACATGCTGCGCGCCTGGGCGGATTACACGCTGCCACTGGACGGCCAGCGCTGGAGCACTGGCCTGGGCTTCACCACCCAGAGCCATACCCTGGGCTACGAGCGCACCTACACCGTGCCTGGCTACACCGTGTGGAGCGCACGCCTGGCTTATCAGCTGACACCGGAAGTGAACGTTGCCGTCAACGCCAACAACCTGTTCGACAAGAAGTACTGGGTTGCAGGCTTCAATCAGCTCAATGGCAGCAACAACTATGGCGAGCCACGCAACTTCATGCTGACGGTAAAGTACACCCCGGAATTCTGACTCCGGGTCCGTCCGCCAGCGGCCACTGCGCCAAGGGCCAGTAAGCGCCCTTGCGCGACTCGTATAGCGTGAAATGGCGTGCCGCGAGGTAAAACTCCGGCGCGCTGCTGGCCTCGGGTGGCTGGCCGCGAAAATCCCTGGACAGCGTCAGGTGCGGGCGATACTCACGGCTGACTGCCTCCACCCCCAACGGCAGCAACGCCTGCTGCAACCCATACACCAGTTGCAACAGGGCCGGCGGTGTCTGGTGGGCCTCCAGCACCAAAGCGCTGGCCCGCTGCCACACCTGCAAGCGGTCGAGCAACAGCCGTGGCGCCGCAGCCGGCAGCGCCAGTTGATCGACCGCCGCACAGATCGCAGGCACCTGCGCGGCATCCACATCACCAAGAAACAGCAACGTGACGTGGAAGTTGGCCGCCGGCACCGGTTTGCCGCTGCGCAGGTTCAAACCCCGGCGCCACTGGGTCAGGGCACGGCGCTGTACATCGCTGACCGGCAGGGCGAAAAACAGCCGTTTGAAGGGGCTACCGCTGGGTCGTGCATCCTGAACCATACAAACTCCCGAACATGAAACGTTTGCGCAAGACTGTAGGGCATTACACCAATGTCGCCCCGTCGTTTCGTAACAATAAGTACAAACTGCCCCCATGATTGTTTATGCTGGCTGGCTTATGCCATGGCGCATGGCCATTTTTCGACAAGTAAACGTCCATGAAAATTGCACTCGTACTCATCTTCGTCCTCTCGATCGCCTATGTTCACCTGCGCGGTCGGGTTCGTCACAAGCTGACCCGCCAGCTGGGCGACCACTCCAGCTTTCTGGCCCCGGTCAACAGCTTCCTGTACCTGTTTTCCAAGCTCCCGGCCAAGCCTTACTTGCCGGTCGAGGCCTTCCCCGAACTGAAGCCGCTGCAAGACCACTGGCAGGAAATCCGTGAAGAGGGCCGCCAGTTGCTGCATGTGGGCGAAATCAAAAAATCCGAAAATTACGATGACGTCGGTTTCAACTCGTTCTTCAAAACCGGCTGGAAGCGCTTTTACCTGAAGTGGTATGGCGAAAGCCACCCATCGGCGATGGCCCTGTGCCCACGTACCACCGAGCTGCTGCAAGGTATCGGCACGGTCAAGGCCGCCATGTTCGCCACCCTGCCGCCGGGCGCCAAGCTGGTGCGCCACCGTGACCCGTATGCCGGCTCGTACCGCTATCACCTGGGCCTGGATACGCCAAACGACGACGGTTGCTACATCGACGTGGACGGCGAGAAGTACTCGTGGCGCGACGGTGAGGGGGTGATCTTCGACGAAACCTACATTCACTACGCGGCCAATACCACCGAACACAACCGCATCATCCTGTTCTGTGACGTCGAGCGCCCGCTCAAGTACCGCTGGGCAACGGCGTTCAACCGCTGGTTCAGCCGCAACGTCATGGCCGCCGCCGCCGCGCCCAACGGTGACGGCGACAAGACCGGTGGGATCAACCGGCTGTTCACCCGCATCTACAAGATCCGCGAGCGCGGCAAGGCACTGAAAAAGCGCAACCGCATGCGCTACTACCTGGAAAAATGGGCCGTGGTCGCGGCGTTGGTGCTGGTGTTCATCTACATCTGACCGATGTGGGAGCGGGCTTGCCCCGCGAACACCGGCGAAGCCGGTGCCATGTTCCGCGCAGCCTCCTTCGCGGGACAAGCCCGCTCCCACAAACAGCTCAGCAAACACCCACCAAAGTACAAGCCTCACACTTGCCACACTTCGACTAGCCTGAAAGCTCCACTCGCAACCCCCCCAAGGTGAAGACGATGAGCATGATGGACTGGGACGCCTACCGTAAGCAGTTGATGGCCGGCATCGGCGATCTCAAGCAACTCTCCCCCGACACCGTGGCCGGCTACATGACCGCCAGCGGTGCGGGGGCCAAGACCAACCACCTGGACGCCAAGACCCGCGAGCTGATCTCTCTGGCGGTGGCCGTGACCACCCGCTGCGACGGCTGCATCGCCGTGCATTCACAGCAGGCGGTCAAGCATGGCGCCAGCCGCGAGGAAATTGCCGAGGCGCTGGGCGTGGCCGTGGCGATGAATGCCGGTGCCGCGCTGGTTTACTCGGCGCGGGCCATGGATGCTGTCGGCAAGGCCAACGGCTGAGCACAAACGGCGCCGCCGCCCTTGCGCGACGGCGCCGCGCGACCCAGACTGGGCGGCTTAGCCCGCGCAGGAACACGCATGATCCACATTCGCCCCATGACGCCCGACGATTTCGACCGTTTCTGGCCCACCTTCCAGGCCATTGTCCAGGCCCGTGAAACCTATGCCTTCGAGCCGGCCCTGAGCTTCGAAAAAGCCCGCCAGGTGTGGCTGGAACTGCCCTTGCACACGCTGCTGGCCGAAGAAGATGGCAAGCTGCTGGGTTCGTATTACCTCAAGGCCAATGCTGCCGGGCCTGGTGCGCATGTGGGCAATTGCGGCTACATGGTCTGCGAACAGGCGCGTGGCCGTGGCGTGGCGCGTCTGATGTGCGAGCACTCGCAGAAGCTGGCACGCCAGGAGGGCTTTCTGGCCCTGCAGTTCAACTCGGTGGTGGCCAGCAATGAAGTGGCCGTGGCGCTGTGGCACAAACTGGGCTTCGAGACCGTTGGCCGCTTGCCCAAGGCCTATCGCCATGCCCGCCTGGGGCTGGTGGACTGCCTGGTGATGTACAAATGGCTGGCGGACGAGCCGGTGGTGGAGAAGCCGCCATTGCTGATCGGGCGCAAGAACATCGAGGCACGGGTGTCGCGCCGTCGCGGACGCTGATGTTCTTGAGCAGGCCCGCGCAGCGGTCGGGCCTGCCAAGCGCTCAGCTTCAGAAAGCCAAGCCTACCTTCACACCAAACTCGTCACGCTTGAGCTTGGTGTTGTCTGCTACTGGGGAGTCTTCATCCAGCTTGTATTCGGTGCGGGTGTAGTAAACCCCGGCCTGTACCGGCATACCGCCTTGCTGATTCATCAGCAACGTCACCTCGGCATACGGGTTGGTGCGGTCTTTCAGGTCGACCGTGTCGCTGCCAAAGTCATCCACCTTCAGCCGCGCGCGGCCGTCCAGGGTATGTCGAGCGCCCACTTCCACCCGCAGTGTCGAGGCGTCGAACTGATGGTTGTAGCCCAGCGCTGCCTTGGCAAAGGGCGACTTCACGGTGAGCTTGGTATCAAGGTCGTTGATTTCCGGCTCGAAGCGCGACCAGCTGTAGCCGCCGCCCACAGTCACGTCGACAAAGTTGCGAGCGTCCAACGCCGCACGCCAGCCAAGATCAAGATCGGCCTGAGCCTCCTTGAGCTTGTTGTCGTTCTTTTTGCCGAATTTGGCCTCGGCGCCGAGTTGGTAGATGAAACCAGATTCGGCTGTCAGCTTGTTGCCGAATGTGGCGAACACGCCGCCTTGGCCCATGTGTTCCTTGTCGCTTTCACTGCCACCTTCAAACTTGAACTTGTCGTAGGCGCCCTGCAGACCGATTGTGAACAACGGATCGGTGCTGGGCGCGGCGGTGGCAGCCAGCGGCGCGGCGATCAGGGCGAGCAGGCAGGAGTGGCGCAACAGTTGACGAGCAGGCATGCGGGAAGTCTCCATGACTTGATAACGAAAGGCTAACGTGCGGTTCGAGACAAACGCCGCCAAAAAAGTTCGAAAAAAAATCAGTAAAAACGTGCAACCTTGTGATTTATCGCGGCATTCATGGCGTACCAACATTTGACGCCCCGGCGTTTCAATGGTCAGATGCGCGCCAGTTTCAGGTGCCCTGTACCGCCGCGTGCAGGGTGAAACGGGAAGCCGGTGCGTCGTATCGACCACGACAAGTCCGGCGCTGCCCCCGCAACGGTAAGCGAGCGAACCCTTCGACATACCACTGTGCTCAGGCATGGGAAGGTGAAGGTTTCATGCCCCTCGCAAGCCCGGAGACCGGCCTGAAGCTTCACTTGGCAACCCGCGGTGGGCGGGCGCAGGCCGGTATCCGTGCGCGCGCCTGCCTGCACGGTGCGCCTTTGCGTGTTTTCCACCGGGATCCTTTCATTCCTGCAGCAGTGGAACGACATGTCCCGTATGTTCAAGCTTCACCCCCTGGCGGCCTGCCTGGCCGTCGCCCTGCCAGCCCTGGCCGATGACCAGGACCGACAACCCCTGGCCCTGCCCACCACGGCCATTACCGACACCCTCGACAACCACGCTATCGACCTGGTCACGCCGACCCAGGCCGGCTCGCGCCTTGGCCTCAACGCCCTGGAGACGCCGGCCAGCACCAGTAGCATCAGCACCGAGCAGATCCAGCAGCGCAACAACCTCACGGTGCAGGACGCCGTGACCCGTTCGCCGGGCATCACCTTCGTCGGCTCCCCGGGCGACGGCGGCACGGGCCTTTCTGCTCGCGGCTTTGCCGGGCACAGCTCGGTGATGACCCTGTTCGACGGCGCACGGCTGTACACCGGTGCCGGCACCCAGACCTTCCCGGTCGACCCGTGGATGGTCGAGCGCATCGACGTGATTCGCGGCCCGGCTTCGGTGCTGCATGGCGAGGGCGCCACCGGTGCGGTGGTCAACGTAATCCCGAAAAAGCCGTTTGCCGGCGAAGTGCGTAACCACCTGCGCCTGGGTTACGGTTCGTGGGACCGCCAGCAGCTCGGCCTGGACAGCGGTGGCAGCCTCAGCGAACGCCTGAGCTACCGCCTGACCCTGAACCAACAAGGGGGCAATGGCTGGGTCGACCGCACCCCTTCGCGCAGCCTGGCCCTGAGCGCCGCGCTGCGTTTCGATGCCAGCGA
The DNA here is from genome assembly GCF_003202095.1 of Pseudomonas sp. LAIL14HWK12:I1. Taxonomy (NCBI): domain Bacteria; kingdom Pseudomonadati; phylum Pseudomonadota; class Gammaproteobacteria; order Pseudomonadales; family Pseudomonadaceae; genus Pseudomonas; species Pseudomonas sp. LAIL14HWK12:I1. The sequence continues at coordinate 50,462 of NZ_QJKG01000010.1, forward strand.
CGACCTCAGTTTCACCCTCGCCCACGACCGTGGCGATGCGCAACCCGCCAACTACTACGGCACGCCACTGATCGATGGCCACTACCGCAGCAGCCTGCGCAAAAAAAACTACAACGTGCAGAACGACGTGCAGCACTACGTCGATGAATGGACCCGGCTGAACACCGACTGGACGCTGAACGACCACCTCAGCGCCAGCAACCAGCTGTACTACATCAAGAGCCGCCGCCACTGGCGCAACGCCGAAGACTACAGCTGGGACGCCGAACGCCAGCAGTTGCAACGCGGCAGCTACCTGGAGATCAAGCACAACCAGGAGCAGTTCGGCGACCGCCAGACCTTCACCTTCGACCACACCCTGTTCGGCCTGGCCAGCAAGACCGTGGTCGGCGCCGAGTACAACAAGGTGCGTTTCAACGTTGACAGCAATGCCCCCTACAACGATCTGGGCGGCGACTACATCCACCCGTGGCAGCCGCACCCTGGGTGGTTCCACAGCGCCTCGCCCCTGCGCCCGCAAACCTTGTCCACCACCCACACCTTTGCCTTGTTCGCCGAGAACCGCCTGCAGCTGAGCGATCGGTTGTCGTTGGTCACGGGCGTGCGCCGCGACCAGAACCACATCGACCGCGACAACCTGATCGATGGCAGCCGCAGCGACCACAGCCTGCAAGGCGGCAACTGGCGCGCCGGCCTGGTGTATGCGTTTACCGACGACCTGTCGCTGTACGGCCAGTACTCCACCAGCGAGGACGGGGTGAACAATCTCATCAGCCTCAGCCCGGCCCAGATGCACTATGAGCTGACCGAAGCGAAGCAGACCGAGGTGGGCCTGAAGCAACGTTTCTGGGACGGTCGCGGTGAATGGACGTTGGCGGCCTACCACATCGTCAAGAAGAAGCTGCTGGTGGACGACCCGATCACCCACGAGAAGCAGCAGGCCGGACAGCAGACGTCCGATGGCCTGGAAGCGACCCTGGAACTGGCGCTGGCGCATCAATGGCAGGTGTCGGCGAACGCGTCGCTGGTGCGCGCCAAGTATGATGACTTTGACGAAATGGTCGGTGGAGCAGCGCAGGACCGTGCGGGCAATCGGCCGGCCAATGTGCCACGGCGTACTGCCAACCTGTGGCTGAGCAAAGGCTTCGGGCAGCAAGTGGAGGCCGGCATTGGTGCGCGTTATGTGGATGAGCGCTTTGCCAATACTGCCAATACCCAGAGCGCGCCTGGGTACACCGTGGTGGATGCCAATGTTGCCTGGCAGGTGCTGCCGGATGTGCGGCTGGGGTTGCAGTTGAACAACCTGTTCGACCGGGAGTATGTGCAGTCGGCGTTCAGTGGGCAGCAGTGGTTGATGGGGATGCCACGGTCGTATTTTGCGACGGTGGATTACAGCTTCTGATTGAGTTGCCTGTGCCCGCGAAGAAGCCGGAGCAGGCAACACAAAAACCTCTACCAACCGCTGACCAATTAGTTATAAGATAACGTTTCACATGACATTCATTCCTATCAGCGACCCTCCATGACAAGCGCCAGCGCCACCCCCACCCTGCTCACCCAGCGCCTGCAGAGCATCGACGCCCTGCGCGGCCTGGTGAGCCTGTTCATGCTCCTGGATCACGTCCGCGAAACCTTCTTCCTGCACCGTCAGGTTAGCGACCCGATGGCCATCGACACCACCGAGCCGTCGCTGTTCATCAGCCGCACGCTGGCCCACCTCTGTGCGCCGGTGTTCGTCCTGCTGACCGGCCTGTCGGCCTGGCTGTACGGCGAAAAGCATCAGGGCCGTGGCGATGTGTCGGCGTTCCTGTTCAAACGCGGGCTGTTTCTGGTGGCGCTGGAGTTCACCCTGGTCAACTTCGCCTGGACCTTTCAGCTGCCGCCCAGCGTCATCTACCTGCAAGTCATCTGGGCCATTGGCATCAGCATGATCGCCCTGTCGCTGCTGGTATGGCTGCCACGCGCCGCCCTGCTCGCCCTGGGCGCAGCCATCGTCGCCGGCCACAACCTGCTCGATGGCCTGCACTTCGGCGTGGAATCGGCCTTGCATGTGCCGTGGGCGATCCTGCATGACCGTGGTTGGCTGGCGTTTTCCGACACCCTGCGCCTGCGCACGTCCTACCCGGTGCTGCCGTGGATCGGCGTCATCGCCCTGGGCTACGGCCTAGGCCCGTGGTTCGCCCGTGGCAGCGAGGCCGACCAGCGTCAGCACCGCCTGCTGCTGACAGGGCTGGTCGCGTTGCTGGGCTTTGCCGTGTTGCGTATGTTCAACGGCTATGGCGAGGCGCCCTGGAGCGGCTACCCAACCTTCACGCAAACCCTGATGAGCTTCTTCAACATCACCAAATACCCGCCGTCACTGCTGTTCCTGGCCCTGACCCTGGGCTGCGGCCTGCTGTTGCTGCGCGCCTTCGAACGCGCCGGCCAGGCCCGCTGGATCAGCGTGCTGGCGGTGTTTGGCGCTGCGCCGATGTTCTTCTACCTGCTGCACCTGTACGTGCTGAAGCTGCTGTACCTGGCCAGCGTGGCGCTGTTCGGCCTCAACCATGGCGACTATTTCGGTTTCGAGGGCATCGCCGCTGTGTGGCTGAGCGCCATCCTGCTGGCCGCGTCGCTGTACCTGCCGGTGCGCAAGTTCGCCCGCCTGAAAGCGCGCCGTCGCGACATCACCTGGCTGAAGTACTTCTGAAAAGCGTTTTCACCCGGCGGCGTGATGGTCTACCATGCGGGCCGCCGGTTTCCACCACGGAATTAATAGGGAATCCCAGGCCCGCCAACACGGGCCAAACGGAACTGCCCCCGCAACTGTAGGTGCCGAGCCTGCTCCATCGATGCCACTGGGCGTAACTGCCCGGGAAGGCTGGAGCCTGGCCATGACGCACCAGTCAGGAGACCTGCCGGCCTACCTATACCAACCGGCGGGGTGTCCGGGATTGGCCATCCGTGTTGCCCCTGCCAACGGCGGGGCGCGGCGATGCCTGTCCGTGCGTTCCTCACCCGAACTGTCCGATAGGAGATCGCCCAGCATGCTGCCCCGTTTCGCCACCCTGCTCGCCGGCCTCGGCCTCACTGGCCTGGCCCAGGCCGCCGCCACCCATTACCCGCTTACAGTCGAGAATTGCGGCAGGCCGCAGACATTCGCCCAGGCGCCGCAACGCGCCGTCACCATCGGCCAGGCCGGCACTGAAATGCTCTACGCACTGGGCCTGGGTGACAAACTGGCGGGCACCTCGTTGTGGTTCAACAACGTACTGCCCGAATACAAGGAGCAGAACGACAAAGTGCCGCGCCTGGCTGACAACGACCCGAGCTTCGAGGCCGTCGTAGGCAAGCGCCCGCAACTGGTGGCGGTACAGTTCGAATGGATGGTCGGCGCACAGGGTGTGGTCGGCACCCGCGAACAGTTCGACGAACTGCAGATACCCACCTACCTGCTGCCTTCGGACTGCGAAGGCAAGGACAACCTGGTCGGCGCCGACGGTACTCGCCTGCAAGCGTTCCAGGTAGGCAGCATCTACAAGAGCGTCAGCCAACTGGCCGAGATCTTCGATGTGCAAGACCGCGGCACTGCCCTGAATGCCGAGCTCAAAGGCCGCCTGGACAGCGCCAAGGCACAACTGGCGGGCAAGGACCTGTCCGCCACCTCGGCACTGTTCTGGTTCTCCAGCGCCGACCTCGACATCGACCCGTACGTGGCCGGCCGCCAAGGCGTCGCCGACTTCATGCTGCGCACCCTGGGCGTGCGCAACGTGGTCGAGTCCACGGAGGAATGGCCCACCGTAGGCTGGGAAACCTTGGCCAAGGCCAACCCCACCTGGCTGATCATCGCGCGCATGGACCGTCGCCGCTTCCCCGCCGACGACTACCAGAAAAAGCTCGAATTCCTGCGTAACGACCCGGTTACCCGCAACATGGACGCGGTAAAGCATGACCGCATCATCATCCTCGACGCCGATGCCATGCAGGCCGGCATCCGCCTTTTCAGCGGCCTGCAGACGTTGTCTGCAGCCTTTGCCAGCGGTAAAGCAGCCCAGTGATGATTCGCCTGTTACCTTGCATCGCGGTCGCCCTTGCAGCCCTGCTGGCCGCCTTGCTGGCCGGCACCGCCATTGGCGAAACCAACCTGTCGCCCCGTGTGGTTGGCCAGGTGCTGGCCAACCACCTGTGGCAGGCCGGCTACCCGGTCGACCCGATCGACGCCGGCATCGTCTGGAATTACCGCCTTACCCGCACCCTGGTCGCCGCTGCTTGCGGTGCCGGCCTGGCGACGTGTGGCGTGATCCTCCAGGCGCTGTTGCGCAACCCCTTGGCCGAGCCTTATCTGCTGGGGTTGTCTGCCGGCGCCTCGACCGGGGCGGTGCTGGTCGGCCTGCTGGGGCTGGGTGGCCTGGCATTGAGCATGTCCGCCGGGGCGTTCATCGGCGCACTGGCCGCATTCACCCTTGTACTGGTACTGGCCCGCGCGGCCGGGCCCGGCAACAACAACGCCCAGGTCATCCTTGCCGGCATTGCCGGCTCACAACTGTTCAACGCGCTAACTGCCTTTCTGATTACCAAGTCGGCCACTGCCGAACAAGCACGCGGCATCCTGTTCTGGCTGATGGGCAACCTCAGCGGGGTGCGTTGGCCATCGGTGTGGCTGGCCGTGCCGGTGGCACTGTTCGGCCTGGTGGTGTGCCTGTTGCACCGCCGCGCGCTGGATGCTTTTACCTTCGGCGCCGATTCGGCTGCTTCGCTGGGCATACCGGTGCGGCGCACCCAGCTACTGCTGATCAGCTGCGCGGCGCTGGTGACGGCGGTCATGGTGTCCATCGTCGGTGCCATCGGTTTTGTTGGGCTGGTGATTCCCCACGCCCTGCGCCTGCTGCTCGGCCCCGGGCACAGCCGCCTGCTGCCAGCCAGCGCACTGGGCGGCGCGCTGTTCCTGATTACCGCCGACGTGCTTTCACGCACCTTGATTGCGGGCCAGGTGATCCCTGTGGGGGTGGTCACCGCACTGATCGGGGCACCGGTCTTCGCGCTGATTCTGGTCAGCCGCCGGGGGCGCTCATGACCGTCATGACCGCTGTACAGATTTCGCCGCTGAGTTGCCAGGGCCTGGGGTTGCAACTGGCCGGCAATACCGTGCTCAGCGGTATCGAGCTGAACGTTGTCGCGGGCGAAACGCTCGGCATTGTCGGCCCTAACGGCTCAGGCAAGTCTTCGCTGCTCAAGTTGCTGGCCGGGCTGCGCAAGCCGGCCAGCGGCAGCGTGCAACTGTTGGGTGAACCACTGGCACAGCTGCCCCGCCGCCGTGTGGCGCAGGCCCTGGCACTGGTCGAACAACAGGCCGACACCCTCGATGCAATCCGCGTGTTCGATGCCGTGGCCTTGGGCCGTACACCTTGGCTCTCGGCACTGGCACCGTTCTCGCAAGTGGACCGCGCCATCGTCGAGCAGGCGCTGGCTGACCTCGACGCCCTGCACCTGCGCACACGGCTTTGGGGCTCATTGTCCGGTGGCGAGCGCCAGCGCGTGCACATCGCCCGCGCCCTGGCGCAACGGCCACAAGTACTCCTGCTGGACGAGCCGACCAACCACCTGGACATCCAGCACCAGCTGAGCCTGCTGCAACAGGTCCAGGCCCTGCCGGTCACCACATTGGTAGCGCTGCACGACCTCAACCAGGCACTCACCTGTGACCGCGTGGCAGTACTCGACAAAGGGCACCTGGTCGCCCTGGGCACCCCCCTTGAAGTGCTCACCCCCGAGCGCCTGCTGAACACCTTCGGCGTTCACGCCCATTACCTTACCGACCCCTTCGACGGCGCGCGCATCCTGCGCTTTCGCGCCCCCTGAACCAGGAAGTTCTACCGATGCCGCTGCGTCCTCTCGCTTTGCTGCTTGCCAGCACCCTGCTCGCCCCGGCCGCGCTGGCCGACGTGCACGAAGTGAAAATGCTCAACCGTGGCAGCGAAGGCGCGATGGTTTACGAGCCGGCCCACTTGCGCATCGCGCCCGGCGACACCGTGCGCTTCCTGCCCACCCAGAACGGGCACAATGCGGCCAGCGTGGCAGGCCTGCTGCCCACCGGGGCCAAGCCCTTCAAGAGCAAGCTGAACCAGCCGTTCGAACAAACCTTCAGCGTGCCGGGCGTGTACGGCATCCAGTGTATTCCGCACCTGGCGATGGGCATGGTGATGGTCATCCAGGTCGGTGACGCATCGGCTCCCGAACTGCCCGCCAACTTGCCGGCCCGGGCCAAGGCCCGCTTTGCTGCCCAGTTGCAGAAGCTTGAGGCCGTGCAATGAGCCGGTTGTTGTTGGCGCTGCCACTGCTGGGGCTGGCGCCGTTCGCCCAGGCCGACTCTGCACAGTCGCAAAGCAACGGTTTTGTGGAGGATGGCAGCTGGAGCATCCTCAACCGCAGCGTGTTCGACCAGCGCGACTACACGCATGGCGGGCGCAACAGTTCCGCGCGCAATGCCTACAAACCACGCAGCGAACGCAGTGGCAAGGCTGAAGAATGGGCCTACGGTTTGATGGGCACCTTCCAGTCTGGCTTTACCCAAGGCCTGGTGGGTGTCGGCGTCGATGCCCACGCCTACCTGGGCGTGCAACTCGACAGTGGCGGCGGGCGTGCGGGCAAAGCGCGCTTGCTGGGGGTCGATAACGACGGGCACCCAAAGAACGAGTACAGCCGCGCAGGCGCGGCATTGAAACTGCGCATGGCCAATATCGTGTTGGCCTACGGTGAGCAGCGGGTCAAGACCCCGGTGTTCAGCTCTTCCGACAGCCGCCTGTTACCCGAAACTGCCACCGGATTCTTCCTTACCAGCAACGACTTCGACACGCTCAAGCTGGTGGCCGGGCACTTCAACGAGAGCACCGACCGCAATGCCACAAGCCACGATCAGGGCTTTGTGGTGAACTACTCCAATAGCAAACAGGGCAACAGCTTCGACCTGGCCGGCGTGGTCTGGAACCCGGGCGCCAGCTTCAGCGGCAGCCTCTACACCTCGCGCTACGAGGACAGCTGGAACCAGCATTACCTGGGCAGCACCCTCAGCCATGTGCTGGATAACCGCCGCAGCGTCAGCCTGGACCTCAACCTGTACCGCACCACCGACACCGGCAAGGCGCTGTCCGGGCGTATCGACAACACCACCTGGAGCCTGGTCTCGCGTTACAACCAAGGGCCGCACGGGTTCAGCCTGGGCTGGCAGCAAGTGGACGGAAATACGCCCTTCGACTACGTCACGCGGGGTGCGATCTTCATTGCCAACGCGGTGCAGATGTCGGACTTCAACGCACCGAACGAGAAGTCATGGCAGGCACGCTATGACCTGAACTTGGGGGCCTATGGGGTGCCAGGGCTGAACCTGACGGCGCTGTACGTGCGCGGGTTCGATATCGACGGCACGCATGTCGACCCGACTGGCGGGTATGCGTACCTGGGATATGGCAAGGGTGGCAAACATTGGGAACGCGACCTGGAGGCGCGGTATGTGGTGCAGAGTGGCAAGGCCAAGGGCACCACGTTCTCGCTGCGACATAACGTGCACCGGGGGAACACGGCGCAGGCCGAGCTGGATGGTGACCAGATACGCCTCGCGGTGGAGTGGCCGTTGTCGGGTGGGTTCTGATGGCTGCATTGCCTGAATCGGGGCTGCCGGGCAGCCCCAGGTTCTGTCAGGCAACCGTGCCGGCAGCAGGCAGCAAGCCCCACTCCGCCCGTTCTTGCACACTCATCGTCGCCAATACCTCGGCAAACGTCTGCTCAAGCTCCGAACTGACATTGCCAAATACCCGGTAATTGGTCAGCAGGTAGCGCTTCACCGTCCTCGGCCAGCGCCGTTCCTTGTGCGCCGCATTGATGATGCCTTTGGCATCATGCCGCGTCGCGCCACGCCACAAGTCCATCAACCTGTTCTCGAAATCGCCGAAGGTCCACAAGTCGCTGCGGTCCTCGAACTCGTCCAGCAGTTTAAGTTTGTACAGGGCCATGTGTGGCATCGTGAGTCTCCCTCAGTGCAGTGAAAAAGCCTTGCATGAGGGAAGGTAAGCAAGCCGGGCAGCCCTGAAAATGAACGCGTCGATCACGCCGAAAAGGCCGTTGTAGGCGCTTTCCCACAAATCAGCGCAGCCGCAGCTGCATGTGCGTGGTCTGCCAGACCGGGTCTTGCTCCACGTCCACCACCGCAAACCCATGCCGCTCCCAGAACGCAATCGCCCCCGGGAGAAACGGATGCGTATGCAGGTACAGGCAGTCGATACCTGCCTGCACCGCCTGCTCGCGCAATGCACTGAACAACGCGCCCGCCAGACCCTGCCTGCGATAGGCCGGCAGCACGAACAGGCGCACCACCTCCACTACTCGCTCAGCGTGATAGTCAAGCTGGGCAAAACGATGGTCATAGGGCACATAGCCGATCACGGCGACCAGCCGACCGTCATCGCGGGCTTCAAGAAAGCAGCCCGCGCCGTCCAGGTAGGTTTCGGCAAAGTGCGCAAGGTCGTGCGGCAAGGGTGCCGCGACAAGCATCGGGAACAGCTCGCGGCGAGCGCTTTCGACAAACGCCACGACTTCGGCAATGGCGACGCGCGCGACAGGTTGCAGGGTCCGGTTTGGCATGGGGCTGCTGGCAATGGTTGGAGGGCTGGGTTCTACACCAGCGTGCCGATCAAGGCAAATAACGGGGCTCGTCGCGGCTATGCGGACATCGGTATAATCGGCAGTCTTCACTGCCAGACCAGACCAGGCCATGCCATGCCTCGCTTCCAGAAGTTGCTGTTGCCCCTGCTGCTGACTGCCGCCCTTACCGCCTGCGACCAGAAGCCAACCCGTGAAGAACAGATCCTCGCCCAGCTACCGCTGCAGGATGCCTACACGCACAATATCGAGCGCATGGCCACGCTGCTCGGTCGCACTCACCCGCAGCTGTCGCAAGCCACTATCCAGGGTGTACTGCGCAAGTACCTCACCGTCGAGGACCAGCACCAGGACCTGTTCCGCCTCTACAGCGAGAAGAATTTCAGCGATGCCGAGTTCGCCACCATCGTCGAAGCCACCCAGGACCCGGCCAAGGCCCGCGCGCTGGAAGACACCGAAGCCGGCAGGCGTCTGAGCGAAAAGCTCACTGCCCTGATGCGCGAAACCGCCCGCGATGTGAAGGTGCAGGCGCTGGTGGAGCGACGCATGCAACAGGTGGAAGACGAGCTGAATGCGCTGGACAGGGCAGGTTCCTGAATGCAACACCCGTCCACCCGCTAGCGCGTAAGGCTGTTTCCATTTCTTAGCTATTTTCAAAGCCCGAGGTCAGGATTGCCACACGCCAAGCACGGATTGCGCCTGGATCTACGAACACTCATTCTGGTGCTCTGCGCCCTTACAGCCCTGGTCATGCTGTGCGCCAGCTATTTCGCCAGCTACCGGGTGCAGCGCCAGCTGCTGATCGACCACGCCCTGGAAGCCAACCGGGTGTATGCGACGAAACTGGCAACCATCACCGAGACCTTCATCGGCAACGCCTTGCAGCAGCTTTCATTCAGCGCCGGCGTGCAGGGCCACCAGTTGAGCGACGCGGCAGCACTGCAGGTGGAGACCGACCGTGTACTGGGCCAGAGCATGGCCTTCAACTCCACGTTCGTGATCGATGCCAACGGCGTGCTGCTGGCGATTTCTCCAGCCTCGCTACGCCACTTTGTCGGCACCCGCATGCAATCGCCGGGTGCTCAGGAAGCACTGCACGAACGCCGCCCTCTGGTTTCCACGCCCTACCTGTCGGCGGCCAACAACCTAGTGGTGGTGTTGTCGCACCCCATTTTCGACGACAACGGCCGTTACCTCGGGTACGTGGGGGGCAGCCTGTACCTGCGAGAACGCAACATCCTCAACAGCCTGCTGGGCGAACACTTCTACAAGGACGGCTCGTACCTGTATGTGGTCGACCGCAACCGCCGACTGCTGTATCACCCCAACAGCCAACGAGTAGGCACCGTGGTGGAAGGCAACGCGCTGGTCGACCAACTGGCGACACTGGACAGCGGTACTCGGCAACTGACCAACAGCCAGGGCGTGGAAATGCTGGCCGGGTACGCCACCGTGCCCAGCGCCGGCTGGGGCGTGGTGGCGCAGCAGCCGTTGGCACAGACCGTAACGCCGCTGAGCCACCTGATTCTCAACGTGATCGGCACCTCCGCGCCCTTCGCGCTGGTGGGCAGCGTGCTGCTGTGGTGGCTGGCCCTGACCATTGCCCGGCCACTCTGGCAACTGGCCGCCGGCGCCCGTTCGATGGACCGCGCCGGTACAGCCGAACGCTTGCACCGGGTGCCCGCCTGGTACTTCGAGGCGGCCGAGCTCAAGCGCGCACTGTTATTCGGGCTGAACCTGCTGCACGAGCGCATCGGCAGGCTTGACCGTGATGCCCAGACCGACCCGCTGACCGGCCTGGGCAACCGCCGCAGCCTGGAACTCAGCCTGTCGTTGCTGGAAGCCGAAGGACGGGCATTTGCGGCCATCGTGCTGGACATCGACCATTTCAAGCGGGTCAATGACAGCCATGGGCACGAGGTCGGCGACCAGGCGCTGCGCCAGCTGGCCGAGCTGATGCGCCGTTGTTGCCGTGAAGGGGACCTGCTCTGCCGCACCGGCGGCGAAGAGTTCCTGATGATGCTGCCGGGGGCCAGCCTGGAGGTGGCCGCGGTGGTGGCTGAACGGTTGCGGGTTACAGTACAGGATACGCCGCTGGAACCTGTGGGGGCGGTGACAATTTCACTGGGGGTAGCGCGCTGGGATGGCGAGGCAGGCAGTGAGCCTGTGGAAACACTGAGCGAGGCTGACCGCGCGCTTTACCGGGCCAAGCAGGAGGGGCGCAATCGGGTAGTCATCGCCTGACCTGTGGGGCGGTAACCTGGCGCCACGGCATAAACTGGCGCTGGCGTTTGTCGATTTGCTGGATGTGCTGGAGCGGGCAGCCTGACAGTTTTTGGGGGCGCAAAGCAGCCCCGTGAATCTTGCAGCAAAAGAGCTACCCGACCGTTCATCCGGATGGTAGATTCGCCGCCATGAAAACCACCCGGCACACTCGCACGCTGACTGCCTGGACGCTCTACGCCAGCGTCCTGTTCAGCCTGTTGCTGTGCGGCCTGCACCATGGCCAGATGGGCGGGCTGCGCCTGGCCGGGCTGGAGGGCGGCTTCTGCTCGGTGAACAGCGAACACGGCGTGGCCATCGACCTGGACGGCGCCGGCGGTGACCAGCACATGGCCCAGCTGGACTGCCCGGTGTGCTCTTCGTTCGGCCTGGCCGTACCGCTCAGCAGCGGCGGCTGGTCGTTCACCCCGGCGCAAGCCGTGGCCACCTCGCCCATCGTCGTACGCAGCTGGGCACAACCGCCACCGCGCTATCAACGCCCCGCCCTCAACCCCCGCGCCTCCCCCACCGCCTTCCCCGTCGTGTAATGCCTTTCGCCTGACGTCAGCCGGGCACGCCTGCGTGCGCGCTCGCCGTCAGCCATGACCTTTGCGTGGAAGACACACCAACATGCTTCGTAACACCTCCCTGGTGCTCCTGATGGGCACCTGCAGCTTCGCCTGCGCCGAAATCGCTCCCGTTGAACTGGGCGCCACCACCATCGACGGCGAACGCGATGCCGCCAGCGGTGTGCAACTGGACGAACCGATCCGCACCGGCTCGCGCCTGGGCCTCACGGCGCGGGAAACACCCGCCTCGGTCAGCGTCTCGGACCGCCGCCTGATCGAAGAACGCGGCGCCAAGGACAGCCAGGACGTGATCAACGCCATGACCGGCGTGAACGCCTCGGCCAACCCAGGCTTTGGCGGCTTCGTTGCCTACCGTGGCTTTACCCAGAACCAGGTCACCCAGTTGTACAACGGCATCAACCTGGGCTACAGCAGCGCCACCCGGCCAGTGGATGCCTGGGTGCTCGACCGCGTCGAGCTGATTGGCGGGCCGTCTTCGTTCCTGCATGGTGCCGGTGCCGTGGGCGGTTCGATCAACTACATCACCAAACTCGCCAGCCGCGACCAGCAGACCATTGACGGGCGTATCCGCTATGGCAGTTTCGACGACAGCGAGGTGGCGTTCGGAATCAACCAGGCGCTGGCCAGCAACCCCGCTGACGCCCGCCATTTCATGCGCCTGGACTTCAGCCGCGTGCAGGGCAACGGTTACGTCGACCGCAACGAACGGCACACCGACAGCCTGGCCTTTTCGCTGCTCAGCGACCTGGCCCCCAACCTCACCCACACCCTGGCGCTGGAGTATCAGGAAGACCGCGAAGACAGCCCCTACTGGGGCTCGCCGATCCTGCCCGGGCGCAGCACGATGAAGATCGACAACAGCCGCCGCTTCGAAAACTACAACGTTGCTGACGGTCGCTATGAGCAGCGCGTACGCTGGCTGCGCTCGATACTCGACTACCAGGTCAGCGACAGCACCAGCGTGCAAAACACGCTGTACCATTACAACGCCCAACGCGACTACCGCAACCTTGAACGCTACGCCTACACCCCGACTGGCCAGGTGCAACGCAGCAGCCCTTACCTGCAGCGCCACGACCAGAACCTGCTGGGCGACCGCATCGAGCTGCGCCACGACAACCAGCTGTTCGGCCTGGCCAGCCAGTGGTCATTGGGGCTGGAATACTCACGCATGCGCCAGACCCTCTACCCCTCCTCGGGCAGCTGGAGCGACGTGGTCGATGCCGAGCACTTCAACCCTGGCAGTTTCGATGACATCCCCGGGGTGAATGCCGGCCTGACCAAACAACGTCGCCACGAGGTGATCAACCGTGCGGTGTTTGCCGAAAACCGCCTGCAACTCACCGAGCGCCTGGCCCTGCTGACCGCCTTGCGCTACGACTACCTGGACATGGAAGTCACCAACTACGGCGCCGTGACGCCCACCTCGCCGGCCTATTTCGAACGGCGCTGGGAGCCGCTGTCCGGGCGTATCGGCCTGACCTATGCACTGACACCTTCGGCCAGCCTGTATGCGCAATACAGCACCTCGGCCGACCTGCCCGCCGGCTCGCTGGCAGCCGCGACCTACTCCAATGTGGGGTTGTTCGACCTGTCCAAGGGTGAGCAATGGGAAGTGGGCAGCAAGTTCGACTTCCTCGACGGGCGCGGTGCGGCCACCCTGGCGCTGTATCAGATCGTGCGCAAGGACTTTGCCGTGCGCGACTCGAACGACGCCAACCTCACGGTCCAGGCGGGGCAGCAGACTTCACGCGGCGTGGAGCTGTCCGGGCGCCTGCAGGTAACGCCAAAACTGCTGGCCGAAGCCAACTATGCCTACGTCGATGCGCAGTACGACGAATTCAACGAGGCCGTCAACGGGGTATCGGTCTCGCGTAAGGGCAATGCACCGACCAACGTACCGGCCAATGTCGCCAACCTGTGGCTGACCTACAGCCTGTCGTCGGTGTGGTCGGTGGGCGCGGACGGGCGCTACGTGGGTTCGGTGTATGCCGACAACGCCAACAGCCTCAAGGCCCCCGCCTACACGCTGTTTGGCGCGTTCGCCCGCTACCGGCTGGACGAGCACACCACGCTGACCGGGCGGGTGCGCAACCTGACCGACGAGGTGTATGCCAAGCAGGCCTACAACAGCCAGTACTACATGGGGCCGCCGCGCACCTTCGAGCTGGCGCTGGACATGCGTTTCTGAGCCAATGGCCTGTCTTGCATGAACATCCCGGCCTGAATTGGCTCTTGTGTGCGGCCTTGCGAACAACTCGCGGTTGATTCAGGTATCCCGAGGTCGCCCTCGACAAAGCACGCTCCAGCGCCCGGCGATCTACTGGCAAGCATAACAATGATGGCGCGGCCCGACTGCGCCACGTTCATCATGCCTGCCAATGGAACCGGAGAGCACTCGCATGTCCGCACCTCATGAGGTATCCCCCGCCACCCTGCGCAGGGTGATCGCCGCCTCGGCCATCGGCAATTTCGTCGAGTGGTTCGACTTCGCCGTCTATGGCTTTCTCGCCACCTTGATCGCCAGCCAGTTCTTTGCCAGCGAAGACGCCAGCGTGGCCTTGCTCAAGACCTTTGCAGTATTTGCCGTGGCCTTTGCCCTGCGCCCGCTGGGCGGGATCGTGTTCGGCGCGCTGGGCGACCGCCTTGGGCGCAAGCGCATCCTGTCGCTGACCATTCTGCTGATGGCAGGCTCCACCACCCTGATCGGCCTGCTGCCGACCTACGCCAGCATCGGCTTGGCCGCACCTGCGTTGCTGACCTTGGCGCGCTGCCTGCAGGGTTTTTCGGCCGGCGGCGAATATGCCGGGGCCTGCGCCTACCTGATGGAGCACGCGCCCAATGACAAGCGCGCCTTCTATGGCAGCTTCGTGCCGGTCTCGACCTTTTCTGCCTTTGCCTGTGCAGCGGTCATTGCCTATGGCCTGGAGGCCAGCCTATCGAGCGAAGCGATGAATGCCTGGGGCTGGCGCATTCCGTTCCTGATCGCTGCACCGCTGGGGCTGGTCGGCCTGTACCTGCGCTGGCGCATGGAAGAAACCCCGGCATTCCGTGAAGCCATCGCGCAGGGCAAAGAGCACGAGCATTCGCCGCTCAAGGAAACTCTGCGCAATCATGGCCGGGCCATTCGCAACCTGGGGGCGTTCATTTCGTTGACCGCACTGTCGTTCTACATGTTCACCACCTACTTTGCCACCTACCTGCAACTGGTGGGCAACCTGACCCGCGCGCAATCGCTGCTGGTGACCACCGTGGCGTTGCTGTTCGCCGCCATCGGCTGCCCACTGGCCGGGGCGTTCTCGGACCGGGTGGGGCGGCGCAAGACCATCGCTTTTACCTGCCTGTGGGTGATGCTGTGCGTGTTCCCGGCGTACTGGCTGGCCAGCTCGGGCTCGATGTCCGGCGCGCTGATCGGCGTGATTTTGCTGGCGGTGGGGGCGTTGTGCAGTGGTGTAGTTACCGCAGCGTTGCTGTCGGAAAGCTTCCCTACCCGCACCCGCTATACCGCTTCGGCGATTACCTACAATGTGGCCTATACGCTGTTTGGCGGCACCGCGCCGTTGGTGGCGACCTGGCTGATCGGGCAGACCGGCAGCAGCCTGGCACCGGCGTTTTACCTGGTGGTGATTGCGCTGGTGGCATTGGTGGGGGGGTTGGCGTTGCCGGAGACTTCGCGGATTTCGTTGCATGATGAAGTTGGGGTAGACGGCGTGCGGCCGGGGGTTCGTAGTACCGTCTGAGATTTTTGGGGCTGCTTTGCAGCCCCAGGGTCTCAGCCCTCCTGCACCTCTTCGCGCCGATACGCCCACTGATACAACGCCGGCAACACCAGCAACGTCAGCGCCGTAGACGACAGAATCCCGCCAATCACCACCGTCGCCAGCGGCCGCTGAACCTCCGCCCCGGTACCCGTTGCCAAGGCCATCGGAATGAACCCCAGCGACGCCACCAGCGCGGTCATCAGGACTGGCCGCAAGCGCGTCAGCGCGCCCTCTTCCACGGCCGCTCGCAGGGTGCGCCCTTCTTCGCGCAACCCACGGATGAAGGCAATCATCACCAACCCGTTGAGCACCGCCACGCCTGACAGCGCAATGAACCCCACGCCCGCCGAGATGGACAGCGGAATGTCCCGCAACCACAGCGCCAGCACTCCACCGGTCAAGGCAAACGGGATGCCGGTGAACACCAGCAGGCCATCCCGGAGGTTGTTGAACATCATCAGCAACAATGCCATGACCAGCAGCAATGCCACCGGCACCACCACCTGCAAGCGCTCGGCCGCCGACTGCAGCTGCTCGAACTGGCCACCCCAGCGCGTCCAGTAGCCCGGCGGGATCTGAACCTGGCCAATGAGCGTCTGTTCAGCCTCTTCGACAAACGAGCCCAGGTCACGCCCACGCACGTTGGCACTGACCACCACCACGCGCTTGCCATCCTCGCGGCTGACCTGGTTCGGCCCCAGCTGCAGGTTCAGCGTGGCCACCTGCGACAGCGGAATAAAGCCGATCTGCGCAGCGCCGGCTGTGGCACTGGCCGGCACCGGAATCAGCAGGCTGCCCAACCCGTCCACATCGGTACGCAAGGTTTCGGGCAGGCGCACCACCATGTCGAAGCGGCGGTCACCTTCATACAGCGTGCCTGCCGTGCGCCCCCCTACGGCGATGGCGATGGCGTCCTGCACGTCACCCACGTTCAGGCCATGGCGGGCAGCCTTGTCACGGTCGATGTCGATGGTCAGCACGGGCAGCCCGGTGGTCTGCTCAACCTTCACCTCAGACGCACCCGGCACGCGCTGCAGGCTGCTGGCGATTTGCGCGGCGGTGCGGTTGAGCACGTCCATGTCGTCCCCGAACAGCTTTACCGCCACATCGCTGCGCACCCCGGAAATCAGCTCGTTGAAGCGCAACTGGATCGGCTGCGACAGCTCGTAGTTGCTGCCCGGTACGCTGGCCGCCGCACGTTGTACTTCGGCAATCAGCTCGTTACGCGGCTTGCCCGGGTCTGCCCATTGCTCGCGTGGGCGCAACATCACGTAGGCGTCGGAAATGTTCGGCGGCATCGGATCGGAGGCGATCTCGGCGGTGCCGGTGCGGGCGAATACCCGCTCCACTTCCGGCACCTGGGCGATGATCGCCTGCTCCAGGCGCTGTTGCATGTCCACCGACTGCGACAGGCTGGTGCCCGGCACGCGCAGGGCCTGCAAGGCAAAGTCGCCCTCGCTGAGGCTGGGGATGAACTCGCTGCCCATGCGGCTGGCCATTACGCCGGAAAGCAGCACCAAAGTGCCAGCCGCCGCGAACGCCAGCTTGCGCCGGCCCAGCACCCAGGCCAGCACCGGGGCATAGCGCTGGCGCGCCGTGCGCATCAGCAGGCCTTCCTCCTCCTTGACCTTGCCGGTGACGAACAGGGCAATGGCTGCCGGCACGAAGGTAACCGAGAGGATCATCGCACCCAGCAGGGCCATGACCACGGTAAACGCCATGGGGTGGAACATCTTGCCCTCGACCCCGGTCAGGGCAAAGATCGGCAAGTAAACCACCATGATGATCAGTTGCCCGTAAATCAGCGGCCGGCGCGCTTCGCGGGCGGCGGCAAACACCTCATGGAAGCGCTCGCTGCGGGTCAGCATGCGGCCATGGCGTTGCTGGGCGTGGGCCAGGCGGCGGATGGCGTTTTCCACGATCACCACGGCGCCATCGACGATGATGCCGAAATCCAGCGCGCCCAGGCTCATCAGGTTGGCGCTGACCTTGTTGCTGAACATGCCGGTGAAGGTGAACAGCATCGACAGCGGGATGACCATGGCGGTGATCAGCGCAGCGCGGATATTGCCCAGGAACAGGAACAGCACGGCGATGACCAGAATGGCGCCTTCAATCAGGTTTTTCTTCACCGTGGCGATGGCTTTTTCGACCAGGTTGGTGCGGTCGTACACTGTTACCGCCACCACGCCCTTGGGCAGGTTGCGGTTGATCTCGACCAGTTTGGCGGCCACCGCCTGAGACACCGTGCGGCTGTTTTCGCCGATCAACATGAACACCGTGCCCAACACCACTTCACGGCCGTTCTCGGTGGCGGCGCCCGAACGCAGCTCTTCACCCAGGCCAACCTCGGCCACATGGCTGACGCGGATCGGCGTGCCGTCCACGCTGGATATGACGATGTTGGCGATGTCTTCGGCCGAGGCCACCTGGCCCGGCGCCCGGATCAGCAGCTGCTCGCCATTGCGCTCGATGTAACCGGCACCCACGTTGGCGTTGTTGCGTTCCAGCGCGCCGATCAGGTCGTTGAGGGTGAGCTTGTAGGCCGCCAGCCGCTTGGGTTCCGGTGCAATCAGGTACTGCTTGGCATGGCCGCCGATGCTGTTCACTTCGGCCACCCCCGGCACATTGCGCAGCTGCGGCTTGATGATCCAGTCCTGGATCACCCGCAGGTCGGTGGGTGTGTAGGGCGTGCCATCCTCCTTCAGGGCGCCCTGTTCGGCTTCCACGGTCCACAGGAAAATCTCGCCCAGGCCGGTGGAAATCGGCCCCATGCCCGCCTCGATACCCTCGGGCAACTGCTCGCGGGCCACTTGCAGGCGCTCGTTGACCAGCTGGCGGGCGAAGAACAGGTCGGTACCGTCATCGAAAATCACCGTGACCTGCGACAGGCCCGAGCGCGACAGCGAGCGGGTCTGTTTCAGCCCTGGCAGGCCAGCCATGGCCGTCTCGATGGCAAAGGTAATGCGCTGCTCGGTTTCCAGCGGGGAGTAGCCGGGGGCGGCGGTGTTGATCTGCACCTGGACGTTGGTGATGTCCGGTACAGCGTCGATCGGCAGTTTCTGGTAGCTGTGGATACCCACCGCGGCCATCAGGACCACGGCCAGCATCACCACCAGGCGCTGCTCGATGGCGAATTGGATCAGGCGTTCGAACATGCAGGCGTCCCCGTGATCAGTGGCTGTGCTCGGCCGAGCCTTTGCCCAGTTCCGACTTGAGGACAAAGCTGCCGGCGGCGGCCACCTGGGTACCGGCGGCAAGACCGTCAGTGATTTCTACCTGGCCAGCGTCGCGGCGGCCGGTTTTCACCGGGCGAGCCTCGAAACCTTCTTCAGTGCGGGCAAACACGACGGTTTGCTCTTCCCAGGTTTGCAGGGCGTTTTCCGGCACCGCGACAGCGGCATTGAAGCGCTCGACGCTGACAGCCACATTGACGAACAGCCCGGGGCGCCAGGCGCCGTTGGGGTTGGCCAGGGTGGCACGCACGGTGGCGGCACGGTTCTGCTCGCCAAGCAGGCTGCCAACGTAGTTGACCTTGCCCTCGACCTGGGCACCCAGGTCCGGTGCGCTGACCGTGACATCACGGCCGGTCATCACCTTGTCCAGGTCACGCGGGGCCACGGCGAAGGTTGCCCACACCCGGCTCAGGTCAGACAACGTGAACGCATTGCTGGTCTCGTCGACCACTTCGCCCACGGTCAGGTGCTTTTCCACCACCACCGCATCGAACGGGGCGCGCAGCTCATAGCGGTTGCCAGCGCCAGCCGGGCCCACGGCGGCGACCTTCTGCCGGGCATTGGCCAAGGCGATCTCGGCCTCCTGCAACGCCTGGCGTGCCTGCAGGTAATCCTGTTCGGCACTGATACGTTCCTGCCACAGCTGCTGTTCGCGCTGGAAGGTCAGGCGCGCCAGTTCCAGCCGGCGCTGGGCGGCCTGCTGCTCGCTGCGCAGGTCTGAAATCTGCTGGCTGGCAATCACCGCCAATACCTGGCCGCGCTTGACCGCCTGGCCCAGCTCGGCTTGCACCGCCTCGACCACGCCGGGTACACGCGGCACCACGTGAGCCGTACGGTCTTCGTCGAAGCGGATTTCCCCCGGAAAACCGATAGCGGTACCCAGTGCCCGAGGGCCGGCGGTAGCCAACTGCACACCGGCGGCCTCGATCTGGGCGATGGACAGGTGCAACTGGCCCTCTTCTTCGCCGTGGCCCTCCTCTTCGTGGCCTTCGGCGGCTTTCTCGGTGCCATGGCCGTGGCCGTCTTCGCCGTGGTCATCGTGCCGGGCTTCTGTTTTCGACGCCGGGCCGAGGTTGCCGGTCCAGGCCAGGCCACCCAGGCCGAGCGCGGCCATGGCGGCAACCAGAAGGGCTATCTTGCGTGGGTTAGTCATTGTTGCTCCTGCTGTTCAAGGGGGTGCTAAGGCCATCGAGGTCGCCATAGATCCGCTCGACCTGCGCCCGTGCATCGGTCGCCGAGGCCAGCGCTTCGAGGTACAGCCCGCGTGCCTCGATCAGCGTGCGCTGGGCGTCAAGCACATCGAGGAAGGCGAACTTGCCCATCTCGAAGCCACGGGTGGCGGTGTCCACGGCCTGCTGCGCAGCCGGCAGAATGGTGCGGTCGTAGGCGTCCACCTCCTGCATCGCCGTGTGCCACTGGCTGACAGCGCTGCGGGTGTCACTGCGCAGGCGCAGCTCCACGGCGTTACGCATGTCACGCGCCTGGTCGGCACGGCGCGCGGCTGACATCACGTTGCCCTGGTTGCGGTCGAACAATGGCAAGGGCATCGACAGACCGACCACGTTGACGCGTTCGCGGTCCTCGCGGCTGTACTGGCTGCCTAGGCTGACGGTGAGGTTGGGAATGCGCTGGGCCTTTTCCGATCCCAAGGAGGCTTCACCACGCTCGACCTGGGCGGCGGCCAGGCGCCATTCGACCGTTTGCTCGACCCGGTCGAGCAAGGTGTCTGCCCTGGGCGCAACGCCAGGTGAAAGGTTGGCGGCCTGCAAGTGGTCGAAACCTGCCAGCGGGCTGCCGATCAGGCGTGCCAAGGCTTGGTAGGCCACGCCGCGCTGGGTTTGCGCACGCCGCACTTCGGCCTGGGCCTGGGCCAGTTGCACCTGGGCACGGGTGACCTCTACGGGTGATGACTGGCCAGCGGTGACCCGCCCCTGTACCACCCGCAGCCCGCGCTCGGTCAATGCCTGTGACTGCTGCGCCAGTTCCAGCGCGGTCTGCGCCCGCAAGGCTGCATGGAAGGCCTGCACCACATCAGCCCGCAGGCCATTGCGCTGGCGCTCCAGGTCGAGTTGGGCAATGGCCTGGCCGGCACCGGCCACTGCGATACGTGCGCCGCGTTTGCCGCCCAGTTCCAGCGGCTGGCTGAGGGTGACGGTGGTGGTGCTGGTGTCGCGGCGAGTGTCCTCGACCTCCCAGGACAACTCAGGGTTGGGGATCAACCCTGCCTGGCGCCGCTCGCCGTCGGCAATACCGACTTCGCGGCCGGCGGCGGCCAGTTCCGGGTTCTGGGCAAAGGCGGCGGCAAGCGCCTGGGGCAGGCTCAGGCTCTGGCTGGCCTGGGCGCTGGTGGCGCTGGCCAGCAACAGGCAGAGCAAGGCGATCTTGCGGGGGTTGGGCACGAACAAGTCCTCGTCGACGCGTGTAGGCGAGGGACTGTAAAAAGCCGTGCTTATCGGGGCGGTGTCGGGAGCATTACAATTTTGTAAGGTTTGGCTGCGTTCGATAATCGCCCACTTTCCCGGTGCGGCGGCCTCGTCCAATTGACGGAACTAACCAGTCAGTACAAAACTACGCGGATCCAACAACAACAAAGCGATGCCCGTCATGAAGCCCCTTATTCTTGTGCTCAACGGCCCTAACCTGAACATGCTGGGCACCCGCGAGCCTGCCCAATATGGCCACGAAACCCTTGCGGACCTGGCGCAAAGCTGTGCCGATACTGCCCATGCCCACGGCCTGGAACTCGAATTCCGGCAAACCAACCACGAAGGCGAACTGATCGACTGGATTCACGCCGCCCGCAACCGCTGCGCCGGTATCGTGATCAACCCCGGCGCCTGGACCCACACCTCGGTGGCCATCCGCGACGCCCTGGTGGCCAGCGAACTGCCGGTCATCGAAGTGCACTTGTCCAACGTGCACAAGCGCGAGCCGTTCCGTCACCTGTCGTTCGTATCGTCCATCGCCGTCGGTGTCATCTGCGGCCTGGGCAGCCATGGCTACCGCATGGCCCTCAGCCACTTCGCCGAACTGTTCCAGGAGCGCACGGCATGAGCCAGCACGCCATCCTCGCCGGCCTGATCGGCCGTGGCATCCAGCTGTCGCGTACCCCTGCCCTGCACGAACACGAAGGGGATGCCCAGGCTTTACGCTATTTGTACCGGCTGATCGACGCCGACCAGCTGCAGCTGGACGACAGTGCCCTGCCCGGCCTGCTCGACGCCGCGCAGCACACCGGCTTCACCGGGCTCAACATCACCTACCCGTTCAAACAGGCGATTCTGCCACTGCTCGACGAGCTGTCGGACGAAGCCCGTGGTATCGGCGCGGTGAATACCGTGGTGCTCAAGGACGGCAAACGGGTCGGCCATAACACCGACTGCCTGGGCTTTGCCGAAGGTTTGCGCCGTGGCCTGCCCGACGTGGCACGCCGCCAAGTGGTGCAGATGGGTGCCGGCGGCGCCGGTTCGGCGGTAGCCCATGCCCTGCTGGGTGAAGGGGTCGAGCGGCTGGTGCTGTTCGAAGTGGACGCGGCCCGTGCGCAGGCATTGGTGGACAACCTGAATGCCCATTTCGGCGAAGGGCGCGCCGTGGTTGGCAGCGACCTGGCCACGGCTTTGGCCGAGGCAGACGGACTGGTCAATACCACGCCAGTGGGCATGGCCAAACTGCCGGGTACACCACTGCCGGTCGAGCTGCTGCATGCACGCTTGTGGGTGGCGGAGATCATCTACTTCCCGCTGGAGACCGAACTGCTGCGCGCGGCCCGGGCGCTGGGTTGCCGCACGCTGGATGGCAGCAACATGGCGGTGTTCCAGGCGGTGAAGGCGTTCGAGCTGTTCAGCGGGCGCCAGGCGGATGCGGCACGGATGCAGGCGCACTTTGCCAGTTTTTCCTGACTGACCGGTGTTGGCTGCTTCGCGGGCAAGCCCGCGAAGAGGCCGGCACAGGCCAGTCACCCTTTCTCATCCAGCAAAGCCTGTATCACCTGTTCCTGCCCCCCATAATCCCCTTCGCCAAAGTGCACATGCCGCACCTGCCCCTTGCGGTCGACAAAGTAATGCGCCGGCCAGAACTGGTTGCCCCAGGCATTCCACACCTTGTAATCGTTGTCCACCGCCACCGGGTAACCGATCCCCAGCCCGGCCACCTTGTCCCGCAAGGTGCCCACATCATGCTCGTAGTCGTACTCCGGCGTATGCACCCCCACCACCACCAGCCCCTGGTCGGCATACCGCCGCGCCCAGTCGTTCACATGCGGCAGGCTGCGCTGGCAGTTGATGCAGTCCCAGGTCCAGAAGTCCACCAGCACCACCTTGCCCTTGAGCGCCGGGCCATCCAGCGGTGTCGAGTTGATCCACTGGCTGGCCCCCGCCAGCGACGGCATCGCGCCGTAGCTGTCGCGGGCCATCAGGTGCCCCGCCAGGCCAAGCCCCGTCAGTGCCAGGGCAATCCCCCCCACCTTCAGCATCAGGCGGCGATCAATTCTCATGGCAACCGCCGGTGGCGTAGGTGCGGTACTGCACGCTTTGCTGCTGGCCCTGGGAGTCGAGGTAGTCCATGCGGGTGTTCACCAGGCCGCAGGCGTTGCTCTGGTCATCCTGCACCGACAGCACTTTCTTCACATCCAGGTGGTCACCGTAGCGGTACTGCATGACACCGGCATCGCCCATGGGCGCGGTGCCGGCCTGGGCGGCGATAGCGCCGAAGCTGAGCACGGCGAACAGGCTGGCGCTGGCGAAGGTTTTGACGTTCATGGCATCTCTCCTGAGTAACACTTTGGGTATGGGAAGTTGTGCTTCCCGGTCGAGAGCCATTTCACGCCTGCCAGGTATCCCGTATGTGTCGCCCGAGGCTGTGATGTGCTTCCTGCTGTATCTCTACCAGTGCCAGATACACTGCAATACAAAACCCGGCAGGCAAGCGCGAACGCGCTCGGTACACTGCGCCCATCCCCCTTTACACAGGAACGCTGAGCATGGAACACGTCGATCACATCCTGATCGTCGACGACGACCGCGAGATCCGCGAACTGGTCGGCAACTATCTGAAGAAGAACGGCCTGCGCACCAGCATCGTTGCCGACGGCCGGCAGATGCGCGCTTTTCTGGAAGCCAACAGCGTCGACCTGATCGTGCTCGACATCATGATGCCCGGCGACGACGGGCTGCTGCTGTGCCGCGAGTTGCGCGCCGGCAAGCACCGCAACACCCCGGTATTGATGCTCACCGCACGCAACGACGAAACCGACCGCATCATCGGCCTGGAAATGGGCGCCGACGACTACCTGACCAAACCGTTCTCCGCCCGCGAACTGCTCGCCCGCATCAACGCCGTGCTGCGCCGCACACGCATGCTGCCGCCCAACCTCACCATCAGCGAAAGCAGCCGCCTGCTGGGTTTCGGCCAGTGGCGCCTGGACACCACCGCGCGCCACCTGCTCGACAGCGAAGGCACCCTGGTGGCCCTTAGCGGCGCCGAGTACCGCCTGCTGCGGGTGTTTCTCGACCACCCACAGCGGGTACTCAGCCGCGAACAGCTGCTCAACCTGACCCAAGGCCGCGAGGCCGACATCTTCGACCGCTCCATCGACCTGCTGGTCAGCCGCCTGCGCCAGCGCCTGGGCGACGACGCCCGCGAGCCCAGCTGCATCAAGACCGTGCGCAGCGAGGGCTATGTGTTCTCGTTGCCCGTGCAACTGCTCGAGTCGCCGTCATGAAGTGGCCACGCACCCTGGCATCGCGCCTGGCGCTGATCTTCTTCACCGGCCTGGTGCTGGCGTACAGCCTGTCGTTTGGCTTGCAGGCCTACGAGCGCTACATCAGCAGCCGCTCGATGATGCTCAGCACCCTGGAACAGGATGTGGCGACGTCGGTCGCCATCCTCGACCGCCTGCCCGCAGCCGAACGTGCCGCCTGGCTGCCACGTCTGGAGCGGCGTACCTACCGCTACCGCCTGGACCACGGCCTGACAGGCGAGGCGATGCCCAGCAGCGACCCGCCCATGGCCGCCGAGTCGATCGTGAAGGCCATTGGCAGCGACTACCGCCTGACCTTCCAGGAAATACCCGGGCCGAATGCACACTTCCAGGCGCACCTGAGCCTGGCCGACGGTGCGCCCCTGACCATCGACGTGACCCCATCGCCGATCCCGGTGGCCCGCTGGTTGCCGGTGGTATTGCTGATTCAGCTGGCCGTGCTGCTGCTTTGCACCTGGCTGGCAGTGCGCCTGGCCATCGGCCCCCTCACCCGGCTGTCCCACGCCGTGGACAACCTCGACCCGGACAAGCCTGGTGTGCAACTGGATGAAAGCGGCCCGCGCGAGGTGAAGTACGCCGCCGTGGCCTTCAACGCCTTGCAGGCACGCATCGCCGCGCACCTCAAGGAGCGCATGCAATTGCTGGCAGCCATTTCTCACGACCTGCAAACGCCGATCACACGTATGAAACTACGCGTTGAAGTGATGGACGATGGGGTCGAGAAAGACAAGCTGTGGAGCGATCTGGGTGAAATGGAGCACCTGGTGCGCGAAGGCGTGGCCTATGCCCGCAGCATGGACACCAGCACCGAAGCACCCTGCCGGGTCAACCTCGATGCCTTTCTTGATAGCCTGGTGTTCGACTACCAAGACAGCGGCGCCCAGGTCGAGCGCCACGGCAGCACTGGAAGCCTGCTGGAAACCCGCCCGCATGCACTGCGCCGGGTGTTGGTGAACCTGGTGGACAACGCCCTCAAGTTTGCCGGCGCCGCCGAACTGGAAGTGTGCCGCGAGGGCGGCACGACCGTAATCCGTGTGCTCGACAACGGGCCGGGGATTCCCGGCGGCGAACTGGACGAAGTGCTCAAGCCGTTCTACCGGGTAGAGGGTTCACGCAATCGCAGCACGGGTGGTACCGGGCTGGGGTTGGCCATTGCCCACCAGTTGATCCAGGCCATGGGGGGCCGGTTGACCTTGAGCAACCGCGAAAGCGGCGGGCTGTGCGCCCAGATAGAACTGACCTGACAGGCCTTCGTGAGAGCGGGGTAGCCTGATACATCCATACAAACCGATACACAACCCCATCGCCCCCGACACACTGCAGATACCCTACCCCCACACACTCCCGGTGACACAATCACACACCGGGAGCCCCTTGATGAAAGCCCTCACCCTGCCCTCCGGCTGGAAGCTGTTCGCCGCACTCGCCGGCCTGACTCTGGCGATGACCACCGTAGTCCTGGCCAGCCAGCCTGACCCTGATGGCCTGCGCAGCGCCATCCGCGCTACCGCACGCAGTTCCTTCGCGCTGTTTCTGCTGGCCTTCCTGGCTTCCTCACTCGTCACCTTGCTACCCGGCGCTGTCAGCCGCCGCGTGCTGCAGGAACGGCGCTACCTGGGACTGGCCTTCGCTTTCTCCCACACCGTGCACGGCCTGTTGATTTACCGCTACGCCCAACAATTCCCCGAACTGTTCTGGGCCGGCCGCACGCTCACCTCCAGCTTGCCCGGCAGCGTCGGGTACCTGTTCCTGCTGCTGCTCACCGCCACCTCGTTCAAGGCCCCCATGCGGCTATTGGGCGGCCGCGCCTGGCAAGCCCTGCACAGCACCGGCATGTGGGTACTGGCAGCCGTGTTCTGCCTGTCGTTCTACAAACGCATCCCCATGGGCGGCTGGTACCCGCTGGCGTTCGCCCTGATGTTCAGTGCCATCGCCGTCAAGCTCACCGCCAGGCTGGCGCGCCAACAGCGCGGCAGCGCCCGCGCCCTTTCCTGACTAAACCTGCCTTGGAGTACACACTGACATGACCACTTCGATCCGCACACTGACCACCTTCGACCGCGTCGGCACCTGGACCGCCGACCTGCCGCTGCGGCTGTTCCTGGCCTGGGAATTTTTTGAATCCGGCCTTGAGAAGTTCAATGGCAGCAACTGGTTCGCCGACCTGCAAGGCAGCTTTCCGTTTCCCTTCAACCAGCTGCCCGCCGAGCTGAACTGGCAGTTGTCGATGTGGGCGGAACTGGTGCTGCCGATACTGCTGATACTGGGTTTGGGAACCCGGCTGGCCTCACTGGGCCTGATGGTGGTGACCGTGGTGGCGATAGCCGCGGTGCACTGGCCGGCACACTGGTCGAGCCTGGCTGAACTGGGGCAAGGATATGCGATCACCGACCAGGGCTTTGGCAACTTCAAGTTGCCGCTGATCTACCTGGTGGCGTTGTTGCCACTGCTGCTTAAAGGGGCTGGGCGATTGAGCATTGATCATTGGCTGAGGATGCGGTTCAGCAGGTAATGCCAATGGGGCTGCTTTGCAGCCCTTCGCGGCACAAGGCCGCTCCTACAGGGATATGCAATCCCCTGTAGGAGCGGCCTTGTGCCCTCAAACTGTACCAACAATGACACCCTGTTCACGCAACCCCTCCAACAATGCCAGCCCCTGCTGCACATCCCCTCCCAACACCTCCATCCGTGCCCGCCCGGTACCCTGCTCCAGCGCCAGCAACTGATACGCCATCGGCGCCAGGCGCGCAAAGCGCACCGTCAACGCAGCATCGCGATACACCAGCAGCAACGTCGGGGCCTCGGGCGCAACCGTTGGCTGATAATCCACCCCGATGCGCTCCACCGGCCACTCATAAGCCAGCACCCGCGCCACGCAGGACAACAGCGGCGCCCCCTCCAGCAAATCGCCCGCCGGGTCATGGGACGGGTCCTCGGCATCGCTCAAATACAACTGCGCCTCGACCCACTCATAATGCGCCAGTTCCAACTGCCAGGGCGCATCCAGCTCGACGCCTTGCAGATAATCGACAAACGCTTCGGCAATCTCGGTAAACAAGGGCGTCTGACTACGGTAATTGGCATAGAAGTCACGCACTCGCGCATGCCAACGCTGTTCGCCCAAGGCCTGACGCATCACCGGAAAACTGCCTGCCAGCAAGCCCTCGATAGCGCCATAGAACAACTCGCGGTAAACCTTCAGGCGCCGACCCTCTATGCCCGGTGGCGGTGCATTGCGCTGCGGGTCACGCAAGTGACGGGCCAAGGTGTATTGCTGCTCGCGCAACGTCTCATTCATCACGCGGCCCTCCCGAAGCCAGTTGCACGCTGCGGATACGCGCCGTCTCGGCCAACAGTTCGGCCAGCGGGGGATAGTTGAAATCACGTTCGAGCACGGTCGGCTGCACGCCAAAGCGCGCACAAGCGAGGGTGTACAGCGCCCACACATCTTCCTTCACCGGCGCCCCATGAGTGTCGACCTTGAGGTCCGGTGCTTCATCGTAATGGCCGGCTATGTGCATGCCGGTCACCCGGGCCTGGGGCAAGCCTTCAAGAAAGGCCCGGGCTTCGTAGCCGTGGTTGCAGGCATTGACGAAAACGTTGTTGACGTCCAGCAGCAAATCGCAATCGGCTTCATCGAGTACCGCACGGATAAAATCGAGCTCGCTCATCGCCTGATAAGGCGCGGCGTAGTAGCTGATGTTTTCCACGGCAATACGCCGGCCCAATTGCTCCTGCGCCTGGCGAATGCGCGCGGCCACATGGTGCACGGCTTCGTCGGTGAACGGTATGGGCATCAGGTCGTACAGGTGCCCGTCGTCACTGCAATAGCTCAAGTGCTCACTGTACAGGCGCACCTGGTGGCGATCGAGAAAATGGCGGGTCTGGTCGAGAAAATGAAGGTCGAGTGGCTCACTGCCGCCCAGCGACAACGACAACCCGTGGCAAGTCATGGGAAAACGCTCGGCCAACTGGGCCAGGCCCTTGCCGTAGGCACCGCCAACCGCTATCCAGTTTTCCGGCGCGCATTCAAGGAAGTCTACTGCACCAGCGTCCATCGCCAGCAGTTCCGGCAGCAGGCCACGGCGCAAGCCAAGCCCGGTATTCAACGTCGCAGCACGCATAAAAAAGTCTCCAACAGGCACAACGCCCCGCCTGACCAGCAGGAGGGGCGTTGCGTCAGTTCAAAGGGTAAGGGTCAGGATTTGCCAGCCAGGTGGCTGAACAGCCCCTCGGGCATGGCCTTGCCATTGGCCTGATAGATCGCCTTCAGGTGGTCCGCCGCTTCTTGCTCGGAGATGAAACCGTCATGGTTGGTGTCGATCTTGTCGAAGTCGCCGGCACGGTCCTTGGCCACCGCCAGAAACTCATCCCGCGAGACCTTGCCATCGTGGTTGCTGTCGGTTTTGGCGAACGAGGCATCGCCGCACTTCCCTTCGCCGCATTTGCCTTCGGCCCCGGCCTTGGCGCTGGCACCACACTTGCCCTCACCGCATTTGCCTTCGCCCTGGGTGGCTTTGCCGCTGCCGCCGCACTTGCCTTCGCCACATTTGCCCTCGCCGGCCACCTTGGCCGAAGCCAGTTGGTAACCTTGTGCCAGCGGTTCCACGGCAAACGCACTGCTGGTCAATGCCATACTGCCGATCAGGGCGGCGCCGAGCAGGCCGAGGGTGTTTTTTGCATGAGTCATGATGTAGCTCCACTGTGGTTGGAAAGTGGAGCCATTAGGCCGTTGCGGTTTGTCGTGAGTGTATCGGGCAAGGCGCGCTTTTGTATGGGAATGGGTCTGCAGCGCGGTCAGATACAGTGGGATACACAACACCCGGTAACGGGCCCCAAGCTACCTTGGGGCCATGACGCGTGTTCAGTCTTCCAGCGGCTTGGGCGGGGCCGCCGGTTTGGCTGGCTTGGCCGGTTTGCTGTCCTTGGCCTTGGCCTCCGGCGCTGCGGCCACCGGTTCGGGTGCGGTCACCGCCTTTTCGCTGGCGGGCAATTCATCGACCGCCTTGAAAATCGCCTGCGGGTCGATAGGTTCACCGCTTTCGTCATCCTTGAGCATGTGCCGCTCGCCGTCCTTGCCCACCAGGATCACCTTGGTGCCCTTGCTCGCGCCCAGCTTGAGCTCACGGATCAGGGCCATGGTGGTCTGCTGTTCGAGGTTCTTGTCTTCGCGCTTGCCCATCATGTTGGCGACGCTGTAAAGCACCAGGTTGCGCTCCTTGAAGGCGGCCTGGGTAGCCGGGTCTTCCAGGGCCTTGTTCAGCCCGCGCAGGGTCGGGTCGGCAGTGCTCGGAGCAATCACCACCAATGGCCTGGCCTTGCCCAGTTCCTTGGCTAAAGGCGCATCACTGTCTGCGGCAAACAGGGGGCCGGCAACAGCTAGCAAGGTAGCGAGGGTCAGTGACCGGACGAGCATGCGTATCTCCTTATTGTCTCGATATACCAATGACTACAGATCACGGAGAAAAATCCGACAAGGAGCCTAAACCACTTCACTCAGTAACGGGCCGTGGAAAAGTAACTGTCGATTTCCAAGCTTTCTGAAGCCAAGGCGACAGCGCGGGCAAAGCCACTGTCACCTTGACTGAGCATAGCCCAAAGCCGCTTCGCACAGGGGCAGGCAACCCCTGCATTAAGCCGCCATCAGCGCACATGAATGCCTGGGTCTTCTGGCCCCACTTCCATGGCACGAATCGTCAAGTCCAGCATCAGCCCCCTGCGTGCAGCACGTTGGGCGTCACGAATGGCATCTGCCTGCTCGAGCATCTCACCCTCAGGGAGCGCTTCATCGTCAAGGACCGTTTCAAGCTGCCGCCTGAACGGCCGGTCAACTTCGGCGAACCGGTCAGGATGAGTACGCTCCAGGTGCGCCTGCCAAAATTCACGGTCAACCATCGAGCGGGCGAGCTCATCCCTGGTTTCGGCATCTCGCACTGCCGCTTGCGCCGCCGCCAGGTCCGCCTGGAGAACCCCTGAAATAGCATGGAAGCTCATATCACCCACCTGCAGGGGCAAGTCGAGCGGCTCCCTCAGCCCGACCCTGAAGGCCAACCCGACTTCACTTCCCTCTTGCTCCCTGCCATGTTCGAGTGCCCATCGGGTAGCGAACCTGTCGACCGCATCCTGGCGCCATAAACGTCTTCCCAGGCGAAGCAGAGCGCGTTCGTCTTTTCCTTGAGCGGCATGTTGAACCTGCCACACCAGCAAGTTCAGTTCTATATTGCTCAAGCACCAGGTTGCACCATCCTGGCACCCCCATTCATCATTGGCCACGGACAACAGGTTCTCCCGCAATTCCGGCGTGATGGCCATCGCTTGCAACACCGCCATCACCCGATTACCCATCGCCCGCGCATTGACGCGAAAATCCTCGGACAGCAACAGTTGCCTGAGAACGCGGAAAAACCGCTCGGAGCCCGGCCCTGCATCCAGGGAATCCCAGGCTGCGAGCATCAAGCCACGATGCTCAGGGGCCACCGCATCCCCCCATACTTCCCGCGCGTGCTCCAGCCGCAGCAGCGCTTGCTCCTCGTCGACGACAGGATGCTCGCTCCTCAACGAAGCCTGCAAACGTTGTGTCTGTGCTTCGCCCAAGGGGTTGCCGCTCAGGCGGATCCTTCGCCGGCGCCATACGGGTAACTGGTAGTAATGCTCCGGAACCTGCCGGATCCGGTTTTCCCTCAAGTCAACAGCCACCAACTGATCGCGGTCGAAAATGCCCGGGGGAAGCTGCGTAATTTGTGTGTCGCGCAGGCTCAGCCAGCGCAGTTCGGTCAAACCGGCCAACGTGAACCCCCGCCGCAGTGGATTGTGGGACAGGTCGAGGGATTCCAGGCCAGTGCAACAGGCCAGTGTGGCGGTTTGCTGCAGGTTCAGGCCAATGCGGTTGTTGGTAAGGCTCAGGTGCCGTAGCTGCGTGAACTGCAGCAACGGTTGCGGCAGCCGCGTCAGCAGGTTGCCACCCAAGTCAAGGGTTCTGAGGTTAGGGAAGGCCAACAAGAAACTGTCGGGTACTTCCACGAGGTCAAGGTGCAGCAACGACAGGCTGCTCACACCTCTGAAGCTGACCTGCGCCGGCAGGCTGGGCAAACCGCCCGACCTGAAATTGCAAAACATGACATGGAGGTTTTCTTGTGCGTCGATGCGCAGATTGCCGACCTCTACCGACCGTCTCCAGCAATTGAACAGCGTCTGGCGCAAGGCGTCCCGGTCCTCCCGAACATCGCCCTGTTCCTGTGCCACCCAGGTATCCAGCGTGTTGCGAAGCACCCTGAACTCAGTGCTCAGGTCCCTCAGTAGCCCTCTGAGCTGACGCCCTGAACGTCTCACGTCATCGGCCAAGGTGTCAATCTGCTCGTCACTCAACCAAGGGAAGATATCTCGCAATTCCGCCCTCAAGGCATTGCCTCTTGACGCGAAACCGCTCACGCCTGCACCACCCAGCGGGTAACCCAAACGCCCGTCGGCCAAGCGCATCGGCGCTCGAACAGCCCGCGGGCGTACCACGCCTAGCAGACGACTGATCTGGTCACGACGTCGCACCGCCTCGCGCGCAAGCATCACCCGAAGGTTGTGCGAGAACGGATCACCGCCCCCCATCATTTCACGCTGCGCCTCGGTATAAGCTGGCGCGATGACTTCGAACAACTCGCCTGCCTCACCGATGGCCCCACCCTGATCATCAAACAGCTGGAACCCGCCGTTCAGGTGCACCAGGTCAAATGCCTGCCCGCCTTGATCGCACTGCGCCAGCATCGGCCCGCCCAGATAGCCCTCATACAAGCGCCAGCGCACACCTTGTTCGCCCCCAGGCAGCTCCTGCAACAGGCCCAAGGCCACCCGTGCCAGGTCCGCATGCTGCGGCGTGTCCAGGTACAAGGCTTCCAGAACCCGCGTCTGGCGGATACCCGACAGGCTGGCCCTGGCCGCTTCGGCCAGATCGAGTGCGACCCTGCCGCTGGTCAACAAGCGCCTGCGATCAACGCCGCTGGCGGCCGTTACCAACGCTTGCGCGGTGCGAGCATCCAGCCCGGGGAAGACCCGGCGCAGCGCTGCGCTCCCGGGGCTGTCGGTGGGTTGCAACGCATCGTACAGGTACTGCAGCAATGTTCGGCGTTGCGTCCACGCCAGCTCAGCCAGTGCCTGATCCGGCAGGCCATTCGCACCTGGCAACCGCCGTGCGTGATCAAGCACGGTCGTATCTTCTACCGGCTCACCGCTGCGCAAGCGGCCAATCATGCCGCGAATGCGCTGGTCGAGCCTGACCCGCTGCACGCTGTCGAGCATGCCCGGGCTGGGCGCCTGGGCATGCACATGCAAGCCTCGCACGTCATCGCCATCGAGCCCATGGAACAGCAGGACCTGATCGATCTCTTCGTCACCCAGCCTGTTGAAGGGCTCGCCCAGGCGACGGAACATGCGATGTCTATCCCTCCACAGGGCCGGTTGTTCATTCCATAACCGCCAGGCGCCAGCGCCATTGTGACGCAGCATGGGTCCATGGCCGGCAACGGGGCACAGTTGCCATTGACCGTCGCCAGCCGATTCGGTCACGCGATAATGATGAGCGTCCATCTCGATCCAGGCCTGCCCGTCCAGACGCCGGATGCCCAAGGCATCCCGGCTTGCGGCAGCATCGGGGGCCTGGCATTGAAACGGGGTCAGATCTTGTTGCCAGAGTTTGACGGTGCCATCCTCCAGCCGAGCCGGAAACATGGCATCGACCTGCGTGGAGCGCGCCCAAAGCCGTCGGGCCACACCAACCCCCGCCGCTGTGGCCGCAAGCACGGCAAGGTCGGTGGCAACATGGGTCAAATGGTCGAGTGCCTCTCGGCGATCTCCCTCATGCCAGGCTTCAAAACCATGATAAACCTCGCCCAACAGCTCCCAGGCCGTCACAGCAAGAAGCGGCAGGCCAAGGCCCGGCACAAAGAAACTGGCCAGATTGAGCAGCGCCCACCCCTCGGCGGCCAGGCGCTGGTCATGCTGGCGCTGCACCTCACGGTCCAGCCTGGCCACAGGCACCGCGATCATCGCCGCATCCTCCTTGATCTGGCGAATACGTGCCTGTGCCAGACCGTTGAACAACGGTTGCGAATAACCCTGCAAATGCGGTTCGAGATCGCGAAACGCCCAGTCCGCCAGGTCATCGAACAGCGCCGAAACCTGGGCAAAGAAAGCCTGGCTGTCACGTCGTAGCACGAAGCGGCTGAAAAAACGCTGGTAGGCTTTGTCTCGCAGGCGACGACCCAACTCGCGGTTCAGCTTGTCGATGCTCTCGAATGCGCGCCAAGGCGACACAGGGTCACCTGGCACGTAGAGCAACACACGGCGCGAGGTGTTGAAAAGGACACCCTGGTCAATCACCTCGAGCACGATCACCTGCTCAATCCGGCAACCCAGCAACTTCAGTTGCCTGGCCTCCACAAGGTCACCCGCCAGGCGCAGCAGCTTGCCATCCTCGCACATAGCCACCACCAACTTGAGCTCGCTGTCATCCAGCGTTCCTTCCTGCCTGGCTTTGTAGGCGTCTACCAACATGGCGTGGCGGCTGGCATCTACAAGGCAGGACTCCACGCGCCTTGCATCACCTGCGGGCTTTAGAATGGAATCCAGATGACGTTGATAACCCTCACCCAAATCCAGCTCACGGCAAAGCGCGGCAAGCTCGATGCACGTGGGCGGTGCAAGCCTGCCCTGGCGCGGAACCAGCAGCCGATTACCGCGCGGCTGGCCACCGGCCTGGGCCTGCTCGGCAGTGAAGTTGCGCAGTGCCACCTCAAGCAGCGGCTTTTCTTCATAGACCACCTCGGTGAGGTGCGCGCCTACCGGCTGGCTGTTGATCACAGGCTCGCGACGGCCTTCCAGAAACTTGAACGAGCGAGCATTGCCGCCAAGCCCGTAACGTTCGTCAAGGGCCTTGTCCAGGCCCGTCGCAACAAAGCTGTCGATACCTTCGATACCCCGCAGCAGCGCATTGACTTGCTCACGGCTGCGAAGGCTGTTCGCCAATGCCTTGCGGACCTCAGGCAGTTGCCCTGGGGGTATCTGACGCAACCAGAGCGGCAGGCGCTTGCTGATGATGCTGTCCTGGAACGCATCGATGGCTGCCTGTGCGCTTGATGGCGGAGTAGTGTCCATTGCTCGAGGCCTCTTCATAAAAAGAGGCCAGACTAGGGAGCAGGCTCGGCACCGGGTACTAGATAGCTAACGCCTGCGCTCAGAACAGCTGTAACTGGCGGCCAGTCAGCGTGGCGAAATCATCGCCAACGAACGGCAAAATGGCATCGGCTACCGGCTGCAACTGCCGGCTGAGGTAGTGCTCGTAATCGATCGGCGATTGAAGGTTTTCCATCGGCTCGGGACCGGCGGTAGTGATGACGTAACTGATCCAGCCGCCGCGCTGGTACTGGCGAGGGCGACCGAGCCGGCTGTTGTATTCATCGGCCTGGCGCGCAGCACGTACATGGGGTGGCACGTTGCGCTGGTAATCGGCCAACGGCCGACGCAGGCGCTTGCGGTACACCAGCAGGTTGTCGAGCTCGCCCGCCAAGGTCTGCTGCACATAGTGGCGCACATAGTCGCGATACGGCTGGCCGCGAAAGATCCGCCCGTACAGTTCCTGCTGAAACTGCTGCGCCAGTGGTGACCAGTCGGTGCGCACCGACTCCAGGCCCTTGTAAACCACATCCTCGCTGCCGTCGGCGCGCTGCACCATCCCGGCATAACGCTTCTTGCTACCCTCGTCGGTCCCACGGATGGTCGGCATCAGAAAACGCCGGTAATGCACTTCGAACTGCAATTCCAGTGCGCTTTCCAGGTTCATCTGCTGGCGCAGGTGCTCGCGCCACCACTGATTGACGTGGGCGACCAGTTCTCGGCCGATCTGCGCCGCACCCGCTTCACCATGGGCACCCTTGAGCCAGACGAAGGTAGAGTCGGTATCACCATAGATGACCTCATAGCCCTTGGCCTCGATCAACGCCCGGGTCTGGCGCATGATCTGGTGACCGCGCAGGGTGATCGACGAGGCCAGGCGCGGGTCGAAGAAACGGCAACCGCTAGAGCCCAGCACGCCGTAAAAGGCATTCATGATGATCTTCAGCGCCTGCGACAGCGGTGCGTTGCCTTCACGCTTGGCCGCCTCCCGCCCTTGCCAGACGCGCTCGACGATGGCCGGCAAGCAATGCTGGCTGCGCGAGAAACGCCCACCCCGGAAGCCTTCTACCGAGTGCTCATCATCGGGCAAGCGCAGGCCCTCGACCAGCCCTACCGGGTCGATCAGGAAGGTCCGGATGATCGACGGGTAGAGGCTCTTGTAGTCCAGCACCAGCACCGAGTCGTAAAGGCCTGGGCGCGAATCCATCACGAAACCGCCGGGGCTGGCTTCCTCAGGGCGGCTTCCCAGGCTGGGGGCGACGAAGCCCAGGCGGTGCATCTGCGGGATATACAGGTGGCAGAAGGCGGCCACCGAACCCCCACTGCGGTCTACCGCCAACCCAGTGACAGAAGCGCGCTCCAGCAGGAACTCGAGCAGGCGGGTATGGGCGAAGATGCGCGTGACCAGCTCGCAATCCTTGAGGTTGTAGCGTGCCAGTGCGGGTTTGTCTTCGGCGAAACGGCGGTTGATTTCGTCCATGCGCTGGTAGGGGGTGTCGATGGCCTTGCCTTCACCGAGCAAGGTCTGCGCGACATTCTCCAGGCTGAACGACGTAAAGCTCCAGGTTGCCGAGCGCAGCGCCTCGATGCCGTCGATCAACAGCCGCCCCGGCGCGTCGGCGAAGACATGGCCGCCACTGGCGTGGCTGCGCAAGGTCATGGGGGCGCCGTTGCGGCCCAGGGCCAGCGGCACCTGCATCAGCTTGGCGTGCTCGTGCAAAAGGCGTAGGTCGAACTGGATCAGGTTCCAGCCGATGATTGCATCCGGGTCGTGCTCCGCCATCCACTGGTTGAGGCACACGAGCAACCCGGCACGGTCATCGCAATAGTGCAGGTCGAAGTCGAGGCCCTCAGGGTCGCCGTTGGCCGGGCCAAGCATGTAGACCTGACGCTGGCCGCAGCCTTCCAGGGCAATGCTGTACAGCTCGCCACGTTCACTGGTTTCGATATCCAGCGACACCAGGCGCAGCGGTGGGCGATAGCCCGGCAGGGGCTTGAGCTGGGCATCGCAAATCACGCCCTGGTCATCGGGTTGCCCGGTGAACTGCACCGGCGCGGTGACGAAGCGCTCCATCAGGTAGCGTTCGGGTGGGCGGATATCCGCTTCGAACACCTCGATGCCTGCCGTGCGCAGCCGTTGCTCCAGCTGCATCAGTTGCCGGTGCTGCCGGCAATAAAGGCCCATGACCGGGCGCTGGTCGAAATCCTTTAACTGCAAGGGCCGCAGTTCGGCGCCCGGCTCGTTCGCCAGCAACACCTGCGCGTGCGCCGCTTGCGCTTGCGGGATGAACGCCACCGAAACCTGGGGTGCCAGACGTAGCAGCCGTGGCCCCTGATCGGTGGCCAGCCAAAGTTCCACGCAGGTGCCTTCTGGCGTGTCATGCCAATGCCGGGTCAGGACAAAGCCCTGCTGCAACTCCACTGCCTCACCCTCTGCCGAAAAGGATGATTCTACGCTAGCGTGCCCCCGCCACGAAGCCGCTTCTGCGCGCGGCCCAGGCCAACAACCAGGCCACCGCGATCAGCGCGAGCACCACACCACCAAACCCCTCCACCCCTGCCCCGGCCAGTAACAACCCGCCAATGATGCCGCCCAGGGCAATGGCGCTGTTCCACACCGTCACCAGCATCGATTGCGCCACGTCGCCCCCTTCGCCCGCCGCGTCTGCACAGGCCGTCTGCAGCAAGGTCGGCGCGCCGCCGTAGGTCACCCCCCACAAGGCGATACTCAGGTACATCAGCCAGGACGACGCTTGCCCCAAGGCCAGCGTAGCCAGGGCAAAGCCCGCCAGGCTCAAGAGCACCAGCGTGCGCAGATGCCGGTCGACCAGCAGGCCCACCAAACCAATCCCGGCCAGGGCCGACAGGCCGAACACCATCAGCACAGGGCCAATGTCCGCTGCCATGCCGGCCGCCGCCAGCAGTGGCACGATATAGGTGTAGAGAATGTTGTGGCCAAGGATCCAGCTGAGGATCACCAGCAGCACAAGCAACACCCCCGGCGTGCGCAGCACCTGCATGGCGGCCGGGCGCTTGCCAGCGGCCTGTCCGGGGTAGTCCGGCACTGAACGCACCACCCACACCACCAGCAGCAATGCCACTAGGGTGACCACCATGAACGTAGCACGCCAGCCCAACCCCGCACCCAGCCAGGTCGCGATCGGCAAGCCGAGCGATAGGGCAATCGGCTGGCCGAGCATGGCCAGTGCCATGGCCCGCCCCTGCTGCGCCACCGGCACCATGCGCCGGGCGTGGCCGGCTATCAGCCCCCAGGCCAGGCCGGCGGCCGCGCCGGTGAAAAAGCGCAGTACCAGGGTCAGGCTGTTGGAGTCCGACAGGGCCGTCAGCCCGTTGAACAACACAAAACCGACGATGGCCAGCAACAGCGCCCGGCGCCGATACCAGCCCTGAGTCAGGGTTACCAGCGGGATGGCGGTGAGTAATGAGCCCAAGGCATACGCCGTGACCCATTGCCCGGCCATGGCTTGGCTGATGTGCATGCCGTCGGCGATCTGGTCGAGCAAACCGGCCGGCAGGGTTTCACTGAGGATGGCGATGAAGCCGGTCATGGCCAGCGCCAACAGCCCGCTGAGCGGCAAGCGTTCGCTGCTGGCGGACAGCAACGGTGCGGAGGATGTCTGGGACATTGCAGAAGCCTTGAGTAGGAAACGAGGCGAACAGTCTGCAAGGCAAGGCCATTACGGAAAAAGACGGTTACAATGCCGTTCACCCCGGACATCCACGTCCGCAATCAGGAACGCAGCATGGATAGCCTCAGCGGTTTCGTGGTCTTCAATCGGGTGGCCGAAACCCGCAGCTTCGTCGCCGCGGGCCAGTCTTTGGGGATCAGTGCCTCGGCTGTGGGCAAGCGCGTAGCGCGCCTGGAAAGCCGCCTGGGCGTACGCCTGTTCCACCGCAACACCCGCAGCATCACCCTCACCGCCGAGGGCACGCTGTTCCTCGAGCGTAGCCGGCGCATCCTCGCCGAAATAGAGGCCACCGAGCAGGAACTGTCGCAAGCCAGCGAAACCCCACGCGGGCGCCTGCGGGTGAGCATGCCGCAGGTCACCGGGCTGGTAATGCCGGCGCTGGCCGAGTTCATGGCGCTGTACCCGCAAGTGGAGCTGGACCTGGACTTTTCCGACCGCATGGTAGATATCATCGGCGAAGGTTTCGATGTGGTGATGCGCGGTGGGCAGCCGGTGGATTCACGGCTCAATGCCAAGTTCCTGGGGTATTTCCAGCACCGGCTGGTGGCTTCGCCCGGCTACCTGCGCGAACGCGGCACGCCCGTGCACCCGCGCGACCTGGCGGCGCACACCTGCCTGCATTACCGCTTCCCCAGCAACGGCAAGCTGGAAACCTGGCCGCTGCGCCAGGAGCACCCCGAACACGCCTATGACATCCCCATCTCGATGGTGTGCAACCACGTCGAGACACGCGTCTGCTTCGCTTTGAACCACCGCGGCATCACTTGCCTGCCGGACTTCACAGTGGGCCGTGAGCTGGGCAATGGCTCACTGGTGAGCGTGCTCGACGACTTCATGGAGCGGCGCGGCAGCTTCTACCTGCTGTGGCCGTCCGGGCGGCAGATGCCGCCGAAATTGCGGGTGTTCATCGACTTCATGCTCGAACGGGTGTTCAACCGTACAGGTAGTTGATGTCCTTGTAGGCCAGCGGTGGCACCTGGCCGAGCAGGAAGTCACGCAGCTTGTGCATTTGCCGCGCCTTGGGGCTGGCCTTGAGCCAGGTCATGTAGTAGCCGTCGCCGGTGGCCACGGCGTGCTTGAACGGTGTGACCAGGCGCCCGGCCGCCAGGTCGGCGCTGGCCAGCACCAGGTCGACCACCGAAATACCCAGGCCTTGCTGGGCGGCCGAAATGCCCTGGTCGAGGGTATCGAACACTTGCCCCTGATCGATGCTGATATCCAGCGCGTCCATGCGCGCCAGCCAGCGCCGCCAGTCACGGCGGTCCGGGGACGGGTGCAGGAATTCGCATTGGGTCAGGTCGGCCAGGGCCGGCTGCGCTTGCGCCATGTAATCCGGGTGGCACACCGGGATCAACCATTCATCGAACAGCTTGAAGCTCTCGATATCGGCGGGGAAACGCCCGTTGGCCAGGAGAATGGCACAGTCGTAGGGCTCGGAATAGAAGTCCACGCTGTCGATGTCCATCCACACGCTGGACAACTGCACGCTGCAGTTGTCCTCGTGCTTCTTGAAGGCATCCAGTGCCCGCAGCAGCCAGCGCACCGTGAGCGTGGACGGGGCCTTCAGGCGCAAGCCATAGCGGTCCTGGCGCAGCAATGCGCAGGCATTTTCGATGATCTTGAAGCCCACTTTCAGCTCTTGCGCCAGCAGGCGACCGTGCTCGGTCAGGCTGAGCTTGGGGCCACGGCGTTCGAACAGGTCGCAGCCGAACATGGCCTCCAGGGTCTTGATGTGATGGCTGACCGCGCCTTGGGTCAAGGCGAGCTCTTCCGCAGCGCGGGTAAAGGAGCCATAGCGAGAGGCCACCTCGAAGGCACGCAGGGCGTGCAAGGCCTGAATCCGTTCCGACATGGCGACGTCCCGAGCATGAGTAAGACTAATAGTAGGTCATAGTTCCACGCGTTTTACAACGTCAAGAGCGTCTCGGAAAATGCAGGTAAATAATAAACATAACCAAGATCCTGCCTGCATGTGGCTTGAACGCTCACTAAATTTACGCCTGGGGAAATCATGTTTACAGGATATGGAAATTGCTATCGCCTGGATGCGCTAGAGCTAGCCGATGAACATGTCTGGAACACGCAGCACTGGACTTACAAGACCATAGAGCATTTTCGCAGTATTCTCGCCAACCCCAACTTCCCCTGCCTGTTCGGCCGCAAGGCGGTCAACGGCGAAACCTGCCATATTCTTTTCGCGCGCGCCGAGCAGCTCGCCGATGACATCGCCCAAGGCCTGGCCGACTACGTACGCACCGTCACACCGATCAAACCCAAACAGCGCATCGGCAGCCCCCTGGTGGTGTTTCTCGAAACGGCAGCGGGCAGCACCCTGGCCGAACAGCAGGCGCTGGCCTGGAAAGTGTTGCGTGGCGTACATGCGCGCGACCCACACCCGTGGCCGCAAGGCATTCCCACCGACCCCGACGACACCGCCTGGTCGTTCTGCTATGCCGGTATGCCCCTGTTCATCAACATGAATTTCCCCGGCCACCAGCAAATGAAAAGCCGCAACCTGGGGCTGCACATCACCTTCGTCATTAACCCCCGGGAAAACTTCGACGAAGTGGCCAACGCCAATACCGAGAGCGGCAAGAAAATCCGCGAGCGCATTCGCGAGCGCGTGCACCACTACAACGACGGTGTCGTACCTGACACCCTCGGCTTCTTCGGCGATGCCGACAACTACGAGTGGAAGCAGTACCAACTTCAGGAGGCGGGGTCGCTCAACCCGTCGCGCTGCCCGTTCCACGTCCATGCCGCACACCCGGCGGCAACCGACATACTGATCGAGAACTGACCGTGAATACCGCACTTACCGCCACCTATGCCCTCACTGTCCTGCTGCTGATCGCTACCCCCGGCCCGGTGGTGGCACTGATCGTCAACACTGCGGCCGCTTCCGGTTCGCGCAAGGCCATATTTACCGCCGTCGGCACCAACTGGGCGTCACTGGTGCTGATCGGTGCAGCGGCCTGGATCATTCTCACCAGCGCCGCCATCGACAAGGCCTGGCTCAGCACCATGAGCCTGCTGGGCTGCCTTTTCATCGGCTACATCGCGGTGGGCACGTTGAGGGAAGCCCTGAATGCGCCTGCGCCGGAAACGGCGAGCGAAGCCCCCAAGGCCGGGCGTGGCGGGCTGCTGCAAGGGTTCATGGTGGGTATTTCCAACCCGAAAGACATCATTTTCTTCATCGCCTTCTTCCCGCAGTTCATCCAGATCACCGAATCGTTCGGCAAAAGCATGGTGGTCCTGTCGCTGCTGTGGGTGGCCATCGATTTTGCCGTGCTCAGCCTGTACATCTTCGCCATCGGCAAGATCGCCTCGCAGCGGAGCAACCGCATGATAAGCCTGGCTTCCGGGGTGGCCCTGCTGCTGATCGCCGCCGGTGGCCTGCTGTACAACCTCAAGGAACTGGCGGCCTGAACGTGAAGCGCAACACTCGGCGCAACCGAAGGAGCGACCATGACCGCGACTGACATGCGCGCATCTCCTTCGCCGTTGCAGCAGGACTACCAACGCTTTCTGCTGCTGGGCAGCCGGCGTGCCCCGCTCACCGTGCATGTGCACGAAAGTGGCTACCGGTCTGGCACCATCAATACCGATGCGCTCGGCCTGCGCTACAGCCATTGCGCCGGCAAGCGCTTTTCCGCAGCCGAGCGCGGTGGTGCTTCGCGTATCAACCTGCTGGTCGGCGGCTCCACCGCCCTGGGTATCGGCGCCAGCTCCGACGAGCACACGGTGGCCTCACACCTGTCGATGCTCACCGGCGAAGTCTGGCTGAGCCTGGCCGGCTGCGGCCTCAACGCCAGCCAGGAGCTGCTGATGTTCCTGACCCACCAGCACCGCCTTGGCCAGCTCGGCCACGTGGTGGTGCTCAGCGGCCTCAACAGCCTGGCCCACGAAGCCCTCAGTGAAGTCCTCGCCACCCTCAACGGCCCGCAGCACGCCAAGGCCTACCAGGACTTTCTCAACAGTTTCAGCGAAGGCATGCAGCCCGCCGCACCACCCCGTCGGCAGTCGTTGTGGCGGCGTATCCGCCAGGCGTTGGCCACCCCTGCGGTCGCCGCCCCGGTCAGCTGGCCGCTGTCGCCCCCGGAAAAGCGCCTGGCCCGTGCTGCCGATAATATTGGCCGTACCTTGCGCCAGTGGGACCGGCTGCTGGCAGACAGCCACGCCACCCTCACCTTCATTCTGCAGCCGTTGCTGCCCTGGTGCCGGGATACCCTGCCTGCCGGCGAACAGGCCATGCTGACCGCCCTGCAGCAAAAACCGGCGAACTTCGACCGGCTGCTGGAGGGTGCATTCGACAGCCAGTTGCATTCGGCGTTTTTCCGCCGCATCAAGAGCCAGGCCGACCCTGTGCCTTGCTACGACATGAACTGCATGCTCAACAGCTCACCTGTGTTCGGTGCCGACCTGTTCATCGACCGCCTGCACCTGAACGATCTGGGCAACAATGCCCTGGCCAAGGTGATCACCGCCAAACTCGGTCTGGCCCAGGAAAAACACGCCCTGCGCAAGGTCACGCCGATCAAGCTCCTCTGACAGTTGCCGGGTGGTCTTCCGGCCGCTCGCCTGGGTGGCTAGAATACATCGTCGTTCCGATTTGCCCGAGGCGCACGCTTGACCGCCATGAACATCGAAGCCGTCCATCCTTGCCAGGCCGCCCATGGGGCTGGCCTATGAACCGCATGCGACGCCTGCCCCCGCTGTTGATCGCCCTGATGCCACTGGCTGCGCACGCGCTGGAGGTGCGCATCGA
The DNA here is from genome assembly GCF_003202095.1 of Pseudomonas sp. LAIL14HWK12:I1. Lineage (NCBI taxonomy): Bacteria > Pseudomonadati > Pseudomonadota > Gammaproteobacteria > Pseudomonadales > Pseudomonadaceae > Pseudomonas > Pseudomonas sp. LAIL14HWK12:I1. The sequence continues at coordinate 93,336 of NZ_QJKG01000010.1, forward strand.
CCCTCATGCCGACCTGCTCTACCGCCAGGCCCTGCCGTTGCTGGAGCAGGCCGACAACCAGGGCGACGATGCCAATACACTGCGCACAGCCGTTGGCGGCGACCCCGAGCTCAGCCGTCAGGGTCAGGCCCTGGCCCATACCTTGCCGACAGCGGTTGCCCTGCTGAAAAAATCGGTCGAGCTGGGCCACCCGGTCGCGCAGTACCGCCTGGCGCTGTACTACATGACGTATCTGCCCGTCGCGCAAATTCCGGATGCTGCCTGCCCGTTACTCGTGGCCAGCCTCCAGCAGGGTTTCGCCGCACCCGCGCCGGCCATCGCCACCTGGTGCCGGCCCTATAACGTCAGCAACGAGTATCGCGCAGCGCTGGAAGCCATTCCCAGCATGGCCACCGTGTACGCCCCCTACTACCCGCAACCGGCCACCCGCCTGATCTGCAACCGCAGCCGGCCACAAGGCCTGGACATGCTGTGGGGGCGCCAGCGTGACTACCAGGCCGAAGTGTACCGCCTGCTCGGCGACCTCGACCCGCAGCACCGCCTGACCCTGCTGCAGAAGGCCGTGGACATCAATGGCTGCGTGACGGCGCAGCAGCATCTGACCCGCCATCCGTAGTCCCCACCCACAAGGACTCACGTCGACCAGCAAGATCGTTCAAGCCATGCCCCTCCCCCTTCTGGCATGCTGGCCTACCACGTAAAGCATTGCAGCCATCATGCCCCACACCGCCCGCCAAGCCTTTCTCCACGGCGCCATCGCCATTCTCCCCCTGTCCCTGGCCGTCGCCCCCTGGGGGCTGCTGGCCGGTTCCATGGCCATCGAAGCCAACCTCACTGCCTGGGAAGGGCAAGGGCTGTCGGCCATCGTCTTCGCCGGCGCCGCGCAACTGGTGGCCATCGGCATGCTCAAAGGCGGCGCCAACCTGGCGTCGATTCTGCTCACCACCCTGCTGCTGACCTCGCAGCATCTGCTGTACGGCCTGTCGATGCGCCCGGTACTGTCCAGCCAGCCGCTGCGCTGGCGGCTGGGCCTGGGCTTTCTGCTGACCGACGAATTCTTCGCCCTGACCAGCCAGTACGACCAGCAGCAGTTCAACCGCTGGTACGCTCTGGGGGTGGGCCTGACCTTCTACGTGGCCTGGAACCTGTTTACCCTGGCCGGCATCCTGCTGGGCCAGAACATTCCACACCTGGACCAATTGGGTCTGGACTTCTCCATCGTCGCCACCTTCGTCGCCCTGATCGCACCGCTGGTGCGCAACCTGCCCACGGTGGTATGCGTAGCTGTGTCGTTGTTCTGCTCGGTATTGTTCAGCCACTGGCACTGGGAAACCGCCCTGGTGGCCGCAGGCCTGCTGGGCATGAGCGCCGGTTTCATCTGTCAGAAATTTGCCGGAGCCCGAGCATGACCTGGATCCTGATTTTTGCCATGGGCGCCATCGTGTTCCTCAACCGCTATGCGTTCCTGGAGCCACGCCTGCCCTTGCGCCTGAGCTCCAATGCCCGGCAGTTCCTCGGCTTTGCGGTGCCGGGCATGCTCACCGCCATCTGCGGCCCGATCATCTTCATGCCCGATCACCAGCTCAACCTGAGCCTGCTCAACCCCTACCTGCTGGGCTCTCTGGTGGCCATCGCCCTGGTGCTGTTGACCCGCAGCGTATTGCTGAGCATGCTGGTGAGCATGTTGATCTTCTTCTTCCTGCGCAGCTGGCTGGCATGAGCACGCCCCTGCGCGAGCAGACACACCTCTGGCAGGCGCCGGCCCTGGGCGACGTCGAGATGCTGCACGCGCGCTACTTCCAGCAGCGCTTCGCCCCGCATGTGCACGAAGGCTACGTCTTCACCGTGATCGAATCCGGCGCCCAGCGCTTCTGGCACCGCGGCAGCGAGCACCTGGCGCCGGTCGGCAGCATGGTGCTGATCAACCCTGACGAGCTGCATACCGGTGCCACAGCCCATGAAGCGGGCTGGCGTTATCGCGGCTTCTACCCCGAGCACGAGCGGGTAACCGGCGTGCTCGACGAGCTGGAACTGGGCCGTCACGGCATGCCCCGTTTCAAGGACAGCGTCATCCAGGACCCTGCCCTGGCCATCGCCTTCAGCCAGCTGCATCAGCTGTCCGAAAACGGCGCCAGCGCCCTGCAGCAACAGACCGCCTGGCGCCAGGCGGTGCTGGCCCTGGTGCAACGCCACGGGCAATGCGCCGAACCCTCGGCCCCCGGCCACGAACCACTGGCCGTGGCCCGCGCCCGCGAACTGCTGGAAAGCCAACTGGCGGACCCGCCCTCGCTCGAAGCGCTGGCGGCGGCCGTCAACCTGTCGCCATTCCACTTCGCCCGGGTATTCCGCCAGGCCACCGGCCTGCCGCCACATGCCTGGCTGAAACAGCGGCGCCTGGCCCGCGCCCGGGAAATGCTGAAGAGCGGCCTGGTTGCTTCGGAGGTGGCGTTTGACCTGGGGTTTGCTGACCAGAGCCATTTGAGCCGGCAGTTCAAGCAGGCGTATGGGGTGACGCCGGGGGCGTATCGGCAGGCTTGTGCTCAATCTGCAATAACCGCCTGAGGCGCCGCAATACCAGTTCAAGCCTACCTCCAGGTACCAATACCGAGCGGCACATTACGCACTATCGTCGGTATCAAGGGCGCGTCCTTTCAGGTTCCAGCGTACCGGTGCGATGAACAGCATGAGCGTCATCCAGATGAAGGTTGCTGGCCCCGCAAGCACGAAGACCAGGCTGGCAACCAGCCCTGAAACGGCATCCCCAATGACGGCCGTGAAGTAATAAAGGGAAAAGTTCCTGCCAACTTCATGCTCGTTCGACAAGCACTGGATGTTTGTCACGATTGCGATATCGACAAATGCGCCAATGAAGCCAACCAGGAAGAGGATCAGCAGAAACAACCAGGTATTGAACTGCAGCGCCACTGCGGCAGCAAAAAACAGTGCGCCGTAAATTATCCAATAGCGCAGTACCAACCGTGCAGTGGTACGCGGGTTGAAGCGGGTGTAGAGCACGCCACCCAGCACGGTGCCTGCCGCCAGCAGTGAGAATACGTAACCCACCGCTGCCTCAGAGGTAAAGTGCTCCAACACCGAAGCCGGGAGAATGAAGCGAATCACCGACGTGGCGAACATCGCACAAAGCGTGGTACAGCCAATAACGGCAAACAACGGGACATTGCTGCCCTTGAGCTGGTTCACGCTGCGCACCGCATCGCGGACTATGGCTCGCCCATCGAATGCCTGCCGCACGCCTTGCCTTGCTGGCCCCAAGGTAGCAATGGAAATGGCAGACAACACCAGGCATATTGCAAAGAACAAGAAGGTTGCGTCGCGAGATAGCAGCAACACACAGGCCGAAAACACCAACGGTCCAATAATAGAGGCCGTATCTTCGATCACCTGGATACCGCTGTTGACTGAAGCCAGTTGGTCCTTTTCCACGATATCCGGAAAGTATGCGCGAAACGTGGGTACATACAGACATTCAAGCGCGGTCATAACCATCGCGAAGGCCACCAACACGGGCAGTACCGGCGTAAACCAACTGAACAAGGCAAAGAAGGCAAGCGACAGAATGCATTTGGCCAACTCGACCGCAAACAGTGTTCTTTTCTTGTCGGCGTTATCTGCCAGCCAACCACCCAAGGGAGAAAACACCATGCTCGGCAAGTAGCGGAAGAAATAAGCGATGCCAATCAACAACAAATCCGCCTCGACCATGAGTACGATGGTCACGGCAAATGCCGCTTCGAAGGCAAATTCACCGCACTTGGAAAAGCAATAGCCCAATGTAAGTGAGCGCGTTCCGGAGTTAAGACTCAACGCCTGCATAATCGTTGCTTTCCTCAGCCAGCGGTACAGAGCGACTGAATCTAGAGCTCATCCTCGGCTGGACTCAACATGAAAGTTGTAACAACACCCGCACTGTCAGCGCAGCCAACATTGAGACTCCGAATGTTCCTACGTTCAGTAACTATTGGCGAAGTCAGACCAGCCGCCGCCAAACTGTGTGACAGAACGGCTCAGCACATCTCGTCCGCTTGCAAAGGTTCATGCCACCGGCGAGGTAGCGGCATCCACTTTAAACACGATGTTTATTCCTATAGATAAGTAACTCGGTGTTACTCAAGCGACGGAGTACTCCTTTTTGCATCCTCAACACCTCCTGCAAAGCCATCAGGAGCCCCGCCAACCCTCTGCTACACTGACAAGGCTGAATTGGAGGATCCTGCCATGTCCGAAAGAGAGCTCACCACCCTTCTGTCGCTGATGAACCAGCGCCAGGCCTGCCTGAGCAGTGCCTGCAAGGAGATTGCCGACTGGATCGACCGGCAGGGCGATGTGCCCGCCGCTGGCAAGATCCGCGCAAGCCTCAAGGCGCTGGAGGCCGACGAAGCCCAGGTCCGCAAGACGCTGACCTCGCTGACCCTCGACAGGCCGCTGCCGCGCTTTCGTAGCTGAAGGGTACGGCTGAAAAGAAAAGGGCCGCTAAACGCGGCCCTTTGATCGGTCAGTGCTTCATGTGCATGTGGTCATGCCCACCGCCGGCCTCGGCGTTGAGCGCACGCACTTCAGCCTGCACGTCCACGGTTTCCTTGCTGCCCTTGGCATCTTCGATGGTCAGGGTCAGTGGCACTTTCTCGCCTTCCTTCACCTGATCGTTCAGGCCCATCAGCATCACGTGCAGGCCATTCGGGTCCAGGGTCACGGCCTTGCCGGCCGGCAACTCGACGGCCTTGACCTCACGCATGCCCATCACGTCGCCGTTCATGGTCATCTCGTGCACCTGCACGGTCTTGGCCACGGGCGACGCCACGCTTACCAGCTTGCTGTCGCTGCTGGCGGTCAGGGTCATGAAGGCACCGGTGGACTGCTGGTGCGGCACGCTGGCACGGACCCAGGCATCGCTCACAGTGGTCTGGGCCAGGGCCGGCAGGGCCAGGCCCATCAGTGCCAGGGCAGCCAGGCCGCGTTTGATCGGTTGCATCGACATTCAGCAGATCTCCATCAGGGTGACCAGGTCTTCGGCACATTCCTTGGCATTCAGGGAATGGCCCAGGCTCAGGCGCAGGGTGCCACGCGTATCGTAGACGTAGCTGGTGGACGAGTGAGAAATGGTATAGGTGTCACCGGCCGGGACCTTTTCGTAGAACACCTTGAATTCCTTGGCCACTGCGGCAATTTCCTCGGGGGTGCCGGTGAGTGCGGTGAACGTCGGGTCGAAGGCCTTGACGTAGGCATCAAGCACCTCGGGGGTGTCGCGCTCCGGGTCCAGCGTGATGAACACCACCTGGAACAGGTCACGGTCACGGCCCCTCAGCAGCTTGCGGATTTGCGCCGCACGCGCCAGGGTGGTCGGGCAAACGGCCGGGCACTGGGTGAAGCCGAAGAAGACCATCGGCATGCTGCCGTAGAAGCTCGACAGGGTGCGCACGTTACCTTGTGGGTCTTTGAGGCTGAACTTGCGCCCGAGGATTTCGTTGCTCATGTTCTTGCCGTACTTGAACTCGAGCCCCCGGGCCGGGCTGCAGCCTGCCAGCAGGCCGAGCCCGAGAACGCCCATCCCGGCGACAACTGCGCGCCGGGTATACAGATCATTCATGAAACCATCCTTTACAGGGAAGGTGCCGGCCCTCGGGACGGGCCGGCTGAAAAACCGGGGCATTCTGGCATGACACCCCAAGGGGTTCTACCCGACCAAGGCGGGGAAGGCCTGCAACCCTTTGAATACGGGCTGCGGCCTGTTGTCGCAGGGGTTGAAACCGTAACACTTTGTTGCTAGAGAGCCGACCTTGGCTTAGTAGTAGGCGTTCTCTTTCTGGCTGTGGTCGGTCACGTCACGCACGCCCTTCAATTCCGGAACACGCTCGAGCAGGGTGCGCTCGATACCTTCCTTCAGGGTGACATCGGCCTGGCCGCAGCCTTGGCAACCGCCACCGAATTGCAGCACGGCGATGCCGTCGTCGACCACGTCCACCAGGCTGACCTGGCCGCCGTGGCTAGCCAGACCCGGGTTGATCTCGGTCTGCAGGTAGTAGTTGATGCGCTCGTTGATCGGGCTGTCTTCGTTGACCATCGGCACCTTGGCGTTAGGCGCCTTGATGGTCAGCTGGCCACCCATGCGGTCGGTGGCGTAGTCAACCAGTGCGTCTTCCAAGAACGGCACGCTGACCGCATCCAGGTAAGCGGTGAAGCTCTTCAGACCCACGGCGGTGTCGTCAGGCTTCTCTTCGCCCGGCTTGCAGTAGGCAATGCACGTCTCTGCGTACTGGGTGCCCGGCTGGGTGATGAAAATGCGAATGCCGATGCCAGGCGTATTCTGCTTGGAGAGCAGATCGGCCAGGTAGTCATGGGCGGCGTCGGTAATGGTTATAGCGCTCATGTAGGTTCCTCACAGACTTGCCGCCAAGTGTACGCCAACCCGCTCATTGAACAAAGTCCTAGTATTTGACTCGGGAAAGCGCATATTCAGGGGCCGCCCCCCGTGGCGCCGCCAGCCAGGCCTGCATGCGCCGGTACAGCCCGCGCTCCAGCCACTGGTAACTGAACCACGACATTAGTCCAATGGACGGCACGCACAGGGCAAACACCAGATACGGGTTCAACTGCAGGCGCTGGCTGGCGAACCAGCCGGCGTACAGCACCAGCACATGGACCAGGTACACCGAATACGAGCAGTCCCCCAAGGCCTTGAGCAGCCGGTTGCCTTGAAAAAGCGGTTCCAGCGCGATGAAGGCCATCACGATCATGGCGCTCGGCAGGCCCCAATGCAGCAGGCGCTGGGACGCATCCAGGTGATAGATGGCCAGACCCGCCACAACCAGCACGCCCAGCGGCAACCACCGCCCTTGGCGGATCAGCCCACGCCGATACAGCACGCCCAGGCCGATGCCGAGCAAGAACTCGTAGATGATGTCGTTGTTGTAGAAGCGGCTTAGCACACCCAGCCGGCCCAGCACCTCGCTGGCCAGCAACAAGGCCGCGGTAACCAGCAACAGGTGATGACGCCGGCGCACCAGGAAGGCCAGGCCGAACAGCAGGTAGAAGAACATCTCGAAGTTCAGCGTCCAGCCCACGTTCAAGGTCGGGTACAGGCCATAGCCTCCGGGGTTTTCTGCCGGGATGAACAGCATCGACAAGAACAGATGGTGCCAGGTGAACACCTGATGTGGCATCCATTGGCTAAAAGCCAGCAGCAACAGAGCCATCAACACTGTGTAGAACCAGTAGGCCGGCACAATACGCAGTACCCGATTGAGCAGGAACTGGCGCGGTTCGATGGTTTTATCGCGGGTCGACAGGTAGATGACCAGCCCGCTGATGACGAAGAAGATGTCGACGCCTACGGCGCCACGGTCGGTAAGCAGTTGGCCAATGGGGCCGGTGGCGTGGAAGTCGAAGAAGATCTGCATGAAATGGTGGCAGACCACCACCCAGGCGGCGAACGCCCGCAGTGCCTGAAGCGAATACAGCATGAAGTACCCTGCGCTTGCCGGTGCGTTGAGGCCTTGGGAGCCTATGACAGCTCCCAGACCACCCAACCTGTCCGACCGCAGGGTACCCGGAAAGGTCAGCTCACCCGATCAGAGGTTTTCATAGCGGTTCATGTCCAGCACCCCCGCCTCCACCGGCTGGGTCTCCTTGATGAAGCTGTTCAAGTCATGGAAGTAGCGCCAGAACTCAGGGTGACTACGGCGCACGCCCCAGCGCATGACGATGCGCTCGAACTTCACCGGGTCATCTTTGGCATACTCCATGTCCTCGACGAACTCCGCCACATCCTTGGTCGGGATGTTGAAGATGAAGTTCGGGTAGCTGCTGAGCACACCCGGTGCCAACGTCAAGGTATCCAGCCCCGGCTGATAGCGGTACGCCTCACCCAGCAGGAACGCCACGTTGCTGTGCGCACGGTTGCGCAGCAGGCTGTACACCTGGCGCTGGCCGCCCTGCCCTTCGACACGCAGCATGGTTGCCTCGGGCAACTGGTTGATCACCTTCAGCCCCGCAGCCGGGCGCGACACCAGGCGGCTGAGCGACTGCTCGGCATTGCGGAACTCTTCGCTCATCTGCGGCCGTGAGCAGAACGCGCCCTGGCAGCGGTTGATCGGGTCGGGCGTGGCATTCAGGCTGCCGGTGCGCTGCAACAGCTTCAGGCCAAAGTCGCGCTTGGGGTTGCGCGGGTCAAGCTGGATACCACTCGGGGTGTCGGTGTCGATGTCCTCATAGTCCATCCACATCTTCACCTTGCCGCTGTTCTGGTACCAGTCACCCAGGATCGCCTTGCGCTGGTCGGCCGGCATCAGGCGCAAGAAGTTGATCTCGGCACCGTTGCGAATCAGGTCGAAATACAGGCGCGTCTGCAATTGGTGCGAAACATTGCCGAACACGTCAAAGTTGACCGCCAACTGGTAATAGGTGCGCTCGAACAACGGGTAGTCGAACAACCACACGGTCAACGGCACGTCACCGATCAGGCCCTTGCTTACCGACGCGCTGTCGAAATGGCGGAAGATGCTCAGCAACGCGTTGTCGTTACCGGCCCACAAGGTCGACCAGCCCGGTGCCGGCATGTCAGCATAGGCGTCACGGCGCAGCTTTTCGTACTCGTTGCGCTTGTCGCGGTAGGCGTGCCACAGGCTCAGCACACTGCCTACGTCATCGATCTGGCCCGGCATGGCCAGCAACGGCGTGGCCTCGCCACGGTATTTGGCGTCGGTGATGTAACGGTCGAAGGCCGGCTCCTGGAACAGCGCCCAGAAGTTATCGCGGATCACGTCAGTGGCGATCTGCCCACGGCACACAGGGCCCCGGATGAAAGTGCGCACGAAGTATTCGGCGTTATCCAGCATGAACTGATAACGCGCCACTGCCGGGATCGCCTCGAAGGTTTCGAACGGGTTGGCCCGGTGACGCGGGCCGTAGCCCGGCAGTGCGGTGGCGTGCCAGTCGCCGGCATAGAACAGCTGCTTGACCCGTTTAAGTTTCTGCGGCCCCATCGGGTAGGTGATGTGCGTCTTGTGCACGATCACACCCTGCACCGGGATCAACCGATAGTAGAAGTCAGTGCCGGGCGGGTCGTTGGGGCGGCGCGTGGCAATGATATCGACCGGCTTGCCGCTCGGCGTGCGCGAACGCACCCACTGGAAGAAGTGCCCCTGCTCCCCCCCAACGAAGTAGATATGCGCCAGGAACAGGTGTTCGTACAGCCAGCGGCCTACCAGCGCCTCGGTGGAGCCCGGACGGTTGAGCAGCTCTTCCCACTCGGTGATCTGCCGGGCTTCGGCTGCGCTTGGCTTGATCGGCTGGTATTCCACCGGCGCACCCGCTGCCAGCCAGCGGCGCAGGGTGTCGTATTCCTTGTCGGTCAGCCCGGTCACCGCCAACGGCATACCCTCTTTGGGGTGGGCGCCGGCATAGGCGTCGAATTCATGGGGCAGCGGGCACATGTTGTTGCGGTTCAGGCCCAGGACAATGTCCTCGGGCAACTTGGCGTTGGGCGTGAGTGGGGTCTTGTGCCCCAGTTCCAGCATCCGCGCCATCAGTGCGGCCTGGCTGCCCTGGTTGTCGAGCACCGAATAGAAGCCCTTCTTGCGCCATTCCTCTTCGCTGTGAGCGTCGTAGAACAGCCGCGTGGTAGGCACCGCCTTGCTACGCTCGCCCTGGTACACCGGGACCTTGCTGGCCCCGCGCACCGCGCCTTCCGGGCTTTCCAGCTTGAGTTGGCAGGCAGCGTCGTTGCAGGCGTGGCAGGCCACGCACTTCTCGGTGAAGATCGGTTGAATGTCCCGGGTGTAGGAAATAGCCGGGCTCGACTGGGGGGCTTGCCCGAACACCGCGCCGCTGATGAGCAGGGCGAAGGCGCCGGCAAGGATACGATGCACCATGTGCGAAAAGTCCTGGTTCTTGAAAGCCATCACGATTGTGCCTGGTCGTCCTTGGGTGCTGGTAATCGCGCCAACAACATGAGCAGTTTTCATGCAAATGGGCGATGTGCGTAAAAACCGCGCAGCTTTGTTATGATTCCGCACCTTCTGATTTTTGCCCGACCAGGTAGTTCCTATGTCCGACCGCAGCGCTCGTCTCCAAGCACTCCAGAACGCACTCAAAGAGCGCATCCTGATCCTCGACGGCGGCATGGGTACTATGATCCAAAGCTACCGTCTCGAGGAACACGACTATCGTGGCACGCGTTTCGCCGATTGGCCAAGCGATGTCAAAGGCAACAACGACCTGTTGCTGCTCAGCCGCCCGGACGTGATCGCCGCCATCGAGAAAGCCTACCTGGATGCCGGCGCCGATATTCTCGAAACCAACACCTTCAACGCCACGCAGATTTCCCAGGCCGACTACGGCATGGAGTCGCTGGTCTACGAACTGAACGTCGAAGGCGCGCGCATCGCCCGCCAGGTAGCGGATGCCAAGACCCTGGAAACCCCCGACAAACCACGCTTTGTCGCCGGCGTGCTCGGCCCTACCAGCCGCACCTGCTCGATTTCCCCGGACGTCAACGACCCTGGCTACCGCAACGTCACCTTCGATGAGCTGGTCGAAAACTACATCGAGGCCACCCGCGGCCTGATCGAGGGCGGCGCCGACCTGATCCTAATCGAAACCATCTTCGACACCCTCAACGCCAAGGCGGCGATCTTTGCCGTGCAGCAAGTGTTCGAGGAAGACAACGTCGAACTGCCGATCATGATCTCCGGCACCATCACCGACGCCTCCGGCCGTACCCTGTCCGGCCAGACCACCGAAGCGTTCTGGAACTCGGTGCGCCACGCCAAGCCGATTTCCGTGGGCCTGAACTGCGCCCTCGGCGCCAAGGACCTGCGCCCATACCTGGAAGAGCTGGCGACCAAAGCCGACACCCATGTTTCGGCCCACCCCAACGCCGGCCTGCCGAACGCCTTCGGTGAATACGACGAGACTCCGGCGGAAATGGCTGCGGTGGTCGAGGAATTCGCCGCCAGCGGCTTCCTGAACATCATCGGCGGCTGCTGTGGTACCACCCCAGGCCACATCCAGGCCATTGCCGAAGCCGTGGCCAAGTACAAGCCGCGTGAGATCCCGGAAATCGCCAAGGCCTGCCGCCTGTCGGGCCTGGAGCCGTTCACCATCGACCGCCAGTCGCTGTTCGTCAACGTCGGCGAGCGCACCAACATCACCGGCTCCGCCAAGTTCGCCCGGCTGATCCGTGAAGAGAACTATACCGAAGCCCTGGAAGTCGCCCTGCAGCAGGTCGAGGCCGGCGCCCAGGTGATCGACATCAACATGGACGAAGGGATGCTCGACTCCCAGGCCGCCATGGTCCGCTTCCTCAACCTGATCGCCGGTGAGCCGGACATTTCCCGCGTGCCGATCATGATCGACTCCTCCAAGTGGGACGTGATCGAGGCGGGCCTCAAGTGCATCCAGGGCAAGGGCATCGTCAACTCCATTTCCATGAAGGAAGGCGTCGAGCAGTTCAAGCATCACGCCCGCCTGTGCAAGCGCTACGGCGCTGCCGTGGTGGTGATGGCCTTCGACGAGGTCGGCCAGGCCGACACCGCCGCGCGCAAGAAGGAAATCTGCCAGCGCAGCTATGACATTCTGGTCAATGAAGTGGGCTTCCCACCGGAAGACATCATCTTCGACCCGAACATCTTTGCCGTCGCCACCGGTATCGAAGAGCACAACAACTACGCCGTCGATTTCATCGAGGCCTGTGCCTACATCCGCGATCACCTGCCCCATGCGCTGAGTTCGGGCGGTGTGTCCAACGTGTCGTTCTCGTTCCGTGGTAACAACCCGGTGCGTGAAGCGATCCACTCGGTGTTCCTGTACCACGCGATCCAGAACGGCCTGACCATGGGTATCGTCAACGCCGGCCAGCTGGAAATCTACGACGAGATCCCGGCGGCACTGCGCGAAAAAGTCGAGGACGTGGTACTCAACCGCACCCCGCACGGCACCGACGCACTGCTGGCGATCGCTGACGACTACCGGGGCGGCGGCGCCACCAAGGAAGTGGAAAACGAAGAGTGGCGCTCGCTGCCGGTGGAAAAACGCCTGGAGCACGCGCTGGTCAAGGGCATCACCGCGTTCATCGTTGAAGACACCGAAGAATGCCGTCAGCAGTGCGCACGCCCGATCGAAGTGATCGAAGGCCCGCTGATGAACGGCATGAACGTGGTCGGCGACCTGTTCGGCGCGGGCAAGATGTTCCTGCCCCAGGTGGTCAAGTCGGCCCGCGTGATGAAGCAGGCGGTGGCGCACCTGATCCCGTTCATCGAGGCCGAAAAAGGCGACAAGCCGGAAGCCAAGGGCAAGATCCTGATGGCCACGGTCAAAGGCGATGTGCATGACATCGGCAAGAATATCGTCGGCGTGGTACTGGGCTGTAACGGCTACGACATCGTCGACCTCGGCGTGATGGTGCCGGCCGAAAAAATTCTGCAAACCGCCCGCGAACAGAAGTGCGACATCATCGGCCTGTCCGGCCTGATTACCCCGTCGCTGGACGAGATGGTCCACGTTGCCCGCGAAATGCAGCGCCAGGGCTTCGAGCTGCCACTGATGATCGGTGGTGCCACCACCTCCAAGGCGCACACTGCGGTCAAGATCGAGCCCAAGTACAGCAACGATGCCGTGGTCTATGTCACCGACGCCTCCCGCGCGGTGGGCGTGGCGACCCAACTGCTGTCCAAGGAACTCAAGCCGGGCTTCGTCGAGAAAACCCGCCAGGAATACGTGGAAGTCCGCGAGCGCACCGCCAACCGCAGCGCCCGCACCGAGCGCCTGAGCTACAGCCAGGCCATCGCCGCCAAGCCGCAGTACGACTGGGCCGGCTACCAGCCAGCGGTGCCCTCCTTCACCGGCGTCAAGGTGCTGGAAGACATCGACCTGCGCACCCTGGCCGAATACATCGACTGGACCCCGTTCTTCATCTCCTGGGACCTGGCCGGCAAGTTCCCGCGGATCCTCACCGACGAAGTGGTCGGCGAGGCGGCCACGGCGCTGTACAAAGATGCCCGCGAGATGCTCGACAAGCTGATCGACGAGAAGCTGATCAGCGCCCGCGCGGTGTTCGGGTTCTGGCCAGCCAACCAGGTGGCCGATGACGACATCGAGGTGTACGGCGAGGACGGCCAGCCGTTGGCCACCCTGCACCACCTGCGCCAGCAAACCATCAAACCGGATGGCAAGCCCAACTGGTCGCTGGCCGACTTCGTCGCGCCAAAAACCAGCGGCGTCACAGACTATGTGGGCGGGTTCATCACCACCGCCGGCATCGGTGCCGAGGAAGTGGCCAAGGCTTACCAGGACAAAGGCGACGACTACAGCTCGATCATGGTCAAGGCCCTGGCCGACCGCCTGGCCGAAGCCTGCGCCGAGTGGCTGCACGAGCAGGTGCGTAAAGAGCACTGGGGCTATGCCCGCGACGAGCACCTGGACAACGAGGCGCTGATCAAGGAGCAGTACAGCGGTATTCGCCCGGCCCCGGGCTACCCGGCCTGCCCCGACCACACCGAGAAGGAAACCCTGTTCCGCCTACTCGATGGCACCGCCATCGGCGAAACCGGGCCGAGCGGCGTGTTCCTGACCGAGCACTTCGCGATGTTCCCGGCGGCGGCGGTCAGCGGCTGGTACTTTGCCCACCCGCAGGCGCAATACTTTGCCGTGGGCAAGGTGGACAAGGACCAGATCGAAAGTTACAGCGCGCGTAAAGGCCAGGAGGTGAGCGTGAGCGAGCGCTGGCTGGCGCCTAACCTTGGGTACGACAGCTAAAACTGCGCTGGCTTCTTCGCGGGCAAGCCCGCGAAGAGGCCGACACAGACAACCTCATAGCCATTGCCTACACTTTCCCTGATTGCCTCTGATTTCTCAGGAGCCACCATGGACGATTCCAGCCAGGGCAAACCGCCTACCTTCTGGCAGATGCTGCACAGCATTCTCGCCGCCGCCTTCGGCGTGCAAAGCGGCAAGAACCGCGCTCGCGACTTCACCCACGGCAAAGCCAGCCATTTCATCGCATTGGGGACGCTGTTCACCCTGGTGTTCATTGCCGTCTTGATCGGCCTGGTGCAACTGGCCCTGCACCTTAGCGCCCGCTAGAAATGAAAACGCCTGCGGGATTCCCTCCCGCAGGCGCTCTGACGGCTTCATGGTCTTGAGAACAAGTCTACTGGTGGCTGACCCAGTACACGGCAGTGACCACCACCAACACGATCAGGCAGAGGATCGCCCAGGCATCGACGCTGCTGTCAGCTTTGCGGACCTTGGTTGAGTTTCCCATTGCATTGCCTCTTGTAGTGGTTATGGGAATGCACTTCACCACCAGCAGTTAAGACGAGCAATGCCCTTTCCTCAAGCAGGGTCTTTTGCCTGGCGACGGGTGACGCGCCCACCGCCAAGCCAGGCCGTTCAAGCATTGGCAAGGCCCGCATCCCTGGCCACTGCATCATTCATCACCAGCAGAAAACCACTGGCCCTGTTCTCCAGAACGAATACCCGCAACCCCAGTTCGAGGAAAGCGCGCTCCTTGTAAGGGGAATAAGCGTTGGTAATGATGACCCGTCCCCGATTGCGGACAAAGGGCATGACATGGTCCTCGACGTGTTTCATGAATTGCACTTCATGTAGCCCAGAGGTCGCCTCGGAACGCACGGGCAAATACCTGCATCGCCGTTAACCCTTGCGCAGCATCTGCTACGAAAAGCCGCCCCTCGGGCGATGTACCCGCATAAATGTACGTGCCGCTGGCGGTGCTCAATGCGAACACGGGCAGCTCATGCCCTTCCACCCTCAGCATGAAGTTGCCCTTGTGCAGGGCCTGGCCCACTGGGGGCAAGCCATAACTCAAAACCCTCGGCAGGGCGAGGCTGCCACTCGCTTGCAGTTGCAGGTGCTGCGCCGCCGTGATGTCCCCCACCTTCAAGGCATTGAGCAGTGAAATCTCGAAGTTGGCATTCGACTCACGCCTGATCGTCGAGGCTACCTGCTCCTGTGCCAGCCAGGCATCGCACCGGATGGCAATCGATTCACCGATGTCCAGTTCACGCCCCATGCTGACGATCTCATCGACCGTTACCTGGCTGCCATCCTGTTTGCCGAACACAGCGCCATTGAGCGTGAGCCAACTGTTGTCGACAAAATCGTTCGCATCCCTGGTCAGGCGGGGTTGCGCAAGTTGGACAGGGGTACCACGGGAGAGCCAGGCCCAGAGCGGTTCGCTGACCGCAGGTTTTTCCGGTCGGGCGGTGTGAATGCGCACAGCATCCACCTGCACTTCATGCCCACAGCACGCCGTGAGGTGGGCACTGACCTGCGCCTTGACACCCTGAACGATCTTCATGAGTGCATCGGCACCCACCCGGGGCGTGCCATACAAAGCGTCCAGCCTAGCGCGCTGCGCTTTGTTCAACGTCCCGTAGAACGTCTTTGTTACAGCCAGTGCCTTGGCCACCAGATCAGCCGCATTACGTTCCTCCGCGGTCAGCAGAATGGGTTCATGACCAGAGGGGTATAAGGTGATGCCTGGCTCTACCTCAGCCGTGGCTGCATTGCTGGCGACAGACAAATCGGACAAGACAGGCTCCTTGGATTGGAAGCTGCCATCAGATCAAAGCGCCAGTGGCCGGCAGTGGTACTTAACTATGCCCGCGCCCGCAAAACTTCACTTCGCTCAATAGTCCATGGGCGACGTCAGAAACGGGTATTGGTAGTCGGTCGGGCGCCCTTGAGCACTGTAACGCTGAAAATCGACGCCGTAGTCAGCCCGCTCCAGCAGTTTCAGCCAACGTTGCGCTTTGGCCCGGTCGATCGGCTGCAGCACCGGCACGCTGTGCTCGCGCAGGCCATCGCGGTTCAGCTTCAGCCCCAGTGCGTCATCGTGCAGCATCACCATGGCCCAACCACCCAGGGTAAAGTGCCCGCCCATCAACACACTCAGGCGCCCGTCGATCCGCGCGCGCAAGGCCTCGGGCGAACTGTTGACCGCGCTGAACAGCACATCGCGCCCCGGCTTGCGGCCGGCGGCTTCGAACGCCTGCATGGCGCCAAAGGCCATTTCGTCATTGGCCGACCACACCAGACGCGTGGCCGGGTAGCGCTCCAGCAACTGCTGCGCCTGCTCGTAGGCGCGCTGGCGGCTCCAGCCGCCATACACCACCTGGCGCAGGCGCACCTGAGGGAAATCAGCCAGCGCACGGCGCATGCCCTCCTCGCGCAGCTGCGAGGCCGGGGTGGTCTTGACCCCGGCAAAAGCCACGAGGTCTACCGCCCCGACGTCGTGCGGCAGTTGTGCGACCATCTGGTGCAACATCTGGAAGCCCGCCTGCTCGTCGTTGCTCATCAAGGTGCCCAGCGGCTCGGCATACTTGTCGGGCTGGGCCTGAATGCTGCGAACCTGGCTGGCCGTGAGGCCGTTGTTGACCAACAGCAGCTTCACCCCCGTGCCACGCGACAGGCGCAGCACTTCGGGCGCGACGTACTGCTCGTTGACCAGCACCAGGTAATCCGGCCGCTGCGCCCCACTCAGGATCGCCCGGGCCTGGGTCAGCGCCAAGTCGGCGCGGCGCTCACTGTATTCCACCCTGAGGTTCATGCCCAGCTCATCCGCGGCGGCCTGCATGAAGCGGGTGTAGCTGGTCCAGAACGTCTCGGTGGACAGCCCTGGGTTGATGAAAACCACCGATGGCTGCGCACTCGCCGCCAGCGGCAGGGCTAGACACAAGCTTTGGCACAGGGCCTTGAGCATAGGGTCACATCTCTGCGAAGCAAACACCGGATTATAAACGCCCTGCCTCGCCCAAGGCACAAATGGCAGTCAGTCTCACATAGTCCATTTGGTTCTTTTCATATGCTAAAACATCACTTTAGCGCATAACCGCAACCTGATATCGTTCCCCGGCTCCGTACCGGAGTGCGCGGCCGTGCGCGCGAATAGCTGCATGCCTGAGACAGGACTTATATGTACGTATACGACGAGTACGATCAGCGGATCATCGAGGACCGCGTCAAGCAGTTCCGTGATCAGACCCGCCGCTACCTGGCCGGTGAGCTGAGCGAAGAAGAATTCCGCCCTCTGCGCCTGCAGAACGGCCTTTACATCCAACGTTTCGCGCCGATGCTGCGTGTCGCCGTGCCGTACGGCCAGCTGAACGCCACCCAGGTCCGCACCCTGGCCAAGATCGCTCGCGACTACGACAAGGGCTATGCCCACATTTCCACCCGCCAGAACGTGCAGTTCAACTGGCCGGCGCTGGAAGACATCCCGGACATCCTCGCCGAGCTGGCCACCGTGCAAATGCACGCGATCCAGACCAGCGGCAACTGCCTGCGCAACACCACCACCGACCAGTTCGCCGGTGTGGCCGCAGACGAAATCATCGACCCGCGCCCGTGGTGCGAGATCGTCCGTCAGTGGACCACCTTCCACCCGGAATTCGCTTACCTGCCGCGCAAGTTCAAAATCGCCATCAACGGCTCGCAAGAAGACCGCGCCGCCATCGAAGTACACGACATCGGCCTGGAGCCGGTGCGCAACGCTGCCGGCGAGCTGGGCTTCCGTGTGCTGGTCGGCGGTGGCCTGGGCCGTACCCCGGTGGTCGGCTCGTTCATCAACGAATTCCTGCCGTGGCAAGACCTGATCAGCTACCTGGACGCCATCCTGCGCGTGTACAACCGTTACGGTCGCCGTGACAACAAGTACAAGGCGCGGATCAAGATCCTGGTCAAGGCCCTGACCCCGGAAGTGTTCGCCGAGAAGGTCGAGGCCGAAATGGTCCACCTGCGTGGCGGCAGCACCACCCTGACCGAAGCTGAAGTGCAGCGCGTGTCGCGCCATTTCGTCGACCCGGATTACCTGGCCCTCGAGAATTTCGACTACGCCAACCAGGACGCTGAATACCCAGGTTTCGCCCGCTGGCGCTCGCGCAACACCCGCGCCCACAAGCGCCCTGGCTACGTGGCCGTGACCCTGTCGCTCAAGCCGACCGGCGTTGCCCCGGGCGACCTGACCGACAAGCAGTTGGACGCCGTGGCCGACCTGGCCGAGCGCTACAGCTTCGGCTTCTTGCGCACCTCGCACGAGCAGAACATCATCCTCGCCGACGTCGAGCAGCGCCAGCTGCACGCGCTCTGGCTGGAACTGCGCGAAGGCGGCTTCGCCACGCCGAACATCGGCCTGCTGACCGACATCATCTGCTGCCCGGGCGGTGACTACTGCTCGCTGGCCAACGCCAAGTCGATCCCGATTGCCGAATCCATCCAGCGCCGTTTCGACGACCTGGACTACCTGTTCGACATCGGTGAAATCGACCTCAACATTTCTGGCTGCATGAACGCCTGCGGCCACCACCACGTGGGCCACATCGGCATCCTCGGCGTGGACAAGAAGGGTGAGGAGTTCTACCAGGTGTCGCTGGGCGGCAACGCCGCGCGTGGCGCGAGCCTGGGCAAGATCCTCGGCCCGTCCTTCGCCCAGGATGACATGGCCGATGTGATCGAGAAGCTGATCGCCGTGTATGTCGAGCAACGCACCGAGGAAGAGCGTTTCATCGACACCTACCAGCGTATCGGCATCGACCCCTTCAAGGAACGCGTCTATGCAGCGAATCATTAAGAACAACCAGATCGTCGACGAAACCTGGCACCTGTTGCCCAAGGAAACGTCCTTTGACGAGCTGACCAACTGCGACGACTACATCGTCCCGCTGCAGATGTGGCGCGACCATGCCCATGTGCTCAAAGCCCGCGACGGCGGCCTGGGTGTGTGGCTGGACAGCGACCAGGAGGCAGAAGAAATCGGCGAAGACGTGCAGCACTTCCAGGTCATCGCGCTGAACTTCCCGGCCTTCACCGACGGGCGCAGCTACTCAAATGCGCGCCTGCTGCGTGACCGCTACAAGTTCAAGGGCGAACTGCGCGCCATCGGTGACGTGCTGCGTGACCAGCTGTTCTTCATGGCCCGCTGCGGTTTCGATGCATTCGCCATCCGTGCCGACAAGAACCCGGAAGACGCGCTGCAAAGCCTGAAGGACTTCTCGGTGACCTACCAGGCCGCCACCGACGAGCCGCTGCCGCTGTTCCGCCGCCGCTGATGCACCGCAAGCCATGGCCCACCCAGGCCATGGCTTGGCTCATTACCCTCTGCGTGAGGGTGGTTTTCTGATTGCGGTCACCTCCCCCTCTTCTTCTTCCCTGGCCCATTGCAATTGCAAGCGCGCCAAGGCATCGCGTACACGAGCCATGACCTGCTCGCTCAAGTGATTGTCTTCGAGATTGACGGTATGGGGGTTGGCCTCCACCCAACGCAGGGCATCCTCGTCCAAGGCAGTGATGCGATTGCCTCGCAAGTCCACGCTCAAGTCTGGGTGACCTTGCATTAACTGAAGCGGGAACGCCCTCAGGCCGGTAGCACGCAACGACAAATAACGCAGGTGGACGTTGTAGCGCAGCAGTGGCGCACTGACGAGTGGATTGCCCTCAAGGTTGAGCACCTCCAGCCTGGAAAACCACTCCAGTCGCGACTCGCTGACGGCATCAAGAACAATGGTGTTATCGTGCAAGTACAACTGAGTGAGCCTTGCCAGACCATTCAGGTTTTCCGGCACTACGCTCAATTGGTTGCCACCGAGATTGAGAATGTTCAGCCGCGCCAGGTTGCCTATAGTGCGTGGCAAGCCTGTCAACAAGTTACCGCTCAACTGCAAGTTCTCGAGCGCTGGCAGCGCACCCAGCTGTTCCGGCAGCTCACTCAACTGGTTGAAGGCCAGGTCCAGGCTCGTCAGATTCGTCAAACGCTCAATGCCAGCGGGCAATACCTCCAGCCTGCAGCCGCTGAGGTCCAACTCGACCAACTGCCCCAGGTTTTCCAGGCCTGTCACCGTATCAAGCAGGTTACCCCCCAGGTTCAAGCTGCGCAGTTGAGGCAAATGCTCAAGCCCTTCCAGGCGTGAAATTCTGCTACCCGACAGGTTCAACACCTCCAGATTGGGAAAGCGCCGCAAAAAATCACCTGCAATGGCCGTGACCTGCTGGTTGCGTAGCGACAACGTACGCAGCCTGTCAAAACGAATGCCCACCGGCAGCTCCGGCAACGTGCTGACCGACAACCCGTCGATGGTGGGATTGAAGCCTGGGCCTTCAGCGCGAAAGCCCGAATACCAAGCCTGGCGCAGTGTTTGCGCCACGGCAGAGCGAGCATGATATTCGGCATCGGTCGGCAGACCTCGCCAAGTATCCAGGCTTTGCTCCAACTGCCTCGACAGCCGGGTAAACGCTCGAAGGCCAGGCCCATGAGGGAGCTCAAAGCGGAACCACGCCCAGGCATTGCCACGCGCCAGTTTCAGCGTCAGCGCCCTCTCCGATGCCTGACGTTGGGCGACGATCCGATTCACAGCATCCATGGGGGCATGCGCCTCACCGGGTTCAGGCTCCAACGCACCTAACTGCGGAGCGTACTCGTGGCGTATTTCGGCAAATTCATCGGCGTACGCGACACGCACATAGTCCTGCCAGAAGGATTGCCGCGACAGGAACTGGCTCAGCGCTTCAGCCGTTTCGGCCTCGTGCACCGCTGCTTCGGCTTCCGATAGCAGCTCAGGTGTGACGCTGGTTACATGCTGGAGGTTCAGGTAGGTGGGTTGCCCATAAATACCCAAAGCATCTGCCAGGCCCACTCTGAAGGCGAGGTAAACGTCATTTATACGGGCTTCGCCGGGCGGCAGACGCAGACGCTCGATATGCTGCGCGGCAAAACGATTGACTTGCTCCAGCCGGAACAGCTCCCGCGACAGGTCTCGCAACGCGCGCTCCACCCGTCTCCCTCTCACGCCTTCGGTACGCAGCTCGACCTGCAGCCTCACCAACAGTACATCGAGGTCGGCACGCCCGCGCGGCATTGCCGCCTGACGGAACACAGCACTGCGGACAACCGAATTGTGCCACATGGTTTCAAGCAACTCGCCCACACGCCGGCGGGCCTCTGCCGGTTGGCGCGTGAACTGCTCAGCCGCCCGCACCGCTTCCAGATAGGCAAAAAAGTCTTCACTGCCCCGTTCGGCACGCAACGCTTGCCATGCCTCCCTGCGCCGGGCCGCTTCCTGCCCGCTCAAGCCGGCCAGCCAAGGGTCCGACTCATGAGGAGCAGGTTGTGCGGGCAATGGCCGTGAAGGGGGGAGCCACACTCGCTCGTCCACGCGTTCCAGTATGACAGGAGGCAGCGGGTTGCCCTGCAGACGCACCCTGTCGGGATGTGCGTTCAAGAGGGCTAGCTGAGCTTCATCGATGACACCGATACGGTTGCCCCGCAAGTCGATCTGCTCCAGCGCGCCCTGTTGCAGCAGCTGCAAGGGGACAGCTCGCAGCCGATTGCCACGCAAATGCAAGCGTCGAAGCGCAGTCGAAAAGTTCACCCTTGGCTCAACCTCAAGCGCGTTGAAATCAAGGTCCAGCGTGGTCAGATGGTTCAAACCAGCCAGCTGCCGATTGCCCGGCTCGGTTATCACGATCCGGTTATGCGCCAGTCGTAACGTCTCCAGCCAAGGCGTGTGTTCCAGTGTTGGCAGTTCGGTCAACCGGTTCCCCGTCAGGTCAAGCCTGGTCACGCTGGGGAAACGGGACAGAAAGCGCTCATCGACGTTGGCCAGCTCCAGGTTTGTCAGCGTGAGCGTGGTCACATGGTCAAAACTGACGGTATCTGGCAAATCCGGCAATGAGCCCAGCCGTGAGTTTTCCAGAATCAACGCGAAGTTGCCGGCCTCGTCGCGAATACTGCGCCGCCAGGCATTTCGTATTCGCCGTGCCATGCGGGCCCGCCTGAGCAGTTGCACAGGGCCGGATGACTGACGTCGCCATCGGCTCAAAGCCAGGTCAAGTGCACGCAGCTGCCCACTGAGGCGCAGATGATAGTTCCAGGCCGTCAACCCAAGGCTTCGCGCCCTGTCGATGAGGTCGTCAAATGCGTGATCATCCAGTTCCGGAAACAGCCGCTGCATACCCCGGCGCAATGCACGAAGGCTGCTCTCCCCCCGTCCGCTCAACGGGTATCCCACGCGCCCGTCTCCCAGCCTGACTGGAGGCCTGAAACCAGGGGTGATTGGCGCCATACCAAGCACATCGGCCACCCGCTCACGCCGCTGGCTTGCCCAGAGTGACAACGCATCCACCAACGCCTGCGGGCTGTCGGCGGCCTCGCCCAACTGCTTGCGCTGCCAAGGGTCCAGCAGCTGTATCAGCGCTTCGAACAGGCTGCATGGCGACGAAGGGGGCGACAAAGGGTCGCCGGCGCGCGCTATTACTTCATAGCCGTCGGCGGTACGCACC
Source organism: Pseudomonas sp. LAIL14HWK12:I1 (assembly GCF_003202095.1). Taxonomy (NCBI): domain Bacteria; kingdom Pseudomonadati; phylum Pseudomonadota; class Gammaproteobacteria; order Pseudomonadales; family Pseudomonadaceae; genus Pseudomonas; species Pseudomonas sp. LAIL14HWK12:I1. The sequence continues at coordinate 115,647 of NZ_QJKG01000010.1, forward strand.
AGCGTACGGAGCTCGTCGGAGGTTTCAGCGCCGACACAGGCCATTCTTTCGCCTTGCGCCGATGCAAGCCGCACTTCAACCCGGGTGCCTCGCCAAGGCGCCTCATCGCCGACCAGGCTCAACGCCAGCTGCTCGGTATCGCGGTTGATGGCTGCGGCCTGGCGCAGCCCGGCACAGGCACGATCCAGTCGCGCATCGTGCAGTTGCCAACGCGCCTGTTCGGCCAAGGCAAGGGGAACACGCTGGTGTATCAGCAATTGCTCGACCTGGTCCTCGCTGGCATGCTCGACGATTTCACGCGCCTCCCTGATTGAAAGCCCAGGGAAGTCTCTTCGCAACACGGCCTGCTCTGGGGTAGCGACGCCTTGTTGGGCCTGCAGATGCTCCTCGAAGCCATCGCCGCGTAGCCATGGCACTTGCGTGTGCATACGATGCCGCTCAGCTGCATCGAGCAGCCGTGCCGGTGGCGGCGCATGATCGAGGTGCAAACGCCTCAGATGGTCTTCATTCAGGCCGGTGGCGAGCAGCACATCGTTGGCCGCTTCAGCATCCAGCTGCGACAGATCGCTGGCGAGGTCTTGCAGCAAATGCACGCGCCCCTGCCACTCATGAGGGCTTTCGAGCTCGTGGCGCCAACCGCCGGCGCCGTTGTTTTCAAGCATTGGCGCATAGGCACTGGTACGCTGCGGATGACGGATTCGCCGTTGTTGCGATTGCGCCTCCAGGTAGGTTTCAAAGCTGCCGACCGGCGTGCGCACCCGCTCACCCGGCCCGCCCAAAGGTCGTGCTCCCGTGCTGCCCACTGGGTCAATCGCATAGCCGGGCAACGCCGGGTCGCATAATTTCAAACTGTGCTCATCGTACTGGACCGGCACCAGCTCATCGACCTGCACTGCCCTGGCCAGCCGCTGCGCTGCCAGCCCGGCGCCAACATTGGCGCCCGTCATGATTACCGTTTCAGCAACCGAATAAAGGTGTTCCAGCGCCGCCTGTCGATCACCCAGTCGCCAATCGGCATAGCCCTCGTATACCTCGCCGGCCACCTGCAACGCGGTGATGCCCAACAATGGCAGCGCCAACGCGGGAAGCCCGAAGCTCGCCAGGCCCAGTAGGTCCAGCGCACTTTCGAGATAGAAGTGCAAGCGCCGGTCACGCACCTGTGCATCCACATCGGCGGTAGGCACCGCCAGGACCCTGGCATTGTCCAACAAGGTATCGATCTGTTGCTTGCGCAGGTACTCGAACAATGGCTGCTCGATCACTTCGTGACGCCCATCGAGACGGACCGGCACATTTTCATCACCTTGCTTCAACGCCTCACCCAGCGCACGGCTATACGCTTCACGATCCCGTTCGCAGATGAAACGCTGGAAGAAATCGACATACCCAGGCAAGCGAAACTGCTTGCCCATCGTCAGGAACAGTTGGTCCCAGGTGGAGTACCAGGTAAGTGCACCATGAGGATCGTCAGGCACCCAGCACAGAAGGCCCTTCTGCGAACTGTCGGATGCTGCAACGTCGAATACCACCACCCCGCGTGCGAGCTTGCCGAATACACGCAGCACATGAGGCTGCAAACCTGTACCTGTCGAGGGTTTGCCAGCTACCTGCGAGGCCAGCGGGATGCACTGATCAAAGCCATGCCTGGAAATTTCGCCGTTGTACAGTGAGAGACGCAGTGCCGCCTCCAGAGCAGCCCGATAGCCCTCCTGCAAAAGGGCCTCCAGCTGCCTCCCAGGCTCTCCGCCTGGCATCAACCGGGTATTCAGATAAGCCTGGTACTGCCCACCCAGGTCGAGGGTTCGGCACAACGTGTAAAATGCCTTTGGCGAAAGACTTGCGTCCTGGCCATTCGAGTCCTGCACGACAGTGCCTTGCAAAATAGCACTGGCAAATGTTTCCCCCTCGGTAAAATTATGCAGCGCAGCAGCCAGCAGGCTCTGCTGATGGACATGCTCTTTCACCCCATCTGGAAGGGTCGCAATGTGTGATGGGAAACGCTGCAATGTACGTCGGCGCAGCATCGCCTTGCGAACATCCAACGTCAAACCATGCCGGGTGTACAACGCCTGCTGCAACAATGGGGCGGCAAATGCATCCAGAGGCAGGATACTTGCCAACCACTCATGCAACTGGTGTTGAACGTGCTGCTGCCATTGCTGGCTCGCATGCAGTGAGTACAAGGTATTCAGCGATGCCCCGGTCAGCCAGGACGGTAAACGGCTGGCAATCAGGGCATCGGTCGAGCCATCGGTAAAGGGTGGCGGGTGCATCGCGGTCTCCGGGCAAGAAAACCGCATTGCATCAGGCCCGACGTGGCCACGGTGGTATCTATGGCAATCCCTTGGCGCCCTGAACATAAGTACCGGGGCGACTGTTGACTTCAAAGCAAAAGATCTTGCCGCCACACTGCATTAATCGTTACACGCAAAACCTGCACACTGGCTTCACTGACGCAGGCCCCCGCCTGGGTCCACCCTGATCTGCCAAGGAGCATTTTCATGAGCATCCCATCTTTTGGTCTAGGCACCTTCCGCCTCACCGGGCAAGCCGTTATCGACTCGGTCAAGTCGGCCCTGGCGCTGGGCTACCGGGTGATCGACACCGCGCAAATCTACAAGAACGAAGCTGACGTCGGCCAGGCGATCGCCGAAAGCGGCGTGCCGCGCAGCGAGCTGTTCGTCACCACCAAGATCTGGGTGGACAACTACGCCGCCGACAAGCTCATCCCCAGCCTGCGCGACAGCCTGAGCAAACTGCGTACCGACTATGTCGACCTGCTGCTGATCCACTGGCCAGCGCCGGGCAACGGGGTGGAACTGCGCGAATACATGACCGCGCTGGCCGAAGCGAAAAAACTGGGCCTGACGCGCCAGATCGGTGTATCCAATTTCAACATCGAGCTGACCCGCCAGGCCATCGACGTCGTCGGCAAAGGCGAAATCGCGACCAACCAGATCGAACTCAGCCCTTACCTGCAAAACGGCAAGCTGACCGCGTTCCTGAAGGAACAGGGCATCACCGTCACCTCCTATATGACCCTGGCCTACGGCAAGGTGCTGAAGGACCCGGTACTCGCCGAGATTGCCGCGAAGCACAAGGCTACTGTCGCCCAGGTTGCCCTGGCCTGGGCCTTGCAGTTGGGCTATGCGGTCATCCCGTCGTCGACCAAGCGTGAAAACCTGGCCAGCAACCTGCTTGCCCGTGACCTGAAGCTGGACGCAGACGACATGGCACGCATCGCCACGCTCGAACGCAATGGCCGCGAAGTCAGCCCGCACGGCCTGGCACCGGCCTGGGACTGACAGGGGTACGCCCTTGTGCAGGGGTGACACAAGGGCCGCACCTGGGCACGATACCTCAGCACTATTCCACGCACCGCAATTATGAAGTGCCCGGCACATCCATTCTCTGTCCAGGCAGCGGCAGCTAACCTGCTACAAGCCAAACGACCCGAGGAGTACACCGATGTCCCGCCCACCCCTTCCTCCCTTCACCCGCGAAAGTGCCATCGAAAAAGTCCGGCTGGCCGAAGATGGCTGGAACGGCCGTGACCCTGCCAAGGTTGCGCTCGCCTACACCCCGGACACGGTCTGGCGCAACCGCGTCGAGTTCCCCCGTGGCCGTGCCGAGGTCGAAGCGTTTCTGACCCGTAAATGGCACCACGAACTGGAATACCGCCTGATCAAGGAACTGTGGGCCTTCACCGGCAACCGCATTGCCGTGCGCTACGCCTACGAATACCACGACGACAGCGGCCAGTGGTTCCGCGCCTACGGCAACGAGAACTGGGAGTTTGCCGACGACGGACGGATGCAGAACCGTCATTCGAGCATCAACGAACACCCAATCAGCGAGGCCGAGCGCAAGTTCCACTGGCCGCTGGGCCGGCGCCCGGACGATCACCCCGGGCTCAGCGAACTGGGGCTTTGATCAACCCACTGGCAGCGTGACTTTGGCTTGCAAACCGCCGTCGAGGCGGTTGCTCAATGTCAAGCTGCCACCTTGTTCCAGCACGATGGCCCGTGCGGCGGGCAGGCCCAGCCCCACACCGCCAGTGTCGCGGTTACGTGAGCCTTCAATACGGTAAAACGGCACGAATACTTGCTCCTGCAGTTCCGGCGCGATACCCGGCCCGCGATCCTGCACGGTAATTTCTATCTGCCTGGCAGTTACCACCAACACCACCGTTGGTTCGCAACCGTACTTCGCGGCATTGTCGATCAGGTTGACCAACACCCGCTTGATGCCCACGGGCCGCCCGGTGTAAACACAGCGGCGCGGCCCGCTGAGGCCAACCTCCACGCCCGCATCCTTGAAGTCGTCCACCACGGTCAGCAGCAGCTCGCCCAGGTCGAACACGGTGGTGGGTTCAAGCCGCGCGTCATCACGGAAAAACGCCAGCGCGGCATCGACCATCGCCTGCATCTCGTCAACGTCCTGAAACAACTTGGCCTGCAACTGGGCATCGTCGATGAACTCAGCGCGCAAGCGCATGCGCGTCAGTGGTGCGCGCAGGTCGTGGGAGATGGCCGCGAGCATCTGCGTGCGGTCGTTCAGGTAATGCTTGAGCTGAGCCTGGGTGGCATTGAAGGCCAGGATGGCCTGGCGCAGGTCGTGCGGGCCGACCACCGGGATGGGGGGCGCGTTGAAGTCCTTGCCAAAGCGCCGCGCACCTTCGGCAAAGCGCTCCAGGGGCTTGGCCAGGTAGCGTGTGGCCAACAACGCGACAGCAAGGCTGGAAGCCAGCATCAAGGCGAGGATGATCAGGTTACGCGGCAGTTCATCCAGGCCCCAGCTACGGCTGGTAGCGCGAAACAGCACCCAGGACTTGTCGCTCAGCTCGATCATCAGGGCATAGCCGCGTTCAGGGGCGTATTCCGGCATGTCGGAAGGCTCGAATGCCTCGACCCTGGCATCCGGGCGCTTGAGCAAGGCACGCAGGATAGGCGTGCCCTGGCGGTACTCGGCATCGACCAGCATGGGCACACCGGCTTCGTCATGGCGCTGCAACCAGCGTACCGAATAGGTGCCGTCACCCGCCGCGCCCGCAATGTTGCTGCGTTGCAACACAGGCGCCGCATCGAGGATGCGGGTCACCGCTGCCACTTTCTCGATCACCCCGCTTTCCAGCAGCGGTGGTTGCGCCCACACACTCAACAGCAGGCTGAACAGCCCCTTGAGCAGCAACAGGAACAGCATCGCCGTCAAAGTGGTCAGCGCAATCCAGCGGGCAATGGTGATTCTTGGCTGCGGCAGGGCCTGTCGCAGCCGGGTGAACAGCTTCATCGCCTGGCGACCGTGGGCGTGAACAGGTAGCCGGCATTACGCAGGGTGCGAATCAACGGCTCACTGCCATTGTCGGCTTCAAGCTTGCGGCGCAACCTGCTCACCTGTACATCAACGCTGCGGTCGTAGGCATCGTAGGCTTCACCACGGGCCAGGTCCAGCAACTGCTGGCGGCTAAGCACCCGACGTGGATGCTCGGCAAACACCAGCAACAGCTCGAATTCACCATTGGACAACGGGATCATGACGTTATCCGGCGAGCGCAACTCGCGCCGCACCACGTCCAGCTGCCAGCCGGCGAACTCAAGCACCGAGGGGTGGCTCGTAGCGACAACAGCGCCAGCAGCCCCCTCACCGGCCCTGCGCAACACGGCCCTGACCCGCGCCAGCAGTTCACGGGCAGCGAACGGCTTGGTCAGGTAGTCGTCTGCCCCCAGCTCCAGGCCCACCACACGGTCGCTCAGCTCGCCCATGGCGGTCAGCATGATCACTGCCACCTTGTGTTCGGCCAACAGGCGCTGGCACAGCACCAGGCCACTGTCACCGGGCAGCATCACGTCGAGGATGACCAGGTCTGGCACGCGCCGCTCGATCGCCTGCCAGAGCGCTTTGCCATCGCAGGCGACGTCTACCTCGTAGCCATGCTGGCGAAGAAACTTCTGTAACAGGTCGAGCACCTCGACATCATCGTCGACGATCAGCAAATGGCTCACGAAAAAGCACCACGAACAAGGTAACCAAGCGGTACTTTAAGGCCATCACCCTGCGGCCGTCATATATTTCAACCCGGTAACAAAGTGTCCGGGCCGAGACAATCCAGACATTACCAGGCAAAAAAAGCCGGGCAGCATCGCCGCCAGTTCTTGCCAGGAATGTGCCTATGTCCCGCTCATCATCCGTCTCCCGTTCGGCGCGCTCTGCTGCGCTGGCACTGTCGCTGCTTGCAGCCGGAGGCTGCAGCCAGCGCGCACCTGCCGCCTCGTCCTGCGGCCCTGTGGCCTATCAAGTCAGCGATCCGGCGGAACCCGCCAACCGCGCAGTATTTGCCTTCAACCGCACGGTCGATGACTACCTGCTGACCCCCATCGCCCGCGGCTACACCGCGCTGCCTGGTTTTGCCCGGCAGGGCGTGCACAACTTTGCCAACAACTTCGGCGAGCCCAAGGTGTTCGTCAACGACCTGCTGCAGGGCAACGGCGAACGGGCCATGACCAGCCTTTCACGCTTCATCTTCAACACCACCCTGGGTGTGGCGGGCCTGGTCGATGTGTCCGGGAAGATGGGGCTGAGCCAACACCGCTCAGACTTTGGCCAGACTTTCGGCGTCTGGGGCATCGCCAATGGCCCCATCGTCGAGCTGCCATTACTGGGTACGCACAACGTGCGCGACGCTACCGGGAAGGTATTGAGCATGGCCGTGGACCCGTTCGGCGATAACAGCGACACGGTTGCCACCCTCACGACCGTGGCCACTGCCGGGCACATCGTGGATGGGCGCGCCGCCACCCTGCCGTTGACCGATCTGCTGCACACCTGGCCCGATTACTACCTGGCAATGCGCGACTACACCGCCCAGCAGCGCAGCAACCGGGTGGCAGAAGGCAAGGCAGGCAGACCTGGAACGTGGCAAGCCCATTGCCCGGAGGCAACCGGCCATGAATGATGCCCAGGCGGCCATGCTGCTGTTCAGGCGCCTGGAAGGTGCCGCCCGGCAACCCCTGTTGCTGCATGAACTGGAGGCGCGGCTATCGGCTGATGGCCGTAGCCTGGTCATTAGCCGGTATCGAGAGCGCTTCAGCGCCGAAGGTAAGCCCTACCGACACGAGGCTCACCGCAGCATACCGATTGCGGCATTGCTGCGCTGGATGGCCAGGCACGAACGCTAAAAGGGCTTTGCGGGCACGGATGCCCGAAACGCGGCAGTGGCTGCCTGTTCGGCGTGAGACAGGCAACCCGGGCACTGGCTACCCTGCTGCGGCAATGCCTTGCTCCCTTGCCACAGAAGAACCTTGCCCATGACAACCTCCGCTGCCTCCGTAGCCTCGACCACGCCTGCCGACCAGCCTCAGGGCTTTGTGGTCCGCATCGTCGGTGCTGCTGCATTCGCCCACCTGCTCAACGACCTGATCCAGGCGGTGCTGCCATCGATCTACCCCATGCTGAAAAGCGATTTTGCGCTGAGCTTTGCCCAGATCGGCTGGATCGCCCTGGTCTACCAAGTGACCGCCTCCCTGCTGCAGCCCTGGGTCGGCCTGTTCACCGACAAATATCCACAACCTTTCCTGCTGCCCGCCGGCATGCTGGTGACGCTGGTGGGCATCGCCCTGCTCGCCTTTGCCGGCAGCTATGAAATGCTGTTGTTGGCCGCCGCAGTGGTTGGCGTGGGTTCGGCGACCTTCCACCCCGAAGCCTCGCGGGTGGCCAGGATGGCCTCCGGCGGGCGCTTCGGCACCGCGCAATCCACCTTCCAGGTTGGCGGCAATACCGGCTCGGCCCTCGGCCCGCTGCTCACCGCCGCGATCGTCATTCCGCACGGCCAGCCGGCCATTGCCTGGTTCATGCTGGCGGCTGCACTGGCAGTATGGGTGCTGTTGCGGGTAACAGGCTGGAGCGTGCGCCACGGCCAGGCCCGGCTCAAGACCTTCGCCGGTCAGCAGGCGCCCGGGTTGTCGCGGGGTGCCATGTGGCGCGCAGTGGCCGTGGTAGCCGTGCTGATGTTCGCCAAGTTCGTTTACATCGCCTCGTTCACCAACTACTTCACCTTCTACCTGATCGAGCATTTCGGCCTGAGCGTGCAACACAGCCAGCTGTACCTGTTCGTGTTCCTCGCAGCCGTGGCGCTGGGGACCTTTGCCGGCGGCCCGGTGGGTGACCGCATCGGGCGCAAGGCGGTGATCTGGGTCTCGTTCCTTGGCGTTGCCCCCTTCGCCCTGGCCCTGCCCCATGCCAACCTGGCCTGGACAGCCGTACTGGCCGTGGCCATTGGCCTGGTGATGTCCTCGGCCTTCGCGGCCCTGGTGGTGTATGCTCAAGAGGCGGTGCCAGGGCGGGTCGGCATGGTCTCCGGGGTGATGTTCGGGCTGATGTTCGGCATCAGCGGCATCGGCGCCGCCGGCCTGGGCGAACTCGCCGACCGGCATGGCATCGAGTGGGTGTACCAGGCCATCGCGTTCCTGCCGCTGCTCGGGCTGGCCACCGCGCTGCTGCCGGCCACCCGCTCGCAGGCCCGGCCGAACCGTTGCTGCTAAAGTGGCGCTGCCTGGCTGCATCTACACGAGGTCACGATGGTAAAGCCGCAGCGCGAATTGCTGGTGGAGGTCGATGAATGGACCTGGGAAGTGGGGAGCCGCGCGACCGACTACCCTACGGACTGGTTCATCGAACCCCACCGGCATGCCAAGCATCAACTGATCTACGCCATCAAAGGCTTGATGATCGTCGAGTCCGGTAACGAATGCTGGACCGTGCCGCCCAGCCGCGGTGTGTGGATGCCCTGCGGCCAGGTGCACGCCATCCGCTGTGTTGGCGACGTGAAGATGCGCAGTGTGTTCGTGCGCACCGACGCAGCCGCGGGCCTGCCCCTGCAGAGCAAGGCCATCAGCATCTCGCCGCTGCTCAGCGAACTGATCAAAGCGTCGGTGAGCTTTACCGCCCCCTTTGCCGAGGACTCGCGTGAGGCCCGGGTAATGCGCTTGATCCTCGACGAAATCTGCGTACTGCCAACCTTGCCGCTGAAGCTGTCGCAACCCAGCGACAGCCGCTTGAAGGCCATCTGCTCGGCCTTGCACGAAAGGCCTGATGACAACGCCACCGTGGCTGACTGGGCCTTGCAACTGGGCGTAGATGAAAAGACCATCCAGCGCCTGTTCCGCAAGGAAACCGGCATGACTTTTGGCCAGTGGCGCCAGCAGGCGCGGCTGATGCAGGCACTTGAGCGGATCGCACAGGGCGAGCGGATCATCGATGTGGCGGGGGCGCTGGGGTATGACAGCCCCAGTGCCTTCGCCAGCATGTTCAAGCGCCAGTTCGGCACCACACCGAGCCAGTTCTTCAAATAACCTTCATGCCGGTGCGATTTTGGCGTCGACCGGGCCAAGCCGTGTACAGTACCCCTACAACAACGCCCGATAAGGAGCCCGGCCCATGACCGTGACGCTGTCCCCCGTGCAGATCGACTGCGCTTTCGATTCCGGCAACATTCAGGTGCTGGACGCCAGCAACCCGGCCCAGGTGCACCTGGCCATCCGCCCCGACACCCACAGCGGCCACTACCAGTGGTTCCACTTCAAGGTCAGTGGGCTGACCCCGGGCCAGGTCCATCGCTTCAGCCTCGACAACGCATCGGGCTCCTCGTACAAAAATGCCTGGAGCGGCTACAACGCAGTGGCCAGCTACGACCAGAACACCTGGTTCCGCGTACCCAGTCAGTTCGACGGCACGGCGCTGTCGTTCGAAGTGAAAGCAGAGCACCAGCAGATCTGGTTCGCCTACTTCGAGCCCTACCCGCGCGCCCGTCACAACCAGCTGATCGAACGTGCTCGCCAGTTGCCAGGGATCGAGTTGCTGGCCAGCGGCAGAAGCGTACAGGGCCGCGACATCCCGCTGCTGCGCGCCGGTGATGGCGCCACTGGCAAGCGCAAGCTGTGGCTGATTGCCCAACAGCACCCGGGCGAGCATATGGCCGAATGGTTCATGGAAGGGGTAATCGATCGCCTGCAGGCCAACGATACGGTAATCCAGCAGTTGCTGGCCAAGGCCGACCTCTACCTGATCCCCAACATGAACCCGGACGGCGCCTTCCTCGGCCACCTGCGTACCAATTTCAAGGGCAAGGACCTCAACCGCGCCTGGCAGGACGCCAGCGTCGAGCTGACCCCGGAGGTGTTCTTTGCCCAAGCGCAGATGAAGCAGTACGGGGTGGACGCCTTTGTCGATGTACACGGCGATGAAGAGATCCCCCACGTATTCACCGCCGCCTGTGAGGGCAACCCGGGCTACACGCCACGCCTGGCAACGCTCGAGGAGCAGTTCCGCAGCACCTTGTGCACCCTGACCCGGGACTTCCAGACCGTGCATGGCTACACCCGTGACGAGCCGGGGCAGGCCAATACCACGCTGGCCTGCAACGCGGTGGGCATGGCGCATGACTGCCTGTCACTGACCCTGGAGATGCCGTTCAAGGACCATGACGACGCGCCCGATGCGGTTACCGGGTGGTCGGGGGCGCGGTCGAAGGCACTGGCCGGGGCGGTCCTGGAGACATTGGCGAAAATGGTTGACGATTTGCGTTGACCATCATGGCCTCATCTCCGGCAAGCCGGCTCCCACCTCGACCGCGCTATACCTGAGCCATGTGCAGTACCGTGGGAGCTGGCTCGCCGGCGATGAGGCCGGTAAGCCCTACAGAGGTCTGGGCTCAGAACTGCACATCCAGTATCACACTGTCGGAATAGGTCGCCGCTGGCGGCGTAGCCTGGTCCGTGTAGACCTTGGCGTTATAGTTGAACACCTGGCTGCCGATACCGGTACCCGCCCCGGGGTTGACGTCTGCATCGGTACTGGCACGTCGTGCCGCCCCCGATGAGCCCCAGCGCACCGTCCCGGCACTCTTGAAAATGTCGTAGGCCAGGTAGTTGTTGGCCGATGACTTCATTCGCCGCCGGCCACCGGAGACGTTCTGCCCGTCGTCCAGCCCCACGGTGTAGTTGCTGCCCTTGGTGCACGACACGTTAAGGCTCTGGCTCACCGTACCGAACCCTGCGACCACCGGCGCGCTGCTGAAGCTGATGTCGGGGGTGGTAATCTGGCAATCGTTGGTCACGGTCAGGCTCACGTTCAAGGTCTTGGTGCCCGAACCAACGTCACGCCCCAGGCATATTCCAAGCGCGCCAATCCCCGAACAGTAATCCCAGCTCCAGGCCACGGTCAGGTTTTCCTGATACAACCCTGCTGCAACGTTGCTACCGATCTGCGTGCGCATGTAGATCGGCACTGCCTTGGGTGTAGTGCCCCCGAGCAACCCCAACAGGTCGATAATACCGTTGCGGGCAAAGTCGTAGGCCACCCCCCGGGTGATCGGGTAACTGGTCGTGTTGTTCGCGTACAGGGTATAAGGAATGACATCGCCTGTAGGGCCGACCAACCCGCCCGAGGCAGGCGTTATCGTCGCGTAGAAATGATCACTGCTGCTGAGCAAGGTCAGTAATGAACCTGTGCACTGCAAACCGGAGTTCAGGGTCGACGCAGTCTGCACCGTGGTGCGAACCTGCGTTGAATTCAGACTGCCAAACGCTGCTGGCAACGTTGCTACCGACGAGCAAAGGGCCCAGGAGGTACCCGCTGGCAACAGCAGCACGCTCGCCCACAGGACACGCAGCCAGCCACTCATCGGCACACCAACGGGCCAATCAAGGGTATCGAGCCTTGTGCTTCGGGCAGGTCGAAGGCCACCTGGCACTGCCCGCCCCCTTCGATCTGCACCTGCAGGCGGTTGTGCTCCGACAGGTTCTCCAGGTATACCAATCCGTCCCAACCCACCACGGCCTGGCTGCCACTTTGCTCGTGGGTGACCCGGCTGCCCAGCTTGAGCACCTGCTGGTTGCCGTCCACCAGCTCGACGCTGGCCGCCATCACACGCTTGAGCGGGAACTCCAGCAAATAACCGCTGCCCCGGCGCACCGCCACGCGCTGTTCAACCTCAGCAGCAAGCACGTCCGGTGGCAGGTCCATGGGGTCGATTTCGTACTTGCCGCGGTAGTACCCGCTGCTGTATGGCACAAGCAAATGACCTTTGGAATCGGTACGGCCGATTTCCTGGTTCTCGTAGCGTACCGGTACATCGGCATAACCTGTAGTACTCACTACCACAAACGCATCGTCAATGCGGTTGGCGGCGAAAACGCCCGCATCCATCCACACCAGCGAGCCACTGGCGTCGGCCCAGCGGGTCATCTCGCCGCTGCTGCCATACACCCCGGCCTGCAACTGCACCGATTGCAGCCGCCAGGTAACGTCAGCCTGGCGGTAGGCATCGCGGTCACTGCCTGCGGCGTAACCGAGGTTATAGCCAACGCCGACGCCGGCCGGTACCGCATGGCTGTAGTTGACCCGTTGCAGGCGCTCGCCTTCCTTGCTCTGCTCCATACTCAACGCCAGGGTGCCGTGCAGGTCGAACGGGATCACCAGCTGCGCCTGCACCGCCCACTGGCTATCACCCACTTCGCGGTTAGCCGACAGGTACACGCTGCTGCTGCCCCACAACGGTTTGCTGTAACTCAGGTTGATCAGACGGGTTCGCGTGCCGTCACCGGCGCGCACATCGAAATAGCCGGCACCTATGCTGCCGTACTCGTTCAGGTTGAGGCTCAGGGTGACCTGCTCGCTGCTTTTGCTCAGTTGCATGTCCGGGGAATCGACCCGCGTCAGGTCGGCATAATCGCCATGGCGTTGCAGGCGCTGGTAGCTGAAGCCGATGCGCTGGCTGTTGTACTGGTAACCCAAGGCGACCTGGTGGCCCTTCTCGCCGTCGAAGCGGCTTTGCGCCAAGGCAGCGTTGAGCACCCCGTAGTTGCCCAGCCGCATGTTGCCGCCCAGGCCGCCCAGCATCAGCGATTCGGAGGTTTCGGCATGGGTTTCCAAAGTGAAGGTGTCGCTGAGCCCGTAGCGCAGGCTGCCCGAAGCCACGCCTGGGCCATAAGCAAAATCGCGCACGGCGTAATCACGTCGCAAGCTACCTGCCGCCATCGAATAGTCCGACAGCCCTTTTTGCAGCAGGCTACTGGTGACGTAAAACGGCAAAGTGGTCGACACCTGCCGTCCCAAAGAATCAGTAGTGACCACCACCGCTTCCCCCGCGCCATTGATGAAGGGGACATTGGTCAAGGTGTATGGACCCGGTTGCAACTCGGTGGTGCTGGACTTGTAGCCATTGATGAACAGGTCCAGCGACGTCGGAACCGCCGCTTCACCCGCGAATGCCGGTAACGGGTACGTCACCAGGTCGGGGCGTGCACCGAAATCACGCGACAACTGAAGCCCCCCTACCCGTACCGAACTGCTCCAGGGCAAGGCACCGGTAACAAAATCACCCATTTCATACGTGAGCAGGCGCTGCTCGTCGGTAAGGCGCCAAGTGGTGTCGTAACGCATGAACCCCTGGCGTGTTGCATCCGCCTGTGCGCCATTGAACGACTGGCGCCACTGCCCGGTGCTGGAAAACGTGCCCCAACTGTCGAACAGGCGCAGCTCGTTCCAGGCGGCCAGGTAGGTACCGCCATCATCGGTGTCGTTCAGGTACAGGTCGTAGTTGAACAAGGCGCCGAAGCTGCTGCGGGCATCACTGGCCGGGTACAGGTTGTGGTCGCCGACCTGTTGATCGGGCAGCCAGGCCGGCGGCACCTGCAGCAGCAAGCGCTGGTTCTGGCTGTCGTAGTCGGTGTGCAACCCTGCGATGCCTTCCAGTGCCACTTCGCCCTGGGGGTTGCCCGGCAGCGAAATACCGGCCGCGCGCAACACCTCGCTGTCCAGGTACAACTGCCCGGCCCGCTGCTGCACCGGCACCAGTTCAGCCCTGGGCATCTGGTTTACCAGCAGGTCGAGGTACAGCGTGGCATCGGCGGTGGCGGACATCTCCGTAGGCGGCGGGGGCAGGTCGTCGGCCAGCGCCAGGCAGGGGCCAGCCATGGCCAGCCCCAGGCACCAGCGGCGCGTCGTCGCCGTCAGCCATTTCACACACGGTTTCCAACCATTGCCGGGTCCTCCCTGGCCCCTGCACTGCATTCGGTTGCTGGCTCATTGGCCTTGGCGGATGGCGTCCGCCGAGCCTTGGCCGTTGACCCGGCCCTTGAGCACGCTGGTGCTGCCGGGCGCCACGGGTGCCGGCCAACGCATGCTGGCACCCGGCAGCACATAGCCCAGCAAGCCCTCGGCCAACGGTTTGCTCTGGCTGCCTTGCTGCACCACCACATCGGTCAGGCGCGCATGCACCGGGCCTGTGTTGCGCAGCTCAACGTAGGGCTTGCCCTGCACGGTCACCGGGCGCCAGGTGAGTTGCGGCTTGCCAACGCCCTCGGCATTGCGCCTGCCCTCGGTGTCGGCCTTGCCCCACAGGCCTTCGCCGTAGACGAACAGAGGCACCGAATAGCGCATCTGCAGGCGAATTGCCGCAGTGGCGCCTGGCTCGGCCTTGTCCACAGCAATGGCGGGCGGGATTTCGTCGATGATGATGCGGTAGGCCTGCTCCTGACCGGCCGGTGACGGGCCGGTGCGGGTAAGGCGGATGAGCTGCTTTTGCCCAGGGGCGATGTTGGCCACCGGCGGGCTGCCGATGATTTCACGCTGCGCCTGGAACTGTTCCTGATAATCGCCCTGGCGCCAGGCGAATACCCGTACCTGCAGGTTGGCCGGCGCCGTGCCGCGGTTTTCAAGCCACAGGGCACCGGCCTTCTGATCAGCCTCCAACACCGGGTCGATCGGCCAGATCAGCACCGAAGTCGCCGCTCCGGCTGGCAGGCTCGCCAGCCACGATAACCCGATCAATCCATGCGCCCACTTCGCGCCTTGCCGCATGCAACTCTCCTTAGACACGTGTCGTTGGTGGCGCTGGCACTCACCAGGTCACCGTCACTTGCACCACATCGGTGTAGGTCCCCGCTGGCAGCGTGCCGCTCAGCTGAACCCGCCCGTAAACCGGCAGTTTGATCGCTGTCGGGTCGGAATAGCTCACGGCCACACTCGTGCCGATGCCCAACGTCTGGCTGTAGGCCGCGTCCCGGTAAAGCTGGTAGGCCAGCAGCTGCGGGCCGCTCGTGCGCTTGAGGTTGCGCGTGCCACTCGCACTGTTCTGCCCACCATCCACGCTCATGTTCATGGCAACGCCGGGGGTGCACTGGAACGTGACCGTGGTGCCACCCAGCGAGGTGCTCAGGGTGCTGGTGGACAACGCAGACTGCGTACCATAGTCCAGCGTTCCATAACTGGTGACGCCCCCCACCACCAGGCAACCGGCAACAATCTGTGCCGTCACGGTGAAGGTGCTGGTAGTCACCGCGCTCAACGGTGTAGCCAGGAGCAAACCGGTGCCCGTAAGGCCCCACGTCAACCAGCGGCGCATGGTTCAGAACGACAGCTCAACCGAAATCGTGTCGCTGTACACCCCAGCTGGCAAACCCGCCTTGCCCACGGCCTTGCCGTACAGGTTGACGGTCTGGGCCACACCCGTACTGGTGGGCAGGGTGATGGTGCCGTCGATTGCCAGCAACGTTGTACGCCCCGAGTCGGTATACAGGTCGTAAGGTACAAAGTTGCCAGCGCCGTCAGCGAGGGCACGCGTGCCACCGCTCGACTGGCCGTCGTGCAGGCCCGCACGTACCTTGACCACCGGCACCGTACCGGCCGAGCACAGAATGCTCATGGCGCCGCCCCCGCCCCCCAGTACCTGGGCATTTGCGGTAGTGAACAGGGCATCCTGGGTGCCAAAGTTCAAGGCACCGAAGTTAAGCCCCGATGTACCCGAACTACCGTTGACCTGGCACGCGGCAATCAAGGTCAGCGTCGAGGTGATATTCCCGGTTACCGTCGCCGCCTGGGCCTGGGAGGCCAGCGCGAGGCAAAGGCCTGCAAGCATGCAGCGTGAGAGGTTCGTTCGCATCGGAGTCTCCTTGCGTAGTTACCAGTCCAGGGTCACTCTGAGGGTGTCGCGGTACAGCCCGGCCGGCAGCGCGCGACGTTGCGCCACTACCACTCCGTAGATGGGAATCGGGATCTGCCGGGTGCTGTTGATGGTGAAGGCGCGTGCCTGGCCGATGGCGTAGCGGCTGTTGCCACCCGGGTCGACCGCCAGTTGATAAGGAATCAGTTCACGGCCGTTGCTCAGTCGGCGAATGCCGTCGTCGCCATTCAGGCCACCGTTGATCCGCACGTTGAACGCCCGTACCTCAGGCGTGCAACTGATCTGCAGGCTGCCCTCGCCGCTTGCTTCGTCAACCCGGCTGCGCAGCGGCTGGTCCCAGTTCGGGCCACGTTCACCGAAATCCAGCAGACCCGGGTTACCCAGTACGGCCGGTTGAGTGTCGTTGCTGCTGATCTGGCAGGCCGCGCTGATCACCAGCCGCGCCTGGATGAAACCGGTGGTGCTGCCGTGCGCCGCACCGCCAGTTACCAGCAATGGCCCAAGGGTGAGTAACAGGATGGAAGTACGGTTCATGGCATGGCGTCCTTGTGCATGGCGGCGTCCCTACCAGGTGACCGTGACTTTGAGCAGGTCGGCATACGCGCCTGCGCTCGGTACCCAGGCCAGCTTGTCGATGCGCGCGTACAACGGCAGTTCGGCCGAACCACTACTGGGCACCCTCGCCGATTGAGCCACGCCGACTACCAGCGGCTCGCGCCAAGCCGCGTCGCGGTAAACGCGGTAGGGAATGGGCCGGGCCGAACGGTCGCTGCTGGCGAGGTAGCGCAACTCGCCAACGCCGCCATGCTGGCCGCCATCGACGCGTATCTGGTAAGGGGTGTCGGGGTTGCACTCCAGGCGCGGCGGGCGCTGGCTCAGCAATACGCCACTGAGCGGTGCGTCCGGGCCGTCCAGGCGCGCTGTTACCCCTAGGTCTATTCGCCCCAGGGCCTGGGCTCCCGCATCGCGTGCCTGGGTAACCAGCATGCAGCCACGCTGCACCAGCACCCGCACTTCCACGAGAAAATCCGCTGCCACGGTACTGCCGCTGAACAACAGGCCCAACAGCACGGCCACCAAGCGCTCCGTCACCTTGTTATCCTTGTCGTTACGTCCTGAATTGAGCGTAGCAGCGAGGCAGCGCGACCGTGGTGGCATCAAGCCATTTTTTTGTATTAGCGATAAAGCGATACCGCCCCGTCAAAAAAAACCAGCCCCGCGTAGAACCCCTCGCTACCCAATGCCTCCAATGGCCAGAGGCCGGTAAAACTGCTGATATTCTGTTAGGGTGTCACACCTTATCCTGTGCCATACAGGGACGGACAAGACAGGAGCGTTTTCACTGATGACTGCAGACAACACGCTGGAAGAAGCCATGGAACGCTGTGCCCGGGAACCGATCCACGTGCCGAGCAGCATCCAGCCCCACGGTTTCTTGCTGGTGCTGGATGCCACCGACCTGTGCGTGCTGCAGGCCAGTGAAAATGTCGAACAGTGGCTGGGTTTGCCGGCCCGGGAACTGATCGGTTGCCAATTCACCCACCTGGTCGGCGACGGTTTTGACCTACGCGCGCAGCTCGCGCGCATACCCGACGATGAAATCTTCCCTTTTCACATAGGCGACGTGCGCTTGCGCCAAGGCGCGCCGTTCAGCACCCCGTTGCACCTGCTGGTGCACTGTCACGACGACGTGCTGGTGGCCGAGCTCGAACCCCCACGCCTGCCACCGGACCTGGTCGGGCAAGGCGACTACTACCCACTGGTGCGCAGCTTCGTTGGCAGCCTTCAGCTGGCCAGCAGCCTTGAAGACCTGCTGCAGCAAACGGTGCTGCAACTCAAGCGCATCACCGGTTTTGGCCGGGTCAAGGCGTACCGTTTCGATGCCGATGGCAACGGCCAGGTGCTGGCCGAGGTGGCCGACCCGGGCTACCCCCGTTACCTGGGCCTATGCTTCCCGGCTGCAGACATCCCGCGCCAGGCGCGCGAGCTGTACCGGATGAACCGCATACGCGTGATCGAAGATGCCAACTACCAACCCTCGCCCCTGCACCCGGCCACCAACCCGCGTACCGGCAAGGCACTGGACATGAGTTTTGCCACGCTGCGCAGCGTGTCACCGGTGCACCTGCAATACATGCGCAACATGGGCACGCTGGCGTCGATGTCGTTGTCGATCGTGGTCGACGGTGAACTGTGGGGGCTGGTGTCCTGCCACCATGAGCAGCCGCGCGCAGTGGACCTGCGTACCCGCACGGCCAGCGAGCTGCTGGCCAGCGTGCTGTCGCTGCAGATCGAGTCCCGCGAGGCGCATGCCAGCACACGCAAGCTGCTGGCGCTGCGCCAACACATCGTGCGCATGATCTCGTCCATGGCCGACCATGACAGCGTCAGCGACGGCCTGCGCGACCTGCCCCATGTGCTACTGGCCTTTGCCGATGCGCAGGGTGCCGCCGTGATCTCGGCCGAACGCTGCGACCTGATCGGCAAGACCCCGCCCGAAGCCCAGGTGACCGCGCTGGTACACTGGCTTGGCCAGCGCGGTGCAGACACCGTGTTCCACAGTGACAACCTGCGCCGTGACATCACCGACCTGCCCGAGCTGGCCGCCCATGCGGGCGGTGTGCTGGCGGTGGCCATCTCGCAGATCCACTCGCACTACCTGCTGTGGTTTCGCCCCGAGCAGGTGCGCACGGTGAACTGGGCTGGCCAGCCGACCAAGCAGGCCGGGCCGCAGGGCAACCTCGACCCGCGGCACAGTTTCGAACGCTGGCAGGAAGAACTGCGCGACTACTGCGAGCCCTGGGACCCGCTGGTGATCGAGGGCGTGATGGAGTTGCGCAGCGCGGTGCTGGGCATTGTGTTGCGCAAGGCCGAAGAGCTGGCGCAACTGGCAGGCGAGCTGCGCCGTTCGAACAAAGAGCTTGAAGCATTTTCATACAGCGTGTCCCACGACCTGCGCGCCCCCTTGCGGCACATTGCCGGCTACACCGAACTGCTCGGCGAAATCGAAGGCCAGGGTCTGAGCGAACGCGGCAAGCGCTACCTTCAGCATATCGGAGAAGCAGCGCACTTCGCCGGCAGCCTGGTGGACAACCTGCTCAACTTCTCGCAAATGGGCCGCTCGGCCTTGCGCCTGTCCGACGTCGACCTTAACACGCTGGTCGATGCGATTCGCAGCGAGCTGGCGCCGGATTACGAAGGCCGCGCAATCGTTTGGGACATTGCTGAACTGCCCAAGGTGATCGGCGATCCGGCATTCATCAACATGGCCTTGCACAACCTGATCGCCAATGCCATCAAGTACACGCGTGGCCGTAACCCCGCGCACATTGGCATCCGCGCGGTACAGCACCCTGACGAAACCGAAATCATCATCGTCGATAATGGCGTAGGCTTCGACATGGCCTACGCCAACAAGCTGTTCGGGGTGTTCCAGCGCCTGCACCGCATGGAGGACTTCGAAGGCACCGGGATTGGCCTGGCCAGCGTACGTCGTATCATCGAGCGCCATGACGGCCGGGTCTGGGCCACTGGCCAGATCGACCAGGGTGCCAGCTTCCACTTCACCCTGCCACACCACCCCGCATCCACCTGAGGCACCACTATCACCATGCTCAAACCCATCCTGCTGGTCGAAGACAACCCAAGGGACCTGGAGCTGACGCTGCTGGCCCTGGAGCGTAGCCAGTTGGCCAACGAAGTCATCGTGCTGCGCGACGGCGCCGATGCCCTGGACTACCTGCTGCGCCGCAATGTCTATGCCGATCGCGACGACGGCAACCCTGCCGTGCTGCTACTGGACCTGAAACTGCCCAAGGTCGATGGCCTTGAAGTGCTCAAGGCAGTTCGTACCACACCTGAACTGCGCAGCATCCCCACGGTCATGCTGACCTCCTCGCGGGAGGAGCCCGACCTGCTGCGCGCCTACGAGTTGGGGGTGAACGCGTATGTGGTCAAACCGGTGGAATTCAAGGAATTCGTCGCCGCCATCTCCGACCTCGGGGTATTCTGGGCAGTGCTCAACGAACCGCCACCCGGCTCACTGCGGCTGAACCGTCGCGGTAGCAACTGAGGCCGCCGCAACGATGCAGCAAACGCCGTTGAAAATACTGATGGTCGAGGACAGCTCGATGGACGCCGAGCTGACCCTGATGCGCCTGGAGCGCAGCGGGCTGAATGTGCAGCACCGGCTGGTGTTCGACCATTGGGGTGTCGAACATGCCCTGCGTGAGGCCCACTATGACCTGATCCTGTGCGACTGCGTGCTGCCAGGCTCGTCCGGCACCGAGGTGCTGGCCATCGCCCAACGCCTGGCGCCAGCCGTACCGTTCATTTTCCTGTCCGGCATCTATGGCGAAGAGCACGCGGTGGAAATGATCCGCCTCGGCGCCACCGACTATGTGCTGAAGAAAAACTTGCCGCTGCTGCCCAAGGCCGTGCGCCGGGCCCTGACCGAGGTGCAGGAACGCCAGCGCCGGCGCCGCGCCGAAGAGGCACTGGCAGATGTCGAAGCCCGTGCCCGCATCGCCATCGACGCCGCCGGCATGGGCACCTGGGACCTGCGCCCGCAAGAAGGCCTGCTGCTGTGGGACGACCGCTGCAAGACGCTGTTCGGCCTGCCCACCAGCACCGAAATGAGCCTTGACGTGTTCTACGCCGGCATCTACCCCGACGACCTGCCACTGGTGCGCGAGGCGGTGGAGCACGCCATGCGCCCGGAAAGCGGGGGCCACTACCGGGTCGAGTTCCGTATTGCCCAACCCAACGGGCTGGAGCCACGCTGGTTGCTTAGCAGCGGCCAGTGCCAGTTCGTCAACGACCAGTGCGTGCGTTTTTCCGGCGTACTGCAGGACATCCACACCCAGCGCCTGGCCACCCAGGCGCTGCGCCAGCTCAACGAGATGCTGGGCGAGCGGGTGGAACGCCGCACCCGTGAACGCGACCGCGCCTGGGAGCTGTCGCAGGACCTGCTGGCCGTGCTCAACAAGGACCTGACCCCAGTCGCACTCAACCCCGCCTGGGAAGCCAGCCTGGGCTTCTCCCGCGAGCGCCTGAGCCAGTCCTCCTTGCTGCACCTGCTGCCCGAGCACGACCAGGAACTGTTGCTTACCGAGCTGGCCGCCCTCGCCCACGGCCGCACCAGTGCCCGCTTCGTCGGGCGCATCCAGCACGCCGGTGGGCAGCAGCGCTGGCTGTCGTGGGTGGTGGTGCCCGAGGACACCTTGCTGTACGTGGTGGCGCGTGACATTACCAGCGAGCGCGAAGCCGCCCTTGGCCTGGCAGAAGCCAACACGCGCCTGCGCGAGCAGATCAACGAGCGCGAACGCATCGAGGCGGCGCTGCAGCAGATGCAACGGCTGGAAGCGGTCGGCCAGCTGACCGCAGGCGTGGCCCACGACTTCAACAACCTGCTGACGGTAATCCTCACCGGCGCCAGCTTTCTCGAGCGCGACCTGGCCAAGGCCAACCTGGACAAAGCCCGCACGCGCCTCACGCACATCCGCGAAGCCGGCGAGCGTGGCGCCAAGCTGACTTCACAGCTGCTGGCGTTTTCCCGCCGTCAGCGCCTGGATCCCGTGCCGCTGAACCTCAATCGCACCCTGACCGGCCTGGAAGAACTGCTAAGCCGCACCTTGGGCGGTAACATCTCGGTACGCCTGGACCTGGATCCGGCCCTGTGGCAGGCCCTGACCGACCCTACCCAGACCGAAATGATCATCCTCAACCTGGCGATCAATGCCCGCGATGCCATGCCCGATGGCGGCCAGCTGACCCTGACCACTCACAATACCTGCATCGATACCCGCCCACAGCGCCCCGAAGACCCGGAGCCTGGGGAATACGTGATGCTGAGCATCCGCGATACCGGCTGCGGCATGAGCGAAGACGTGCTGGCCAAGGTGTTCGAGCCGTTCTTTACCACCAAGGACATCGGCAAGGGCTCCGGCCTTGGCCTGGCCCAGGTGTTCGGCTTTGCCAAACAGTCCGGGGGCGGCGTGCGCATCGACACCGTACCTGGCCGTGGCACGCAAGTGGCGGTGTATCTGCCGGCGGTCAAGGAGCAGGCCATGAGCGAACCGGCCGTACCGCTGCTCAGGCAGCCGGTCAGCGACAGTGGCCGCAACCGTACGGTGCTGCTGGTGGATGATGACCACCTGGTGCGCGACATGCTGGGCGACGTGTTGCGCCAGTACGGCTACCAGGTGCGCCAGGCGCACAGCGGCGAACAGGCCCTGGTCCTGCTGGATGGGGAAATCGACCTGCTGCTTACCGATTTCGCCATGCCCGAGTTCAACGGCGCGCAGTTGGCGCTGGCGGCCCGTGACCGCTACCCGCACCTGCCGGTGGTGTTTCTTACCGGTTATGCGGAGTTGCAGGGCCTGGAATTACCGCGCAGCGTGGTCATCCAGAAGCCCGTGCAGGCGGATGAGCTGGCCAGGGTGCTGAATGAAATGCTGGGGATTGCAGGTTAGTTGAGAGCGGCACAAGGCCGCTCTACAGACATCGCGCAAAAACGACAAAAACGACAAAACCCAGCGCTCATCTTTCCAGGCACCGGGTGATATACGTTTGAATCTGAAAAATGGCAGGGGCGGCTGGATTCGAACCAACGCATGGCAGGATCAAAACCTGCTGCCTTACCGCTTGGCGACGCCCCTGTATCGGATGCAGCGCTTGCTGCTCTGACAATTCCAACTGAGTGACAACTGGGTTGTTGTCTTGGAATGCGCGGCACTTTAACAACAAAGTTTTGATCTGTGAAGCCCCCTGATGAAAAAAATTGCCAGAAAACAGCGAGTTAGTCATTTTCGCCCGCGCTGATGCCAGACCTATCGCATGAAGCGATCATTGCCGGCCACTTTCCGTATTAGTCAAAATGGCCGCCCTCGGGCAAGCTGCACGCTGCCCCGCCATCACCCAAGGAGCTGTGCATTTGTCTGCCTGGATCCCCGCCCCACTTCGCCAGCTTGGCCAACGCCTGCGTGGCGCCGAAGCCAACAACAGTGAACTGCTCGACTGGTTCGAGGAAAAAGCCCGCAGCCGGGGTTACCAGCTGAGTGATGGCCAGCGACGGGTGATCCAGTGCATGGCCACACAACTGGCACAGCTCGAACAAGGGCAAGCACGCAGCCTTTACCTGTACGGCTCGGTGGGACGCGGCAAGAGCTGGCTGCTCGATGGCTTTTTCCAGGCGGTGCCGGTAGAAGCCAAACTGCGCCTGCACTTTCATGACTTCTTTGCCCGCTTGCACCAGGGCATGCACCACCACCGGGCATTGGACGATGCACTGGGCGCCACACTCGATGAGCTGGTGGGCAATTGCCGGGTGCTGTGCTTCGATGAGTTCCATGTGCATGACATTGGCGATGCCATGCTGCTCACCCGGTTGTTCAACGCCTTGTTCGCCCGTGGCGTGTTCCTGCTGGTGACCTCCAATTACGCCCCTGAGGGCTTGCTGCCCAACCCGCTGTACCACGAGCGTTTCCTGCCCGTGATCCGCCTGATCAACAGCGCTATGCAAGTGCTGGAGGTAGGCGGCGATACGGATTTTCGCAGCCTGCCGGCCAACCGCGAGCACCAGCGTTTCACCCAGGGCCATTATGTGTGGCCAGGCGATGCCGCGCAGCGCCAGGCGCTGAACGTGCCGCGCGAACAGCCGGTGATGCTGGAGGTGAACAAGCGCCCACTACGCGCACTGGCCATCGACGGCCGGCGGGTGGTGCTCGGGTTTGACGACTTGTGCGAAAAGGCCACGGCGGTGATCGACTACCTGGTGCTGGCGCAGCAGTATGATGAGTGGATCATTGATGGGCTGGATGACTTGGCGGAGTGTTCGCTGGCAGCCCAGCAGCGCTTCGTCAACCTGGTGGATGTGCTGTATGACCAGGACCGCCAAGTGACGGTGATTGGCAAGCGACCGCTGGAAGAGAGCCTGGGCGGGCCGCTTGCCGACCTGATGCGAACCCGCAGCCGGTTGGGGCAACTGCATCAGATAGCCCCTTAGATCTCCATTGCCTGATACGGCCTTTTCGCGGGTAACCCCGCGAAGAGGCCAGAAGAGTCAGCGCATCAACCCGCCCTGGGCAAATCCGCCAGCACCCCCTCGATCTCCCCCAGCACCGCCGGGTCATCCAGGGTCGAAGGCGGCACGTAGTCCTGCCCGTCGGCAATCTTGCGCAGCACCGCCCGCAAGATCTTCCCCGACCGCGTTTTAGGCAAACGCTTCACCAGCCGAACCCGGTTGAAACAGGCCAGCGGGCCGATTGCCTCGCGCACGCTGCCCACCAGGTCCACCAGCAACTGCGCCTCGCTGATGCCCTCGCCGTCCTTGAGCACAACGAGCGCCAGCGGCACCTGCCCCTTGATCTCGTCGTGCACACCAATCACCGCGCACTCGGCCACCGCCGGGTGACAGGCCACCAGGTCTTCCATTTCGCCGGTGGACAGGCGGTGCCCGGACACGTTGATCACGTCATCCGTGCGCCCCATGATGTAGACAAAGCCATCATCGTCCAGGTAGCCGCCATCGCCTGTGTGGTAGTAACCCGGATAGGTGCGCAGGTAGGCCTGCAAATAACGCTCGTGGTCGCCCCATAGCGTCTGGCTGCACCCGGGCGGCAACGGCAGGGCAATGACAATCGAGCCTTGGTGATTAGGCCCCAGCAAGTGGCCTTCGTCATCCACGACACGCACATGGTAGCCCGGTACCGCCCGGTTGCTTGAGCCCGGCTTGGCCGCGCTGCCCTCCAGCCCGACGCAGGGCGCAGTGACCGGCCAGCCGGTTTCGGTCTGCCACCAATGGTCGTGCACCGGTTTGCCACTGACCCGCTCCAGCCATTCATGGGTGCTTGAGTCGAGCTTCTCACCCGCCAGGAACAGCTGGCGCAGCGAGCTGAGATCGTGCTTGCGGATCAGCTCGCCCTCCGGGTCTTCCTTGCGGATGGCACGCATGGCGGTGGGCGCACAGAACAGCGCATTGACTTTGTATTGCTCCACCACCCGCCAGTAGGCCGAGGCGTCCGGGGTGCGGATCGGCTTGCCTTCGTAGAACACCGTGGTGCAGCCGCTCATCAACGGCCCGTAGACGATCAGCGAATGGCCGACCACCCAGCCCACGTCGGAAATGCCCCACCATACATCGCCGGCCTGCATGCCATAGATATGGCGCATGGCATAGCACAGCGCCACAGCATTACCGCCGTTTTCCCGGACGATACCCTTGGGTTTGCCGGTGGTGCCCGAGGTGTACATGATGTACAGCGGGTCACCGGCATCCAGTTCGACCGGGGCGACCGGCGTGGCGCCGGCCAAGGCCGCCTGCCAGTCCAGGTCGCGGCCTGGTTGCAGTTCAGCTTGTGCCTGCGGCCGTTGCAGCACCAGCACATTGCGCGGCTGGTGCCGGGCCAGTTGCAGGGCACGGTCGACCAGCGGCTTGTAGGCAATTACCCGGTCGAACTCCAGCCCGCAGGATGCCGTGAGCAACAGCGCCGGCCGGGCGTCATCGATACGCAGCGCCAGCTCGTTGGCGGCAAAGCCACCGAACACCACCGAGTGCACCGCTCCAATGCGCGCGCAGGCCAGCATGGCCATGGCCGCCTGCGGCACCATGGGCATGTAGATGATCACACCATCGCCCTTGTTTACCCCTAGCTGGCGCAGCAAGCCGGCCAGGCGCGCCACTTCGTCGCGCAACTGGTTGTAGGTATAGGCCTGCTGCACGCCCGTCACCGGCGAGTCGTAAATCAGTGCCAGCTGCTCGCCACGGCCCTGCTCGATCTGGTGATCGAGGGCCAGGTAGCAACTGTTCAGGCGGCCATCGGCGAACCAGCGGTGGGTACCGTCGGCGTTGTCTTGAAGGATAAGGGCAGGCTTGCGGTGCCAGGCCAGGTGCGCGGCCTGTTCCGCCCAGAATGCGGCAGGGTCGGAAATGGAATGGGCGTAGCTGTGCTGATAGCTCATAGTGAAAGGAACCCGGTACTTGTTGTTATTGAAGGGCGAACCTTGAGTATGGACCGCTACAACGGCGCCGCCATGGGACTAAAGTCACAACCGACCTGCAAATTTGCAGACAACGCTAAAGCGCCCCATAACGGTGCAAAGCCTCTAGAATAGGCCACCCTTCAGCCACCGAGCAGCCCATGGACATCGAACAGGCCCGAACCTTTCTGGAAATCGTGCGTTGCGGCAGCCTGGTCGCCGCCGCCGAACGCCTGTTCGTGTCACAGACGGCCATTACCGCCCGGGTGCAGCGCCTGGAGCAGCAATTGGGCTGCCAGCTGTTCGTGCGCAGCCGCAACGGTGCCAGCCTGACGAGCGACGGCGAGGCCTTTGTCAGTTATGCCAACCAGCTGGTGCAAACCTGGGAAGCAGCGCGGCGCGACCTGCCGCTGCCTGAAGGCTGCCAGCAAGTGCTGCATGTGGGGGCAGAAGTCAGCCTGGGCAACCCGATGTTGCTTGACTGGGTCACTGCCCTGCACCGTGAACTGCCCAGCCACGCCATACGCAGCGAAGTGAGCGACGGCGAGTCGCTGCTGCGCAAGGTCGAGATGGGCCTGCTGGACGCTGCGCTGGTGTACCAGCCGACCTACGGGCCGGGCTTGCAGGTGGAACAGTTGATGGAAGAGAAACTGATCCGCGTGCGCCGCGTCGACCAACCCGAACCGTATATCTACATCGACTGGGGCGAGGCCTTCCGCCGTCGGCACGATGCCGCCCTGCCCGATTGCGCGCGCCCGGCGTTAAGCTTCAACCTCGGCCCGTTGGCTTTGCAGTTCATTCTCGACCAGGGTGGCAGCGGTTACTTCCGCACGCGGGTGGTGCAGGCATACCTGGACAGCGGTGTGTTCGAGCGGGTACCGCAGGCCCCGGAGTTCACTTACCCAACCTTCCTGGTGTATCCACGCGAACGCGACAGCGAAGCCCTTCAACAGGCCTTCGCCATCTTGCGCCGGCTGGTGGCTGCAGGCGCCAGCGACTGGTCACAGCGCTGGGACCCGGTTATCTGACGCCTCGGCTTTGCTGAGCAACTGGCGCTTGAGGCCGGCGATCAGGTCAGTCTGGGTAATCACCCCCACCAGCTGGTCGGCGTCGAGCACCGGCAGGCAGTGCAAGCCTTGTTCGCACAACAGCGGCAGCAGGCGCTCCAACGGGTGCTGGCTGCAGACACTCACCACTCGCCGGCTCATCACCTGCTCCATGCGCACCGCCTTGCGGCCAAACAGCCCGCGCCAGCTGAAACGGCCGCGCTGCATGGCCGGGCCAACCAGGTCGCTGAGGCTGACGATGCCCACCAGTTTACCGTGCTGTAATACCGGCAGGGTTTTCAGGTGGTGGCTGGCGAGCATTTTCCAGGCCTGCTCAAGGGTGGTATCGGGCGTGGCGAACTGCACGTCGCGGGACATCACCGAGGCCGCCGTAATACCGCCGAGACTGCGCTGCAAGGCATGCTGCTCGGTGGCGAGAATGATGCGCTCCAGCTCGTCACGGGTGACGTCGACGAACTCGCCCAGCTCTTCCAGGGCCTGGTCCAGGTCTTCGCTGCGGATGCCAACCCGCTCGCCGGGCAGCGGGTCATGGGTGTGGTGCAGGTCTTTGCGCGGCACCGCGCCTTTCGGGTAGCGCACGCCCGTCAGGCGGTTGTAGACAATCGCCACTGTCACCAGGATCAACGCATTGAGCAGCACCGGCTCCAGCAAGTGGTCGCCCATGGCCGTCAGCCCTGAGTCAGCCAGCACTGCACTCACCGCCACCCCGCCACCCGGCGGGTGCAGGCAGCGCAGCAGGCACATCACCAGCAGCGAGATGCCCAGGGCGGCTGCGGCTACCCACAGCTCGGGGCCGAAGCCTTCGCGCATGGCCAGGCCGACCGCGCCCGCTAGGGCATAGCTGCCCAGCACCGGCCAGGGTTGGGCCAGTGGGCCGGAATGCACGGCGAACACCAGCACAGCCGAGGCGGCCAGCGGGCCAAGCAGATGCAGGGCGATACCGGGGCCATAGGCGATGCTGGTCAGCCAGCCGGCGAGGAACAGGCCGAGCAACGCACCGATAGCGGCACGCAGCCATTCTTTTGGGGGAATATTCAGGGGCGCCGGCAACAGCCGCTGCAGACGACTTTCGGAACGCGAGGCAGGCATTTGAGTAGTCGGAATCTTTGGTTTTTCTGATTAAAAAGAAAGCCCAGCCGAGGTGGCCTGGGCCTCGTATTGCGCGTGCAATACCACAAGGGGCTCCGTCCGTGGAGAGATGGAAACCGCAGGGTTTCGTGAATGGGATTTTGCCGGGCGGGGGGAGATTGGGCTAATTCAAAAAAATGCGGCTGTACTGCAATTTTTTTGCAGTACTGACAGGGCCTGGAGGGGCGCACAGCGGCCCCGGCATTATCGGGCCTTGCGCGGCAGGTCGATATTGACGCGAAGCCCACCCAGCGGGCTCTCCAGCAAGGCCAGCCGCCCGCCCCAGGCCTCGACGATATCGCGTACGATGCCCAACCCCAGACCGTGCCCGTGCACCTGCTCATCCAGCCGCGAACCACGCTCCAGCACCTGCTGCCGCTGGCCCTCGGGAATCCCCGGGCCGTCATCATCGACCCATACCTGATAGCCCTCGGCATTCGACCCAATGCCGAGGCGCACTTCGCTGTCTGCCCACTTGCAGGCGTTGTCCAGCAGGTTGCCCAACAACTCCAGGAAGTCCTCACGGTCCCATGGCAACAGCAACCCGGGGGGCACATCACTGGCCAGCAGCAACCCTTCCCCATGGATCATGCCCAACGTGCTCAGCAACCCCGGCAGTTCGGCATCGCAATCGAATTGCGCACCGGGCAAGGCATCACCCGCCAACCGCGCGCGATTCAGTTCGCGCGCCAACCGCTGCTGAATCTGCTCCAGCTGCTCACGCATCTGCGCCCGCACTTCGGGCAAGTCCTTCAGGCGCTCACTCGACGCCAGGCTCAGCAGCACCGCCAACGGTGTCTTCAGTGCATGCCCCAGGTTACCCAAGGCATTGCGCGAACGGCGCAGGCTGTCTTCGGTATGGCTAAGCAAGTGGTTGATCTGCCCCACCAACGGGGCCAGCTCGCTGGGCACCTCGGCATCCAGTTGTGACCGTTGGCCCTGCTGCAGTTGGGCGATCTGCTGGCGCGCCCGCTCCAACGGCCGCAGCGAGCGCGTTACGGTCATGCGCTGCAGCACCAACACCAGAATCAGTGCCACCAGGCCCATGCCAAGGCCGATCTGCTGCATGCGCCGAAAGCCCTCACGCACCGGCGAGTAATCCTGTGCGACGCTGATCGAGATGTCTTGGCCCAGGCGCCGGTAGTCAGCGCGCAGGGCAAGCAGTTGCTGCCCTTCCGGACCGAGCTCATGGCTGTCGGAAAGGCCTGGCGCAGCAGGCTTGGGCATGTCCAGGTCCCACAGCGAGCGTGAGCGCCAGGTGCCTTTGTCGAAATCGATTCGGAAGTAATAACCGGAAAAAGGCCGCTGATACGCCGCCGAGATGCGCCGCTCATCCAGCTGCAGGCCGGATGGCCCGCGCACCAGTGCCACCAGCAGGTTCTCGCTTTCCTTGCGCAGGCCGTTTTCCAGGTAACGCTGCAGGCCGGCTTCGAACAACCACAAGGTCAGTTGCGCCAGGACCACCCCGACCACCACCAGCACCGCGACCAGGCCAAGGCTCAAACGCGCCTGGATCGACTTCACCCGGTGCTCCCCGCGTAGATATAGCCTTGCCCGCGTCGGGTCTCGATCACGCTGCGACCCAGCTTGCGGCGCAAGTGGTTGACATGTACTTCCAGCACGTTCGAATCCCGCTCGGTCTCACCGTCGTAGAGGTGCTCGGCCAGGTGGCTCTTGGACAGGATCTGCTGCGGGTGCAGCATGAAGTAGCGCAGCAGGCGGAACTCGGCGGCGGTCAGTTGCACATCCACGCCATCACGGCTCACGCACTGGCGGCTTTCATCCAGGTGCAGGCCGGCAGCTTCCAGGGTTGGCTGATTGGCCAGGCCGCGCGCACGGCGCAGCAGCGACTGGATGCGCAGTTGCAACTCTTCCGGGTGGAACGGTTTGCTCAGGTAGTCATCAGCCCCGGCTTTCAGCCCCTCGATACGCTCGGCCCACGAGCCACGGGCGGTAAGGATCAATACCGGAGTGGCCAGGCCAGCGGCACGCCACTGGGCGAGCACGTCCAGGCCCGGCAAGCCCGGCAGGCCAAGGTCGAGAATGATCAGGTCGTAGGGCTCGCTCTGGCCCTGGTACACCGCATCACGGCCGTCAGCCAGCCAGTCCACGGCATAACCCTGGCGCTGCAGGCCGGTGGTCAGCTCGTCGGCCAGCGGTACATTGTCCTCGACAAGCAACAGGCGCATTCAGTCGTCTTCCTCGTCTTTGAGCAAGGCGCCGGTGCTGGCATCGAGCTTGATCTCGCGCACCACACCGTCCGCCGTCAGCAGTTCGACTTCATATTCGTAGCGATCGTCGTCCTCTTCCAGCTCGGCCTCCAGCAAACGCGCCCCGGGGTAACGCCCCAGGGCGGTTTCCAGCAATTGTTCGAGCGGCAGGATGACGCCCTTCTGGCGCAGCTTCAGGGCTTCGTCCTGGTCAAGGTCGCGGGCAGCGGCCAGCGAACACACGGCCAGCAGCGCCAGCGCGAGGTAGCGCGCTGGCCGCGGTAAGTGAATCATCAGTTGTCCCGCTCGTCCTTCAGCACTTCACCGGTCTTGGCGTCCAGCGCCACGTCCCATTCTACGTTCTGCGTGTCACGCAGTTCGACCTTGTAGATGTAGCGGCCGTACTCGTCTTCCAGCTCCGAATCGGTGACGGTGGCGCCCGGGTGCTTGGCCACGGCGGCGGCTTTCAGCTCGTCAAGCGACTTGATGGTCTTGGCGTTGACCAGTTTAACCACTTCGTCAGGCTGTACGTCCTTGGCGAAGGCGGCATTGGCGCCCAGGGCAAGGGCGGCGGCGGTGAACAGGGCAGTCAAGGTTTTCATCGTGCTTCTCTCCTGAGAACTGTGCAAGTTGTCTACGGGGTTAAGATTAACCACCGGTCCTTAATTCAACCTGAAAACAGCTGGCGCCATGATAGCGCAGGTCAAGACCACACCACCGGGCGGTTGCATGAACACCTGCAAGCCTTGTAGCGGGCATGCTGGTAGACTGCGCGCATTATTGATTCACACAGAGTTATGACAGCGTGGAAATTTTTAAAGAGTTCACTTTTGAGTCGGCCCACCGCCTGCCCCACGTTCCCGAAGGGCACAAATGCGGCCGCCTGCATGGCCATTCGTTCAAGGTCGGCCTGCACCTGACCGGCCCGCTGGACCCGCACACCGGCTGGATTCGCGACTTCGCCGAGGTCAAGGCGATCTTCAAGCCAATCTATGACCAGCTGGACCACAACTACCTGAACGACATCCCGGGCCTTGAAAACCCCACCAGCGAAGTGATCGCCAAGTGGATCTGGGAGCAGGTCAAGCCGCTGATGCCAGAGCTGTCGAAGGTGCGCATCCACGAAACCTGCACCAGCGGGTGTGAATACACCGGCGACTGATTCGCCCGGCTCACTGCCCCTGCGTGCTGCCCATGGCATCGCGCAGGAAGCTGGGGGCGATGTAGCGCTGGTAATGCGCCTCTGAAAGCAGGAAGAATTCGCGGTCGATGGCATCGCGCAGTTGCGGCAGTTCCCAGTCGCGGAACTCCGGCAGCAAGGCCATGCCGTAGGCCTCAAGGTCCCGGATCATCCGCGCCCCACGGGCAATCAGCTGGTACGCCCAGCAATACGCCGACTGCTGCTCGACAAAC
This sequence comes from Pseudomonas sp. LAIL14HWK12:I1, assembly GCF_003202095.1. Lineage (NCBI taxonomy): Bacteria > Pseudomonadati > Pseudomonadota > Gammaproteobacteria > Pseudomonadales > Pseudomonadaceae > Pseudomonas > Pseudomonas sp. LAIL14HWK12:I1. The sequence goes on from NZ_QJKG01000010.1 coordinate 147,401, forward strand.
CGGATGGAGCGCTGTTCCAGCTGCTGGCGCAGCAAGCCTTTGTCGAACACCTCCAGCTTGGCCATCATCACCTGCACCAGCAACTGCTCAAGGCGCAGCCATACCGCGCGCTTCTGCGCGTCGTCGTAGCCGTTCCAGTTGATCACTTCGTGGTGGAAGCGCTTGCAGCCACGGCACACCGTGTCTCCGTACACCGTGGAGCACAGGCCGACGCAAGGGGTCTTGATGGACTTGTTGGACATGAAAAACAACAGCTTGGCGGTGGAACACGGCCCCATGTTAGCCCTTTGTCTAACCAGGGTCACTCGTTAAAGTCATCTTCTGCGCCTTACCTTCGGGCTTTTTTTGCCGTAGAATCATCCCGCCTTTTCAAAGGCAACAATGTCCGTTGGAAGCTGTTTTCAAAGCGTCACGAGCACAGTTAATCCGGTAGAACGGCGTTGGCCCGGGCCATGCACCCTCGCATGGCCGCGCCAGCCCTCATCAGCTCCCCGTTCTGCAGGCGTAAAACTTTGAAAGCAGCTTCTGTAAGGATTCTTTGCGACCCTGGCTGGGCGGCCCACAAAGCCGTAGCAGCGCATGGGTGCATGGAATGCTGGATGAGCGTCCCGGACCCCCTTTAGGGACCACTGATGAGGGAAATAACTGTGCTTGAAGCCTACCGCAAACACATCGAAGAGCGTGCCGCCCTGGGTATCGTGCCCCAGCCGCTGAACGCCGAACAAACTGCAGGCCTGGTCGAGCTGCTGAAAAACCCGCCGGCCGGCGAAGAAGCCTTCCTCGTAGACCTGATCACCAACCGCGTACCGCCAGGGGTCGACGAAGCTGCCTACGTCAAGGCTGCTTTCCTCTCCGCCGTCGCCAAGGGCGAAGCCAAGTCGCCACTGATCGACCGCAAGCACGCCACCGAACTGCTGGGCACCATGCAGGGCGGCTACAACATCGAAACGCTGGTCGCACTGCTGGATGACGCCGAACTGGGCGCCGTCGCGGCCGAACAGCTCAAGCACACCCTGCTGATGTTCGATGCCTTCCACGACGTGGCCGAAAAAGCCAAGGCGGGCAACGTCCACGCCAAGGCCGTGCTGGAGTCCTGGGCTGCCGGCGAGTGGTTCACCTCGCGCCCGGCCATCGCCGACAAGTACACCCTGACCGTGTTCAAGGTGCCTGGCGAGACCAACACCGACGACCTGTCCCCTGCCCCGGACGCCTGGTCGCGCCCTGACATCCCGTTGCACGCCCTGGCCATGCTGAAAATGGCCCGTGACGGCATCGAGCCGTCGCAGCCAGGTTCGGTCGGCCCGCTGGCCCAGATCGAAGCCGTCAAGGCCAAAGGCTTCCCGGTTGCCTACGTCGGTGACGTGGTCGGCACCGGTTCGTCGCGTAAATCCGCCACCAACTCGGTGCTGTGGTTCTTCGGTGACGACATCCCATACGTGCCGAACAAGCGCGCCGGTGGCTTCTGCTTCGGCACCAAGATCGCCCCGATCTTCTACAACACCATGGAAGACGCCGGCGCCCTGCCGATCGAATTCGACTGCAGCAACCTGGCCATGGGCGACGTCATCGACGTGTACCCGTTCAAAGGCGAAGTGCGCCGTCACGGCAGCGACGAGCTGGTTACCGAATTCGCGCTGAAAACCGAAGTATTGCTGGATGAAGTCCGCGCTGGCGGCCGTATCCCGCTGATCGTCGGCCGTGGCCTGACCGAAAAAGCCCGCGCCGAGCTGGGCCAGGGCCCATCGGACCTGTTCAAGAAGCCAGAGCAGCCAGCCGACACCGGCAAGGGCTTCACCCTGGCGCAGAAGATGGTCGGCCGTGCCTGTGGCCTGCCAGAAGGCCAGGGCGTGCGCCCAGGTGCCTACTGCGAGCCTAAGATGACCACCGTCGGCTCCCAGGACACCACTGGCCCGATGACCCGTGACGAGCTGAAAGACCTGGCCTGCCTGGGCTTCTCCGCTGACCTGGTCATGCAGTCGTTCTGCCACACCGCGGCTTATCCGAAGCCGATCGACGTCACCACCCACCACACCCTGCCAGACTTCATCCGCACCCGTGGCGGCGTGTCGCTGCGCCCGGGCGACGGTATCATCCACAGCTGGCTGAACCGCATGCTCATGCCTGACACCGTGGGTACCGGTGGCGACTCGCACACCCGCTTCCCGATCGGCATTTCGTTCCCGGCCGGTTCCGGCCTGGTAGCCTTCGCCGCTGCCACCGGCGTCATGCCGCTGGACATGCCAGAATCGATCCTGGTGCGCTTCAAGGGCAAACTGCAACCTGGCATCACCCTGCGTGACCTGGTGCATGCGATCCCTTACTACGCCATCCAGAAGGGCCTGCTGACCGTCGAGAAGAAAGGCAAGAAAAACGCCTTCTCCGGCCGCATCCTGGAAATCGAAGGTCTGGACGAACTGACCGTCGAGCAAGCCTTCGAGCTGTCCGACGCCTCGGCTGAGCGTTCTGCTGCCGGTTGCACCATCAAGCTGCCAGAGAAGGCCATCGCCGAGTACCTGCAGTCCAACATCACCCTGCTGCGCTGGATGATCGGCGAAGGCTACGGCGATGCCCGCACCCTGGAGCGCCGCGCCCAGGCCATGGAAGCCTGGCTGGCCAAGCCTGAGCTGCTGTCGGCCGACGCCGATGCCGAATACGCCGAAATCATCGAAATCGACCTGGCCGACGTGAAAGAGCCTGTGCTCTGCGCGCCGAACGACCCGGACGATGCCCGCCTGCTGTCTTCGGTACAGGGCGAGAAGATCGACGAAGTGTTCATCGGTTCGTGCATGACCAACATCGGTCACTTCCGCGCTGCCGGCAAGCTGCTGGAAAAGGTCAAGGGCGGTATTCCGACCCGTCTGTGGCTGGCCCCGCCAACCAAGATGGATGCCCACCAGCTGACCGAAGAAGGCTACTACGGCATCTACGGCAAGGCCGGTGCGCGCATGGAAATGCCAGGCTGCTCGCTGTGCATGGGTAACCAGGCACGTGTGCAGACCGGCTCGACCGTGGTCTCCACCTCGACCCGTAACTTCCCGAACCGTCTGGGCGACGCCACCAACGTGTACCTGGCATCGGCCGAGCTGGCTGCTGTCGCTTCGATCATCGGCAAGCTGCCGACCGTCGAAGAGTACATGCAGTACGCGAAAGACATCGACAGCATGGCTGCCGACGTCTACCGCTACCTGAGCTTCGACCAGATCGCCGAGTTCCGCGAAGCGGCAGCCAACGCCAAGATCCCGGTGGTTCAGGCGTAAGCTGAGTTACACGCTGTAAAAGAAAGCCCCGGCAGCGATGCCGGGGCTTTTCATTTGCCTGCTCTCACCCGCTCAGATCACGAACAAATCCACAAACCGGTGCACCGCCATCCCTTCCAGCGTTTGCTGGTCCTTGCACACCTCCAGTACCTCCCCACACCGCTGGCGCGCAAATCGCGTTGCCAGGTTGGCCCTGAACTTGGCCTCCAGCAGGGGTATGCCCTCCCCTCGCCGCCGCCGGTGCCCGATAGGGTATTCCACCACCACCTGCTCTGTACTGCTGCCATCCTTGAAGAACACCTGCAGCGCATTGGCGATGGAGCGCTTGTCCGGCTCCAGGTACTCGCGGCTGAAGCGCGGGTCTTCCACTACTTCCATCTTCTCGCGCAGGCGGTCGATGCTGGGGTGGTTGGCATGGAAGGTGTCTTCATAGTGCTCCGCCACCAGATGCCCGAAGATCAACGGCACTGCCACCATGTACTGCAGACAGTGGTCACGGTCAGCGGCATTGGCCAGCGGGCCGCTCTTGGAAATGATGCGGATTGCCGACTCCTGGGTGGTGATGACGATGCGGTCGATTTCATGCAGGCGGTTACGTACCCGAGGGTGCAGGGTAACTGCCGCTTCGCAGGCAGTCTGGGCGTGAAATTCGGCAGGGAAGCTGACCTTGAACAGCACGTTTTCCATCACGTAGCTGCCCAAGGCCTGAGGCAGACGCAGTTCGTACTGCCCGGCGGGCTTGAGCGCCAGGTCCTTGTTGGTATGGCTGAACGATACGTCGTAGAAGCCCCATTGTGGCGCCGTGAGCACACCCGGTACGCCCATCTCACCGCGCAGGGCGATATCGGCCAGGCGCACGCCACGGCTGGACGCATCACCTGCGGCCCAGGACTTGCGTGAGCCAGCATTGGGCGCGTGCCGATAGGTACGCAGGGCCTGGCCATCGACGAAGGCATGGGACAACGCCGAGAGCATCTGTTCGCGGTTGGCGCCCATCAACCTGGCGCACACGGCAGTCGAGGCCACTTTCACTAAAATGACGTGATCGAGACCGACTCGGTTGAACGAGTTTTCCAGTGCCAGCACGCCCTGGATCTCATGGGCCATGACCATGGCTTCGAGCACATCACGCATCAGCAGCGGTTTTTCACCAGCGGCCACGCGCTTCTGCGACAGGTGATCGGCAACGGCCAGAATACCGCCCAGGTTGTCCGAGGGGTGAGCCCATTCGGCCGCCAGCCAGGTGTCGTTGTAATCCAGCCAGCGCACGGTGCAGCCGATGTCCCAGGCCGCCTTGACCGGGTCGAGCCGGTAGGCGGTACCGGGGACGCGGGCACCATTGGGCACCAGCGTGCCCTCCACCTGAGGGCCGAGCAGTTTGGTACATTCGGGAAAGCGCAGGGCCAGCAGGCCGCAGCCCAGGGTGTCCATCAGGCAGTTGCGTGCGGTATCGAGGGCTTCGGCGGAATCGACCCGGTAGCCGAGGGCGTAGTCGGCCAGGGTTTGCAGCACCAGGTCGTAGTCCGGGCGGTCGTTCAGGTCAACGTTGGCGCTCATATCCAGCTCCCTTCAGAATTGCCGGGGCTGCTATGCAGCCCCAACTAACTAAAGCCGAGCGCCAGTGGTGCGTTAGAAGCTATCGCCAGGCACGCGAACCCAGCCCTCCATCAGCACGCGAGCACTGCGGCTCATGATTGCCTTGGTCACTGTCCACTCACCATTCACCTGACGCGCCTCGGCCCCGACCCGCAAGGTGCCCGAGGGGTGGCCGAAACGCACGGCGCTACGCTCACCCCCGCCAGCCGCGAGGTTGACCAGCGTGCCCGGAATGGCCGCCGCAGTGCCAATCGCCACCGCAGCCGTCCCCATCATCGCATGGTGCAGTTTACCCATGGACAAGGCGCGCACCAGCAGGTCGATATCACCCGCTTGCACCGCCTTGCCACTGGACGCAGTGTAGGTGCTCGGCGGCGCAACGAACGCCACTTTTGGCGTGTGCTGACGTCCGGCTGCCTGGTCGACGTTTTCAATCAGGCCCATGCGCACGGCACCGTATGCACGAATGGTCTCGAAACGCAGCAGCGCCTGAGGGTCCCCGTTGATGGCGTCCTGCAGTTCTGCGCCGGTATAACCGATATCGGCCGCATTGACGAAGATGGTCGGAATGCCGGCATTGATCAGGGTGGCCTTGAACGTACCCACGCCCGGCACCTCCAGCTCATCGATCAGGTTACCGGTCGGGAACATCGAACCGCCGTCACCGTCTTCGTCGGCTGCCGGGTCGAGAAACTCCAGCTGCACCTCGGCCGCCGGGAAGGTCACCCCATCCAGCTCGAAATCGCCGGTTTCCTGCACTTCACCTTCGGTGATCGGCACATGGGCGATGATGGTCTTGCCGATGTTGGCCTGCCAGATGCGCACCGTGGCGATGCCGTTGCGTGGAATGCGCGCCGCGTCCACCAGGCCACTGCTGATGGCGAACGAACCGACCGCCGCAGACAGGTTGCCGCAGTTGCCGCTCCAGTCGACAAACGCCTTGTCGATACTGACCTGGCCGAACAGGTAGTCCACATCATGCCCGGGCTTGATGCTTTGCGACAGGATCACGGTCTTGCTGGTGCTGGAGGTGGCACCGCCCATGCCGTCGATCTGCTTGCCGTAAGGGTCGGGGCTACCGATTACCCGCAACAGCAGCGCATCGCGGGCCGGCCCCGGGATTTGCGCCTGCTCGGGCAAGTCTTGCAGGCGGAAGAACACACCCTTGCTGGTGCCGCCACGGATGTAGGTGGCGGGGATTTTCACTTGCGGTACATGTGCCATGTTCAAGTCCTGTTCAAGCGGTTGCTTCGAGGAAGTCCTGGGCAAAACGCTGCAGCACGCCACCCGCCTCGTAGATCGACACTTCCTCGGCGGTGTCCAGGCGGCAGGTCACCGGCACTTCCAGGCGCTCGCCATTGGCGCGGGTAACCACCAACGTCAGGGTCGCCCGGGGCGTACGCGCGCCCAGCACGTCATACGTCTCGCTACCGTCCAGGCCCAGGGTCTTGCGGTCGGTGCCCGGCTTGAACTCCAGCGGCAGCACGCCCATGCCCACCAGGTTGGTGCGGTGAATGCGCTCGAAGCCTTCGGCCACGATCGCCTCGACACCCGCCAACCGCACACCCTTGGCCGCCCAGTCACGGGACGAACCCTGGCCGTAGTCGGCGCCGGCCACGATGATCAGCGGCTGCTTGCGCTGCATGTAGGTTTCGATGGCCTCCCACATGCGGGTGACCTTGCCTTCCGGTTCGATACGCGCCAGCGAACCCTGCTTCACGCTGCCGTCTTCCTTGCGCACCATTTCGTTGAACAGCTTGGGGTTGGCGAAGGTGGCACGCTGGGCGGTCAGGTGGTCGCCACGGTGGGTGGCGTAGGAGTTGAAGTCTTCTTCCGGCAGGCCCATTTTCGCCAGGTACTCACCGGCCGCGCTGTCGAGCATGATGGCGTTGGACGGCGACAGGTGGTCGGTGGTGATGTTGTCCGGCAACACCGCCAGCGGGCGCATGCCGCGCAGGGTGCGCTCACCGGCCAGGGCACCTTCCCAATAGGGGGGGCGGCGGATGTAGGTGCTCATCGGGCGCCAGTCGTACAGCGGCGCCACCTTCGGCCCACGGTCTTCCTCGATGGCGAACATCGGGATGTACACCTTGCGGAACTGCTCTGGCTTCACCGCAGCACGCACCACGGCGTCGATCTCTTCATCGCTCGGCCAGATGTCCTTGAGGCGGATTTCCTTGCCATCGACCACACCCAGCACATCCTTCTCGATGTCGAAGCGGATGGTGCCGGCAATGGCATAGGCCACCACCAGTGGCGGGGACGCCAGGAAGGCCTGCTTGGCATACGGGTGGATACGCCCGTCGAAGTTGCGGTTACCCGACAGCACGGCGGTGGCGTACAGGTCGCGGTCGATGATTTCTTGCTGGATTACCGGGTCCAGAGCGCCGGACATGCCGTTGCAGGTGGTGCAGGCGAAGGCGACGATACCAAAGCCCAGTTGCTCCAGCTCCTTCTCCAGCCCCGCCTCTTCCAGATACAGCTGCACGGCCTTGGAGCCCGGTGCCAGCGACGACTTGACCCAAGGTTTGCGGGCCAGGCCCAGCTTGTTGGCATTGCGCGCCAGCAGGCCTGCGGCAATCACGTTGCGCGGGTTGCTGGTGTTGGTGCAGCTGGTTATGGCGGCGATGATCACCGCGCCGTCAGGCATTTGCCCTGGCACGTCTTCCCAACTGCCGGCAATGCCCTTGGCAGCCAGGTCACGGGTGGCCACGCGGGCGTGTGGGTTGGACGGCCCGGCCATGTTGCGCACCACGCTCGACAGGTCGAAGCTCAGGGTGCGCTCGTAGACGGCGCCGCCCAGGCTGTCGGCCCACAGGCCGGCGGCCTTGGCGTAGGTCTCGACCAGCTTGACCTGCTGCTCTTCGCGGCCGGTCAGGCGCAGGTAGTCGATGGTCTGCTGGTCGATGGCGAACATGGCTGCGGTGGCACCGTATTCCGGGGCCATGTTGGAAATGGTGGCGCGGTCGCCCAAGGTCAGGGCGCGGGCACCCTCACCGTGGAACTCCAGATACGCGCCGACCACTTTCTGCTTGCGCAGGAATTCGGTCAGGGCCAACACCAGGTCGGTGGCGGTGATGTTCGGTGCCAGCTTGCCAGTCAGCTCGACGCCGACGATTTCCGGCAGGCGCATCCACGAGGCGCGGCCGAGCATCACGTTCTCCGCTTCCAGGCCGCCCACGCCGATGGCGATCACGCCCAGGGCATCGACATGCGGGGTGTGGCTGTCGGTGCCGACGCAGGTGTCCGGGTAGGCCACGCCACGGTCGTTGTGAATCACGGGCGACATCTTCTCCAGGTTGATCTGGTGCATGATGCCGTTGCCCGGCTGGATCACGTCGACGTTCTTGAACGCCTTCTTGGTCCAGTTGATGAAGTGGAAGCGGTCTTCGTTGCGGCGGTCTTCGATGGCACGGTTCTTTTCGAACGCCTGCGGGTCGAAACCACCGCACTCGACGGCCAGCGAGTGGTCGACGATCAACTGCACCGGCACCACGGGGTTGACCGCGGCCGGGTCACCGCCTTTGTCGGCAATGGCGTCACGCAGGCCGGCAAGGTCGACCAGCGCGGTCTGGCCGAGAATGTCGTGGCACACCACGCGGGCCGGGAACCACGGGAAGTCGAGGTCGCGCTTGCGCTCGATCAGCTGGCTCAGCGACGCATCGAGGGTGGCCGGGTCGCAGCGGCGCACCAGGTTTTCGGCGAGCACGCGGGAGGTGTATGGCAGGCCGTCGTAGGCGCCGGGCTTGATCGCCTCGACCGCCGCACGGGCATCGAAGTAGTCCAGGTCGGTACCTGGCAGGTGCTTGCGGAATGCAGTGTTCATATCGTTATCAGGCTCGGTCACGGTATTCGGTTTGCAGGTCTGGCCACGGGGGTGCTTTGCACCCCTTTTCCCGGCACAAGGCCGCTCCTACAGGTATTGCGCCGTCCTGTAGGAGCGGCCTTGTGCCGCGAAAGGGTTGCAAAGCAACCCCTGCGACGTCAGCTCAGCGTTGTTCGATCGGCACGAACTGGCGCTGCTCGACGCCGACATACTCGGCACTCGGGCGGATGATGCGGTTGTTGGCGCGCTGCTCGAAGACGTGCGCCGCCCAGCCGGTCAGGCGCGAGCAGACGAAGATCGGGGTGAACAGCTTGGTCGGGATGCCCATGAAGTGGTACGCCGAGGCATGGTAGAAGTCGGCATTGGGGAACAGGCGTTTCTGCTCCCACATGGTCTTGTCGATGGCTTCGGAAACCGGGTACAGCACCTTGTCACCCACTTCGTCGGCCAACTGCTTCGACCAGCCCTTGATCACCTCGTTGCGCGGGTCGGACTCTTTGTAGATCGCGTGGCCAAAGCCCATGATCTTGTCCTTGCGCTCCAGCATGCGCAGCAGCTCGGCGGTGGCGTCCTGCGGGCTCTGGAAACGCTCGATCAGCTCCATCGCCGCCTCGTTGGCACCGCCGTGCAGTGGGCCGCGCAGCGAGCCGATGGCAGCGGTGACGCAGGAGTAAAGGTCGGACAGGGTCGAGGCACAGACCCGGGCAGTGAAGGTCGAGGCATTGAACTCGTGCTCGGCGTAGAGGATCAGCGACACGTTCATCACCTTGACGTGCAGCTCGCTCGGCTTCTTGCCATGCAGCAGGTGCAGGAAGTGGCCACCGAGGGTGTCTTCGTCGCTGGTGCAATCGATGCGCACACCCTCATGGGTGAAGCGGTACCAGTAGCACATCACGGCCGGGAACAGCGCCAGCAAGCGGTCAGTCTTGTCGCGCTGGGCCTCGAAGGTCAGCTCGGGCTCCAGGGTGCCCAGCACGGAACAACCCGTGCGCATCACGTCCATCGGGTGAGCGTCACGCGGGATGCGCTCCAGCACTTCCTTCAGTGCTTGCGGCAGGTCACGCAGGCCCTTGAGCTTGCGCTTGTAGTCGGTCAGTTCGGCCTGGGTTGGCAGCTCGCCGTACAGCAGCAGGTAGGCGACTTCTTCGAATTCGGCACCGGCCGCCAGGTCACGCACGTCGTAACCCCGGTAGGTCAGCCCGGCACCGGCCTGGCCCACGGTCGACAGTGCGGTCTGACCAGCCACTTGGCCGCGCAGGCCTGCGCCACTGAGTACTTTTGCTTCGGCCATGGTGATTCTCCTTTCTTGAATTTGTTATGGATGCTTTCTGGCTAATTCGGGGTGTTGCTCAGCCCTTCTTCTGGGCAAACAGCGCATCGAGGCTCTGCTCGAAGGCGTGGTAACCAATGGCATCGTAGAGCTCCATGCGGGTCTGCATGGTGTCGATCACGTTCTTCTGCGTGCCGTCGCGGCGCAGTGCGGTGTACACGTTCTCGGCTGCCTTGTTCATGGCACGGAACGCCGACAGCGGGTACAGCACCAGCGACACGTCGACCGAGGCCAGCTCTTCGGTGGTGTACAGCGGCGTGGCGCCGAACTCGGTGATGTTGGCCAGGATCGGTGCCTTCACCCGGTCAGCGAACGTCTTGTACATCTGCAGTTCGGTAATGGCTTCCGGGAAGATCATGTCGGCGCCAGCCTCGATACAGGCCTCGGCACGGTCCAGGGCAGCGTTCAGGCCTTCGACGGCCAGGGCATCGGTACGCGCCATGATCACGAAGCTGTCATCAGTGCGGGCATCGACGGCGGCCTTGATGCGGTCGACCATTTCCTGCTGGCTGACGATTTCCTTGTTCGGGCGGTGACCACAGCGCTTGGCGCCCACCTGATCCTCGATATGGATGGCGGCAGCACCGAACTTGCTCATCGAACGCACGGTACGGGCAACGTTGAAAGCCGAGGCCCCGAAGCCGGTGTCGACATCCACCAGCAACGGCAGGTCGCACACGTCGGTGATGCGGCGCACGTCGGTGAGCACGTCGTCCAGGCCACTGATACCCAGGTCCGGCAGGCCCAGGGAGCCGGCGGCCACGCCGCCACCGGACAGGTAGATGGCCTTGAAGCCGGCGCGCTTGGCCAGCAGGGCATGGTTGGCGTTGATGGTGCCAACCACCTGCAGCGGGTGTTCAGCGGCAACGGCGTCGCGGAAACGCTGACCGGGGGTGCTCTTCACAGTCATTTCTCACCTCGTGGGCTGTTGTTGTGGGCGTCCAGGTAGTGACGCTCGATATTGCGCTTGGACGCGCCGATGTGGCGGCGCATCAGGAGTTCGGCCAGTTCGCCGTCACGGTCGGCGATGGCATCGAGAATGCGGTGGTGCTCGGAAAACGCCTGGCGTGGACGGTTGGGCGTGGCCGAGAACTGGATGCGGTACATGCGCACCAGTTGGTACAGCTCGCCACACAGCATCTTGACCAGGGTCTGGTTGCCGCTGCCCTGGATAATCCGGTAATGGAAGTCGTAGTCGCCTTCCTGCTGGTAATAACCCAGGCCGGCCTGGAACGCGGCATCGCGCTCGTGGGTGTCGAGCACCCGGCGCAGCTCGTCGATGTCCGCCTGGCTCATGCGCTCGGCGGCCAGCCGGCAGGCCATGCCTTCGAGCGATTCACGGATTTCGTACAGCTCGATCAGCTCGGCGTGGTTGAGTGACACAACCCGCGCCCCCACATGCGGCACGCGCACCAGCAGACGCTGGCCTTCGAGGCGGTGAATGGCCTCGCGCAGCGGCCCGCGGCTGATGCCATAGGTGCGCGCCAGCTCCGGCTCGGAGATCTTGCTGCCGGGGGCGATTTCACCTTTGACGATGGCCGCCTGGATGCGCCGGAAGACGTTTTCGGAAAGGGTTTCCGTTTCGTCTGCCTGCACCGGGCTGGGGGTGGAAAGGTCCTGCATATTGTCGACACCTTGAAAAACTCTTCGCCAGAAATTAACGAACAGAGCCCTCCAAGTCAAAGACAAAATGAATATTGTCGACAATCGTCTAAGAACGAACTATCACCCTCTCGATGCTGTCAGATCGCGCACCGCTGGCGTCAAGACGTCGGCGTGATAGAATGCCGCGCCTCCGATGGGGTATGGATAGCCTGTCTGTCATCCATTCACGCTTGTTGACAGATTAACGAGGAAGCTTGCGCAGTCGTTGCCAGTCGCCTTGCCCTTAACATAGCCCGAACCTTGCACTGCACCGCGCCAGGATTATGAGACTTACACCCGTTTTATTGCTGCTATGCCTCACCCTGCTACCGGCCCTTGGCCAGGCGGCGGGCAAGACCGTGTATGGTCTCAACGAATACGCCCGCCTGGGCGACCTGGACCTGGAAGTGGCCGCCAAGCTCGATACCGGTGCCAAGACCGCATCGCTCAGCGCCCGCGACATCAAGCGTTTCAAGCGCAACGGCGAAAGCTGGGTGCGCTTCTACCTGGCCATCGATGCGGCGCACTCGCACCCGATCGAACGCCCGCTGGCACGCGTGAGCAAGATCAAGCGCCGGGCCGGCGACTATGATGCCGAATCGGGCAAGGCCTATACCGCCCGCCCGGTCATCGAACTCGAAATCTGCATGGGCCAGGCCATGCGCACCATCGAAGTCAACCTCACCGACCGCAGCGCGTTCCAATTCCCGCTGCTGATCGGCTCCGAGGCGCTCAAGCACTTCGACGCGCTGGTCGACCCAAGCCTTAAATATGCGGCCGGCAAACCTGCCTGTGCCACCGACGCTCCCAAAGCAGAGTAATCCCGATGCGCTCTCTTACCCTCCATCTGAAAGTCCTGATCACCGTGCTGGTGCTGCTGGGCGTGGCGGTCACGGCTTATCAGATCTTCTTCCTCGGCATCCCGGTGACCGAGGATGAAACCGACGACCTGTGGAACATCGACGCCAAGGTCGAGTTCGTGGCCAGCACCAAGGACCCGGTCAAGGTGCAGATGTTCGTGCCACCGCTGAACCGCGACTACGTCAGCCTTAACGAGAGCTTCATCTCCAACAACTACGGGGTCAGCGTCAACCGCGCCGACGGCAACCGCAAGGTTACCTGGTCGGCCCGCCGCGCCAGCGGCAACCAGACCCTGTACTACCGCCTGGTGCTGACCAAGCGCTACAGCAACGAGAAGACCACCGTCAAAGGCCCGACCTTCCGTGACAGCCTGGCGATCGAAGGCCCCGAGAAGATTGCCGCCGAAGCCCTGATGGCGCCGATTCGCCAGCACTCCGCCGACGTCGAGACCTTCGTCAGCGAGACCATCAAGCGGGTCAACAACCTCAACGACGACAACGTCAAGCTGCTGCTGGCCGGCGACACCTCGCCAATGAAAAAGGCCCAGATCATCGACCTGCTGCTGTCGATTGCCCATGTGCCGATGGAGAAGGTGCACACCATCCGCCTGGTGGCCGATACCCCGCAAACCCCGGAGCTGTGGCTGCGCAGTTTCAACGGTAACGACTGGTTGTACTTCAACCCGGACACGGGCGAGCAGGGTCTGCCTAGCGACCGCCTGCTGTGGTGGACCGGTGACGACAACCTGATCACCGTCGATGGCGGCAAGAAAGCCAACGTCACCTTCAGCATGAACAACAGCGAGATGAACGCCATCCGCCTGGCCAAGCTGACCGACGAGAACACCGACGCCGACTTCCTCGAATACTCGCTGTACGGCTTGCCGCTGCAGACCCAGCAAACCTTCATGATCATGGTGATGATCCCGATCGGCGTGCTGGTGATCCTGGTATTGCGCAACCTGATCGGCCTGCAGACCCTGGGCACCTTCACCCCGGTACTGATCGCCCTGGCCTTCCGCGAGACCCAGCTGGGCTTCGGCATCGTGCTGTTCACGGTCATCACGGCCTTGGGCCTGTCGCTACGCTCGTACCTGGAACACCTCAAGCTGCAGATGCTGCCGCGCCTGTCGGTGGTACTCACCTTTGTCGTGGTACTGATCGCCGCCATCAGCCTGTTCAGCCACAAGCTGGGCCTTGAGCGCGGGCTGTCGGTGGCACTGTTCCCGATGGTGATCCTGACCATGACCATCGAACGCCTGTCCATTACCTGGGAAGAACGTGGCGGTGGTCATGCCATGAAAGTGGCCATCGGCACCCTGTTCGCCGCGTCGCTTGCGCACCTGCTGATGATGGTGCCGGAACTGGTGTACTTCGTGTTCACCTTCCCTGCCGTGCTGTTGATCCTGGTGGGCTTCATGCTGGCGATGGGCCGCTACCGCGGTTACCGCCTGACCGAGCTCGTGCGCTTCAAGGCATTCCTGAAGAAGGCTGACGCCTGATGTTTGGCCTGATCAAGACGTGGAAAGCCCTGGAGGCCCGGGGCATCATGGGTATCAACCGGCGTAACGCGGACTACGTGTTGAAGTACAACAAGCGCCACCTGTACCCGATTGTCGACGACAAGATCATCACCAAGGAGCGTGCCCTGGCGGCCGGCATCCATGTGCCGGAAATGTACGGCATCATCGAGACCGAAAAAGAGATCGAAAAGCTCGACCAGATCATTGGCGGGCGCAGCGACTTCGTCATCAAGCCGGCGCAGGGTGCCGGCGGTGATGGCATCCTGGTCATCGCCGACCGCTTCGAGGACCGCTACCGCACAGTGTCGGGCAAGATCATCAGCCATGAGGAAATCGAGCACCAGATCTCGAGCATCCTCACCGGCCTGTACTCGCTGGGCGGCCACCGCGACCGCGCGCTGATCGAGTACCGGGTTACCCCCGACCAGATCTTCAAGAGCATCAGCTACGAAGGCGTGCCGGACATCCGCATCATCGTGCTGATGGGCTACCCGGTCATGGCCATGCTGCGCCTGCCGACCCGCCAGTCTGGCGGCAAGGCCAACCTGCACCAGGGCGCCATCGGCGTGGGTGTTGACCTGGCCACCGGCGTGACCCTGCGCGGCACCTGGCTGAACAACATCATCAGCAAGCACCCGGACACCACCAATGCGGTGGACGGCGTGCAACTGCCGAACTGGGATGGTTTCATGAAGCTGGCGGCCGGCTGCTATGAGCTGTGCGGCCTGGGCTACATTGGCGTGGACATGGTGCTGGACCAGGACAAAGGCCCGCTGATTCTGGAACTCAACGCCCGCCCGGGCCTGAACATCCAGATTGCCAACGACTGCGGCCTGACCCAGCGCACCCATGCCATTGAGGCGCACATTGAAGCGCTGGCAAAAGATGGTATTACTGAAGATGCCGAACAGCGCGTTCGTGTAGCACAGGGGTTGTTCGGGCACGTGCCCAACCGCTGAAATATTGGGGCTGCTTTGCAGCCCCTGCATAAAACACAATGTTGAATGTCGCGCCCAGTGCTAGGCGCTTTTCCTACACAGGTCTACAATCGCCCTCCTCGCTTTTACATCGCCGTCCACACTGATGCCGACCTGTACGCTGCACCCCCTGCCCTACCAGCCCGACCCTGCTGCCTATTTCGCCCGCCTGCGCCAGGCCCCCGGCGCGATCCTGCTCGACAGCGCCCGCCCCGGCGCCGAACGCGGTCGCTTCGACCTGCTCAGCGCCTGGCCGCTGCAACAGTTGCAAGCGCAGCCCGATGAAGACGGCCGCGCCTTCCTCCAGCGCCTGCGTGCCGGCCTGGCGCAACTGGGCCACGCAGGCTTGCCCAAGGGCGTTGAACTGCCCTTTGCCGGTGGCCTGATCGGCTACCTGAGCTACGACTTCGGCCGTCGGCTGGAACACCTGCCAAGCCTGGCTGTGGACGACCTCGGCCTGCCTGACGCGCAACTGGGCCTGTACACCTGGGCCCTGGTCAGCGACCACCTGCAAGGTACCAGCCAGTTGGTGTTCCACCCGAGCCTGGCAAGCGACGAGCGAGAACGCCTGATCGGCCTGTTCGAAGGCAGTCGCTGCACCGAAACCGGTGACTTCCAGTTGCTCGCCCCAATGGCTGGTGACCTGCAGCCGGAACAGTACAAAGCCGCTTTCGACCAGGTACAGCGCTACATCCAGGCCGGTGACTGCTATCAAATCAACCTGACTCAACGCTTCCGCGCCCCCTGCCAGGGTGACCCCTGGCGAGCTTACCAGGCCCTGCGCAAGGTATGCCCCACGCCGTTTTCCGGCTACCAGCAATTGGCTGACGGCAGCGCCTTGCTGAGCTTTTCGCCCGAGCGCTTCATCCGTGTCAGCGAGGGCCAGGTGGAAACCCGGCCAATCAAAGGCACCCGCCCGCGCGCCAGCGACCCAGATGAAGACGCACGCAATGCCGAGGAGCTGCTGCGCAGCCCCAAGGACCGCTCGGAAAATCTGATGATTGTCGACCTGCTGCGCAACGACCTGGGGCGCAGCTGCGAAATCGGCTCGGTGAAAGTACCGGAGCTGTTCAGCCTGGAGAGCTACCCCAACGTCCATCACCTGGTCAGCAGTGTCACCGGCCAGCTTGCCAGCGACAAGGATGCCCTGGACCTGATCGGCGACAGTTTCCCCGGCGGATCGATCACCGGCGCGCCGAAAATTCGCGCCATGCAGATCATCGACGAGCTGGAACCTGCGCGGCGGGCGCTGTACTGCGGCTCGCTGCTGTATGTGGATGTGCGCGGCGAGATGGACAGCTCGATTGCCATTCGCAGCCTGCTGGTCAAAAACGGCCAGGTCAGCTGCTGGGGTGGCGGCGCGGTAGTGGCTGACTCCGAATGGCAGGCCGAATATGAAGAGTCGATCGCCAAAGTGCGGGTGTTGATGCAGACCTTGCAGGGCTTGTGAATCCGTCTAGCCCGCGTTTTTTTGTTACCATCACCTTACTACGAGCGCACAGCGCCACAGCCAAGATGGAAACCGCCTGATGAGCCAACCCTTCGACGTCGCCGCCCTGGCCGCGACCTATGCCAACAAGTCCCCGCAGGACATCCTCAAGCTTGCCTTCGAGCACTTTGGTGATGACCTGTGGATCTCCTTCAGCGGCGCCGAGGACGTGGTGCTGGTCGACATGGCCTGGAAGCTGAACAAGCAGGTCAAGGTGTTCAGCCTCGACACCGGCCGACTGCACCCGGAGACCTACCGGTTCATCGACCAGGTGCGCGAGCAGTACAACCTGCCAATCGAAATCCTCAGCCCGGACCGCGACAGGCTTGACCCGTTCGTGAAAGAAAAGGGCCTGTTCAGCTTCTACAAGGACGGCCACGGCGAGTGCTGCGGCATCCGCAAGATCGAGCCGCTGCGCCGCAAGCTGGCTACCGTGAGCGCCTGGGCCACCGGCCAGCGCCGCGACCAGAGCCCGGGCACCCGCAGCCAGGTAGCGGCACTGGAAATCGACAGCGCCTTCTCCACACCCGAGCGCACGCTTTACAAGTTCAACCCGCTGGCGCAGATGAGCAGCGAGGAAGTGTGGGGTTATATCCGCATGCTTGAGCTGCCGTACAACAGCCTGCATGAGCGCGGCTTCATCAGCATTGGCTGCGAGCCTTGCACCCGGCCGGTGCTGCCGAACCAGCATGAGCGCGAGGGGCGCTGGTGGTGGGAAGAGTCGACACAGAAGGAATGCGGGTTGCACGCGGGCAACCTGATCAGCAAGGCTTGAAATAACCGGGGCTGCTTTGCAGCCCCTGCATTTGCGGATCAGTGCACCGGCAGTTCGACACCTTCGAACAGCTCTTCCAGTTCCTGCTTGTTATGGCATTGAATGGCCTTGGCCATCACTTCGCGGGTCAGGTGCGGGGCGAACTTCTCGATGAAGTCGCACATGAAGCCACGCAGGAAGGTGCCACGGCGGAAGCCGATCTTCGTGATACTGGCCTCGAACAGCTCGCTGGCATCCAGCGCCACCAGGTCGCTGTCGAGCTTGGCATCCACAGCCATGCCCGCCACGATACCCACGCCCAGCCCCAGGCGCACATAGGTCTTGATAACGTCGGCGTCGGCCGCGGTGAACACCACTTTCGGCGTGAGGCCGCGGTGGTTGAACGCTTCGTCCAGCTTCGAGCGCCCGGTAAAACCGAACACATAGGTAACGATCGGGTATTCGGCAACCGCTTCCAGAGTGAGTTTCGGCAGCTTGGCCAGCGGGTGACCCTGCGGCACCACCACGCAACGGTTCCACTTGTAGCACGGCATCATGATCAGGTCGCCGAACAGCTCTAGTGCCTCGGTGGCGATGGCGAAGTCTACCGTGCCGTCTGCTGCCATCTCGGCGATCTGCATGGGCGAACCCTGGTGCATGTGCAGGGACACTTCCGGGTATTGCTTGATGAAGCTACTGATCACCGGCGGCAAGGCATAGCGCGCCTGAGTGTGGGTGGTGGCGATGGACAGCGTACCCTTCTTCTCGTTAGAGAACTCCTGGGCAATCTGCTTGATGCTTTCGACCTTGCGCAGGATTTCGCCGGCGGTATTGATGATGCGCTCGCCGGCCGGCGTGACGCGGGTCAGGTGCTTGCCGCTACGCGCAAAGACTTCAACACCCAGTTCGTCTTCGAGCAGGCGGATCTGCTTGCTGATACCTGGCTGGGAGGTATACAGGCTCTGCGCCGTCGCGGAGACGTTGAGGTCATGGTGCGCCACTTCCCAGATGTAGCGCAGTTGTTGAAGCTTCATAGGTTCCCCTCGGTTCAGCGATGAGTCCGCGGCAGCAGGCAGCGACGATATATAACTATATTAGTGGTTCTGGAAATAAATCTAGAACTATTTTGTTACATGCCCCCGGAAATAGCCTACAGCCATCTTCATGCTTTTCTACGCCCCAAGTGCTGCGCCAACGGCACCATGTACACCGGCACCGGCGACAGCTGCAGCAGCCGAACCGCCGTTCGCCCCAGCGGTACATCCACGCCGGCACCGGCGCTGTGGCTGCCGAAGATCAGCAGGTCGACACTCAACCGCTGTGCCTGGTCAAGGATTACCTGCGCGGGGTCACCTTGGCGTACCCGCACCGCCTTGATCACCGCGAGGTCGGCCTCCTCGCCCAGCTCATCACGAAAGTTTTCCAGCACGCGCTGCTCGATGTTGGCCATCACCGTGTTCACGCCCTGGCTGTGCAACTGGTCAAGCGTCTGCTCATCAAGGTAGCTTTGCAGGAGGGATTCGGCGAACTGCCCCATGGGTTCCACCGCATGGATCACATACAACTCGGCATTGAACGTACGCGCCAGTGCCAGCGCGTGTTGCATCACAAAAGGTGCGTAGACACCGAGGTCGGTGGCGTACAGCATGGAGCGGATCATTCGACCTCCTCGACTGCCGCAGCGGCAGAGCAAGCTTCAGCTTAGCAGCGCGCCGGATGCACGCTTTGCCGTCCGGCGCGCTACTGGTGCGGGCTGAAGCGCCCAGCCGAGGTCAGTGCCGCCCTCAGTGAGGCCGGTGGTTGCTGTCGAGAAAGCTCAGCGCCTGATAGAGCATTTCCATACGCGGCAAGCAGCAACCTGCCGCACGCGCACGTGCCAGCGGCTCGGCATAGATAGCCTGCAATTCCAGTGGGCGTTTGAACGTATGGTCGTGATACATGCTTGGCCAGTAGTCGGGCATGCGCTCTGTAACCTGGAACAAGTGCTCGGCATACCCCTTAGGCAACACGTGGCCACAGGCTGCAGCGCCCTGCACCACCTCGGCCATCAATGCCTGGATGAGATCACGGCTGTGACTGTCTGCCATCAGCGGCATGGTGCTAGCCCCCAGCAGCACCGACAGCCCATTGTAGGGCACGTTCCACACCAGCTTCTGCCAGCGCGCCGCGTCGAGATTTGGCATGGCCTGCGAATCGATGCCCGCGCGTTTGAACAACGCCACCCCTTCATCGACCAGCCCGGTACCGCCGTCACTTGCCGGCCCACTGTGGTAACCCAGGTTGACAGCCCCGAGTGCCTGATGGCGGATCACACCTGGCGCATGACGGTTGACGCAGATGAAGCACAGGCCGCCCAGCAGATGCATGTCGCTACGCAAGGACGGGCGCAATTGCTCCTCCACCCCCAGGCCGTTCTGCAGCAGTACGACCTTGGCGCCGGGTGCGGCGGCCTGCACGACCAGAGGTGCGAGCTGATCATTGCTGGTGGCCTTGGCACCGATCAGCAACCAGTCGCAAGGCGGCATGTCGGCGGCACTGGCATAGGCTTGCACCTGCATCTGCAACGCACCATGCACGTCACTGTCCAGGGTCAGCCCTTGCTCCCTGACGGCCTGGTACTCGCTGCGCAACAGAAAATGCACATCGAAACCGGCCCGGGCCAGCATCAACCCATAAAAGCCGCCGATGGCGCCACTGCCGATGATACCGATGCGAGGGGTGTGTGGATGCATGCCGATCTCCGAGTATGAAGTCAGCCCTCTTTTTACACAGGTTACGCAGCGCTGGGCAGCCCATTCGCGCGCAACGCACTCGAACACGGAAAAACCCCACAATGACTGGGCCAAGCCCATTGTCGCGCCACCTGTAACGCGCTAAGGTTCGGCTCCCCGCTGCGAATATTCTTGCTGCTGGGCCGCACGGGGATAGCTGGCGGCCGGCACCCGTGACCTGACGAGTAACACGATGGCTGATTTACCGATCGATGACTTGAACGTTGCCTCCAACGAGACCCTGATCACCCCCGATCAGCTCAAGAAGGAAATCCCCCTCAGCGCCAAGGCCCTGCAGACCGTGACTGCCGGCCGTGAAGTGGTGCGCAATATTCTCGACGGCAAGGACCATCGCCTGTTCGTCGTGGTCGGCCCTTGCTCCATCCACGACATCAAGGCCGCCCACGAGTACGCCGAGCGCCTGAAGGTGCTGGCCGAAGAAGTGTCCGATACGCTGTACCTGGTCATGCGCGTGTACTTCGAAAAACCACGCACCACCGTGGGCTGGAAAGGCCTGATCAACGACCCGTACCTGGATGACTCGTTCAAGATCCAGGACGGCCTGCACATTGGCCGTCAGCTGCTGCTGGACCTGGCCGAGATGGGCCTGCCGACCGCCACCGAGGCGCTCGACCCGATTTCCCCGCAATACCTGCAAGACCTGATCAGCTGGTCGGCCATCGGCGCCCGCACCACCGAATCGCAAACCCACCGCGAGATGGCCTCGGGCCTGTCTTCGGCGGTCGGCTTCAAGAACGGCACCGACGGCGGCCTGACCGTTGCCATCAACGCCTTGCAGTCGGTCTCCAAGCCACACCGCTTCCTCGGCATCAACCAGGAAGGCGGCGTGTCGATCGTCACCACCAAGGGCAACCCTTACGGCCATGTGGTACTGCGCGGCGGCAACGGCAAGCCGAACTACGACTCGGTCAGCGTCGCCCTGTGCGAGCAGGACCTGGCCAAGGCCAGGATCAAGGCCAACATCATGGTCGATTGCAGCCACGCCAACTCCAACAAGGACCCGGCCCTGCAACCGCTGGTGATGGAGAACGTTGCCAACCAGATCCTCGAAGGCAACCAGTCGATCATCGGCCTGATGGTCGAGAGCCACCTGAACTGGGGCTGCCAGTCGATCCCGAAAAACCTGGAAGAGTTGCAGTATGGCGTCTCGATCACCGATGCCTGCATCGACTGGTCGGCTACCGAGAAAACCCTGCGCAGCATGCGTACCAAGCTCAAGGATGTGCTACCGCAGCGTAAGCGCGGCTGAGCATTGCAATAAACAAAACGCCGGGCATTGCCCGGCGTTTTTGTATCTGATGCCTTTCGGCAGCTCAGGCCTTGCTGGAATGCCGCTGCTGGCGCTCCATGTAGCGTTCCACATACGAGCAGGACGGAATGACCGTGTAACCCATTTGCTCGGCGTACGCCAAGGCCTGCTCGGTCAACGCGGCGGCAATCCCGCGGCCCCGCAAGGCGTTCGGCACGAAGGTGCGATAGATGTCCAGCGTCTGCTTGCCCAGATCCATGTACGTCAGGTAGGCACGATGACCGTCCACGTTGGTCTCGAACTGATGACCGGCCTGGTCATGGTGGATGGTCAGCGCTTCGCTCATCACTACTCCTCGCAGGTCTTCTCGGCAGACCCATACCTTCACCGATGGTGGTTTATCCGGCACAGAATCCTCTATGCCACCTGTTGCCCCTTCGACCTCTGGACGATTGCAATCGTTCGGATTCTCTGGCACTCACAAGATAGTAGGCGCCGCAAACGGGATTGCTCAAGGCGGTAGCGGCTAAAAATGGCGAAAATGCCCGGAATGCGACTCTTCCCTGCACGTTCAACAGCCACCGGATGTTGTAGGGCTTAAGACGTCGAAGGACAGTTAAAGTCACCCTTAGTTCAACAAAAAAGTTCCTGTAGTACAACCGCTTGCGAACCCTGCACGTTTTTTTCACACACGCGTCGCAAATCTTGTCGGCACGGCGTCAAGCAACATTTTTTTTGCAGTTCTTGCGCTCAGTCAGTTTACTTACTACAAGTAATGGGTACTATGTACGCCGGCCAGTTTCTCTTTTCCTGAGAGATGGCTATTTAATAGAAAGTCCTTGAAGGGGAACACGATGAACAACGTTCTGAAATTCTCTGCTCTGGCTCTGGCCGCAGTTCTGGCTACCGGTTGCAGCAGCGTATCCAAAGAAACCGAAGCTCGTCTGACTGCGACTGAAGACGCAGCAGCTCGCGCTCAAGCTCGTGCTGACGAAGCTTACCGTAAGGCTGACGACGCACTGGCAGCCGCTCAGAAGGCTCAGCAGACCGCTGACGAAGCCAACGAGCGCGCTCTGCGTATGCTGGACAAAGCCAGCCGCAAGTAATAGTCCTCACGGATTGTTATGGAGCCGACCCACTTGTGGGTCGGCTTTTTTATTGCCTGTATACAACGCAAACGCGCCCCGCAGATACGAAAAGGCCCGCACTGAGGCGGGCCCGGGTGTGTCGCGAATACCTTACTGCAGTTCGGGCGGTATGCTCGTCACCATCGGCGCATTGCCCTGGTTTTGCACCGGCACGGCAATTTCTACCGGCATGCCATCTTCTGCAGCCACCACGTCACGCACCATGTCCCAGTTCATGCGCAGGTTGTTGGCCAGGTCTTCCCGCTTGAGCAAGGCGTTGATAACCGCAGTGTGTTTGTCGACCACCGACGGGTTACCCTGGTCGTCCAGCGGCGTGTGCGCCTCCAGATAGACCTTGCCGCCACTGATACCGAACTTGTAGGGCTCGTTGATGATGCGTACCGGCGTACCGACCGGCACCATCTTCGACAGTTCCAGCACGTTGTTGTTGAGCATGCGGAAGCAACCGTGACTGGTACGCATGCCGATACCGAACTTCTTGTTCGACCCGTGGATCAGATAGCCCGGCACGCCCAAGGTGAACTTGAACGGCCCCAGCGGGTTATCCGGACCTGCCGGCACCACGGCCGGCAGGATGTCACCGTCTGCCGCGTGTTCTTTACGGATAGAGGCAGGTGGCGTCCAGGTCGGGTTCGGCGTTTTGGCGGTGATCTTGGTGTTGGCGATCGGCGACCCCCACCCCTCACGACCAATACCCAGCGGGAAGGTATGCACTACGTTCTGCCCTTTCGGAAAGTAATACATACGGTACTCGGCAAGGTTGATGACGATACCTTCACGCGGGCCCGGCGGCAGGATGTAGCGGGTCGGCAGGATGATCTCGGTGCCGGCGCCCGGTAGCCACGGATCGACGCCCGGGTTGGCGGCGATCATTTCCAGATAGCCGAGGTCGTTGGCGGTGCCGATGTCGGCGAACGTGTCCTCGTACTTGGCCTTGATCGTATGCACCTGGCCGACGATGTCTTCACCGGGCGGTGGCAGTGGCAATTCCAGCGCAGCAGCGGGGCCCGCTACCAGCAGGGCGGCCAGGGACAGGCTACGGGTGACGACAGGAAAGCGCGGCAACATCCGGTAAATCCTTCGAAAGATAGGTCAAGAGGAACGATTGTACACCCGCCTTGATGCAAGCGGGAGGCATTGGCGCCCATGCAAGCGTTTCAGATGATGAAAGGTGCTTGCCGCTCAGCTGGCCTGCAGTTCTGGCCAGACCGGGCGCATGCCGCGCCGCTGGGCATCGAGGATGGCACGGCACAGGTCACACAGGCGGCTGTCACGGTAGATGGCGCGCGGCACGGCCGACCAGCGCGGCTGCGCAGGCAGCAGGCCGCCGCACAAGGTGCGGTCTACCGGCACGCCCAGCTCAAGCTGGCGAGCCACCAGGTGAACGCGGATTTCCTGGCAGGCGAACAGGTCGAGCTGCTCATCGGGCTCGATCAGTTGGTAGGCATACAGGGACCAGGCAGGGCGCGGCATCGGGGGCACTCGAAACGGGGGGCGCAACATTAGCCGAAAGCCGGCCCCGTTTAAAGCGTCAGAGCAAGGGTTTTATCGCCGGCCAGGCATTTTCCAGCAAGCGCTGCTGGGCACCCTGGGCCGGGTGGATGCCATCGGCCTGCATCAACTCAGGCACACCCCCTATTCCTTCGAGGAAAAACGGCACCAATGGCACCTGTTTATCCGCCGCCAGCTGTTCATACACCTTGGCGAATGCGGTGGTATAGCGCACGCCATAATTGGGCGGCAGGCGCATGCCCAACAGCACGACCTTGGCGCCGGCCTGGCGTGCGCTTTCAATCATCGAGGCAAGATTTTGTTGCAATTGCGCAGGCGGCTGCCCACGCAAGCCATCGTTACCGCCCAGCTCCAGCACCACCAGGCTCGGTTTATGGGCTGCAAGCAGCGCCGGCAGCCGCGCCTGGCCACCTGCACTGGTGTCACCGCTGATCGAGGCGTTGACCACTTTATCGTCGAAACCTTCGTCCTTAAGCCGGGTCTGCAACAAAGAGACCCAACCCTGGCGGCTATCCAGGCCAAAACCGGCGCTGATACTATCGCCAACAATCAGCAGTGTTCCCGCCGCCGCGCTCTGGGCCAGGCAATACAGGGCCAGACCGGCACTCAACCACCACACTCGCATCGGATTCTCCATGGGCCCCAGCATTCTCGTTGCGCAGAACCTTAGCAAAGTGGTCCCCAGCGCGGAAGGTGACCTGACCATCCTTCACGCACTCTCCCTCGACCTGGCCCAAGGCGACAGCCTGGCCATCGTCGGCGCCTCGGGCTCCGGCAAGTCGACCCTGCTCGGTTTGCTTGCCGGCCTCGATCAGCCCAGCGCCGGCAAGGTCATCCTCGCCGGCCATGACCTGGCCCCCCTGGATGAGGACCAGCGCGCCCGGGTGCGCGCCGAACATGTGGGCTTCGTGTTCCAGTCGTTCCAGCTGCTCGACAGCCTCAACGCCCTGGAAAACGTGATGCTGCCATTGGAGCTGGACGGCCGCCGGGATGCCCGCGAACACGCGCGCACACTGCTGGAACGGGTCGGCCTCGGCAAGCGCCTGAGCCACACGCCCCGTCAACTGTCGGGCGGTGAGCAGCAGCGGGTTGCTATCGCCCGCGCCTTCGCGGCACAACCGGCGGTGCTGTTTGCCGACGAGCCCACAGGCAACCTCGACAGCCACACGGGCGAGCGCATCAGCGATTTACTGTTCGAGTTGAACAAGGAGCGCGGTACCACCCTGGTGCTGGTCACCCATGACGAACGCCTGGCCCGGCGCTGCCGCCGCCAGATCCGCCTGGACGCGGGGCGCCTGGTGGCCCCGGTGGAGGCCTGATGACCCACATGCCGTTGTCCCGCCTGTGCGGCCTGGCCCTGCGCCAGCTGCTGCGCGACATTCGCGCCAGCGAAGTGCGCGTGTTGTTCTTTGCCCTGCTGGTGGCCGTGGCGGCCAGCACCGCCATCGGCTATTTCGGCGCCCGCCTCAACGGCGCCATGCAGCTGCGGGCCAGTGAATTCCTGGGCGCCGACCTGGTGCTGCAAGGCAGCGCCCCGGCCCGTGCGCAGCAGATCGATAGCGGCACTGCACTTGGCTTGCGCCATGCACAGGTGGTCGAATTCACCAGCGTGGTAGGCGGCGACAATGGCATCCAGCTGTCCAGCGTCAAGGCCGCCGACGGCGCTTATCCGTTGCGCGGGCAGGTACGCAGTGCGCCGGCCCCTTATGCCGAGGAGATGCCTGGCGGTGGCCCGGCACCGGGTGAAGCCTGGGTCGAACCCCGCCTGCTGGCGGCGCTGGGCCTGGCGATTGGCGACAGCATCGACGTGGGCATGAAAACCCTGCGCATGAGCCGCGTGCTGACCTACGAACCCGACCGCGCCAACAACTTCTACAGCCTTACCCCCCGGGTGATGATGAACCTGGCCGACCTCGAGGCCACTGGCGTCATTCAGCCGGGTAGCCGGGTTACCTACCGCGACCTGTGGCGTGGCGATACCGAGGTACTGGCCCAATACCGCCAGGCCGTGGAAAAAGACCTGGCCGCCAACCAGCGCCTGCGCGACACCCGCGATGGCAACCAGCAGATCGGCGGCGCCCTGGGCAAGGCCGAACGCTACCTGAACATGGCCAGCCTGGTGGCGGTGCTGCTGGCAGGCGTGGCCGTGGCCCTGTCGGCCAGCCGCTATGCCGCACGCCGCCTGGACGCCAGCGCCCTGCTGCGCTGCCTGGGCCTGTCGCGCCGCCAGGCACTGGGCCTGTATTGCCTGCAACTGGCCATGCTCGGCCTGGTCGCCGCCCTGGCCGGTGCCCTGCTCGGCTGGCTGGCCCAGCTGGGCCTGTTCCGCCTGCTGCAGGGGCTGTTGCCAAGCGTGGTGCCTGCCGGTGGCATCGTTCCGGCCCTGGCCGGCATCGGGACCGGGCTGGTGGCACTGGCCGGTTTCGCCCTGCCGCCGATCGCTGCACTGGGCCAGGTGCCCCCGCTGCGGGTGCTGCGCCGCGACCTGCTGCCGATACCGCCCAGCAGTTGGCTGGTGTATGGCGCCGCGCTGTTTGCCTTGGGCCTGATCATGTGGCGCCTGAGCCTTGACCTGCTGCTCACCTTCGCCTTGCTCGGTGGCGGCCTGGTCGCCGCATTGTTGCTCGGCGGCCTGCTGTTGCTCGGTTTGCGCAGCCTGCGCCAGTTGCTGGCCGGCGCACCGCTGACCTGGCGCCTGGGGTTGGGCCAGCTGCTACGCCACCCCACGGCCGCCGCCGGCCAGGCCCTGGCCTTCGGCCTGATCCTGCTGGCCATGGCCCTGGTCGCCCTGCTGCGCGCCGAACTGCTCGACACCTGGCAAGCCCAACTGCCCAAGGATGCACCCAACCATTTCGCCCTGAACATCCTGCCGGATGACCGCGAACCGTTCGCGCAACGCCTGCACCAGGTCAATGCAGCCTCGGCGCCGCTTTACCCGGTTACGCCCGGGCGCCTGGTGCAAATCAACGAGCAGCCGGTGCAGCAAGTTGTCAGCAAAGACTCGGCGGGTGAACGCGCCGTGCAGCGAGACCTTAGCCTGACCTGGGCCGCCGAACTGCCCGAAGGCAATCAACTCACTGCCGGCAGTTGGTGGCAAGCCTTGCCGGCCGACAGCGAAATACCCGGCGTTTCGGTGGAAGCGGAGCTGGCCACCAGCCTGAAACTGCACATGGGCGACCTGCTGACCTTCGACATCGGCGGCCAGCAGCGCCAGGCCAGGGTCAGCAGCCTGCGCAGCGTGCACTGGGACAGCTTCCAGCCAAACTTCTACATGATCTTCCAGCCCGGCACGCTGCAGGGGTTGCCGACCACTTACCTGACCAGTTTCTACCTGGCACCCGGCCACGACCTGGATGTGGTGGCGCTGTCGCGGGCATTTCCGGCGGTGACCATCCTGCAGGTGGACGCCTTGCTCGACCAGCTGCGCAGCATCCTCGCCCAGGTGACCCTGGCGGTGGAGTATGTGCTGTTGTTCGTGCTGGCGGCCGGGCTGGCGGTGCTGTTCGCCGGCTTGCAGGCAACGCTGGACGAACGCATTCGCCAAGGTGCCTTGCTACGTGCGCTAGGGGCGGCGCGGCCATTGCTGGTGAAGGCGCGGCGTATCGAGTTCGGTTTGCTGGGTGCGGCCAGTGGGCTGTTGGCGGCAGTGGGTTGTGAACTGATTACCCTGGTGCTGTATCGCTATGCCTTCGATTTGCAGTGGAGCCCACACCCGTGGCTGCTGGTGTTGCCACTGGCGGGGGCGCTGCTGGTGGGCGGTGCAGGTGTGCTAGGGACGCGGCGGGCGTTGAATGCCAGCCCTTTGGCGGTGTTGCGGGAAACTTGAGTGTTACATTTGCCGGCCTCTTCGCGGGCTCGCCCGCGAAGAGGCCGGCACAAACAACATCAATCTATTGCCCGTACGAGATGCTGTTCACATACCAGGTCGCTTCACCGGTAGGCGTATGCACCAACACCTCATCGCCCTCCTCCTTTTTGAGCAAGGCACGGGCCATGGGCGAATCGATCGAGATGTAGTCGTTACGCCCGTAGATTTCGTCATAACCGACAATGCGAAACTTCATGGTCTCGCCATCATCATTCTCGATCTCGACCCAGGCGCCGAAAAACACCTTGCCTTCCTGCTGCGGCGAATAAGCCACCACCTTCACATCTTCAAGACGCTTTCGCAGATAACGCACCCTGCGGTCGATTTCGCGCAGCAGCTTCTTGTTGTACTGGTAGTCGGCGTTTTCGCTGCGATCCCCCAGGGATGCCGCCCAGGCAACCTTCTGAGTGATCTCCGGGCGATACACCCGCCACAGGTGGTCCAGCTCTTTCTTCAGCGCGTCGTGGCCTTCCGTGGTAATGATGTTGGTGCTCAACAGCGCACTCCTTAGCGGCGGGTAATCAGGCCTTGGCGCGCGATACGGGTGAGGTGGCCAATAACGTCTGCGGCCTCATCCTGCGCCGGAGCCTGGATGACGGCCAGGTCAAAACGGTCATTGCCGTACTGCGCCAGGTGGCAGCCGGTATCGGCGAACTGAATCAGAAATGCGCGCGCCTGGCCCTTGCGTCGAGACAGGCCTTCGAGGTGACGCAAAAGGGTGGGCTGATGCTGGCCGCCGAGCAGAATGCGCGGTGTGCGGGACGCCTGGTTGGCAGGCAATGGGCTTAAACAGACACTGGTACGTGGGCAACTCATGGAGCTTCTCTCCGCCTCGCGAATCCCGCTGGGCAGCGGTGGGAGGCGTCACCGAACCAGCGCTTTAGCGGTATTTCGGATAACCCGGATGGGGGCTTTCCTGCGCCCCGCAAGTAGCTGTTTAAATCGGCGCAGGCGGTATGCTAGAGCTACAAGCGGCAAGATACAAGCCTCAAACCGAAAGTGATCGGCCTGAGGCTTGGATCTTGCCGCATGGGTGGTATCAGCGGGCGATCAGGCGGTCCAGCGAGAAGCGGCCAGCGCCTTCGATCATGACGGCGACAGTGCCCGCCAGCAGGGCCAGGGCGAACTCATAGCCGTTATTGGACATGAACAGGCCGTTGCCGATATGCACCGAGAAGATCGCCACCACCAGTGTCACGGTCAGCGCCAGCGCCGCCGGGCGGGCCAGCAGGCCGATCACCAGGGCCAGGCCGCCGAAGAATTCTGCGCTGCCGGACAGCAAGGCCATCAGGTAACCCGGCGCCAGGCCGATGCTTTCCATCCACTGGCCGGTACCTTCCAGGCCATAACCGCCAAACAGGCCGAAGAGTTTTTGCGCGCCATGCGCCATGAAGATGATGCCAACCAGGATGCGGATCACGCTGAGGCCAGCGCCGGCGCGGGTGGAGAACAGGGCGTTGAGGGTCGTGTTGTTCATGTCGAAGCGTCCTTGAAGCGGAGAAGTTGTGTTGGGTTGGGCGCCATCATAATCAATTCAATAGATATGAAAATGGCAAAAAATCCAACATAACAATCGATAAAATCGATTTTTCAACGCCTCGCTACGCGCTCCAGGACCGCACGCTCGCGGTTGAACGCCAGGAAGTACTTGTTGACGCTATTGACGAAGTTGACCGGCCCCATGCCCACCTGCTCCATGGCGATGCGCTCGGTCTGGAAGAACCACTGGTTGCCGTTGAGGCCGCGCCGCCGAGCCTCCGCACGCATGGCCTGGACCCGCTCGGGGCCGAGGTTGTAGGCCGCCAGTACAAAGGCCATGCGTTCACGCTCGTTGATCTTGGGGCTGGCAAAGAACTTGCGACGGATCAGCGCCAGGTAACGGGCACTGGCTTGTACATTGCCATCTACCGTGGCGGTGTTGCTCACCCCTACCCGCTGTGCCGCCGAAGGCGTTATCTGCATCAGGCCGTGGGCACCGCCAGTGCCACGCGCGGCCGGGTTGAGGGTGGACTCCTTGAAGGCCAGCGCGGCCAGGTTGAGCCAATCGATCTGCTGCGCCTGGCCATGCTTCTGCAGTACTGCACGCACCGAGGCCAGGCGCTGACGATCCTTGCCGGCCAACGGGTTGTGCACCCGGTACTGGCGGCGGTAGATGCGCTCGAAGGCGGCATCCTGGTTGTCCGGTGCACGGTAGCCCTGCAGGAAACGATCGACCGTGGCCAGCAATTGCGGTGCATCGCGCCCTACATACCAACGCATGGCCTGAGGAGCCCCCAGGTGCACCCGGGTGTCCAGGCGCAGGCGTGGCATCACCCGTGCCCAGCGCCGGGCAATGGGTTGCTCGACCACCGTCAGGTGATAGATGCCCGCCTGCACCATCTCCAGCACATCCTCTACCGCCAGCGTTGAGTCGACCCACTCCACCTTGATCGGGGGCCGTTTGCGCAACGCCAGTTGCTGGTTGACCTGCTGGATCAGCGGCCCGGCGGCACTGGCACTGGTCAAGGCCACGGTGCGCCCGGAAAGCTGTTCGACCTTGCTGAAGCTTCGCTCGCCTTTGCGCCCAACCAGCGTCAGCGGCACCTGGTCGAGAATCGGCGCACTGCTGCTGACACCGCGCACGGTGCCGGGGTCAAGCAGCTCGCCCGGCGCTGCCAGGTCACCCTCGCCGCGGGCCAGTGCGCCTAGCAGTTGTTCCTTGGCCCGTGGGATGAGCTTGAGTTGAATCTCCTGGCCATCGGCGGCACGAGCATTGAGGTAATGCTCCAGGGCGCGCAGGCGGTAGTATTCGATGCCGACCGGCTCACCCTTGACTTCGCCTGAGCTGTTACGGCTTTGATTGACCAGCACCCGCAACACCTGGCTGGAGCGAATCTGTTGCAGGTCGCGCACCTTGGCAGGTGGGATATTCTGCTGCGGCCCCGGCGCGCGCGCATGGGCGGCACCGGACAGGGTCAGCCCAATCGTCAGCCCGAGCGTGAACAGGAAGGTGAGCCAGCATCGCAGCATGCAAAACGTGTCCGTGGTCGGTGGGCGGCATCCATGGGTTGCACCGCCAAGTGAGAAATGACGGCAAAAGACCACGGCAACAGCATGAAGTTCTTGGTTTTTTCAGAAAAACGCGGTTTTTGCTATGCTGGCCGCCCCGCGGCACGAGATAGCACCATGCAACTGATCGATATCGGCGTCAACCTGACCAACAGCAGTTTCCACGACCAGCAGGCAGCCATTGTCGAGCGCGCACGTGAAGCCGGTGTAACGCAAATGGTGCTGACAGGCACCAGCCTGGCGGTCAGCGAGCAGGCACTGGAGCTGTGCCAGCAGCTGGATAACAGCGGCGCGCACCTGTTCGCCACGGCAGGCGTACACCCTCACGATGCCAAGGGCTGGGATGCCGGTAGCGAGCGCCGTTTGCGCCAACTGCTGAATGAGCCACGCGTGCGTGCAGTGGGCGAATGCGGTCTGGATTTCAACCGCGACTTCTCCCCTCGCCCGCTGCAGGAAAAAGCCCTGGAAGCCCAGCTGGCCCTGGCTGCGGAACTGCGCCTGCCGGTGTTCCTGCATGAGCGCGACGCCAGCGAGCGTTTGCTGGCGATCCTGAAGGATTACCGCGACCACCTGACCGGCGCGGTGGTGCACTGCTTTACCGGCGAACGCGAGGCACTGTTCGCTTACCTGGACATGGACCTGCACATCGGCATTACCGGCTGGATCTGCGACGAACGCCGTGGCACTCATCTGCACCCGCTGGTAGGCAACATTGCCGAAGGCCGGCTGATGCTGGAAAGCGACGCCCCCTACCTGCTGCCACGCAGCCTGCGTCCCAAGCCGAAGAACGGGCGCAACGAGCCGGCGTTTTTGCCAGAGGTGCTGCGTGAAGTCGCCTTGCACCGGGGCGAATCCGCCGAGCATACGGCTGCTCACACCACCGCAACGGCGCGGGCATTTTTCCAGCTTCCGTGAGCCCTGCGTGCGGGCTGTTGATATGTATCAACATCTTGCTGAGTAGATACAGGCACAATGATGGCACCTTGCCAATATTGTTTCCGCTCAACTCAGAGAAGACCTGCCCATGGGTGCCTGGCTTAGCAATGTTTCCCTGAAGTACAAATTCTGGGCCGTCAACGCGGTGGCCTTTGTCACGACCTTGCTGCTGGTGCTCTACGCCGTGCACCTGGAGCAACGCGCCCGCGCCGAGGCAGCGCAGGCCCAGGCGGCTGCACAAGCCCAGCTGATCGCCGCCTGGCCGGCTGGGCAAGCACTGCCCCGCCTTGCCAATGTCATCAGTTGGCCTGCGGGGCAAACGCCGACGTTCGCCGGTGAGGCGCTCGACCCCCTGCGCAACGCCCAAGGCTGGGTCGAACTGCCAGGCGCCTGGGTCCTCGGAGAAAACCCGCTGCGCGGCGCACAGGTGCTGCGCAACGGTGACCAGCAAGTGGCCGTGGTGGCACAGTCGCCAAGCCTGCGCCAGGTGTTCTTCGACCGCTTCAGTAACTACGCGGTGTGCGTGCTGATCCTGATGCTGGCCATGCTCGGCGCTTCGCAGTTGCTGATCCGCTTCCTGCTCAGCCAGCTCAACACCCTGAAAGACGTGATGCTGCATGTGGAGAAAACCGGTGACCTGGCCGCCCGCGTGCCGCTGGCCTGCGGTGACGAGGTCGGCCAGATGGCCGGGGCCTTCAATGCGATGCAGGCCACCTACCACCGGGTCGTCAGCACTGTTGCCCACACGGCGGCACAACTGGACTCGGGCGCCGCACGCCTGGCCGCCAGCATGAGCGACGTGCGCCACGGCATGCTCGGCCAGCAAAGCGAAACCGACCAGGCCGCCACCGCCATCAACGAAATGTCAGCGACGGTACACCACATCGCCGAGCATGCCGGTGCCACCCGCGACCTGTCGCAAACCGCCGACACGTTGGCCGGCAGTGGCAAAGAGGTGGTCAGCCGGGTACAGGACTCGATTTCCGGGCTTTCCAGCGGCGTGCAGCAAACTGCCGAAATGATTCGCCAACTGGCCGACGACAGCCAGAAGATCAACGGCGTGGTCAGCGTGATCCACAGCATCGCCGAGCAAACCAACCTGCTGGCGCTCAACGCTGCCATCGAAGCAGCCCGTGCTGGCGACCTGGGGCGTGGCTTTGCCGTGGTGGCCGATGAGGTGCGCAACCTGGCCAAGCGCGTGCAAACCTCTACCGACGAAATCACCACCATGGTCTCGGCCCTCCAATCGGGCACCCGCGATGCGGTGGAGTTCATGCAGGAAAGCTCTTACAAAGCCGACGACTGCGTGCGACAAGCCCAGGAGGCCGGCGAAGCGCTGGCCGAGATTACCGGCGCAGTGGCGCAGATGCGCGAAAGCAACACCCAGATCGCCGTGGCCGCCGAGCAACAAAGCCAGGTGGCCGAGGAAATGAACCGCGCCGTGGTGAGCATCCGCGATGTCACCGAGCAGACCGTGCAGCAGACGGTGGGCTCGGCCACCACCAGCAGCGAACTGGCGACCCTTGCCGGCGAACTCAGCAAGGCCATTGGCCAGCTCAAGCTATAGTCACCATAGCCAGCCTCGATTGGCCCCCGTCCGGAGGCCGCACTAAGCTTTGGGCATGACCGTGAGGAAATGCCCATGAGCAAGCGTCTGCCCAACCTGCCCGCCTGGCAGTGGCGTGGCTACCACCACAACCACCGCCACCCAACCAACCTCGTGCTGCACCTGATTGCCGTGCCGCTGTTCATTCTGGGTGCGCTATTGGTTCTGTCCGGCCTGTTCGCCCTGGATCTGGGGCAGATTGCTGTTGGCGTGATCGCCCTGATTGCGGGGCTTGGCTTGCAGCGCCAGGGGCACCGGCTGGAAGCCGAGCAGCCTGAGCCGTTCGCCAATCGTCAGGACGCCGTGCAGCGATTGCTGACCGAGCAGTTCATTACCTTTCCACGCTTTGTGCTGAGCGGGGCGTGGTGGAAGGCCTGGCGGGAGCGGCACAAGCACCGGCATTGATGCCAGGCGCTGTTTTGCGCTCTCAGGATTGATCAGGCAAATACGGTCACGGTCTGCCGGCTCAGGGCCAGCAACTCGCCCTCTGCCGTCCAAAGGGCGGCCGCAGCATGCCCATAGCCATCCCGCGCATGTTCGGTTTCCACGCAATAGCGGCACCAGTCCAAGGTCGACAATTTCGCAATAGGCTGGATGAACTCGATGGTCCAGGTCAGCGTACTGCCTGCAGCCGGTTGTTTGAGAAACGGCATCAGGCTCGGCGGCCAGGCATCGACCAGCGCCAGCAGGTGTGCTTCATTGACCTGTTCTTCTGCCACGTCCCGCAACCGCACCCAACCGCCCATCTTGCGCGACTGATTGCCACTGAACGGCAACCCGCCCACCGCCCAGCGCAATGCGACATGGCGCATGAACTCGGGTGTGACGCCTTTGATATAGGGCAGTTCAGGTGCGGCGTCTTCAAGCGCTTTCATTTCAATGGCCGGTAATGCCGGCACATCGACGACAGATGGCCGCCCCGCGCCGAAATTGCCTTGCACCAAGGTCACCACCTGGCCCTCCTGGACCGCGCGGCCCAGCAAGGTGCTGACAGCCTTGCCTTCGCGCAGCACCTCCACCTCGAAGCGAATGGGCACGTCCGCGGCCGCAGGCGCTACGAAGCTGATGGCCAGCGAGCGTACCGGGCGGCTGTCTGTGAGCTTGAGGTGCATGGCCTCATAGACCATGGCCGCCATCAGCCCGCCAAAGGCAGCGCGGCCTTGGGCCCAGCTGGGCGGGATGCTGACGGCTTCCGGGTTGGCTCGCACAGCGTCGAGCAGTTGATTGAAATTCATGGGCCGGCTCCTGCCTGCAGAAAGGGTCTGCCCATCCTAGCCAGCAAACCCTGGGCGATCAGCCCGCATATCGGTCATTGTTCGGGCTAACGCCGCGCCAGTGCCTGCAACAAGGCATCCAGCGTCACGTCCGACTGGCGCTCGGCTTCGTGTAACTCCTGCTCCCAGTCCGCTTGACAGGGGGCAAGGTCTGCATGGTCGCGCGCCTGCAGCAGCCACTGCAGCCGGTCATGCCAGCCCCCCAGGTCGCTCTGCGCCTTTTTCAGCAAGCGCTGCAGCTTTTTCCCGGCGTGGTCGAGCTGCGGGTAGGCTTCATCGCCATAGCGCGCACGCTTGATCAGCAAGCGCAGCCGGTGACGGTCGTGAGCCGGATCCCGCAAGGCTTTGTGCAATGTACGCCACTGCTTGACCAGGCGCTTGTCGATGCGCTTGCCCAGTGACTGGGTCAGCCCCTCACGGCCGGCTGCCCGCAAAAACAACGGAAACGCGTCGACAATCGCCAGCACACGCGCCAGCTGGGGGCTGGCAGCGACGCTGGCGAAGGTTCTGTCCCGCCCTTCCAGACGCCGCTGCCCGACCGCGACGTGGCCGCGCCCGATCAGTTCGGCGGCCAGCACCTCACGATCGCGCAGCGGCGTGGTCAGGGTACCCAAGGCCTTGGCGGCATCCTCCAGCTGTTCCACGCCTGGCAACCCGCGCAGGGGCCTGAGCAGGCTGCGCAGACGGCGCAAGGTGATACGCAGGTCATGCAGCGCCTCGCTGTCGGTATTGGCAGCCAGGCGCTCGCGGCACGCCAGCAGGCGTACCTGCACGGCCAGCATCTGGGCAACTACATGATCGAGCATGGCAGACATAAGACGCTCCTCGGTCAGCGCCCGGCGCGCGACTCACGAATGTAGAACCGCGCCTTCTCAGCCTTGCGGGTACAGCTTTCGTAGCCTTCGAACTGCTGCTGGGTCTTCGCGCCGGTCAGCAGCGACAAGGCTTTGGAGTAGCTCACGGCACCGGCAAAGCCTTCGGCCTTGGCCAGGTCCAGCTCCTTCCAGGCGGCATCCAGCTGGGTGGCGCAGCTGTCACGGTAGGCCGTCTTGCCCGCGCAGCCTGCCAAGGCCAGGGCAATCAGTGGAAGGCAGATCCAGGCTTTCATCGGTAAGACCTCAATGGTAAAAAAACGGTGGCTGTTCGACGCCCGGGCAACTGAAAAGTGCCCTGCCCAGCCAACTTTGCGTGGCCAGCATTATCACAGTAGCTCAGTGCGATCTACATTGAAGCACAGGCCGCCAAAGGTGCATTGTAGGACCATGGTTGCACGGCCCGAGGAATGTTCATGAGTAAACGCGTGGCACTGGTATTGGGATCGGGCGGCGCCCGGGGATATGCGCACATTGGCGTGATTGAGGAAATCGAGCGCCGGGGCTACGACATCGCCTGCATCGCCGGTTGTTCCATGGGGGCGGTGATTGGCGGCATCTACGCCGCCGGCAAGCTGGAAGACTACCGCAACTGGATCGAGAGCCTCGACTACCTGGATGTACTGCGCCTGGTGGACGTGAGCTTTCGCCTCGGCGCCATTCGTGGCGACAAGGTGTTCGGGCAGATCCGCAAGATCGTCGGCGAGATCAACATCGAACAACTGCGCATCCCCTACACGGCGGTTGCCGCCGACCTCACCAACCAGCAGGAAATCTGGTTTCAGGAGGGTTGCCTGCACCAGGCCATGCGCGCCTCGGCGGCCATCCCCAGCCTGTTCACGCCGGTGATGCAGGGCAATCGCATGCTGGTCGACGGCGGCATCCTCAACCCGCTGCCGATCGTGCCGGTGGTGTCCAGCCACTGCGACCTGATCATCGCGGTCAACCTCAACGCCACCAACCAGAAGCAGTATCAATTGCCGGTGATCGAGCGCCCGGCGGCGTTCAAGATGCGTTTTGACTCCCTGTTGAGCTCATTGGGCTCTCGTTTGCCGTTCCGGCGCAAGCCGGCGGAAGAGCTGATACGCATCGAACAGGAGATCGTTGCCGAAGGGCTGGCGCCGCCGAACCCGTGGCTGGCAGATGCCGCCAACCCGGAAGGCCAGCAACCGGCAGCGGCACCCGAGCACGAGGGGGCGCCCAAGTCCGCGACCGGCTCGTTCATCATTGACAACGTGGGGCCGGCTTCGCTGCTGGACTTGATCAACCAGAGCTTCGAAGTGATGCAGACCTCGCTGGCGCAGTACAAGATCGCCGGCTATCCACCGGATGTACTGATCAACGTGCCCAAGCGGGTGTGCCGGTTTTTCGAGTTTTACAAAGCGCCGGAGCTGATTGCCCTGGGGCGGGAGATTGCGCGGGATACGCTGGATAACTATGAGGGTGTAAAGCGCTAGCGCAGAAATGAAACAGGCCGCACGAGGCGGCCTGTTTCTTCATGCAGCGATCACCTTAGTAACGGGTGATGTCTGCATTGGCTTCCAGCTGTTTGCGGTAAGCCGCAAAGTCCTGCTGGCCAGCGCGCGACGCGAGGTAGCGGCGGATCTGCTGCTTCTCTTCGTCGGTGGCGGTGGCGCCTTCGTTAACACCCTTGAGCTGCAGCACCACCAGGCTACCGTCACGCAGCACTACGCTGCCGTAAACCGGCTTGTCCTTGGCCTGCGGCTTGCCGAGGCGGAACAGTGCCTGCAGTTCGGCCGGGTCAATACCGTCCTCGCCACGGGTAACAGCCTCATAGGCCTTCCAGCCCTGCCCTTCATGCACGCTGCCCGCTGCGATGGAGCCGTCACGCAGGCCGGCAATCAGCTTGTCTGCCTTGGCCTTGAGTTCGGCGGTCGCCTTGTCTTTGGCCAGCTGCTCGCTGATGTTCTTGGCCACGGCCTCCAGCGGCAGTTGCTCCGGCTTGCGGTGCTCCTTGACGCGCAGTACCACGGTGGTTTCCGGGTCGAGCTCGATGGCGGTGCTGTTAGCACCTTCGTCCAGCACTTCTTCGGAGAACGCAGCCTGTACCACGGAACGGTTGGCAGTGATGCCTTCGCCACCCTCGCGGCCGAAGGCTGCGGAGGTGTGCACCTTGAGGTTCAGGTCCTGGGCCGGCTGAGCCAGGTCGGAGGCCTCGTAGGCAGCATCCTGCAGCTGCTTGCTGGCGTCGACGTAACGCTGCTCGACCAACGGGATCTTCAGGTCGCGGGTCAGTTTGTCCTTCAGGCTGGCGAAGCTCGGCACTTCTGGCGCTTGCACGCCCAGCAGCTTGATCAGGTGGTAGCCGAACTCGGTGCGTACCGGGGTCGATACCTGGCCATCCTGCAGCTTGTACAGCGCGTCTTCAAAGGCCGGGTCGTACACGCCCGGGCCGGCGAAGCCGAGGTCACCACCGTTGTTGGCCGAGCCTGGGTCCTGAGAGAACTCCTTGGCCAATGCGGCAAAGTCTTCACCCTTGGCCAGACGCTGCTCAATCTCTTCAGCACGGGCCTTGGCCTGGGCGTCGGTGACTTTATCGTTGACCTCAATGAGGATGTGCGCGGCATGGCGCTGTTCCGCGAGGTTGGCGATTTCTTTCTCGTACTGGGCCTTGAGCTCTTCGTCGGTCACGTTGACCTGGTCGAAGAACGCCGACTTCTTCAGCTCGATGTAGTCGATCACCACCTGGTCAGGCGACATGAACTCCTTGGCGTGCTGGTCGTAGTGCGCCTTGACCTCTTCGTCGCTGACCTTGACCGAGGCCGGGTCGGCCTTGAAGGTCAGGGAAGCGAAGTCGCGGGTCTGCTTCTCCAGGCGGGCGAAAGCATCCACCTGCTGGTCGGTGACGAAGCTGCTGCCGGCCAGGCCGGTGCGCAGCTGGCCAATGAGCATTTCCTCGGCAAGCATGTCACGGAACTGCATGCGGCCGTAGCCCATCTGGCGGATGACCTGGTCGAAGCGGTCAGCACTGAACTTGCCGTCCACCTGGAATTCCGGCGTCTGCAGGATCACCTGATCCAGCGCGGCTTCGGAGAAGGCGAACTTGGCATCTTCGGCGCCTTGCAGCAGCAGCTTGCGGCTGATCAGGCCCTTGAGGGCCTCTTCACGCAACAATTTGTCATCCAGCAGCGCCGGGTCGAAATCCTTGCCCAACTGTTGCATCAGCTGACGGCGCTGCATGTCAGCGGCCTGGCTGAGCTCGTTCTGGCTGATGGTCTGGCCGTTCACCTTGGCGGCGTCCTGGCTATGGGTGGCGGCCTGGAAAATGGCTTCAAAGCCGGTCAACGCCATCAACACGACGATAAGGCCGATGATGGTCTTGGCAATCCAACCTTGTGAATTGTCCCTGATATTTTGCAGCATGCGTCCCCCAGAAACGGCTGTACCACTGCGTCGACAACCGCGGAGCGTGGGTAGAATCCTGATAAAAGAAAGGCGCATCCGAGGATGCGCCTTTGCTTAGCAAACGTGTCAGGCGGGAACGTTTGCGCCCCGCCATCACCGTGCTCGGACCAGGCCAGGCCGGGTCCGGCTGAAAGACGACTTAGTTGACGGCGTCTTTCAGGCCTTTGCCTGCCTTGAAACCTGGAACCTTGGCGGCTTCGATCTTGATCGCCTTGCCGGTTTGCGGGTTACGGCCAGTGCGCTCGGCGCGCTCCTTGACCGAGAAGGTACCGAAGCCAACCAGTACCACATCGTCACCTTGCTTCAGGGCGCCGGTGACGGATTCGATGACTGCGTCCAGCGCACGGCCGGCTACAGCTTTCGGGATGTCAGCAGATGCGGCGATAGCGTCAATCAGTTCCGACTTGTTCACTCTAAGTCCCCTTATTTCTCTATTGAGTTTGTTTCTAAGTATGTAATGAAAAGCTTATGAAACGTGCGCTGGGTGGCCTGATGACAATAGCGTGCCGCTTTATAGCAAGGCCCCGAAAAAACTGTCAAGGAAAGCCCCCCAGCCAAAAACTACTAATGCGTGCTGATTCGTTCCTTAGCATCGCCGTCGCGCTTTTCATCTTTGGCGACAATCTCCGGAGCCACATCTGGCAAGGGCTCCGGGGCGTATTGCAGCGCAATTTGCAGGACTTCGTCAATCCATTTGACCGGTTTGATCTGCAGATCCTGTTTGATATTTTCAGGAATCTCCTTCAAATCGCGAACATTCTCCTCGGGAATGATCACCGTCTTGATCCCGCCACGGTGTGCCGCCAGCAGTTTTTCCTTCAACCCGCCAATGGCCAGCACCTGGCCACGCAGGGTGATTTCGCCGGTCATGGCAACATCGGCGCGCACCGGAATCTGCGTCAGCGCCGACACCAGCGCGGTGCACATGCCGATACCGGCACTTGGGCCATCCTTCGGCGTAGCGCCTTCCGGCATGTGGATATGCACGTCATGCTTCTCGTGGAAGTCGGCGGCAATACCCAGGCTGCGGGCGCGGCTACGCACCACGGTCTGTGCGGCAGTGATCGACTCGACCATCACATCGCCCAACGAGCCGGTCTTGATCAGCTGGCCTTTGCCGGGGATGACCACGGCTTCGATGGTGAGCAGTTCGCCGCCCACCTGGGTCCATGCCAGGCCGGTGACCTGGCCGATCTGGTCCTGTTGCTCGGCCAGGCCGTAGCGGAACTTGCGCACGCCCAGCAGGTGTTCCAACTGCTCGCTGGCCACCTTGACCTTGACCTGCTTCTGTCCGGTATGTTCCTTGACCACCTTGCGGCATACCTTGGCAATTTGCCGCTCCAGGCCCCGCACACCGGCTTCGCGGGTGTAATAGCGGATGATGTCGCGGATCGCCGAAACGTCGACTTCCAGCTCTTCTTTCTTCAAGCCGTTGGCCTTGACCTGCTTGGGCACCAGGTACTTGACCGCGATGTTGATCTTCTCGTCCTCGGTGTAGCCCGGCAGGCGGATGACTTCCATGCGGTCGAGCAGCGCCGGCGGGATGTTCATCGAGTTCGAGGTGCACAGGAACATCACGTCCGAGAGGTCGTAATCAACCTCCAGGTAGTGGTCGTTGAAGTTGTGGTTCTGCTCCGGGTCGAGCACTTCCAGCAGCGCCGAGGCCGGGTCGCCACGCATGTCGCTGCCCATTTTGTCGATTTCGTCCAGCAGGAACAGCGGGTTGCGCACGCCCACCTTGGTCATCTTCTGGATGAGACGGCCTGGCATGGAGCCAATGTAAGTGCGGCGGTGACCACGAATTTCGGCTTCGTCACGCACGCCACCCAAGGCCATGCGCACGAACTTGCGGTTGGTAGCGGCCGCGATCGACTCGGCCAGCGAGGTCTTGCCGACACCGGGAGGGCCGACCAGGCACAGCACCGGGCCACGGATTTTCTTGACGCGCTTTTGCACGGCAAGGTATTCGAGGATGCGTTCCTTGACCTCTTCCAGGCCATAGTGGTCGGCATCGAGAATTTCCTCGGCCTTGGCCAGGTCCAGGCGCACTTTGCTCTGGGCCTTCCACGGTACCTGCACGAGCCAGTCGAGGTACGAGCGCACCACGGTGGCTTCGGCCGACATCGGCGACATCTGCTTGAGCTTGTTCAGCTCGGCCTGGGCCTTGGTGAGGGCATCCTTGGGCAGGCCAGCGGCTTCGATGCGCTTTTTCAGCTCTTCGACTTCGTTGTGGCCTTCATCGCCATCGCCGAGTTCTTTCTGAATGGCCTTCATCTGCTCATTCAGGTAGTACTCGCGCTGGCTGCGTTCCATCTGCTTCTTGACCCGGCCGCGAATGCGCTTTTCGACCTGCAGCAGGTCGATTTCGGCATCCAGCAGCGCCAGCACGTGCTCGACACGGGTTGGCAGGTCGACGATTTCGAGAATTTCCTGCTTCTGCTCGATCTTCAGGGCCATGTGGGCGGCCATGGTGTCGACCAGACGCCCTGGCTCTTCGATGCTGTTCAGCGAAGACAGCACTTCGGCAGGGACCTTCTTGCCCAGTTGTACGTATTGCTCGAACTGCGACAGCAACGTGCGCACGAACACTTCCGACTCGCGCTCGGCGGCGTCGGTTTCGTCGATCAGGGAGACTTCGGCACGGATGTGCCCTTCTACTTCGGTGAAACGCTCGACAGCGCCACGCTGCTCGCCTTCGACCAGCACCTTGACGGTGCCATCAGGCAGCTTCAGCAGTTGCAGCACGGTGGCAACGGTACCGACGCGGTACAGGGCGTCCTCGCCCGGGTCGTCGTCGGCCGGGTTCTTCTGGGCCAGCAGAAGGATCTGCTTTTCGCCCGTCATCGCGGCCTCGAGGGCCTCGATGGATTTTTCGCGCCCCACGAACAGCGGGATAACCATGTGCGGGTAAACAACGACATCGCGCAATGGCAAAAGAGGCAAGTCGAGGGTGGTCTTCATGATTTCGCCTCTACAGCGGCCTTATGGCCGGAAACCGGTGGAAATGATGCTTGGACCTAATGTGGGGGTACACTTGGGAAATTACAAGCGCTAGCGCAGGAAAAGCAGAAAGGGGCCCGTAGGCCCCCTCCTTGCTTGCAACCGTGAACCGGCCTTTGCCTGAATCAGGCGTCTGGCGCGGCCTTGGCTTGCGGCTCGCTGTTTTCGTAGATCATCAGCGGCTGCGAGGTACCCTCGATGACGCTCTCATCGATCACCACCTTGCTGACATCCTTCTTGGAAGGGATCTCGTACATGGTGTCGAGCAGCACGCCTTCGAGGATCGAACGCAGGCCACGGGCGCCAGTCTTGCGCTCCAGAGCCTTGCGGGCAACGGCCTTGAGTGCATCACTGCGGAACTCGAGGTCGACGCTTTCCATCTCGAACAGCTTGGCATACTGCTTGGTCAGGGCATTCTTCGGCTCGGTGAGAATCTGCATCAGCGCAGCCTCGTCCAGCTCGTCGAGGGTCGCCAGCACCGGCAGACGGCCAACGAATTCCGGAATCAGGCCAAACTTGACCAGATCGTCCGGCTCGACCTCACGCAGGGACTCACCAACCTTCTTGCCCTCTTCCTTGCTGCGCACTTCGGCGCCAAAACCGATACCACCTTTGGTGGAGCGGTTCTGGATAACCTTTTCCAGGCCCGAGAACGCACCACCACAGATGAACAGGATGTTGCGGGTATCAACCTGCAGGAATTCCTGTTGCGGGTGTTTACGGCCACCTTGCGGCGGAACCGAAGCCACGGTGCCTTCGATCAGTTTCAACAACGCCTGCTGCACGCCCTCGCCCGAAACGTCACGGGTGATGGACGGGTTGTCCGACTTGCGCGAGATCTTGTCGATCTCGTCGATGTAGACAATGCCCATCTGGGCCTTTTCCACGTCGTAGTCGCACTTCTGCAACAGCTTCTGGATGATGTTCTCGACGTCCTCACCCACATAACCGGCTTCGGTCAGGGTGGTGGCGTCGGCAATGGTGAACGGTACGTTCAACAGGCGTGCCAGGGTTTCGGCGAGCAGGGTCTTGCCCGAGCCGGTCGGCCCGATGAGCAGGATGTTGCTCTTGCCCAGTTCGACTTC
This sequence comes from Pseudomonas sp. LAIL14HWK12:I1, assembly GCF_003202095.1. NCBI lineage: Bacteria > Pseudomonadati > Pseudomonadota > Gammaproteobacteria > Pseudomonadales > Pseudomonadaceae > Pseudomonas > Pseudomonas sp. LAIL14HWK12:I1. The sequence goes on from NZ_QJKG01000010.1 coordinate 190,473, forward strand.
GTCACCCTTCTTGTCACGCTGGTTCAGGCGCTTGTAGTGGTTGTACACCGCTACGGCCAGCACCTTCTTCGCGCGCTCCTGACCAATGACGTACTGGTCCAGGATGCCGCTGATTTCTTTCGGCGAAGGTAATTTGTGCGCGCTGCTCTCGGCCTGGGCTTCCTGCACCTCCTCACGGATGATGTCATTGCACAGGTCGACGCACTCGTCGCAGATAAATACCGAGGGCCCGGCAATCAGTTTGCGCACTTCGTGCTGGCTTTTGCCGCAGAAGGAGCAATAAAGCAATTTGCCGCTGTCCTCGCCGTTACGGGTGTCAGTCATTCGATCGATCCAATCCGGTAGGCTTGCAACACAAGATGAAGGCAATTGCGGGCTTTTTCAAGTCCGCAGGTAGGCGCTTTGCGCACCTACCTGCTCTGGCACCCCGGTTCAGGAGGCCAGTTGCCGCTTGTCGTAGACCGAGTCGATCAGGCCGTACTCGGCCGCGCGCGAGGCGCTCATGAAGTTGTCACGTTCGGTGTCGCGCTTGATGGTCTCGAGGTCCTGGCCGGTGTGGTAGGCCAGCAGCTCGTTCAGACGGGCCTTGATATTGAGAATTTCCTGGGCATGGATCTCGATATCGGTCGCCTGCCCCTGGAAGCCGCCCAACGGCTGGTGGATCATCACGCGCGAGTTCGGCAGGCAGTGACGCTTACCCTTGGCACCGGCAGCCAGCAGGAAGGCGCCCATGCTGCAGGCCTGGCCGATGCAGATGGTCGAAACGTCCGGCTTGATGAACTGCATGGTGTCGTAAATCGACATGCCGGCGGTGACGGAGCCACCCGGCGAGTTGATGTACAGATGGATATCCTTGTCCGGGTTTTCCGCTTCAAGGAACAGCAGTTGCGCAACGACGAGGTTGGCCATGTAGTCCTCTACCGGGCCGACCAGGAAAATTACACGCTCCTTCAACAGGCGCGAGTAGATGTCGTAAGCGCGTTCGCCACGGGCGGACTGCTCGATAACCATCGGGACCAGGCCGCCTGCGGCCTGGATGTCAGAGCTCTGCTGAATATAAGAATTGCGGGACATGTCCTGCGCTCACTCCCAAATAGTCATGGCTTGAATACGCACAAGCCAGCTCGAAGGCTGGCTTGTGGGGGTTTCCTACGAGAGAACCGTATTACTCAGCTTCGGCAGGAGCCTGTGCTGGTTTAACGGCATCTTCGTACGAGACCGACTTGTCGGTCACAGTCGCTTTCTGCAGAACAGTATCTACAACTTGTTCTTCCAGCACAACCGAACGCACTTCGTTCAGTTGCTGGTCGTTCTTGTAGTACCAGGCGATGACCTGCTCAGGCTCCTGGTAAGCCGAAGCCATTTCTTCGATCATTTCGCGAACCTTGGCGTCGTCCGGCTTCAGTTCGAACTGCTTGACCACTTCAGCAACGATCAGGCCCAGCACAACGCGGCGCTTGGCTTGCTCTTCGAACAGCTCGGCTGGCAGTTGCTCTGGCTTGATGTTGCCACCGAACTGCTGAACAGCCTGCACGCGCAGACGGTTGACTTCGTTTTCCAGCAGGGCTTTGGGCACTTCGATCGGGTTGGCGGCCAGCAGACCGTCCATGACCTGGTTCTTGACCTTGGTCTTGATCGCCTGACGCAGTTCACGCTCCATGTTCTTGCGAACTTCGGTGCGGAAGCCTTCCAGGGTCGATTCCTTGATGCCGAACTGGGCGAAGAATTCTTCGTTCAGCTCTGGCAGCACAGGGGCGGCAACGCTGTTGACGGTGATGGTGAACTCAGCGGCTTTGCCAGCCAGGTCCAGGTTCTGGTAGTCCTCTGGGAAGGTCACGTTGACAACGCGCTCTTCGCCAGCCTTGGCGCCAACCAGGCCGTCTTCGAAGCCTGGGATCATGCGGCCGGAGCCCAGTACCAGCTGGGTGCCCTTGGCCGAACCACCGGCGAACACTTCACCGTCGACCTTGCCGACGAAGTCGATGTTGACCTGGTCATCGTTCTGCGCGGCGCGCTCGACGGCTTCAAAGCGGGTGTTCTGCTTGCGCAGCACTTCCAGCATGTTGTCCAGGTCGGCGTCAGCCACTTCGGCGCTCAGGCGCTCGACGTTGATCGACTCCAGGCCGGCAACGGTGAACTCAGGGAACACTTCGAAGGTGGCGACGAATTCCAGGTCCTTGCCCTTTTCGAAGGACTTGGGCTCTACCGCCGGAGCGCCAGCCGGGTTCAGCTTCTGCTCGACGATGGCTTCGTAGAAGGAAGCCTGGACCAGGTCACCGAAAGCCTCTTGGCGGGCATCGGCCTCGAAGCGCTGACGGATCACGCTCATTGGCACCTTGCCTGGGCGGAAGCCGGCAACCTTGGCGCGCTTGGCAGTCTGTTGCAGACGCTTGTTGACTTCGTTCTCGACGCGCTCGGCCGGAACGGCGATGGTCATGCGGCGCTCGAGAGCGGAAGTGTTTTCAACAGAAACTTGCATGGATATTCCTCGTTGCACAGACGTTAGCCGGCGTTAGCCCGACTCCAGAATCAAGGGCAAGTATTCTAGTGAGTCGCGCAGCAGAAGTCACCCCACTCGGGACGACGGGAAACCACGCCGGTCGATTAACTTTCAAGGCCCGCACGGCGCACCGCCAGACCTGTTTCAATAAGGGCCGCACGACACCTGGGGCACCCTACAGCCGAAATACCTTGTCAAACAACTGCCAACAACGATTTCGCTTCCTTTATTCAGGGTCGATTTCGTTGAACTGGCAGTACTCTTCCCATTGCATCCCCAGCGCCTCGGCAACCTCGCGGTGCGTCTCCAGGCGCATGGCCTGCAGTTGCTCCGGGGTTTCGGCGATCAGTTGCAGGGCCAGCTCCCAAGGCTGGATACCCTGCTCCTCGGCCGCATCCTCGAATGCCCATTCGATCTGCTGGGCCTGCTCGCGCGGATCCAGCTCGCGGATCTCTTCGAGCAGCTGCGGACTGGCCTCGGCAAAGCGCTGTAGCGCCAGGGCCTGACGGGCTTCTTTTGCGATCATCGGGTTGTTCCTCTGCCGGCCAACTGGGCCGTTGTTTCAACCGGCTGAAATCTAACAGCTTTTATTGGGGTGTCACCAGAGGATTGCAAGGGGGAATTGCGTCGCGGTCGCTAGTTTCTGGCGTGAGGTTTGTGGCGCTCGATCTCACAGGCGCCAGAACACTCAAGACATGCACACCGCAGCCACACAACCCCAAAACAAAAAGGCGCCCGATCTCACGATCAAGGCGCCTTTTCAAGAATATGGGGTGGACGATGGGAATCGAACCCACGACAACTGGAATCACAATCCAGCGCTCTACCAACTGAGCTACGCCCACCATATTGCAGTCTTGCGATGTTGCGGTACTACCTTACAGAAGCATGGTGCGGACGAAGAGACTCGAACTCTTACAGCTTGCGCCGCTGGAACCTAAATCCAGTGTGTCTACCAATTTCACCACGTCCGCGTAACGCTTAAAACAAAGGCGCCAGATGCTATCGAGGCGCCCTTGAAAAATATGGGGTGGACGATGGGAATCGAACCCACGACAACTGGAATCACAATCCAGCGCTCTACCAACTGAGCTACGCCCACCATATTGCATTACCGCCTACTTGCGTGCCAAAGCTGCCTAATGGCGCACCCGGCAGGACTCGAACCTGCGACCATCCGCTTAGAAGGCGGATGCTCTATCCAGCTGAGCTACGGGCGCTTAAGCTTGAAGCCTAACCGAACGAGGCCTTAACAGATAACTGCTAAACCACTCATTCTGCCCGACTTAGCCAACCAGTGCTAGGCTGTGCCCGACAAGTGCGGCGAATCTTATAGTCGACCCTGTACCTCGTCAACACCTTTTTAAAAAAAATTTAAATTATTTAAGGGGTTAGGGGATTTGCCCGACCACCCGCCTTTGCCCGTGGGCCGTGTCGTGCGAGAATGCGCGCTCTTTATTGTTTCCTTCTCGATGGTTAATCACGCGTCTATGACTGCACACCTAATCGATGGCAAGGCGATCGCCGCCAACCTGCGCAAGCAGATCGCTCAACGTGTCGTGGAGCGTCGCCAGCAAGGCCTGCGTACGCCGGGCCTGGCAGTGATCCTGGTCGGCACCGACCCCGCCTCCCAAGTCTATGTCTCGCACAAGCGCAAGGACTGCGAAGAGGTCGGTTTCATTTCGCAGGCGTTCGACCTGCCCAGCGAGACCTCGCAGCAGGCCCTGACCGAGCTGATCGACCGCCTCAATGACGACCCGGCTGTCGACGGCATCCTGCTGCAGTTGCCGCTGCCGGCGCACCTGGACGCCTCGCTGCTGCTCGAGCGCATTCGCCCGGACAAGGATGTGGACGGTTTCCACCCGTATAACATCGGCCGCCTGGCCCAGCGCATCCCGCTGCTGCGCCCGTGCACGCCGAAAGGCATCATGGCCCTGCTGGAAAGCACAGGCCAGGACCTGTACGGCATGGATGCGGTGATCGTTGGTGCTTCCAACATCGTGGGTCGCCCGATGGCCATGGAACTGCTGCTGGCCGGCTGCACCGTCACCGTCTGCCACCGCTTCACCAAAGACCTGGCTGGCCATGTCGGGCGCGCCGACCTGGTGGTCGTGGCCGCCGGCAAGCCGGGCCTGGTCAAGGGTGAATGGGTCAAGGAAGGCGCTATTGTCATCGACGTGGGCATCAACCGCCAGGAAGACGGCAAGCTGGTCGGCGACGTGGTCTACGAGACCGCCCTGCCGCGCGCTGGCTGGATCACGCCGGTGCCGGGTGGCGTCGGGCCGATGACCCGTGCCTGCCTGCTGGAAAACACGCTGTATGCGGCAGAAGAGCTGCACAAGTAACACGGCGCAAAATGAAAACGGCACCTCTGGCAGGTGCCGTTTTTTTTGCCTGTGGTTAATCACTGAGCTTAGGCGATCACTTCCTGGCCGCTTCCCACGATTTAAGCAGCTCGTTGTAGCTGACCGTCTCGCCCTTGGGTTTTTCGTTGGCCAGCTTGGGTTTCGGAGCACCCGGCTGGTCGAACCAGTACTGGGCATCCTTCTCCGGGTTCAGCTTGGGCGCACAGGTGGCCTGGGCATTGGACCGTTGCAAGCGTTCCATCATGCGGTCCTGATCCCGCGCCAGGCCATCCAGCGCTTCCTGCGGGGTCTTCTCGCCGCTGGCCACCTCGGCGATATGGCTCCACCACAACTGCGCCAACCGTGGATAATCCGGTACGTTGGTACCGGTGGGTGTCCACTGCACCCGTGCCGGGCTGCGGTAGAACTCCACCAGCCCACCCAGCTTGGGTGCCAGGTCGGTCATGGCCTGGGAGTTGATGTCCGACTCGCGAATCGGCGTCAGGCCGACGATGGTCTTCTTCAGCGAGACGGTCTTGGAGGTGACGAACTGGGCATACAACCACGCTGCCAGGCGTTGCTTCTCGGGGGTGGACTTGAAGAACGTCCACGATCCCGTGTCCTGATAGCCCAGCTTCATTCCCTCCTCCCAATAAGGTCCCTTCGGCGAGGGCGCCATGCGCCACTTCGGCGTGCCATCGGCATTCACCACCGGCAATCCGGGCTTGGTCATGTCGGCGGTAAACGCGGTGTACCAGAAGATCTGCTGGGCGATGTTGCCCTGCGCCGGCACCGGCCCCGCCTCGGAGAAGGTCATGCCCTGCGCTTCCTTGGGCGCATAGGCACGCATCCAGTCCACGTACTTCTGGGTGGCATATACAGCGGCCGGGCCGTTGGTGTCGCCGCCACGGGTCACACTGGAGCCCACCGGGTGGCAGTCCTCCACGCGAATGCCCCATTCATCCACCGGCAGGCCGTTGGGCAGCCCTTTGTCGCCACCGCCGGCCATGGAGAACCAGGCATCCGTGAAGCGCCAGCCCAGCGACGGGTCTTTCTTGCCGTAATCCATATGGCCATAGACGCGCTTGCCGTCGATTTCCTTGACGTCTTCGGTAAAGAACTTGGCAATGTCTTCATAGGCCGACCAGTTCACCGGCACACCCAGCTCGTAGCCGTACTTTTCCTTGAACCTGGCCTTCAGGTCAGGGCGCTCGAACCAGTCGGCGCGGAACCAGTACAGGTTGGCGAACTGCTGGTCGGGCAGCTGGTAGACCTTGCCGTCTGGCGCAGTGGTGAAGGAAATGCCGATGAAGTCCTTGAGGTCCAGGGTCGGCGAGGTGTAGTCCTTGCCTTCGTTGGCCATCAGGTCGGTGATTGATTCCACCTTGCCGTAGCGAAAGTGCGTACCGATCAGGTCGGAGTCGTTGACCCAACCGTCGTAGATGTTCTTGTCCGACTGCATCTGTGTCTGCAGTTTCTCCACCACGTCGCCTTCCTGGAGCAGGTCGTGGGTCAGCTGGATGCCGGTGATTTCGCTGAAGGCCTTGGCCAGCACCTTGGATTCGTATTCATGGGTGGTGATGGTTTCCGACACCACGTTGATCTTCATGCCACGGAACGGCTCGGCGGCCTTGATGAACCACTTCATCTCGGCCATCTGCTGTTCCGGGGTTAGCGTCGATGGCTTGAACTCGCTGCCAAGCCATTTCTTCGCTGCGTCCTCGTATTGGTCGGCCCAGGCTGTGCCATGCACGCTGGCCAGCACCAGCAACGCGGCCAGGGTCAAATGTCGCGTTTTATGCTTGTTATCGAACATTGTGATCTCCCGTTTCTGTTAATCCACAGGGCCGCTCGCTCAGCCCCAGCGCAGCACCACCACCAGCCACGCCAGCGACAGCAGCGAGGCCACCCACAACGGCCACTCGCTGACGCCGACCACCAGCAAATGCAGGTAGGCGCTGGCCAGCAGGCCGATGAACAAGCGGTCACCCCGGCTGGTGACCAACGGCAAGAAGCCGCGCCGCTCCACGCAAGGGCGGCGCAGCTCAAGCAGTGTCATGCCCAGCAGCAGCACACCAACGGCAGCAAAGAACAGCGCCGTCGGCAAGGTCCAGGCCATCCACTCCATGCGTTGCCCTCCTCACACCCGGCCCAGGGCAAAGCCCTTGGCCACATGGTTGCGCACGAACCAGATCACCAGCATGCCCGGCAAAATGGTCAGTACCCCCGCCGCCGCCAGCACCCCCCAGTCGATACCCGAGGCCGACACGGTGCGGGTCATCACGGCCGCAATCGGCTTGGCATTCACCGAGGTCAGGGTGCGCGCCAGCAGCAGCTCGACCCAGGAAAACATGAAGCAGAAAAACGCCGTCACGCCGATACCAGAGCCAATCAGCGGAATGAAGATCTTCATGAAGAAGCGCGGGAAGCTGTAGCCGTCGATGTAGGCCGTTTCGTCGATTTCCTTTGGCACACCCGACATGAAGCCCTCCAGGATCCACACCGCCAGCGGCACGTTGAACAGGCAATGGGCCAGGGCCACGGCTATATGGGTGTCGAACAGGCCGATCGACGAGTACAGCTGGAAGAACGGGAGCAGGAACACCGCCGGGGGCGCCATGCGGTTGGTCAGCAGCCAGAAGAACAGGTGCCGGTCGCCGAGGAAGCGGTAGCGCGAGAAGGCATAGGCCGCCGGCAGCGCCACCAGCAACGAAATCAGCGTGTTCAGGCACACGTAGTACAGCGAGTTGATGTAACCGCTGTACCAGCTGGCATCGGTGAAGATCACCCGGTAGTTGTCGAGGGTGAATGCCTGCGGCCACAGGGTCAGGCCGCCAAGGATCTCGGTGTTGCTCTTGAACGACATGTTCAGCAACCAGTAGATCGGCACCAGCAGGAAGAAGAAATACAGCAGCAGGGCCAGCGTTTTGCGCGTGCTCATGGGCTAGTCCTTGTCGGCATGGGTCATGGCTGTGTAGAACAGCCACGACACCAGCAGGATGATCAGGAAGTACACCAGCGAGAACGCCGCCGCCGGGCCCAGGTCGAACTGCCCCACGGCCATGCGCGTGAGGGTCTGGCTGAGGAAAGTGGTGGCGTTACCCGGCCCGCCACCGGTCAGCACGAACGGCTCGGTGTAGATCATGAAGCTGTCCATGAAGCGCAGCATCACCGCGATGAGTAGCACATTCTTCAGCTTGGGCAGCTGGATGTGGCGGAACACCGCCCAGCCCGAAGCACGGTCGATGCGCGCGGCCTGGTAGTACACGTCGGGGATGGCGCGCAGGCCCGAATAGCACAGCAGTGCCACCAGTGACGTCCAGTGCCATACGTCCATCACCAGCACCGTAAGCCAGGCGTCGAACGGGTCGCCGGCGTAGTTGTAGCTGACCCCGAGCTTGGCCAGGGTAGCGCCAAGCAGGCCGATGTCGGCACGGCCGAAGATCTGCCAGATGGTGCCCACCACGTTCCACGGGATCAGCAGCGGGATGGCCATGACGATCAGGCACACCGACGCCATGCGCCCCTTGGTCGGCATGGTCAGGGCAATGCCGATGCCCAGCGGGATCTCGATCAGCAGTACGCAGGCGGAATAGATGAACTGGCGCAGTAGCGCATCATGCAACGCCGGGTCGCGCAGCACCTGGCGGTACCAGTCGGCACCGACGAAGTAGCGGTTGGACTGGTCGAAAATATCCTGCACCGAGTAGTTGACCACGGTCATCATCGGTACCACCGCGCTGAACGCCACCAGCAGGAACACCGGCAGCACCAGCCACCAGGCTTTGTTGTTCGGCACTTTGTTCATGGCCCGGCCTCCAGCAGCACATCGTCGACGTACAGCATCAACCACTGCGCCGGCAAGCTGACCCAGGCCTGATCCACAGGCAACGGGCGGTCCTCGCCCAGGCGCGCCTTCAGCGCGACACCGCCTACTTCGACGGTGACGATGCGGTAGGTGCCCAGGTCTTCGATATCCAGCACGCGTGCGGGGATGGCGCCATCGAACGGGCTGTCCCACAGCTGCACGAATTCTGGTCGGATGCCCACTTGCAAGCGCCCGCCTGCCGTTGCCGCCAGCCGTTCGCGCAGGCCATCGGGCAGCGCCAGGTGGACATCACCAAACGCCACCCCGTCGGCTTCGGCACGCACCTCGATCAGGTTCATGCCCGGGCTGCCGATGAAGTAGCCGACAAAGGTATGCCGGGGCCGCTCGAACAGCTCACGCGGGGTGCCGAACTGAACGATGCGGCCACCGTGCATCACTGCGATCTTGTCAGCGAAGGTCGATGCCTCCAGCTGGTCATGGGTGACGTAGATCATGGTGATGTTGAACTGCTCGTGAATCTGCTTCAGCTTGCGCCGCAGCTTCCACTTCAGGTGCGGGTCGATCACCGTCAGCGGCTCGTCGAACAGGATCGCCGACACGTCATCGCGCACCAGGCCGCGGCCCATGGAGACTTTCTGCTTTTCGTCGGCGCTGAGGTTGCGCGCCTTCTTGCGCAACACGGCAGACAGGTCGAGCACCTCGGCAATTTCTTCCACCCGGGCACGCACCCGGGCTTCATCCAGCCCTTGGTTGCGCAAGGGGAAGGCCAGGTTGTCGAACACCGTCATGGTGTCGTACACCACCGGGAACTGAAACACCTGGGCAATGTTGCGCGCTTGCGGCGACAGCTGGTTGACCGGTTTGCCGTCGAACAGCACCTCGCCATGGGACGGCGTCAGCAGCCCGGAAATGATATTGAGCAGGGTCGACTTGCCGCAGCCCGACGGCCCAAGCAACGCGTAGGCGCCGCCCTGCTCCCATACATGCTCTAGCGCGTGCAGGGCATAGTCCGCCTCGCTGGCGGGCTGGCGACTGTAACTGTGCGCCAGTTGGCGCAGGCGGATTTCGGCCATCACCCTCTCCTTGCCTGGCGCAACCCCGGGGCCTGCACCAACGCCCCGGCGCTGTCGAAGACGAACAGCTTGTGGGTGGGGATGAACACGCGGATCGGCGTGTCCACCTGGTATTCGTGAACCCCGGGCAGGTGCAGGATCATGCGCCAATGCTCGTTGCGCACATGCAGGAAGGTTTCGGAACCGCTGATCTCCGCCAGCTCCACCAGCACCGCCAGTTCCAGGTCATCATCGTGGGCCGGCACCAGGGTGATATGGCTGGGGCGCACGCCAAAGCGGTAGTCGCCTTCGGCAAGCGCCTGCAAGTCGGCATTGCGGGCAAAATGCACGGCCTGGGCCAGGCTCACCTCGTTGCCACTGATACGGCCAGGCACCAGGTTGATCGGCGGCTCGGAGAACAGCTCGGCCGCCAGCACACTGCCCGGGCGCTGATACACCTCGGCGGTGGGGCCGCTTTGCACGATGCGGCCCTCATGCACAAGGGTGGTGGTGCCGCCCAGCGCCAGCGCCTCGTTGGGCTCGGTGGTGGCGTATACCGCAATGCAGTGGCGCGCCGCGAACAGCGCGCGAAGCTCCTGGCGCAGGCCTTCGCGCAACTTGTAGTCGAGGTTGACCAACGGCTCGTCAAAAAGGATCAACGAGGCATCCTTGACCAGCGCCCGGGCCATCGCCGTGCGTTGCTGCTGGCCGCCGGACAGCTCCAGCGGCAGGCGCTGCAGGTAGGTTTCGATGCGCAACATCTCGGCAGTTTCCTGCACACGCCTGCGGATGTCCGCCTCGGTCATACGCGCCTGGCGCAGCGGCGAGGCGATGTTTTCGTACACGCTCAGGGTCGGGTAATTGATGAACTGCTGGTACACCATCGACACGTTGCGCTGGCGCACCGGCACACCCGTCACGTCCTGGCCATCCATCAGCACCCGGCCCCGGTCCGGGCGATCGAGCCCGGCCATCAGGCGCATCAGGCTGGTCTTGCCGGCCAGGGTGCGACCCAGCAGCACGTTGAACGAACCAGGCTCGAAACGCAGCGAGGCATCGACGATCCACGGCTGGTTGTCGACGCTGCGGCTGACCTGCTCCAGCACCAGGGACATGGCATGGCCTTCTTGTCGTTGTTGTCTGCCGGGAACAGCCAGTTCCGTGCCAGTTGCTCCCCGATGCTCTGGCTTGGGGCCTCGGCCGCAGACCATGCAAACCGGGGGTTCACAAATGAACACATTCACTGAACAACTGAACACCTGCCGGTTTGACAATGAACACCCGTGAACAACACTGAACAGCGGTCCGCCCATAACAACAACCACATAGGACAGGCCCATGGCCGCATCCGCTTCGACCCATGCCCAACTCATCCAGGCATCCTGGGCCCGCTGCCGCGATCACGGTTTGCAACCGCAGCACGCACCGGACTTCGACTGCCTGACCCGCGCCGAACTCAGCGAATTGCTGGAGAAACGCCAGGCCCTGCTGCGCCTGACCCGCGAGGAAGTGCTGCCGCAATATGCACACCTGCTGGGCAACGCCAGCTACCTGGTGATGCTGGCCGATGCCAGCGGCTGCCTGCTCGACAGCTGGGGTTCGCGGCGCTTCATCGAACCGCGCCAACAGCATGGTTTCAGCGCCGGCGCCCACTGGCACGAGCGCGGAGTTGGCACCAATGCCTTGGGCACCGCGCTGATTTGTGCCCAGGCCATTCACGTCGGCCAGGACGAGCACTTCCTGCGCCAGAACCGCTACATGTCCAGCGCCGCCGCCCCCCTGTTCGACGCTGCGCGGCAACTGGTCGGGGTGTTCGACGTGGCCAGCGACGGCTATCTGCCGCCCAGCCAGACACTGGGCCTGGTGCGCATGATGGGCCAGAGCCTGGAAAACCGCCTGATCTTCGCCGCGCATGCCGACCAGCATGCACAACTGATCTTCAACAGCGCCTCCGACAACCTCGACAGCCCCTGGGCCGGCCTGCTGGTGTTCGATGAGCATGGGCAGGTGCTGGCCGCCAACCACCGGGCCGACAGCCTGCTCGGTGGTAACCCGTTGCAGCAGAACATCGAGCAGCTGTTCCAGTTGCCCCTGCAGCAGTTGCTCAGCCATCCCCGGCAACAGCCCTTCGCCCTCCAGGCCACCGGGCGCAACCGCTTTCATTGTCAGTGGCAACCGCCACGCGAAACGCCCCGCCGCCCTGAGCCTGGCAACGGCGAGCCGCGCCTGGAAAAAGCGCGAGTACAGGCCGGCCTGCTGCTGGAAAAGGACATTCCAGTGTTGGTGCAGGGTGAAACCGGTGTGGGCAAGGAAGTGTTCGTGGAAACCCTGCACCGTGCCAGCAGCCGCGCCGACAAGCCCCTGGTCGCCGTCAACTGCGCGGCGATCCCGGCCGAACTGGTGGAGTCGGAGCTGTTCGGCTACGACAAAGGCGCGTTCACCGGCGCCCACCACAAAGGCAACCCGGGGCTGATCCGCAAGGCCGACCACGGCATCCTGTTTCTCGATGAGATCGGCGACATGCCGCTGCCTACCCAGGCCCGCCTGCTGCGCGTGTTGCAATCGCGCAGCATCCAGCCGCTGGGCAGCGGTGAACCGGTAGCGGTGGATATCCGCGTGGTGTCGGCGAGCAACCGCGACCTGGCCGAAGAGGTGCGTGCCGGGCGCTTTCGTCAGGATTTGTACTACCGCATTGCCGGGCTGACGGTGGTGCTGCCGCCGCTGCGCGAGCGTGCGGACCGGCGGCAGTTGATCGACCAGGTGCATGCCCGCTACCGCGAGCCTGGGCAACCGGCGCGGCTGCCCCCGGCCATTATGGAGTTGCTCGATCAGCACCCCTGGCCTGGCAATGTGCGCGAACTGGTCAGTGTGCTGCAGGTGGCACTGGCCTTGGCGGGCAGCGGGCCCGTCGGCGTCGAGCACCTGCCTGCAGGGTTTCTGGCCGAGTTGCAGGTGCCTGTGCTGGTGGCGACCGAAGCGGTAGACCTGCAGACGCTGGTTGAACAAGCCAATGGCAACCTGTCAGCAGTGGCGCGCGGCCTGGGGATCAGCCGGACCACCCTCTACAAGCGGCTGCGTGAGCGATGAATCTATTGACCTGCACGGCCGCTCAAGGATTACGCCACTGGACCGGTTGCCGGTAAGCCTGTGCCCAGGCTTGCACTTCACTGGCCGGCATAGGCCGGGCAATGCAGTACCCCTGCGCCAGCTCGCAGCCCAGCCCCATCAGCACCCGGCCGTGCTCGACGCTCTCCAGCCCCTCGGCGATCACCTCCCGGCCAAAGGCCCGGGCCAGGCCAATCACCGCTGCTGTGAGCGCCAGGTCGTCCTGATCATGGAGGATGTCACGCACGAACGACTGATCGATCTTGATCGTCTGGGTCGGCAAGCGTTTCAGGTAACTCAACGACGAATAGCCGGTGCCGAAATCGTCCAGCGAGAAGCGCACGCCCAGTGCGCGGCAGGCGTCCAGGCAACGGCTGACGTGCTGCAGGTTGTCGATGGCAACGGATTCGACGATTTCCAGGTCCAGCCTGGCCGGGTCCACCGCCGGGTACGCTGCCAGCAGCTGCTGCAGGCGCTCGGCAAAGTCACTGCGCTGTAAATGCCGCGCGGCGATGTTCACACTCAGCGACCAAGGCTGCCCTTGCTGCTGCCAGGCCTGCAACTGGATCAAGGCCTGGTCGAGCACCCACTCGCCGATTTCAACGATCAGGTCGGTCTGCTCTACCCACGGCAGGAAATCGCCGGGCGGCACCACGCCACGGCCTGGCCGCTGCCAGCGCAGCAAGCCCTCGAAGCCCAGCACCTGGCCGCTGCGCAGGTTGACCTTGGGCTGGTAGTAAAGGCAAAGCTCTCGGTTGTTAAGGGCCCGTCGCACCCGCGCCACTGTCTGGTGAGTGGCCTTGAGCTCCTGCTCCTGCGACACGTCGAACACGTGATACCGGTTGCGCCCGCGCTGCTTGGCCACATACATGGCCTGGTCGGCATGGCGCACCAGGGTATCGGCATCTTCATCATCCTGCGGGTACAGGGTCACGCCGATACTGGCGCTGAGCGAAAGCGTGTGCCCCCGAACCACACAGGGGGCCGCCAATGCCCGCAATACCCGCCGCAGGGCTGCATGCAGCTTTCGCTCATCATCGAAGTCGCGCAGGATCAGCACGAACTCGTCGCCCGACAACCGGGCCACCGCATCCCCCCCGCGCAGGATGCGCTTAAGGCGCTGCGCCACTTCCACCAGCAGCAGGTCGCCCACCGCGTGCCCGTAACCGTCGTTGACCGCCTTGAAGCCATCCAGGTCGAGCATGCACACCGCCAGCGGGATGTCTTCACGCCGCGAGTAGGCCAGGGCCTGGTTCAACAGGTCGGACAGGTAGGCACGATTGGGCAGGCCAGTGAGCACATCGTGCCCCACCCGCCATTGCAAGGTGTGCAGCAGTTGGCGCTTCTCGGTGACGTCAAAGCGGATCGACACGTACTTGCGCACCAGGCCGGTCAGCGGGTCGACCAAGGGCACCATGGTGCTGTCGACCCAGTACAGCGAACCGTCCTTGGACCGGTTGCAGATCTCGCCCTTCCACACCCGCCCGGCGGCCAGGGCCCGCCACATGCCGACGAAGAACGCCGGCTCGTGCAGGCCGGAGTTGAGGATACGGTGGTTGGCTCCCAGCAGTTCCTCGCGGCTGTAGCCCGAGATGCTGCAGAACTGCTGGTTGACGTAGGTGATGTTCCCACGCAGGTCGGTTTCCGAAAAGATCGCGGCCGCGTCCACGGCCGCGCGATAGATATCATCCATAAAGCATCCTGCCTTAGCGGTTGAAGCGCTCCACCAGGGCGCGCAATCCGGCGCACACCTGTTCCAGTTCGGCGCCGCGCGAGGCAGCGGCGTTGGCGCTGTGGGCGCTGTGCTGGGCAATACCGGCTACGCCGTTGATCTGCCGCGAAACATCTTCGGCCACTGCCGACTGCTGCTGCGAAGCGGTCGCCATCTGCTGGCTCATGTCGCTGATGCGCTGCACCGCATCGCGAATGCCATGCAGCGCCTGTCGCGCTTCCTGCACCTGGGCAACGCCCAGTTCGGCACCTTCGATGCCCTGGCTAGCGATCACCACGGCTTCTTCGGCGCCACTGCGCAGCGCATCGATGATGGCCTGGATGTGCAGGGTCGACTGGCGGGTCTTGTCGGCCAGCGCCCGCACCTCATCGGCGACCACGGCAAAGCCGCGCCCTTGCTCGCCCGCACGCGCTGCCTCGATGGCAGCGTTGAGGGCCAGCAGGTTGGTTTGCTCGGCAATGCCGCGGATCATCCCGGCAGCCTCCGCGATGGCACCGGTCTGACCGGCCAGCTGGCTGACCGCCTGGTTGATCTGCGTCACGGTGCTGGCCAAGGTACGAATGGCTGCACCGCTGGCATCTGCCACTTGGCTACCCTGCTCGGCCAGCAGGTGCGCGGTGTGTGCCTCGGCGGCGGTCAACTGGACATGGTTGGCCACTTCACCGATGGAGGCAGCCATCTGGTTCATTGCGGTGGCGCTCAGGTCGGTTTCGGCACGTTGCTCCAGCAGCGCGGCCTCGGTGCCGCGCGACAGCTGCCCGGCATCGTGGGCGGCCACGGCCATTTGCCCGGCCAGGTCGCTTAACCGCGTCAATGCGGTTTTCAGGCGTGCCTCTTCGCTGATCAGCATCAGTTGCAGTTGTCCCGCGGCACCCGGCAAGTCGCTGTAGGTCAAGGCTGCAACCGGGTCGGCGAAGGCACCGTCGGCGCCTTGCACAACCCGCTGCAACTGCCGGCCAATGGCATCGCTTGCCCACAGGCCGTAGGCCAGGAACAGCCCCAGGGTCAGCCCCTGCCCCACCAGGCCAGGCCATAGCTGGTTGGCGCCCAGTGCCAGCAGCCCGCCCGCCAGTGGCAAGGCCAGCGCCTGCGCCAGCACGTTCAGCCGACGCGGCACCGACACTGCCGCCTGGCCGTTGCGCAGCCGCGCATACAGGGCTTCGGCACGGGCCACCTGCTCACGCGTGGGGCACACCCGCACCGACTCGTAGCCGACCACACGCCCGCCTTCGAGGATAGGCGTGACGTAAGCGTTGACCCAGTAGTAGTCGCCGTTACGGCAGCGGTTCTTGACGATGCCCATCCAGCTCTTGCCAGCTTTCAGGTAGCGCCACATCAACGCGTACACCGCCGGCGGCATGTCCGGGTGGCGCACCAGGTTGTGCGGGCTGCCGATCAGTTCGGCCTCGCTGTAGCCGCTGATAGCGGCGAATTCGGGGTTGCAGTAGGTGATCAGGCTGGCGGTATCGGTAGCAGAAATCAGCCGCTGATCAGGGGGAAAACGTTGCTCGACCGGGGTAACCGGCAAGTTGAGGCGCACGATGAGACTCCATTCACTGACGTACCGGTACTCAGCTCATCGACAACCATCGGAACCGATCCGTAGCGATCCGCTCCAAATGGCACATGCGCTTCCCGCCGTTGGGCACGAGGCCGAACCACGCAGGGATGTTGACGATGACTGACCGGTCAAGCCGTGAATTCTACGAAATTCATCACATAAATAAAACAAAGGTGATCAATCATGGCGTTGCGCCATATTGATAGATATCGTTAAGTTCTTGATTCTAAATGGGAATTAAGTGATGACGAGATCAGCTTTGGGTACCGCCCTGCGCCGCTACCGCAAGCTGGCGGGCCTGACCCAGGCACAACTGGCCGAACGGACCGGCTTCGATCCCAAGACCATCAGCCGCTTCGAAACCAGCACCTATACACCCAGCATCGATGCACTCATGGAGTTTGCTCAGGTGCTGGGCGTCAAACCCAAGGACTTCTTCGCCGAGCCGGACGACGAAGAGGAGCAGCGCGCCTACCTGTTCGGCGTCATCCACAACGCACCGCCCAAGGATCTTGGCAAGCTGATTGCAGCAGTGGAGCAGGCACTGGCCAAGCCCTGAACTGATTCGCGCATACCCACTTCACGGCATGCACCGAAGTAGAGCCTGGCAGGCCAGATTGCCCCATAACTGGTCAGACCGGTAAGGCCGAAAACCCTTGCAAAGTCGGATTTTTCGCGCTTTTATGGCCCCGCGCTGAACAAACCGGTAAGACCACAATAATTAAGTCCTGCGCTCTTTCGCCCCGTGCGGCTACCGAAGCAAGGACACCGATCAGAGATCAATCCCATGCTTAAATGGTGCTCGCGTTCGATCTTCCTGCAAGTCGTGCTCGGCCTTGCCCTCGGCATCGCCTGCGGTCTCAGCTTTCCCGACCTTTCCCTGCAACTCAAGCCCCTTGGCGACGGTTTCATCAAGCTGATCAAGATGCTCATCGGCCTGATCGTATTCTGCGTGGTGGTCAGCGGTATCTCGGGCGCGGGCGACCTGAAAAAGGTCGGGCGCATCGGCCTGAAGTCAGTGATCTACTTCGAAGTGCTGACCACCCTGGCGCTGGTGATCGGCCTGGTGTTCGCCTTCAGCAGTGGCATTGGTAGCGGTGCCAACATTCACCTGGACCAGTTGTCCACCGCCGATGCCAACGGCCTGGCCGAGCGCGGCCAGCACATTCACGGCGCCACGGCGTTCTTCATGGACCTGATCCCCACCTCGGTGATCGGTGCCTTCGCCGACAACAACATTCTTCAGGTGCTGTTGTTCTCGGTACTGTTCGGCAGTGCGCTGAACCTGGTGGGTGACTCGGCCGCCGGCATTTCGCGGCTGATCAACGAACTGAGCCATGTGATCTTCCGCATCATGGGCATGATCGTACGTCTGGCGCCTATCGGCGTATTCGGCGCGATCGCCTTCACCACCAGCAAATACGGCCTGGAATCGCTGCAGCACCTGGGCGGGCTGGTCGCACTGTTCTACCTGACCTGTGCCGGCTTCGTGCTGATCGTGCTGGGGACGGTCATGCGCCTGTCGGGCCTGAAGCTGTTGCCGCTCCTCAAGTACCTGCGTGAAGAGCTGACCATCGTGCTGGGCACCGCCTCTTCCGACGCCGTGCTGCCGCAGATCATGCGCAAGCTGGAGCACCTGGGCATTGGCAGCTCCACCGTCGGCCTGGTGATCCCGACGGGGTACTCGTTCAACCTCGACGGCTTCTCCATCTACCTGACCCTGGCCATCGTGTTCATCGCCAACGCCACCGGCACGCCGCTGGAAATGACCGACCTGCTGACCATCCTGCTGGTGTCGCTGGTGACGTCCAAGGGCGCTCACGGCATCCCAGGCTCGGCACTGGTCATCCTGGCCGCCACCTTGACCGCCGTACCCGCGATTCCGGTGGTTGGCCTGGTGCTGGTGCTGGCAGTGGACTGGTTCATGGGCATCGGCCGGGCATTGACCAACCTGATTGGCAACTGCGTGGCCACCGTGGCCATCGCCCGCTGGGAAAAGGACATTGACCTGGAGCGCGCGCAGAACGTGCTCGACGGCAAGCCCGGCTTTGCCCCCACGCCGCGCAAACAGCCCAACACGCACCATCAACAGGAATTCTGAACCAGAGCGGCCGGCGATCACGCCGGCCCTTGCAGGAGCGAACCGTGATCAGCTCATCAACCGTCGTCAACTCAGTGGTGGAAAAACTGCGCCAGGCCTTGGCCCGGGGCCAATGGCGCACCGGCGACATGCTGCCGGGCCAGCGCGAGCTGGCCGAACAACTGGGCATCAGCCGCCCTAGCCTGCGCGAAGCGGTGACCGTGCTGGAGACCCTGGGCCTGGTCCGCTCGTTGCCAGGCAAGGGCGTACTGGTTCTGGACGCCGATGCCACCCTCCAGGAACCCGGCATCGACACCAGCGCTGCGGCCAGCCTGGCCGACGTACTGGAACTGCGCTACACCCTTGAGCCCTTCATCGTTGGCCTGGTGGCGCAATCGGCCAACAGCCAGGACATCGGCCAGTTACGCCTGACCCTGATGGACATGCGCGAAGCGCTGGAGGCCGATGACAGCGAAGCCGGCGTGAAGGCCTACATCGCCTTCCATGAAGCGCTGTTCGCGCTCACCACCAACCCGATCTTCCAGAGCGTGGTGCAGCAGACCGGCAATGCCCTGAAACAGAGCGCCGACATGCTGCGCAACTCGCCCGAGCACCTGGCGGCGCGGCTGAAGGAGAACGAAGCAGTGGTACGTGCCATACGTGAACGCAACAGCGCCCAGGCCAGTGCCCAGATGCGCCAGCACATCCTCGCCGAAGGCCAGCGCATGGGCATTTCGCTGAACATCCCGGACGAACACCCGCATCCATGACCCCAGGAGAGCGACCATGAACGCCGCCCCTCACCTGCCCGCCCTGCTTGCGGCCGGCGAAACCCGCCTGTCGGCCGAGCAGATCTACCCCCGGCTGTTCGACGCCATTCTCGAACAGCGCCTGCCCCCGGGCGCGCTGCTGCCCGAGCAGGCGTTGGGGCATGCCTTTGGTGTCAGTCGCACCGTGATTCGTCGTGTGCTTGGGCGCCTGTCCGACCAGCAGGTGGTGGTGCAGCGCCCCAGCCACACCGCGCACCTGGCCGCGCCCGACCCGGATCAGGCACGTCAGGTGCTCAGCGCCCGGCGCCTGGCCGAAACCACGCTGATTACCCTGGCCACCCAGCGCGCACGGCCGGCGCAGGTGCGCCAGCTGCGGCAACTGGTAGAGCGCGAGCGCCAGCACCACGAAAGCGGTGAGCGCTGCGCGGCGATCCGCCTGGGCGGTGAGTTTCACCTGAAACTGGCGCAGGTGGCGGCCAATGCGCCGCTGGCACGGTTCCTCAATGGGCTGGTGCCGATGACCTCACTGATCATCGCCCGTTACGAATCACCGTGTTGCGACCACTGTGCATGGGAAGAACACGCGGCCATCATCGATGCCGTGGAGCAAGGCGATGCCGAGGCGGCGTTGGGTTTGATGCACAAGCACCTGGACCGCCTGGAAGCAAAACTCGACCTGAATTGATCGTTCATGCTGACGCGGTCCTACAGGGATTGCGTCGCCTAAGCGATAAGGTGCACGGCAGTACTCCGCACGCCACCCTATACTGCAAAAACCACCCCAGCCTCTATCAGGGAGGCGGTTGCGTGAGTGCTCGAATCCTTCTGTTGCTGTGCCTGCTGTTGGCCCTGGCCGGCTGCGCGGGCAAGCGCCCACCTGCCCCGCCTACGCCTGCGGTGCTCACGCCCGCCGCCTGGCAACGCATCGACCAGGAGCTGATCGACGCTTCGGTCGGCGCAGCCGGCTCGGCCAACGACTATGCCCGGCGCTCCATGCGGGTATGGAAAGAACAGGTACAACAGCGCACCGAAAGCGACTTCATCCCTTGGTTCACCGGTTACTGGACCCAGCAGTGGCTCACCCTCAAAGTGGCCTGGTACAAGCTCGACAGCGGCGAAGGCCGTGAACCTGCGGAAAAGCGCCTGGCCCTGTACCTGCAGGAGCAATACCACGAGCGGGTGATCGAGCCGGTGGCCGAGCAGATCAATCCCGAGGGCATTCGCGACCGCGCCTGCGAGCTGTACCTGCAGCTGCTCGGCCAGCAGCTACCCACCATCATCAGCCGCTACAACGCGCCGCCCGAGCAGGTCAGCCAGCGCCTCAACCGCATCCCCGCCATCCACCTGGGGCCGCCGGATGCGCGTAATGCCAGCCTGTACCAGTTGCTTCGGGCCAAGTCGCTGGACCAGCAACCGGCCTGGCAAGCCATGCGCCAGCACTTGCATGAGCAGGCCAGCAAAGGCCCCGGGCGAACCGATGTCGGGTTGAACTCGGTGGCCACCCAGGCCAGCGAAAAGCTCGGCGCTACCCTGGCGCCGCGCGGCATCGCCAGTGCCGTAGCGTCGGCGGTGGGCAAGGTGGCGGGGGCGATGATTTCGATTGCCGCGGCCGGCTACGGCATGATGACCCATGACCGCGAACACCCGCAGATGGTCGAACAGTTGCGGGTGATCCTCAACGTCGCGCTGAACCAGGAATGGCAAGAGTTGATGGAAAACCGCCAGAGCGGGGCCATGGCGGGAGTGTATTACTTGTCGGGGCAGGTTGAGGACAGTTTGCTGGCCAGTGTGCCGCGACCGGTTGAACAACCTGCGGAGCAGCAGGTAAAGCAGCAGCAAGAGCCTTTGATCATTCGCCTGCCGCCTTAGGGGTTGCCTGTACCTGCGCAGAGGCCGGTACAGGAAACCTGTCAGGCAGCGGCCATCGCGGAACTTGGCAGCCCGAACACCCGATCAAACGCCCAGTTGTAGGCAAAGGTGTAGCAAGGGACCAGCACGATGAACGCCATGTCCACCAGCAACGCCTCCACCAGTGTCATGTCGAGCCACCAGGCTATCAGCGGAATCAGGTAAACCACCAGCGTCAGCTGAAAGCCGATGGCATGCGCCACCCGCCGCGCCACGCTGCGCCCACGCTTGGCCTGGCGGCTCTCCCACCCTTCGAACAAGGTGTTGTAAACCAGGTTCCAGAGCATGGCGATGGTGGTGATCATCACCGCCAGCGGCCCGGTATGCGACGCCTGGGTGTCCGACAGGTAAGCCAGCCCGAGGGTCGACATGCACAACCCGATCAGCTCATAAAAAGTCACGTAGACCAGTTTGCGTTTCAATCCCTGCACTCGGGGTTACCTCCAATGACAAAAAGCGATGGGGCGCGATCATGCTTCACCATGCTTGACAGCAAAAGTCAGCAGCTGTCAGATCAACTGACAGGAGGCTGCCATGAACTTTTCCAGCGACAACATCCAGCTTTTTCTAGCCGTGCTCGACTGCGGTTCGTTTTCTGCCGCCGCGCGCGCCCTCAGGCGCGTGCCTTCAGCCGTGAGCATGGCTATCGGCAACCTTGAAGCGGAACTGGGCTACAGCTTGTTCGAACGGGGTTCGCGTGAGGTTCGCCCAACTGCCCAAGCCCTGGCCCTGGAACCACACGCCAGACTGATTGGCGAACAATTGGGATTGCTGCAGGTACACGCACTGGAGCTGTCCCAAGGGCTGGAAAGCAGCCTGACCCTGGGCGTGGTACCAGACATCGACCACCGGCCACTGTTGGCGGCTATCGCACACCTTGGCGAACGCCACCCGCTGCTGGATATCGCCCTGCTCAGCGCCCCGCAGGAAGAAGCCCTGCACCTGCTGGACAGTGGCCGCGCCGACCTCTGCGTGGCCTTTGCAGGCCTGCAGGTAGACGCCCGCCGAGGCTTCCAGCACATCGGCATGGAGTCGCTGGTGGCCACTCTGTCGCCGGCCCACCCAGCCTTGCGCGAGGGGCGCATCCATTACCTCGAAGACCTGACCCAGGTGCGTCAGATTCTGGTGCGCAGCCGCGACCTGCCAATGGCCGACCCGCGCCCGCTGATCGGTGCAGCGCACTGGTCAACCGACAGCTTCGACCTGGCGTTGCAAATGGTGGAAGCAGGCCTGGGCTGGGGCGACCTGCCGTTGTCGCGGGTTGCGCCGCTGCTCGCCAGCGGACGCCTGGTGCGCCTGGGTTTTCGCAATACACGCAACGAGTTGCAGTTGCCGGTACACATCTTGTGGCGCAAGCAACAACCGCTGCAGCAAGCCGCACGGCTGTTGATCCAGCAGTTGAGTAACCGTTGATTACCGTCTGTCGAAACGGCCGTAAGAATTTTCTGTAAGTACTTCAATCTTTTACCCCTTTAGCCGATATCCCGGTCGACAGGCCCCGCAGTGCGTCATGAGCGCGCTGCGCCCTCCCTTCATTGGCTCAAGGTCTCGAAACATGAACCTGAAATTTCGCCACAAGATCCTGCTCAGCGCCTGCGGCGTCGTGGTCCTGGCATTTGCCCTGTTCACGCTCTACAACGACTACCTGCAACGCAACACCATCCGCCAGAACATCGAAGCGTCGGTGCAGCAATCCGGTGCACTGACCGCCAGCAGCGTGCAGAACTGGATGAGCGGGCGCATCCTGGTGCTGGAAAACCTGGCCCAGGACATCGGCCAGCAAGGTGCCGGCGAGACCCTGGCCGGGCTGATCGAGCAGCCGTCCTACACGCGTAATTTCCTGTTCACGTACCTGGGCCAGGCCAACGGTGCGTTCACCCAGCGCCCGGACGCCCAGATGCCTGCCGGTTACGACCCGCGCCAGCGCCCTTGGTATGGCGCCGCCGCCAGCGCCGGGCAGACCGTGCTGACCGCCCCCTACCAAGGCGCGGTCGGCGGCCTGATGGTCACCATCGCCACCCCGGTGAAGAGCAAAAGCAACGGCGAGCTGATCGGTGTGGTCGGCGGTGACGTGACCCTCGACACCTTGGTCGAGATCATCAACTCGGTCGACTTCGGCGGCATCGGCCACGCCTTCCTGGCAGACGCCAATGGCCAGGTGATTGTCAGCCCCGACAAAGACCAGGTGATGAAGAACCTCAAGGACATCTACCCCGGCAGCAACCTGCGGATTGCCGCCGGCATGCAGGATGTCACCCTCAACGGCCAGGACCGCATCATTTCCTTCGCCCCGGTAGCCGGCCTGCCGTCGGCGCAGTGGTACATCGGCCTGTCGATTGACAAGGACAAGGCTTACGCTGCACTCAGCCAGTTCCGCACCTCGGCGATCATCGCCATGCTGATTGCCGTGGCCGCCATCGCCGGCCTGCTTGGCCTGCTGATCCCGGTGCTGATGAGCCCGCTGACCACCATGGGCCGCGCCATGCGCGACATCGCCGAGGGTGAAGGCGACCTTACCCGCCGCCTGACCGTGCAGAACAAGGACGAGTTCGGCGAACTGGCCACCTCGTTCAACCGCTTCGTCGAGCGCATCCATGCCTCGATCAGCGAAGTGTCCTCAGCCACCCGCCTGGTGCACGACCTGTCGGAAAAAGTGGTCAGCGCTTCCAACGCGTCGATCACCGGCTCGGAAGAACAGAGCATGCGCACCAACAGCGTGGCGGCGGCCATCAACGAACTGGGCGCCGCCACCCAGGAAATCGCCCGCAACGCCGCCGATGCTTCGCAGCATGCCAGCGGCGCCAGCGAGCAGGCACACGGCGGACGTGAAGTGGTAGAAGAGGCGATCAGTGCCATGACCGCCTTGTCGCAGCGCATCAGCGAGTCGTGCGCGCAGATCGAAACACTCAACGCCAGCACCGACGAAATCGGCAAGATTCTCGACGTGATCAAGGGTATTTCGCAGCAGACCAACCTGCTGGCACTGAACGCCGCGATCGAGGCGGCCCGTGCCGGTGAAGCCGGCCGTGGCTTTGCCGTAGTGGCCGACGAAGTGCGCAACCTGGCACACCGTACCCAGGAGTCGGCGGAAGAGATCCACCGCATGATCACCAGCCTGCAGGTAGGCTCGCGCGAAGCGGTGCACACCATGAACACCAGCCAGGTGTCCAGCGAGCAGACCGTGCAGGTAGCCAACCAGGCCGGTGAACGCCTGGCCAGCGTGACCCAGCGCATTGGCGAAATCGATGGCATGAACCAGTCCGTGGCGACCGCGACCGAAGAGCAGACCGCCGTGGTCGAGAGCCTCAACCTGGACATCACCCAGATCAACGCCCTGAACCAGCAGGGCGTGGAAAACCTGAACGAAACCCTGCGTCATTGCGACCAGCTGGCCCAGCAGGCCGGGCGCTTGAAGCAGCTGGTGGGCAGCTTCAGAATCTGATGGACCCGAAGAGGGGCGCTGTGCGCCCCTTTTTTTATGCCACAGCCGCTTTCGTGGCCCTGTCCCGCCGCACCCAGGCCAGCAACACCGCCGCCATCAGCACGAAACCCAGGTAGCCAAACAACGGGTACACCTCCCCCACCAGGCTGATGAACCCCACCAGGCTGCAGCCAAAAGCCACCACCCCGGTTATCACCGAACCCCAGCGGAACGTTGCGGTGCCCGCCGGCAGCAGCCGCGAAAGAAACGAAAACAACGTACCCACTGCCGTGTTGACGATCATGCCGAAGATGATCAGGCACATCACCACCCCCAGCAGCGGTGACACTTCGTTGGCAATCGACAGCATCGGCATGGGCAAGTCGGCCACGCTGTCCAGGCGCGACAACAGCCCGGCACTCATCACCAGCATCAGGCCGCCCAACGCCGCCCCCCCCAGCAGGCCACCCCACACTGCAGTTTTCTCGCCCTTGGCCGAGCCCCCCAGAATGGCCAGAATCGGCGCACCGGCAACGATGTTGTACGACACATACAGAAACGCGCCCAACAGCCAGTGCCGGGTACCGGCCTGCTGCTGGCTGGCCAGCTGGTCGAGCGCGGCGAAGCTCTGTTCACGGGTAAACACGGCGTACAGTGCAATCGCCGAAGCCACCAGGATCAACAGCGGTGTGATAGCACCGATGGCCAGGATCACCTTGCGCACGTCCAGGCACACAATCGCCACCACCACCAACGTCACCAACACGCTGCCGGTCAGTGCCGGAATGCCGAACTGTTGCTCCAGCAACGCGCCCCCACCGGCCAGCATGACCACCGTGACGGCAAACATGAAAAAGGTGATCAGCCAGTCGACAAACAGGCCCGGGTAGCGACCGCAGATGGCCTGTATCACGTCCTTGTGCGAGGTGGCCTGCTGGCGGTTGCCCAACCCGGCCAGGGCCATGCCAAGGAAGGTAAACAGGGCTGCACTGACCAGTGCCCCCACCAACCCCCACACACCGAAATCGACAAAGAACAACAACAGTTCCCGCCCCGAAGCGAAGCCCGCCCCCACGATCACGCCGACAAATGCGCCGGCAATCTTCAGCTGCTCTTGCATGTGAACCTCTGGATTTATTGTTGTTGTTTTGCTGCCACCGCATCGCTTTTGCGGGAGCGGCCTCTGCTCAGTTACAGATCGCCGACAAACGCCTGCACTTCAATCTCCACGTCCACTCCCAGCGCCAACGCCGAGGCCACTGTCGAGCGCACCGGCAACGCGGCACCGAAGAACTCCTTGTACACCTCGTTGAAACCGGCGAAGTGGCTCATGTCCGACAGCCATACCGTGGCCTTTACCACCTGGTCGAAACGTGCGCCGCAAGCCGCCAGGCTTTCGGCAATGCGCTCGCAGGCGGCGCGGGTCTGGGCCTGGATGTCACCACGCACCACTTCACCGCTGGCGCTCATCGGCACCTGGCCAGAGAGAAACAGAAAACCCCCGGCCTTCACTGCACGGGAAAACGGGAACGGCAGGCTGCTGGGAAAACGCTGGATGTCATTGCTCATGGGATGCTCCTTTCAAGGTTGCTGGAAACGGGCCGGGGACAGACGCTCGGGCGCCACACCCTGACTGACAAGGCTAGAGCACAGGGGTTGGCCAAGCAGCAGGTCGGCGGCCAGGCGCGAAGCCCCCGCTGCCGACTGGATGCCATAGCCACCTTGCGCCGCCAGCCAGAAGAACGCAGGGGCGTATGCATCGAAACCCACCACCAGGTCGCCGTCTGCAACGAACGAACGCAGCCCGGCCCAGGTGTGACTGGGGCGGCGGATCTTCAAGGTGGTCATGCTTTCGATGTTGTAAATGCCCAACGCCACATCGAGCTCTTCCGGCGCAGCATCTTGCGGCTCGACCGGGTCGGCGTTGGCAGGCGAACCGAGCAATTGCCCGGCGTCGGGTTTGAAGTAGAAGCTTTCGTCGACACCAATTACCGCTGGCCAACGGGCGAAGTCCTGGTCGGCAGGGCCCGGAAAGGTGAATGCACTGCGCCGGCACGGTTGCAGGCCGATGCGCCCCACACCGCATTGCTCGGCCACACAGTCCGCCCAGGCACCCGCGGCATTGACCAGCTGACGTGCCTGCAGACGGCTGCCACCAGCCAATTCCACCTGCCACAGGTTGTCCAGGTACACGGCCTGGATCAGCTCGGCGTTGCAGCGCAGTTCACCCCCGGCAGCGCGATAACCGCGCAGGAAGCCTTGGTGCAAGGCATGCACATCAAGGTCCATCGCGCCCGGCTCCAGCACTGCGCCAGCCAGGGTTTCGCCGCGCAGACTGGGTACCAGTGCCAGCGCGGCATCACGGTCAAGCAGGCTGACCTCGGTGCCATTGGCCAGGTTCTGCGCGTGGGTCTGCTCAAGCAGCTCGCGCTGTTCCACGCTGGCCACATACAGGCAGCCGCGCGGCTCCAGCAGCGGGTGCTCGCAGAAGCCTTCCGGCGGGGCTTCATAAAAGGCCCGGCTGGCGCGGGTCAGCGCCTGGATCTGCGCAGTGCCGTAGGCCTCCATGAACATGGCCGCCGAACGCCCGGTGGAATGGTAGCCAGGCTGTGCTTCGCGCTCGATCAGCAGCACCCGCTGCTGGCCAGCCAGGCGATAGCCCAGCGAGGCACCGGCAATGCCGGCGCCGATGATCAGGGTGTCGTAGATCGGGGTCATGCACGCTCCTGACAAGCAAATTATCATTTATGAGAATTCTAATATATGAGAATTTAGAAATGCGCAAGTGTCCAAGGTAAGATGCCCGACCACCGCCGTATGCCGAGAACGCTGAATGCCCGCTGCCCTACCCCTGCTTGACCGCGCCGTAGTCGGCCAGCGCCTGCGCCAGGTGCGCAAGGCGCGCCAGATGACCCTCAAGCAATTGTCCGAAGCCAGTGGCGTACCGCTGTCCACCTTGTCGAAGATGGAGCTGGCACAGGTGTCGGTCAGTTATGAAAAGCTCGCCGCCGCTGCGCGGGCGCTGAATGTCGATATTGCCCAGTTGTTCCGCTCCGGTGCCACGGTCAATGCCCCGGTGCCCGTGACCGTGGTGGTCGATTCATTGCCGGCGGCAGCGGGCTACTCGACCGGCACCTATGACTACCACCCGATCGCCGGCGACTTCCCCGAGCGGCGCATGACGCCGGCTTATGCCCGCATCATCGCCCGTGAACGCGGCCAGTTCGACGACTTTATCCGCCACCCCGGGCAAGAGTTCGCCCTGGTGCTGAGCGGGCGGGTGCGCATCGAGTTCGAAACCGGCGAAGCGGTGAGCATCGGGCCACAGGAAACGGCGTACTTCGACAGCCAGGTGGGGCATATCTACCTGTCCGAAAGCGAGGACGGCGGCGATGCGCATGTGATGGTGGTGATGACGGATCGTTAATCCGCGTCGGTTATAACCTAATAACGAACAAGTCTATTTGGCTATAAAAAAATCTATATGCTGGCTGCATCCGATAACGGGCAAAGTTGGGCAGTCGAGTAGCGTATGGATGTAGGTTCTTTTGGTTTCACCATTGCTGGCCTGGTCGTGGGTTTCATCGTCGGCATGACCGGCGTCGGTGGCGGCTCGCTGATGACCCCGATCCTGTTGTGGTTTGGCATCAACCCGGCTACGGCCGTCGGTACCGACCTGCTCTATGCGGCCATCACCAAGGCCAGTGGCGTCTGGGTGCATGCGCGCCAGAAGAACATCGACTGGAAAATCACCGGCCTGCTCAGCCTGGGCAGCGTGCCCGCCGCTGCGCTGACCCTGTGGTTCCTCAGCACCCTGCACACCGACACCTCGGCGCTCAATGCCATTATCAAGCAAGGCCTGGCGGTGGTGCTGATCCTGACCGCGCTGGCCATCCTGTTCAAATCGCGCCTGCAGGCCTTTGCCAGCCGTCATGCCGGTGACCACTACCACCTCAGCGATCGCAGCCTGAACATCCTCACCGTACTCACCGGCGTTGTGCTGGGAGTAATGGTCACACTCACCTCCATCGGTGCTGGCGCCCTGGGCACCGTGGCGTTGTTCCTCCTGTACCCGTTCCTGGTCACCCGCCGCCTGGTCGGTACCGAAATCGCCCACGCCGTACCCCTTACCCTGGTAGCAGGCCTGGGCCACGCGGGCATGGGCAACATGGACTGGTCGCTGCTGGGCTACCTGCTGCTGGGCTCGCTGCCAGGCATCTACCTGGGCAGCCACCTCACCGGGCGCATCTCCGACCGGGTGCTGCGCCCGTGCCTGGCGGCGATGCTGCTGCTGATCGGCTACAAGCTGGCGTTCTGAGCCTCATTCCAGGCGCAGTCGCCACTGCCCGGTAAAGCTCAGATCCAAGCGCGACAGGGGGAGCACGTCGATACGCTGGCTGGCCTTCATCGGGCAACCCAACACCTGAACCAACACAGCGCGCATGACCATGGGGTGGGTCACCGCCAGCCAATCGCCCGGGCTGTCGAAGGCTGCCAGCCAGGCGGCCAGGCGCTGGCACAGGGCGGCGAACGACTCCCCCCCGTGCGGCGCACTGGCCGGGTCCTGTAACCATTGCGCCAAAGCCTCAGGCTGCTCAGCCTGCAATTGCTTCAACGCCAGCCCCTGCCAGTGACCCAGGTCGCAATCGGCCAAGCCCGGTTCGACCTGCACCTGCCCCGACAACCACGTAGCGGTCTCGCAGGCTCGCCGTTCTGGCGCAGCCAGCAGCTGCATGCCGGGCAGCATGGCGTCGGGTTGTTGCGTTAACGGCAAGATGCCGTCATCTGTTCGGTGCAGACGCCCGGCCTTCTGGGCCGGGGTCAGGGCATGGCAGATCAGGGTCAGGCGGACGGCTTTCACCGGGGCTCTCTCGCAGCAGGCTGGGCCCATGGTTTAACACGCTGCGAAGCTTTTGGCTGCAACTATGTCGTAGCAGCCTTTACCGCGATCAGGCCCGGTCAAGCTATCAGCGAAACCAGCCCCCACACCGGCACCGCGGCCACCAACCCCATCGCCATCCGCGGCCAGTACGGCAGCAGCATCACCAGCAGCAACCCCGCCAGCGACAGCACGCCGAACCAGGCCACCGGCCCCATGGCCCAACCCCAGGCCTGGGCGCACAGCACCAGGCTAGCCAGCAACGCCAACCAACCGGCGCTGCGCAGGCCGATACGCAATACGCGTGGGCACGCCCGATTCCACACCTGCTTGTAATGCCGCTCCAGCCCTTGGCACAGCCCAAGCATGCCGGCGTAGGCGAACAACACGCCACCTATGATCCACATCATCATGCCTTGACCTCCTGTTGCCGACCTACCCTGGTCTTCCGTTGCGCTGGCTGTGCTTGCCACACCCGCCAGGCCACCAGACCAAGCAACACCCCCAGCACCAGCGCACAGCCCGCTACGCCGAGGCGCATCGTGTCTTCGAGGCCGCCAAATGCACCCAGACCGATGCACAGCAATGCCGCCAGCAGCAGTTGTTCGACCCAGGCGCGCCGCGCCGGCCTGACGCCGGCATGCAACAGCGCCAGCAGCCATACACCGAAGAACGCGCGTACTTCCCAGCTTTCCCGCTGCATCAAATCCACCGGTAGCAAACGGCTGGCCCACAGTAGCCCGACGCATGCCAGCAGCAGACCGCTGATAAAGCCCACGTTGCACACTTCGGCCAGCCGGTACCAACGCCGTGCCGATGTTTCGGCGGTGGCGCTGGCGTATTTACGCCCACGCTTCACGCAGAACAGCACCAGGCCGCTGGCGATCATCAGGCAACTGATCAATCCGCACATGAAGTACAGCCAGCGCATCGGGTAGCCGCCGAACTGGGCGAAGTGCAGGCCGACCATGACCCGTTGGGTCAGCGGCGCCGCACGCCATTCAGGCACGTCGCTGAGTAACGCCCCGCTGACGCCGTCGAAAACCATGGCCTGCCCCTTGGCGAGGGCGATGCGGTTGCCCAGTTCGGGGCGGATTTCGATACGCGCCGCTGCAGTGTTGGGGTTACGAATGTTCAAGCCGCCAATAGGCCCCAGCCGCGCCTCGGCCTGGGCCAGCAACGGCGCCACGTCGACCAGGGTGGCCGGCTGCCTGGCCAGGCCACGGGGCTGCTCCAGGCGGGCATTACCCTGTGCCTGGAAGTAGGCGCGGGTGTCACCGGCGAAAAGTGCATCCACCCCGGCAGGGATATAAATGAGCATGAAGATCACCAGGCCGGTATAGGTGATCATCAGGTGGAACGGCAGCAACAGCACCGCGCTGGCGTTGTGAAAATCCAGCCACGAGCGCTGGCCCTTGTTCGGCCGGAAGGTGAAGAACTCCTTGAAGATTTTCTTGTGGATGACAATGCCGGTCACCAATGCGGCCAGCATCACCAGTGCCAGCGCGCCGACCACGAAGATGCCCCAGTTGCGCGGCAGGTCGAGGGTGAAGTGGAAGCGGAAGAAAAAGTTGCCGCCGACGCTGTCACGCACCTCGATGGCTTCGCCGGTGCGCGGGTCGAGCTGTACGCCGCCGCCGTGGCGCCGCTCACCGGTGGACACGCGCAGGCCTGGCGAGCGCTCGCTCGGTAAGCTGATGCCCCAGTTGCCGGCCTTCGGCTCATGGGCCTGCAGGTAGGCGATGGCACGCTGGGCGGCGGCGGCCTCGGACACCTGCGTGGCCGGGATTTCCGGCTGCATCCAGTGGTTGAGCTCCTTGTCGAACACGGCCAGCGTGCCGGTAACGAAGATGGCGAACAGCAGCCAACCGAAGATCAAGCCGGCCCAGGTGTGCAGCCAGGCCATCGACTGGGTGAAGGTGTTTTTCATGCCAGGCGCTCCAGTATCTGTGGCCAGAAACCGACCAGGGCCAGGGGCACGGCCAGTGCCAGCGGCGCCCAGGCGCGCAAGGCATCACGGCTGGCGAAGGCCCAGAGGATGGTGGCGGTGTAGAAAATGAACGCGGGCAGGGTCGCGACGATGATCGCGTCGGTGGCAGGCAGCGGCAGGATGCGGGCCAGGCAGGCAGTGGCGGCATAGCTCAGGGCGTAGCCGCCGAGCAGTGCGGCACTGGTGCGGGAGATAATCTGTAGCCAGGCAGGGGCTTTGATCATCGGAAGGCTCCTTGAGTCCAGTGATGAGGCCAGGGCTGCTGCGCAGCCCAATCGCCGGCAAGCCAGCTCCCAAAGGGACTGCACAGGGCTCGTTGACTGTGCAGTCCCCGTGGGAGCTGGCTTGCCGGCGATTGGGCCGCACAGCGGCCCCGTGGATCAGAAGTTGATATTCAGCGCAGCAAACACCGCCCTGCCCGGCTGGTTATAGGTGTTGGCCCCCGAGCTGCTGGCGTTGCCGCCCCGCAGGATCTGCTTGTCGAACACGTTGTTCACGCCTACCCGCACGTCGTAGTTGGCGTTGAACTTGTACCCGGCACTCACGTCCACCAGGCCATACGCCTCGACGTCCTGCTGCGCGGTCTTGTCGTACTCTTGCTGGGTGCGGTAGTTGTAGGTCGGTGACTTCTGCTTGCCAAAGTAGGTACCCGCTACCTGGAACGACAGCTGCTCGGTGGCGCGCCAGTCGAGGGTGGTGTTGACGGTGTATTCCGGGATCACCGACAGTGGCTCGCCGGTTTCGCGGTTGTCGTTGTCGAGCATCCAGGTCAGGTTGGTGTTCCAGTCCAGGGTCGGTGTCAATTCGATGAAGAAGTTGCCTTCGATACCTTCCACCCGCGCTTCGCCCGCGTTCTCCCACTGGGTCACGCGGCGACCGCTGTTAATGGCGTAGAGCACATCGGTCCCGCCGATGATCTTGTTCTTGTAGTCGTTGCGGAAGTAGGTCGCGCTGGTACGCCAGGTACCACGGTCGTACAGCAGCCCGATTTCCTTGTTGACGCTGATCTCTGGCTTGAGGTCGGCATTACCTTGCAGGTAGCAGCCGCCGGAGTTGGTCTGCTGCACACTGCAGCCCTGGCCACGGCTGTAGAGCAGGTAATTGGGGTTGGACTGGTACAGGTTCGGTACCTTGTAGGCACGCGCAATGCCACCCTTGACCGACAGTGCCTCGGTCAGTTTGTGCGACAGGTTCAGGCTTGGGCTGAAGTTGTCGCCAAACATCTCGTGATGGTCAAAGCGCAGGCCGGGCGTCACGGTCGTATCACCCAGGACGATATTGTCCTCGACGAACAACGCATAGCTTCTGGCCGTCATCTTCGTATCGCTGCGATCGAAGCCGCTGATCGCATCACTGCCCGAACCGCTGGGATCGAAGCTTTGCGGGCGGAACGAGCCCTGGTCGTTGAGCGACTCGTACAAGTACTCACCGCCCAAGGTCAGCACATGTTCAGTGCTGCCCATGGCGAACGGCAGGTTGACCTCACTGCTCAAGCGGGTGTTGCGCAGCCGCGACATCGCCGCGCCACTGTCGTTGATCGCCCCTTCCGGGCCACCGGCCAGGCCCTCGTTGAGGCGCCAGTTACGCACGTACTCGTACGCCAGGGTGGTCTTGCTGGTGCCCCAGGTAAAGTCGCCCAAGTGGGTCAGGTCGTACGTGCTGCGCTGCATGATGTTGGTTTCGTGGCCATACAGGCTGGAAATCAACGCGACATCGCTGCCGCCGTTGCTGTTCATGGTGTCGCCCGCGTAGATGTTGCCCTGACGGCTGTAGCCTGCGCTGGCTTCAAGGCGGTGCTCGTCGTTGAGCTTCCAGCTCAGCAAGCCATTGATGTCTTTGTTACGCACACCTTCGCGTCCGGCAACCAATGCGCTGTTGGCGTGGCTGGCGTTGATGTCGAAGTCGTCGGCGTCGGTCTTGGCCAAGCCGCCATACAGGCGGAACCCGAGGTTGTCGGTAAGGCCGCCGCCCAGGTTGAAGTTGGCGCGGCGGCTGGCGCCTTCGGTGCTGTCTTCTGGCAGTTGTGTATACAGGCTGACACTGCCCTTGAGTTCGTCGGTAGGGCGCTTGGTGATGATGTTGACCACCCCGCCCATGGCGCCGGAACCGTAGCGTGCGGCAGCCGGGCCGCGCAGGATCTCGATGCGCTCGACCGCTTCGGCCGGCACCCAGTTGGTTTCACCTCGGGTATCGCGGTCGCCGTTCCAGCCATAACGGACGGCGTTGCGTGCGCTGGACGGTTTGCCGTCGATGAGGATCAAGGTGTTCTCCGGGCCCATACCGCGCAGATCGATCTGGCGGTTGTTGCCCCGCGCGCCGCTGGCGCTGTTGCCGGTCAGGTTGACGCCGGGCTCGCGGCGGATGATATCGGACAGGTCATTGGTCGGCGGGTGGCGCTTGATGTCTTCGGCAGTGATGATCGACGAGCCCAAGGCCTGGCGTGCCTCGCGCTCGGCGGTGATCAGGGTGTCCTGGATCACCAGCACGTTGTCGGCGACCGACACTTCCTGCACCTCACCCGCACGCTGCTCCTCGGCTTCAGCCGCAGTGGCCATCATGGCCGGCGACGCCAGCGCGACGAACGCCAGGGCCAGGCTATTGGGTGAAGTTCTGCACTGCATGGGTACATCTCCTGCGATTCATGAGCGAAAAGGCACATCCCTGTCGGAAACCGGGGGCCCTTGCCCACCGGCCCCACAAACACAGTTTGGTGGCCAACAGGGGAGGTAAATATAAAGAGATGCAAATGCGAGTACATCTTATTTACGAAGTTTACATGTTTGTAACGGAACTTTGCTGAAACCCGGGATTGAGCAGTTAACCACCCATCGATTTGCATCCTGCACGGAGGCTCCTACAGTTTCGAACGTAGCAACTCTGTCGGGAGCCCAGATGCGCAGCAATGAAGACAGCCGCTCTGCACACACCACCAGAAGTCTGCCGAAGATCCCTCGCAGCGTCTGGGCGCTGGGCTTCGTGTCGATGTTCATGGATATCTCCTCGGAGATGATCCATGCGCTGCTGCCGCTGTACATGGTTACCGTGCTCGGCACGTCGGTAGTCGCGGTGGGCGTTATCGAAGGCATTGCCGAAGCGACCGCATCGATCACCAAGGTGTTTTCCGGCGCCCTCAGCGACCGGCTGGGCAAGCGCAAGCTGCTGACGGTGCTCGGTTATGGCCTGGCTGCGCTGACCAAGCCGGTGTTCCCCATTGCCTCCGGGCTGGAGTGGCTGACCGCAGCACGTTTCGTGGACCGGGTCGGTAAAGGCATTCGCGGGGCGCCGCGCGATGCGCTGGTGGCCGATGTCACCCCCGCCGAGCTGCGGGGCGCGGCGTTCGGCCTGCGCCAGGCGCTCGATACCGTGGGCGCCTTCCTCGGGCCGTTGTTGGCAATCGTGCTGATGTGGCTGACCGCGAGCCAGTTTCAAGCCGTGTTCTGGGTAGCGGTGATCCCGGCATTTGTAGCGGTATACATTCTCATCGCCTTCGTTCGCGAACCTGAAACGCGGCCTGCCTCACGGCCGGTACGCACACCGTTGGCGCTGCACGAGATGGTGCACCTCGGGTCGGCGTATTGGCGACTGATCGGCCTGGCAACGTTATTTACCCTCGCCCGCTTCAGCGAAGCGTTCCTGCTGCTGCGTGCCCAGGACATGGGCCTGGCACCGCTGTGGGCGCCGGCGGTGCTGGTCTTGATGGCGCTGGCCTACTCACTGTCGGCCTACCCTGCCGGGGTGTTGTCGGACCGGGTGGGGCGCCGAGGCGTGCTGATGGCCGGGTTGGGTTTGCTGATCGCTGCCGACCTGCTGCTGGCCCTGCTACCGGGCTGGGGCGGGCTGGCCCTGGGGGTTGCGGCCTGGGGCCTGCACCTGGGCTTCAGCCAAGGTGTCTTCGCGGCCATGATCGCCGACAGTGCCCCGGCCAACCTGCGTGGTACCGCCTTCGGCCTGTTCAACCTGCTGACCGGCGTGGCACTGCTGGCCGCCAGCGTGGTAGCCGGGTTGCTATGGGATGGTGCAGGATTTCAGGCAACCTTTCTGGTCGGCGCGGGGTTCGCTGGCGCCACCCTGGCGGGGTTGACACTGCTGCGCTGAGCCTGGGAGGAGCCCGGCTGATCGCCATGCTGACGGTGATCAGCACCCGGACGCAAACTAGGCCAGCGCAGCCTCCTGCTCCAACAATGACCAACCGCCATGCCCATCCACTTCCAGCCGATGGGTATGGAACGCTGCCAGCGTGCTGCGGTGGCCGACACTGACCAGCAGTGCCCCCGGCATTTCCGAGCGCAACAACGCATACAAGGCATGTTCGAGGCCCTCATCCATCGCCGAGGTGGACTCGTCAAGGAACACCACCTGCGGCCGGTTGAACAGTACCCGGGCGAATGCCAGACGCTGCTGCTCACCCACCGAAAGAATGTGTGACCAGTCGCAACTGACGTCCAGGCGCTCGGCCAGGTGAGCCAGGTTGACCTGGCGCAACGCCTGCTGCATCCGCACCTCATCCTCTGGCTTGCTGGCTGCCGGGTAGGCAATGACAGTACGCAAGTCACCCAGAGGCAGGTACGGGCGCTGCGACAGGAACAGTGCCTGATGGCCCATTGGCCGCCTGACCTCACCTTCGGCATACGGCCAAAGGCCCGCCAGGGCGCGCAGCAGCGTGGTTTTACCACTGCCCGATGGCCCTTTGATCAAGAGCGCCTGACCCGCGTGCAGGCTCAGGTCCAGGTCGGCAATAAGGGCGTGCCCGTCCGGACGCAGCACCTGCAGGCGGGTGATCTGCAGCGCATGCGCCTGGTCTTCGGTCAGGACGCGTGGCATTGCGCTCGCCTGCTCATTGGCATCGAGAAACCCGGTCAGACGGTCGAGGGTCGCCCGGTACTGGGCAAACGCATCATACGACTCACGGAAGAACGATAACGAATCCTGCACTTGGCCAAATGCCTGGGACGTTTGCATGACGTCGCCCAGCTTGATCGCGCCGCTGAAGAAACGCGGTGCCTGCAGAATGAACGGGAACACCACGGCAACCTGGCTGACGCCCAGGTTGAAACCACTGAACTTGAGGTTTCGGTACACCAAAGCCCAGGCATTCACGATCAAGGCTGCAAAGCGGCCTAGCAAAGTGCCCCGCTCGACCTGTGCACCTTGGTAGAAGGCGATGTTCTCGGCATTTTCACGCAAGCGCATCAGCGCATAGCGGAAG
Source organism: Pseudomonas sp. LAIL14HWK12:I1 (assembly GCF_003202095.1). Classification (NCBI taxonomy): domain Bacteria; kingdom Pseudomonadati; phylum Pseudomonadota; class Gammaproteobacteria; order Pseudomonadales; family Pseudomonadaceae; genus Pseudomonas; species Pseudomonas sp. LAIL14HWK12:I1. The sequence continues at coordinate 226,851 of NZ_QJKG01000010.1, forward strand.
TTCGCAGTGAGTTTTTCGTTGAGGAAATTCAGGCGGATCAATGGGCGGCCAAGGCGGAAGGCGACCCAAGTGGCGATGATGACATACAGGTACACGGCAAACACCATCGCCCGGGGGATCTCCACCCCGGCCACCGTCAGCGGTGCCGACAGCCCCCAGAGAATGCCGGTAAATGCCACCAGCGAAACCAGCGCACTGACCGCGCCCAACGCCAGGCTTACCGAGCTGGTGACGAAAGCGTTGATATCCAGTTCGATACGCTGATCGGGGTTGTCCACTGGCTCGGCGAGGAACTGGCCGCGGTAGTAGGCATCGCCTTTCATCCAGTCGTGGGTCAGACGCTCGGTGAGCCAGACCCGCCAATGAATGCTGAATGCCTGGGTTACATAGAACGTGAACAGCGAGCGCAACACATGAATGGTAGCCAGTACGGCAAAGACGCCAAGCAAGTACCAGAACGCGGTTTGATCAAGCCCCTGCAAAGCGCTGTAGAAGCCGTTGTACCAGAACGAGAACAGCACGTTCAGCCGTACAGAGAACAGTGTCAACACCAGCAGCAACGCAAACACCAACAGCGGCCGCCAACTGCGCCTGAAACTGAAATAGGGCCCGGCAAGCTGCCAGAACTGACTGCCCCAGCGCGTGCAGCGCACGGCCAGTGTGGCGGCTGCGGCGAAGCAGACTAGGGTGATGAACGAGGCGATTGCCAGCCAGCTCAGGCTCTCTTGCAAAGCCTGGTGCCAGTTCATTTCCATGGTGGGTATCCGTGCTGAGTATTTCCGCGAGCGTAACATTGCTCCGCGATTCGTCAGGCATAGATGACGCACATTTCATGATTGCTTTGGTTGTTTGAAGCAAGCGACGTGGTGGATGGCACCGGCTCCGCCAGTGTTCGCGGCTAAAGCCGCTCCTACAGGGATCTGGGTAAAGCCGAGACTTGCGTGGGCTTGGCTTTTTCAGGCCACAAAGACAAAACCCCTACCTGCATGCGCAGATAGGGGTTTTGCGAAATGAATCTTGACGATGACCTACTCTCACATGGGGAAACCCCACACTACCATCGGCGATGCATCGTTTCACTACTGAGTTCGGGATGGGATCAGGTGGTTCCAATGCTCTATGGTCGTCAAGAAATTCTGTTGCCAGAATGTCCGTGAACACTCGTGGCCAATTCGGATATGCGATATTTGTGATGTTGCGAACTTTCGGGTCTTTCGTCTTCACCACCACAATTTGGCTTACGCGCAAATTGCTTGGGTGTTATATGGTCAAGCCTCACGGGCAATTAGTATTGGTTAGCTCAACGCCTCA
>NZ_QJKG01000011.1:0-228106 GCF_003202095.1 Pseudomonas sp. LAIL14HWK12:I1
TGCTCGGAAAACTGCTCAAGCGCACTCGCATACAGGCTGTTGGAGATACCATGAGGCGGCAGTTGGGTTAGGGCTTCAGTCCACTCCAGCGCCGCCCGCTCTACTGGCGAAAACAGCCCTGACTCACGCCATACGGCCACGTGGTGAAGACGCAGCTCGCGCTCGCCATGGATCTTGGCCTCTTTCACATGCATATCCACGCAGAACGCACAGCCGTTGAGCTGCGAAGCGCGCAACATGATCAGGTGGCCAAGATCGGCCAGTGGCGGTTTCTTGCTCAGTTGTAGGGTGAGTTCCACCAGTTTGTTGGACGCTTGGGGAGACAGCTTGAAGTAATCAAGGCGGTTGTTCATGGGTAGTTGCTCGCAGTGGGTGGAGTTTGTTGGAGCCCACTGTAGCAACGCTTGGAATAGCCCCACAGGGCCAAGATGGTAGCTTCGAACTAGGCCATGTCTGTATCGAAGTACGCCATGAACACCCATCGAGCGGTATGGTCGAAGGGGCGCTATAGGCCGTTCATTGCCCTCCGCGAATGGCCGCAATGGGTCGACAGCGGACAGCCAGCGGCGGCGACCAAGTGATACCAATTTTGATACCACTGGAAGGGAAAGAAGGGGGGTGGAGGGGCGTTTGACTCAATGAAATCAACCCTTTGTCACCGCCAAACACCGCCAAGAAACCGCATGGTGATGTTGGCGGCAAGGGATGAGGATTGGTGACGGAAAACCGCTGTATGTGCGTACAGCCAGCTCGTACCAATTTTTGTACCAATGGCTGTGTTTTCCAGTGGGATGCAGGGTGGCGGTATGGGCTGGAAGGCCCGTAAATACGGGCTTTCCTCACTTTCGAAAACTCGCCAAACCCCAAAAAACATCTGTGGAGTATGGCCCAAACGCTGTCGAATGCCTTATGACTAAAGGGCGCAAGGTGAAGGAAATTTAATCCTGTAGCGGAGCAGGGCCTGATTTCAGGCGCACGGCCGCGATGGCCGCTCGGCGCGGCCTTGATCAGGTCGGATAGCAAATCAGTCTGTACGCAGGATGGGAAACAACTCTTTTGGGTTGCGTGATTCTGCGTTCATCAATGTGCACGCGGCCGCCGCTTCGGACTTGTTGACATAGCCCCGCTTGAGCCGCTGTTTTTCCTGGTTGTCATAGATATCGAAACCGCCCGAAGTGGTAGCGGCATAGAACCGGTTACCGATGCGCAACGCATCACCTTCCACTGGCACGGCAGGGACAATAACGAATCTTGATTGCATGTTTCGCGCCTCCCCAGGCAGACAGTCAATTATTAGTCTGGGAGCGGGAAGGCAACAATATGACTCATCGAGACTAATCAATGGCTCGGCGTGTCACGGCGATCCCGGCGCAACCCGTGTTGGGCAGGGCACCGGGATGCCTTTCGGGCTTGCATCGTTCAGCGGTGGATCAGCGACAGTTCGCTGATGATGCAGATCGAGCCGTCATCGGCCGGTGTTGTATCGGTGTAGTCAACCTGGTTGTAGATGCCGCCGTGGAATTCGAACAACCGTGGCGCCCAGGTACTGTCGAGTTGCAAATTACCTGACGAGCCGGAAACACCATTGTATTTGGCCGTCACGTTGACCACGCCGGCAGACGTGGTGTGGATGCTGACGATGAACCTGCCCCCCAGCGGCACGCCTTTCAGCACTGTCGAGTTCACCGGGTTGGCCTGGTTGTAGGTGCGCCGAAAACCCAGCGTGATGTTGCCCTTGTTCCAGAACACCTTCACCGGCGGGCTATCGTCCCCACGTACGTGCATCTGGGCGATGACCACCTTCTGCGCAGCGTTGACCTTGGTCAGCGTCATGGTTTGGTAGTTCCAGTGATCCTGGGCACTGGCCAGCGTCCAATCCTCAGTTTCCGTCCACTCGCAGCGGGTCCTGCGGGTGCTTTTGCTTGAGGCGCCTTTAGTGGGGGCTGAGAACTGGATCGAACCATCGCTGAGGACCTTGACGATGCTCGGGTAGCTGGCAATCGCTTCGGCACCGTTGAGTTCGAGTGCAACGGGGTTGGTCGAGGATACGGCTACCGGCGTAGCGATGATGAGGTTGCTGATGTCTACGGTCATATGAACTCCTGACGCAAAGCGAGGATTGGCTGGGGGCTCTGGCGGCCGCGTTTGCGGCTGCGGGATAAAAATTAGCGCTGGGCTAAATTTCAGTCAATAGCTTAAAGCTAAATAAATTTCGCTTTGCGCAAATTTACACAATCGGGAAAATTTTCAGCGGGGGGCTTTACGCTGGATTTGGCGGTGAGATAAGCTTTTCTCGGATACTGTACAGATATACAGCTTTCAGGATGAGAATATGTCTATGCACATGCAGTCAACTTCCCGGCAGCGTCAGGCAATGACCGGAATCGAGCGTCTTAGCCTGCGGGTGTCGTCGATGATCAACCACCCGGTCGCGCAGACCCAACGCTGGGTTGTGGTGCATCGCCTGGACACCGACGGTGATGCGGAGTGGGAAGAGGTGATGGGCCTGTTGTCCGAAACGTCCGAGTTGGACCTTACGTTCAACGATGACGAGAGCGTTACCGTACGTTGGGCGCGCAGCAGTGTGGAGGAGCGCGATGACTTCATCGTTGAGCAGGACAGCAAGGCGGAGGAGGTCGAAGCGCAGGCGCCGTTCTGAGCCTCATGAAGAGCCCGCCTGGGGGCGGGCATGGGCGTTATACCAAGTGTGCATTCCACACCAGCAGCACCCGGGCCTGGATGTAGGTTTCTTCGCGGCGAATCATGCGGTCCTTGTGCCGTGAGTTGTCTGAGATCATCTCGAAGTGGTCCTCATCCGCGATTTGCAGCCGCTTGATGTAGATGTGATCGCCCCAGGAAAAGAAGTAGATCCCGTCGCCCACGAAATCCCGGATGCTCACGTCCACGATCAGTGGGTCACGGTGCTTGATGGTCGGCTCCATTGACTGGCCCCAGCCGGTCACCATCTTGAGGTGGTGGTGTTCAGTGAATTCCACACCCAGCTCGCGAAGATGGCTGGGACTGACGCGAACGTCCTTGAACATTTCCGGGTAATCGTGGGGGATCTGGCCACCGCCCATGGCAGCCCGCACGTCGTAGTGGGCAATCCATACTTCATCACCCACCAGGCCAGGGCGGACAAGCTCAGCTTTCACCCGTGTGGCGTCCAGCGGCTCTTCAGCTGCGGCCAGCAACCGCTGCCGGGTTTCTTCGGGGATGCCTTTGCCACTTCTGGCAAGCATCTGCTTGACCAGGTCGGCCGCAGAAAGCTTGCCGTCGCCGGTTTCGACCGGCAACTGTACCGGGTCACCTGTCGACAGTGCGTCGAACCACCCGCGTGGCAGGCCTTCGATGCCCTCGATCCGGCGGGCCACGTCATCGCCCAGGTTTTTTGCGGTCTTGTCAGAAAGGATCTGGCTCAGGTGTGCAGGCGCCATCCCCCAGCGCTCTGCGCAGGATCCCTTTCTCTGGCTGCCGATCAACTTGACCAGGTTGTGTTTGCGAATGCCGTAGATGTCCATAGGGCAAAGCATGCCAGTGTTTAGCTCGCTGCTAAATGTGCGCATGGCTAAATTGCCTCTTGTGATGAAATTAGCTGTAGGCTAAATTAAAGCGGCAAACAAGAAAAGCCAGCGAGACGCTTTTCTCCAGTGCTCATCACATCATCATTGGTAATGAGGTTCACAATGGATCCGACCGACCTCGGCCCGGGCACAGTCACTTGGCTGAGCGGTACGGGCACTGTGCTGCTAGGTGCGTTTCTGTGGCTGCGCAAGTGGTTGTCCAAGGATGCGGCCGAACGTGCGATGGACAGCGCGGATGTTGCAGTCATTCGCCGCCTGACCGAGCTGCTGGACATTGAGCGGGATGCCCGCCGAGAGGCAGAAACCAAAGCGGACCAGCTGGCCAGGGAGCGCAACGAGCTGGTGCTGACGGTAGGGCGGCTTCAGGGCAAGATCATGGTGCTGAGCAGCCAGTTGAGTCGTAGCTCGCAACGCTGAGGGGCCCAGGCAAAAAAAAGCCCACCATCTTGGCGGGCCATAAGGGCGTAGGGAGCAACGCACAACACATTCGGGTCAGGCAACCAGGGTGCCGGGTTGCAACTGTTCAACCAGTGCCTGGGCCGAGGCCAGTGTCGGCATCGGGCCGCTCACGGCTTCACCGTTGCGTACCAGGTACCAGCAAGCCAGCAGGCCCTGCTCACGCAGTGAGGCGGGAACGGCGCTGCCGACGACGGACATGATATGGATAGTGGCCATGGGGACCTCCTGCAAGACATGGCCCTACCATACGCAGCAGCCGGGGCGGTTTGAAATCAACGTGCTCAATAGTGGTCATTAGTTCTATCAACCTTTACCAGCGCGGCGGGCCGTAATACACCGGCGGTGGGCCGTAGTAGGTGCGGTAGCCCGGGGGCGGTGGTGCTGGGGCGTAGTACGGCTGGTAGTACACCGGCTGCGGTGGCGGTTGCACATAAACTGGCGGCGGCCCGTAGTAGACCGGCTGGCGTTCGACATACACGGTACGGTCACGTCCGCCATACACCGTTGCCCCGACCACCGCGCCGACCACCGCCGCGCCCAGCAGTGGGCCCGGCCCATACCAACCGCCGCCGCCATGGCCGCCATGCGCAGCAGCAGGCCCGCTGACGGCCAAGGCAGCGATCAGCAAGGCAATTCCGGGAATGAGACGGTTCATAACGCAACCTCGCAGGAAAACCCCTCGTTCGGGGCCTTACTACTATGACTCCGGTCTCCGTCAGCTGATTACAGGGAAACGGTAAAGGTTATGTAAGGGACGACCAGTGGTTGGCTCTGGTACGCTGAATAAACGTTTCAGTTATGACAAAGGAGCAGGTTATGTCGACAACTCCCAGCAGGGACACGGTATTGTGCATCTCCCTGGCCGGGCGCCCCGGCACCTTCGGCGTGCGTTTTCACAACCACCTGTACCAGCAGTTGGGCCTGGACTTCTATTACAAGGCCATGCGCACGGATGACCTGCCCGCGGCGGTGGCGGGTATCCGAGCGTTGGGTATCCGCGGTTGCGGTGTGTCGATGCCGTACAAGGAGGCCTGCATGGCCCTGGTCGACGAAATTGACCCGTCGGCTGCGGCCATTGAATCGGTGAATACCTTGGTCAACACCAATGGGCACCTGAAGGCTTACAACACCGACTACCTGGCTGTTCGCCAGTTGCTGGCACAGCATCAGGTCGACCCGGGCACTGCCTTTGCCCTGCGCGGCAGTGGTGGCATGGCCAAGGCCGTGGCCAGTGCCTTGCGCGATGCCGGCTTTGCCGAGGGCATGATCGTTGCGCGCAACGAGCAAGCCGGGCGCCAGTTGGCGGATATCTGTGGCTATCGCTGGGTACCGGACCTGGGAGACATCTGCCCGCCGATGCTGGTGAACGTGACGCCGATCGGGATGGCGGGAGGACCGGAGGCCGAAGAAATGGCGTTTTCCGAGCTTGCCATTGCAGCGGCTGAGCGGGTGTTCGATGTGGTGGCGATGCCGGCGCAAACCCCGCTGATCCGCCGGGCGCAGGCGTTGGGCAAGCCGGTCATCACGGGCCTGGAGGTGATTGCGTTGCAGGCGCTGGAGCAGTTTGTGCTGTACACCGGGGTAAGGCCGACACGGGCGCAGGTGGATGCGGCAGTGGCGTACGCGCGGGATATCTAGTGGCTGCTGTGCCGGCCCTTGCGCAGCTAGAGGGCCGGTACAGGTTCAAGGCAGGGTCAGAACACCTTGTGCCCCTCATCCAGTTGCTGGTCAACCAAAGCCCGGCCGTGGGCCAGTGACACATGCTGCGCATTCTCAAGGTCCGAGAAAAACTTCATTGGCATCGACATGCGCCTGCTGGTGTGCCCGTCAGGGGCGGTGATCAGGCAGCCGGCGGCATAGGGCAGGGGGGAGTCGGGGTGCGGCATCACGCTGGCGGTGATGGTGTGCTTGCGGTATTCACAGTGAAGAGATTGCATCGTCCTTACCTCGCTGTGGCATGTGAAGCAGTTACCTTCATATACCACAGCAAGGGGCCGGGAGTTCCCGGCCCGACGAGCGCACGGCGATGAACGCTTAGCCTTTGAGCTCGGTTGGCTGGATCACTTCCACCCAGTAACCGTCCGGGTCTTTGACGAAGGCCAGGTGGTTCATGCGCCCGTCCTGCAGGCGTTTCTGGAACGGTACGTCCAGTGCTTCGAAGCGTGCACAGGCGGCGCGCACGTCCGGCACCGAAATGCAGATGTGGCCAAACCCGCGTGGGTCGGTGTTGCCGTTGTGGTAGGCAAACTCGGCATCGTTTTCGGTGCCATGGTTGTGGGTCAGCTCCAGTACGCCAGGGATCGACTTCATCCACTGGTGGCGTGCGGCGTCATCGGCAGGGATCTGCGCCGGGTCGACCAGGGCCAGGAAGTACAGGCTGAAAGCGGCTTCGGGGAAGTCGCGCTTGTCTACCAGGCGAAAGCCCAGCACGCGGGTGTAGAAGTCCAGCGATTTCTCGATGTCCTTGACCCGCAGCATGGTGTGGTTGAAGACGAACTGGGCGGTGGCGGTGTCTGGCTGGGCGGTGACGCCAGGCAGGGTTTGCAGATCGTGCAGGCTCATGAGAACTCCTGAGACGGGGCCGGGCACAGGGCACCGGCAAAACGGACAGGCTGACCATGATACGGCAGTGCGCCAATAGCGCAAATGAAAGCGCCCTGCACAAGGCAGGGCGCTGGAATTAGAGGCCCGCATGTGCGGGCGCGTGATGGGGTCGCTAGTCCTTTAGCTGTCTCGATACTGAGCCAGCCCTTGTGAAAAAAGTGTGAAGTACACGTGGACGTTTCATCAGCGTACCCAGCTTTCTACCGTCGCGGCGCCGTACTGTTCTTTCCAGGCCTTGAGCCCGCGGTGGTTGCCGCCTTTGGTCTCGATTCGCTCGCCGGTGTGGGGGTTTTGATACACCTTCACCACGCGTGGGCGGCGCTGTTGCTTGGGCGCGGCGCCGGATACCCGGGTCACGGCTTTCGGGTCGAGGATGGCGATGATATCGCGCAGGTTCTTGTCATAGCTTTTCATCAGGCCGACTAGTTTCTGCTCGAATTCGATTTCGCGTTTTAGGCCGGCATCCTTTTTCAACGCCTCCAGTTGCGCCATCTGTTCCTGGAGCGCTTTTTCGGCAGCACGAAACTCTGCAAGTCTGGACACTGTAATCACTCCTGTACGTCGGTCGTGGCAGGGCGTGACGAACATTGAAGAAGAATGAAAACGCCGGCCACGCGGGTGGGTTCTGCTGTTCGCTGATATCGAGTGTAGTCATTCATGGGTACTGGGTAAACTGCTAACTTTTTGTAAGTAAGTTGGGAACTTTCCTAGTTTTGCGTGCGTTGTTTCGCCGGTTTTCTGTGGTGGCCTGCCTGGGCGCTTAGACCATGGTCCAATGGCCCGTGCCAGAGCCTTTGCGCGATCATTTCAGATGATGGCCGGCTACTGTTCTGGCCTGTCGCAGTACCGTGGCCACCACGTGCCACAGGTTGTTAACCCGTTTTCATTCTGGATGTTTCCTCGCATGTTTGCCCCTTTCCCCCTCGCCCCCGGGCGTCGTGTTGCCGGCCTGTTCCTGTTGTGTGCCGGCGTCAATGCCCAGGCCGCCGGTTTTATGGAAGACAGCAGTGCGAAGCTTGAAGCACGCAATGTCTATTTCAACCGGGATTTCCGTGACGGCCACAGCAGTTCCAGCCAGGGTGCGTCCAAGCGCGAAGAGTGGGCACAAGGCTTCATCCTCAATGTGCAGTCGGGTTATACCCAGGGCCCGGTAGGTTTTGGTGTGGATGCACTGGGTATGGTCGGCTTCAAACTGGATTCCAGCCCGGCCGACAGTAACAGTGGTTTGCTGCCGTCTTCCGGCCACGACCCACGGCACTCGGCCGACCAGTACGCGAAGATGGGCCTGGCGGCAAAGGTCAAGGTCTCCAACACCGTGCTCAAGTACGGTTCGATGATGCCGGATGTGCCGTTGCTCAAGTACAACGATGGCCGCCTGTTGCCGACCATGTTCCATGGCGCCATGCTCACCTCTGAAGAACTGCACGATCTGAAGTTCACCCTGGCTCGCCTGGACAAATACACCGCTCGGGATTCCACCGACCGCCAGGACATTCGCGTGCACTGCAAGAACAAGCGCTATGCCTGCGATATCGAAGCCGACCACTTCGACCTGGCCGGTGTCGATTACCGTTTCAACGAGCGCTTCAGCGCCCAGTACCAGGTGGCCAAGCTGGAGAATATCTACCGCCAGCACTTCCTCGGCCTGGTGGCCAGCCAGCCGTTGGCAGTGGGTAGCCTGTCGGCCGACCTGCGGCTGATCAAGAGTGACGACATCGGCAATGCCCGCGCCGGGGCAATCGACCACCGCGCTTTCAGTGGCATGCTCGGCTACAGCCTGGGGGGCCACAAGATCAGTGCCGGCTGGCAACGCATGTATGGCGACAGCGCCATGCCGTATCTGGATGGCAGCAACCCGTACCTGGTCAACTACGCGCAGGTCAACGACTTCGCCGCCGCCCAGGAGCGCTCCTGGCAGGTGCGCTATGACTATGACTTCAAGGCGCTGGGTGTGCCCGGCCTTACCTTCTTCACCCGTTACATCAACGGCGACAATATCAAGGTGCCGGGCAGCACGGCTGAAGGCAAGGAATGGGAACGCGACACCGAGTTCAAGTACCAGGTGCAAAGTGGCACATTCAAGGATGTCAGTGTACGCCTGCGTAATTCCACTTACCGCAGTAACTACGAGAAGTGGGCGCGTGACATGGACGAGACACGGGTAATTGTCAGCTATAACTTCTCGATCTTCTAAGCGACTGCTTTGCCAAATACCAGCAGCCAACTGACAATGGCGGCTGGTTCCCGCAAAGGGCAGGACAATGAAAAATCTGTTGTTGATCGGCATCGGCCCGGGTGACCCGCGCCAGGTCACCTATGAGGCAGTCGATGCGTTGCGAAAGGCCAGTGTGTTCTTCGTGCTCGACAAAGGTCGCAACAAGGATGAGCTGGTGCGTCTGCGCACGGGCATTCTGCAACGCTACCGGCCTGAGGGCGGCTATCGCCTGCTACAGGTAGCCGACCCTTTGCGCGACGCCCGGGCGGATGATTACCTGGCAGCGGTGCAGGCTTGGCACCGGCAGAGGGCTGCGCTGTATGGGCAGTTGATCGAACAGGAAATTGGCGACGGCGAAACCGGCGCTTTTCTGCTGTGGGGCGAGCCGACCCTGTACGACAGCACCTTGCGCATACTCGACCTGGTCCGTGAACGCGGCGTGGCGCTGCGCCTGCAGATTATCCCTGGCATCAGCAGTGTGCAGGCGCTGGCTGCACGTCATCAGGTGCCACTCAACCGCATTGGCGAGCCGCTGACCGTGCTGCCAGGGCGGCGCCTGACCGAACAGGGGCCTATCGACAACGTGGTGGTGATGCTCGACGGGCAGTGCGCGTTTGCCCAGCTTGATGACCCGGCGTTGGTCATCTACTGGGGCGCTTACCTGGGGACCGAGGATGAAGTGCTGATTGCCGGGCCGCTACAGGCGGTGAAGGCGCAGATTCTGGAAGTGCGTGAGCGGGAGCGGCGGCGCAAGGGGTGGATCATGGATACCTACCTGTTGCGCAGGTAGTTGTGAGGTGTATTGCCTGCGCGCGCGAAGAGGCCGGTACAGACGACCCCATCTCAAACCGGGCCGAGAATGGCCACCACCTTGTCCCGCAACTGGTCGATACTGAACGGCTTGCCGATCATGTGCATGCCCTCGGGCACATTGAGGCTGTCTGCATAACCACTGGCAAACAGCACAGGCAGCAGCGGCCGCAATTCGCGCGCTTTACCCGCCAGTGCTTCGCCACGCATGTCCGGCAAACCCACATCGGTCATCATCAGTGCCAGCGCCTGGCTCGGATCTTCGAGTACCCGCAGGGCGGCCGCGGCATCTTCTGCCTGGATCACTTCGTAGCCCAACTCTTCGAGCACTTCGACCATCAGCATACGTACGATGTCGTCGTCTTCGACTACCAGAAGGTGCATGTTTCAGGTCCTGTGCAATGAATGTCTTTAATCTGTGCTCCGGTCGGCACCAGAAGTTCCCGAGGATACCGATCCATGCAATCAGATGGAACGATTGGCGCACGCCACCTTCAAATACTGGCTAAATGCCCTGCCAGACCCGCCAAAGCTGGTTAGACTCGCTTAACAGGACGGTGCAGTGGCAGATAACGATAGCGGTAGATCCGCCACGCTTTTCAATGGACTTTTCTTGCTCGGGCCCTTTCACATGATTCAATCAGCCTCGATGGACCAACGAAGCTTTCGCAAGCTATTGAGCCGTAACATCGCTCTTCCTCTGGGGGTTGGCCTGTTGGGCGCCGTGGCCTTTGTCGCGGTGATCAACTACCTGCTGTCTGCCATGCAGTGGGTCGAGCACACCGACCGGGTGATCGGCAATGCCAACGAGACGCTCAAGCTGTCGATCGACATGGAAACCGGCATGCGCGGCTTCCTGATCACCGGCGACGAGCGCTTCCTTGACCCCTATGAGGTGGCAAAACCACGCATTCTCGGCAGCTTGCAAAGCCTGCGCGGCCTGGTCGAGGACAACCCGCAGCAGGTCGACCGCATCGACCGGCTGGTTGCCCTGCAGCAAGCCTGGAACAATTTCGGCAGCGAGATGATCGCCCTGCGCCGCAGCCAGGGCGATTACCAGGCGTCGATCGGCAATGGCCGGGGCAAGCGCCTGACCGACGAGATCCGCAAGGAATTCGACGGCCTGATCGGCACCGAACAGCAGTTACGCATGGCCCGCAACCAGAAAGTCAGCAGCGTTACCGTCACTGCCATCTCGGTGTTCGTGCTGTTCATCGTCGGCCTCAGCGCCATGTTGGCCTATCTTGGCCGGCGTGACCTGCTGGCGTTGTCGGGCAGTTACGAAGAAAACTTCAAGGCCCAGCAGCGTGCGGCCGAGCGCCTAGAGCACCAGGCCTGGCTGCGCAATGGCCAGACCCGACTGGCCGAGCAGGTGCTGGGGCAACTGACCCTGTCCATGTTGGGTGACAACATCCTGCGCTTCTTTGCCGACTACCTGGAAAGTGTGGTGGGGGCGGTGTATGTACGCGATGAGCATGGCCGCCTGGTGCGCGTGGCCACCTATGGCCTGAGCGCAGAGGAGCAAGCCCGGGAGCAGGTAAAGGGCGATCACGACGGCCTGCTGGCTCAGGCCGTACGTGAAGGGCGCCTGCTGCATCTGGAAGAACTGCCGCAAGGGTATTACCAGCTGAGTTCCGGCCTGGGCAGTGGCCTGCCACGCAGCGCCGTGTTGCTGCCAGTCAGCGACGACGGGCAGATCAATGGCGTGCTGGAACTGGGCTTCCTGCGCCCATTGGACGACCGCGACGCCGAAATGCTGGAACGCATTGCCGGCAACCTTGGCATTTCCATCGAAAGTGCCCGCTACCGCCAACGCCTGCAGGAAGTGCTGGCCGAAACCCAGCAGTTGAACGAAGAGCTGCAAGTGCAGCAGGAAGAGCTGAAAACCGCCAACGAAGAGCTGGAAGAACAATCCCGTGTGCTCAAGGAGTCTCAGGCCCACCTTGAAATCCAGCAGGCGGAGCTGGAGCAGACCAACGAGCAGTTATCCGAACGCACAGAGGCGCTGGACCTGAAAAACGACGAGCTGATGCAGGCTCAGCACGAGCTGCAGGCGCGCGCTGACGAGCTGCAGCGCTCGAGCAAGTACAAGTCCGAGTTCCTGGCCAATATGTCCCACGAGCTGCGCACGCCGCTGAACAGCTCGCTGATTCTGGCCAAACTGCTGTCGGAAAACGCCGAAGGCAACTTGAGCGAAGAACAGGTCAAGTTCGCAGATTCGATCTATTCGGCCGGCAATGACCTGCTCAACCTGATCAACGACATTCTCGACATTGCCAAGGTCGAGGCCGGCAAACTCGAGGTGCGCCCTGAAAGTACCCAGGTGGAACGCCTGGTCGAAGGCCTGCGCGGCATGTTCGAACCGCTGGCCGGGCACAAGGGGTTGGCCTTCGAGGTAAACGCTGAACCGAATGTACCCGCCACCCTGTTCACCGACCGCCAGCGCCTGGAGCAGATCCTCAAGAACCTGCTGTCCAATGCCGTCAAGTTCACCGAGCGTGGCCAGGTCAGCCTGAACATCGGCTACCAGGCTGGCACTGGCATTGTCTTCGCTGTGCGCGATACCGGCATTGGCATTGCCGCCGACCAGCAGCAGGCCATTTTCGGTGCCTTCCATCAGGTCGACGGTACCAGCAACCGCCGTTACGGCGGCACTGGCCTGGGCCTGTCGATCTCGCGCGACCTGGCGCATTTGCTGGGCGGGCAGATCAGCGTTGACAGCAGCCCTGGCAAAGGCAGTGTGTTCAGCCTGATCCTGCCAGAGCACTACGAAAGTGTGGGGCACAGTGTGGAGCCCCTCAGCCTGCGCCCGGCGGTCGACACCCTGCCGCCCGCCCCCCAGGTGCCGGTGGCGGCTGCGCCAAAACGCCCGCTGCCGGCGTTTGACGACGACCGTGAGCGCGCGCCGTTCGGCAACCGCTGCATCCTGGTGATCGAAGACGAACCCAACTTCGCCCGCATCCTCTTCGACCTGGCCCATGAACTGGGTTACAGCTGCCTGGTGGCGCAGGGCGCCGACGAAGGGTTCGAGCTGGCCGCCCAGTACATCCCCGATGCGATCCTGCTGGACATGCGCCTGCCCGACCATTCCGGCCTGACGGTGCTGCAGCGCCTGAAGGAGCAGGCCAGCACCCGGCACATTCCGGTGCACATCATTTCTGTCGAAGACCGGGTCGAGGCCGCCATGCATATGGGCGCTGTCGGCTACGCGGTCAAGCCCACCAGCCGTGACGAGCTGAAAGAAGTGTTCGCCCGCCTGGAGGCCAAGCTGACCCAGAAGCTCAAGCACATCCTGCTGGTGGAAGACGACGACCTGCAGCGCGAAAGCATTGCCCGCCTGATTGGCGACGACGACGTGGAAATCACTGCGGTGGCCATGGCCCAGGACGCCCTGGAGCTGCTGCGCGAGAACATCTACGACTGCATGATCATCGACCTCAAGTTGCCCGACATGCTCGGTAACGAGCTGCTCAAGCGCATGACCGCCGAGGATATCCGCTCCTTCCCGCCGGTGATCGTGTATACCGGTCGCAACCTGACCCGCGAAGAAGAAGCCGACCTGCTCAAGTATTCGCGTTCGATCATCATCAAGGGCGCACGTTCGCCGGAGCGCCTGCTGGACGAAGTCACGCTGTTCCTGCACAAGGTGGAGTCGCAGTTGTCCAATGAACGCCAGCGCATGCTCAAGACCGCACGCAGCCGCGACAAGGTGTTCGAAGGCCGTAAGATACTGCTGGTGGACGATGATGTGCGTAACATCTTTGCCCTCACCAGTGCCTTGGAGCACAAGGGCGCGACAGTGGAAATCGGCCGCAACGGGCGTGAAGCCATCGAGCGCCTGGAGCAGCATGACGACATCGACCTGGTGCTGATGGACGTGATGATGCCGGAAATGGACGGCTTCGAAGCCACCCGTCTGATCCGCCAGCAACCGCGCTGGCGCAAGCTGCCGATCATCGCCGTGACCGCCAAGGCCATGAAGGATGACCAGCAGCGTTGCCTGCAGGCCGGGGCCAATGATTACCTGGCCAAACCGATCGACCTGGACCGCCTGTTCTCGCTGATCCGTGTATGGCTGCCGCAACTGGAGCGAATTTGACTAGCGAACGTAACACCGACATTGAGATCCGCTTGCTGATCGAGGCCATCTACCTCAAGTACAGCTACGATTTCCGCAACTATTCCGGCGCTTCGATCAAGCGCCGGATCCTGCACGCGCTGCGCCAGTTCGACTGCCTGACGGTGTCGGCGCTGCAGGAGCGTGTGCTGCACGACCCGGGCATGTTCATGCAGTTGCTGCAGTACCTGACGATCCCGGTCAGCGAAATGTTCCGCGACCCGGGGCACTTCCTGGCGCTGCGTAACGAAGTGGTGCCGCTGCTGCGCACCTGGCCTTCGATCAAGGTGTGGATTGCGGGTTGCAGCACGGGTGAGGAGGTGTACTCCATGGCCATCCTGCTGCGCGAGGAAGGCCTGTTGGAGCGCACCATCATCTACGCCACCGACATCAACCCGCATTCGCTGGACAAGGCCAAGCAGGGCATCTACTCGATGCAGAGCATGCGCGAGTACGCCGAAAACTACCGCATCGCGGGCGGGCGCAGGGACTTTTCCGAGTACTACACGTCGGCCTACGGCAACGCCATCATGGACAGCACCCTGCGCGACAACGTGACCTTCGCCGACCATAGCCTGGCCACCGACAGCGTGTTTTCCGAAACCCAGCTGGTGTCGTGCCGCAACGTACTCATCTATTTCAACAAGGAATTGCAAGACCGTGCCCTGGGCCTGTTCCATGAATCCCTGTGCCACCGCGGCTTCCTGGTGCTGGGCAGCAAGGAGTCGGTGGACTTTTCGGCCTACAGCGACCGGTTCGAGCCGCTGGTCAAGCCTGAACGGATCTACCGTAAATCATGAAGGGCGTACGCGCAGTGGTGATTGGCGCCTCGGCAGGCGGCGTGACGGCGTTGTTCACCGTGCTCGGCGCGTTGCCCGCCGGTTATGGCATCCCGGTGGTGTGCGTGCTGCACCTGCCGGATGACCGTCACAGTCAGTTGGCCGAGGTGCTGCAACGGCGTTTGCAGCGCCCTGTGTGCGAGGCGCGCGACAAGCAACCGCTGAAGCCCGGGCAGGTGTATGTAGCCGGGCCTGGCTACCACTTGTCGGTGGAAAGCGACTTCACCCTGTCGCTGAGCCAGGAGCCACCGCGGCATTTTTCCCGGCCATCGATCGATTTCCTGTTCACGTCGGCGGCAGACGCCTACGGTGATGGCCTGCTCGGCGTGCTGCTTACCGGTGCCAATGAAGATGGCGCCGAAGGGCTGGCCTACATCAAGAACAGCGGGGGCCGGACCATCGTCCAGGACCCCCGTGACGCACAGGTTGCGCTGATGCCTGAGGCTGCCCTGGCCCTGCACCAGCCTGACCATATACTTACTCTGAGTGGCATCGAGCAGTTGCTCGCCGCCCTGGAACCCAGCGCATGCTAAGCCACACCATCGCCAAACTGCTGATCGTCGACGATCTGCCGGAGAACCTGCTGGCCCTGGACGCCCTGATTCAGGGCGAAGACCGCGAGGTGCATCAGGCCCAGTCGGCGGAAGCCGCGTTGTCGCTGCTGCTCGAACACGAGTTCGCCCTGGCCATTCTCGATGTGCAGATGCCAGGCATGAATGGCTTCGAGCTGGCTGAGCTGATGCGTGGTACGGAAAAGACCCGCAACATTCCCATCGTCTTCGTCACTGCGGCCGGACGCGAAATGAACTATGCCTTCAAGGGCTACGAAAGCGGGGCGGTGGACTTCCTGCACAAGCCGCTCGACACCCTGGCGGTGAAGAGCAAGGTGTCGGTGTTCGTCGACTTGTACCGCCAGCGCAAGGTGCTCGACCGCCAGTTGCAGGCGCTGGAGCGCAGCCGCCAGGAGCAGGAACTGTTGTTGACCCAGTTGCAGACGGCGCGAGGCGAGCTGGAACATGCCGTGCGAATGCGTGATGACTTCATGTCGATTGTCGCCCACGAGGTTCGCACGCCGCTCAATGGGTTGATCCTGGAAACCCAGCTGCGCAAGATGCACCTGGCACGCGGCAACCTTGCCGCGTTCAGTGGCCAGAAGCTGCAGGCGATGGTCGAGCGCGATGAACGGCAGATCAACAGCCTGATCCGCCTGATCGAAGACATGCTCGATGTGTCGCGTATCCGCACCGGCAAGCTGTCGTTACGGCCCAAGGCCTTCGACTTGAGCCAGCTGGTAGGTGGACTGGTGGAGAATTTCGCTGCCCAGGCCACTGCGTTGGACACGCGTATCGAGCTACACCGTTGCGAACCGCTGCACGGTGAGTGGGACGAATTTCGCATTGAACAAGTGGTGGTCAACCTGTTGTCCAATGCCTTGCGATATGGTGAGCGCAAGCCGGTGCAGGTACGGGTGTTCGAACAGGACGGCCTGGCGTGCGTGCAAGTGCAGGACCAGGGTATCGGCATTGGTGCGGCCAACCAGCAGCGCATTTTCCAGCAGTTCGAGCGGGTGGCCACCCAGCAAGCCAGCGGCGGATTGGGCTTGGGGTTGTATATATCGGAGCAGATCGTGCAGGCTCATGGCGGGTGCATCCGGGTCGACAGTGAAGAGGGCAAGGGTGCCACTTTTACCTTGCAGCTGCCGCTGGCAACCTACGAACAACAAAACGACCAGGCGCGGGCAACCTCTGCATGAGCCTGCGGTCTGATGGCCAACTGTAAGCATTTCAAGGCGTTAACATGAGTGAAGATGCACAAGACGTGGTGCTGATCGTCGAGGATGAACCGGCGATTCGCATGATTCTGCGTGACTACCTGGCGGGCGAGGGGTATCACGTGCTGGTGGCCGAAGATGGCGAGCAGGCGTTTGCCATCCTGGCCAGCAAACCGCACCTGGACCTGATGGTGACGGACTTCCGCCTGCCGGGTGGCATCTCCGGGGTGGAGATTGCCGAGCCTGCGGTGAAGTTACGGCCGGACCTGAAGGTGATCTTCATCAGTGGCTACCCGGCGGAGATTCTGGAATCGGGCAGTCCGATCACCCGCAAGGCACCGATCCTGGCCAAGCCGTTTGACCTGGATACCTTGCATGAGCAGATCCAGAGCCTGCTGCGTTAACCTGTTCCGGCCTCTTGGCGGTTCTACCCGCGAAGAGGCCGGAACAGGCTACCTCAGGGTCCGCTCAATACCCCCTACCAACATACTCTCCATCAACCCCACTCCCTGTTCCTCAGGCAGTGCCTTCAACATCCCCGGCAACTGGTTAAGCAGCGTCGCCACCACATGCGCCGTCGCCACCAAGGCTTCCCCTTGCAGCTTCGCCTGCGGCGCAATCAGCCTCAGCAGCCCGGCCTCGTAACGCGAACGCAACAACGCCAAACGCGCCCGCTGCTCGTCACTCAGGCAGCACAAATCCCGCTCGGCCAGCCGAAACTGCATGGGCCGCTCGGCATGCAACTGCCAGTGCGCCGTAATCAGGCAACTCAACGCCGAGGCCCCGCGCGCCATGGCCCGGCGGCCCTGGTCCAGGGTGGCCTGCAGTTCTTCGTACAACTCCTCGATCAGGTCGTACAGCAAGTCCTGCTTGCTCGGGAAGTGATGGTACAGCGAGCCTGCAGTCAGCCCCACATGGGCCGCCAGCTCGCGCATGCTGACCTGGCCAAAGCCCTTTTCGGCAAACAGCGCCATGGCCCGGTCACGTCGCTCTTCAAAATTGGCACAGCGCATTGCGGCATTGACCGGGGGCATGGCGCAGGGTCCTCAATAGGTGAAGAAGCCGCGACCGCTCTTGCGCCCCAGCCAACCGGCCGCGACCATTTCTTTGAGCAGCGGGGCAGGGCGGTACTTGCTGTCGTTGAAGCCCTCATGGAAGGCCTCCATGATTGCCAACAGCGTGTCCAGGCCAATCAGGTCGGCCAGGGCCAGTGGGCCGATGGGCTGGTTGCAGCCCAGGCGCATGCCGGTGTCGATGTCCTCGGCGCTGGCCAGGCCTTCCTGGCGCACGAAGATCGCTTCGTTGATCATCGGCACGAGGATGCGGTTGACCACAAAGCCCGGACGGTTGCCGGCGGTGATCGGTGTCTTGCCGACCTTTTCGGTCACCACCAGCGCCTGGGCATAGGTGCTGTCGCTGGTCTGCAGGCCGCGAATGATTTCCACCAGTGCCATCATCGGCACTGGGTTGAAGAAATGCACACCAATGAAACGCTCGGGGTGCTCGATGCTGGCGGCCAGCTGGGTGACCGACAGCGACGAGGTGTTGGTGGCGATCAGGCAGTCGGCGGCGACGTTGGCGGCCACTTGCTGCAGGATGCGCTGCTTGAGCTGCAGGTTCTCGGTGGCGGCCTCGATCACCAGCTGCGCACCGCTGAGCTGGGTGTAGTCGGTGCTGGTGCGAATGCGGGCTTTGGCGGCTGCGGCCTTGTCCGTCTCCAGGGTGCCTTTGTTGACCTGGCGCTCGAGGTTTTTGCTCAAGGTGGCCACACCACGCTCCAGTGCCGCGTCGGACACGTCCACCAGCAACACCTGGTAGCCGGCCACTGCACACACCTGGGCAATACCGTTGCCCATGGTGCCGGCGCCGATCACGGCGATCTGTTCAATGCTCATGTGTCAGCCTCCCTCAGACGCGTTCGAAGACCACGGCGATGCCTTGGCCACCACCGATGCACATGGTGGCCAGCGCGTAGCGGCCCTGGATGCGCTGCAGTTCATGGATGGCCTTGGTGGCGATGATCGCGCCCGTGGCGCCTACCGGGTGGCCCAGGGAAATGCCCGAACCGTTGGGGTTGACCTTTTCCGGGTCGAAGCCCAGCTCGCGGGCCACGGCGCAGGCCTGGGCGGCGAACGCTTCGTTGGACTCGATCACGTCCAGGTCCTGGACCTGCAGCCCGGTCTTTTCCAGCACCTTGCGGGTGGCCGGGATCGGACCCAGGCCCATTAGTTCAGGCTCGACACCGGCGTGGGCGTAACCCACCAGGCGGGCCAGCGGCTTCAGGCCCAGGCGGCGCACGGCGTCGCCCGTCGCCAGCACCAGGCCGGCGGCGCCGTCGTTGATGCCGCTGGCGTTGCCGGCGGTGACGGTGCCGTCTTTCTTGAACACCGGCTTCATGCCGGCCAGTTGTTCAGCGGTAACTTCGCCACGTACATGCTCGTCGACACTGAATTGCACGCTGCCTTTACGGGTTTTCAGTTCCAGCGGCACGATCTGGCTGTCGAAGCGGCCTTCGGCAATGGCGCGGGCGGCGCGGCGCTGGCTGGTCAGGGCCAGTTCGTCCTGCATTTCGCGGGTGATGCCGTGTTTGGCCGAGACGTTTTCGGCGGTGATGCCCATGTGGAAATGCTGGAACGGGTCCTGCAGCACGCCAACGGTGTAGTCGATGCCTTGCAGGTCACCCATGCGCGCGCCCCAGCGTGCCTGTGGCAGCAGGTATGGACCACGGCTCATGGATTCGGCACCGGCTGCAACGGCCACGTCGGTGTCCCCCAGCAACAGCCCCTGGGCTGCCGAAACGATGGCCTGCAGGCCCGAGCCGCACAGGCGGTTGACGTTGAACGCCGGGGTTTCCTTGGGGATGCCGGCGTTCATTGCTGCCACACGGGCCAGGTAGGCGTCACGCGGCTCAGTGGGGATTACCGTGCCCATCACCAGATGGCCAACGTGATCGGCGGCCAGGCCCGAACGCTCGATGGCAGCACGGGTAATGGTGCTGGCCAGGTCGGCCAGCGGCAGGTCCTTGAGGGAGCCGCCAAAGCCACCAATGGCTGAACGGACGGCACTGACGACGTAGATTTCTGCGTTGCTCATAGGGGCTCCGATTGCGAAGGCATGGCGGGACGGGGCCAGGCTCTGCGAGAATGGCCGGCGGTCCCGGAGTGGGATCGAGTCTAGGCAAAGGTTCCGTTGCAGCCTATGCCGGAACTGTTCAAACAACCTGGCACTTTTTGCCACTCAGCATAGACAGCGAAAACCGCCATGCGCGATAGCGATTCGGTCGCCGTGTACTTTCTCAACGCCATGCTCCATGCCCTGCGCGACAGCCCCGCCGAGCGTGATGCACAGCTGCGTGCCGTGGGCATCGACCCACAGCTGTTGGAACAGCCCCAGGCACGCGTGCCGGCCAAGGCCTTCGCCCAGCTCTGGCTGGCGATGATTCAACGGCTGGACGACGAGTTTTTCTGCCTCGACAGCCATGGCATGCCGCTGGGCAGCTTTGCCCTCATCTGCCGGGGCTTGATACTTGAACCGAACCTGGAAAAGGCCTTGCGCCAGTGCATGGGCGGCTTCGGCCTGTTCCTGCGGGACCTGCGTGGCAGCCTGACGGTACGTGGTGGTCGGGCGCAGATCAGCGTGCAGTCGAACATTGCCGACCCGCTGACCCGGGTGTATGCCGAGGAAACCTATTTGGTGCTGATGATCGGCATGCTGTGCTGGCTGGCCGGGCGGCGCATTGCCATCGACCGTACCGAACTGGCGGTGTCGCGCCCGGCCCAGGAGGACGACCTGCTGCTGTGGGGGCCAGACCTGCGCCTGGGCAGCGGCCGTACCGAGGTGGAATTCGACAGTGCCTACCTGCGGTTACCAGTGGTACAGGATTTGCCAGCCTTGAAAACCTTCCTGCGCACTGCGCCACAGGGGCTGGTGATTCGCTTTCGGAACCAGAACGGGCTGGTGGCCGAGGTGTACCGGCGCTTGCGCGCACTGCGTTATGGCCAGTGGCCGACATTGGCGGCGCTGGCGCAGCAGCAGGGGGTTAGCGCCAGTACCTTTCGCAGGCAGTTGGACCGGGAGGGGCGGTCATACCAGCAGATCAAGGATGAGGTGCGCCGGGCGATGGCCTTCGAGCGCTTGCGTGAAGGAGTGTTAAGCATCGCCGAAATCGCCGAGCAGGCGGGGTTCCAGGAGCCCAGTGCGTTTCACCGGGCGTTCAAGAAGTGGACGGGGCAGAGCCCCGGTAGCTATCGGGCTCGGTTGGCTGGGCGTTGATGTGTCACCTGTACCGGCTACCCATTAATGATCAGGCCGGCACCATCGCAAACCCGACACCAAAGCGGTTCCAGGCATTGATCGTGGCAATTGCCAGGGTCAGGTTGGCCACTTCGGCCGGTTCGAAATGTTCCTGCAGGGCTTCATATTGCCCCTGCGGCGCGCCCTGCTCAGGCAAGCGGGTCAGGCTCTCGACCCAGGCCAGTGCCGCACGTTCACGCGGGGTGAAGTAAGCGGTCTCACGCCATACGCTCAACGTCTGCAAGCGTGCCTCGGTCTCGCCGGCCTTGCGCGCATCGTTGGCATGCAGGTTCACGCAGTAGGCGCAGCCGTTGATCTGCGATGCCCGCAGGCGCACCAGCTCCAGCAGGGAACTCTCCAGGCCGCTCTTGGCCAGGGCCTGCTCCAGGCCGACCATGGCTTTGTAGGCTTCGGGGGCGTGCTTGGCCCATTCGATACGGTTGTGCATGGCTGTCTCCAAAGGGTGTGGGGTGGGAATGGCACTACTTTAGTGCCGCCCTTTGGCCCCCCCGATAGCCAATCCTGCGCATATGCAGGAGGCCAATCGACCATTCAGGTGGCCACTGACAGGCATCCAATCTCTTCATTTCTGCCAGGCTGACCGAGCCGGGATAATGGCCGGGTCTTGCTACAAGAGAACCGATTCACAATGAGAGCTGCGTTGAACCTGTTGCTGGTGATTCTGCTGGCGCTGAACTTGCGGCCGATCCTGACCAGTATCGGCCCGTTACTCGAACCTATGCGTGCCAGCACTGGCCTGGGCTACCAGCAGGCCGCCTTGGTGACAGCGTTGCCGGTGCTGTGCATGGGGCTGGTACCGTTGCTGCAACCCTGGCTGCGGCGCTGGATCAGCGAGCATGGCGGCATGGCCGGTGGCCTGGCTGCGATTGCCCTGGCCTGCCTGTGGCGGCTGCAACTGGACAGCGCGTGGGCGTTGATTGCCAGTGCAGTGGTCGCTGGCCTGGGCGTGGCGGTGGTGCAAGGCATGATGCCAGGGTTGGTCAATCGATGGTTCCCCGGGCGGCTGGCCGGGGCGATGGGCCTGTATTCGGCGGCACTGATGACGGGCGGCGGCCTGGCGGCCGTGCTTGGGCCACATGTCAGTGGCCACTTCGGCCACTGGCAGGCCGGCCTGGGCCTGTGGGCAGCCCCGGCCGTGCTGGCGGTGCTGGCCTGGGCCGTGCTGCGGCCTCGTCAGGAAGCACCGAGGCTGGCGGGCGCTGCGGGTGGACACTGGTTTGGCACTCGCCGGGCGTGGTTGCTGGCCTTGTACTTCGGCCTGATCAATGGCGGCTACACCAGCATGGTGGCCTGGTTGCCCGCCTACCATATCGAGCACGGTGGCAGCGTCCAGGGCGGCGCCGACCTGGTGGGCCTGATGACCATTTTCCAGGTGGCCGGTGCGCTCGGCCTGCCTCTGCTGCTGCGGCGCTGGGCAGACCGGCGCCCAGGCCTTTGGCTGGCGCTGGCGATTCAGCTGGCCGGCTTTCTCGGCCTGCTGCTGGCACCCACGGTGGCTGCAGGACTGTGGGTCGCCATGATCGGCTTTGGCTTGGGTGCCTGCTTCAGCCAGAGCCTGACGCTGACTCTGGAGCACCTCAAGACGCCTGCGGAGGCCGGCAGCCTGGCGGCATTCGTACAGGGGATCGGCTTTATCATCACCGGTATCGTGCCGTACATCACCGGCTGGTTGCGTGACGTGAGTGGCGACTTCCAGGCATCGTGGACGCTGCTGACCGTGACCGTGATGGCGATGCTGTTGGTAACCGCGTGTTTCAATCCGCGTGGCTATGCTGCGGCCGTCGCGCGCGCGCCCGCGACGGGCAGGGCCGCGCCAGTCAGCTGAGGCGTTGCAGGGTATCGCGCACCCGGTCCAGTGCCGGGTCGATGTCCAGCAGCTCGATAGCGCCAAAGCCCAGCAACAGCCCCGGGCGTATCGGTGCTTCGCTGAAAAACGGCGCCAGCGAATACAGGCCCACCTCCACCTTGCGGGCCAGGTTGGCCAGCAACTCGACATCGACCCCGGGCTTGGCCAGCGCGCTGAGGTGGAAGCCCGCGCTGGCGGGGATGGCGCTGAACCACGGTGACAGGTCGCTGCCCAAACGCGCCAGGATACGTTCGCGGCGGGCGCTGTAAACCTCGTGGCAGCGGCGGATGTGCTTGTTCAGGTGGCCTTCGCCCAAAAAGCGCGCCAGCGCCCACTGCAGCAAGGTCGGGCTGTGCCAGTCACTGAGGTGCTTGGCCACGCAGGCCGCCTGCAGCACGGCAGGCGGCAACACGGCATAGCCCAGCCGCAGCTCGGGCAGCAACGTCTTGGAAAAGGTTCCCACATAGGCCACCAGACCATGGCAGTCGAGGCGCTGCAATGCGTCCGCTGCCGGCCCGTGGTAACGGAACTCGCAATCGTAGTCGTCTTCGATGATCAACGCGCCCAGCTCAGCCGCCCGGGCCAGCAGGGCGTGCCGACGTGGCTCGCTCATGGGCATGCCCAGCGGGAATTGGTGCGACGGCGTTACATAGATCAACCGGGTGCCATCGGCGATGTGCTCGACACGCAGGCCTTCATCATCCACCGGAACGGACTGCACGCGTGCACCAAGGGCCAGGAACAGTTGCCGGGCAGGCGGGTAGCCGGGGTCTTCCATGGCCACTTGGCAACCGGGTTCCACCAATACCCGGGCGATCAGGTCCAGCGCTTGCTGGGCGCCGTTGCACACCAGCAGGTCGGTTGCGCTGCAGTGCACGCCGCGGGCGTAAGCGATGTGGTGGGCTATGGCCTCGCGCAGCTCCGGCAGGCCCTGGGCCGGAAACTGCCGCTCGGGGTGGCGTTGGCTGCGGCGCAGGGCGTAGTTCAGGCAGCTGCGCCACTGGTCAAACGGAAATTGCGCCTTGCTCGACGCACCACCGATAAAGTCATAGCGGGAGGGCGCTTGCAGTTGGCGTTGGCCGAGCACGGTAGCGCGCTGCTGCCAGCGCTCGAGGGACAAAGCGCCGGCGAGGGGGATGGTGGTTGATTCATGGCTACGCAGCGGTTGGCGCGGCGTGATGAAGGTGCCACGGCCGACCACACCGCTGAGCAGGTTGTCGTAGGTGAGCCGCGAATAGGCCTCGGCCACCGTCTTGCGTGACACGCCCAGTTGCTCGGCCAGCAAGCGGGTGGGTGGCAACTGGGTGCCGGCGGCCAGGTGGCCACTGTCGATCCCGGCGCGCAGTTGCTGATAGAGCTGGTCGGCCAGGCCTTTGCGGCCTTCCAGGCGAATGTGCAGTTCCATGGGGCGGTCCGGAGCGGGGGAGTGCTCAGGATAGCGGATTGGCCAGACAAGGGCATGGGGCCGCAAAGCGGCCACATATTTCAGAGCCGGGCCGTACTCACCGTGATATAGCCCTTGTCGGCGACTGCGATGCGTATCACCGTTTCATCCGCTGGCGCCTTGCGGTTGCGCTTGATGCGCACGCCATCGACTGCGGCCGCTTTCAGGTGTTCCGCGATGGCCCGTCCGTTCCGGTCAAAGAACACCTCGCTGGCCAGCAACTCGATTCGCTCGACCAGTTGCCGGGAGTGTTCGTCGGTGGCGCAGAAGAACATCACCCCCGACAGGTGCGGATCCTCTTCGGGGTTGCAGATGTCATGGGCCAGCATTTCGCACAAGCTGCTGCGCAGTTCGGCAATGGAGCGGGCGTAACGGTGCATACGGAGCCTCCTCTGGATCGCGACCTTGCGGTTTCCAGTGCCGATCTTGTTTTTTGCGTGCAGAGGCAGCAAGCAGGATGCTTCCGAGAACGTTGTGGGAAATTTCTGAGGGCGCCGGAATACCACCCCTGACGGGCCGGCGGCAGATGTTTGCTGCCGGCGCAACACAAGGCCGCGCCAGCAGCTCCGCGCAGCTTGGGCTAGCGTTGAACCTGCTGCTTGAACTGCAACCGCCAGCCATGCAGCAACGGCTCGGTATAGCCACTAGGTTGCTCGCGCCCCTTGAACACCAGCTCTCGGGCGGCGCGAAACGCATGCGATGCCTCGAAGTTGGCCGCCATTGGCCGGTACGCCGGGTCCCCGGCATTCTGTTGGTCTACCACCTTGGCCATGCGTTGCAGAGTCGCCTCGACCTGCTCGGCACCCACCACGCCATGGTGCAGCCAGTTGGCGATGTGCTGCGCTGAAATACGCAGGGTGGCACGGTCCTCCATCAGGCCAACATCGTGGATGTCCGGTACCTTGGAGCAGCCGACCCCTTGTTCGACCCAGCGCACCACGTAACCGAGGATGCCTTGGCAGTTGTTGTCCAGTTCAGCCTGGATATCGTCGGCACTCCAGGGCCGCTCTGGGCTGACCGGTACGCTGAGCAGGTCGTTCAGCAATGCGTGGCGCTGGGCGTTCAGATCGACTGCTTCCAGCGCGTGCTGCACCGCTGCCACGTCTACCAGATGGTAATGCAGCGCATGCAGCGTTGCGGCCGTCGGTGAGGGTACCCAAGCGGTGTTGGCACCGGCCTTGGGCTGGGCAATTTTCTGTTCGAGCATGGCCGCCATCAGGTCGGGCATGGCCCACATGCCCTTACCGATCTGTGCCTTGCCGCGTAATCCGCAGGCCAGCCCCACCAGCACGTTGCTGCGTTCGTAGGCCTGGATCCAGGCACTGCCTTTCATGTCGCCCTTGCGCAGCATGGCACCGGCTTCCATGGCGCTGTGCATCTCGTCCCCGGTGCGGTCGAGGAAGCCGGTGTTGATGAACACCACCCGTGATGCAGCACTGGCGATGCAGGCTTTGAGGTTGACGCTGGTGCGCCGCTCTTCGTCCATGATGCCCATCTTCAGGGTATGCGCGGGCAGGCCCAACAGGGACTCGACGCGACCGAACAGCTGGTCGGCAAAGGCCACTTCGGCCGGCCCGTGCATTTTCGGCTTGACGATGTACAGGCTGCCTTCGCGCGAGTTGCCTCGGCGCTTGAGATCGTGCAGGCCGATCAGGCTGGTGACCACGGCATCGAGGATGCCTTCCGGAATTTCCCGGCCATCGCGGTCGTGGATCGCCGGGTTGGTCATCAGGTGGCCAACGTTGCGAATGAACAGCAGCGAACGGCCTGGCAAGGTCAGTGGCTGGCCGTTTGCACCGTGATACTGGCGGTCGGCGGCCAAGGTGCGGCTGAAGGTTTTGCCGCCCTTGCTGACCTGTTCGCTGAGGTCGCCTTTCATCAGTCCCAGCCAGTTACGATAGACATTGACCTTGTCGTCGGCATCGACGGCTGCCACTGAGTCTTCGCAGTCGATGATGGTGGTCAGTGCGGCTTCCAGCAGGATGTCCTTGACCCCGGCCAGGTCCTGCTGGCCGATGATGTTGGCCGGGTCGATCCGGATTTCGAAATGCAGTTGGTGGTGCTGCAGCAGGATCGCAGTTGGCGTGTTTGGCTCGCCTTGGTAGCCACGCATTTGCGCGGGGTTTTGCAAGCCAACCTGGCGGCCATCGGCCAGGGTGACCTGCAGTGCGCCCTGGTTGATCGCGTAGGCCTTGGCGTCGCTGTGTGAGGCGCCGGCAAGCGGGGCTGAGGTATCGAGGAATTGCCGGCCATAGGCAATCACCTTGGCGCCGCGCACCGGATTGTAGCCTTGGACGCGCTCGGCACCCGCGGTTTCGGCGATGGCATCGGTGCCGTAGAGGGCATCGTACAGTGAACCCCAGCGGGCGTTGGCGGCGTTGAGGGCGTAGCGGGCATTGCTCAGCGGCACGACCAGTTGCGGGCCGGCTTGTACGGCGATCTCGCGGTCGACGTTGTGGGTGCTGATTTGCACGTCTTCGGGGGCATCCACTAGGTAGCCGATGCCTTGCAGGAAGTGCTGGTAGGCCACCATGTCGCGGATTGGGCCGGGGTGCTGGCGGTGCCAGCTGTCCAGTTCGGCCTGCAGGCGCTCGCGTTCGGCGAGCAGTGCACGGTTTTGCGGGGCGAGGTCGTGGACCAGGGTGCTGAAGCCTTGCCAGAAGGGGGCGGCTTCGATGCCGGTGCCGGGGAGCACTTCGTCTTCGATGAAGCGCTGGAGGATGGGGGCTATCTGGAGTTGATGGTTTGGCATTGTCTGTCCGCTCGATGTTCAGTTTTCAGGAAATGGGGTGCCTGTGCTGGCCTCTTCGCGGGTGAGCCCGCGAAGAGGCCAGCACAGGATTTACAGAACAGCTGCCCCGACCTTGGCCACCTGGGCGTCTTGCTCGGACTTGACCCCGGACACACCGATGGCACCCACCACCTGGCCGTCCACCCGCAACGGCACGCCACCTTCCAGGCTGGTCAGCAGCGGTGCAGTGACAAATGCAGTACGGCCACCATTGACCATCTCTTCGTAATCCCGTGTTTCCTTGCGCCCCAGCGCAGAGGTCCGAGCCTTTTCCACGGCAATGTAGGCACTGGCTGGCGCACAGCCGTCCATGCGCTCCAGGGCTAGCGGGTGACCACCGTCGTCAACCACGGCGATGGTGACGTTCCAGTGTTGGGCCAGGGCTTCCTGGCGGGCGGCGGCCAATACGCGGGCGACTTCGGCCTGGCCGATCACGAACTTGCTATGCATGGGGGGGCTCCGGGTTCAAGGCTGCTTCGACAATTTCTATCCAGTGCCGTACCGGCGTACGCCCGGCCCCGTCGAGGTGGGCCTGACAGCCGATGTTGGCGGTGGCGATGACGTGCGGTTTGCCGCTTTCCAGTGCGTTGAGGCGGTTGTCACGCAGTTGCAGTGACAATTCGGGCTGGGTCAGCGAATAGGTGCCCGCCGAGCCGCAGCACAGATGGCCGTCCGGCACAGCGGTGAGGGTAAAGCCCAGGCGCGTCAGCAGCGCTTCCACCGCGCCGCCCAGCTTCAGGGCATGCTGCAGGGTACAAGGGCAATGGAAGGCCAGGCGCTGTTCGGCGCACAGGCCTAGTTGCTCGATCGGCTCATCGCGCAGCACTTCTACCAGATCGCGGGACAGGGCGCTGACCCGCGCGGCCCTGGCGGCGTAACGGGGGTCTTTCTCCAATAGATGGCCGTAATCACGCACGAACGCGCCGCAGCCGCTGGCGGTTTGCACAATGGCCTCGGCCCCCGCTTCGATGGCAGGCCACCACGCGTCGATATTGCGCCGTGCACGTTGCAGGCCTTGCTCTTGGGCATTGAGGTGGTAGTCCACCGCGCCACAGCAGCCGGCCTGGTGGATCGGCTGCACGCTGATGCCCAGGCGGTCCAGCAGGCGCGCGGCGGCGGCGTTGGTGTTGGGCGACAAGGCTGGCTGCACGCAGCCTTCCAGCATCAACACCCGGCGTGCATGGCGCGGTGCCGGGCGCTGGCCAGGGGCGACCACCCGTGCCGGCAGTTTGCGCTTGAGTGTGGCCGGCAGCAGCGGGCGCAAGGCCTGGCCGCCACGGGTCAGGGCCTTGAACAGCGCCGGGCGTGGCACCACGGCTCGCAGGCCCTGGCGCAGCAGGCGCTGACCGAGCGGGCGCGGCACCTGTTGTTCGACCACGGCGCGGCCGATGTCCAGCAGGTCGTGGTATTTCACCCCTGAGGGGCAAGTGGTTTCGCAGTTGCGGCAGGACAGGCAACGGTCCAGGTGCAGTTGCGTGCTGGCCGTGATCGGCTCGCCTTCGAGCAGTTGCTTGATCAGGTAGATGCGCCCGCGCGGGCCGTCCAGCTCATCGCCCAGCAACTGGTAGGTGGGGCAGGTGGCGGTGCAGAAACCGCAGTGCACGCAGGAGCGCAGGATGCTTTGCGCCTCGTCGGCGCGGGCCAGGCGTCGGGAGGCTTCACTCAGGTTGGTTTGCATGGTCTGGCCTCACAGGTTCGGGTACAGGCGGCCAGGGTTGAACACGCCCTGGGGGTCGAGCTGCTGCTTGAGCGTCTGGTGGTAGCGCATCAGTGCAGCGGGCAGCGGCGGGCTACTGTCCGCTCCAGCGGTGTAGCAGGTGGCGTGGCCGCCCACGTTGGCGACCAGGTCGCGAATGGCCTGTGCCGGTGCGCTGGACGTGAGCCAGCGCTGCGCTCCACCCCAGTCGATCAGTTGCTGGCCGGGCAGGTCCAGCTCGCCGGTGGCGTTGGGCAGTGACAGGCGCCACAGCGGTGCAGGGCTGTTGAAGAATGCCAGGCGCTGCTCGCGCAGGTCGCTCCAGAAACCGCTGTCGAGGGTTGCGCCGCCCAGTCGCTGGCGTGCCGACTGAACCGAGCCTTCGCCGCCTTCCAGGCGCAGGTACAGCGCTTCGCCGTCATGGCAAGCCGCGCTGATCGGCAGAGGCTGCTGGCCCCATTCGGCCAACTCGGCCAGCGCCTCATGCCGGCCCATTGGCAGGCGCAGGCTCAAGCACTGGCGCGGCCGGGGCAGTACTTTCAACGAAACCTCGGTCAGCAACCCCAGGCAACCGAAGCTGCCCACCATCAGCCGTGATACATCGTAACCAGCCACGTTCTTCATCACTTCGCCACCAAAGCGCAGCAACTTGCCGTGGCCGGTGATCACCCGCGTGCCCAGTACATAATCACGTACCGACCCGGCCCATGGCCGCCGGGGGCCAGACAAGCCGGCGGCGACCATGCCGCCCAAGGTGGCGTCCGGGCCCAGGTGTGGCGGTTCACAGGGAAGCATCTGGCCGGCTTCGTGCAGCGCCGCTTCGATCTCGCGCAGCGGTGTGCCGGCGCGGGCGGTGAGCACCAGTTCGGTCGGGTCGTAGCTGACGATGCCACTGTGGCTGCGGGTGTCGAGTACTTCGCCAGCTACAAGGTTGCCCAGCCTGGCTTTGCTGTTACTGCCCTGGATACGCAGCGGTGTGCCTTGGTTCAGCGCCTGGCCGACCTGCTCCAGCAGGGCCTGGCTGTTGTCGCGGTCCATGCTCATCAGAAGCGCTCCAGCTCGGGGAAGGGCAGTTGCCCATGGTGCACATGCATGGCACCGAACTCGGCACAGCGGTGCAGCGTGGGAATGTTCTTGCCGGGGTTGAGCAGGCCCTGCGGGTCGAAGGCGGCCTTCACCGCGTGGAACAGGGTGATTTCGTCGCTGTTGAACTGCGCGCACATCTGGTTGATTTTCTCGCGGCCTACGCCGTGCTCGCCCGTAATGCTGCCGCCTACCGCCACGCACAGTTCGAGGATCTTGCCGCCGATGGCTTCGGCACGCTCCAGTTCACCTGGCAGGTTGGCATCGAACAGGATCAGCGGGTGCATGTTGCCGTCGCCGGCATGGAACACGTTGGCCACGCGCAGGCCGTATTCCGCGGACAGGTCACTGATGCCCTTGAGTACCCGTGGCAGTTCGCGGCGCGGGATGGTGCCGTCCATGCAGTAGTAATCCGGCGAGATGCGCCCCACCGCCGGGAAGGCGTTCTTGCGCCCGGCCCAGAAACGCACGCGCTCCGCTTCGTCGCGGGCCAGCCGTACTTCGCGGGCCCCGGCGTGCGCCAGGACGGCGGCCACCCGTTCACAATCGTCATGCACATCGGCTTCGACGCCATCCAGTTCGCACAACAGGATGGCTGCCGCGTCCACCGGGTACCCGGCATGAATGAAGTCTTCGGCGGCGCGGATGGCCAGGTTGTCC
The DNA here is from genome assembly GCF_003202095.1 of Pseudomonas sp. LAIL14HWK12:I1. Taxonomy (NCBI): domain Bacteria; kingdom Pseudomonadati; phylum Pseudomonadota; class Gammaproteobacteria; order Pseudomonadales; family Pseudomonadaceae; genus Pseudomonas; species Pseudomonas sp. LAIL14HWK12:I1. The sequence continues at coordinate 30,234 of NZ_QJKG01000011.1, forward strand.
ATCATCTCCAGGCCGCCGGGAATGATACCGGCAGCGATGATTTCGGCGACTGCCCGACCGGCGTCCTCGACACTGTCGAAACTGGCCAGCAGCACCCGCGCCACCTGGGGTTTGGGGAGCAGCTTGACGGTCACTTCCGTGACGATGCCGAGCATGCCTTCGGAGCCCGTGAACAGTGCCAGCAGGTCGAAGCCTGGGCTGTCCAGCGCATCGCTGCCGAGGGTCAGGCGTTCGCCTTCTACCGTGAGGATTTCCACCTTGAGCAGGTTGTGCACGGTCAGGCCGTATTTCAGACAGTGCACGCCTCCGGCGTTTTCGGCAACGTTGCCACCGATGGAGCAGGCAATTTGCGAGGACGGGTCTGGTGCGTAGTACATACCGTGCGGGGCGGCCGCCTGGGAGATGGCCAAGTTGCGCACGCCGGGTTGCACACGGGCGTAACGGCCCTGTGGATTGACCTCCAGAATGCGGTTGAAGCGCGCCATTACCAGCAGGACCCCCTTGGCCAGCGGCAGGGCGCCGCCCGACAGGCCGGTGCCGGCGCCACGGGCTACCACGGGTACGCCGCGCTGGTGGCAGAGCCTGAGCAAGGCCTGCACCTGCTCCAGGCGCTCGGGCAGCACCACCAGCAGCGGTACCGTGCGATAGGCCGACAGGCCGTCACATTCGTAGGGTTTGAGGTCTTCTCCGCGGTACAGGATATCGAGGTCTGGCAGGGCCTTGCGCAGCGCCTGCAACAGGTCCGCCTGGTCTACGGTGGGCAGCGCGCCATCGACGCGTTCGTCGTACAGGATATTCATCGGCTCACTCGGCAACGTTTTTGTTGTTGTTGGCAAAGCGGTCACCGGTGCAGCCTGCACGTGCCAACGGCCCTGGTCGAGCGCGTCGTTCACTGGTCCTACCAGTTTTTCTGCAAAGGGCTGGTTATTGACGGCTTTGCCTGGCTAGATTGGAGCCATCGGTTGAGGTGGTCCTACCAGTAGGAGAAGGCGTGATGGGTGCTGAGGGCAAGGTCAAGGTCGCCGACCAGGTGGCCGAGCGTGTGGAGCGCCTGATCGTTGACGGCGTACTCAAGGTGGGCCAGGCCTTGCCGTCGGAGCGGCGGTTGGTGGAGAAGCTGGGGTGTTCACGCTCGGCACTGCGCGAAGGGCTACGCATTTTGCGGGGGCGCGGCATCATCGATACCGAACAGGGGCGGGGCTCGTTCGTCGCCGACCTGACAGGGCAGTCGGGTGCCACACCGTTGATGCATTTGTTTGGCTCGCAACCGCGTACGCTGTTCGACTTGCTGGAAGTGCGGGCGTTGCTGGAGGCAGAGTCGGCGCGGCTGGCGGCGTTACGGGCCACCGAGGTTGACCGCTTGCTGATTCGGCGGCGCTACGAAGACATGCTGGCCGCGCACGAGGCACCAGACGCGATCGATGCCCGTGAACACGCTCGTCGCGACCACGCGTTCCACCGGGCGATCAGTGAGGCGTCACACAACCCGGTGCTGGTGCATACCTTGCAATCGCTCAGCGACCTGACCTTGAGCACGGTGTTTGCCTCGGTCAACAACCTGTATTGCCGGCCGGCGCAAAAGCGCCAGATCGACCGCCAGCATGCACGCTTGTATCAGGCGGTGATGGAGCAGTTGTCGGAGCAGGCGCAGCGGGCTGCGCGCGAGCATATCAACGGGATTCGCGACAGTTTGCGGGAGATCGAGCAGGAGGAGCAGCGCCTGGTCAGGGCAACCATGCGCATGGATGGCTGGGGGTGAATGTTTGCCTGCGCCGGCCCTTTCGCGGGCGCGCCCGCGAAAGGGCCGGCGCAGGCTGACTTCAATGATCGGCTATCCGATCATCCTGCGACAGAATGGCCCGGGCCAGCTCTTCATCATTGGCTTGCAGCCCAGGGTGGTCCCTGCGGGCTTGTTCCAGCGCCGACTCCACATAGGCGCCACGGATTGCACCGCCACTGGCAACGAAGGCAGAAAGTTCATCGCGTGCCGGGATGATCCGTTTATCGTCCTTGAAGGTCGAGTAAAGCGAAGCGGAAACACCGGCCGAGGTGGCGACGTCGCCCGCATCGACGCGGGCCAGGGCAGCACCGGCAGGCAGCAGGAGCAGCAGCGCAGGAGCGAGGAGTAGGTGGCGCATGTCGTGTTCTCCAGTAGCGTGAAGCCCAAGGTAATAAAACACTCAACGTTTAAGAGAGCACGCAGGAGGTGGTAGTTCCCTTGGGGGCCACGAAATAGATTGTGTGGGGGCTATGACGGGAGGAACGGGGAATGGGGTGTTCTGGCTGCAGGAGAACAACCGCCGTCCAGATTGCCTGAAGATAGATTGACCGTGGCGGGCCGGGCGTGATTTGCTCGGCGCTACGGCTTCTTCGCGGGTGAACCCGTGAATGGCCCGACACGATCATTCAAAGGAAAATGAAGGTTCGCCGATGTCCGAATACACGCTGCATTGCTTCGCCGAATCCGGCAACGCCTACAAGGCCGCGCTTATGCTTGAGCTCACTGGCCAGGCCTGGCAGCCGGTTTTCGTCGACTTCTTCAACGGCCAGACCCGCGAGCCAGGCTGGCGCGATGAGGTGAACGAGCAGGGCGAGGTGCCGGTGCTGGAGCACGCGGGCAAAACCTTCACCCAGTCTGCGCTGATCCTGGAATACCTTGCCGAACAGACCGGTCAGTTCGGCCCGCGTGATGAAGACGAAAAACGCGAGATCTGGCGCTGGATGCTGTTCGACAACCACAAGTTCACCAGCTATTACGCCGCGCTGCGCTTTCTATTCTGCCTGAAGAAAACGGGGGAAACGGACGTGACGCGATTCCTGCGTGAGCGTGCCACGGCGGCTTACCGTATTGTCGACGCACACCTGGCAAAAACGCCGTTCATGGTTGGCGGCCGGCTGACCATCGCCGACCTGTCGTTGGCGGGGTATGTGTTCATGCCTGAAGATACAGGGATCCCGCTGGTGGAGTTCACTCATATCGAGGCTTGGAAGGCGCGAATCCAGGCGCAGCCGGGGTGGAAGCATCCGTATGAGCTGATGCCGCGTACGGCATCCTGAGGCCTTCGCGGCACTGCAAGGCTCAGATGGACAACCGTATCACCCGGTTGTCCAGCACTTGCTGTTCTTGCCCCCGCCGCTTGTTCACCACCAGCTCGCCAATGGCAATCAGCCGCGTGCGCGTGATGTTGCGCGACAACCCCAGCAACTGCGCGGTATGCACCTGGTTGTAGTGGCAGAACCGGTAGGCCGAGCGCAGCAAGGCGTTTTCCACCTTCTCGTACAGGTCGCCCGGCTGCTCCTCGAACAGCTGGCTGAACGCCCGCTGCAACAAGTCGTCTACACCATTGCCAGCCGTCTCTTCCTCTTGCCGCTCGATGCGCAGGTTGGACAGGCGCAGGTCCTGCGCCTGCACCGTGCCGTCGCCGCAAGTGAGCAAACTGTGGTGAATCACGTTCTCCAGCTCGCGGATATTGCCCGGCCAGCTGTATTCCACCAGCTTGGCCTGGGCTTTGGCGCTGAGCTCCACCGGGCCGTAGCCCAGTCGGTCGCTGTAGCTGCGAATGAAGTGCCGGGCCAGTGGCAGGATGTCACCCGGGCGGTCGCGCAGAGGGTGCAACTGTAAGGTCACCACGTTGAGCCGGTAGTACAGGTCTTCACGAAAATGCCCGGCGTTGATGGCCTTTTCCAGCTGCACGTTGGTTGCGGCCAGGACCCGCACATTGATCGGGATGCTCTTGCGCGACCCTAGCCGCACCACCTCGCGCTCTTGCAGCACGCGCAGCAACTTGACCTGGATCGGCAGGGGCAGGTCGCCGATTTCGTCGAGGAACAGCGTGCCGCCATTGGCTTCCTCGAACCAGCCGGCCTTGGCCGCCAGCGCGCCGGTGAAGGCGCCTTTTTCATGACCGAACAGTTCGGCCTCCACCAGCGACTCCGAGAACGCCCCGCAGTTGACTGCGACGAATGGGCCGTTGCGCCGGCCACTGAGGTTGTGGATGTGGCGTGCGACCAGCTCCTTGCCCGTACCGGTTTCGCCGATGATCAGGACGCTGGCCTCGCTGGGGGCGACCTGTTGCAAGTGGGCGAGCAGCGCCTGTGACCTTGGGTCTTCGAAGACCTGTGCGGTCGCCCTGATCGAGGTAGCCAGTGTCGGTGACGGGGGGAGGGTCAGCAGTTGCATGGGCAATCCTCAGGAATAGAAGGATGGGGCAGGGCGCTTGTCGTTGAGGGCCCACTCGCCGAGTTCGTGGATGCGGTAGTCCACCGGATCGTGCAGGGTTTGTGTGCGCAGGTTGCGCCAATGGCGGTCGAAGCGCAGCGAGGCATGGGTGGCGCGTGCGCCGGTGACCTCGAACAGGCGGTTGCAGATGTCCAGGCCGTGGCGGCTGGCGGCGACCTTGGCGGTGCCGATGGCCAGGGCCAGATCGCCGCGCTCTTCTGCCGTGAGGGCATGTTCCTTGGCCCAGGCGGCATCCAGCTGGCGTGCGGCCCGTTCGATCAGCAGACGCACGCTTTCAAGGCCAACCCAGAACTCGCCGTAATGGCGCAGCACATAAGGGTCTTCGGCACTGCTGGCGGCGCTGGAGCGGAACCACGGCCGGCTTTCCTTGAGGGTGTACTGGCGGGCTTCTTCGAAGGCGCCTTCGGCAATGCCGAGGAACAGGTTGGCGAAGTGCAGCTGGGCAATCAGCGGGCGCAGGGCGGCGAACGGAGTGCTCAGCGGGCCTGGGTCGAGTAGCAGTTCGTTGTGCTCTACCCGCACCCGCTCGAACGTGGCGCTGCCACTGTCGGTCTGGCGTTGACCGATGTTGTTCCAGTCGCTATGCAGGCTGATGCCGGTGCGGCCACTGGGGATGGCGGCAATCAGAAGCTTGCCGCCGGCACGTTCGTCCACCGCCGAGGCGATGAGCATTTCCGAGTCGCTGGCGCCGGAGCAGAAGCTTTTCTTGCCCGAAAATTCGCACCAGCCATCGAAGTGCTTGACCACGGTGCGGGTGTCCAGCGGGTTCAGGGCATTGCCCCAAAACCACTGTTTGCGGGCGGTCTGTTCGAACCAGGGCTGCCATTGGTCGGGGCGTGAGAACAGGCGTACGGTGGCCAGCATCAGGTGGTGAAAGCCGAACACATGGGCAATGGAGCTGTCGACCCGGGCGAACTCGCGCACCACCGCGAACGTGTCGTGCCAGTTGGCACCCTGCCCACCGAAGGCCTGCGGGATCACCAGCGACAGCAGGCCGCTGTCACGCAGGGCATCGCGCTCGGCTTTCGGGGTGCCGCCGCGCTCGTCGCGTTCTACGGCGGTCTGGGCAAACTGCCCGGCCAGTTCGCGGGCGATGGCCAAGGCCGGGCGCAGCGGGGTATTCACAGGTGCATTCATGGCCGCTCCTCAGGCGCTTTTACGCAGTGCGTGGTGGGCGCCGAACAGCGGCACGGCACGCTCTGCAGCCAGGCGGATGCGGGCGGCGAGGGCATCGCTGGACACGCGATAGTCGGCCAGTTCTGCCTGGCTGGCGAACACGCCGATTGGCAGGGTCAGGGCTTGCAGGAAGCTGAACAGCGGGCGCAACTGATGGTCGAGCACCAGCGCATGGCGTTCGCTGCCGCCGGTGGCGGCGAGCAGAACCGGGGTGTCGACCAGGGCATCCTGGCCGATCAGGTCGAACAGGTGCTTGAAGTGGCCAGTAAAGCTGCCGCGGTACACGGGGGTGGTCACCACCAGCAGGTCGGCTTTTTCCACCAGACGCAGTTGCTGCTCGACGGTGTCGGGCAGTTCGCTGCGCCACAGGGCGCTGCCCAGTGGGCGGGCGATGTCGCCCAGTTCGATCAGGTGCGGCTTGATGTGCAGGTGTTCAGCCAGCTCAGCGAGGATCGCCTCGGTCAGGGCCAGGGTGCGTGAAGGGCGGGAAGTGCCGCCGGACAGGGCTACGACATTCAGTGGGGTGCTCATGGGCAGGTCTCCGGTTCGGGTTGAGCGGGGGACTTTGCTTGAGCAATCGTCGTGCCGGGTTCTAATGTTCTTCTAAATCAACAAGTTATCGCGTTAGCAGGTTTGCGTCGCTGTTGCCGGGCGGGCGTTTCGTGTTGATTGGGTGTTGCGCTGCGAACAGTTGGCCAAGTGTTGGCGGCTGTGCAGTGGAGAGAGTTATAGAGGATTATCGTTCGTTAAAAAAAGAATAAGAATTCATATTGTTATGCATTTATATGGATAAGCCGCCGTCTTGCCGGTACCGACAATGCCCTGTACGAACGTCACCAGTTGATCCCTCGCGGTGATCACGCTTCCCCATTGCGCCTGCCCGCACAGCAAACCCAGTACGGCATGGGCAATCGACCGCGCTCGGAGTGCCGGCAGCCCGCACTCTGCGGCGACAATGTCACTGAGCAGCCCGCTGTATTGCGTTTTCAACTGTTCGATTTGCAACAGTTGCTCTGTGTTCAGGTTCATGGCTTCCCGCGTCAGCAGCACCAGTTTGTCGGGGTTGGCCTGGCTATACGTCACGAAGGCCTGCACAAAGCACGGCAAGTGTTCACTGATGGTACGGGCACCTTTGAGGCATTGTCGGGTTTCATACAGCAGATCGGTCAGGCTCGACTCGATCAGCTCGAACAGCAGCCCCTGTTTGCTCTCGATGTGGTGGTACAGCGAGCCGGCGCGCAGGCCCAGGTGGCTGGCCAGGTCACGCAGGCCTATGGCCTGGTAGCCATGGCTGGCAAACAAGGCGCTGGCCGCCTCCAGCAGGCGGTCCCGAGCGTGCGGGGTGGGTACGGGCGAGAGGCTGGAAGCGGGCATGGACGCACCTGTGGGCGAATTGATGTTTGACCAAATGTAAGACAACAGGCATCTTACGTAAAGACTCAATCGCGGAGGTGTTTCGTGGAAAATCAAACGGTGGTGATCGTAGGTGGTGCCTCGGGTCTGGGCCTGGAAACAGCCCGGCTGATGGTTAAACGTGGAGCCGGCAAAATCGGCCTGATCGACCGCAATGAGCAATTGCTGGTACAAGCCGCAGAAGAGCTGCGCGGGCAGGGTGTAGAAGTGGCAATCGCGGTAGGCGACATTGCCCGCAAGGACACCGCCCATGCAGCCTTCGACCAGATCGTCGAAGGCTTGGGGCGGGTGCATTGCCTGGTCAACAGCGCGGCCATCTACCCGCGTAAGGACATCTTCGAGATCACTGACGACGAGTGGGACCTGGAGAACGCCGTCAACATCAAGGGTACCTACCACATGATGGTCGCCGCCGCGCGCCACATGCAGCAGTACGTGGCGGCCCCGGCGGTGACCGGGCGTATCGTCAACGTGACGTCGGTGGATGCCTTCAAGGCCCACCCGCAAAACGCCCACTATGCCGCCACCAAGGCAGCGGTGGTAAGCCTGACCAAATCGTTTGCCCAGGCCTGTGCCAAGGACCAGATCCTGGTCAACTCGGTAGCCCCGGCCGGTTTTGCCACCGAGCGCGCCAAACAGCTGGGCTTCCTCGGCGAGCTGGCGGCAGCCAACCCGCTGGGCCGTGCTGCGGAACCGGCAGAAATCGCCGAGTGGATCGTGATGATGGGCAGCAGCCGCAACAGCTACGCCACCGGTGAAAACGTGATTGTCAGCGGGGGCTACATCTATGCCTGAAGCCGCATTTCCTGAGGGCTACCAGCGCGCGCTGGTGACCGGGGCTACCAGCGGTATCGGCAAGGCCATCGTACTGGCGCTGCGTGATGCCGGCCTGCGAGTGATTGCCGTGGGGCGCAGCGCTGAGGCGTTGGCCGAGCTGGCTGGCGAGCCGGGTGTGACCACCTTGCAGGCGGATGTGCGTGATTACCGTTCGCTGGCTGCTGCCCTGGAAGGGCAAGCGGTGGATGTGCTGGTCAATAACGCGGGCATTCTGTCCACCCGGGCGGCATTCCAGGACATCGACGAAGCCGAAATCGACAACATGCTCGACATCAACCTCAAGGCGCCGTTGCACCTGGCGCGCCAGGTGCTGCCAGGCATGGTCGAGCGGGGCAGGGGGCACCTGTTCTTCATTGGCTCCAGTGCTGGTCGAGCGCCGCACCCGGGTGCAGCGGTGTACGGCGCGTCCAAGGCCGGGGTCAGCCTGTTCTGCGATGCCTTGCGCTGTGACCTGTTGGGCAGCGGCGTGCGAGTGACCGAGATTGCTCCGGGCCGGGTGCAGACACAGCTGTACAAGACTGCCATGGGCATGCAGGCGGCAGGCAGTGAGCTGTATGACGGTTATGAGTCGATCCAGCCGGAAGATATCGCCCAGCTGTTGCTGGCGGCGCTGAAGATGCCGCGGCAGGTGGATGTCTCGCGGTTGGAGGTATTCCCTACTGCGCAGGCGGTGGGGGGCGGGCGGATGGTCAAGACGGCGGGCTGATCCGACGGTTCTATCGCCTGTACCGGCCTCTTCGCGGGCACGCCCGCTCCCACAGGATCACCACTGGTCCACAGGCACCACAGTACCTGTGGGAGCGGACGTGCCCGCGAAGAGGCCAGTGCAGGCAATGCAGTTTTGAGTAAATAGGTGCTTGACCACCTGTAAGACAACATATAACTTACATTAAGACTGCCTCAGCCGGTTGAGACAACTACAGAGCATTGCAGGGGATATGACGATGACTGCGACATCATGCCGGGTCGGCGTGGACATAGGCGGCACCTTCACCGATATCGCGCTGGACGTGAATGGCGTGCTGAATTCGACCAAGATCCTGACCGACTACGAGCTGCCTGAACGGGCCATCCTCACCGGCGTGCGCCAGGTGGTGGAGCAGGCGGGCCTGGCCCTGTCGGACATCGACCAGTTGATCCATGGCACCACCTTGGCCACCAACGCCCTGATCGAGCGCCGTGGCGCGCGCACCGCCTTCATCACTACCGAAGGCTTCCGGGACACCCTGGAAATGCGCACCGAAAACCGTTTCGAGCAGTACGACATCAACATCGCCCTGCCGCCGCCACTGATCGATCGTGACCACCGCTACACCCTGCGTGAGCGCCTGAATGTCAAAGGCCAGGTACTGATCGCCCCTGCGCAGGCCGAGATCGATGCCCTGGTCGAGCGCATTGCCGAAGGCAACTACGAAAGCGTGGCCATTGGCTTCATTCACAGCTACGTCAACGGTGCTCACGAACGCCAGTTGCGCGATGCCCTGCAGGCGCGACTGCCGCAGTTGTCGATTTCCATTTCCAGCGAAGTCTCGCCGCAGATGCGTGAGTTCGAGCGCTTCAACACCGTGTGTGCCAATGCTTACGTCAAACCGCTGATCAAGTCTTACCTGGACCGCCTGGTGGTGACCCTCAAACAGGAAGGCGCCCATTGCCCGGTGTTCATGATTCACTCCGGTGGCGGCATCATCTCGGTGCAAAGCGCCGCTGAGTTCCCGGTCCGTCTGGTGGAGTCCGGTCCGGCTGGTGGCGCCATCTTTGCGGCCGACATCGCCCGCCGCTACCAGCTGGAGAACGTGCTGTCGTTCGACATGGGTGGCACCACGGCGAAAATCTGCCTCATCGAAGACCAGGTACCGAAAACCGCGAAAACCTTCGAGGTTGCCCGTACCTACCGCTTCAAGAAGGGCAGCGGCATGCCGATTTCCATCCCGGTGGTGGAAATGGTCGAAATCGGTGCTGGCGGCGGCTCCATCGCCAGCCTCGACAGCATGCGCCAGATCCGCGTGGGCCCGCACAGTGCGGCCTCCGAGCCTGGCCCGGCCTGTTACGGCCGTGGTGGCCTGGAGCCGACCATCACCGACGCCAACCTGCTGCTCGGCCGCCTGGATGCAGACAACTTCGCCGGTGGCGCGCTGCGTTTGTCCACCGACAACGCGGCCAACGCCATGGCCCGGGTCATCGGCCAGCCGCTGGGCATGCAGGCCGACACCGCAGCGTTTGGCGTGTGCGAAGTGGTTGACGAGAACATGGCCAACGCCGGCCGTGTGCATGCGGTGGAAAGCGGCAAGGACATTGCCGACTACACCATGATCACCTTTGGCGGTGGCGGCCCGCTGCACGCTGCACGGCTGTGCGAGAAGATGGGTGTGGCACGCTTTATCGTCCCGGCGGGTGCTGGCGTGGGCTCGGCGATCGGCTTCCTGCGTGCGCCATTCGGTTACGAGGCCGTACGCAGTGCGTTCGTACGCTTGTCCGAGTTCGAGGCCGCGCAGGTCAATGACCTGATCGACGAGATGAAAGCCGAATCGCTGGGCTTCCTGCGCCAGGGCATGCCGATCGGTGAGCCGGACATGGACTGCACCGCGTTCATGCGTTACGTGGGCCAGGGCTGGGAAATCCCGGTTGCCTTGCCATTCAAAGCCTTCAGCGCTGCCGACACGCTAGAGTTCAAGGCCCGCTTCGAAGCAGCCTACACCCGCTTCTTTGGCCGCCCCATCGAAGGGCCGGACATCGAGATCGTCAGCTGGTCGGTCAAGGCCAGTTCGCCCCTGCCACCCGTCACGCAGATTGAGGAAGTGGGCGCCGCCTACCGCGCCCATGAAATTTCCCGCCGCCAGGTGTTCGACGTGGCCGCCGGTGGTTTTGTCGAAGCCGGCATCCACCCACGCGAAGAGCTGCAAGTCGGTGCCCGTGTCGACGGCCCGGCGGTCATCGTCGAGCGCGAAACCTCGACCTTCGTCACCTCCAATTTCACCGCCACGGTCCAGCCAGACGGCTGCCTGCTGGTCGTGCGCCGCTAACGCCTGAATTCGGAAGCCAGAACCATGAGCGATACGTTGATCGACATTCAAATGCAGGTGATGTGGAACCGCCTGGTCTCGGTGGTCGAAGAGCAGGCCCTGACCCTGATTCGCACGGCCTTCTCCACCAGTGTGCGCGAAGCCGGCGACCTGTCCGCCGGGGTGTTCGACCGCGCCGGCAACATGCTGGCCCAGGCCGTCACCGGCACCCCTGGCCATGTGAACACCATGGCCGAGGCGGTGGTGCACTTCATCAATGACATCGGCGAGGACAACATTTTCGAAGGCGATGTCTACGTGACCAACGACCCGTGGAAGGGCACTGGCCACCTGCACGACATCACCATCGTTTCGCCATCCTTCTACAAGGGCAAGCTGATCGGCTATTTCGCCAGTACTGCCCACGTGGTCGATATCGGTGGCCGGGGCTTCGGCCCCGATGCCCGCGAAGTGTACGAAGAAGGGCTGTTCATCCCGATCATGAAGTTGTTCGAGCGCGGCAAGGTCAACCGCGACCTGATCAACATCCTGCGCAACAACGTGCGTGAGAACGACCGGGTAGTGGGCGACTTCTATGCGTTGTCGGCGTGCAACGAAACTGGCCACAAGCGCCTGCTGGACATGCTCGAAGAGTTCAAGCTGGACGACCTGGAGTACATCGGCGGGTTCATCCTCGAACACAGCCGTCGCGCTACCCTGGAGTGCTTCAAGTCGCTGCCCCACGGCACCTACAGCAACAGCATGACCCTCGACGGCTACGATGTGCCGGTAACCCTGGCGGTCACCATCACTGTTGGCCCCGACGGTATCAAGAGCGACTTTACCGGCACTTCTGGCATGAGCCAGTTCGGCATCAACGTGCCGCTGGGCTACGCCAAGGCTTATGCCTGCTATGGCCTCAAGTGCATCGTCGCACCGGAAATCCCGAACAACACCGCTTCGCTGGCGCCCTTCGAAGTCACCGCGCCTGAAGGCTGCATCCTCAATGCCAAGCACCCGGCGCCGGTGTCGGTGCGCCATGTGCTGGGCCATTTCGTGCCCGACCTGGTGCTCGGCGCGCTGCACAAGTGCCTGCCAGGCAAAGTGCCGGCCGAGGGTGCCAGCGCCCTGTGGAACCTGCACCTGAGCGTGCGTCCGCTGGAGAGCAACCCCAACGGCCGCAATGCCGAGATGCTGATGTTCAACAGCGGCGGCATGGGTGCCCGCTCGACGATGGATGGCCTGAGCGCCACGGCGTTCCCCAGCGGCGTACACACCATGCCGGTGGAAGCCACCGAACACGCCGGCCCGGTCGTGGTATGGCGCAAGGAACTGCGTGAAGGCTCCGGTGGTGCTGGCCAGTTGCGCGGTGGCCTGGGCCAGGAAATCGAAGTGTCGGCGGCCGAAGGCTACAGCTTGCGCTTCAGTGCCATGTTCGACCGTATCCAGTACCCGGCACGCGGCCTGGAGGGTGGCAAGGAGGGCGCCCAAGGCTTCGTTGGCCTGGATGACGGCAGCGTGCTGCGCGGCAAAGGCCAGCAATTCGTACCCGCTGAGCGCCGCCTGGTGCTGCGCCTGCCCGGGGGCGGTGGTTATGGCGACCCGCGCCAGCGCGACCGCAAGCAGGTTGAGCGCGATGTACGTGCCGGTTACATCAGCGCCGAGCAGGCACGTAACGACTACGGCTTTGACGCCGCTCAGGAGCGCTAGAGGATGGACGTGCAAAGCAGCCGCGTGCGCGCGGTAAAAAGCTCGCCAAGCATGGCCGTGTCGGTACTGGCCAAGCAGATGCTGGCCAAGGGCGAACCGGTCATCAACCTGGCACTCGGCGAGCCGGATTACAACGTACCGGCCCACGTGATCGAAGCCGCCCACCAGGCGATGCTTGCGGGTAACAACCACTACACCGGGCCCAACGGTCTGGAGGTGTTGCGCCAGGCCATCGTCGACAAGTTTGCCCGGGAAAACGACCTGGTCTACGGCCTGGACGAAATCTGCGTAGGCAACGGTGCCAAGCAGCTGTTGTTCAACGCCTTTCTGGCCACGCTCGAACCGGGCGACGAGGTCATCACCCCGGCGCCGTACTGGGTGTCGTACACCGACATGGCCATGCTCAACGATGGTGTGCCCAAGGTTATCCCTTGCGGGGCCGAGCAGGGGTTCAAGCTCAAGCCCGAGCAGCTGGAAGCGGCCATTACCCCGCGCACACGCTGGGTGATGCTCAACTCGCCGAACAACCCGAGCGGGGCGATCTTCACCCGTGAAGAGTTCGCCGCGTTGGGCAAGGTGCTGGCGCGCCACCCGAACGTGCTGATCATCTCCGACGAGATCTACGAGCACATTGTGCTGGGCGATCAGCCGTTCGTGTCGTTCGTCACTGCTTGCCCGCAACTGCGTGAGCGCACCTTGCTGATCAACGGCGTGTCCAAGGCCTATGCCATGACCGGCTACCGCCTGGGTTACGCCGCCGGGCCGAAAGACCTGGTCGTAGCCATGAACAAGACCCAGTCACAGACCACCACCTGCCCGTCGAGCATTTCGCAACTGGCCGCCGTGGCGGCGCTGAACGGGCCGCAGGACTTCGTGCGGGAGGCCAACCGTGAATACCAGGCGCGTGGCGCGCTGGTGGTGCAAGGCTTGGCGCAGATCCCGGGCTTGCAGCTGCAGATGCCGCAGGGCGCGTTCTATGCCTTCCCCGAGGTAGGTGCCTTCATCGGCAAGCGCACCCCGGATGGCCAGGTCATTGGCAACGATGCCGACCTGTCGGCCTACCTGTTGCGGGTCGGCAAAGTCGCGACTGTGCCGGGCTCGGCGTTTGGCCTGGAACCCTACATTCGTCTGTCGTTCGCCACGTCGCGGCAGGAACTGGAACAAGCCCTGGGGCAGTTGCGCGACGCGTTCGCGGCGCTGTCCTGAGCCCATCAAGCAATCGAGGTAACACATGAGCAAGCCTTTCAAACGCCTGCTGATCACCGGCGCCGCCGGACGCCTGGGCAGCGTGCTGCGCAAGCACCTGGCCGCCTTCGCCGACGAGTTGCGCCTGACCGACATCGCCGACATGGGCCACGCTGCGCCCCATGAACAGTTGGTGCGCTGCGACCTGGCCAACTTCGACGATGTGCTGCCGCTGACCGAAGGGGTTGACGCCATCGTTCATGCCGGTGGCGTACCGGTGGAGGACACTTTCGAGAAAATCCTCAACGGCAACATCGTCGGCACCTACAACATTTACGAAGCCGCGCGGCGCAACGGTGTGAAGCGTGTGGTGTACACCAGCTCCAACCACGCCATCGGCTTCTATGACCGCACCGAGACCATCGATGCCACCGCCGCGCATCGCCCCGACAGCCTGTATGGCGTCAGCAAGTGCTTTGCCGAAGACCTGGGCCGCTACTACTGGGACAAGTTCGCCATCGAGTCGGTCAACCTGCGCATCGGTTCGTCGTTCCCCGAGCCGCTGGACCGGCGCATGCTCGCCACCTGGCTATCGTTCGACGACTTCGCCCAGCTCACCGAGCGCTCACTGTTGGCGCCACGGGTCGGACACATGATCGTCTATGGCATGTCGGCCAACCGCGAAAGCCTGTGGGACAACCGCCTGGCCTCATCGATCGGCTATGTGCCCAAGGACAGCGCCGACGACTACCGCGACAAGGTCCTGGCCAAGCACCCGCCACTGCACCCGAATGAACCCGCTGCACGCTACCACGGCGGCAACTTCGCCGGCGCCGGCCATTTCGAAGACCCGAAATAACGCCCACATCAGAAGAGAGCTAATTCCATGGCTTCCACCGCTAAACAACAGAATTACGATGTGGTGATCGTCGGCGGCGCGGTCAACGGCAGCGCCACCGCCTACTTCCTGGCCAACAACCCGGACTTCAAGGGGTCGGTGCTGGTCATCGAGCGCGACTGGACCTACAACAAGTCGGCCACCGCGTTGTCCAGCAGTTCGATCCGTCAGCAGTTTTCCAACCCGATCAACATTGAAATCTCCAGGTTCGGCGCCGAATTCGTGCGCAACTTCCCCGACGTGATGGAAGTGGATGGCGACCGCCCGGATCTGGCCTTTCACGAAAATGGCTATCTGTTCCTTGGCGACGACAAGGGCTATGAAGTGCTGCGCCGCCTGCACGATACCCAGGTGTCTCACGGCGCGGATGTGCACCTGCTCGATCCCGAGCAGCTCCAGCACAAGTTTCCCTGGGTGAACATCGACCGCCTCGCTGGCGCCAGTTATGGCCAGAGTGGAGAAGGCTGGTTCGACAGCCTTGGCATGCTCAACGGCTTCCGCCGCAAGGCGCGTTCCATGGGCATCGAGTACATCGAGAACGAGGTGGTGGGTATCCAGCGCGAAGGTGATCGCATTACCGGCGTTCAACTGGCCAGCGGCGAGCGTATCGGCTGCGGCCTGTTGGTGAACTGTGCCGGTACTCGCGGCACCAAGGTCGCGCGCATGGCGGGCCTGGATATTCCGGTCGAGCCACGGCGCCGCTCGCTGTTCGTGTTCGACTGCCGTACCCCGCTGGAAGGCACCGTGCCACTGACCATCGACCCGACCGGGGTGTTCTTCCGCCCCGAAGGCAAGTTCTACCTGGGCGGCACCTACCCTAAAAACGACCCGGAAGTGGACTTTGAAGACTTCGACGTGTTGCACGAGGAGTTTGACGAAGAGGTGTGGCCGATTCTTGCCGAGCGGGTGCCCGCGTTCGAGGGCATCAAAGTGGTCAACTATTGGGCCGGGCACTACGACTTCTGTGTGCTCGACCACAACGCCATCGTGGGCCCGCATAACGAAGTGAGCAACTTCCTGTTTTGCAACGGCTTCAGCGGGCACGGCCTGCAGCAGGCACCGGCCATTGGCCGCGGGCTGTCCGAGCTGATCACCTATGGCGGCTACCGCTCGCTCGACCTGGGCGCGCTGAGCTACCAGCGGGTGATCGACAACAAGCCGTTCCTGGAAGACTCGGTTATCTGACCGCAGCGCCTGAGGGAGAACAACAATGAGCAACTCCGAAGTGAAGCGCAGTGGCGGCCAGGTACTGGTCGATGCCCTACGGGTGAATGGTGTCGAGCGTGCGTTCTGTGTGCCGGGTGAAAGCTACCTGGCGGTGCTCGATGCGCTGCATGATGTGCAGGACGAAATCGACCTCATCGTCTGTCGCCAGGAGGGTGGTGCCGCCTACATGGCCGAGGCCTACGGCAAGTTGACCGGCAAGCCGGGCATCTGCTTCGTTACCCGTGGCCCAGGCGCCACCAACGCCTCTGTAGGCGTGCACACCGCCTTCCAGGACTCCACGCCGATGCTGCTGTTCATCGGCCAGGTGGCCCGCGACCAGATTGAACGCGAAGCCTTCCAGGAAGTGGACTACCGGCGCATGTTCGGCCAGATGGCCAAGTGGGTGGTACAGATCGACGATGCCGTACGCATTCCCGAACTGGTCAACCAGGCCTTCCAGCGCGCCATCAGCGGCCGCCCCGGGCCTGTGGTGATCGCCTTGCCGGAAGACATGCTGACGGACGTGGTACAGGTAGCCGATGCCCGCCCGGCCCAGCGTGTCGAAGCCGCCCCGGCGCCGCAGGCGCTGGGCGAACTGCAGGCGCTGCTGGCCAAGGCCAAGCGGCCACTGGTAATTGCCGGTGGCGGTGGTTGGAACGCCCAGGCGGTGGCCGACCTGAAGCGCTTCGTGCAGGCGCAGCATTTGCCGCTGGCAGCGTCATTCCGCTGCCAGGACCTGTTCGACAACACCGACCCGCACTATGCCGGCGACCTTGGCCTGGCTGCCGGCCCGGTATTGGTCGATGCAGTGAAGCGATCTGACTTGTTGATCGTGGTAGGCGCACGTCTGGGCGAAATGACCACGGGCGGTTACGCGCTGGTCGACATCCCGACACCAAAACAGGCACTGGTGCATGTGCACGCCAGCGCCGAAGAAATTGGCCGCGTCTACCAACCGACCCTGGGCATCAATGCCGGCCCGGCGAGCTTCCTGAACCAGGCCGCCACCTTGCCCGCCGTGCGCCCGGCGGCGTTCACCGACTGGGTCGCCAGCCTGAACAGCGGCTACCGGGGCAACTTCGAAACCCCGCGTTCGCCGGGTGATGTGCAGATGAGCGAAGTGATCGCCTGGCTGAACAAGACCTTGCCGGCCGATAGCATCCTTACCTGCGGTGCCGGTAACTACACCGGTTGGGTGCACCGTGGCTACCAGCACCGCGTATTCCGTACGCTGCTCGGGCCTACCAACGGCTCCATGGGGTACGGCGTGCCGGCAGCAGTAGCAGCCAAGTTGACCTACCCGCAGCGCACGGTAGTGGCGTTTGCCGGCGACGGTTGCTTCCTGATGAATGGCCAGGAGCTGGCCACGGCGGCGCACTACGACGCCCGGGTGATCACGGTGGTGGTCAACAACGGCATGTACGGCACCATCCGCATGCACCAGGAGCGTACTTACCCGGGCCGGGTCTCTGGCACCGAACTGCATAACCCGGACTTTGCCGCCCTGGCGCGCGCCTATGGGCTGCACGGTGAAACGGTCACTCGCACTGAGGACTTCGCCGCCGCCTTCGAGCGTTGCCAGGCGTCCGGCAAGCCGGCGCTGATCGAGGTGCAGGTCGACCCTGAAGCCCTGACCCCGCGCATGACCCTCAGTCAGATCCGCCAAAAGGCCCTGCAGGCCAAACGCTGACTCACCTCAGGTGGGGCGCGGTCCGGCCCCACCTTTTTCATTCTTCGAACGAGCCAATCGACATGAACCTTGCCGATCGTGATTTACCCGCGAAATGGCCGGCGCAGGCGCTGCAAGGTGATGTCGGCACGCTGGTGATGCTGGAGCAGCGGGCGTCTACCTGAGGGCATTGTGACCAGCCACGTTAATTTTTTCTGCCAACCCGGCAGACCCCCCCGCCGCACTCTACACTCCTGCCAAGATGGACCAGGGCTATTGGCCACCATTCGGCCCCTCTCGCTGCCTGCGAATGGCTTCGGCCCGCATGATCGTTCTGGCTGCTCCCTCAATCTGCTTCACATGGAGTACCTGGGATGGGCTGCGTGTCGACGGGGCGTGATACCGGTAGGACCGGGCGTGGCATTTCACTGCAATGGCTGGTGGCGCTGGCCATCGTGCTGGCCATGCTGCTGCTGGGTGCCGCCCTGGCCTGGCAGGGTTATCGCGGTATCCGCCAGACCCTGGTAGCCGCCGCCGGCGATACAGCCCAGCAGGTGGGCAAGACCATCGACGAACGCGCCCGGCGCCTGATCGACCCGGTGCAAAGCAGCATCCGCCTGCTTGCCCACAACCCTGCTGCGCATACCCAGGCGCAGCGCCTGGATAGCCTGCCGCAACTGGTCGAAACGCTAAATGCCAACCGCATGCTCAGTGCCGCCTACATGGGCTACCCCAGCGGCGATTTCCTGTTGGTGCGCCGGCTGCGTGACCCGCAGCTGCTGCAGCGTTTCGCCGCGCCGCCGGGCACGGCGTTTCTGGTGCAGCGTGTCAGCCGTGGCGAGGGCGGGGTGGTGCAGGGCGAGTGGCGCTACTACGACCAGGCGTTGAACCTGTTGCGGGCCCAGGCCAAACCCGAATACCGCTACGACCCGCGTACACGCCCGTGGTTCGCCGAAGCCAGTGCGCAGCCCGCCACTGTGCTGACGCCGCCGTACGTGTTCTTCACTACCCGCGAAATAGGCGTCACCCTGGCGCAGCGCAGCGTTGACGGAGAAACGGTGATCGGCATGGATGTTTCGGTCAACGACCTGGCCAGCGAAACCCAGGGCTTGCGCATCACCCCCGGCACCGAAATTGCCGTGCTCGACGACCAGGGCAATGTTGTGGCCTACCCGGACTTGCAGCGGGTGATCGTGCATGAAGGGCAGGGCGTGCGCCTGTCGCGACTCAGCGAGCTGGACATCGCAAGCCTGCAGCACCTGTACGCTGACCTGCCGTCAGGCACGCAGGCACAGCCATACCAGGTGGACGGCCAGACCTGGTATGGCATGCGCATTCCGCTGACCAGCCTGGCCGGGCAGGATCTGCAGGTGTTGATTGCCGTGCCGGGCCATGAGCTGCTGGCCGGTGCGCGCAAGGTGTTGTTCGAGCAGTTGCTCTGGACCTTGGCGTTGATGGCCGTGCTGCTGGTGCTTGGCGGTGTGCTCGGTCGGCGTATCGTCCGCCCGCTGAAGGTGCTGGCTGAACAGGTGCAGGGCTTGGCCAGCTTTGATTTCAGCCGCGAAGTGGGGGTGAAATCGCAGGTGTCCGAAGTACGAGAGCTGAGCCAGGTATTGAGCCGCATGGCTGGCACCATTCGCGGTTTCCAGGCCATTACCCTCACGCTCAGCCGCGAGCGCGACCTGGCGCGTATGCTCGACGGCGTCCTGGCTCACCTGGTGCACGCTGCCGGGGTCGAGGCCGGTGTGGTGTACTTGTTCGACGCCGAGCACACGCTGCTGCGCCTGGCCGCCGCCTGCCGGGGTGAGCAATACCCCGGCGAGCTTGCCGTGGATGAAGGTGCCCGGTGCACGCTGGCCGCTGCGGTGACGCAGGCCCTCGGCCTGGACGAGCGCAGCCAGGCCGTGGTGCTGAAAGACCGTAGCCAGGCGCTGCTGGGCATTCTGGTGCTGCAACTGGATGAGGCGCAGGCGCGCGACCAGCTGGGCGAACCGTTCCGGCAATTTGTCGAAGAGCTTTCTGGCGTGGCGGCAGTGGCCATCGAGACACGCCAGCTGGCCGAAGCCCAGCAACGCCTGATGGATGCCATGATCAAGTTGCTGGCCGACGCCATCGATGCCAAGAGCCCCTATACCGGCGGCCACTGCGAGCGTGTGCCGCAACTGGCGCAGATGCTGCTGGACCAGGTGGTGAATGCCGACAGCGGCCCCTATGCCAGCTTCAGCATGACTGAAGCCGAACGCTACGAATTTCGCGTAGCGGCCTGGCTGCACGACTGCGGCAAGGTTACCAGCCCTGAGTACGTGGTGGACAAGCCGACCAAGCTGGAGACCCTGTACAACCGTATTCATGAAGTACGCATGCGTTTTGAAGTGCTGTGGCGTGATGCCGAGCTGGCCTACTGGCGAGGCCTGGCCAGCGGCGCCGACCCGCAGGTGCTGCAAGCCGCGCTAGTCCATAGCCAGGCCCAGCTGCAGGATGACTTCGCCTTTGTCGCCCAGGCCAACATCGGCGGCGAGTCCATGCAGGATGCCGATATCGAGCGCCTGCAGCAGATCAGCCAGCAGCGCTGGCAGCGCCACTTCGACAACCGCCTGGGCATCTCCCGCGATGAGGCGCAGCGCTATACCGACGTACCGCAACCCGCGCTGCCGGTAGAAGAATTGCTGCTGGCCGACCGCCCCGAGCATCGTGTGCCCTGGGGCGAGCGCAAACCCCCGGTGACCAAGGGCGACCCGTGTAACCGATGGGGCTTCGACATGCGCCTGCCAGCCCACGCCAGCAACCACGGCGAGCTGTATAACCTGTCGATCCGGCGCGGCACGCTGAATGACGAGGAGCGTTTCAAGATCAACGAGCACATCGTGCAAACCATCATCATGCTCAGCTCGCTGCCGTTTCCACGTCAGATGAGACGCGTACCGGCCATCGCCGGCAACCACCATGAAAAGCTGGATGGTAGCGGCTACCCACGCCGGCTGGGTGAGCATGACCTGGGCATTGCCGAGCGAGTCATGGCCATTGCCGACATATTTGAAGCACTGACGGCGGCCGACCGGCCTTACAAGCCGCCGAAGACGTTGTCCGAATCGGTGAAGATCCTGGTGTTCATGGCCCGTGACCGGCACATCGACGGGCAACTGCTGGAGTTGTTCCTCAGCACCGGGGTGTACCGCCAGTATGCCGAGCTGTTCCTGCGTGCCGAGCAGATCGACGAGGTGGATGTGCCGTACTGGCTGGCGCAGATGCGCTGCCCGGCCTGAGTGCTAGCGCGAACCCAGGCGCTTGTACATGGTGGTACGGGAAATACCCAGCGCCTTGGCGGCAGCACTGACATTGCCCTCATGGGCCAGCAAGGCGCGCGCGATCACGTCCTGGGTGGCGTCTGAAAGCGAGCGCGGCGCCGCGACCGGCTGGCCTTGCAGGTCTTCTGGCAGGTGCTGCGCACCTATGCTGGGCTCACCCGCGGCCAGCCCCCCGACCAGCCGTGCCACGTTCTCCAGTTGCCGCAGGTTGCCCGGCCAGTGGTAGGCCAGCAGCCGGCGCCTGGCCTCGGCCTGCAGCGGCGCAAAGCCCGGACGCTGGAAAAAGGCTTCGATCAGTTGTTGTTTATCCAGGCGCTGTTCCAAACCGGGCAGGCTGACACGCAGGCCGTCCAGGCGGTAGAACAGGTCTTTGCGAAAACCTCCGTTGGCTACCAGCGCGCCAAGATCTTTGTGGGTGGCTGCGACAATGTGTGCCTTGAAGGGCGCTGCCGTGGTGCTGCCAATGCGGGTGACCTGCCGTTCCTGCAGTGCCCGCAGCAACCGGCTTTGCAGGGCCAGCGGCATGTCGCCAATTTCGTCGAGCAGCAGGATACCGTCCCCGGCTGACTCCAGCAGGCCCATGGCACCCCCTTTGCGGGCGCCAGTGAAGCTGCCTTCGGTATAGCCGAACAGCTCGGCTTCGATCAGGCTTTCGGGCAGGGCCGCGCAGTTGATCGCAACGAACGGGGCCTGAGGGCAGCAGTGGGCATGCAGGGCTTTGGCGAACACTTCCTTGCCGGAACCGGTTGGCCCACCTCACTCATACGCCTGCACCCCGGCAATGTGCCGCCCGGCCACATAGCCAAAGGTCAGCGCTGGCCCCAGGTTGATGCCGCCCGACGGGTACCAGCCACCAAACACACTGGCCATGTCGGTACCCGCCGCATACAGGCCTGCGATGGGTTGCCCGGCTTCATTCAGCACCCGGGCACTGCCGTCGGTGCGCAACCCGGCAAAGGTACCAAAGCAGCCGGGTTGCACCTTCACTGCATAGAACGGCCCGTGTTCGATGGGCGCCACGCACGGGTTGGGGCCCTTGTGCTGCGGGTCACCCTGTTTGCGGTTGAACGGCGTGGAGCCACGGCCAAATGCCGGGTCCTGGCCATCTCGTGCATGTTTGTTGAAGTCGCTGACCGTGGCACGCAACCCGGCCGGTTCAATGCCACAGGCGTCCGCCAGCGCTTCAAGCGTGACACCCCGCTTGAGATAACCGCTGCGCACATGCGGCCACACCGGCAGCGGTGCCGGGCGGGCATAGCCCAGGCCAAAGCGGCGCAAGAAGCGATGATCGCACACCAGCCACGAGCACACTTCCTCACCCTGCGGGACTGCCGCGACCATGGCTGATACATAGTCGTAATAGCCATGCGCTTCATTGACAAAGCGCTTGCCGTTGGCCAGCACGCCGATGATGCCTGGCTTGCCGCGCTCGATAATGTGTGGGAAGTGGCCGATGCTGCCATCGCGATGCGGCACGCGCGAAACCGGCGCCCAGGCCACCGGCGATTTCAGGTTGGTGGCCACCACGCCGCCGGCCGCCTCGCCAAGGCGCAGCCCGTCACCGGAACACCCCTGTGGCGGCAGGGCCAGGTTGTCGTGGCCGCTGGCATCGCGCGGGAACAGCTGCTGGCGCCGGGCGCTGTCGTTGGGGAAGCCACCTGCTGCAAGCACCACGGCCTTGGCGCGTATCTGTCGCTCGCCCTGCGGCGTGGCCACCCGAGCCCCGCACACTCGGCCATCTTCGACCAGCAGGCTTTTGGCCGGCGCCGATTCCTGCAGGTGCACACCCAGGTCCTGTGCCGATTTGGCCAGCCGCGCCACCAGTGCCACGCCGTTGACCAGGTGCATCGCCCGACCATACCGCGCCAGGTGATACAGGTGACGGCCAAAACGCTTGCATACGTGCAGCAGTGCCTTGGGCGAACGGGTCATGTTGAGGAAGGCCGCCAGGTCGGCACCGGCCATGATCGGCATGCCCATGAACGAGGTTTCGCGCAGGGTCTTGCGCAGGCGTGGCAGCAAGGCACCCACCTCGCGGGCATCATACGGCGCCGCGATCACCTGGTGCCCGCCCTGGGCTGCGCCCGGCGTGTCGCCATGCATGTCCGGGATGCCGTTGCCGTCGGCAAACTGCAACGCCGTATGTTTCTCGAAGAACGCCACCATGTGCGGGCAAGCCTCAAGGAAGGCATCGACGCGCTCGGCGTTGTAGTGGGTTCCCAGTTCATGGCGCAGGTAAGTTCGCGGCTGCTCGATGTCCTCCACGATGCCGGCCCGCTGTGCCAGCGGGTTACGTGGCACCCAGGCCCAGCCGCCGGACCAGGCGGTGGCACCGCCAAACACGGGCTCCTTCTCTACCACGATCACCCTCTGCCCATGCCAGGCCGCCGTCACGGCCGCAGCCAGCCCGGCGGCGCCGGAGCCTATGACCAGTACATCGTATTCGGTATCCAGAGCAGCTGAGGGCATCGCGGTGTTCCTGTGTTGTTATTAGAACAAGGTTCCACATTTTTATCGGCGCCGTCTTTACCCGCAAGGGCATGGCAGCCCGCACAGTCAACAACTGGGCGATAACCGGACACTTCAGCGCGACTTCGCTGCGGCCGGTATCGCTCATGTGGAATCATCTTCTAGAATCGGCAAAAAAATCAGGGACCTGTAGTCATGGCTGGTAGTCAGATCGAACGCGCCTTCAGTCTTGTAGAAACCCTTACCGGCGAACCCTCGGGGCTGCCGTTGCAAACCCTGGCCGAGCGCCTGGACATTCCCAAAAGCGCCACCCACCGCATGCTCACCGAGCTGGTGCGGCTCGGCTACGTGCGGCAGAACCGCGACAACAGCCGTTACCAACTGTCGGCCAAACTGGTGGCCTTGGGGTTTCGCTACCTGTCGAGCAACGGTGCCGACATCATTCAGCCGATTCTCGACCGCCTGGCCCAGGACAGTGGTGAGCTGGTGCGCCTTGGCGTGATCGACGGTGCCCGCCAGACCTGGATCGCCAAGTCACAGGGCGCTCGTTCCGGGCTGCGCTACGACCCCGACATGGGCCGCGATGCGCCGCTGTTCTATACAGCGTCCGGGCATGCCTGGCTGGCCAGCCTGGACGATGAGCAGGCGCTGCAGATGGTGTTGCGCCAAGGTATTGCCGACCCTGCGCAGTTCGGCCCCAACGCACCGCGCTCCACCGACGAGCTGCTCGCCTATCTGCACCGTGCCCGCGAGCGTGGTTATGCCTGGGTCGAGGAAACCTCGGCCATCGGCACCTCGGCCCTGGCTGCCGTGGTGCGCCGCCCGCACACTGACGAGGTGATCGGCGTATTGAGCATTGCCGGGCCCAGTGCACGGATGGCGCAAAGCCGCCTGGCAGAGCTGGCGCCACTACTGCTGGCTGCTGCACAAGAGCTGTCGGCGGCCAGCCGGGCAAGCGAATTGTTTGCCTGACGCGCATTTCCGGTCGATTACCGAACAGCTTGTCCTGCGGGTTCTTCTGAAAGGCTGAACTTGGTTCTAAATTGTGCTGTATGAGTTCTGGAATAGGGTTCCATAATTCATACAACAACAATGACAAGAGGACAGGCTGTTGAACGAACCCCTTCGTATTGCCTTGATCGGCGCCGGCATCATGGGCCGCCAGCACTACCAGCACCTGCGCAATGTGCCGCACGCCCAGCTGTGCGCGGTGGCCGACCCCGGCCCGCAGGCCGAGGCTTTTGCCGCTGAATGCGGCGTGCCCTGTTTTGCCGACCACCGGCAGATGCTGGAGCGCGCACGCCCCGAGGCAGTAATCGTTGCCAACCCAAACAACCTGCATGTGGCGACCGCCTTGGATTGCGTCGAAGCCGGCGTGCCGGTGCTGGTCGAAAAACCGGTGGGCGTGCACCTGGATGAGGTTCGCGCATTGGTAGAAGCATCGCGCCGTTGTGGCGTACCCGTATTGGTCGGCCATCACCGGCGGCACAACCCGCTGATCGCCAAGGCGCACCAAGTGATTGCCGACGGCAAGCTGGGCCGGCTGATCAATGTCACCGCGCTGTGGCAACTGCAAAAACCCGACAGCTATTTCGAAACGCCATGGCGCCGTGAACCGGGCGCCGGCTTCCTGCTGACCAACCTGATCCACGACCTCGACCTGCTGCGCCATCTGTGCGGCGAGGTGGTACAGGTGCAGGCATTCACCCGTAACGATGTACGTGGTTTTGCCAACGAAGACAGCGCGGCGGTGCTGCTGCAGTTCGCCAACGGCGCGCTGGGTAGCCTGACCGGCTCCGACGCGGTGGCGGCGCCGTGGAGCTGGGAGCTGGATGCTGGCGAAAGCCCGGTGTACCCGCGCCAGGATGGCCAGCCGTGCTACCTGCTGGCCGGCACTCAAGGGGCGCTGAGCATTCCCCAGCTCAAGCGTTGGCACTACGCCGAAGCGGGCTCGGGCTGGCACACGCCGCTGCTTCAAAGCGAGGAGAGCATTCCCGCCGGCGAGGCCTTGACCCTGCAGTTGCAGCACTTCGTGCGGGTTGCCCGGGGTGAACAGGCGCCGCTGATCGATGCCGCCGACGGTGGCCGCACGCTGGCGCTGATCGAAGCGATCCGCCAGGCGGCGGAAACGGGCCGGGCTTGCGCGCCCGAGCACATCGCCTGACGCAACCTCTACTCTTTTGGTGACGATAAATGACTGACCGTATTTTCTCCCTTGCAGCCCTGACGGTACTCGAACTGTCCCCGCCAGAGATGGTAGAGGCGGCAGCCCGTGCCGGTTACAGCCACGTTGGCCTGCGCCTGGTACCCGCCACCGAGCAGGAACAGCACTTCCCGCTGGTGGCTGATGCCGAGCTGCGCCGGCAGACCCAGGCGCGCCTGCGCGACACCGGCATCAAGGTGCTCGACCTGGAAATCCTGCGCCTGAAGCCGGAGACCTGTGTGGCTGATTTCGAGCCGATCCTTGCGGTGGGCGCCGAACTGGGTGGCACTGAACTGCTGGTGGCAGGCAACGACCCCGATGAAGCACGCCTGACCGAGCGTTTTGCTGCCCTGTGCGAGCTGGCGGCGGGCTATGGTATTCACCCACACCTGGAATTCATGCCCTGGACCGAGGTACGTGACCTGCGCCAGGCTATGCGGGTGGTGGCCAACGCCGACCATGGCAATGGCTGCGTGCTGGTGGACGCCTTCCACTTCAACCGCTCCCGGTCTTCACTGGATGACCTGGCGCAGTTGGCACCGCAGCGCATGCGTTATGCCCAGCTGTGCGACGTTGCCGGTCCGGTACCGGCCGACATGGATGAGATCCTGCGCCAGGCGCGTAATGAGCGACGCTTCCCGGGCGATGGCGATGCCGATCTGGTCAGCCTGCTACGCGTCTTGCCGTCAAGCGTACCGCTAAGCCTGGAAATTCCCACGCGGCAGTTGCTGGAGCAGGGCATCAGCGGCGAGCAGCGCGCGCGCATGGCACTGGAGAAGGCCAAGGCGGTGTTGGCCGCAGTCTGACTCCGAGCGGGCAGCGCGCTCACACAGACGGCGCGCTGTCATGGCCTGATCACAAGACCAAAAAAAGGGCCCGCAAGGGCCCCGTAGAGGAAAGTGGCTAGCGCACTCAGGCGCTTTCGACCTTGCGCGGTGCCATGAAGTACATCCACACCAGCGCCAGGAAGTACATGGCCGGAATCATGGTGAACAGCACGGCATAGTTGTTGTGGGTAGCGGTCAGCACGCTACCGACGATCTGCGTCATGAACATTCCGCCAATTGCCGCACACATGCTGCCAAAGCCGAACACCGTGCTCACCAGGTGCTTTGGCGTGTAGTCCATCACCAGGCTCCAGATATTCGCCGTCCACGCCTGGTGCGCGCCCACGGCCAGCGAGATGGCCGCCACCGCGACCCACAGGCCACTGGCGTTGGCGGCAAAGATGACGCTGAGCATGGTGCAGGCAAAGATCAACATGGATACCAGCCGCGCCGTGGTGGCACGCACGCCGCGTCCGATCAGCCACGACGACAGAATGCCGCCGCCGATGCTGCCAAAGTCCGCCGTCAGCCAGATGATGATCAGCGGGATACCCATCTGGGTCACGTTGATGCCCAGGCTGTACTGCTGGTTAAGAAACGGCGGCAGCCAATACAGGTAAAACCAGAACACCGGCGCGGTAATCGCATAGGCCACCGCAAAAGCCCAGGTCCCGCGCAGGCGCAGGATACGGCTGAACGGCACGCGGGTCGGCTCGGGCTCGTCATCCTGCTGGATGTACTGCACCTCGCTCTGGCGCACGCTGGGGTGGTCTTCAGGGTTGTAGTACTTCAGCAGCCACAGCACCACCCACACCAGGCCCAGGCTACCCATGGCGATGAATGCGGCCTGCCAGCCCCACACGGCCAGAATCAGCGGTAGCAGGGCCGGGGTAACCATGGCGCCGACGTTGGTGCCGGCGTTGAACAGCCCGGTGGCAATCGCCCGCTCACCCGCCGGGAACCACAGCCGTACAGTCTTGACGCAGGCGGGGTAGTTGGCGGCCTCGGTCAGGCCCAGGATGAAGCGGCAGACCATGAAACCGGCGGCCGAGGTCGCCAGGCCATGAGCACCGGTGGCCAGGCTCCACAGCAGCACGGCGAAGAAGAAGGCGCGTTTTACCCCCACCTTGTCGATCAGCCGGCCCTGCAGCAGAAAGCCGATCGCGTAGCCGACCTGGAACCAGAAGTTGATGTTGGCGTAGTCCATCGCCGTCCAGCTCATTTCCTTGGCCAGCACGGGTTGCATGATGCCGAGCGCGGCACGGTCGATGTAGTTCAGGGTGGTGGCGAAGAACACCAGGGCAAGCATGCCCCAACGGGTTTTGCCGACGCCGAACGCGCCGCGAAGCTTGTCGCCGATCGAACCCGGGTGCATCCGGGGTGCGGCGGGGGTGATCTTGGAGTGGTTCATAAACTGCTCGTTTCTTGAAATTGTATTCAGCTGCGGTACGACAGATACGTGGCCGGTTCCCAGGCAGGGGGCACGCAAGGCCAGTGCATGGTGCGCAGTGAGGATGGCAGCGTCAATTCACGAGACGGGCTACTGTTCGGTTATCGAACGGTTGCGAGGTGCAAAAGAGAGTGGCTAACGTGCTGGTAGTCGTAGTCAGTCAATGAGCCAACCCGGGTCACCCTCGACTTTGCGCTTCCTTTTGTTGAGTCTAGCAGGGGCTTCTTCGAAGGCAGCAGGGGGCGGTGGCGTCGGATTTTGAGTCGGATAGTTGTGGCGCTTATTGCAGTAAGGCAGCCTGTTTATATTTGTAGGAAATTTCCGTTTTTATTTGTAGTGCATAAACACTTAGTTCTTGCACTTGGCCATCACCACTTGACACGTTCTAGGCGTGCCTCCTGACCGGGCGGCATAGCGCACGCAGTTGTTCAGCGATTTCTGCCGGGCAATGCTCAGGGTATTCCCCCACGCCAAACCGCCTTCTCCGGTTGAGGGGACTGCTTTGGCAAAGCAGTTTGAGCCTACGGTAGAAGCTGCATAGCGTGCCTGGCTGTTTTTGCTGGAGCAGCCAGCAGTGAGTGCCAGGCAAAAGGCGAGCAGGGTGGTCAGTGCAAAGGGGGCGTGCCCGTCTTTCATTTTGCTAATCATGTCTGCTCCTGGGGCACGAGCCAAATAGCTTGCAGGATATTTCATTCCAGCGAAACGGTGAACTATCGCGCCACCCCAGGGCTCCTTTGCTTAGCGCAACCTGTGCGTGCCTGGTGGCAATAGCCCATCAGTCCCTGGGTCACTGAATGAAAAGGAGGCACTGTGACCACACCTGACCAAACCCTCTGTCGTTATACACCCAGCCCGCTTCACGCCTTGCTGCTGGCCGGCAGTGTGCCGCTGTTTCTCGGCGCATTGCTAAGCGACATCGCCTACCTGAACAGCTACCAGATCCAATGGAGCAACTTCGCCGCCTGGTTGATCGCCGGTGGGCTGGTGTTCTGCGGGCTGGCACTTTTATTCGCGCTGGCCAATCTGATCCGGGCAGAGCGCAAAAGTGGGCGACCCACACTGTACTTCGTGCTGTTGCTGGTGACGTGGATGCTGGGCCTGATCAATGCCTTTGAACATGCCAAGGATGCCTGGGCGGTGATGCCATCCGGGCTGGTGCTGTCGGTAATCGTCACGGTGCTCGCGGTAATCGCTGCCTGGACCGGCTTGAGCAATCTGCGCTCGGGAGGTGCAGCATGAAGCCTTTGCATGCGTTGAGCCTGTTGGGCGTGGCTTTGTTGTTGAGTGCGTGCGGCGGCGATGGTGAGGTGACCCAGGCGCTGGGCCCGGACCCGGAGTTGCCAGCCCCCGAGCGCAGCTTGCTGCCAAGCATGAAGATTGCCCGGCCGGTTGCCTGGGGTGAGCAGAAGCCGACTGTGCCGGAAGGTTTCAGCATCACGGCCATCGCTACAGACCTGAGGATACCGCGGCAGAGCCTGGTACTGCCCAACGGTGACATTCTGATCGCCGAGGGGCGCGGCGGCAGTGCAGCCAAGCTCAAGCCCAAGGATGTGATCGCCAGCCAGATCAAGGCCAAAGGCAACACCCAGGTCAAAGGCGGCAACCGCCTGACCTTGCTGCGCGATGCCGACGGTGATGGCACCTATGAGGTGCAGACGGTGTTTGCGGAAAACCTCAATGCGCCTTACGGTCTGGCCTTTGCCGACGGCAAACTGTACGTGGCCAACCAGGATGCGCTGGTGCGCTTCGACTACCGGGACGGCCAGACCCAGGCTGATGGAGCGCCCACCAAGCTCACTGACCTTCCTGCCGAAATCAACCACCATTGGACCAAGGCGCTGACGGTCAGCCCGGATGGCCGCTACCTGTATGTGGGGATTGGTTCAAACAGCAACATCACCGAACGTGGCCTGGAGGTAGAGGCCGACCGCGCCATGGTCTGGCAGGTCGATGCCGAGACGGGCGCCCACCGTCCTTATGCCACCGGCTTGCGCAACCCGACGGCCTTGACCATCCAGCCGCAGACCGGGCAATTGTGGGCGGTGGTCAACGAGCGTGATGAGCTAGGCCCCGATCTGGTACCGGATTACCTGACCTCGGTGCGTGAGGGGGGCTTCTATGGTTGGCCTTACAGCTATTGGGGGCAGAACGTCGACGAGCGGGTACGGCCGCAGAACCCGGACAAAGTGGCGGCGGCGATCAAGCCGGATTACAGCCTTGGCTCGCATGTGGCTGCGCTGGGTGTCGATTTTTCGATACCGGCCATGGGCGAGCGTTTCGCCGAGGGTGTGTTCGTGGGTGAACACGGCAGCTGGAACCGGCCAAATCCGGTGGGCTACAAGGTGATCTTCGTGCCGTTCCGCGATGGCAAGCCCGCCGGGGAACCGATCGACTTCGCCATTGGCTTCCGGGGTGAGGATGGCAAGACCCGTGGGCGACCGGTAGGGGTAACGGTGGACCCGCGTGGGGCGTTGATCATCGCTGACGACCTGGCGAATACGGTGTGGCGGGTGACGCGTAATCGCTGAACCTTTCGGGGCCGCCTTGCGCCCCGTTCGGTATCAGAAGCGATAATTGAAGCTTGCCTCAAGCGTACGCGGTGCCCCTGGGGTAACCAGGTCTACCGAGCCATGTGCCGAGGCATAGTAATCCCGGTCGAACGCGTTCTTCAGGCGCAGCGCCGCATCCCACTGCGGCACGCTGTACAGCAGCGCAGCGTCGAAGGTGGTGTAGCCCGGCATCACCACCACGTTGTCGAGCGCGGTGTAGCGTTCGTCCACGTAATTGGCACCCGCGGCCACGCGCCACTCCGGGGTCAGGGTGCGTACCAGCCAGACGTTGGCGCTGTTACGCGGCGTCAGGGTAGGGGTCTGGCCTTCGTTGGCCACGCCGTTGGTCTTGCTGTTGGACTTGGTGATCTCGGCATCCAGGTAGGCGTAGCCGGCGTAGATCTGCCATTTGTCCGTAAGCTGCCCGCTGACGGTGGCCTCGAAGCCGTCGGTGCGTTGTTCGCCGGCCAGCACGGTCAAGTTGGGGTTTGCCGGGTCGGCGGTCTTCATGTTGGTGCGTTCCAGGCGGAACACCGCCGCTGTCAGCGACAGGCGGCTGTCGAGCAGGTCCCACTTGGCCCCGATTTCGTAGTTGGTGGTTTCTTCCGGCTCCAGGTGCTGGTTGGTCGGGCTGACCGCGAACACCTCGCCCGAAGGCTGGTAGCTGCGGCTGACCGACACGTAGTAGGACTGGATGGCGTCTGGCTGGTAGACCAGGCCGGCACGCGGGCTCCAGGTCTTGTCGGTACGGTCGAGGTCGACGTTCTGCACGCGGTCGTCGTCGTACGCCTGGCCAAAGATGTCATAACGCACGCCGACCAGGGCCTTCCAGTGCTCGTTCAGCTCGATCATGTCCTGCAGGTACAGGCCGGTGGTCTGCTGGAAGTTGGTGCCTTTGGAGGAGAGGTTGGCAGCGTGCTCGGGTACCGATACCAGGGCGTCGCGGTACACCGGCACCTGGGCCACGTTGTTCTGGCTCAACACGCGCTGGTACTTGTCCTGGAAGCCCACTTCCACGCCGTACAGCAGGTTGTGCTGCATACCGGCCAGTTGCGCCTGTTGTTTGAGCTCGGTCTGGTTGAATACGCCGTATTCGTCACGGGCTACGTTACCGCGGTTGAGCTTGACCAGCAGTTCGCCGTTGGGTGCAGTGACGAAGCGTGTAGGGCTGCTGTCAGCCAGGGTGTTGTTGCGGTCCAGGTCGTAGCGGTAGTAGCGGCTGGTGTTGGTCAGGGTGAAGTTGTCGTTGATGCGGTAGTCCAGGCTCGCCGTCAACGAGAACACTTCGCTGCGGGCGTAGTCCTGGTCGGCGTCGCCAGAGCCGAAGCGCTTGTCGCGGTCCACATCCACAGGGCGATTGCCCAGCGCCGGGATGCCGAAGTCGATCAGGCGCTTGTCGTACAGGTAGGTGGCGCCCAGGTTCAGTTCCAGGTCGTCGGACAGGCGGAAGTAGGCCGACGGCGCAATGGCCTTGCGGTCGATGTAGCCATCGTCGCGGAAGGTGTCGCTGTCTTCGAAGGCGCCGGTCACACGGTAAGCCTGGTTGCTCTGCGGGTCGGCCCAGCCGGTGTCGAACTGCGTGCGGCGCTTGCCTTCGCTGTCGAAACTCATGCCGACTTCGCGCTTGGGCGTAAAGCTCGGTTTCTTGCTGATGCTGTTGATCAGCCCGCCGGAAGAGCCGCGGCCATACAGCACGGCAGCAGGCCCCTTGATGACCTCGACACGCTCGATGTTGGACAGGTCGCGGAAGTACAGGGGGTCATCCCGTACGCCGTCGATGTACATGTCACCAATGGCGCTGAAGCCACGGATGGTCACCTGGTCGCGCTGGCCGTCGCCGTTGGACAGGCCGATGCCGGGCACGTTTTACAGCACGTCTTCCATGGATTGCGCGCCTTGGTCCTTGATCACGCTTTCAGGTACGACGTTGACGGTTTGCGGGATGTCGCGCAGGGGGGCGTCGATCTTCATGGCGCTGCGGCTATCACTGGCCTTGTAGCTTTGTTGCTCGTAGGCGCTGGTGACGGCAGTGGCAGGCAGGGCGAGTGAGCCCTGAGCATCGGGTTGAACGGCGGCGTGAACAGCAGGCACTACTAGCAGGCCCAGCATGGAAATGGATGCTGGGGCAACAGACCTTTTTGCCATTACAGGTGACTCTTTGTTGTTTTGAAGGTCACGAATAGTAATGATTTGTAAATGTAAAGCAAGTGTAAAGAGTTCGCATTTGCTATTACAAGGGTTGGCATGACGAAAACAGGACGAAATACGTCGCGCCTGCAGGGTGGCGGACAGGGTCTATGCTTGTTGGCGCGCGAGCATTTCGCGCCCCTATCCGGTCTTGATCACATGGAAGCAGGCCTATGAACCCGATCCGCTCACTTGCGCATGCTGTTGCTTTGGCCACGCTGGTATCCGCTACCAGCCTCACCGTGCACGCTGCAGATATCCCGATTGCCAGCGAGGCGCTGGAAAGTCACGTGACCACGCAGGTCACCGCCATCGACCTGGCCAACCGCCAGGTCACGGTGAAGGGCCCAGATAACAAGAAGGATGTGACGTTCCAGCTGACTGAAAAAGCCAAGGCCCTTCCCAACCTCAAGGTGGGGGACCAGGTCGACATCTTCGTGACCCGTGCCGTGGCCTATGTGCTCAACACGGATGTGGGCGGGGCGCCGAAGGCCAGTGAGGAGTCCGGCACCATTCGCGCCACGGCGCAAAACCCCAACCCGGGCGGCGAGGCCTTCCGCCAGGTCAGGGTCACCTCGCAGATCAAGAAGATTGACCTCGCCAAGCATGAAGTAAGCCTGCTGCCGCCAGAGGGCAAGCTGCAGGTGGTCAAGGTCGAGAACCCGGACCTGCAGGCGCGCATGAAAAACCTCAAGGTCGGTCAGACCGTCGACGCGATCTACACCGAAGTGCTGCGCGTCGAAACCTCACGCTGATTTCAGCCGCTGCCGACCTCGGTTGCCTCCGAGGTCGAACGTGGTGGGCGGGCATGTGCTGTGAGCAGCCGGATCAAGGGCGAGGCGATGAAGGTACTGATGATGGCCATGATCACCAGCAGGGTAAAGTACTCCTTGGGAAGTACGCCCAGGTCATAGCCGACATTCAGCACGACCAGCTCCATCAGCGCCCGGGTATTCATGCACACGCCTATCAGCGCCGCATCACGGCGGTTTTCGCCAAGCAGGCGGCTGGCTCCGTAGGCACCGAAAAACTTGCTGGCGAAGGCCACTAGGCAGATCAGCATGCAATTCCACAGTGCGGTCGTGCCTTCCAGGGCACCCACATCCGTGCGCAGGCCGGTGTAGGCGAAGAATATCGGCAAGAAGAATGCGTTGACCACGCCACTGACCTTGGCATTCCACTGCTGGACGAAGCGGCGTTCAGTGTGCAGGGCAACGCCGAGAATGAAACCGCCGATGATCGAGAACACGCCGATCAGGTTGGTCACGGTCGCGCTGGCCAGCAGGATGATCAGCATCAGGGATATGCCTTGAGCCGTCAGCGGTCGGCGCTCCAGGTCGCCGAGGATCCAGCGCATGATCAGTGGTCGCACCAGGCCGATCACCAGCACAATGAACAAGCCCAGCGCCAGCACCCTGGCCAAGGAAGCCCAAGGGTTGAACTGCGAGGCGATCAGCGATGTAACGCCACCAAGGATGAGCCAGCCGCAGACATCGTCTATTGCCGCCGCACCGATGGTAAGGGTGGCGACTCGCGAGCGCGAAAGGCCCAGTTCCATGAAGATGCGCCCGAGGATGGGCAGGGCGGTAATCGACAGTGCTGTGGCGAAGAACAGCTGGAACGCCAGCAGGGGCGGTCTGTCCCCGCTGATTTGCTGCCAGAAGTATTCGGCAGTGAGCATGCCGCTGGCAAAGGGTACCAGCAGCCCACCCATGCTGATGATGATGACCGAACGCTTGCGGCCCTTGAGGTGTGCACCGAACTCGAACTCCAGGCCGACCTGGAACATCAGCAGGATAAGGCCGATTTGTGCTGTTACCACGAAGGCAGTGGCCGTTTGCGGTACGAACAGCGCAGCCAGTTGCTCAGGAAAAAAGTAGCCGAGCAGGCTTGGGCCTAGCACCAGCCCGGCAAGGATTTCGCCGGCGACTGGCGTTTGGCCCAAGCGGCGGGTACTGAACCAGGCGATCAGCCGCGAAACACTGAAGATCACGATGAGCTGCAGCAGAAACATCAGGGTCAGGTGTTCGGCCTGGGAGCCAACGGCTGACTGTGCCGGCGCCGTTGGCGCGAGCTGCACGGTACTGGCGTGAAGGGTATTGGGCATGATGGTGTCCCGAGTGTGTTGGGTCAGAAGGGCGGTGCGATCCAGCCACCGAATGCGAGCTCCAGTGAGCGTGCTGCGTCGAGCAGCACAGGCTCCTGGCCGGGGCCGGCCACCAGCTGCACGGCCACCGGGCAGCCTTGATCGAGGCGCCCCATGGGTACCGTCAGGGCCGGGAGGCCCAGTACGTTGAACAACGCGGTGTAGCCGATATCCCCCGGGTAGCGCAGGGCATGGCCATGCTCGGGCGAGGTGCCGGGCAACGCCGGCAGGGCCAGTACACTGTTGCCATCCAGCCGTTCGGTCAGCGCGTGTAACAGGGCATCGCGTTTGGGTAGCTGCCTTGCAAGGCCGGGGTTACCCAGGCATTCGCCCAGGCTGTCGAGCACGGTTGCCAGCCAAGGCCCGGTGGCATGCTGCGGTTGGCCGAGCAGTGCTTGCCAGGCATGCGCCAAATGCGCCACAGGCTGGCCGTCACCGAGAATGTCGGCCAGGCGCACGCCGGTTTCCTGCTTGAGCACGGCCAACCAGATGGCGAACGCATCGTTCAGTGCGTGGGGTAGCCAGCGCTCGACATGGGTGCCTTGGCTTTGATAGTGGTGGGCCACGTCATCCAGCGCCTGAGCCACGGCCGGCGAAACCCGGCTTCCCCAGGCCAGGCGTTCGGGCTGGCACAGGTACAGGCGTTGCAACGCTGCAGGCGGTGGGCGGTGTACGTAGCTGTCGAGGATATTGCGGTCCAGGTGGTCAGGCCCGGCAATGATCTCCAGCAGCACGGGCAGGTCTTCGGCATGCCGACACAATGGGCCGGCAGCAAAGTGCCTGGCGATGGCCATGGCATTCGGCTGCCCCAGGCCGCGTTCGTCCAAGGGGAGATGCCCGGTCAGTGGCACCAACCCCCGTGACGGCTTGAGGCCGAAAATGCCGTTGCAGGCAGCAGGGATTCGCACCGAACCACCGCCGTCGGTACCCAGTGCGAATGGCACGCAAGCGCTGGCTACCAGCACGGCATCACCGCCACTGCTGCCACCGGCACTCCGGTCGTTCCGGTAGGGGCTGCTGGTGCGGCCGTAGACAGGGTTATCGGTTTCTGGCCATAGCGCCATCTCGGCCTGGTTACCCAGTGCGACCGGAATGGCGCCCGCATCGATCAGGCGTTGCGCGGCGGTGGCGGTAAACCCGGCAACCTTGTGCTGTCGGCGGCGTGAGCCGCACGTTTTGGGCGCATCGGCCAGCCCCAGGCCCTCCTTGAAGCTGAAGGGCACGCCATGCAGTCGACCCAGCGGGACGCCTTGGTCTCGCTGGCGTTCGGCAACTTCGGCGGCCCGCCGCGCCTGGTCGTACAGCGCCACTGCCACCGCGTTGCAGCGCCGTTGCACGGTTTGGCAGCGGCGGATGCTGTGTTCGACCAGTGCTACCGGCGACAGCGTGCCATCACGGACCCCGGCAGCCAGGCGCACACCGCTATGAGCCAGCAGTGCGTCGCTGCTGGCTTCGGCCATGGGCATGCCCATCAGTGGCGCGCCAGGTCGAGGAAGCCGCCGTCGCTGCCGAACGGCGACTTGAGCAGCTCGGGCGCCTCACCGTACTTGTAGAACAGTGAAGGCATCAGCCGCAGGCTGGTAGCGCGTCCCAAGTCCTGCAGCGTGCCCAGGCTATGCCGCGCCAGCAGTTTCAGGTGGCGAGGCGCCAAACTCCAGCGCACCATGCGCATCAAGCGTAAGCGCAGCAGCGCCGAGCGCAGGAAGTAGCTGGCGGCGTATCGCGGCCGGGCCTGGTTGTCGGCCTTGTACAGGGCGAAGTTGATGGTGCGCGAATACAGGTTGGGGATCATCTGCGGGCTGATGCCCGGATTGGAACGGCGTACTTCACGTAACAGGCAGGCAAAGGGCAGCGGTGATGGCTGCAGGTCCCGCGTGTAGCGTGGCAACAAATCGGCGAATTGCTGGGCCTGATGGCCGTCGAGAAAATCACCGCTGACATACATGGGCAACACCACATGGAAGTACGCCATGTTGGCGAACAGCAGCGTCCAGCCCATCAGGAACGGGTCGTCCATTACCTCGTACCACTTGCTCCAGGTGTCCTGAAGCGCCAGTTGCGCCTGGATGTGCGATTCCAGGCAATTGACATAGGCGGGCGTCAACGTGCCCTGGATGTCTTTCTCGATCATGGCGGCCACTTGCGGTATCTGCTGGGCTACATAAGCCAGCCCCGCACTGTTGGCCGGGTCGAAGGTGAACGCCGCATCGCCGATCAGGAACCAGCAATCGGTGGAGTAGTACTGGTTGGACTCGTACATGTAGTTGTACATGGCGTGCTGGTCGATGACTTCACCCGATGCCATCAGCTCGGTGATCACCGGGTGGTCTGCCATGACCCTTTCCTTGAAGGCTTCCAGCGTGCCAATCCGTTCGTTGATCATGTCCGGGCGGTAGGTAATACCGATGCTGATCATGTCGGCACCGTCTTCGCTGCGCATGGGTATGAGCCAGATCCAGTAGCCCTTGCCGTAGAAGTGATGGGTGACGTAATACGGGTCGAAACAGTGATGCTTGTCCTTGTGGGTGTTGATGCTGTGCAGGATGTTGCGGTCAAACTGGCGAAGGCGGAACCAGAACGTGCTGCGCTGGTAGGTCGGCTCCTTGTGCAGCTTCAGCTTCTTGGCCATGAATCGGTTGCGGCCGGTGGCGTCGACCACCCAGTCGGCGTCCATTTGCCAGGTTTGCGCTTCGCTGCGCAGGGTCAGGCGGTGACGGGTGTGCTCGCCTTCGTGCAGGTCGACCGCAGCCACGTCGGCCTCGATCAATTGCACCTGCTGGTCGGCCACGATGGCACGCAGGTCTTTGTCGAAGCTGAAGCGGTTGAGGTTGTAGGCGGGCATGCGGATCACCCCAGGTGCCTCATGGACCACGTAGTTACGGCACTCCGGGTTGTTGCGCAGTTTCAGGTAATAGGTCAGGCCGTATTTGTGGTAATGCTTTTCTTCAAGCAGGCTGCCCAGGCCGATACCTTTGAAAAAATGCGTGGTCAGCTCGACCGTCGACTCACCGACGATCGGCCGCTTGCGGTCCGGGCGGCCGATCAGTGTCACTTCTACGCCCGGCAAGCGCTTGCGCAGGTACAGGGCAGCCAGGTGGCCGGCCACGCCGGCCCCCATGATAGCGATACGTTTCATGTCATCAGTCCGTGATGGGGTGGGGCACCGGGAAAACCGGTGCCGGGGAGTGGCACTCAGTGGCTGGCGGCTTCGATCAGTGCCTGGGGTTCGGCGCGCTCGGAGTAGTCGACATTGATGAACGCCCGGCGTATGCGGCCGTCCTGGCCGATGACGAATGCGCTGGCCATCGGCAAACTGAGGTCGTCGCTGGCATTGAGGGCCTTGAGGTCTGCACCGAGCGAGCGGTACACCGCCTCGAGCTCCGGTTCCAGTTCGAAGACGATGCCGTACTGGCGTGCCAGCTGGTTGCCGGGGTCGCTCAACAGTTGATAGCGCACCCCCAGGGCTTCGCGGGTTTTTTGGGTGGCGGCAGGGCTCTGGGCGGAGACAGCCACCAAGGTGGCACCGCTGACGGCCAGGTCACCCACCATCTGCTGGTACTCGCCAAGCGCGGCATTGCAGAACGGGCACCACAGGCCGCGATAGAAAACCAGCACCAATGGGCCGCGTGCCAGCAAGGCATGCAGGTCTACCGCCTTGCCATCGGCATCCTCCAACACGGCCAGTGGTGCGCGGTCGCCGGCTTTCAGCGCATGGGCTTCGGGGTGGCGTGCGATCAAGGCCTGTAGCGACGTGCTGAATTTTTCCAGCACGTCGGCGGGCAGTTGGCCCATCTGCTGTTTGATGGCGTCGAGTTTTTCCTTGAGTGACATGCTTCTCTCCTTGTGGTGATTCACTGGGGCAGGCTTCGGGTTGCCCGGGTGTGGATTCGCTGCGAGGCCTTGCAGCCGGGGGGGTAGCGCTGGAACAGCTGGAGCACCCAATCGGGTCGGGTTTTGCTGGCATCGTTAAGCCAGTTGGCGACCGAGTCCTGGGCGTACTTTTCAGCCTCGGCCAACAGCGGCACGAGCAACGGCTCGGCCACTTCCGGTTGTTCTTTGAGCGCGGCTATGTGCTCACACCAGACGCCACGTGGGCGCAGGATTTCGATACAAAAGCGTCGCACCAGCGGGTCTGCGTCGCCTGCGTAGCGGCTGAGCAACGGCATGGCGGTGTCCAGCTGCTGTGCCAGGCGTGGGCGCAGGGCAATCCAGGCCCATTCGCGTACACCGAAATGCTCATCGCGGGCGAAGCGCAACTGCGCCAGCAGGGCGTCTTGTGCAGGCAGCGTGCGCGAAAGGTGTGCCTGAGCGAAGGCTGCCCAGCTGCGTACGGTGTCGGACGGGTGCGCACAGCATTGCTCGAACACCTCCTGGCGCAGGGGGGCGGGTGCATGTTCCAGCCATTGGCCCAGCGCCAGGCCGATGGCTGCAACCTTTTTTGACAGGCCCAGCGTCTGAACCTGGTCAGCGCAGGCAGCCAGTTGCTCGACCAGCGCCGCAGGTAACCGGGTGGCCAGGGCATTGGCCAGTGTCACCTGGTCCACGGCCAGGCATTCGGCCAGGTTGCGGGTTGGCAGTTGGCCAAGGTCGATCAGGGACTTGCGATCATCAGTCATTGCTGAGGCTCCATCACAGCAGGTTGGCAGTGGAGGGCTGGCGCCAATGGGCAATAACGCCCTGGCGCGAGCAGGTGCTCTGGGTCCAGCGCATCCTTGATGCGCTGCCCGAGTTGCCAGGCAGGCGCTTGTGTTTCGCTCAGCAAGCCCATGAAGGCCAGGGGAAGCCGATAGGGCAGTACGCCTTGCTGTTTGCCCGTGCGGAACAACTGCCGGTAGCAGTCTTCGGCGCGGCTGCTGGCGGGGGCATCGTTGCGGTCGAACAGTAACGGCACGGTGCAGTCGATTGCGCGGCCCGACAAGGTGGTGAGGGTAACCGGGCAGGGCATGCGATGGGTTTCGCAAGCCTGTTCCATGTGCGAGACGAAGGTGGCTACCTGCTGGCTGCGCAGGGGCAGGATAGGCGCGTACCAGATCAGGCCGCAGTTGTCCCGGGCCGGGTCGAGCAAGGCGCCTTGCTGCGGTTGCGCACCTGCGGCGTAAGCCAGCGGCAGTGCCACCTGGTTCGGCTGGCCTTCCATCAGTTCAACGCCCATGCGCAGTTTGCTCAAGGTCAGTTGCCAATGCCTGGACCAGGCCCCCGGCAGCAGACGCAAGGCACGCTCAGCCAGCGCCAGCTGGCGTTGGCTGCGGAACAGGTAACGGCTGCAGAACCGCCGCAGTTCGCTGCGGATGATGCCCTTGAGCGAAGCCAGCTGCGCCTGTTCGCAGTAGATCGAACCTACCCCCATCCAGGCGGGCAATGCCAGCGATTGCGCGGCGGCGTTGCGTTCGGCCTGATTCAGTTGGGTAAGGGGCCGGGTGTCGTAGGCCATGCTTAGCAGACGCGTGCTGTTCATCAGGTTGATGCCGCCCACCTGGCTGGCGCAACGTTCCAGAATGCGCTTGATGCCATCGAGGGCGGCCGGGAGCTGTGCTGCCGAGTCCACCCAGAAATAGAACGGTTGCACGACCTGTGGGCGCTTGACCAAGGCGATCGACATTTGTGTCACCACCCCCAGCCCGCTCTGGCTGAACAGGCCGTCCAGGTAGGGGCCGATGCCCCACTTGAAGCAGGCGGTGGTGCCCGTTGCCCACATCGGCGAGCGATAGCGTTGGCCATCGGGCAGAATGGCTTCAAGGCCCATGACGGCTTGCCAGTGGTCCGTTAACGGTGTGATGCCAAAGCCGCGCTCCAGCGCGTTGGCCAACACACTGCAGGTGGGCCCTGCGCCGGTGACTGGCGTAAGGAATGGCAGGTTGCGACTGGCCAGGTAATCGGCCAGCGCGGCCTGAGTAACGCCTGGTTCAAGGGTGACCACGCCCAGAGCCTCGTCGAAGGCAAGGATCTTGTCCATGCGCGACAGGTCAAGTTGCACGCAGTGCTCGTGAAGCGTTGCCACGCCGCCATAGCCCCAGTTGTGGCCTGTGCTTACCGGCTGCACCGCGACACCGTGCAGGTGTGCAATGGCCAGGCAGGCGGCTACCTGCTCGCTGTTGGCTGGCCTGAGTCTGGCACTGGCATGGGCGGGCGAGCGCATGGTGTCCTGCTTCAGCTGGCACAGCGTGCTGGCGTCATTCTGGACATGGGCGTCACCCAGCACCGCGCGCCAGGCTGCCAAGGCGGCTTGTAGCCCCTGCGGCTCAGAACGCACTAGCCAGGCCTCCCATGCCAAGGAACAGGCGCAGTTGGTCGACGTCGGCCCTGCGGCTGCGTGGCAAATCGCGGTAGCGTCGCCGAAATTCGCCCTTCATCGCTGCCACACAGCGCCGCTTGGGGGTGCGGATCACCATCATCAGCGGGCTGACCGCTGTGCTGTATACCTTGGCGCATGGGCCGAGGTAACTGGCGGCAAGGGTCTGGAACTCTTCCAGAGAGAAAGCAGCCAGCAGCGAGTTGCGGTAGTCGAGCAGTGTGGCCTGGTCGGCTCCATCACTGGCGCGGCTGACAAAATAGTCCACCGACTCTACCGACTTGAGCCGGCCAAAGTCGTTCAGGTAGATGGCCCGGTCATTGCGGAGCACGCGTGCGATGTTGCGAAACGTAGCTTCCAGTTGAGTGAGGTCGGCCAAGTGATGCAGCGCCATCGAAGAGATCACCACGTCAACGCTGCGGTCGGCGATACCGGCCAGGCGAGTCATGTCTTCCTCGCGCAGTTCGACGTTGTCGATGCCTTGCTGGCGAATCGAGGCCTGCCCCACCTCGAGCATGGTGGCCGACAGGTCGGTGCCGATGAATTCGGCCCTCGGGTTCAGGCGGGCCAGTTGCAGCAGCAGGCTGGCCGGGCCACAGCCGATGTCCAGCACGACATCGCCCGGTTTGATCAACGCGCACATCTGGGCGCAGTGGTACAGGTACGTACCGGACAGCGCCTGGCCTTGGCCTGCACTGTCGGCGTAAGCCGAGACACAGGCGTCGTCAGCCATTACCAGATCAGGCTCAGGCGTGCGCACCAGGGGGTGCCTGAGGGTAATTTCCCTGTAGATCGCGCGCAGCAATCCCATGTCCATGAACGTATCCTCCATGAAAGTCGTGTGGTGTGGAGCGCGGGGCGGGCTGCTCAATCCAGTTGCAGAACCCGCCGTACCCGCGGCGTCAGATGGCGCGGCGAGGTGCCGCAACGTGCCATGTGGGTGAGCACTTCGTCAGTGCTCCAGTGGGTTTGAGGCGGCGCGACGGGCAACTGGATGTGCGGGAAATGCCGTGCGCAGAAAAAGTCGAAAAGGTCGGTGTGCTGCTGCTCGACGGTAAAGCCCAGCCCAGGGTGCTGGTAGACCTTGGCGAACACCTGGCGTGCCTGGTTCAGGTTCAAGGCCAGGGGTAGCGACAGGGCATTGTTGAGCTTGGTGTAGGTCTGCACGGGGCCAATGGGCGAAAAGAACAGCACGTTGCGGTAGAAGCCGGCGGCGCGAGGGTGCACGGCGATCAGCAGGCTATTTACCCGGCGATGGTCCATGGCCCAACGGAACATGGCGTTGTACAGCATGAGGGGCACGCCTTTGCCTTTGTAGTGGCTACAGACCGCCAGGGTGCCGACTTCGGCCAGGCGGCCACCGCCCAGGCGTTGCAACACCGCTTCGTTGACATGCACGTCTTCGAGCGGCAAACCGAGCGGCGAGTCTTCGATCAGTGACACGGTCCCCACCACCTGGTCGCCTTTCAGTGCCACGAACGTGGTGGTGCCAGGTAGCAGGTGAAAAGGTGAGAAGCGCATGCCGGCGCGGCACACAGTAGCAATGCCGCGACGGGCATAGCTGTCGTTGACCAGGCGCAGGGCCTGCTCGAGTTCATACAGATTCTGCACCGGTCGAAAGCTGAAGCCTTCAATGGCTAGCGGCTGGCTGCAGAGGCGGCGAATGAACAGCCGCCGGTAGAGTGCAGCTGGCAGGCAGGCTTCAAGCCAGGCCTGGCGCCGCCTTACCTGGTCGCGCTCGCTGTGCACGCGCGGCTTCCTGCCGATTCGTGCCAGTACGCTCTGATTCTGCAACATCATCCACCTCCATGTGGTTTGACGGGTGTATTGGCTTCAGTCCTTGTCGGGTGGCAATGCCAAGGCAGGGCTCGCCGAAAGTGCCTGCAGCGCGGTGGAAAGGGCTTCGCGCTGTGTGTTGTCCAGCGTGTGCATGATCGTGCCGATCCAGTCGGTGTGTTCGGCAAACACCTCGTCCAGGACAGCAACACCTGCCGGGGTAAGGCTGATGCTCAGTTTGCGACGGTCGTGGGCATCCTTGCGGCGCTTGATGAAGCCGTCGCCTTGCAGGCCGTCGAGCAGACCGGTGACGGTGCCCGAAGTAATCGCCAGACGCGTCGCCAGTTCCAGTGGCGACAAGCGTCCGCCAGCCGCTTGCAACGTCAGCAAGATGGCGAAACGCCCCTCCGACAAGTTATGGCGAGCCAGGCGAACCGCGCACACGCGGTTGATTGCCGCAGCCGCGGACAGCAGTTCGAAACACAGGCGCACGCTTTGCCTGGCGTCGGCAGGGGCCTCTGCCAGTGCGTCGAGCATGATGTGATGCTTGTTCTCAAGAATATTCATAAGGCGCAGTTTATCTTGGTGCCTTAGTAAGTCAACAGTGCTTGTGTTACAGGGCTGCGACAGCTGTTGAATTAGTGCGTTGCATGTCTGTTTTTCATACATGCTACGAATAGTTCATGTGCATGATTTTGATTTCCATCAGCTTGGTGCATTGCACGATGATGGCGGTCATCAACACGTTGAAAAGGCACGGCCATGTTCAGTAAATCCATGCTTCTGTTGGTTCTGCCGCTTGCCCTGGCGTTGTTTGCCGGTGCCGTACTGCCCTTTCAGGCCACCGCTAACGCTGCCGTAGGCCGGGCATTGGGGCACTGGTTATGGGGGGCGTTCACCTCGTTGACGGTGAGTTCGCTGGTGGTGATTGTTGCCCTGCTGGTTCTGAGGGTGCCTGCACCGGACATGGGCAAGGCGCTGCAGGGGCCCTGGTGGTTGTGGGTAGGGGGTGTTCTGGGGGCACTGTATGTGGCCGGTGCTGCTGCACTTACCCCAAGGCTGGGGGCTGCGGGCTTCCTGGTACTGGTCGTGGCAGGGCAGATCATCACGGCAGTGCTGGCCGACCATTTTGGGGTAATGGGGTTGACTGGCAAGCCACTCAACCTGGCCAGGCTGGCGGGCGTGGTGCTGATTTTATGTGGCGTGCTGCTGGTGCAGGGCACCTGGGCGACGGCGACACCGGCCAGTGCCGCAGCGGTGGTGAAGCAGCCAGAAGGTTGATCAGCACCCCGGTTGGCTGCAGGCCCACACGGTTTCGCGTAGCCAGCGATGCCCGGGGTCGTTGTCCTTGCGGCTGTGCCAGGCTTGCTGGTAGTCGAACGAGGGGATTGCCAGCGGCGGTTCGAACTGGCGTAACGCCGTGTGCGGGTGCAGCGAGCCTACGGCGCGGCTGGCCACGGTAAGGATTAGGTCGGTACCGGCCAATACCTCCACCGCTGCGCTCCAGTGCGGCAAGGCCAGGGCAATTCGACGGCGCAAGCCTTGGGCCGCCAGCGCACGTTCAATCTCATCGAAGGCGTCCGGGCGCATGGCCATCAGCACATGCGGGCGCGCCAGCCAGTCTTCCAGCGCCAAGCCGCCGCTGGCTGGCAGGACCTGGCGGTCGGCGACGCTGATGAAGCTGTCGGCAAACAGCGGCTGGGTAGTGATGCCTTGGGGCCGGTCCGGGAAGATGCCCAAGGCCAGGTCCAGTTCGCCATCGAGCAGTTGGGCCAGCATGGTTTCGCGGCTGGCCTGGCTGATGGCCAGGTCTACCCCGGGTGCGACCTGGCGCAGATGGCGCATCAGGGGTGGCAGGATAATGCGCGACGAGTAGTCGGACAGCGACAGCCTGAAGCGGCGCTGGGCCTTGGCCGGGTCGAACTGGGGGGTG
This sequence comes from Pseudomonas sp. LAIL14HWK12:I1, assembly GCF_003202095.1. NCBI lineage: Bacteria > Pseudomonadati > Pseudomonadota > Gammaproteobacteria > Pseudomonadales > Pseudomonadaceae > Pseudomonas > Pseudomonas sp. LAIL14HWK12:I1. Next base: position 74,701 of record NZ_QJKG01000011.1, read on the forward strand.
GCGAGCAGGCCGTTGAGGCTGCCCAGCGCATCCTGCAGCGGGCTGGCCAGCGACTGGGCGAGTGTGGTGAGCGCCATGCGGCCGTTCTGGCGAACCAGCAAGGGGTCGTCGAAGTGTTTGCGCAACTGCGCCAGGGCGTGGCTTACCGCCGGCTGGCTGCGGTGCAGGCGCAGGGCGGCGCGGGTCACGTGTTTCTCGCTGAGCAGCGCGTGAAGGGCCAGCAGCAGGTTGAGGTCGATCTTGCGCAGTTCATCCATGGGGTGAATGGCTTTATCACTATTCAAATGTCTTTATCAGATTAACAAATGCAAGCACCGCCTGGTGCGGGTGTTGCCGCAGTGGCAGCGGGCATTTACCTGGTGCGGCCGACCGCGCGCCTGAATACAGCGGCACTGGGGGCATTCAAGGCCTGGCTGGAAGACCGCTTCTAGGCCGAAGCCCCTTGGCGGCCTAGAAGTGGCCTGTCGTTATTCAAGACTGAGTCTAAAGTTTATTGCATAAATATTTGATAAATAACAAATCATCTTCTTGCTACAGCGTGCTGAACGCACTGCTCGTAGTAAGTCTGCCTGATTGCCGACGGTTTTAGCCGCGAGCGGCTGTTGTAGGTCTGCTCGGTAATACCGAAGGCGGTCATGCGCATCCACGGTTTGGGGAATTTGCGTACCTGCAGCTTCTTTCGCGTGGCATACAGCGTGACCCCGGAAAGCTTGGCCTGTTGGGCTTCGGCGGCTATCTGCGCCCCCCAGGTGCAGGTGTGGCGATCGTTCTGGCTTGGCGCCCGGGCTTGGGCGCCGAAAGCGAGCGTGGCCAGCAGGCAACCGGCCAACGTTGCTAGAAGTACTCGCATGTTGCTGTCCTAAGCATATGAAGAGGAAGGAAGTTTGCCTTCGCTTTTCAAGACCGGGGGCCAGCAATTTGCCGTCAGATCACCGCCATGCGCAGCGGGCTGGTGGCAGGCTTGCGCAGGCTGGCCCAGGCCAGGCTGGCAACCCAGATCACCGACACACCATAGTTCAGGCGTTGATACAGGCCGAACAACTGGCCGTTTTGCGCTGCCTGACCCATCAGTGCGACGGTAATGATCGCCAGCACCACACAGGCCAGTGAGAACAGCGCAAAGGCCCGCGAGCCGGCAATGCGATTGCCCAGCCACGCCCACAGCGCACTGGCCAGGGTCAGCGAGAGGAACATCAGCAGGCCGGACAGGTTATGCAGTTGCTGTGAGGTGGACGGCTGCGCTGGTGCGCAATCTTGGTCACACGGGAACCAGCCGGTGCCCAGGCTGCCGACACCATGCACCAACACCAGGGCCGCACTCAGCATAGCCAGCTTCGAACCACGCCAGCGCCGCGCCAGGCCCCAGGCAAACAGCGCGAACAGCGCAGCCAGTGGGAAGTTGTTTACCAGTGGCGACCAGCTGTGGGTTGGCGCGCCGACGGCGCCGAGCTGGCTCATGGCATGTTGCAGGTGGTCATAGCCGGGGTAAGCCTGGGCGGTGAGCCACACACCTGCCAGCAACCAGAAGGGTATCAGCAGGCCGCTGGCGAGCAATAAACGGTCGAGGGTTTTCATGCGGCATTTTCCTTCCATGGATGAGTGAGCGCAAAGGCGCACAGTACAGGCGTGCGCAGGCTCTGGGCCAGCACTTGCTCCAGTTTTTTCATAGTTGTGGCTTGGGAGGGAAAGCAAGAAATACCGCACCGGGTGTATGTGATCGTACAACTGCATGCGCTATGATGAGCGCTATCTTTCAAGGTGAAACACAGGGCAATGACAGAGCAGCAGGTACAGGCAAGGACCCGGCGCAAGCCGCGTAGTCTGGCCCAGGAACTGGTCACGGTGCTGACCGAGCGCATTCGCAGTGGCCAGCTCAAGCGTGGCGACAAGCTTCCGACCGAATCGCAGATCATGGCTGAGGAGGGCGTCAGCCGCACCGTGGTGCGTGAGGCGATCTCGCGGCTACAGGCCGCCGGGCAGGTCGAGACCCGTCATGGCATCGGTACCTTCGTGCTGGACGCGCCGGCCACCGGGGGCTTTCGCATCGACCCGGCCACCGTGGTCACCCTGCGTGAAGTGCTGGCAGTGCTGGAATTGCGCATTGCCCTGGAGATCGAGTCGGCAGGCCTGGCGGCGCAGCGGCGCAGCGATGAAGAGCTGGCAGGCATGCGTGCGGCGCTGGATGAGCTCAACGAAGGGGCGGCCCATGCCAACGATGCGGTGTCGGCGGACTTCCAGTTTCACCTGCGCATTGCACAGGCCAGTGGCAACCATTACTTCGCCGATATCATCAACCACCTGGGCACCAGCATCATCCCTCGCACCCGGGTGAATTCGGCGCGGCTGGCCCATGATGACCAGGCGCATTACATGAGCCGGTTGATGCATGAGCACGAGGCGATTTATGAAGCAATCGCCCGGCGTGACAGCGAGGGGGCGAAGATGGCCATGCGCATGCACCTGAGCAATAGCCGGGAGCGCTTGCGTCAGGTACATGAAGAGGCTGAGGCGCAAGGGGCCTGAAGTTTCTCTTGCCAGCGGACACTGCCAAAAGAAAAGCCCCGCCATGCGCGGGGCTTTCTTGTTTCAGGCAATCACTCAGATCGCCGCGTCACTCCACTGACCATTGACCAAACGGCGCAGACCCAATGGGTTGCCGTCGCGCAAGGCTTCAGGCAGCAACGCCTGCGGGTAGTTCTGGTAGCACACCGGGCGCAGGAAGCGGTCGATAGCCAATGTGCCAACCGAGGTGCCACGGGCGTCGGAGGTGGCCGGGTAGGGCCCGCCGTGGACCATCGCATCACACACTTCGACACCGGTCGGGTAACCGTTGACCAGAATGCGCCCGACCTTCTCCTCCAGCAGCGGCACCAGCCAGGCAAAGGCCTCGAAGTCCTCCTGCTCACCGATCAGCGTCGCGGTCAGCTGGCCACGCAGGCCGAGCAGGGCGGCGCGCAACTGGTCGTTGTCCTGCACTTCGACCGCTACGGTGGTTGGGCCGAACACTTCTTCCTGCAGCAGCGGGTCGGCATTCACCAGCAGGCTGGCGTCGGCCTTGAACAGCTGGGCGCGGGCCTGGCTGCCTTCCTGTGGCTGGCCAGCCAGGTGCTCGATACCCGCGTGGGCGTGCAGGTGCTCCAGACCGCCGACGTAGCTGCGCAGGCCGCCGGCGTTGAGCATGGTCTGGCCGGCCTGGGCGTTCAGGTGCTGGCCAAGGTCGGCCAGCAGTTGACTGAACTGAGGCGATTGCAAGCCGATGACCATGCCAGGGTTGGTGCAGAACTGGCCGGCGCCCATGCACACGGAGCCGGCCAGCTCGCGGGCGATGGCCTCGCCACGTTTGGCCAGGGCGCCCGGAAGGACGATCACCGGGTTGATGCTGGACATCTCGGCGAACACAGGGATGGGTTGCGGGCGCTCGGCAGCCATGCGGCACAGGGCGTCGCCACCGTTGAGCGAACCGGTGAAGCCGACAGCTTGGATGGCCGGGTGCTTGACCAGCCACTCGCCCACGCCGCCACCGAATACCATGTTGAACACACCCTTGGGCATGCCGGTACGTTCGGCGGCGCGCACGATGGCGCAGCCGACCAGGTCGGCGGTGGCCATGTGGCCGCTGTGCGCCTTGAACACCACCGGGCAACCGGCAGCCAGAGCGGCCGCGGTGTCGCCACCGGCGGTGGAGAAGGCCAGCGGGAAGTTGCTGGCGCCGAACACGGCGACCGGGCCAACGCCGATGCGCATCTGGCGCAGGTCTACACGCGGCAGCGGCTGGCGCTCGGGCAGGGCCAGGTCGATACGGGCACCGAGGAAGTCACCCCGGCGCAGCACCTGGGCGAACAGGCGCATCTGGCCGCTGGTGCGGCCACGCTCGCCTTGAATACGGGCGGCGGGCAGGGCGGTTTCGCGGCAGACGATGGCGACGAAGGCGTCGTCCAGTTCGTCCAGCTCGGCGGCGATCGCATCGAGGAAGTCGGCGCGGCGGGCTGGGCTCAATTGGCGGAATTCGGCGAAAGCGGCCTTGGCAGCGGTGGCGGCCTGGTCCACTTCGGCTTCGGTAGCTTGGGCGAAGCTGTAGGGCAGGGCCTCGCCAGTGCTGGCGTCCAGGCTCTGCAGGCGCTGTTGGCCGGCGGCGCTGCGCTGGCCGGCGATGAAGTTGTGGCCGAGGATTTCAGGCATGGGGTGCTCCTGTAGGTTAAGAGAATGTCTGATAGGTTGCTGCCTTGGGCATCAAGTAATCGGTGCCGGGTTGAACAGGGTGATGTCGTTGTGCAACCGGTGCTGTTCGGCCCAGGTCTGCTTGCGGCCGCTGGCCACGTCCAGGTAGTAGTGGAACAGTTCCCAACCCAGCTCTTCGATGGTCGAGCGGCCTGTGGCGATGCGCCCGGCGTCGATGTCGATCAGGTCGGGCCAACGCTGGGCCAGTTCGCTGCGGGTGCACACCTTGACCACTGGTGCCATGGCGAGGCCGTATGGGGTGCCACGGCCGGTAGTGAATACATGCAGGTTCATGCCGGCAGCCAGTTGCAGGGTGCCGCAGACGAAGTCGCTGGCCGGGGTGGCGCAGAAAATCAGGCCCTTGCGCGTAACTCGCTCGCCTGGGCCAAGCACGCCCTGAATGGCGCCGCTGCCGGACTTGACGATCGAACCCAGCGACTTCTCGACGATATTGGACAGGCCGCCTTTCTTGTTGCCCGGCGTGGTGTTGGCGCTGCGGTCGGCCGCACCTTGCTCCAGATAACGGTCGTACCAGTCCATTTCGCGTATCAGGGCACCGGCAACATCCTGGTTTTCGGCGCGAGAGGTCAGCATGTAAATGGCGTCGCGTACTTCGGTCACCTCCGAGAACAGCACGGTGGCGCCGGCGCGTACCAGCAGGTCGGACGCGTAGCCCAGTGCCGGGTTGGCGGTAATGCCCGAGAAGGCGTCGCTGCCGCCGCACTGCATGCCAAGGATCAGCTCGCTGGCAGGTACGGTTTCGCGTCGGCGCTGGTCGAGTTTCTTCAGTCGGGTTTCGGCCAGTGCCATGATCTGTTCGATCATTTCCACAAAGCCCAGGCTGGCGTCCTGCAGGCGGTACAGCCACGGGTCGCTGAGGTCCACCGACGGGTCGTTGTCGTGCATCACCTGGCCGGCCTGCAGTTTTTCGCAGCCCAGGCTGATGACCAGCGCCTCGCCGCCCAGGTTGGGGTTGCGCGCCAGGTTGCGCACGGTGCGGATCGGGATGTAGGCGTCGCGTGCGTTGATCGCCACGCCGCAGCCGTAGCTGTGGGTGATGGCCACCACGTCATCGACGTTGGGGTATTTGGGCAGTAGTTCGCTGCGGATGCGCTTCACTGCGTGTTCGAGCACGCCGGTCACGCATTGCACGGTGGTGGTAATGCCGAGGATGTTGCGGGTACCGACGGTACCGTCTGCGTTGCGGTAGCCTTCGAATGTGAAGCCTTCCAGCGGCGGCAAGGGCTGCGGGACAGCGTCGCAGCGCGGCAGGCTGTCCAGCTCCGGGGCGGACGGCATGGCCAGTTGGCTTTCCTGCACCCAGCTGCCTTGGCGCAGGTCTTCCAGCGCATAGCCGATGATTTGCCCGTAGCGGCGCACGGGTTCGCCCTTGGCGATGGTCACGGTGGCCACCTTGTGGCTTTGTGGCACGCCTTCGACCAAGGTCAGGCCATCGGCGAAACGGGCGCCTTCGCCCAGGCCGCCGTCGTTTACAACCACGACGACGTTATCGTCGTCATGCAGGCGGACGTAGCGGGGCGAGTCGGAATGTTCGATCAACTGCATGTTTGGGCCCTACTTGTCAGGTTCTCAGGCTTTTTGTACATCCGCCCGCACCGGTTAACCGGCGCGGGCGTGTTCACTCAGTGGCGCGAGCTGGCCAGTTCGCTGTTGGCGGCAGGCTCAGCCTGTGGCTTTGGGGCATCGTCGCGCAGCTCGATGCGTTTGATCGGGCCAACGATCACCAGGTAGCTGAACACCGCCACCAAGGCGTTGGCACCTACATACACCAGCGCCCACTTGAACGAGCCGGTGGCGCTGATGATGTAGCCGATCACGATCGGGGTGGTGATCGAGGCGATGTTGCCGAAGGTGTTGAACAGGCCACCTGACAGTCCGGCGATCTGCTTGGGCGAGGTGTCCGCCACCACCGCCCAGCCCAGCGCGCCAATGCCTTTGCCGAAGAACGCCAGGGTCATGAAGCCGACCACCATCCATTCGGCGTCTACATAGTTGCAGAACACCATGGTGGTCGACAGCAACAGGCCGCAGACGATCGGCAGTTTGCGCGAGAAGGTCAGCGAGTTGCCACGGCGCAGCAGCCAGTCCGAGATCACGCCACCCAGCACGCCACCAATGAAGCCGCAGACCGCCGGCAGCGAGGCGATGAAGCCCGCCTTGAGGATGGTCATGCCGCGCTCCTGCACCAGGTACACCGGGAACCAGGTGAGGAAGAAATAGGTGATGGCGTTGATGCAGTATTGGCCCAGGTACACGCCCAGCAGCATGCGGCTGGTCAGTAGCTGCTTGATGTAGCCCCATTTCGGGCCGTCGTTGCCGCGCTTCTGGTCCATGTCCACCAGGCCGCCGTTCTGCTCGATGTGTTCAAGCTCGCTTTGGCTGATGCGGGGGTGTTGGCGCGGGTTGTGGATGGTCTTCAGCCATACCATGGAGAACACGATGCCCAGTGCGCCCATGACCACGAACACATGCTCCCAGCCGAAGCTGAACACGATCCAGCCCATGATCGGCGCGAACAGTGCAGTGGCGAAGTACTGTGCCGAGTTGAAGATGGCCGAGGCCGTGCCACGCTCCTGTGTGGGGAACCAGGCGGCGACGATGCGCGCGTTGCCCGGGAACGACGGGGCTTCGGCGAAACCAACCAGGAAGCGCAGGGTGAAGAGGGTCACTACGGCCCAGGCAACCGGAAGGCCACCGACAAAACCCTGCAACAGGGTGAACAGCGACCAGGTGAAGATGCTGAAGGCGTAGACGTTCTTGGAACCGAAACGATCGAGCAGCCAGCCACCAGGAATCTGGCCAGCTACGTAAGCCCATCCGAAGGCGGAGAAGATATAACCGAGGGTTACGGCGTCAATGCCGAGGTCTTTCTGCAGGCTGGAACCTGCGATTGCAATGGTAGCGCGGTCGGCATAGTTGATCGTGGTCACCAGAAACAGCATGAACAGGATCAGGTAGCGCACATGCGTCTTCTTAGTCGCTTGCATGCTGGTAATACTCCCACTAGTTATTTTTGTGCGGGCTCACGAATTGTAACCGGAGTGGGGCTTCCCACTCCGGGTGCGGCAAGGGCAGGCCGCAGGGGTGCGCTTATTGCGGACCCATCTTGTCCATCAGGGCTGCGAGCATTTCGTACTCTTCGGCAGTCAGGTCGGTCAGCGGCGTGCGCACCGGGCCTGCGTCGTAACCGGCAATTTTGGCGCCGGCCTTGACGATGCTGACGGCGTAGCCGGCTTTGCGGTTACGGATGTCCAGGTACGGCAGGAAGAAATCGTCGATCAGCTTGGCCACGGCGGCGTGGTCGTCACGGGCGATGGCGTTGTAGAAGTCCATGGCGGTCTTCGGCACGAAGTTGAACACGGCGGAGGAGTACACCGGTACGCCCAGGGCCTTGTAGGCAGCAGCATACACTTCGGCGGTCGGCAGCCCACCCAGGTAGCTGAAGCGGTCGCCCAGGCGGCGACGGATCGACACCATCAGCTCGATATCACCCAGGCCGTCTTTGTAACCGATCAGGTTCGGGCAGCGCTCGGCCAGTTTTTCCAGCAGGTCGGCGTTCAGGCGGCAGACGTTGCGGTTGTACACCACCACGCCGATTTTTACCGATTTGCACACCGCTTCTACGTGGGCGGCAACGCCATCCTGGCTGGCTTCGGTCAGGTAGTGCGGCAGCAGCAGCAGGCCTTTGGCACCCAGGCGCTCGGCTTCCTGGGCGTATTCAATGGCCTGGCGGGTGGAGCCACCCACGCCGGCGAGAATCGGTACCGAAGTAGCACAGGTGTCGACGGCGGTCTTGATCACCTGGCTGTATTCGCTGGCAGCCAGGGAGAAGAACTCACCGGTGCCGCCAGCGGCGAACAGGGCACTGGCGCCATACGGGGCCAGCCATTCCAGGCGTTTGATGTAGCCAGCCTGGTTGAAATCGCCCTGGGCGTTGAAGTCGGTGACCGGGAAAGACAGCAGGCCGTGGGAGAGGATGGATTTCAGTTCTTGTGGAGTCATTGTTCTAGGCATCCTGTGGCGCTTGGGTGAAGGGTGTTGTTCTGCGGTGGAGGTAAGTTATCGTACAACTTGTACGATGACTAGTCCCTTTGCGAGATTTTTTTGCGGCGGTGCAGGAGGGAAGGGTTAATTCTGTACTGGCGTCTTCGCGGGTTACAGCAGAAGGAGCCGAAGACACCGATGGCAGACCAATCACAATCAGTCATCGTATCTCTTGAGAGGGGAGGGAAAAACGATCGCGGAGACAGGCACAAGCCCGCCGCCCGCATCCACGGGAAGTGTTCTGGGACCAGCAGAGGGTGACCGGGGAAACGGGGGCGGCCTTGCGCCACCCCGCGATCAAAGCAGAGGAAACGGTAGGTCAGGCAGCGTGCTGGCGCTTGATCTGCGCCTTGCGTACCTGGGCGCGGCAAGCATCGCCGAATGCCTGGAAGATCTTGATCGAATCAGGGTTTTTCGCCGCTTGCCATTCCGGGTGCCACTGCACGGCGAACAGGAACGGCGAAATGCTCGGGGCGTGAATGGCCTCGACCAGGCCGTCTTCGGCGTGGGCGATGGCTTCGATGCCAGCGCCGAGCTTGCGCAGGCCTTGGCCATGCAACGAGTTGACGCGAATCTCGTCGGTACCCAGGGTGTCCTGCAGCCAGCTGCCTGGCTGGATTTTTACGCCATGAACCTGAGCGTATTGCACTTCAACCGGGTCTTCCGGGTTTTCCCGGTGGTCGTTGAAGCCCGGCTCGGCGTACACCTTCTGGTAGATGTCGCCGCCCAGGGCGACGTTGATTTCCTGCATGCCACGGCAGATGCCGAAGATTGGCAGGCCACGCTTGATCGCCGCCTTGACCAGCGGGATGTCGAACAGGTCGCGGTTCTGGTCCTGGCCCTTGCCTGGGGTCTGGTTTTCCTGGCCATACAGGGCCGGGTCGATGTTGCTGCCAGCGCCGGTCAGGTACACGCCGTCGGCCATGTCCAGGTAGGGCTCGAGGTCTTCAGTGCCGCAGCAGGTGGGCACCAGTACCGGAACGCAATCGGAGAACTCGACCAGCGGCGTGATGTATTTGTGGGTCATGACTTGATAGTCATGGCCTTTGCGCTCTTGGCTGCCCATGGTCATCAGGACGACGGGTTTGCGCAGGGAAGGTTGCTTGTTGCCAATGTTGCTGTTGGACATATGTCACCTTGGGACAGGTTCGGCCTGTCGTTGTTGTGCAGGTGCACGGCGCGGAGCCTTGGGTGCAGCCTGTAGCCCCGAGCACTGCCGGCTCGTCAGAGGCGACGATTCCGGTCGGGGCATGTAGATAGCTTGCCAGAGCCGTTCGATATGTCAAACGACTGAAGAGGGCTTTAACGCGGGGAATGCACCGGTTTTTGGGGGCTGAAACCGATGCGGGCCTGTTGTGGCGTGGGTTTGGCGGGGATGCCGGTCAATAATATTTAACGATGCAGTTGGGTCTTTGCAGCGGTGCAATAAAGTGTTGCTTGTGCCGGCCTCTTCGCGGGCAAGCTTGCGAAGAGGCCAGAGCAGGCTTCAGTGCAGTATCTGCGCCAGAAACGCCTTGGCCCGGTCGGTACGCGGCTGGTTGAAGAACACCTGCGGCGGGCTGTCCTCGATGATTTGCCCACCCTCAAGGAACAGCACCCGCTCGGCCACTTGCCGGGCAAAGCCCATTTCGTGGGTCACGCACAGCATGGTCATGCCCGTGCCGGCCAGCTGCACCAGCACATCCAGCACCTCGGCAACCATTTCTGGGTCCAGCGCCGAGGTTGGCTCGTCAAACAGCATGATCCTCGGCTTCATGCACAGCGCCCGGGCGATCGCCACGCGCTGCTGCTGGCCACCGGATAGCTGGCTGGGGTACTTGTGCGCCTGGCTTTCGATACCCACCTTCTTCAGGTACATGCGCGCCCGTTCCTCGGCGTCCTTGCGCGACAGCCCGCGCACGCTGGTAGGGGCGAGCAGGCAGTTGTCCAGTACGCTCATGTGCGGGAACAGGTTGAAATGCTGGAACACCATGCCGATATCGCTGCGCACCTGCGCCGCTTCCCGGGTGGTGGCGGCCAGGTCGATGCCGTCGACCTTTATGCTGCCCTGCTGGGCCACCTCCAGGCGGTTGATGCAGCGGATCAGCGTCGATTTTCCCGAGCCGGACGGCCCGCACAGCACGATGCGTTCGCCTTCGCGCACCTGCAGGTCGATGTCGTGCAGCACGTGGTACGCGCCGTAGTGCTTGTTCAGGCCTTCGATGCGTATCAGCACCTGGCGTGGGTCGGGCTCGGGGGCAAGGCTGGCAAGGCTCAGTGGTGCGGTCATGTTGTTTTTCTCCCGCGTGGGTTCAGTCGAAACGGGTCGCGCTGTAGGGCGCGGGGTCGGTGAAGGGGTGTTCGCCGGTGATCAGCTCGGCCACCAGCCGACCGCTGACCGGGCCCAGGGTGAGGCCGTGGTGGGCGTGGCCGAAGTTGAACCACAGCCCCGGGTGGCGCGGTGCAGGGCCGATCACCGGGCGCATGTCGGGCAGGCACGGGCGACGGCCCAGCCACGGCGTGTCATCCAGGCGTTCGCCCAAGGCCGGGAACAGCTTGCGCGCCAGGGCCTCGCAGCGGCCCAGCTGGATCTGGTTGCCGGGCGCGCTGGCTGCGTCGAACTCGATGCCGGTCGTCAGTCGCACGCCGCGCGCCATCGGTGCCAGCACGTAGCCGCCCTGGGTATCGCAAATGGAGTGCTCCAGTTGCGCACCGTCACGAGTGCTGTAGTGCATGTGGTAGCCGCGCTTGATCGCCAGCGGGATCTGGTAGCCCAGGCCGCTGAACAGTTCGGCCGACTGTGGGCCTAGGCAGGCCACCACCTCGTCGGCGGTAATCGGGCCGCGGCGGCTCTCGACCCGCCATTGGCCGTTGGCTTGGCGCAGGCTGCGCGCATCACCATGCAGGAACTGCCCGCCGCGCTGCTGAAACAGCGCCGCGTAGCCACGGGTGAGGGCGCCGGGGTTGTTCACGGTCTTCGGGTCGAGCCAGTGGATGCCGCCGACCACGGTGGCGTCCAGCTGGTGCTCGCGGGCCTGCAGTTGCCCGCATTCAAGGATTTCAAATTGCAAGCCATAGCGGCTCAGGCCTTTGGCATCGGCCTTGGCCTGCTCGAACAGGGCCGGGTCGCGGAACACTTCGATCCAGCCTTTGGCCTGCACCAGCCCTTCAAGGCCGGCAGCAGCGATCAGCGCGTCGTGTTCTTCGACGCAGCGCTGCACCAGCGGCAGCATGTCAGCGGCGGCGCCGGCCAGCCGGCCAGGGGCTGAATGACGCCAGTAGCGCCACAGCCACGGCGCGGCCTTGGGCAGGTGCGCCAGGCTGTAGCGCACATCGGGCTGGCGGTTCAGGCCGTAGCGCAGTAATGCGCCCAGTTGCCGGGGAAAGGCATAGGGGATGACGCTGGAGCGTTCGATCAACCCGGCGTTGCCGTGGCTGGTACCGCTGCCCGGTTCGTCGCGGTCGATCAGGATCACCTGGCGCCCGCGGGCCTGCAGGTGCAGCGCGGTGCTGACGCCGACGATGCCGGCGCCGAGGACAAGGGTCTGGCAATGCATGGAACGTATCCTTCGGTCAGTTCAGGTGGCGGCCCAGGCGGGCTTCCAGGTGTTTCAGCAGGCGCCGCACCAGTTCCACGATCACCAGGTAGAGCACAGCGGCCCACAGGTAGATCTGGAAGTCGAAACTGCGCGAGAAGGCCAGTTTGGTCACGCCCATGAGGTCGTAGATGGTCACCAGCGAGGCAATCGCGCTGGCCTTGATCATCAGGATCAGTTCGTTGCCCAGTGGGCCTATGGCCACCAGCAGCGACTGCGGCAGGATCACCTTGAAGAAGGTGGTCGAGCGTTTCAGGTTCAGCGCCCGGGCTGCCTCATGCTGGCCGGGGGCCACGGCCATCAGGCTGCCGCGGAAGATCTCGGCCTGGTAGGCGGCGGTGTTCAGGGTGAATGCCAGCAAGGTGCAGTACCACGCCTCGCGGAAGAACCACCACAGGCCGACGTCCTGCCAGAAGCCCTTGAGCGAGCCCAGGCCGTAATACAGCAGAAACAGTTGGGCCAGCAGCGGCGAGCCACGGAAGAAGTACACATAACCGGCGGCCATACGCTGCAGCACCAGGCTGCGCGACATGCGAGCCAGGGCCAGCAACAGGCCGAGCACGGCGCCCAGGCTGAAGGAAATGGCCACCAGCTTGGCGGTTACCAGCAGGCCATCGAGAAAGCGTGGGCCGTAACGTTCCAGCAGGTCGGGGTCGAGCACCAGTGCCAGCAGTTGTTCGAAGCTCATGCGCGTGCTCCTTGCAGGTGGCGGTTGCTGCGCCGTTCGATGTAGGCGAACACGCGCCCGGAAAGTGCCGCGAACAGCAGGTAACCCAGGCAGGCGACGCCGTAGAAGAACATCGGCTCCTTGGTCACGCTGACCGCCAGGTTGGTCTGGCGCATCAGGTCGACCAGCGAAATGGTCGACACCAGCGAGGTGTCCTTGAGCAGCGACAGCCAGTTGTTCGACAAGCCGGGCAGGGCGATGCGGGTCAGTTGCGGCAACAGCACCTTGAAGAAGCCGGTGCGCTTGCTCAGGCCCAGTGCCGAGCAGGCTTCCAGCTGGCCTTTGGGCAGGGTCTTGAAGGCTGCCAGCCAGATCTCGCTGGAAAACGCGGCGAACACCAGGCTGAAGGCAATCATCGCGGCAAGGAAGGTGTTGATCAGGAACTCACCCTCGTAGCCCATGGCAGCCAGAATTTTCTGCGCGGCAATCTGGCAGCCGTAATAAATGATGAGCAACGTCAGCAGCTCTGGCAGGCCGCGGAACACGGTAGAGAACGTGGTGGCCCAGGCCCGTGGCAGGCGTTTGCGCGAGCGTGCGGCCAGGGCGACTACCAGGCCCAGCGGCAGGCCGATGGGCAGGCAGGCCAGGGCGAGGGAAACCGTAACCAGCGCGCCGGCCAGCAGCGCCTGGCCCCAGCCTCCGCTGGCGAAGGACAGCAAGGACAATTGATCGAGCATGACAAACCCCTTGGACGGGTAGTGCGGTCTCTGTGGGAGCGACGCAACGCCGTTCCCACAGAGATTTCGCAAGACTTCCTGAAGATCAGTTGTAGATATCGAAGGCGAAGTACTTGCTGGCGATCTTCTGGTAGGTGCCGTTGGCCACGATCTGTTGCAGTGCAACGTTCAGGCGCTGGCGCAGGGCCTCGTCTTCCTTGCGCACGGCAATGGCAGCATCGGCTTTGGTGTTTGCCACGTCGCCGAGGATCTTGCAGCAATCCCCACCGTTCTTGGTCATCCACTCGTGCAGCGGGAATTTGTCGGCAATCACCCCGTCCAGGCGCCCGGCGGCCAGGTCGGCGTTGGCTTCGTCCATGGTCGGGTACAGCTTCACGTCGGCGCCGGCTTTGCCATACACGTCTTCGGCGTAGATGGCCTGGGTGGACGACGACTGGGCGCCAACGGTGTAGCCGACAAAGTCGGTCTGGGCGCTGTCGATCTTGCTGTCCTTGGCGACGGCAACGGTCAGCGGGGTGCGGTAGTAATGGTCGGTGAAGGCGATTTTCTTGCGACGTTCTTCGGTGTCGATCATCGAGGCGACAATAGCGTCGTACTTGCGTGCCATCAGGGCCGGGATGATGCCCTCCCAGTCCTGGGCCACCAGCGTGCACTCGACTTTCATCTGTTCGCACAGGGCGTGGGTGATGTCGATGTCGAAGCCGTGCAGTTTGTTATCGGCATCGACATAGTTGAAGGGCGGGTAGGCGCCCTCGGTGGCAAAACGCAGGGTTTCGGCACTGGCGGCACCCGTCAGCAGCAGGGCACACGCACCCACCAAGGCCATGGTCTTGTTCATCTCGCACCTCATTGCACTCTTGCTATTGTTGTTTGCCCGCCGACCACGAGGTGTAGCCGACGAACTCGTTATGTAGAGCGGCAGTCGCTTCCAAGCGTTTTTCAACATCAGGCCCGAGTTTCTTGCAGACCTCGTTGACCATCAGGTGAACCCACGACAGCATCGTCGAGGTGGATTCCCAGAACAGGTTGAACTCGGTGGGGATGCGGAACACCTCGTCGGCGTTGGCATCGGCCCAGTCACAGAAGGTGTCGGTCACCAGGGTGACCGCGATGCCCGCCTCGCGCGCCTTCTGGCACAGCATCAAGGCATGGCGGGAATAACGGCGCGCTTCGAACACCACCAGGGCGCTGTCTTCGGCGCGGCCAAGCAGCACTTCGCCGAAGTGCCCGGCGCTGATATCGACCAGTTGTACGCCATCGCGCAGGTATTGCAGCAAGTGGCTCATGCACATGGCCACGCCGCGCTCGGTCTGGAAGCCGGCGATGAACACCCGTGGCTTGCTGGCCAGGCGCTGCGCCACGCTGTGCCAGGCCGGGCTCTGGCGGTACTCGTGCACGCGCACCAGGGCGGCGATTTCCAGCTCCAGGCTGCCGGCGTTGTCGCTGGCGTCCTGGTTCTGGCGGTAATCTTGCAGGCGGTCGCCCACCAGCCACGGGCCATCGCCCAAGTCGTTCTGCAGGTCTTGTTTTAATGCCTTGAGGTGGGCATAACCCAATGAACGGCAGAAGCGCCCGACGCTGGATTCACTGACGCCCAGCTTGGCCGCGATGCTGGCTGAAGTCTGGAACGGCAGTTCGTGCAGGTTGGCAAGCATGTAGGTGGCGATCTTGCGGCCCGAGGCAGCGGCTCCTTCGAGGCTGTTTTCCAGGCGTTGCTTGATCGGTTGGCTCATGCTGTGGCTCCAGGGGTAAGGCTTGGGGAAGAAAATGAATGTTTTCTGTCATCAAGTCAACATTTGACAGATTGCTGTCACATGCAGGAAAGTTTTTGTCGTTGCAACGCTGTAGCCATTCCAATACCAACAAGGAGCTTCAGATGTCCGCACCTTCTACCGGCACTGTCGTGCGTGTGCCTTTTACCGAACTGCAGGGCCTGTTGCAGGCCATCTTCCGGCGCCATGGCTGCAGCGAGCGTGTGGCCGGGGTGCTGGCTTACAACTGTGCCAGTGCCCAGCGTGATGGCGCGCACAGCCATGGGGTATTCCGCATGCCCGGGTATGTTTCGACCCTGGCCAGTGGCTGGGTTGACGGCCAGGCCATACCTAAGGTCAGTGATGTAGCTGCCGGCTATGTCAGTGTCGATGCAGCCGGCGGCTTCGCCCAGCCGGCGCTGGCTGCGGCCCGCGAGTTGTTGGTTGCCAAGGCGCGCAATGCCGGCATTGCCGTATTGGCAATCCACAACTCGCACCACTTCGCGGCACTGTGGCCGGATGTAGAGCCGTTTGCCGAAGAGGGCCTGGTGGCCCTGAGCGTGGTCAACAGCATGACCTGTGTGGTGCCGCATGGCGCCCGCAAGCCACTGTTCGGCACCAACCCCATCGCGTTTGCTGCGCCATGCGCCGAACACGACCCGATCGTCTTCGACATGGCCACCAGCGCCATGGCCCACGGTGACGTGCAGATTGCTGCGCGTGCCGGCCAGCAACTACCAGAAGGCATGGGTGTGGATGCCAATGGCGAGCCGACCACCGACCCGCTGGCGATTCTGGAGGGTGGCGCCTTGCTACCGTTTGGCGGGCACAAGGGCTCGGCGCTGTCGATGATGGTCGAGTTGCTGGCGGCGGCGCTGACCGGTGGGCATTTCTCCTGGGAGTTCGACTGGTCGGGGTACCCAGGGGCGAAAACGCCATGGACCGGGCAACTGATCATCGTCATCGACCCGCACAAGGCCGAGGGCGAGCGCTTTGCCCAGCGCAGCCGCGAGCTGGTGGAACAGATGCAGGCGGTGGGGTTGACGCGCATGCCGGGTGAGCGGCGATACCGCGAGCGTGAGGTGGCTGAGGAGGAGGGGGTGGCGGTGACCGAGCAGGAGTTGCAGGGCCTGAAAGACTTGCTTGGCTGACCCGGCCCTTTCGCGGGCACGCGCGCTCCCACAGGTACGCGCTGAACCTGTGGGAGCGGGCGTGCCGCTAAGAATCCAGCACAAATTCCCAGCCATGCAATGTTGCATAGACAACCTTGCACAATAGTGGATGTTCCTGAACCCGCACTCCGGGTATGCTCAACGCTGACTTTTCGTACTGTCCTGATCCAAGGAGCTGCACGCTGTGTTCAAACATGTCGATGCCTATGCCGGCGACCCGATCCTCTCGTTGATGGAAACCTTCAAGGCCGATCCGCGCGCCGACAAGGTCAACCTGAGTATCGGCCTGTACTACGATGAGGCTGGCGTGGTGCCGCAACTGGCGGCTGTGGATGCGGTGGAAAAACGCATCGCCGGCCAGGACCACGAAGCTTCCCTGTACCTGCCGATGGAAGGCCTGGCCAGCTACCGCCAGGCGATCCAGGCACTGCTGTTCGGTGCCGATCACCCGGCTGTGACCGGCGGCCGCGTGGCCACCGTGCAGACCGTGGGTGGCTCCGGCGCCCTGAAAGTCGGTGCCGACTTCCTCAAGCGCTATTTCCCGCAGTCCGAAGTCTGGGTCAGCAACCCAACCTGGGACAACCACCGCGCCATCTTCGAAGGCGCCGGCTTCAAGGTGCACACCTACCCGTACTTCGACCAGGCCACCCGTGGCGTGGACTTCGACGGCATGCTGGACACCCTGCAGACCCTGCCGGCCAACAGCGTGGTACTGCTGCACCCCTGCTGCCACAACCCGACCGGCGCCGACCTGGAACAACACCAGTGGCAGCAAGTGGTCGAAGTGGTCAAGGCACGCCAGCTGATCCCGTTCCTCGACATCGCCTACCAAGGCTTCGCCGAAGGCCTGGTGGAAGACGCCTACGCCATCCGCGAAATGGCCCGTGCCGGTGTGCCGTGCCTGGTCAGCAACTCGTTCTCGAAAATCTTCTCGCTGTATGGCGAGCGGGTAGGCGGCCTGTCGGTGGTCTGCGACGATGACGCCACCGCCCAGAGCGTGCTTGGCCAGCTCAAGGCCACCGTACGCCGCAACTACTCCAGCCCGCCCAACTTCGGCGCCCAACTGGTCGCTGGCGTGCTGAGCGATGCCGGCCTCAATGCCCAATGGGCCGAAGAAGTGGAAGTGATGCGCAAGCGTATCCTCGACATGCGCCAGGCGCTGGTCGATGCCCTGGCGGTGCTGTTGCCAGGCCAGGACTTCCAGTTCTTCCTGCGCCAGCGTGGCATGTTCAGCTACACCGGCTTCAGCGTCGAGCAGGTGCGCCGCCTGCGGGACGAATTCGGGGTGTACCTGATCGACAGTGGCCGCGTGTGCATGTCCGGCCTGCGCCCGGCCAACCTGCAACGGGTTGCCGAAGCGTTCGCTGCCGTCCAGAAGTAACACCGCCAAGGGGCCTGCGCGGCCCCTTGCATTTCCTGTCGGCACAACCCGCTTGTAAAGACAAGTGCAACCGCCCCTCGGAAAGGGGCTTCGCAAGTGCAACCTTTCCGTGCACAATCGCGCCCCTCTTTTCCGGTTGAGTTGGGCGAAGGCACTATTTCGCCATTCTCAGCCTGTTGCAGTCTTGCGAGTGGAGCTTCACCCGGAATGAATGAGCAGGCCCCAAGCGTTGAACAACGCTTTGCAGAATCGACCCCCGCCACCCTTGGCAGCTGGGCGCGTCACGACACTACCTGGATGCTGGGCCTGTTTGGCACAGCCATCGGCGCCGGAACCCTGTTCCTGCCGATCAACGCCGGCCTTGGCGGCTTCTGGCCGCTGCTGATCCTGGCCATCCTGGCCTTCCCGATGACGTACTTTGCCCACCGTGGGCTGACCCGTTTCGTCCTGTCGGGGCGCAACGGTGGCGACATCACCGAGGTGGTCAAGGAGCACTTCGGCAGCACCGCCGGTGCCTCGATCACCGTGCTGTATTTCTTCGCGATTTTCCCCATCCTGCTTATCTATAGCGTGGCGCTGACCAACACCGTGTCCAGCTTCATGGAGCACCAGCTGCACATGGCGCCGCCACCGCGGGCCATCCTGTCGTTCGTGCTGATCCTCGGCCTGCTGGCCATCGTGCGTTGCGGCGAGCAGGCCACGGTCAAGGTCATGAGCCTGCTGGTGTACCCGTTCATCGTCGCCCTGGCGCTGCTTGGCCTGTACCTGGTGCCGCACTGGACCGGTGGCATCCTCGACAGCGCCACCCAGGTGCCGCCGGCTTCGGCGTTCCTGCACACCCTGTGGCTGGCCATTCCGGTGATGGTGTTCTCGTTCAACCATTCGCCGATCATCTCGGCCTTCGCGGTGGACCAGAAGCGCCGTTACGGCGAGCACGCCGATGAGCGCAGCGGCCAGATCCTGCGCCGTGCTCACTTGCTGATGGTGGTGATGGTGCTGTTTTTCGTGTTCAGTTGCGTGCTCACCCTCAGCAGCGCCCAGCTGGCCGAAGCCAAGGCACAGAACCTGTCGATCCTGTCGTACCTGGCCAACCACTTCAGCAACCCGACTATCGCGTTCGCTGCACCGCTGATCGCCTTCGTGGCTATCGCCAAGTCGTTCCTGGGCCACTACATCGGTGCCAGCGAAGGCCTGAAGGGCATCATCACCAAGGCTGGCGCGCGCCCGGGTGCCAAAACCCTGGACCGCGTGGTTGCTGCACTGATGCTGGTGGTGTGCTGGATCGTTGCCACCCTCAACCCGAGCATCCTCGGCATGATCGAGTCGCTCGGCGGCCCGATCCTGGCGGTGCTGCTGTTCCTGATGCCGATGTATGCCATTCGCCGCGTACCGTCGATGCGCAAGTACAGCGGTGCGGCCTCCAACGTGTTCGTCGTGGTGGTCGGCCTGGTTGCGTTGACTTCGGTGGTTTACGGCCTGCTGGGCTGATTCGCCCCCTGCAATGAGGAATGCCCGGGTTGCTTGTCGCAACCTGGGCATTTTTTGTCCACAAAAAGTGTCGGGAAATAGAACAATTTCACCTGACCCATAGGCACCCGGCCGGCTTCATGCTTAACTCAGTGTCCTTTTCAAACCCAGCATAAGGATTTCGTCATGGCTCAAGTGACTCTCAAAGGCGGCCCGGTTCAGGTTAACGGCAACCTGCCACAGGTCGGCGCCCAGGCTCCGGCTTTCTCCCTGGTCGGTGAAGGCCTGGCTGACAAGTCGCTGAAAGACTTCGCCGGCAAGCGCAAAGTGCTGAACATTTTCCCGAGCGTCGACACCCCAACCTGCGCTACCTCCGTGCGCAAGTTCAACGCCCAGGCCAACGATGTCGCCAACACTGTCGTGCTGTGCATCTCCGCCGACCTGCCGTTCGCCCAGGCACGCTTCTGCGGTGCTGAAGGCCTGGAAAACGTGAAGAACCTGTCGACCCTGCGTGGCCGCGAGTTCCTCGAAAACTACGGCGTCGCCATCGCCGACGGCCCGCTGGCCGGCCTGGCTGCCCGCGCTGTGGTAGTGCTGGACGAGAACGACAAGGTGCTGCACAGCGAGCTGGTTGGCGAAATCGCTGACGAACCGAACTACGATGCAGCCCTTGCTGTACTGAAG
This sequence comes from Pseudomonas sp. LAIL14HWK12:I1, assembly GCF_003202095.1. NCBI lineage: Bacteria > Pseudomonadati > Pseudomonadota > Gammaproteobacteria > Pseudomonadales > Pseudomonadaceae > Pseudomonas > Pseudomonas sp. LAIL14HWK12:I1. Next base: position 94,418 of record NZ_QJKG01000011.1, read on the forward strand.
TAAGGATTGCGTGGGGCAGGGCGGTGGAGTCCTGTGCCGGCCATAGGGCCAGCACAGGCAGCGGACCCCTTGAGCCCGCCACCGCTCCAGGCAACACCCTGTAACGGCCCGGAACGCTCTCCGGGCCGTTTTCATTTAAAATTCCGCGTCTTGGCAACGTCAGCCTAAGGTAAACCTCTGGTAAAGGCCCTTTGCTTAAACGATGCCATTGCTTATCGTCCACCCTCCCCAAGTCGCCATTCCGAACAAGGTTCGTTCAACCCATGCAAGCGTCCAATTCCCGTTCCCCCCGTCGCTGGCTCGTTGGCCTGCTGATCCTGCTGCTGGTGGCTGCACTGGCCTGGTGGCTGTGGCCTGCAGCAACGCCTGCGCATAAAGAAGCCAGTGGCGGCGGCGGGCGCGGCGGCAAGGGCATGGGCATGATGGGCGGTCGCCCGGGCTTTGGCGGCTCCAGCGAAGCGGTACCCGTGCGCGTCGAGCCGGTGCGAGTGGGTGATTTCCCGCTGTACTACAAGGCCCTTGGCACGGTCACCGCGACCAACACCGTCAACGTACGCAGCCGCGTGGCTGGCGAACTGGTGAAAATCCACTTCAAGGAAGGCCAGCAGGTCAAGGCCGGCGACTTGCTCGCCGAAATCGACCCGCGCTCGTACCGCATCGCCTTGCAGCAAGCCGAAGGCACCTTGGCGCAGAACCAGGCGCAGTTGAAGAACGCCCAGGTCGACCTGGCCCGTTACAAAGGCCTGTACGCCGAAGACAGCATCGCCAAGCAAACCCTCGACACCGCCGAAGCACAGGTGGCGCAATTCCAGGGGCTGGTCAAGACCAACCAGGCCCAGGTCAACGATGCCCGCCTGAACCTCGACTTCACCCAGATCCGTGCGCCGATCAGCGGCCGTGTCGGCCTGCGTCAGCTTGACCTGGGCAACCTGGTGGCGGCCAACGACACCACCGCACTGGTGGTCATCACCCAGACCGAGCCGATCAACGTCGCCTTCACCCTGCCGGAAACCCAGCTGAGCACCGTGCTGGAGCGTTATCGCAGTGGCGCCAGCCTGCCGGTCGAGGCCTGGGACCGCAGTGACAGCAAATTGCAATCTACCGGCGTGCTGGGCAGCATCGACAACCAGATCGACACCACCACTGGCACCCTCAAGTTCAAAGGCCGCTTCGAGAACAAGGACCTGGCCCTGTTCCCCAACCAGTTCGTCAACGTGCGTTTGCTGGCCGATACCCTCAAGCAGGTGGTCATGGCCCCGGCGGCGGCCATCCAGTTCGGCAATGACGGTAGCTTCGCCTACGTGGTCAATGCCGAGAACACCGTTAACGTGCGCAAGGTCAAGGTGGGCGCCAGTGATGGCGAGAACAGCGTCATTCTCGACGGCCTGAAGGCCGGTGACCGGCTGGTGCTGGAAGGTACCGACCGCCTGCGCGAAGGCACCAAGGTTGAAGTGGTCGAAGACAGCTCGCAAGTGCCGACCACCCCGGGCCAGCACCTGCAAGGGCAAGAGGCCAAAGGTTCGGCGCAAACCGGTGAAGCACAACCTGGCAAAGCAGCAGGCAAGGCGGGCGCATGAACCTCTCGCGTCTGTTCATTCTGCGGCCGGTCGCCACCACGCTGAGCATGCTGGCCATCGTCCTGGCCGGCCTGATCGCCTACAAGCTGCTGCCGGTTTCTGCCTTGCCGCAGGTGGATTACCCGACCATCCGCGTCATGACCCTGTACCCCGGCGCCAGCCCGCAGGTCATGACCAGTGCAGTCACCGCACCGCTAGAGCGCCAGTTCGGCCAGATGCCTGGCCTTGAGCAAATGGCCTCGACCAGCTCCGGCGGCGCGTCGGTGCTGACCTTGCGCTTCAACCTCGACATGAACATGGACGTTGCCGAGCAACAGGTGCAGGCCGCGATCAACGCCGCCAGCAACCTGCTGCCCAGCGACCTGCCAGCGCCACCGGTGTACAACAAGGTCAACCCGGCCGACACCCCGGTGCTGACCTTGGCCATCTCCAGCAAGACCATGCCGCTGCCCAAGCTCAACGACCTGGTCGACACCCGCGTGGCGCAAAAGCTCGCGCAGATCAGTGGCGTGGGCATGGTCAGCATTGCCGGCGGCCAGCGCCAGGCAGTGCGCATCAAGGTCAACGTCGATGCCTTGGCCGCCAACGGCCTGAACCTGGATGACGTGCGCACGCTGATTGGCGCGTCCAACGTCAACCAGCCCAAGGGCAACTTCGACGGCCCGACCCGGGTGTCGATGCTCGATGCCAACGACCAGCTGCGTTCCCCCGAGGAATACGCCAACCTGATCCTGGCCTACAACAACGGTGCGCCGCTGCGCTTGAAAGACGTGGCCGAAATTGTCGACGGCGCGGAGAACGAGCGCCTGGCCGCCTGGGCCAACGAAAATCATGCAGTGCTGTTGAATATCCAGCGTCAGCCGGGCGCCAACGTGATCGAAGTGGTCGACCGCATCAAGGACTTGTTGCCTTCGATCACCGACAACCTGCCGGCTGGGCTGGATGTGTCGGTGTTGACCGACCGTACCCAGACCATTCGCGCAGCCGTGAAGGACGTACAGCACGAACTGCTGATCGCCATCGCCCTGGTGGTGATGGTCACCTTCCTCTTTCTGCGCCGCTTCAGTGCCACCATTATCCCTTCGATTGCCGTGCCTTTGTCGCTGATCGGCACCTTCGGCGTCATGTACCTGGCCGGTTTTTCGGTCAACAACCTGACGCTGATGGCGCTGACCATCGCCACCGGCTTCGTGGTCGATGATGCCATCGTGATGCTGGAAAACATCTCGCGGCATATCGAAGAGGGCGAGACGCCCATGCAGGCGGCGCTCAAGGGCGCCCGGCAAATCGGCTTCACCTTGATTTCCCTGACCTTCTCGCTGATCGCGGTACTGATCCCGCTGCTGTTCATGGCTGACGTGGTTGGCCGGCTGTTCCGCGAGTTCGCCATTACCCTGGCGGTGGCCATCCTGATTTCCCTGGTGGTGTCGCTGACCCTGACGCCGATGATGTGCGCCCGGCTGCTCAAACGCGAGCCCAAGGAAGAAGAGCAGGGGCGCTTCTACCGTGCCAGTGGTGCCTGGATCGACTGGCTGATCAAGCACTACGGCAGTGCCCTGCAATGGGTGCTGAAGCACCAGCCGCTGACCCTGCTGGTCGCCGTGGCCAGCCTGGCGCTGACGGTGTTCTTGTACATGGTGGTGCCCAAGGGCTTCTTCCCGGTGCAGGACACCGGGGTAATCCAGGGCATTTCCGAAGCGCCGCAGTCCACCTCGTTTGCCGCCATGAGCGAGCGCCAGCAGGCCCTGAGCAAGGTCATCCTGCAGGACCCGGCGGTTCAAAGTCTGTCGTCCTATATCGGTGTAGACGGCGACAACGCCACGCTCAACAGTGGCCGCCTGCTGATCAACCTCAAGCCCCATGGCGAACGGGATGTCACCGCCAGCGAGGTCATCAGCCGCCTGCAGCCGCAACTCGACCGGCTGGTGGGTATCCGCCTGTTCATGCAGCCGGTGCAAGACCTGAGTATCGAAGACCGTGTCAGCCGCACCCAGTACCAGTTCAGCCTGTCGTCGCCCGACGCCGACCTGTTGGCCCAATGGAGCAGCAAGCTGGTACAGGCGCTGCAGCAGCGCCCGGAACTGGCCGACGTGGCCAGCGACCTGCAGGACAAAGGCTTGCAGGTCTACCTGGTGATTGACCGTGACATGGCCAGCCGCCTGGGCATCACGGTGTCGCAGATCACCAACGCCCTGTATGACGCCTTTGGCCAACGGCAGATCTCCACCATCTACACCCAGGCCAGCCAGTACCGTGTGGTACTGCAGTCGCAGGACGCGGCACTTATCGGCCCGCGAGCGCTGGAGTCGATTCACGTCAAGGCCACCGATGGCGGCCAGGTGCGCCTGTCGGCGCTGGCGCGTATTGAGCAGCGCCAGGCCCAGTTGGCCATTTCCCACATCGGCCAGTTCCCGGCAGTCACCCTGTCGTTCAACCTGGCCCACGGTGCATCGCTGGGCGAAGCCGTTCAGGTGATCGAGCAGGTACAGAAGGACATCGGCATGCCGCTGGGCGTGCAAACCCGCTTCCAGGGTGCGGCGCAGGCCTTCCAGGCATCGCTGTCGAGCACCTTGCTGCTGATCCTGGCGGCGGTGGTGACCATGTACATCGTGCTGGGGGTGCTGTACGAAAGCTACATTCACCCGGTGACCATCCTCTCGACCTTGCCGTCGGCAGCAGTGGGCGCTTTGCTGGCGCTGCTCATTAGCGGCAACGACCTGGGCATGATCGCCATCATCGGTATCATCCTGCTGATCGGTATCGTCAAGAAGAATGCCATCATGATGATCGACTTCGCCCTGGAGGCCGAGCGTAACCAAAGCATGAGCCCGCGCGATGCCATCTACCAGGCCGCGCTGCTGCGCTTCCGGCCGATCCTGATGACCACCCTGGCCGCGCTGTTCGGTGCCGTGCCGCTGATGCTCGCCACCGGTTCCGGCGCCGAGCTGCGTCAGCCACTGGGCCTGGTGATGGTGGGCGGTTTGCTGGTCAGCCAGGTGCTGACGCTGTTCACCACCCCGGTCATCTACCTCTACTTCGACCGCCTGGCTCGCCGCTGGCGCCCGGCCACTGATGTGAAGCAGGCCGAGGCATGAACCTGTCCGGTCCTTTCATCCGTCGCCCGGTGGCGACCATGCTGTTGAGCCTGGCGATCATGCTGCTGGGTGGGGTCAGCTTCGGCTTGCTGCCGGTGGCGCCGCTGCCGCAGATGGACTTCCCGGTGATCGTGGTGTCGGCCAACCTGTCCGGCGCCAGCCCGGAAGTGATGGCCTCCACTGTGGCCACGCCGCTGGAGCGCAAGCTGGGCAGCATTGCTGGCGTGACCACCCTGACCAGCAGCTCCAACCAAGGCTCCACACGGGTGATCATCGGCTTCGAGATGGGCCGCGACATCGACGGTGCGGCGCGCGAGGTGCAGGCGGCGATCAACGCCACCCGTAACCTGCTGCCCAGCGGCATGCGCAGCATGCCCACCTACAAAAAGATCAACCCGTCCCAGGCGCCGATCATGGTGCTGTCGCTGACCTCGGATGTGCTGCAGAAAGGCCAGCTGTACGACCTGGCCGACACCATCCTGTCGCAGAGCCTGGCCCAGGTGTCGGGGGTAGGGGAGGTGCAGATCGGCGGCAGCTCGCTGCCGGCGGTGCGCATCGCCGTCGAGCCGCAACTGCTCAACCAGTACAACCTGTCGCTGGACGAAGTGCGCACGGCGGTGTCCAACGCCAACCAGCGTAGGCCCATGGGCTTTGTCGAGGACGCCGAGCGCAACTGGCAGGTGCGCGCCAACGACCAGCTGGAAAGCGCCAAGGACTACGAGCCGGTGGTGATCCGCCAGCAAAACGGTACCATCCTGCGCCTGTCCGACGTGGCGACCATCACCGATGGCGTCGAGAACCGGTACAACAGCGGCTTCTTCAATGACCAGGCGGCCGTGCTGCTGGTGGTCAACCGCCAGACCGGCGCCAACATCATCGAAACGGTTGACCAGATCAAGGCACAGCTGCCGGCCCTGCAGTCGTTGCTGCCAGCCAGCGTGCAACTGAACGTGGCCATGGACCGCTCGCCCGTGATCAAGGCCACCCTGAAAGAGGCCGAGCACACCCTGCTGATTGCCGTGGTGCTGGTGATCCTGGTGGTGTACCTGTTCCTCGGCAGCCTGCGCGCCTCGCTGATCCCCAGCCTGGCCGTGCCGGTGTCGCTGGTGGGCACCTTCGCGGTCATGTACCTGTGCGGGTTCTCGCTGAACAACCTGTCGCTGATGGCGCTGATTCTGGCTACCGGCCTGGTGGTGGACGACGCCATCGTGGTGCTGGAAAACATCTCGCGGCACATCGAGGACGGCCAGCCGCCGATGAAGGCGGCCTTCCTCGGCGCCAAGGAAGTAGGCTTCACCTTGCTGTCGATGAACGTGTCGCTGGTGGCGGTATTCGTCTCCATCCTGTTCATGGGTGGCATCGTGCGCAACCTGTTCCAGGAGTTCTCCATCACCTTGGCGGCGGCGATCATCGTGTCGCTGGTGGTGTCGCTGACCCTGACGCCCATGCTCTGCGCCCGCTGGCTCAAACCGCATCAGGCCGAGCAGACACGCCTGCAACGCTGGAGCGACAAACTGCACCAGCGCATGGTCAACGCCTACGACCGCAGCCTGGGCTGGGCCCTGCGCCACAATCGCCTGACGCTGCTCAGCCTGTTGGCCACCATCGGCATCAACATCGCGCTGTACGTAGTGGTGCCCAAGACGTTGATCCCGCAGCAGGACACCGGGCAGCTGATGGGCTTTATCCGCGGCGACGACGGGCTGTCGTTCACCGTGATGCAGCCGAAGATGGAAATCTACCGCCGTGCATTGCTCGCCGACCCGGCAGTGCAGAGCGTTGCAGGTTTCATCGGTGGCAACAGCGGTACCAACAACGCCATGGTGCTGGTGCGGCTGAAACCGATCAGCGAGCGCAAGATCGATGCGCAGAAGGTGATCGAGCGCCTGCGCAAGGAAATGCCCAAAGTGCCTGGCGGGCGCCTGTTCCTGATGGCCGACCAGGACCTGCAACTGGGCGGCGGTGGCCGTGACCAGACGTCGTCGCAGTACCTGTATACCCTGCAGAGTGGCGACCTGGCAGCGCTGCGTGAGTGGTTCCCGAAAGTGGTCGCTGCTGTACGTGCACTGCCGGAACTCACTGCTATCGATGCGCGTGACGGTGCCGGCACCCAGCAGGTGACCCTGGTGGTCGACCGCGACCAGGCCAAGCGCCTGGGCATCGACATGGACATGGTTACCACGGTGTTGAACAACGCCTACAGCCAGCGGCAGATTTCTACCATCTACGACAGCCTCAACCAGTACCAGGTGGTGCTGGAGATCAACCCGAAATACGCCTGGGACCCAAGCACCCTGGAGCAAGTGCAGGTGATCACCGCCGAGGGCGCCCGCGTGCCGCTGTCCACCATCGCCCACTACGAAAACAGCCTGGCCAACGACCGCGTCAGCCACGAAGGCCAGTTCGCCTCGGAAGACATTGCCTTCGACGTCGCGGAAGGCTACAGCCCCGACCAGGCCATGGCAGCGCTGGAGCGCGCAGTGGCCAAGTTGGGCTTGCCTGAGGAAGTGATCGCCAAGCTGGGTGGCACTGCCGACGCCTTTGCCAAGACGCAGGAGGGCCAACCGTTCATGATCCTCGGTGCGCTGGTGCTGGTGTACCTGGTGCTGGGCATCTTGTACGAAAGCTACATTCACCCGCTGACCATTCTTTCGACACTGCCTTCAGCCGGTGTCGGGGCCTTGCTCGCGTTGTACGTCACGGGGGGCGAGTTCAGCCTGATCTCGCTGCTGGGGCTGTTCCTGCTGATTGGCGTGGTGAAGAAAAACGCCATCCTGATGATCGACCTGGCCTTGCAACTGGAGCGTCACCAAGGGCTGTCGCCGGAGGAGTCGATTCGCCGGGCGTGCCTGCTGCGCCTGCGGCCGATCCTGATGACCACCCTGGCGGCCATTCTTGGCGCCTTGCCGCTGCTGTTGAGCCATGCAGAAGGTGCAGAAATGCGCCAGCCGCTGGGCCTGACCATCATTGGTGGCCTGGTGTTCAGCCAGATCCTCACCCTTTACACGACGCCGGTGGTCTACCTGTACCTGGACCGCCTGCGCCACCGTTTCAACCGTTGGCGCGGCGTGCGCACCGACGCCGCCCTGGAAAACCCGCTATGACTTTTGCCCAGACCCCACTTCATCGTGCCCTGCAAACGCTGACCCGTGGGCGTGGCTCGCGCCTGCTCGGCGCCGGGTTGTGCGTGGCCCTGCTCAGTGCCTGTACCTTGAGCCCGGACTACCATCGCCCCGAACTTAACAGCTCGGCGGCGCAGTTCAAGCACGCCGAAGGCTGGACCCAGGCCGCCCCATCCGACGCCATCGCCCGCGGCGCCTGGTGGGAAATCTACGGCGATGCCGGGCTCAATGCGCTGGTTGAGGAACTGAACCGTAGCAACCAGACCGTAGCGCAATCAGAAGCCCAGTACCGCCAGGCCCAGGCGCTGGTGCGCAGCAGCCGCGCGGCGTTGTTCCCGAGCCTGGACCTGAGCACCAGCAAGAACCGCTCGGCCCAGGGCACCGGCAGTTCCAGTTCGAGCCTGTCCAACAACAGCAGCGGTATTCGCAACACCTACAACGCGCAGTTGGGTGTGAGCTGGGAAATCGACCTGTGGGGCAAGCTGCGCGAAACCATGAATGCCAACGAGGCCAGTGCCGAAGCCAGCTTCGCCGACCTCGCGTCGATCCGCTTGAGCCAGCAATCCGAGCTGGTGCAGAACTACCTGCAACTGCGGGTAATAGACGAGCAAAAGCGTCTGCTGGAAGCCACTGTGGCGGCCTACGAGCGCTCGTTGCGGATGAACGAAAACCAGTATCGCGCCGGCGTTGCGGGGCCGGATGCGGTGGCCCAGGCACGCACCCAGCTCAAGAGCACCCAGGCTGACCTGATCGACCTGATCTGGCAGCGTGCGCAGTTCGAAAACGCCATTGCCGTGCTGTTGGGCAAAACCCCGGCCGACTTTGCTCTGGACGACAGCAAGGACATTCCTGCGCTGCCGCAAATCCCGGTATCCCTGCCTTCGCAGCTGCTGGAGCGGCGCCCGGATATTGCTGCTGCCGAGCGTAACGTGATGGCCGCCAATGCCAACATCGGCGTGTCACGGGCGGCGTATTTCCCCGATCTGAGCCTGAGCATGAGCGGCGGCTATTCCAGCAGCAGCTTCAGCAACTGGATCGAGCTGCCCAACCGCTACTGGTCGGTAGGCCCGCAACTGGCGCTGACCCTGTTCGACGCTGGCAAGCGCAGCGCCGAGGTGGACCGCACGGTGGCCGCGTATGACCAGACCGTGGCGCAATACCGCCAGACCGTGCTCGACGGCTTCAAGGAAGTGGAGAACCTGCTGGTGCAGTTGAAGGTGTACGGCGATGAAGCGGTGGTGCGCCAGGAAGCGCTGGATGCCGCCCGCGAGTCGCTGCGCCTGACCGAGAACCAGTACCGCGCAGGGTTGATCGGCTACCTGGATGTGGTGAACGTGCAGACCACGGCATTGAGCAACGAGCGCAGTGTGTTGAACCTGTTGCAAGGTCGCTTGGTGGCCAGTGTGCAGCTGGTGGCTGCGCTGGGTGGCGGCTGGGATGCAGAACAGGCATTTGCCGAGCAGGATTGACCTGCTCTCTGCGTTCCAAAGGGGCTGGACATTCTCCCGCAGAGAGTGCATTGGATCCATTCCCATTCGCAGAAACCCCGTGCGTTTCGCCTAAGCTTGAGTACAATCGTCAGCTTTTGCCGGGCCCCCTGTCCCGTCGCTGGAACTCCAATGCTGACCGGTAGCTACTCCTCTTCGCTGGTGCTGATTTCGCTGTGCGTGGCGATTCTGGCGTCTTATACCGCCCTTGACCTGACCGGCCGCATCGCCACGGCCAAGGGCCGGGCTGCCTACTTGTGGATGGGGGGCGGCGCGTTGGCCATGGGCATCGGCGTGTGGTCGATGCACTTTATCGGCATGCTCGCGTTCAGCCTGCCTATCGACCTGGGTTATGACCTGGCGCTTACCGCGTTCTCGCTGCTGATCGCCGTGCTGTCCTCGGGCTTTGCCCTGTGGCTGGTTAGCCAGCCGAGCCTGCCGTGCCTGCAACTGGGCTTCGGCGCGCTGATCATGGGCGCCGGCATCGCCTGCATGCACTACACCGGCATGGCCGCGCTGCGCATGCTGCCGGGCATCGACTATGACCCGACGCTGTTTGGCGCTTCGCTGCTGATTGCCGTGGATGCGTCTGCGGCGGCGTTATGGATCGCCTTCCGTCTGCGCAAACACACCCCCTACGTGCGGCAGATCCGCGGGCTGGCGGCAGTGGTCATGGGGTTTGCCATCGTCGGCATGCATTACACCGGCATGGCGGCGGCGAACTTCCCCGAAGGCAGTTTCTGCGGTGCGCTGGCAGGTGGGTTGCAGGGCGACAGCCTGGTTTACCTGGTGTTGATCACTACCTTGGCGGTGTTGGCCGTGGCCTTGCTCACCTCGGTGCTGGACGCGCGCCTGGAGGCGCGCACCGCCGAACTGGCCCGTTCGCTGACCCTGGCCAACCAGGAGCTCACCCAGCTGGCCCTGCACGATACCCTGACCGATCTGCCCAACCGCACGTTGCTGGCCGACCGCATCGAGCAGGCCATTGCCAGGGTGGCGGAGCAGGGCGGCTGTTTTGCCCTGATGTTCATTGATCTGGACGGTTTCAAACCGGTCAACGATGCCTTCGGTCACCACATTGGCGACCTGCTGCTCAAGGCCGTGGCGGGGCGGCTGCGCGGCCACTTGCACAGCCAGGACACGTTGGCGCGCATCGGCGGTGACGAGTTCGTGCTGCTGGTGGAATTGCAGGAGCCGAACGATGCCATGGACGTGGCGGTCAAGCAGGTCAACCTGGTGTCGCGACCATTCCGCGTGGCCGAACACGACCTGCAACTGTCGGCGAGCCTGGGCATTGTCCTGTATCCGGGCAACGGCCAGGACCAGCACGAGCTGTTGCGCAATGCCGACGCTGCCATGTACCACGCCAAGAGCGCCGGCAAGAACGGCTACAGCTTCTTCGACGTGTCGATGAACAGCAACGCCCGCCAGCAACTGCAACTGCTGCAGGACCTGCGCCAGGCGCTGGAGCAGCGCCAGTTCCGGTTGCACTACCAGCCCAAGTTCGACGCCCAGGCTTGTCAGCCGATCGGTGCCGAGGCCTTGCTGCGCTGGGAACACCCGCAGCAAGGGCTACTGCTGCCTGACCGCTTCATTGGCCTGGCAGAGAAAACCGGCCTGATCATTCCTATCGGTGAATGGGTGCTGGACGAAGCCTGCCGGCAGATGCGCCAGTGGCTGGACCAAGGGCATCAAGGCTGGCGCATGGCCGTGAACCTGTCGGCCATCCAGTTCTGCCATGCCGGGCTGGTCGAGAGCGTGGCCCGGGCCCTGCAACAGAACGGCCTGCCGGCCAACTGCCTGACACTGGAAATTACCGAAACCACCGCCATGCACGATGCCGATGCCAGCCTGACCGTGCTGCAACGCCTGTCCGACATGGGTGTGGACCTGTCCATCGATGATTTTGGCACCGGCTACTCCAGCCTGATGTACCTCAAACGCCTGCCGGCCAACGAGCTGAAGATCGACCGTGGCTTCGTGCGTGACCTGGAACAGGACAGCGACGATGCAGCGATTGTCTCGGCCATCGTCGCACTGGGCCAGGCGCTGGGCCTGCGCATCGTTGCCGAAGGGGTGGAGACCGACAAGCAGCAAGACTTCCTGACCCGACTTGGGTGTGATTCGCTGCAAGGCTACCTGCTGGGCCAGCCCGTGCCCGCCGAACAGTTCATGAGCAAGTTGCAAGCATTGCGGCCGCAAGATACCGCAGCGGGCTAGACGGCATCGCGCAAGGTGAAGCTGGGGATAAACGCGTCCATCTCCGCTTCGACGGCCTCGATGATGCGTTCAACGTCGGCGGCAGCCATGACTGCCGTGCAGGGGATACCGGCTATGGCCAGTAGCGTTTCGCCGGTAGCGCGGTCGAAGAGTCGCGCCACCATGCTGCGTGGCGCATCCATGATGGCCTCGAAGCCCAGCGGGTGAAAATGCCAGCGCATCACCTGGCAGGCGTTGGGGAACGTCATCTTGTTCATGCCTGCCTCCTTGTCCGTGCCTGGACGTGGTGAGCGGATGGCCACATCGATGCGGCTGCCGGGAATGTAAACATAGCAGCTGCCACGCGTGATTCTCGGTTGCAAATACGACAAATGTGCCAATGCATGACAGCGGTCACATACGCGTCACGAAATCCTTGGCGCTGCAGTCGGCAGGGCAAACGTTTTCCAGGCGTGATAGGAACGGTTTTCCGCTCTGTTAAGTCCGGTTTCAGAGCTGTTTGGCACACAGTTTTTCAGACGAGTGGTGCGCTCAGCCCAGCAACCCGGCGGCAATGTTGATGGTGAACCCCAGAATTGCGGTATTGAACACGAAACCTACGATGGAATGCGCCAGCACGATCCGCCGCAGCCGCCTGCCGGCAACCCCCACATCTGACGTTTGCACGGCCACGCTGATGGTGAACGAGAAGTAGTGAAAGTCCCAATAGTCCGGGTTGCGCTCGCCATCGGCGAAGCGCAGCGGTGGCTCGTGATTCTGCCCGGTATAGAACAGCCGGGCGTAATGCAGGCTGAAGATGCAGCCAATCAGCAGCCAGGAACCGGCCACGGTCAGGCCGGTGTAGAGGTAGTGCAGGGCCAGGTCTGCGCCTTGCAGCCCACGGCTGGACACCAGTTGCAGGGTGACTGCGGCGAGGCTGGCGATGGCGGCAATGCACACGGTGAGCAGGACCAGGCCTGCGTTTTCGTCTTCGACGCGGGCAACCTTGCGGACCTTTTCCGGGCCGGCGCCCCAGCTCAGGTACAGCACCAGCAACAGGTAAAGCCAGACGCCCAGGTTCCAGCCAGCGAGGATGTGTTGCACGGCGTCATCGGCAGGGATCAGCCAGGCGCCAATCAGGCCTGCCGCTGCGGCGAAGCTCAGGCGGGGGTGGGTACGGGTCAGGCGGTGGAAAGCCATGGGGCCTCATTCACGGTGGGTGTGGTCTCTACTCTAGCTTGTTCTTTGCCGGCACCCATCGCACACCCTTGCAACTCTCAGTACACTGCACGTTCCAACACCAACATCTGTTGAACTCGAGGTTTTTGCATGACGCTCAGTCCTTTGGCAGGCAAGCCGGCTCCGGCCAGCGTGCTGGTCGATATTCCCCGACTGCTCACCGCCTATTACACCGGCCGCCCAGACGCTGCCGTGGCGGCCCAGCGGGTGGCCTTCGGCACCTCGGGGCACCGGGGCACTTCGCTTGAATTGAGTTTCAACGAATACCACGTGCTGGCCATCACCCAGGCCATCTGCCTGTACCGCCAGGAAAAGGGCATCGATGGCCCGCTGTTCATCGGCGCCGACACTCACGCCCTGTCGGCCCCGGCCACGGCCAGCGCGCTGGAAGTGCTGGCGGCCAACGGCGTGCAAGTCAGGTTGTCGAAGGACGACGAATACACGCCCACGCCGGCTGTGTCCCACGCCATCCTCTGCCACAACCGTGGCCGCCAGCAGGGCCTGGCCGACGGCATCGTCATCACCCCGTCGCACAACCCGCCGCAAAGCGGTGGCTTCAAGTACAACCCGCCCAATGGCGGCCCGGCCGACAGCGATGTGACCAAGTGGGTCGAGGCCAAGGCCAACGAACTGCTGGCGGCGAACCTGGCAGGCGTCAAGCGCATGGACCATGCCCAGGCGCTGCAGGCCCCGACCACCCAGCGCCACGATTACGTGAGCAGCTATGTGGCGGACCTGGAAAACGTCATCGACTTCGATGTCATCCGTGGCGCCAAACTGCGCCTGGGCGTCGACCCGCTGGGCGGGGCAGGGGTGCGCTACTGGTCGGCCATTGCCGAACACTACAAGCTGGACCTGGAAGTGGTGAACACCGAGGTAGACCCCACCTTCCGCTTCATGACCGTCGACTGGGACGGCCAGATCCGCATGGACCCGTCCTCGCCATACGCCATGCAGGGCCTGATCGGCCTTCGCGAGCGCTTCGATGTGGCCTTCGCCTGCGATCCGGACCACGACCGCCACGGCATCGTTACCCCGGAAGGCCTGCTGCAACCGAACAACTACCTGGCTGTGGCCATCGACTACCTGTACCGCCACCGCCCGCAATGGCGTAGCGATGCTGCCGTTGGCAAAACCGTGGTGTCCAGCGGCCTGATCGACCGCGTCACCCAGCGTCTGGGCCGTGAGCTGTACGAAGTGCCGGTGGGCTTCAAGTTCTTTGCCCAAGGGTTGTTCGACGGCTCGCTGGGCTTTGGCGGCGAAGAGAGTGCCGGTGCGTCGTTCCTGCGCCGCGATGGCTCCGTGTGGGCGACCGACAAAGACGGGCTGATCCCGGCCTTGCTGGCTGCCGAGATGACCGCCCGCACCGGTCGTAACCCGAGCCAGGCCTACGCGGACCTGACCGAAGCCTTGGGCAAACCGTACGCTACCCGGGTCGAAGCCAAGGCCGATGCGCGGCAGAAAGCGCTGCTGAGCAAGCTGGCGCCGGAGCAGGTCAAGTCGACCGAACTGGCCGGTGAGCCTATCGTGCAGATCCTCAGCCACGCGCCGGGCAATGGCCAGGCGATTGGCGGGCTGAAGGTGATGACCGCCAACGGATGGTTCGCCGCACGGCCGTCGGGCACCGAGGACATCTACAAGATCTACGCCGAAAGCTTCATCGACGAGGCGCACCTGCAGCGCCTGGTGCAGGAAGCGCAGGTGCTGGTGGATGCAGCGATTGCCTGACCGGTAACAAACCGCTTGGCCCTGCGCCGCAACGTAAATTAGAATTAATCCTATTTACGCCGCCGCAGGGCCATCCTCATGATCGACGCCGCGCCGCCAACGGAACCTAGCCTGCCTGCCCTGTACCGGGAGCACCGCAGCTGGCTCGAAACCTGGCTACGCCGGCGCCTGGGCAATGCCTGGGATGCCGCCGATCTCAGCCAGGATACTTTTCTGCGGGTACTGACCAGTGCCCAACCATTGGCAGACATACGTGAGCCAAGGGCCTACCTGCTGACAGTCGGCAAGCGCCTGCTGAGCAACTTCCACCAGCGACGTAGCCTGGAACAGGCTTATCTCGATGCTTTGGCCACCTTGCCCGAGCAGCATGTGCCCTCGCCAGAAAAACGCTGGATATTGCTGGAAACCCTGCAAGTACTCGACGAATTGCTCGATGGCCTGAAGGCACCAGTGCGCAAGGCCTTTCTCTGGAGCCAGCTCGAAGGTGTGGGTTACGCCGAAATCGGCAAGCGCCTGGGCGTTTGCGAGCGCTCGGTGAAACGCTACATGGCGCAGGCTTACGAACATTGCCTGCTGGCCGAATTGCAATGACCCCCCATTCCCCCGAAATCCGCGAAGCTGTGCGTGCTGCCGCCCGCTGGCTGGCGCTGCTGGATTCTGGCGACGCCAGTGAGGGCGACTTGCTGCGCCTGGCGCAATGGCGGGCCAGCAGCAGCTTGCATGAAGACGCCTGGCAAAAGGCATCATTGTTGCGTCAGCGCTTTACCGCTTTACCCGGCGCTTTGGCCATGGCAACTCTGGACCGCCCGGACGCCGGCCGACGCGCACTGCTCAAGCAAGCCTTGGCTATCGCCGCGCTGTTGCCGACAGCCTGGCTGGTCAGCCGTGAGCTGCCTCTGGATGCCTGGACTGCCGACATGCACACCTCGGTAGGCGAACGTCGGCAGGTGCTGTTGAGCGATGGCACATTCGTGCAGATGAACACCGACAGTGCGGTGGATATCGACATGAATGCACGCCGCCTGACGTTGCTTCGCGGCGAAGTGGCAGTGAAGGTGCCCGCCAACCTGAACCTGACGTTGCAGGTGCCTTATGGCCAGGTGGTGCTCGGCGGTGGTGAAGTTTGCCTGCGGCTGGTCGATGAGGCCTGCCGGGTATTGGTGGCCGATGGCGTAGCCAGCCTGCAGCCACTGCGCGGCCCGGCACACGTACTGCACGCCGGGCAGCAGGCCAGCTTGCAGGTGGCAGGTGTCGGTCCGGTGACAGGCCTGGATGAATGGCGGCTGGGCTGGCGTGAGGGCGTACTGCGGCTGGATGACCGCCCCTTGGGCGACTTGTTGCACGAGCTGCGCAGGTACCGCCCCGGCGTGCTGCGTTGGGCGCCGGAACTGGAGCGCCTGCGGGTAACTGGCACTTTCCGCCTTGATGATACCGACCGGGTTCTTGCCTTGCTCGCCGCCAGCCTGCCGTTGCAGGTACAAGCACGCACGCGCTACTGGGTCAGCCTTGCTGCACGAGAAAATCGTGCTTGAGGCTGTCCCCTTTTTTTCACTCGCCGGTCATTACCGGTAGAAGAAAATAAAGGGGAGCCATTTTCAATGTCAGCAGTAATGTCTTGCCGCCTGCGCCCACTGGTGCGCGCAGTGCGCCCGTTGTTCGCCATGAGCCTGTTGTTGTCCGCACCCGCCTGGGCTGATGAGCCGGCGCGCCGTGCCTATCAGGTGCCGGCCGCCAGCCTGGGCGCCGTGCTCACCCGGTTTGCCGACCAGGCCGGCGTCAGCCTTTCGCTGGACCCGGCACTGGTCCAGGGCCGGCAGAGTAATGGCCTGTCTGGTAGCTACAGTGTCGAAGAAGGTTTCATGCAGCTGCTGCGCGGCAGCGGCTTGCAGTTGCTGCCGGTGGGTGAGGGGGCCTTCACCCTGATGCCGGCACCCGGGGCCGGTGGCGCTTTGGAAATCGCCCCGACCAGCATCGTCGGCGGGCTGGTCGCAAGCAACGAAACGCAGCCCTATGCTGGCGGCCAAGTGGCCCGGCGGGGCGCGCAAGGCCTGCTGGGGTCGCGTGATTTCATGGAAACCCCATTCAGCATCACCAGCTACACCAGCGAACTGGTGAAGAACCAGCAGGCGCGAACCTTGGGCGAACTGATCGCCACCGACCCTTCAGTCCGGGCCACCAATCCGGCAGGCGGGCGTTTCGAGCAGTTCACCATTCGCGGCTTCAGCCTGTTCAACAGCGATGTGGCCTACAACGGCCTGTACGGTATCTTGCCGACTTACTCGATCGACATGGAAATGGCCGACCGGGTCGATATCATCAAAGGCCCCAGCCAGTTGATTAATGGCATTTCGCCGCGTGGTAGCGTGGGCGGCGGTATCAACGTGCAGCCCAAGCGGGCCACAGACAAGCCGATCACCGAGTTTACCGGCAGCTATGCGTCGGCGGGCCAGGCAGGTGGCGCGGTGGATGTTGGCCGGCGTTTTGGCGAAGGCCAGCAGTTCGGCGTGCGTTTGAATGCTGTGAAGCAGGCCGGCGATACCGAATGGGACCACCAGCGTGTCGAGCGTGAAATGGCGGTACTGGGCCTGGATTTTCGCGGCGAGCGCCTGCGCCTGTCGGCAGACCTCGGCCACACCGAGCGTGACACCGATGCACCGCAGGAGCGTGTGCTGATCGGCGCCAACGCCAAGGTGCCGGATGCCAATGATGTTCGCCACAACTATGCCCAGGCGTGGAGCAAGGCGCGCACCAACGACACCTTTGGTGCGTTGCATGCCGAATACGACGTCAGTGAGTCGCTGCTGGCCTATGGCGCGGTCGGTGCGCGTGAAAGCAACCATGATTTCCTGCGGCACAACGTGTCCATCACCAACGATGCCGGCGACTTCACCGTGCAGCCGCGGGACTTCACCCGCGACGAGTCGGTGCGTACCGCCATGGCAGGCCTTCGCAACTGGTTTCACACCGGGCCGGTCAGCCACGAGTTGAACCTGGCCGCCACCTACTTCTACATGGACTTCACCAACGGCGGCGCCCGCTATGCTTCGGCGCCCAGCAACCTCTACAACCCGGTAGCGACCCCGACCCCGGGCACACCCACCCGCATCGATCCCGAGGTCTACACAGAAAACCGCTTCTCCGGTGTGGCCCTGGCCGACACCCTCGGGTTTTTCGACGACCGCCTGCTGCTGACCTTGGGCGCGCGCTGGCAGCGGGTGCAGGTGGATGACTGGAGCGACGGCGTCAAAGGCGAGACCGCCTACGACGAAGAAAAGGTCTCGCCCTCGGGCGGCGTGCTGCTCAAGGTCACTGACCAGCTGTCGTTGTACGCCAACTACATGGAAGGCCTGAGCCAGGGCAAGATCGCGCCGTCGACGTCGATCAACGAAGACCAGATTTTCCCGCCGTTCACCAGCCGCCAGGTTGAGGTAGGGGCCAAGTACGACCTGGGCCAGGTAGCGTTCACGGCCAGCGCATTTCGCATTCGCCAGCCGGCCTACGAGACGAACGCCACCTCGCGGGTGTTCGGGCCCAATGGCAAGCGTGACAACCGTGGTATCGAGTTGAGCGTATTCGGCGAACCCGTGCAAGGCGTGCGGGTGCTGGGTGGGGTCATGTACATCGACAGCGAGCTGACCGACACCGTGGGTGGCGCCTACGATGGCAATCGCGCGCCGGCCACGCCCGAGTACAACGTCAACCTCGGCGCCGAATGGGACGTGCCGGGTGTGAACGGGCTGACTCTGACAGCGCGAGGCATTCATTCCAGCTCGCAGTACCTGGACCAGAACAACAGCAAGCAGATCGATGGCTGGGAGCGTTACGATCTGGGCGCGCGCTATGCCTTCAAGGTAGATGCTACGGAGGTTACCTTGCGGGCCAGTGTCGAGAATGTGCTGGATGATCGTTACTGGAGCTCGGCGGGGGCTTCGGATGACAGTGAGCCGGGGTTGACCCTTTCCACGCCGCGTACTTACTTGTTGTCGGCAACCATAGGCTTCTAACCCGTGCGCTCCTACACGGGATTGCGCCGGCCTGTTGAATCATGCTGGCGCAATCGCCCGGCCCAGTTTCTGCGCCTGCCCCTGCAACACCCGCATCAAATGCATCGCCGCATGCGACGGCGGCTCGAACCGCGAATAGACAAAGCTGATATCAAAGTGAATTTCATCGGCCAGCGGCACCGCCGCCAACCCACTGTCCTGCGCCACGAATTCGTCGATCACACTGATGCCCATGCCTTGCTTCACCAGGGCCACTGCTTCGTTGGCGTTGGTGAACGACAACAGTGATTTCAATTGCAGCCCGCGCCGCTCGATGTGCCCGGCCAGCAGTTTGCCAAACGGCATGTCGGGCCTGAACAGCAACAGCGCATGGCCTTCCAGCTGCTGCAAGGTCAGCGAGCCATGCCCGGCCAAGGCGTGGTCGGGTGGCATCACCACCACCATGCGCCCGCGCATGAAGGCCTGCGAATGCAGGTGATCGTGCACCACGGGCAGGGCGGCAATCGACAGGTCGACCTTTTTCGACAGGATCTGGTTGGGCATTTCGCCCATCAGCGAGGTTTGCCACTCGATGTCCAGCGAAGGCGCCTCGCGCTTGAGCTGCGCCAGGGCAATCGGGATGACCACCGTCGACAGCGAGGCGCTGCAAGAGATACGCAGCTTGCGGTGGCCGCCGGCACCCAATGACAGCGCACATTCATTCACCTCCAGCGCCGCCTGGTACACCCGCTCGACTTCACGGAACAGCACCTGCGCCTCGGCGGTGGGCACCAGGCGGTTGTTGATGCGCTCGAACAAGCGATAGGCCAGGCGCCCCTCGATGTACTGGATCAGCTTGCTCACGGCCGGCTGCGACACGTACAGCAGCTTGGCCGCCGCGCTGATCGAGCCGGTCAGCATCACCGCACGGAACACTTCCATGTGCCGCAGTTTGAACACCATGGGGCTTGCGTCTGCGCCTTCGTTGCCAAGCAGCATGTGTATTACCTTCGGTTATGGTTTTCGCCATCTGGGTATGAGCGTCAAACCCGCCCACGCAGTATCTTGAACACAGCCAAATCGCCCTTGTGGCGCACAATAACAAGATCTGCAGGCAAGCGCAGCGGTGCTTGCCGGGAGTGCTGCGTGAACATCTTTGACGAACCGAAGATCGATTGCCATAACCATTTGTTTGATCCCGCCCGTTTCCCTTACCACCCCGACGCACCCTATGCGCCCTCTGGCCAGGAGGTGGCGACCCAGGAGCAGTTCACCCGGGTGATGGACGCCTACGGCGTACAGCATGCCTTGCTCGTCGGCCCCAACAGCGGCTACCACACCGACAACCGCTGCTTGCTGCACGCCTTGGCCACCGGGCAGGGGCGGTTCAAGGGCGTGGCGGTGGTCGAGGCGAATATCGCGCTCGACCAGTTGGCGGCGCTGCGGGCGCAAGGGGTGGTCGGTATCGCCTTCAACCCCGCGTTGTACGGGGTGGCCAGCCTCAAGGATGTTAACGGGCTGTTCGGCAAGGTCGCCGAGCTTGACCTGTTCGCCCAGGTGCAGGTGTGCGAAGACCAGTTGCTGGACCTGCATGGCCTGCTGCAAGGCTCCCGAGCGCGTCTGTTGATCGATCACTGTGGCCGCCCGGATGTCGCCGCCGGGGTGCAACAAGCTGGCTTCCAGGCCTTGCTGCGGCTGGCCGACAGTGGCCGGACCAGCGTGAAACTGTCGGGCATGCAGAAATTCGCCGCCGCCGATGCCTTGCTGGAGCAGAGCAGTGCCTACGTCCATGCCCTGCTCGAAGCCTTTGGCCCCGAGGCCTGCGTATGGGGTTCGGACTGGCCGTTCATTCGCCAGCGCTCGCGGGTGGACTACGGCCCATTGCTGAAACTGGCCGAATGCCTGATGCCGGATGCCCGCATGCGCCGTGCTGTGATGTGGGACACACCCCGCCGTCTGTTCGGGTTCGCCTAGAACCCGGGTTTTGCCATTCCAATAACAAGAGAGCAACCGTCATGAACACTGAACAGAACGCCAGCCTCGGGGTGTTCGACACCCCGGCGCGCGCGCAGCAACGCACCCGCACCCGCTTCACGATCCTGGCGCTGATCTCCGGCGGCACCATGATCAACTACCTCGACCGTAGCGTGATGGGCATTGCGGCGCCCAGCATCAGTGCCGACCTGGGCTTGAACGCAGCGATGATGGGGGTGATCTTTTCCGCCTTTTCGTGGACTTACGCCGCCGCGCAGATCCCGGGTGGCATCCTCATCGACCGGTTGGGCACCAAACTCACCTACTGGCTGGCGCTGACGCTGTGGTCGCTGTTCACCGGCCTGCAAGGGCTGGCGCAGGGATTTCTGTCTTTGCTGGGCATGCGCTTTCTGGTGGGAGTAACCGAAGCACCGTGCTTCCCTACCAACAGCCGGGTAGTGGCCACTTGGTTCCCGCAGAGCGAGCGGGCCAGGGCAACGGGTATCTACACCTTTGCCGAGTACACCGGTCTGGCGTTCCTGACGCCGTTGCTGTTCTGGGTGCTGCATGCCTATGGCTGGCGCTTTCTGCTGATGGCCGTGGGCCTGATGGGCATCCTCTATGGCCTGGTGTGGTGGCGCAAATACCATGAGCCGCACCAGTCCACCACGGCCAACCAGGCCGAGCTGGACTACATCGCCGCGGGTGGCGGGGTAGTCGATGGCGGGCAGAAAGCCACAGTGTTCCGCTGGTCGCAGATTCCGGCGCTGCTCAAGCACCGCAACATGCTGGGCATCTGCCTGGGGCAGTTCGCCTGCAACTCCACCAACGTGTTTTTCCTCACCTGGTTCCCCACTTACCTGGTGACCGAGCGGCACATGCCCTGGCTCAAGGTCGGCTGGGTAGCGGTGCTGCCGTTCATTGCTGCCTCGCTGGGCACGCTGGTCGGCGGCTGGCTGTCCGACGCCTTGCTGCGCCGTGGCTATTCGCTGAATGTGGCGCGCAAGCTGCCGGTGATCGCCGGGCTGCTCACCGCGTCGGTGATCGTATTGGCCAACTACGTCGAGTCGGATGCACTGGTGATCACCATTCTGTGCATCGCCTACTTCGCCCAAGGGATGTCTGCGCTGGCCTGGATGATCGTTTCCGATATCGCCCCGAAAGGCCTGCTGGGCCTCAGTGGTGGCTTGTTCAACTTGTTCGCCAACGCGGCGGGCATCGTTACGCCCCTGACCATCGGCATCATCGTTTCGCTCACCGGCTCGTTCGTCTGGGCTTTGGCGTTCGTGTCGTCGATCACCGTGCTGGGGGCGCTGTGCTACCTGTTCATGGTCAGCGACCTGCGTCGCTTGCCGGATATTCCAACTGTCGAAAATGGAGCAAAACAATGAGCCAGTACCTGCAAGGCCAGACCGCAATCGTCACCGGCGGCATGCGTGGCATCGGCCTGGCGATCGCCCAGCGCTTGCATGCAGCGGGCGCCCAGGTGGTGATCTGGGACCTCGCTGTCGATGGCTGGAACAGCCTTGAAAAGGGCTTTGAGCCGGTGCTGCGCCAGGCGGTGGATGTGTCATCGCTGGCCTCGGTAGAGGCAGCGTTCGCCGAGACGCTGGCACGCTTGGGGCAGGTGCAGATTCTGGTCAACAATGCCGGCATCAACGGCCCGGTGGTGGCGTCATGGGAGTACCCGCCAGAGGCCTGGGACAAAGTCATCGCCATCGACCTGAACGGCGTGTTCTATTGCTGCCGCACCGCTATCGCGCACATGCGTGAAAACCGCTACGGACGCATCGTCAACATTGCCTCCATGGCCGGGAAGGATGGCGTGCAGTACATCTCGGCCTATTCGGCAGCCAAGGCCGGGGTCATCGCCTTCACCAAGGCGGCGGCCAAGGAGCTGGCGCAGGACGGCGTACTGCTCAACTGTGTGGCACCGGCCATGGTCGAGACACCACTGATGGCCGAAATGACAGCGGAGCACATTGCCGCGAGCAAGGCCAAAATCCCCATGGGGCGCTTCCTCAAGGCGGAGGAGATTGCCAACATGGTCAGCTGGATCGCCGGCCCCGAATGCAGCTTTACCACCGGCTTCGTGTTCGACCTCAGTGGTGGGAGGGCGACCTATTGAATGGCCTGGGCGTGGCGCACCTGACGGCGCTGGAGCTGGCGCCAGTGAGTTTGGTGCGCGAGGCGCGGCGCGCTGGCTTCAGTGCCGTGGGCCTGCGCCTGCACCCGGTGATGCCGGGGGCGCAGGCTTATCCGGTTGCGGCCGGTAGCCAGGCCATGCGTGAACTGCGGGCAGTGATGGCAGGGGAAGGCGTGCGTGTGACGGACATCGAGTTCGTCTCGCTGACGGCGCAAACCCGGGTTGCCGATTACCAGGCGCTGTTGGCCGCCGGTGCCGAACTGGGGGCGACGAGCCTGACGGTGTCGGGGGACGACCGGGATGTTGCACGCCTGACCGGCAACTTTGCAGCGCTGTGCCAATTGGCACGTGACCACGGCCTGCGGGTGGACCTGGAGTTCATGCGCTGGCGGCCGGTGGCGACCTTGCAACAGGCGTGCGCGGTGGTGATGGGGGCGGGGCAGGACAACGGAGGCGTGCTGGTCGATGCCTTGCACCTGTTCCGCTCGGGTGGCCAGGTGGCTGACATCATGCGGGTCAACCCACACCTGCTGCGGGCGCTGCAATTGTGCGATGCACCGCTGCTGGCGCCTGCAGACGATCTGATCATTCAGGAAGCGCGTGAGGGCCGCCTGTTGCCGGGGGAGGGGCAACTGCCGCTGGCGCAGTTGCTCGCGGCGTTGCCCGGCGACCTGTGTATCAGCGTGGAGGTGCCGTCCGCCGGCTTGCCCGCAACACAGCGGCTGCAAACGGCGGCACAGGTAACCCACGCCTGGTTGCATGACAGGCGTGGGTTACCTGCCGTGCAGGTTGCCGGTCACGCCTGATCCGGCACCACGGCGATCACATCGATTTCCATCAGCCACTCGGCCTGGGCCAACCCGGCCACCACCAGCCCGGTGGAAATCGGGAACACCCCCTTGAGCCACTTGCCCACTTCCTTGTACACCGGCTCGCGGAAGCGCGGGTCGGTGATGTAAGTGGTGGTCTTGACGATATGCGACAGGTCCGAGCCGGCTTCTTCAAGCAGTTGCTTGACGTTTTTCATCGCCTGCTCGGTCTGCGCCCGAGGGTCGCCCAGGCCCACCAGCTTGCCTTCGAAGTCGGTACCGACCTGGCCGCGCACATAAATGGTGTTACCGGCCCGCACGGCCTGGCACAGGTCGTTGTCCAGGGTCTGGTTGGGGTAGGTTTCCTTGGTGTTGAACATGCGGATGCGGGTATGAGTAGGCATCAGTGGGCTCCGAGGGTGCTGACGTTGCTGACGTTGCTGATGGTGTTGTCTTGCTGCTCATCCGCGTCGCGCTGTTCGCGGTCGCGGTAGGCCAGGTAGGTGCGTTGCGTGGCGATGTGGCCGGCGACGTGCTTGGCGTCGTGCCACACGCCCCAGATGAACGACGAGCCACGGCGCGACAGCCACGGCAGGCCCAGGAAGTACACGCCGGGCTCACGGGCTACGCCGCGCTGGTGCTGGGGTTTTCCGTTGGCGTCGAAGGTGTCTACCTGCAGCCAGCTGAAATCCACACCGTAACCGGTGGCCCAGATGATGCTGCTGACACCGGCCTTGGCCAGGTCCAGCTGCTGCAGCGGGTTGACCATGCATTCCGGGTCGGCCAGGCGCTGGCGGGCTTCGGGCTCTTGCGGCAGGTCGAGGCCGTTGCGTTCGATGTAGGCATCGGCGGCATCCAGCAGGGCCAGGTAGTTTTCGTCGCCACGGTTGATGTTCTCGACCAGGTTGTCCTGGAAGCGTGCCACGCCGTTTTCGAACGACTGGGTCAGGCCGACCAGGGTCATGCCTTGATGGGCGAGGGCGCGGAAGTCTACGGTGTGGCCGCCACGGGCGCCGCTGACGGCAATGGTCACGTGCTCGCGGCCGGGCTTGGCGATTTCTGCGTCCCACTCACCCAGCACGCCCAGCCACCAGCAGAAGTCGCGGTTGCGGTAGGCACGCGGTGGGCGGTCGTGGGCACCGACCGACAGGTACACCTGACGGC
The DNA here is from genome assembly GCF_003202095.1 of Pseudomonas sp. LAIL14HWK12:I1. Taxonomy (NCBI): domain Bacteria; kingdom Pseudomonadati; phylum Pseudomonadota; class Gammaproteobacteria; order Pseudomonadales; family Pseudomonadaceae; genus Pseudomonas; species Pseudomonas sp. LAIL14HWK12:I1. Next base: position 118,941 of record NZ_QJKG01000011.1, read on the forward strand.
CCGCACGCATCAGCTCTTCGGCGATTTGCACGCCAGAGGAGCCGGCCCCTACCACCAGCACTGCGCCTTCTGGCAGTTGCTGAGGGTTGTAGTAGGCGGCGGAATGGATCTGGTGCAGGTTGCTGTCCTTTGGCGCAATGGCGGGGATCACCGGCTTCTGGAACGGGCCGGTTGCAGCAACCACACGGTTGGCGCGAATCACGCCTTCATTGGTTTCGATGGTAAAGCCAGGGCGGTCGCTGTTGCGCACCACGCGCTTTACTTCAATACCGGTGCGCACAGGCAGGTTGTACTTGCGTACGTACTGCTCGAAGTAGTCAGCCACCTGGTCCTTGCCGGCGAAGGCGTCAGCGTCGAGGTTGAATTCAAGGCCCGGGAAGCGGTCGTGCCAGACCGGGCCGTTGGCGACCAGCGAGTCCCAGCGGCCAGTGCGCCACGCTTCGGCGATGCGGTTACGCTCCAGCACCAGGTGCGGCACGCCAAGCTTGTTCAGGTGTTCGCTCATGGCCACGCCGGCCTGGCCGGCGCCGACGACGAGGGTGTCGATTTCGAGGTTGTTCAGTGTCATGTCCGAGCCCTTGTTCAGGCGGTTTTTGTCAGGTCGGTTTGGAGGACCGCCGTTGCCTGGGGCCAGACTAGGGATGCGATGCAAATGGCGAAAATAGTATTTAGCTGGTGCTTGCCGATAAAACGGCGAAGGCCCCGAGTTCTGTGGCCTCGCACAGGAGAAACTGGCCCGAAACAAACGTAGGAGCGAGCGCAGCTCGCGATGCGCCGCGCGGGCGGCGCTCGATCTCTGCCTCAGCCAAGTTTTTTCCTGCCTAACCCCTCGGAAAAAGTTGGTTTCGCCTACCGGAAGGTTCCACCCAGAATGCCCTGCATCGCACAGGACAACAGGAGCATCACCATGACCTTCTCCATCATTGGCCGCTGCCAGGAAACCGGCCAGGTCGGCATCGCCATCAGTTCGTCGAGCATTGCCGTGGGTGCCCGTTGCCCTTGGGTGCGTGCCGGTGTTGGCGCCGTTTCCACCCAGAACATCACCTTGCCGGCACTGGGCCCGCAGATTCTCGATGCCCTTGAACAGGGCCAGTTGCCACCCGCCGCCGCGCTGGACCGGGTGCTCAGCGCCAATGGCTGGAGCGAGTACCGCCAGGTCACCGTGATCGACAGCCAAGGGCAGGTGGCGCTGTTTACCGGGCGAGAGGCATTGGGCACGTACAACGCCGTTGCCGGTGAACAGTGCGCGGCGGCGGGTAACCTGCTGTCCTCGACCCAGGTGATCGAAGCAATGGTCGTGGCGTTCGAGCAGGCTGGCGGCCACCTGGCAGACCGCTTGCTGGCAGCCATGCACGCGGCGATGGCTGCGGGTGGTGAAGCCGGGCCGGTGCACTCGGCGGCGTTGAAAATTGCCGGCGAGTTGACCTGGCCATTGGTGGACCTGCGCGTGGACTGGGCTGATACCGACCCGATCGGCGTGCTCGACGGCCTATGGCAGGCCTATCGCCCACAGATGCAGGATTACGTCACCCGTGCCCTTAACCCGACCGCTGCACCCAGCTATGGGGTGCCGGGCGATGAGTGAATTTGCCAGCCGCGCGCTACTGGCCCGGCTGATCGGCTTTGCTACGGTCAGCCGGGACTCCAACCTTGAGTTGATCGGCTTCATCCGCGATTACCTGGCCGAGCTGGGGGTGGAGTGCGAGCTGTTTCACAACCCGGAGGGCACCAAGGCCAACCTGTTCGCCACCATCGGCCCCCAAAACGTTGGCGGCGTGGTGTTGTCGGGGCACACCGATGTGGTACCGGTGGATGGGCAGGCCTGGACCGTCGAGCCGTTTGCCCTGAGCGAACGTGACGGGCGCCTGTATGGCCGTGGCACGGCCGACATGAAAGGCTTCATCGCTTCGGTGCTGGCCGCCGTGCCCGCGTTCCTCGCCCAGCCTCTGCGCATGCCGGTGCACCTGGCATTCTCCTATGACGAGGAAGTGGGCTGCCTGGGGGTGCGCTCGATGCTGGCCGCGTTGGCGCAGCGCCCGCACACCCCACGGCTGTGCCTGATTGGCGAACCCACCGAGCTCAAGCCGGTACTGGGGCACAAGGGCAAGTTGGCGATGCGCTGCCAAGTCCATGGCGCGGCCTGCCACTCGGCCTATGCGCCCTATGGCGTGAATGCCATCGAGTATGCGGCGAAGCTGATTGGCAAACTGGCTGACATCGGTGACGCCCTGGCCTTGCCGCAGCATCACGACGAGCGCTTCGACCCGCCTTTCTCGACGGTGCAGACCGGGGTGATCAAAGGGGGCAGGGCACTGAACATCGTGCCGGCGGAGTGCGAGTTCGACTTCGAAGTGCGGGCCTTGCCGGGGTTCGAGGCGCAGGCAGTGGCCGACCAGTTGCAGTCTTATGCAGAAGCCGAGTTGCTGCCACGTATGCGCAAGGTCAATGCGGCCAGTGATATTCGCCTGGCGCCGCTGAGCGCCTATCCGGGGCTGGCGACACCTGCCGACAGTGAGGCGGCGCAGCTGGTGGCGTTGCTCAGTGGTACCGATGAATTCGGTACGGTGGCGTTTGGTACCGAAGGCGGGTTGTTCAACCAGGCAGGTATCCCGACCGTGGTGTGCGGGCCTGGCAGCATGGACCAGGGGCACAAGCCGGATGAGTTTGTCAGTGTCGAGCAGTTGCAGGGCTGTGATGCCATGCTGCTGAGGTTGGTGGATTACCTCAGGCAGCATTGACCGAAAATGGGCCGCAACGCGGCCCTTTTCAAGTTAGAAACTGGCCTTGACCTGCAGGCCAACCACCAACGCGTTGTCGATGTCCTTCCCGGAAAACGCCCCAGGCTCGATGATGTATTGCACATCCGGGCGCAGGTTCAGCCAAGGTGTGGCCTGGTAGCCGTAGCTCAGTTCGATCAGTTGCTCGGCGCTGTCGATGTCGGGGAACTGCTGGCCGGCATTGAAGGCGGCATCCTCCAGCACATCGCGGCTGCGCGGGTTGGGCACGGCACGGCCATAACCCAGCGCCAGGGTGTCTTTCGGGCGGCCTTCGAACGGCTTGTACAGCACCACGCCGGCGCCATACCACTTGGTGAACGGCGAGGCAGCCTTGCTCGACGCCGAGTACTGGCCGAAGGCATGCAGGCTGCGCCCTGGCGAGCCTTGGTCGTTCCACACCGCCTGGTCAACCAGCAGGTAATGGCCGCCACGGCCGGACACTTCATCATCGCTGCCGATGCGCTTCACATCGGAGCTGTCGTAGTAGTAGCCCAGCTTGTACTCGCCCGGCAGTTCACCCTGCAGCTTGTACACCAGCTCCACCGGCACCACGGTGCCCGTGGTGTGCTTGGGGCCAAGGTGCCAGGCACGGCTGGAGTTGCCATTGCTCTCGGGGTCGACGTTGAACGCTGCCACGCGCAGTTGCCAGGCAGGCGAGAGGTCATACTTCACCCGCACGCCCAGGTGGGCATTGGGGTAGTTGGTCCAGCCACTGCCACCCGACATGTTCAGCGGGTGGCCGCAGAAGCCGGCGTTCATGAAGTTGCACAGGATACCGCTGTCCAGGCCGCCCAGGTCGTTACCCATGGCCATGTAGCCCAGTTTGACGTTGAGTGCCGGGGTGAACAGGGTGCGCTCGTAACTCAGCTCGGTCAGGCGGGTATACAGGCCACCGAAGTTTTCCTGGATTGGCAGGCGGTTGCCGACCAGGTCTTCCGAGGCGCTGTTGCCGCGACGGTCGTTGATGGTCAGCTGGACCTTGCCACCGTTGTCCAGGCCATACAATTTGGACAGGTCAAACTGCACACCCAGCTTCAGGTTCTGCGAGTAACGCGCCGAGCGGTGCAGGCCACCGTGAGCGTTGTAGGCGGTTTCGCCGCTGTAGTCGCCGGTGAACTTGACGCCGTCGTCTTCCAGCTGATGGCGCAGGCCACCCCAGTCACCGGTCAGGGTGCTGCGGGTCATGAGGTCGCCGTCGGCCAGGGCGGTGGTGCTGGCCAGGGCCAGCAGCAGGGTGGGGGTGATGCGGATTGCGGATGGCATTGCTAAATCTCGGTTGTTATTCAGGGCCTCATCGCCGGCAAGCCAGCTCCCACAGGTCCCCACCCTATTTGCAGGTGGCGCGATCCTGTGGGAGCTGGCTTGCCGGCGATGCAGGCGACGCGGTCTTACGGCAGTGCGTAAGAAATCACGTAGTCGCCACGGTCAGTCGACTGGCGCGCACCGCCAGCAGTGATCACCACGTACTGCTTGCCGGTCTTCGGCGAGACGTAGGTCATCGGGCCGCCCTGGCTGCCCACTGGCAGGCGGGCCTTCCAGATTTCGTTACCGTTGCTGCTGTCGTAGGCGCGTAGGTAGAAGTCCTGGGTACCGGCGATGAACACCAGGCCGCCTTGGGTCGACAGGGTGCCGCCCAGGGTTGGCAGGCCGATCTTGATCGGCAGGTGCATGCGGATGCCGAGCGGGCCGGTGTCTTCAACAGTGCCCACCGGAACCTGCCAGGCCACCTGACGGGTCTTCATGTCGATAGCGGTCAGGGTGCCGAACGGCGGGGCCTGGCACGGAATGCCGGCGACCGACAGGAAGCGGTTCTTGTTCACCGCATACGGGGTGCCCTTGAGCGGTACAGCGCCCATGCCAGTGTTCAGTGCTTCGCCACCGGACGCCGCGCCACCCTTGTTCTGCGACGGGATCATCTGGATCCACAGGCCCAGGCGCATGTCGTTGACGAAGATGAAGCCATGCACCGGGTCGGTGGAGATGCTGCCCCAGTTCATGCCACCCAGCGAACCCGGGAAACTCAGCGACAGGTCGGTGCCTGGCGCGGTGTACAGGCCGTCGTAGCGCATTTTCTTGAAGTCGATGCGGCACAGCAGCTGGTCATACGGGGTGGCGCCCCACATGTCCGACTCGGTCAGGGTTTGTGCGCCGATCTGCGGCATACCCACCGATTTTGGCTGGGTCGGGGAGTACGGCTCGTTCGGAATGTTGCTTGGCTTGACCGGTACTTCGTCGACCTGGGTCAGCGGCTTGCCGGTGGCGCGGTCGAGCACGTAGATCTGCCCGGCCTTGGTGCCGATCACCACCGCAGGTACCGACTGGCCGTCGTCCTTGGTGAAGTCGATCAAGCTCGGCTGCATGGGCAGGTCGAAGTCCCACAGGTCGTTGTGAACGGTCTGGAATACCCACTTCTGGTTGCCGGTGGTGGCGTCCAGGGCCAGCACCGAAGCGCCGTAGGTGTGGTCCAGTTTGCTGCGTTCAACGCCATAGATGTCGGTGGACGACGAGCCCATCGGCAGGAACACAGTGTTCATCGCCGGGTCGTAGGACATCGGTGCCCAGCTGTTCGGGGTGCTGCGCACGTAGGTGCTGTCGCCCTGGGGGGCCTGGCGATCTTCCGGGTTGCCCGGGTCGAAGGCCCAGCGCATTTCACCGGTGATTACGTCGAAACCACGGATCACGCCGCCTGGCATGTCCGTCTGGACGTTGTCGGCTACACGGCCGCCGACCACCACGGTAGTGCCGGCCATCAGCGGTGCCGAGGACAGCTGGTAGTAAGAGTCCGGTACGTTGCCCAGGCCCGCTTTCAGGTCCACCTGGCCGTTGTTGCCGAAGCCTTGGCAGAACTCGCCGTTGTCGGCGTCCACAGCAATCAGTCGGCCGTCGATGGTGTTGGTCAGCAGGCGACGCTGGCAGTTGGCACCGGCCGGCACGCTTGCCACCGTGATCGGCGAGCTGTTCGGCTGGGTCGGCTGGGCGATGGCGACCGTGGCATCGAAGTATGCCATGCCACGGCAACGCTGCCAGACCTTGGACTGGGCGTTGATTGCGTTCTTCCACAGCTCTTTGCCGGTGTCGGCATCCAGGGCGATCAGGTTGTTGTGCGGGGTGCAGATGAACACCTTGTTGCCGATCTGCAGCGGGGTCAGCTGGTCTTCGGCACCGTTGCCGTCACTGATGGCCACGTCACCGGTGCGGTAGGTCCAGGCCACTTTCAGCTTGTTGACGTTGTCGCGGTTGATCTGGTCCAGCGCGGCGAAGCGGCTGCCACCTTCGGTGTTGCCGTAGTGGGCCCAGTCTTTCTGCTGCTTGCCATCTTCGACCGGGGTCATGCCCGGGCCGTTGCCAGTGGGGGCAACGCTTGGGTGGGCAACGAACATGTTGCCGGCGGCGATCACCAGCACCACGGCCATCACCCCGGCAACGCCGTAGGCACCACGGCCGGCGCTGGCGCCGTTGGCACGCGCCAGCAGCGGGTAGACCAACGCTACGACCATGCCGATTGCGCCGAACATGAACAGGCGCGAGAACAGCGGCCAGAACACCAGGCCGGCGTCGATCAGCGCCCAGGCGGCGGTACCCACCAGGAATGCCGCGTACAGCCAGGCACCGGCCTGCTTGCGCCGGGCAATCAGCACACCGGCGATGGCCATGGCCAGGCCGCCGATCAGGAAGTACCAGGAACCGCCCAGGCCGGCCAGCTTGACGCCGCCAGCAGCAAGGAGGAGGCCGAGCAGGGCGATGATCACGCCCAGGCCAACCAGGAGGATGTTTGTGGCGCCAGAGGCGCGCGGTGTTTCTTTCATGCCAGGGATCTCAGCAGGTGGAATGTGCGCAGTCTAAGCCCTTAGCTTGCTAATTAACAAGTTGGTACATAATTTTGTGAGGCTGATTGTCGCAGGGCTGAGTTTGCGAAGATGTGGCTAAAATTCTAGAACATGTGCTTAAAAATGCATTAAACGATATGTTCAGGTTGGCTAATAATTTTGTATTCATACGTTGGTCGAGTTGGCGTTTGGCCATAGTCACACCGGCCAAGGCACGCTGCTGCTGTAAAAAACGGCGAGCCAGACAGTCGCCATTCCGGGTGCAGTCCACTCCACGCGGTGGCGGTAGTGCGGCGGGATGTCCAGGCAATCGCCCGGCTTCAGCAGGCGGGTGTGCTGCTCATGTTCGAAACGCAGGCCGGCAGCACCACTGAGCAGCACGATCCACTCGCCTTCGGCCTGGTCGTACCAGAACCCGGGCGGGCTGGCCTGGCCGCTGGAGACGATACGCTCCACGCGCAGGCCTGGGCGGCTGAGCAGTTCATCGATACATTCGGCGCTGGTAGGGTCGCACGGTGGCAGGGCAGTCAGCAGGTTACCGGGTGTCATGGGAAGCCTCGCTTGAATGGGAGTTGTTCCACTATGGACGCTATCGCCGCGTAGCGCGTTTCTTGACCCGCCCTGCGGTTTGTAAGAACTTTCTGAGTTTTGGAAGACGTGCAGCAGATGGACAAACTCCTGGCGATGAAAATGTTCGTAGCTACCGTCGATGCTCAGGGCTTTTCTGCGGCTGCACGCAGGCTTGGGTTGGCGACGTCGTCGGTAACCCGCCTGGTTGATGCCCTGGAAACGGCCGTGGGTGCTTCGTTGCTCAATCGCTCGACGCGCCAGGTCAGCCTGACCGAGGCCGGAGCCCGGTACTATGAGCGGGCCCGCAGCATTTTCGAGGCGCTGGACGAGGCCGATGCCAGTGTTGCCGACCGTGGCGAGGAGCCTGTCGGTGTCTTGAGGCTGTGCCTGCCGGTGGAGTTCGGCAGGCGGGTCATCGCCCCGCACCTGGGGCCGTTTCTGGCGCGGCACCCGGCGTTGGAGCTGGATATCGACCTCAGCGACCGGCTGGATGACCTGCTGGACGGCCGTTATGACCTGTCGATTCGCCTGGGCGACCCCTCGCCCAATGACGAACTGGTGTGTCGCCAACTTGGCCGCTTCGAGCGGTGGCTGGTGGCCAGCCCGGCATACCTGGCCGGGCGTGACCCGCTGCATCACCCCCGGCAACTGTTGGAGCACGCCTGCCTGCGCTTCCGTTATGGGCAAAAGGCACGGCCCTGGCGCCTGGCGCGCGGGCAGGACAGCCTGGAGCTGAACGTAACCGGGCCGTTGCGCAGCGCCAATGCCGACATGTTGCGTGAAACCGCGCTGGCGGGCAGCGGCATCGCACTGCTGGCCGATTGGCTGGTACACGAGGATGTGCAGGCCGGGCGTTTGCAGCGGGTGTTGCCCGACTGGCAGGTCAGCCCAGGCATGGCCAACAACAGCATCAACGCCCTGTACCTGCCCAACCACCGTGGCTCGCGGCGGGTGAATGCGTTCATCGACTTTTGCGCAGCGTTGATGGAGCGGTAGGCGCGGCATTGCGCGGTGTGCAAAGCCGCGTTGCGCCAGCAGCGGATTCTCTGCACTGAGACGTCTGGGTAAGGTAGCCGGCATACTCCACTCCTTGCCGAGGAACCTCGCATGAATCCCTCCCTTGCCGCCGCGCAGCCCGCAGCCACCGGCCTGAGCCGGGCCCTGGTCGTGCTGCTGGCGTTCTGCTGTGGCGCAATCGTTGCCAACATCTATTACGCCCAGCCCATTGTCGGCTTGATCGCACCGGACCTTGGGCTGTCCACCGAACATGCCAGCCTGATCGTGTCTCTCACCCAGTTGGGTTACGCCCTGGGCCTGCTGTTGCTGGTGCCGCTGGCCGACCTCTTGGAAAACCGCCGGTTGATGGTCGGCACCGCTGTGCTGGCTTGCGTCAGCCTGCTGTTGGCGGGCACCAGCAGCAGCGGCCAGGGCCAGCTGTTCCTGGGCTATGCGCTGTTGATCGGGTTCAGCTCAGTGGCGGTGCAGATGCTCATTCCACTGGCAGCGCACTTGGCGCCAGAGGCGCAGCGTGGCCGGGTAGTGGGCAACATCATGGGCGGCCTGTTGCTGGGTATCCTGCTGGCGCGGCCGTTGTCCAGCCTGGTGGCCGACCACTTCGGCTGGCGCGCCGTGTTCATTGGCGCCGCCGGGGTGATGCTGGCGATCATCCTGCTGCTGGCGCTGACCCTGCCGCAGCGTCGGCCTGCGCACAAGGCCAGCTATGCCGGGCTGATGCTGTCGCTGCTTACCCTGCTGCGCCGTTATCCGCTGCTGCGCCAACGCTCGTTGTACCAGGCACTGATGTTTGCAGCGTTCAGCCTGTACTGGACAGCCGTGCCGATGGCGTTGGCGGGTGAGCATGGCCTGTCGCAGAGCCAGATTGCCGTGTTTGCCCTGGTGGGGGCGGTGGGGGCCGTTGCCGCGCCCTTGGCTGGCCGCCTGGCCGATGCCGGGCACGCTCGGGCCGGCTCGCTGCTGGCCCTGCTGCTGGCACCGGCGGCCTTGTTGCTGGGGCTGACGGCGCCGGGTTACAGCGTGATTGGCCTGGGGCTTACCGGTGTGCTGCTGGATTTTGCGGTGCAGATGAACATGGTCATTGGCCAGCGCGAAGTGTATGCCCTGGACCCGGCCAGCCGGGGGCGGTTGAACGCGGTGTACATGACCAGCATCTTCCTGGGCGGGGCACTGGGTTCGGCGGTAGCCAGTGCGCTGTTCAGCCAGCTCGGCTGGCAGGGGGTGGCACTGGTGGGCGCAGGCTTGCCCTGCCTCGCATTGCTGGTGTTCCTGTTCAAGGCCCGGGGCAACTGACAAGGGGCGTCATCGGCCAAGCGGCAGCGCCACACCGATCAGGGCAAACAGGCTGCCGCAGCAACGGTTGAAACCCTTCCCCCCCTTGGCCAGCCAAGGCCGAATACGAAATGCCAACCGCGCCAGCAGGTACTCGACCAGGAACTCGACGCTGGCGAAGGTCGTTGCCATCACCACGAACTGCAGCATCAAGCCGCGTTGCGGGTCGATGAACTGCGGCAGAAAGGCCCCATAGAACAGCAGCACCTTGGGGTTGGCCATGGCCGACAACAGGCCTTGGCGGAACAGGCCGGCATTGCCAAGCCGAGCGCTGCGCTCGTTCAGTTCCAGGTGCAGCCCCGGGCTGCGCCACAGCTGGATACCCAACCAGACCAGATAAGCACCCCCCACCCATTTCAACACACTCAGCACCGAGGCCGAGGTTTGCAGCAAGGCACTGAGGCCAAACATCGCCAGGGCGATGAGGGCGCTGAAGCCGAACACCCCGCCAACGATCGTGAACAACGTTCGCCGGGCGCCGTACAGGGCACCATGGGTCAGGGCCAGCAAGCTGTTGGGGCCTGGGGTCAGTGACAGGCCAATGCTGGCCAGCAGGTAAATGAGCCAGGTGTCGAGTGCCATTTGCGCAAGTGCCTTGTTGGTGTGGAGGGGGCCAGTTTATGGCGCGAACTGCGCCCATGAAGGGTAGTATCTAGACATTGAACAGTCGTTTCTGGACGCAACACCATGCTGCCTGATATCCGTTTGCTGATCCTGCCGTTACCGGATTTTGCCCTGTTGCCGTTCGGCGCCTTTCTCGACAAGTTGCGCTTCAGCGCCGATGACGAAGACTACAGTCAGCAGCGCTACTGCAGCTGGACCGTGGCAGGGCTCAGCCTCGACCCGGTGCCATCGAGCAGTGGCGCGGTGGTGCAGGTCGAGGCCGATGCCGGCCAGGTCGATCTGACCCGTTTCGACTATCTGGTCGTGTTCGGCGGGCGCAATGCCATGGCCACTGCCGCGTTGGCGCCGCGCTACCAGGCCTTGCTCAGGCGGGCCGGCAAAGCCGGGGTCAAGCTGGTAGGGGTCGACAACGGCGCCTTCCTGCTGGCTGCCTGCGGGCTGTTGCAAGGGCACAAGGTGGTGGTGCACTGGCGCCACGAAGCCGAGTTTCGTGCAGCATTCCCGCAGTTGCAGGTGTTGCGTGAGCAGCTGTATTGCATCGACGGCAGCCGTATCACCTGCGCAGGTGGTACGGCGGCTATCGACCTGGCGGTGGCGTTGTTGTCACAGGCCTGCGGGCGAACCCGGGCGCTCAAAGGGCTGGCCGACATGCTGGTGGACGAAACCCGCGACAGCCGCCATGCGCTACGCTCGCTTGAGCTGGCCGCCGGGCAGGGGCGGCAGGTGCAGCGGGCACAAGCTTTGATGCGCCATCACCTGGCTACGCCGCTGGCATTGGAGCAACTGGCGGCTGAACTGGGCATCAGCCGGCGTCAGCTCGACCGCCAGTTTCAGGCCAGCCATGGCATGAGCGCCAAGGCCTGGTGGCTGGAGATGCGCTTGCAGCAGGCGCGCTGGCGCTTGCTCAATTCCAGCCACAGCCTGGCGCAGATTGCCGATGAAGTAGGGCTGGGCGATGCCAGTTACCTGGGTAAATGCGTGCGGCGGCGATTTGGGTGTACGGCCTTGGCGTTGCGAGCAGGCAATCATCCAGGATGAAACTCGGTGCACATCCTTGTGGAAGCGCTTACTGCGGTGTCCCGAACAAACCCGTCCAGTAGATCCCTGCATCACTCTTAGGGTCCACCGCATAAGCCGCACCCAATTCACGGAAGTCCGGGTTCATCAGCGTGGCGCAATGCCCAGGGCTCTGCAGCCAGCCTTCGACTACCTTGTGCGCGGTATCACGCCCGGCCGCAATGTTCTCTCCAATCTGCTGATACAGGTAACCCGCCAGTTCCGCCCGGTCACCCGGGGTACGGCCTTCCTTGTCGATGTGGTCGAAGAAGTTCTGGTTGGCCATGGCCCGTGTGTGGCTGGCGGCGACGCCGGCCAGTGCCGTGCTCCAGCTCAGGGCGGGGGCGGCGGCGAAGGGGTGGCCACCGCATTGGCGCGGCACCTTGCGCGCGGCGTTGATTTCCTGCAGCACCTTCTGCCCTTCGGCCTGCCAGTCACCCAGGCGGCCGCTGAGCAGTGGGCGGGCCAGTACGATGCGCCAGTCGCGGCCCTCCTGGCTGACGCCGATATCGACGAACTGCGGGTCGAGCACCACCTGGCAAAAGCTTTCTTCGATGGCGTGCATGGCAGCGCGCGCATCGCGTGGCCCCGACAGGCTGATGGCCTGAACGTTGACCATGGGGTAGGCGGCGCGGGTCATGGCCTGCTGCAGGTCACGGGTGCCTTCTGGCGACAGCGCCAGGCGGGTGTCGCTGTTGAGCGGCGGCAGCTCCAGCGACGCCTCGCCACCGCAGGGCTGGGCCTGGCTGCGGTAGACATTGATCGAATCGATCAGTTGCGCCTCTTCGCCGGTGACAGCCAGTGCCCCGGTCGATACGACAAGGCCCAGCGACAAGGCGGCAACGGATGACAGGACGCGCATGTGGATCTCCCTATGACTGGCAGCGTCGTGGTATGCGCTGCTCATCCTACACAAGCCCGGGGCTTTTGGCCCCTGGCGGGTGCAAAGCAATGAAACGCCGGCAATCGTTGCGGGCGGCAAAAGAGGGAGTAGACCACTGGTCGGCACAAAAGTGCGATTACTTGGTAATCATTCGTAACATTGGCTAGAAACAATCCTCAAACGCCAACTGTTCCCAACCTCCCAGGTAGCCCAGGGTGACCCACGGCTGGTCAAGTTTTCAGGTAGCATCGGTTTCTGATTGCTCGGTACCGCATCAACGGGCCAACGCCTGATTCGGCTTATAGAACAGGAAATGCGTGGTCTGCGCCGTCTTGCGGTAGGTCTTGGCCCAGTCGGGATGCACGGTGCGGTCGTGGAAGTACAGGGCGCCGCCGGTGGGGTCTTTCAACTGTTGGTTAAGCGCCTTGCGCGCGATTTCCTTGGCCACACCGTAGCGTTGCGCTTCCTCGACCTGGTCCGGGCGCCCGTCGCACCACCAGGAAAACTGGCACGCCTTGGTTTCCACGCCCTGTTTGACCACGCCGCAGATGGTATCGGGGAAGCCATCGTGGCCCAGGCGGTTGAGCACCACACTGGCCACAGCCGACATGTCTTCGGCGTCGGCGCCCTTGGCTTCCCAGTAGATGGTGCGGGCCAGGCAGGTGATGCTGTCGTCCAGCGGTGCCTGGCCGGCGGGATCGACCGCCTGGGCTTCACCTGGGGTCAGTTTTTCTGCTTTCTTGGGAGGAGGGGCGTCTTCCACCACCTTTTCTTCAAGCACTTCGGCCTTGTCTTCAGCCACTGCGGCCATGGCGGTGTCGGCTGCGTGCAAGGGGCCTGCGAGCAGGGCCGAGGTCAAGCCGATCAGGATCCAGGCAAGGCGCATGGGCAAGCTTCCGAAAGAGGGGCTGATACCAGTCTAGCCAAGCGTAAGCATTAGTACCAAAGGCAGGGTGGCTGCGGCGGCCACTGTCTGCAGGGCAATGATGGTGGCCATCAGCGGGGCGTTGCCACCCATTTGCCGGGCCATCACGTAGGACGAAGAGGCGGTAGGCAGGGCCTGGAACAGCACCGCCACGACCGCTGCCTGGCCACTCAGGCCAACCAGGCGGCACAAGCCCCAGGTGGTCAGCGGCATGACCAGGAACTTGAACGCCGAGGCGGCCATCAACGGTCGCACCTGCTGGCCCAGGCTGGCGCCACCCAGTGCCGCGCCAACGCACAGCAGGCCCATCGGCAGGGCGGCCTGGCCCAGCGCCTTGACCGTGGGTTCGATGCCGGGCGGCAGGCCCAGCCCCGTCACCCGCAGCAGTAAGCCGCCCGCGCAACCGACGATCAACGGGTTGGCGAAAATCGCCCTCAGCACCGTGGCCGGTGAACTGTGGCGGGCGCTGAAGCGGGCAAACACCAGCACGCACAGCAGGTTGACCAAGGGCACGATGGCGGCATTGGCCACTGCGGCCAGGGCGATGCCGGCGCTGCCGTAGATGCCGGCGGCCAGTGTGGCGCCAATGTAGTTGTTGAAGCGGATACCGCCCTGGAAGACCGACGTGAAATCGGCGCCATCGTGGCTCACAGCGCCTTGGTACAGCACCAGTAGCAGCGCCCCGGCCAGGGTCGACAGCATCAGCACACCGACCATCCCCAGCACTGGCACGCCGTCGAGGTTGGCCGTGGCCAGGCCGTGCAGGAACAACGAGGGAAGCAATACGTAGTAGCTCAGGCGTTCGGCACCCGGCCAGAAGCTTTCGGCCAAAAAGCCGCGAAGGCGCAGGAAGGTGCCCAGGGCAATCAGCAGGATGATCGGTAGCAGGGTGGTCAGCAGCAACGGGAGCATGTTCGACGTTCCGTGGTCGGGTACGCGCACAGACTACGGGTGAGAAAGGGTTTGTAAAAACGTTGTTTTCTGCACTGACTGTTGAGAAAAAATGCATTGTTGAGGCGACGGCGCCCGTTGGCGCTCACGCTTCCAAGGCCGTCTTCAGCACCGCACTTAAATGCCGCCGCTGGCTTTTCTCATGCTCCAGCAACACCACCCGCCGGGTCAGTTGCGGTTCGCCAAACGGCAGGCAGGTGGCGGGCGGCAGGCGTTGCAGGTCGTCATCCGCCATGGGGATGATCGCCACGCCCAGGCCCATCACGGCCATGCGCGCCAGGGCCTCCTGGCTGTCCAGCTCCATTTGCTCGCTCACCTGCAGATGCTGGCGGCGCAGTTCCTGCTCGATCTGCCGCCCGGCCCAGGCGCGTTTGTCGAAGCGCAGGAACGGTTGGCTGGCCAGCAACTCGGCTACACCGTGCCCGGCCAGTTCCGGGCTGGCGATGGCCCAGAAGCGGTCCTCGAACAACGGTGTGAAGTCCAGGCTTTGCGGGTAGGGGCTGACCGGCTCGGTGGTGATCGCTGCATCGAGTTCGCCGTCCTCCACGCGCCGCGCCAGTTCCGCCGACATCCCCGACGCCACGCTGATATGCAATTGCGGATGGTGGGTCTTGATCCAGACCAGCGCCTTGGGCAGGCGCCGCGCCAGCACCGTGTGGATGGCCCCCAGGCGCAGGCGGCCACGCAGGCCAGGGCCACTGGCCAAGGCGTCGGCCAGTTCGTCATAGGCGCCCAGGATGGTTTCGGCACGCGCCACGGCCAACTGGCCGGCCTCGGTCAGTACCACCTGCCGACGGCTGCGGTCGAACAAGGTCACCTGCAATTCGTCTTCAAGGGTTTTGATGTGCAGGCTCACTGCCGAAGGTGTGAGGCTGAGCAGGTCGGCGGCGCGGGCAAAGGTGCCATGTCGGGCGATGGTTACCAGGGTGCGCAGGGCTTTGAGGGACATGCGGATGAGGTCCGGTTTCAAGCTGACAGAGCTGCATTGTCAGGCCCGGCCCTATCGCCGGCAACACTGTTCAGTGCCCGTTGCGCCCGTACGCCTGGCTGATCCGGTCAATCACCATGGCCAACGCGACAATTGCCAGCCCGGCCTCCACACCTTGCCCCACATTCAGCGTCTGGATCCCCATCAGTACATCCTCACCCAACCCGCGGGCGCCGATCATCGAAGCCATCACCACCATTGACAGGGCCATCATTACCGACTGGTTCAGCCCGGCCATGATGCTCGGCAGCGCCAGCGGAAGGGCAATGCGCCGCAAGCGTTGCCAGCGGCTGGCCCCCAGACCGTGCGCGGCCTGTAGCAGCGAGGGGTCGATCTGGCTCAGGCCCAGTTCGGTCAATCGCACCAACGGCGGCAGGGCGTAGATCAGTGTGGCAAACACGGCGGGCACCTTGCCCAGGCCGAACAGCATCAGCACCGGGATCAGGTAAACGAAAGCAGGCAGCGTCTGCATCACATCCAGCACCGGCAACAACAGCCGCTTCGCCAGTGGCCGGGCAGCCAGCAGAATGCCCAGCGGCACGCCCACCAGCACGCACAGGCCGGTACTCACCAGCACCAAGGCCAAGGTTTGCAGCAGTTTGTCCCACAGCCCGAGCATGCCGATCAGGGCCAGCAGCGACACCAGTACCGCACTGCGCAGCAGGCTTCGGCTGGCGTGCCAGGCAAGCACGCCTACCAGCAGCAACAACAGCCACCACGGCAACAGGCGCAGCAGGTTTTCCAGGCCTACCAGCAGTTGCAGCAACTGGTCGGAAACACTACGCAAATGATCGCCGTAGTTCAGCACCAGCCAATCGACCAACCGGTTGACGCTGTCGGCAAAGGAAAACTGCAAGGCTTGCGGGAAGCCGTTGCTCACAGGCTGCCCTCGACCCTGGCGGCGACTTCACTGGGTAGCCAGGCCTTCCAGACGTCAAGGTTGTCACGCAGGAAGGCGAGGGCGGCATCGCGCGGCGGCGTGCGTTTTTCGCTCATGTCGGCCAGCGCCTTGTTGAGCCGGTCGATCGGCAAGTCGACCTGTTCGAACACCGTCACCAGGTCCGGGTAGCCTTCACGGAAGGCTTTGGACACACCAATCGACAACTTTGCCGGCAGCGAACGGCTGCCCTGCGGGTTGGGGTTGCTGGCATCGGTGAGGGTGGCCCAGGCCTGGGCATCGAACGGTGGTTCTTCAAGCCGTATGAGCTTGTAGCGCCCCATCAATGGGGTCGGGTTCCAGTAGTAGAACAACACCGGCTGGCCACGGCGGATGGCTGAGCCGATTTCGGCATCCATCGCAGCACCGGAGCCACTGCGGAAGTTGGTGTACAGGTTGTCCAGGCCGTATGCCTTGAGCTTCTGGCTGTTGACCGTTTCCGATGTCCAGCCAGTGGGGCTGTTCAGGAAGCGACCTTTGTCGGGCGACTCGGGGTCACGAAATACCTGCGGGTAACGCTTGAGGTCGTCGACATGGCGCAATTCGGGCGCCATGGGCTTCAGTTTGCGAGCGGCGTCGCCCTCGATCACATACGCAGGCACCCACCAGCCTTCTTCGGCGTTCTTCACCGTATCACCCAGTGCGAATACCTGGCCTGCCTGCTCGGCTTTGACCCACGCCGGGCTGCGTCCGGCCCACTCTTCGGCGATCACTTGCAGGTCGTTGCGGGCCAGGGCCACCTCCATGCTGACCGTGCTGCCGGGCAGGGTGTCTGTAGGGTAGCCATAACCGCGCTCCACGATCAGCCGCAGGATTTCGGTAGTGAGGGCGCCGCTTTCCCAGCCGATGGCACCAAAATGGATGGGTGGGCGTTGTTCTGCCGAAGCGGCACTGTCAGTACTTGCCAGGCCTACGGCCAGCAGCAGGCCGGCCAGCAGTGTTGAAAGCTTCTTCATCCAGACCTCGTCGTTTGCCGCGCCTTGGGTGCAGGCAAGTGTAGACGACGAGGTTTGAGCGGTATTCAGGGCCGCACGAGGCGGCCCTATCTGCCTCAGACGCGGAACTGGTCCATCAGCGCCTGCTGCTGGTTGGCCAGGCTGTTCAGCGACTGGCTGACCCGCGCCGACTCGTTGGCCTGGCCCGACAGCGACTCCGTAACGTCGCGGATCGTCGCCACATTGCTGTTGATTTCTTCAGCCACCGCGCTTTGCTCTTCGGCGGCCGAGGCGATCTGCAGGTTCATGTCGGTAATCACGGTCACCGCCTGGCCGATACGCTGCAATGCCGTCACGGCCTGGCCAACCTGCTCGACGCCGCCCTGGGCCTGGCGATGGCTGTTGTCCATGGCGTCGACCACTTCGCGGGTGCCTGCCTGCAAGGCTTCGATCACCTGGCGGGTTTCTTCCACCGACTCCTGGGTACGCCGGGCCAGGTTGCGCACTTCATCGGCCACCACGGCAAAGCCACGGCCGGCTTCACCGGCGCGGGCAGCCTCGATGGCCGCGTTGAGGGCCAGCAGGTTGGTCTGCTCGGCAATCGAGCGGATCACCTCCAGCACCGAGCCGATCTTCTCGCTGTTTTGCGCCAGGCCCTGGACCTCGGCCATGGCGTCGCTCATGTTGGCGGCCAGGGCATCGATGCTGGTGGTGGTGTGGTCGATCACCGCCAGGCCTTCACGGGTGGCCTGGTCGGCATCACGGGCAGCCTGCGCGGCCTGGGCCGCGCTGCGGGCCACGTCCTGGGCGGTGGCGCTCATTTCGTGCGAGGCGGTGGCCACCTGGTCGACCTGGCGGTACTGCTGTTCCATGCCCGCGCTGGTTTCACTGGCAA
Organism: Pseudomonas sp. LAIL14HWK12:I1; assembly: GCF_003202095.1. Lineage (NCBI taxonomy): Bacteria > Pseudomonadati > Pseudomonadota > Gammaproteobacteria > Pseudomonadales > Pseudomonadaceae > Pseudomonas > Pseudomonas sp. LAIL14HWK12:I1. Next base: position 136,655 of record NZ_QJKG01000011.1, read on the forward strand.
TGGCCGAGGACTGGTCGGCGGTACCTCGGGCGGCCTGCACCGAGCGTTTGACCTCTGCGATGGTCGGCTGCAGCTTGTCGAGGAAGCGGTTGAACCAGCCGGCCAGTTCGCCCAGTTCGTCCTGTTTCTGGTAGGCCAGGCGCCCGGTCAGGTCGCCCTCACCACTGGCAATGTCCTTGAGCATGGCGGCCACGCCAAGGATGGGCCGGGTAACGCCACGGGCCATCAGCCACACCATCAGCAGGCCGGCAATGGCTGCAGCCAAACCCAGGCCCAGCTCAAGCAAGGTGCCGCTGGTATTCAGCGTGTCCAGTTCCTGCTTCAGTTTTTCGGCTGGCCCTGTCAGGGCGTTTTCCGGTACATCCAGCAGCACGCCCCAAGGTTGGGCGTCGGGGATCGGTCGGAACGCGGCCAGCACTTTCAGGCGCTGTTGGTCGTGCAGGATGGTCATCTTGCCATCGGCCAGCTTGCGCACCAGTTCGGCGCCGTTGGTCGGGTCCACCTGATCGAAGCGCTGGGCCAGCTTGCTGGCATCGGCGCTGTAGCCGGCCAGCAGGCCGACCGGGCTGAGGATGCCGACCGTGGTGCGGCCTTCGTACAGGCTGCGGCTGGCGTCCTGGCTGAGGGCCTGGAGGCTGTTGAGGTTGATGTCGATGGACAGGGTGGCAATGATCTTGCCGTTGACCGCCAGCGGGAAGACGATGCTGGTCATCAGCACCTGCTGGCCATTGATGTCGTAAAAGTAAGGCTCCACGACGCACACCTTGCCGGTGGTGCGCGGGCACACCCACCAGGTGTTGGCCGGCTGGCCGCTGGGGCCGATCTCGGTGTTGGCCATGTCATGCTCGGGCAGCGCCATGGCGGTCAGCTGGCCGGCGCGCGGTTGCGACCAGTACAGGGCAAAACGCCCGGTTTCGTTGCTGCCCAGCTCCGCCTTGCCGGCAAACAGGCTGTCCTTGTTGTCCAGTGCGTTGGGTTCGAACACCAGCGAGAGGCCAAGCAGGTCGGGGTTGGCCTGCAGCGCGGCGCGCACTTGGCGGGTCATGTCCTCGCGCAGGTCGAAGGCATCTAGATAGCGTTTTTCCGCCTGCTCACGCAGGAACAGCACCTGGCGGGCGAAGCCGGCACCGTACTGGTAGGCGTCCATGAACTGGCGGCGGATATTCAGGGCTTGCACCTCACCCTGCGACTCGATGCGCGATTGCGCCGCCTCGGTCAGCATCTGCATGCTGCTGGCCTTGACCAGGTCCGAGCTGTGGTCCATGCGGTACAGCGACAGGCCAACGAGCAAGGTGACGATGCCGGCCAGGCAGAGACCGGCGAGCAGGGTGATTTTCCACTGGATGGAAAGTTGTCGCAAAGGCATGGGGTCGGATCCCTTGTAATAAGAGTGTGGCTAGCGACTGTGTCGGCGGGCGCCGTTTTTTCTTTATTCAAACGTTCAATTTAATTGTTGAGGTCGCTTGCGATCCCCTGTGGGAGCGTGATCCTTTAGGAGTTGCTAATGCGCCGCAACATGGCGCTTTTGACATCTGCCGCCCACTGCTTCAGAGTTCGCGCTTTTTTCTGTCGTAATGAGGTAAGCCAACCATGAATGCAGTGATCGCCGCGGTCGGCATCATGCTGATACTCAGCCTGTCCCGCGTGCACGTGGTCATCGCCCTGATCATTGGCGCCCTGGTCGGTGGGCTGGTGGGCGGCCTGGGCGTCGAAGGCACGCTCAAGGCCTTCAACGGCGGCCTGGGCGGGGGTGCCACGGTGGCCTTGTCCTATGCACTGTTGGGCGCTTTTGCCGTGGCCATCGCCAAGTCCGGCCTGGCCCATGCCTTGGCTGACCGTGCACTGGCCATGATCGATCGCCAGGGCCACGCCAATGGCGGCAAGGTCAAATGGCTGATGATTGGCCTGATGCTGGTGGTGGCGGTGTCGTCGCAGAATATCCTGCCCATCCACATTGCCTTCATCCCGCTGCTGGTGCCGCCGCTTTTGTATGTGCTGACCCGTTTGCGCATCGACCGTCGGCTGATCGCCTGCGTCATCACCTTCGGTCTGATTACCCCGTACATGTTCCTGCCGGTGGGGTTTGGCAACATCTTCCTCAACGAAATCCTGCTGGCCAACGTTGCCCGTGCCGGTGTCGATGTGAGTGGCGTCAATGTGACCCAGGCCATGGCCATCCCGGCGGCAGGCATGCTCGCAGGCCTGTTGCTGGCGGTCTTCATCAGCTACCGAAAGAAGCGTGACTACGACCTGGCCCGCATCGAGCAGGTGGAACAGGTGAGCGTGCAGTACAACCCGCTGACACTGCTGGTGGCCGGGCTGGCAATTGCCGCAGCGTTCATCGTCCAGTTGTTGCTGGATTCGATGATCATCGGGGCCATGGTCGGCTTCCTGATTTTCTCGCTGTCGGGCATCGTCAAATGGAAGGACACCGATGACCTGTTCACCGAGGGTATGAAGATGATGGCCATGATCGGCTTCATCATGATTGCCGCCTCGGGGTTTGCCGATGTGATGAAGGCTACCGGTGAGGTTAAAAGCCTGGTGGAAACCTCGGCCCAGTGGATCGACCACAGCAAAGGCATCGGCGCCTTGCTGATGCTGCTGGTGGGCCTGCTGGTGACCATGGGTATCGGCTCGTCGTTCTCCACTGTGCCGATCCTGGCCGCGATCTTCGTGCCGCTGTGCGTGCAACTGGGCTTCGACCCGGTAGCCACGGTGTGCATCGTTGGTACTGCCGGTGCCTTGGGAGATGCGGGCTCGCCGGCTTCGGACTCGACCCTGGGCCCAACCTCGGGCCTGAACGTCGACGGCCAGCATCACCATATCTGGGACACCGTGGTGCCGACCTTCATCCACTACAACCTGCCGCTGCTGGCGTTCGGCTGGTTGGCTGCGATGACCTTGTAAGGCGGGGAGGGCGTCAGCCCTTGTCGGGCGGCGGCGAGATGCGGTTGAGCACGGTGCTGCCGTCCTTGCTGCGGGTCAGGTAGACCGGCAGCACCTTGGGCAGGTTGTTGACCAGGCGGCCCACTTCACGGGTGTTGTAAATGCCGCTGATGCGGATGCGACCGGTGCTGGCATCGGCCAGCAGCAGGGGCGCGTCGAGGTAGCGGTTGATCACCGGCAGCGCCTGTTCCAGGCTCAGGTTGTCGAGCACCAGCTTGCCGCTGCGCCAGGCCAGGCTGTTGCCGTAGTCGTCGCTCTGCTCCAGTTGGGGCTCGAAATCGCCCTGGTGGTAGCTGGCCTGCATGCCAGGCCCAAGGCGATAGCCGCCGGTGCTGCCATCGCTGGACACCAGTACCGAGCCTTCCACCAGCGTGACCTTGACCTGGTCCTGGTACTTCCACACGTTGAACTGGGTGCCGGTGACCCGTGTCTGGCCGCGACCGGCGTGCACGATGAACGGGTGGTTGCTGTCGTGCTGAACCTTGAAGAATGCCTCGCCGCGCTTGAGCGTGACCTGGCGCTGGTCCTTGTAGTTGAGGTAGGTGAGCTCGGTATTGAGGTTGAGCTGCACCGTGCTGCCGTCGCTCAGCTCCACGGTCTGCATGCGGTCACTGGCTTCGAAGTGCTGGTAGTGGTTGGGCAGCCAACCTTGTTCCCAGCCCACCCAACCGGCCAGCGGCAGTACCGCCAGGGCGATGGCTGCGGCAGACGCCAGCGGGCGCCAGCTGCGTGAACGCGCGGCATGTGGGGCTGGCGGGTTGAACTCGACGACAGTGGCAGTGCGTGGCAACAGGTCGGCGGTTTGCCAGATTTCCAGCATTGCCTCGTATTCCTCGGCATGCCGCGGATCTGCCGCCAGCCAGCGGGCAAAAGCCTCGCGCTCGCCAGCCGTGCAGTCTTCGGCGTGCAGGCGCATGCACCAATGCGCGGCAGCGTCGGTGATGGCATCGTCTGGGCTGGGATTGAGGCGGTCGTGGTTCATTGCGGCTCCGGGTTTTGCGCATTCTACCCTTGCCAGAGGGCTCCCGAGAACCGATGTAATGGCGAATGACTATCAGTTGTGCCGTTTTTTCGTCGGATTTGCAACGGTTTTTCAGCGTTTGAGAACCCTTCGCGCAAGTAAATGCAGGCTGAGATCCTTGGGGCTGCTGCGCAGCCCATCGCGACACAAGGGGCGCAAAGCGCCCCCAACGTCCTATCAGAATTGCGCCGCCTCCAGCCCATAAAGGCTGTCACTACCGGCCCGAATACTGGCCTCAAGCCCCAACCCGCGCGGCAAAATACGTTGGAAGAAGAACGCCGCACACGCCAGCTTGGCACCGTAAAAGTCAGCGTCCTCGTCCTGCCTGGCCAACGCCGCCGCAGCCATCCGCGCCCACATGTAGGCATATGCCGTCAGCCCGAACAGCTGCAGGTACTCTACCGCCACCGAGCTGACCAGATTGGCATCCTCGCCGACACGTGCCCGCAGCCACCCACTGGTCGCCTCCAACCGCGCCAGGCTTGCCTGCAGGGCTTCGCGGTGCAACGGGGCATCCACGCTGAAACTCCGCACTTCGGCGGCAAAGCTGGCCAGCGCCTGGCCGCCGTCGGCCAGTACCTTGCGGCCGAGCAGGTCCAGGGCCTGAATACCGTTGGTACCTTCATAAATCTGCGCAATGCGTACGTCACGCACCCGCTGCTCTTGCCCCCACTCGCGGATATAACCATGGCCGCCATACACCTGCTGGCCAAGCACGCAGCTTTCCAGACCGTTGTCGGTGAAGAACGCCTTGGCCACTGGCGTCAACAGTGCCACCAGGCGCTGGGCATGTTCGCGTTCGCCGGTGTCTTCAGCGTAACGGGCCAGGTCCAGCTGCTGGCCCACGTAGGCGGCAAACGCCCGGCCACCTTCGGTGAGGGTGCGCATGGTCAGCAGCATGCGCCGTACATCGCCGTGGTGGATGATGGGGTCGGCCGCCTTGTCCTGCGCCTGCGGGCCGCTGGCGGCGCGGCTTTGCAGGCGCTCGTTGGCGTAACGGGCGGCGCTTTGGTAAGAGGCTTCGGCGCAGCCGATGCCCTGGATACCGATGGACAGGCGCTCGTAGTTCATCATGGTGAACATGGCTGCCAGGCCCTTGTTCGGCTCGCCCACCAGGTAACCGATGGCGCCATCGAAGTTCATCACACAGGTGGCCGATGCCTTGATGCCCATCTTGTGCTCGATCGAGCCGCAATGGGCGGCGTTGCGTGCGCCCAGGCTGCCGTCGGCCTCGACCAGGTACTTGGGCACCAGAAACAGCGAGATGGCTTTGGCGCCAGCAGGTGCATCCGGCAGCTTGGCCAGGACCAGGTGGACGATGTTCTCGGTCAGGTCCTGCTCGCCACCGGTAATGAAAATCTTGCTGCCACTGATGTGATAGCTGCCATCGGCCTGGGGTTCGGCACGCGTGCGGATCAGCCCCAGATCGGTGCCGGCATGGGGTTCGGTGAGGCACATGGTGCCCGCCCAGCGGCCTTCGTACAGGGGCGGCAAGTAAGTGGCCTTGAGCGTTTCGCTGGCGTGGGCATCGATGGCCAGGCAGCTGCCAGCACTCAAGGCCGAATACAGGCTGAAGCTGCAATCGGCGGCGTAGAGCATTTCTTCGAACAGCACGCCCAGCATTTTCGGCATGCCCATGCCGCCATACGCCGGGTTGCCGCCCAAGCCGACCCAGCCGCCTTCGCGGTAGGTGTGCCAGGCTTCGCGGAAACCGTCTGGTGTGGTGACCTGGCCTGCTTCGAAGTGCACGCCTTGTTCGTCGCCGTTGCGGCTGAGCGGAGCGATCAGCTGGCCGGTGACTTTGGCGGCTTCTTCGAGGATGGCGTCGGCGGTGTCGGCGTCGATGCGCTCGGCCAGGGCGGGCAGGCGGGCCCACAGGGCCGGGGCGTTGAATACGTCATGCAGGACGAAGCGCATGTCGCGCAGTGGGGCTGAATAGGTAGTCATCGTTGGCTCTTGAAGGGGAGAAATCAGGTGCGGCCTCTTCGCGGGCATGCCCGCGAATAGGCCGCTACGGGATCAGAGGGCTTTGGCCCGGTCGCGCAGCACGTACTTCTGGATCTTGCCGGTGGAGGTTTTGGGCAGCTCGCCAAACACCACGGTCTTGGGCACCTTGAACCCGGCCAGGTGCTCGCGGCACCAGCTGGTGATGTCGGCTTCGCGGGTGTCTTCCCTGCCAGGCTTCAGGGCTACGAAGGCGCATGGGGTTTCTCCCCATTTTTCATCCGGGCGCGCCACCACGGCGGCCTCGAGCACCGCCGGGTGTTTGTACAGGGCGTCCTCGACCTCGATGGTGGAAATGTTCTCGCCACCGGAAATGATGATGTCCTTGAGCCGGTCCTTGATCTCCACATAACCGTCCGCATGCCACACGGCCAGGTCGCCGGTGTGGAACCAGCCGCCACGGAAGGCTTCGGCGGTGGCCTCGGGGTTTTTCAGGTAGCCCTTCATCACCGTGTTGCCGCGCATGAAAATCTCGCCCAGCGTGTTGCCATCGCGCGGCACCGGCTCGAGGGTTTGCGGGTCGGCGACCATCAGGCCGTCGAGGGTCGGGTAACGCACACCTTGGCGTGACTTGATGCGCGCGCGTTCTTCCAGCGTCAGTTCGTCCCACGCGTCATGCCAGGCACACACGGTCACCGGGCCGTAGACTTCGGTCAGGCCGTAGGTGTGGGTGACCTGAATACCCATTTCTTCCACGGCACCGATCACCTTGGCCGGTGGTGCGGCGCCGGCCACCATGGCCTGTACCGGGTGCTCGATGGCGGCCTTGGCGGCTTCCGGCATGTTGACCAAGGCGTTGAGCACGATCGGTGCGCCGCACAGGTGGCTGACCCGGTGTTCGCGGATAAGGTTAAGAATCTTCTGCGGGTCGACCCGGCGCAGGAAAACATGCGTGCCGGCCAGGGCGGTGATGGTCCAGGGGTAGCACCAGCCGTTGCAGTGGAACATCGGCAAGGTCCACAGGTACACCGGGCGATGCCCCATGGCCCAGGTCATCTGGTTACCCAAGGCGTTCAGGTAGGCGCCGCGGTGATGGTAGACCACGCCCTTTGGGTTGCCGGTGGTGCCGGAGGTGTAGTTGAGCGAAATGGCCTGCCACTCGTCATCCGGCCACTCCCAGGCATATTCCGGGTCGCCCTCGGCGAGCAGGGCCTCGTAGTCCAGTTCGCTGACCGCACGGCCTTCACCGTACTCGGGGTCATCCACGTCCACTACCAATGGCGGATGTTCGAGCAGCGCCAGGGCGGCTTCAATCACCGCATGGAACTCGCGGTCGGTAATCAGCACCTTGGCCTCGCCGTGTTGCAGCATGAAGGCGATGGCCTCGGCGTCCAGGCGTACGTTCAGGGTATTGAGCACGGCACCGGTCATGGGCACGCCAAAGTGGGCTTCGAGCATGGCCGGGGTGTTGGGCAGCATCACTGCCACGGTGTCGCCACGGCCGATGCCGCGGCCCACCAGGGCACTGGCCAGGCGGCGGCAGCGTTGGTAGGTGTCTTGCCAGTTACGGCGGATGGCGCCGTGAATCACGGCTGGATACTGGCCGTATACCGCAGCGGTGCGTTCGATGAAACTCAGCGGGGTGAGGGCGACATGGTTGACGGCAGCGGGCATCAGGCCCTGGGCATAGATCGACATGCGGTAATCCTGTAAGGGAGGCATACGCAGCCTGTGCGCTTGGCCCCCGGTGGCTGATTGTTAGCTCTGTTCAGGGTGCGGGGAGGCGTACGGTAGGCCGCCTTCCTCTGTCGCAGTTTTACGCGAACCGCTATGGTAGTAGGAATATCGACTATAGCAATATAGTAAAACTACTATAACAACGAGCCGCCTACCGTGGACAAGACCGCTTATCCCTTGCTCGCCAAGGACCCTCAACCCAGCCTGCTGCTGGCCGATGACGCCAGGCCGCTGGCGCTCAACCCCGCGCTGCAAGCCTGGGTAGATGCAGGCCCGGGGTTGGCCAGCTGGCTGCCGGCCAACTGCGCCGCGCTGGTACGTGCCTGCCTGCGCCAGCATCGGGCGATTGCCGATGTCGAGGTGCAGGTGGGTGAGCGCATCGTGCTGTGGACGTTCATTCCTGATGACCAGGGGCAGCAGGTGCTAGGGCGCTGCCGTGACGCCAGCGAAGAGCGCCAGGGGGCGCGAGAGGCCAGCCGCGCACGGCGCTTGTATCGGCTGATCATCGAGAACACCACCGACCTGATCTCCCGGCACAGCCCCGATGGCCGCTTTCTCGATGCTTCTCCGGCCGCATTCCGCCTGCTCGGGTTGTGGCCCGAGCAACTACGCGGCATGCCCGTGCACAGCCTGCTGCACCCGCGCGAGCGGCGCCAGGTGCTGCGCCAGGCGGCAGCGGCGCTGGACCAGGATGGCTACCACACCATGACCTGCCGGGTACGCCAGGCTGCGGGCGGTTACCGTTGGTTCGAAATCGCCAGCCGGGCCATCCGCGAAACCTACACCGGCACGGTGGTGGAGGTGGTCAGCGTGTCCCGCGACATCACCTTGCGCATCGAAGCCCAGGAAAGCCTGGCGCACAGTGCCCGGCTGGCCACCCTCGGCGAACTGGCCTCGGGCATTGCCCACGAGATCAATCAGCCGTTGGCTGCGGTGGTCAATTACGCCAACGCCAGCTTGCGCTACCTGTCGAGCATCGAGCGCGACCCGCAGGCCCGTGAGCGTGTAGGGCAGGGGTTGCAACGCATCAGCGAACAGGCCACCCACGCCGCTGAAGTGATCCGCCGCTTGCGCGCTTTCCTGCGCAAGGGGCCACGAAACCTGCAGGCGCTGGACGTGACCGAGGTCGCCGAGGAGGCCATGCGCTTGTGCGCTTGGGAGGCCGCGCGCGACCAAGTGACGGTGGAGCTGCGCATGAGTACGCAACTGCCCTTGGTGTACGCCGACCGGGTGTTGCTGGAACAGGTCCTGCTCAACCTGTTGCGCAATGCCATCGATGCCAACCGCGAGCAGCAGGGCGAGCGGCCGTCACGTATCCTGCTCGGCGCTGTGCGTGATGGCGACGGCGTGCTGGTGGAGGTGGCTGACCAGGGCCCGGGTGTGGACCCCGAGCGCCTGGACGAAATATTCACGCCGTTCACCACCAGCAAGGCCGACGGCCTGGGACTGGGTTTGAGCATGAGCCGCAGCCTGATCGAAGGCTTTGGTGGCAGCCTGTGGGCGCGGGCGGGTGACAACGGCGGTCTGGTATTGTGCTGCCGCCTGGCGGTCAGCAGGGGATAAGGGGGAGTTGAGGGTGCAAGCGAAGGTGTATGTGGTCGATGACGACCAAGGGATGCGCGACTCGACGGTGTGGCTGCTGGAGTCGGTGGGTTTGCAGGCGTTGCCGTTTGCCAGTGGGCAGGCATTTCTCGATGCCTGCGTCGACGATGGGCCTGCCTGTGTGCTGCTGGATGTGCGCATGCCGGGGCTGGGCGGGCTTGCGGTACAGCAGGCGATGCGCGAGCGCGGCCTGGCGCTGCCGGTGATCTTCGTCAGTGGCCATGCCGATGTGCCGATCGTGGTGCGCGCGTTCAAGGCTGGCGCCTGCGACTTCATCGAAAAGCCTTACAACGACCAGTTGCTGCTCGACAGCGTGCAGGCCGCGCTGGAGCATGCCACGCGTGCGCGGCAGGGCGATCAGGCATTGGCTCAGGTGCAGGTGCGTATCGACGGCCTGACGCCGCGTGAGCGTGATGTGTTCGTGCCGCTGGCCCAGGGGTTGAACAACCGAGAGATTGCCGAGCAACTGGGCATCAGCGTAAAGACCGTGGACCTGTACCGGGGGCGGGTGATGAAGCGTTTGCAGGCGGGCAGCCTGGCAGAACTGGTGGGCATGGCGATTGCCTGCGGGGCTGTGGAGGCATTGGGCTTGCGAGCGCGCTAGCCGCCTTGGCGCCCCCCAACAGAAGCGGCATTTCAGCCAGAAATATGAAATTTTGCATAGCTACCTAATCAAGGCTTTGATATTCACTGCCTAGGCAGTAATATTTTCACACAATTACCCGAGCAATCCCCCGATGGCCCATTTTTCCCCCGAAAACTTCCAGACCTGCGCCATCGGCATGTTGCTCGGCCGCGCAGCGATCCTGAAGGATCGCATTCTCGACTGGCACCTTGAATCAGAGGGCGTCACCGCCGCGCAGTTCAAGGTGCTGATCATCGTCACCCAGTACCAGGTAGACACCCCGGCCGAGCTTTGCCGCTACCTGGGCCTGGACAGCGGTTCGATGACCCGCATGCTCGACCGCCTCGAACAGAAGGACCTGATCGTGCGCAACCGCTGCGCCGACGACCGCCGCCAGGTGCGCCTGGCGCTCACCGCCGACGGCCAGCGCCTGGCCGACCGCCTGCCGGAAATTGGCGCCGCCGCCATGAACGAGTTGTGCGGCGTGCTGGCACCTGACGAGCTCAAGGCCCTGGAAGGCCTGCTGGCCAAGGTGCTGCTCAGTGCTGGCGACCCGTTGACGATCCGCCGTTTTGGCGACCGTTGAACCCTGTCACGAATTATTCAAGGTATTGTCATGGCCACTCCCGCAGACACCCCGACTCCCTCCGCCGCGCCCGAGCCGTCGCGCAAGCGCAAGGCCTGGCTGCTTGGCCTGGTGTTGTTGCTGATCCTTACCGGTATCGGCACCTGGGCCTGGTACAGCCTGGTCGGGCGCTGGCACGAAAGCACCGACGATGCCTACGTCAACGGCAACGTGGTGGAGATCACCCCGCTGGTCACCGGCACCGTCACCAGCATTGGTGCCGATGACGGCGACCTGGTCCACGCCGGCCAGGTGTTGCTGCAATTCGACCCGGCCGACAGCGAGGTGGCCTTGCAGTCCGCCGAGGCCAAGCTGGCGCGCAGTGTGCGGCAGGTACGCGGGCTGTACAGCAACGTCGACTCGCTCAAGGCTCAGCTGGAAACCCGCCAGGCCGAATTGCGCAAGGCACAGCAGGACTTCAACCGGCGCAAGGTGCTCGCCGACAGCGGTGCCATTGCCGCAGAAGAGCTGTCTCATGCCCGCGACGACCTGAGTGTGGCACAGGCTGCTGTCAACAGTGCCCGCCAGCAACTCAGCACCAGCAGCGCGCTGGTCGATGACACCGTGGTGTCTTCGCATCCCGAGGTGATGGCTGCTGCTGCCGACCTGCGTCAGGCCTACCTCGATCATGCCCGTACCACCTTGGTGGCACCGGTAACCGGCTACGTTGCCAAGCGCACCGTGCAATTGGGCCAGCGCCTGCAACCGGGCACTGCGACCATGGCGGTGATCCCGCTGGACCAGGTGTGGATCGATGCCAACTTCAAGGAAACCCAGCTGCGTGACATGCGCATCGGCCAGCCGGTGCAGATCAGCGCCGACCTGTACGGCAGCGAGGTCAAGTACAGCGGCACGGTGGACAGCCTGGGGGCCGGTACCGGTAGCGCATTCGCGCTGTTGCCTGCACAAAACGCCACTGGCAACTGGATCAAGATCGTGCAGCGGGTGCCGGTGCGTATTCACCTCAGCCCTGACCAGCTCAAGGACCACCCGTTGCGCATCGGCCTGTCCACGGTGGTGGAAGTCGACCTGCACGACCAGAGTGGCCCGGCCCTGGCCCAGCAGCCGCCGCAGCAGGCCAGCTACACCACCCAGGTGTACGACCGCCAACTGGTCGAGGCAGACGACCTGATTGCCCGGCTGATTCACGAAAACAGCGCAACCGGCAAGACGGCCCAGCGATGAGCAACAACGCCGCTGCCCAGTTCACGCCGCCGAGCCTGCTGCTGACCACCATCGGCCTGTCGCTGGCGACGTTCATGCAGGTGCTCGACACCACCATCGCCAACGTGGCGTTGCCGACCATTTCCGGCAACCTGGGGGTGAGTTACGAGCAGGGCACCTGGGTCATCACGTCGTTCGCGGTGAGCAACGCCATCGCCTTGCCGCTGACCGGCTGGCTGAGCCGGCGGTTTGGTGAAGTGAAACTGTTCATCTGGGCCACGCTGCTGTTCGTGCTGGCCTCGTTCCTGTGCGGTATCGCCCAGTCGATGCCGGAGCTGGTCGGCTTTCGCGTGTTGCAAGGGGTGGTTGCCGGGCCATTGTACCCGATGACCCAGACCTTGCTGATTGCCGTGTACCCCCCGGCCAAGCGGGGGATGGCGTTGGCGCTGCTGGCGATGGTCACGGTGGTGGCGCCGATTGCCGGGCCGATTCTGGGGGGCTGGATTACCGACAGCTACAGTTGGCCATGGATCTTCTTCATCAACGTGCCCATCGGCCTGTTCGCCGCCGCCGTCGTGCGTCAGCAGATGCGTTCGCGGCCTGTGGTCACCAGCCGCCAGCCGATGGATTACATCGGTTTGCTCACGTTGATCATCGGTGTCGGCGCGTTGCAGGTGGTGCTGGACAAAGGCAATGACCTGGATTGGTTCGAGTCTTCGTTCATCATCGTCGGCAGCCTGATTTCGGTGGTGTTTCTGGCCGTGTTCGTGATCTGGGAACTGACCGACCGCCACCCTGTGGTGAACTTGCGCCTGTTCGTGCACCGCAACTTCCGGGTTGGCACCCTTGTGCTGGTCGGGGGGTATGCGGGGTTCTTCGGCATCAACCTGATCCTGCCGCAATGGTTGCAGACGCAGATGGGCTACACCGCGACTTGGGCGGGCCTGGCGGTGGCGCCAATCGGCTTGCTGCCGGTGATCATGTCGCCGTTCGTGGGCAAGTATGCGCACCGGTTCGACCTGCGGGTGCTGGCGGGGCTGGCGTTCCTGGCGATCGGTACCAGCTGCTATATGCGTGCGGGCTTCACCAGTGAGGTGGACTTCCAGCATGTGGCCCTGGTGCAGTTGTTCATGGGTATTGGTGTGGCGCTGTTCTTCATGCCGACCTTGAGCATCCTGCTGTCTGATCTGCCGCCGCACCAGATCGCTGACGGGTCGGGGCTGGCGACCTTCCTGCGTACGCTGGGGGGGAGTTTTGCCGCGTCGTTGACGACCTGGATCTGGATTCGTCGGGCGGATCAGCACCATGCTTACCTGAGCGAGAATATCAGCCAGTTCGACCCGGCAACGCGTCATACGCTTGAGCAGTTGGGCGGGGCCAACCCGCAAAGCTATGCGCAGCTGGAGCAGATACTCAACGGGCAGGCGTACATGATGTCGACGGTGGATTACTTCACCTTGATGACCTGGGTGTTTGCCGGGTTGATCTTGCTGGTGTGGTTTGCCAAGCCACCGTTCATCGCCAAGGCGGGACCGGCTTCGGCAGGGCATTGAAGCCGCAGTATCACGGCCACAACCCTGGGTTACCCCCAGTGCTGTGGCCGTGTCAGGCCTACTTTTAAAGCCAAGCCTTGATTTGAGCGCTGACGGCTTGCGTTGAGATGCCATAGCGGTCGTGCAAAGTCGGCAAAGCGCCGGCATCCAGGAAGGCATCTGGCAGCGCGATCTGGCGGAATGTCGGCGTTACGCTATTGCGCATCAACAACCCGGCCACAGCTTCACCCAAGCCGCCAATGATCGAAGCGTTTTCTGCCGTGACCACCAGGCGTCCGGGTTTGCGCGCTTCAGCCAGAATCGTTTGCTCGTCCAGCGGCTTGACGGTCGGTACGTGCAGCACCGCAACGTCGACACCATCCGCCTTCAGTTTCTCGGCAGCTTCGAGGGCGCGCATGGTCATCAGGCCTGTGGAAATGATCAGTACATCGTTGCCCGTGCGCAGGTTCTTGGCTTTGCCGATTTCAAACTTGTAGCCGTATTCGTCAAGCACTACTGGCACATTGCCCCGGAGCAGGCGCATGTACACTGGCCCTTGGTGCGCTGCAATCGCTGGAACGGCTTGTTCGATTTCCAGCGCATCGCAGGGGTCTACGATCATCAGATTTGGCATGGCGCGGAAGATCGCAAGGTCGTCCGTCGCCTGGTGGCTCGGGCCGTAGCCGGTAGTCAGCCCTGGCAGGCCGCATACGATCTTGACGTTGAGGTTTTCCTCTGCAATCGCCATGCAGATGAAGTCGTACGCGCGGCGTGAGGCGAATACCGCATAGGTGGTCGCGAACGGCGTGAAGCCTTCCCGGGCCATACCGGCAGCTGCGCTCATCAGCAACTGTTCGGCCATGCCCATCTGATAGAAACGATCCGGGTGGGCCTTGGCGAAGATGTGCAGGTCTGTGTACTTCGAGAGGTCTGCAGACAGCCCGACGATGTCCTGACGTTGCTCGGCCAGTGTCGCCAGTGCATGCCCAAACGGCGCAGGGCGTGTCGTCTGACCTTCAGAAGCGATCGAGGCAATCATCGCCGAAGTGGTCAAACGTTTTTTGCCCGTTGCCGGGTTATTTACACTACTCATTTGCTGCTCCCGAGCTGAAGGTTTTCAAGCGCCAGATCCCATTCGTGTTCATCAACGCGGATGAAGTGAGTTTTCTCGCGACCCTCCAGGAAGTCCACGCCCTTGCCCATCTTGGTGTCGCAGATGATCACTCTTGGTTGCTCCCCTTGGTGTTGTCGGGCAGCGTCGAATGCGGTGACCAGCGCTTGCAGATCATTGCCGTCTACACGCTGCGTGAACCAGCCGAAGGCCTGCCAGCGATCCACGATGGGTTCAAAAGCCAGTACTTCGCTTGAGTGGCCGTCAGCCTGTTGGTTGTTGACGTCGATGATTGCGATCAGGTTGTCGAGCTTCCAGTGCGAGGCCGACATCGCTGCCTCCCAGGTCGAACCCTCGTTCAACTCTCCGTCGGACAACAGGTTGTAGACGAATGAATCCGACTTCTTGCGCTTGAGGCCCAGGCAAGCGCCGACCGCGATGCCCAGCCCGTGGCCCAAAGAGCCGCCGGTGATTTCCATTCCCGGTGTGTAGGCCGCCATGCCCGACATCGGCAAGCGGCTGTCGTCGGAGCCGTAGGTTTCCAGCTCTTCGAGCGGGATAACTTCGGCTTCGATCAACGCCGCGTACAAGGCTATCGCGTAGTGACCAATGGATAGATAGAAGCGATCACGCTGTTCCCATTCCGGGTTATGAGGCTGGTAGCGCAGTGCGTGAAAGTAAGACACCGCAAGCAGATCGGCCGCGCCTAGCGCCTGGCCGACATAGCCCTGGCCCTGAACCTGGCCCATGCGCAGGGCATGGTGACGAATGTTGTAGGCGCGCTCTGTCAGCGCCGCCAGTGTGGTGGGTGAGGGTTGAGCAGTCATTCGGGAAACTCCAATTAACTCAGCGATTGACCGAAGCGGCAGGGATGCGCAACACCAGGCAGGCACCTACCAGCAGTACGGCGGTGATGAGGTACATGCCGATGGCACTGGACCCGGTTGTGGTCGTAATCCAGCCGATCAGGTAAGGCGAGCAGAACCCGGCGAGGTTGGCGAAGCTGTTGATTCCGGCAATACCGGCCGCCGCCGACACGCCGCCCAGCAGCGTGGTGGGCAGCATCCAGAACAGCGAGGAAGCCGACAGCACGCCTGAAGCCGCCAGGCACAGGCTCAGTATCGAAAGCAACAGGTTGCCGCCCATCAGTGTTGCCAGCGTCAGGCCGATTGCACCGGCGATCATCGGTACGACGAGGTGCCAGCGGCGCTCGCGGTGTTTGTCGCCACTGCGGCCCATGAGCAACATGGCAGCAATTGCACAGATGTACGGCAGGCTGGTCAGAAGGCCGATGTGCAAGGGGTCGGATACGCCTGCGTTGCGCACCAGTGTCGGCAGCCAGAAGGTGATAGCGTACTGGCCCATCACGACACAGAAGTAGATGCACGCCAGCAGCCACAAGCGGCGATCCCGGATGAACTCACGAGGTGAGGCGTGGGTGACCTTGCAGCTGTTGTCTTCGGCCAACTCTTTGTTGACCAGCGCCTTTTCATCATCCGTGAGCCAGGTTGCCTGATGCACGCCGTCCTTCAGGTAGGCCAGCACCAACAGGCCAACGATGACAGTCGGAATGGCTTCGAGAACGAACATCCACTGCCAGCCGGCCCAGCCATGGAAGCCTGCAAAGCTGTTCATGATCCAGCCGGAGATCGGCCCCCCAACCATGCCCGACAGGGGGATCGCCACGAACCACAGCACCGTCATTCTTGCGCGGCGGTAGGAGGGAAACCAGTAGGTCAGGTACAGCAACAGCCCTGGTGCCAAGCCCGCTTCGGCAATGCCGAGCAAAAAGCGCAACGCATAGAACTGCCAGGCCGTTTCGACGAAGGCGAACAGGGCAGAGATGATGCCCCAGGAAATCATGATACGAGCGATCCAACGCCGAGCGCCAACCCGATGCAGGATCAGGTTGCTGGGCACCTCGCAGAGAAAATAACCCAGGAAGAACATGCCCGCACCAAGGCCGTAGACGGCCTCGCTCAATGACAGGTCGTTCATCATTTGCAGCTTGGCGAAGCCAACGTTGACGCGGTCCAGATAAGCACACAGGTAGCACAGCATCAGGAACGGCATCAATCGCCAGGCAGTTTTGCGATACGCGTTGGCGCGGACGCTGACGACCGCCTCCAGAGACAGGGTTGTCATGATGGTCTGATCTCTTGTTTTTATTGACAGCTAACGGCTGTAACGTCGATTCAGAACAGCGCCAGCCGACAGGCCAGCGCAACTACATCCGGCCGGTCATCAGTGGATCAACATGCCGCCGTTCACATCCAGGGTAATGCCTGTCAGGTAGGAGGACAGGTCGCTGGCCAGAAACAGCGCAGCGTTGGCAACGTCCTGTGCTTCACCCAGGCGACCCAGCGGGATGCCATCGATGATCGCGTGGCGGCGCTCGTCCTGCATCAGGCCGCCTGTGATGTCGGTGTGGATCAGGCCGGGTGCAATCGAGTTTACCCGCACGTTGTCAGGGCCCAGCTCACGGGCCATGGCTTTACCCAGCCCCAGCACGCCGGCTTTCGCTGCGCTGTAGTGTGGGCCACCGAAGATGCCACCGCCGCGCTGCGCCGATACCGACGACATGCAAATGATGCTGCCGGATTGCTGTTGGCGCATGTGCGGGATCACTGCCTGCGACATCAGCAATGTGCCGCGCAGGCTTACGTCCAGCACTTTGTCATAGTCGCTGTGCTTGATGTCCAGAATCTTCAACGGTTGAGTGATGCCTGCGTTGTTGACCAGCACGTCGATACGGCCGAAGTGCTCAATGATTTGCGCTACGGCATGCTGCACTTGAGCTTCGTCGGCGACGTTGGCAGCGAGCCCCAGATGCCCTTCGCCAAGCGCGGCGGCAGCGTCGCGAGCGGCGGATTCATCCAGGTCCAGGATAACCACGCGGGCACCCTGTTGTGCGAACGTGGTGGCAGTGGCTCGTCCGATACCACGTGCCGATGCTGCGCCTGTGATGATGGCGACTTTTCCTTGAAGAAGCATGAGTGAAACCTCTGATTATTTTTATGGGTTCGATTCACCTGAATCGATAGGCGCAGCTTGTTCTTCAGGTGCAGGCCGAGCAATAAGGTAAAAATCACTCGTTGCTGAAGAAAATTCATGGCTCGCATTGCGCGATGGCCAATGATTGAATGCGTCTTCCAAGCAAGGTCAATATCTACAGCGGAAGCCGATGCATGAAAGTCACTGCCGATGCGATACCCGTCATTCCACCGTTGAGGGCAATTCAGTGCTTTGAACAGACCGCACGTTTCGGCAATGTAGCGCGCGCTGCCGAGACACTTGACTTGACGCCTTCAGCTGTCAGCCATCAACTCGCCAATCTAGAGGGAATGATCGGTCGCCAGTTGTTCATTCGAGAGGCTCGCGGTGTGAGGCTTACACCGGTAGGCGAGCAGTACTTGAAAGAAATTTCGGGTGTGCTCCATAGCCTGGCAATTGCCACCGAGCGTGCAGCGAGCGACGTCAGCCTTGATTGCCTGCGGCTGCACTCGTCACCCAGTTTTGGTCTTTTGTGGATCATGCCGAGGCTGGAGGCGTTTCGACTGGCGCATCCTGATATCCAGATCAACCTCTCCTGTTCGTACGAGTCCTTGCACTTCAGCCGGGACAAGATTGATGTTGATATCCGCCACGGCACACCGAACTGGCCAAGTTATGAAGTCCGCACGATACGCGATGAGACGTTCACTGTTCTGGCGTCACCGGGCCTGCTTGCCAAGCGTGCTGTCTCACATCCACGCGACCTGCTGAGCCAAGACCTTATTCTGTCCGAGGCCACCCTGCTCAAATGGCCACAATGGTTCGCTCAACATGGGTTGGAGCGCCCTGAGAAACCTTATGCATTGAGTTTTGACCGCTCTTACATGACCTTGGAGGCCGCGAGCCACGGCCTTGGTTTCGCGCTCGAAAGTTCAATTCTCGCTCACAAGTATCTTCTCTCTGGCGCGCTGGTCGAAGTCGCACCCGATGCGTTGCGAGTCCCTGTGGCAGCGCACCATCTCGTTTTCCCAAGGGCTCATTCCAGCTTCCCGCGAGTGCGGCGGTTTCTGGAGTGGATGGAGAGCGAGTTGGGACAGGGCTTCGCTTTCTAGTGCTTGGTGCCGAAGACGGCTGCGAACATAGGAGTGGGTTGACCTGACCTTGGTCATTCCCACGCACAGCTATTTCGCCTATTGTCGGCTCTCCCTCCCCGGAACGAATGGCAGATCCATGGAAAAAGTCATCGTCATCACCGGCGGCAGCCGTGGCATCGGCGCCGCCACGGCGTTGCTGGCCGCCCGTCAGGGCTACCGCATCTGCATCAACTACCACACCGACGAGCAGGCCGCCGAAGATATCCTGGGCCAGGTCCGCGCCTTGGGCGCCGAGGCCATTGCCGTGCGCGCCGACGTCAGCGTCGAGGATGAAATCATCCAGCTGTTCCAGCGCGTTGATGATGAACTCGGCCCGGTCACCGCATTGGTCAACAACGCCGGCACCATCGGCCAGCAAAGCCGGGTGGAAAATATGTCCGAGTTTCGCCTGCTCAAGGTCATGAAAACCAATGTCGTCGGCCCCATGCTCTGCGCCAAGCACGCCCTGCTGCGCATGGCACGTCGGCATGGCGGGCAGGGCGGGGCCATCGTCAACGTGTCATCGGTGGCTGCACGCCTGGGTTCGCCCAACGAATATGTCGACTATGCCGCCTCCAAGGGCGCACTCGATACCTTCACCATTGGTCTGTCCAAAGAGGTGGCTGGCGAGGGCGTGCGGGTCAATGGCGTTCGCCCGGGCTACATTCACACCGGCTTCCATGCGCTGTCCGGTGATCCGGACCGCGTCAGCAAGCTGGAACCCGGCTTGCCCATGGGCCGGGGCGGGCGCCCTGAAGAAGTGGCCGAAGCCATTCTCTGGTTGCTGTCTGACAAGGCATCCTACTCCACGGGCAGCTTCATCGACCTGGGTGGCGGGCGCTGAGCGCGCCCGTCAATCCTGAAGCAGGGTGCGGACCCGCTCGGCCAGCACCTCCAGTTCAAACGGCTTGGTCAGCACCAGCGTGCCTTGTAGCAACTGGCCGTCACTGAGCGCCGCGCTTTCATCGTAGCCGGTGATGAACAGCACCTTGAGGTCCGGGTAGCGCTCGCGGCAGCGCTCAGCCACCTGGCGGCCATTCAGGCCGCCGGGCAAGCCGATATCGCTCAGTAACAGGTCTGGCCGTTCGCCGTTTTGCAGGTAGGCCAAGGCAGTTGGGCCGTCCTCGAATGCATCAACCCGGTAACCCAGCTCTTCCAGCACTTCGCAAACCACCAGGCGCAAGGCCGTCTGATCTTCGATCAACAGGATACGCCGCGCCACTGCACTCTCTTTTTCCAGTACCTTGCGCTGCGGTTTGGGGGCAGGCGGCTTGGGGTGCTCATAGTGGCGGGGCAAAAGCAGCTCGATGCGCGTGCCTTCACCCAGCGTCGAAAGTACGCGCAGTTGCCCACCCGATTGGCGCACGAACCCGTAAGTCATCGACAAACCCAGGCCAGTGCCCTGGCCCATGGGCTTGGTGGTGAAGAAGGGGTCTACGGCACGCTTGGCCACCTCCGCCGACATGCCCTTGCCGTTGTCGATGATGCTCAGTCGCACGTATTCGCCGGCGGGCAGTTCCAGCGCCTGGGCCTGTACCGCGTCAAGCAGCAGGTTGTCGCCGACGATATCGATAACGCCGCCCCCTGGCATGGCGTCGCGCGCGTTGATGCACACGTTGAGCAGGGCGCTTTCCAGTTGGGGTGGGTCGATGAACGTTGGCCATAGCTCGCAGGCAAACCGGCTGCTCAGGGTGATGGCCGGGCCAATGGTGCGGCGTAACAGCTCTTCCATGCCAGCCACCAATGTTGCCACTTGCGTTGAGCAGGGCTGCAGGGTCTGCTGGCGTGAGAACGCCAGCAAACGGTGCACCAGCGAAGAAGCCCGTTGAGCCGAGCCGCTGGAGAGCTCCAGCAATGGCTCGATGGCGTCGAAGCGTGACTGGTTCAGGCGTTGGCGCATCAGCTCTTGCGCGCCCAGAATACCGCCCAGCAGGTTGTTGAAATCGTGGGCGATGCCACCACTGAGCTGGCCCACGGCTTCCATCTTCTGCGCCTGGCGCAGGGCTTCCTCGGCTTTGGCCAGGCGCTTCTGCTCCTGTACGCGCTCGCTGATGTCATAGGCGAACAGAAAAGCGCCTTGTATTTCGCCATCCTGGTCGCGCAAGGCATTGAAACGCAGTTCGTAATGGTATTGCTCGGGCGCCTTGCCGAATGTCCCGATCTCGACGAATTGCTCGCCTGCCAAGGCACGCTGCCACATGGACAAGCTCAATGTCCGAACGTTTGGCTCATCGTCGATCAGGTCTGGCAAGTAATCGCCAGTTTCAGGCGTACGCCCGAACAACCGTTGAAAGTCATGTTTCGCCTGGCGATTGATGGCCAGCCAACGCATGTCTTTGTCGACCACATGCACATTGACCACGCTGTGGTCGACCAGCTCGGCGAACAGTCGTCGCTCTGCCAGTGCAGCGCTTACCCGTTGCTCCAGTTCTTCGTTCAGGCGTTGCAGGGCCTGCTCTGCCCGACGGCGTTCGGTAACGTCCTTGAACAACACCGCTACCTGGCGTTTCTCGGCAGGCTCCACGCGGAAGGTGGTAACAGACAGCACACGGCCGGTAGCGACCAGTTCCTGCTCGAAATGCAGGGGCTCGCCAGTGCGCAGCACTGCGCCATAGCGGGCTACCCAGTCATCGGCTTCATCGGGCACCATCTCGCGCAGCTTTTGCCCGACCACGTTGGGGATGCCGGCGTGCTTGGCGTAGGCCGCGTTGGCCAGTACATGCACGTAATCACTGAGCGGGCCGTGCGGGCCGTCGAAGAACTCGATGATGCAGAAGCCTTCGTCCATGGTGTCGAACAACGAACGGTAGAAGTTCTGATCGTGGTCCTGGAGGCTGGCAAGCTGGGATTCCAGTTGCGCGTTCTGCCGCTGAAGGGCTTCGACGTGTTGGCGCAGTGAGCGCAGGTCGCGGGAGGGCATGCCGACGTCCGACAAAAGGGGAGGCTCTGACTTTAGCGTGTTCATCTGCATGCGAATAGCGGGTCAGTACAGTTGGCGGGCGATGCCCGGCAGCCGTCGTTCGGCCGCCGGGTGTTCGATGGTCAGAAGGAGCGGATGATCCGCCCGAGGGTTTCCATGGCCCGTTCGGCGCCGTCATGCCAAGGGCTTCCGTAGTTCAGGCGGATGCAATTGCCGAAGCGCCGGGTGGGCGAGAAGATCGGCCCGGGGGCGATGCTGATGCCTTGCGCCAAGGCCATATGGAACAGCTTGAGGGCGTCCATTTGTTCGGGCAGTTCCAGCCACAGGAAGTAGCCACCGGAAGGCTGGCTGACCCGCGTCTGCGCCGGAAAGTGGCGAGCGATGGCCGCCAGCATGTTGGCCTGCTGGCCTTCCAGCGCGTAACGCAGCTTGCGCAGGTGGCGGTCGTAGCCGCCGTGCTGCAGGTAGTCGGCAATTGCCGCCTGGGCCGGCATCGAGGCACACAGCGAGGTCATCAGTTTCAGCCGTTCGATCTTCTGCGCAAAGCGCCCGGCGGCGACCCAGCCGATGCGGTAGCCCGGTGCCAGGCTTTTGGCGAACGAGCCGCAGTGCATCACCAGGCCCTGGGTGTCGAAGGCCTTGGCCGGTTTGGGCGCCTGTTGCGAGTAGTACAGCTCGGCGTACACGTCGTCTTCGATCAACGGCACCTCATGGCGCGCCAGCAACTCCACCAGGGCCTGTTTTTTGGCTTCCGGCATGCTGGCGCCCACCGGGTTCTGGAAGTTGGTCATGCACCACACGGCCTTGACCGGGTGCTTCTCCAGGGTTTGTGCCAGCACGCTCAGGTCCATGCCTTCGCGCGGGTGCACCGGGATTTCCACCGCCTTGAGCTTGAGCCGCTCCAGTACCTGCAGGCAGGCATAGAAGGCCGGGGCCTCGATGGCTACCAGGTCGCCGGGCTGAGTCACTGCCTGCAGGCACAGGTTCAGGGCCTCCAGTGCGCCGTTGGTGATCAGCAGTTCTTCCATGGGCAGCATCAGCCCGCCAACCATGTAGCGCAGGGCAATCTGCCGGCGTAGTTGCGGGTTGCCGGGCGACAGGTCGGTGACTACCATGCGCGGGTCCATGCTGCGGCTGGCGCTGGCCAGCGAGCGCGACAGGCGTTGCAGCGGGAACAGTTCGGGGCTGGGGAAGGCCGAACCGAACGGTATGGTGTTGGGGTCCTTGATCGAGTCGAGGATCGAAAACACCAAGGCGCTGACGTCGACATCGGTAGACTCGCTGACCGGCTGCAGCGCTTGAGGTTCGCTGAACTGGCGTGGGGCGTGGGCGTTGACAAAATACCCCGAGCGCGGCCGGGCGCGGATCAGCCCGCGCCGCTCCAGCAGGTAATAGGCCTGGAAAACGGTAGAAGGGCTGACCCCGTGGGTCTGGCTGGCGTAGCGCACCGAGGGCACGCGCTGGCCGGGGCCCAGTACCCCGGAGCGGATCAGTTCGGCAATGTCGTCGGCAAAGCGTTCGTAGCGTTTCATTCTGGCCTTCTGTCGAAGCCTGGCAGGCAAGGTGGCGTCAGTGTAAGGGATCAACGGTTCATGGGGGCGACGAAGCGGCTGTGGGCCACGCTGCGGATGGCGGGGTCGTCACGCTCGCTGATTTCGAAGCTGAGTGTTTGCGAGCTGCTGGTCGGCCGCTCGGCGAGCATCGCCACCGACACCGGCAGTTCACTCATTTCGCCCGCCGGGATGACCAACGCGGTGTTGCCCTGCAAGGTGAAGCCGTCGGCGTCCAGCAGGCGCAACGCATAGTGCTGGGTGCGCTCGGTCTTGTTGATGACCTTGAGCAGGTAGATGTTCTCGATCTGGCCCAAGGCATTTTCACGGAACAGGCCACGGTCCTTGATCACATCCAGCGACACCATCGGGCGCAGTTGCAAGGCCACCACCAGCGCCGCGATCATCACCACCAGCGCAGCGGCATAGCCGAGCAGGCGTGGGCGCAGCCAGTGAGTAGTACCGCCCTGCAGGCTGTGTTCGGACTTGTAGCCAATCAGCCCGCGAGCGTAACCCATCTTGTCCATCACCCCGTCGCAGGCGTCGATGCACGCTGCGCAACCGATGCAGGCCATTTGCAAGCCATCGCGGATATCAATGCCGGTGGGGCACACCTGCACACACAGCGTGCAGTCGATGCAGTCGCCCAGGCCTTGGGCCTGGACGTCGCTGCCCTTCTTGCGCGGGCCACGGGCCTCACCGCGCCGTGGGTCATAGGCGACGGCCAGGGTGTCCTTGTCGAACATCACACTCTGGAAGCGCGCATACGGGCACATGTGCAGGCACACCGCTTCACGCAGCAGGCCGGCATTGATGTAAGTGGCGGCGGTGAAGAACAGCACCCAGAACAGCGCCACGCCGCCCAGTTGCAAGGTGAACAGTTCTGCGGCCAGAGGGCGAATCGGTGTGAAATAGCCGACGAAGGTCAGCCCAGTGAGGAGACCGATGACCAGCCACAGGCTGTGTTTCAGGGTGCGGCGCCCCAGTTTGTTCAGGCTCCAGGGCGCGGCGGCCAGTTTGATGCGCTGGTTGCGGTCACCTTCGGTGACCTTTTCGCACCACATGAACAGCCACGTCCAGGTGCTCTGCGGGCAGCTGTAGCCACACCACACGCGGCCGGCGTACACGGTGATGGCGAACAGGCCGAAGGCGCAAATGATCAGCAGCGCTGACAACAGGATGAAGTCCTGTGGCCAGAAGGTCGCGCCAAAGATGTGGAATTTGCTGTTGGCCAGGTCCCACAACACGGCCTGGCGTCCGTTCCAGTTCAGCCAGGCGGTGCCGAAGAACAGCACGAACAGGGCACCGGCAAAGCCGATGCGCAGGTTGCGGTACAGCCCGCTGAAGCTGCGGGTGTGAATGCCGCTGTCGGTGTGTCGCGGTCGGGGGCTGGCTGGGGTGGGGGCGATCTCTGTGAAAGGGATTCTATTGTTCATGGCTCGGTGCTCATCAGGCCTCGATCAGGCATGAGCACTATGGCCCTGAGGCTGTTATCAGCACAGGCTCAGATTTTGCGATAAAAACCATATCAGATTACCCGGCTTCGACCGCCAGGCCTTAAATTACCGAGCCTGGCACGCTGGCCTTCAGATGCCTGCGGCTATCCACCGCACCCGCTACGGTCAACGCATCGGCCTCGGCTTCGGTAATGGGGACGCGCTGGCCTGCCAGCAGTGCCACTGACATGCGCAGGTGTTCGTCGGTGACGATTTCGATAGCAGGGCCATCGCCTTCGATGCGCAGGTTCTCGCCGATCAGGGTGCAGCGGCGGGTGGTTTCGTCGATTTCAACGGGCATGGCGTTGTCCTCCTTGTAGGGTTACAGGGTGGACCACAATGCAAGGCGGGTTGCTGCATCAGGGGGCTGAAAGGAGAAGAAAGGAGGAGGGCGGGAAGCACTGAGGGGAGCCGAAGCTCCCCTCAAAGCGTTGTTGCTTGCTCTTTTTTTATTATTGGGACCGGCCTTTTGTTGTTTTTGTCAGCCTGTCCTGGTGTTGCGGGCGACCCCCATGCGGGGTCAAGAGCAAACGTATTTTTTTGAGCGCTGACCTGCTTTCATCATGGCTGATCCGAACCTGGCTGCCGCTACCTTGAGGTAGTTTTATTGTTCTGTGCCAGACCGCGGGGCGTACCCCTGAAAAGCGTGTCTACTCCAAAAAAATCTGCTTGCTACGCCTCTGCCGTGTTGTTCTTGTTATGTCAGAGCCGTTACCTGTTGTTTTTATTGGGTGTCACATTTTTTTTGTTCTTGTACCAAAGATATAGCAGGGTGCGTGCCAACTTTTGAAAGTCTTTTAAAATCAGTGGCTAAGCGGTTTTCGTCAAAAGTGCTTGGCCTGAGATTCTGCCGATTTGTTTCCCTGTTACCCGATTTTTTGCTGTGAAATGTGGGGTCGGTAACACTTCACCCACACCTGTGTGACACCCGTATGACTTACTGCGCGCTGCGCGCCCGCGCTACCCGCGACCCATTGCCGCGGCCCAGCACGCTACTGATGCGTTGGCCGGCGGCGATCAGCCGGTCGAGGTCGATGCCGGTTTCAATGCCCAGCCCTTGCAGCAGGTACACCACATCTTCGCTGGCGATGTTGCCGGTAGCCCCTTTGGCGTAAGGGCAGCCGCCCAGCCCGGCCACCGAGCTGTCGAATACGCTGATGCCTTCGAGCAGGCTGGCATAGACGTTGGCCAGGGCCTGGCCATAGGTGTCGTGGAAGTGCCCGGCCAGTTGCTCGCGCGGCACCTGGGCAGAGACCACCTCGAACAGGCGCCGGGTATCGCCGGCAGTGCCGGTGCCGATGGTGTCACCCAGCGATACTTCGTAGCAGCCCATGTCGTGCAGTGCGCGGGCCACCGGGGCCACCTGTTCAGCGCTGACCTTGCCTTCATAAGGGCAGCCGAGTACGCATGACACATAGCCACGCACGCGTACACCGTGGTTGCGCGCAGCTTCCATGATCGGCTCGAAGCGCTTGAGGCTGTCGCTGATAGAGCAGTTGATGTTGCGCTGCGAAAACGCTTCGGAGGCGGCCGCGAACACTGCCACTTCCTTCACCCCGGCAGCCAGCGCGTCCTCGAAACCGCGCAGGTTGGGTGCCAGCGCTGCATAAGTAACACCGGGGCGCTGGTCGATACCGGCGAACACCTCGGCAGAGCCGGCCATTTGCGGCACCCACTTGGGCGAGACGAAGCTGCCCACTTCTATATAGGCAAGGCCCGCTTCGGTAAGGTCGTTGACCAGGCGCACCTTGTCGGCAACGCTGATGGGCTGGGCTTCGTTCTGCAGGCCGTCGCGGGGGCCGACTTCGACCAGGCGGACGTGTTGGGGCAAGGACATGGCGGGTTTCCTGTGGGGTTCAGCGGTTGTCTTTGTTGTTCAGGGTGGCGGCCAGGGCTTGTTCGCAACGCTCCTGGGCGGTGTCCAGTTCCAGTTGCATCTGGTGGATATCGAGCATCTGCTGCTCCAGCTGGGCGCGGCGCTCGGCGATTTTTGCCAGCATGCTGTTGAGCTGCTTGAGGTTGCCGCTGGTGGGGTCGTACAGCTCGATCAGCTCGCGGCACTCGGCCAGTGAAAAGCCGATGCGCTTGCCGCGCAGGATGAGCTTGAGGCTGACCTTGTCGCGGGCCGAATAGATTCTCTCCAGGCCACGGCGTTCGGGGCTCAACAGGCCCTGCTCTTCATAGAAGCGGATGGCCCGGGTGGTGATGTCCAGCTCGCGGGACAGGTCGGAGATGCTGTAGGTCTGGGTGCTCATGCTGGGGCTCGGCGTGGGGTATGCGGGTATCCTGAGGGCAGGTTGACGTATACGTCAAGCAGCCTGCCGCAATCAGTCTGGCTGCGCCGCGCGTCGGTACCCGTTAGGGGTCTCCCCGGTCAACCGCTTGAACCACCGGGCAAAGTACGTCGGGTCGGTGAATCCCAGGCTATCCGACAACTGCCCGATACTCATCCGCGTATAAATCAGGTTACGCCGCGCCTCCAGCAGCAACCGTTGGTGCACCACCTGCAACGCAGTCTGCCCGCTCAAAGCCCTGCACAGCTGGTTCAGTTGCAGGCTTGGAACGTTCAACCGTGCGGCAAAGGCCTCTACTGACAGATGCTCGCGGTAATGCGCCTCGACCAGCCGCAGGTACTGCCCCAGTAACTGCCGGTCGCGTTCGTCGCGGTTACGCGGTGCCTGCCCCAGTTGCTGGCGGCGGTTGATCCACACCATCAGCGCGGTCACCAGCGCTTCAAGCATGGCCGCACGCGCCGGGGCATTGCCCTGGTACTCCTGCTGCAAGGTGTCGATCAGGCTGCGCAGGTGCACACGGTCATGCCCAAGCGGGTAGCACGCAGGTTGCGCCAGCACCGCCAGCGGCATGCCCAGGCGCTGTTCCAGGTTCGCCACCAGCGCGGTGCCGAAGGTGAGCACATAGCCCTGGATATCGGCGCTGAAGCGAAAGCCATGCACGGTCATCGGCGGCACCACCTGGATCGCCGCTTCGCCGATGGCGCTGCGCAACCCTTCGATCTCCACCTGGGCCTGGCCGCGCTGTACATACAGCAACTGGAACAGCTCGGCATGCTGGTGTGGCTTGATCTCCCAGTGGTGCAGGCGGCTGCGCGCAGGGATCGATTCGCAGTGCAGCAGGTCGGTGCCGGGCCAGGCCTGGTTTTCGCCATACAGCTTGAACAACGGAACGCCGGGGAGGGTGGATTTCATCAGGGGTAGCCTGTCCGTTAATCGAACGTTTTTTATAAAAAGTGCAGGTTTTAGATGGAATAGCACACTTCGGTAGCATTTTTGCCAGTAAAAATGCAGGGGCAAACCCTAACAGCAGATGCCGCCCCACTGCCAGTCCAGGGCCGGCATCGTCCGAACAGAGACAACAACAATGAAAACTCAGGTTGCAATTATTGGTGCAGGTCCGTCTGGCCTGCTGCTGGGCCAACTGCTGCACAAGGCCGGCATCGATAACGTCATCGTCGAGCGCCAGACGCCTGAATACGTACTTGGCCGCATCCGTGCCGGGGTGTTGGAGCAAGGCACTGTCGACCTGCTGCGCGAAGCCGGTGTGGCCGAGCGCATGGACCGTGAGGGCCTGGTGCACGAAGGGGTCGAGTTGCTGGTCGGCGGGCGCCGCCAACGCCTGGACCTGAAAGCCCTGACCGGCGGCAAGACCGTCATGGTATACGGCCAGACCGAAGTCACCCGTGACTTGATGCAGGCCCGTGAAGCCAGTGGCGCGCCGATCATCTATTCCGCCAGCAATGTCCAGCCACATGAGCTGAAGGGCGAAAAGCCCTACCTCACGTTTGAGAAGGACGGCCAGTTGCACCGGGTGGATTGCGACTACATCGCCGGGTGTGACGGCTTCCACGGTGTATCGCGCCAGAGCATTCCCGAAGGTGTGTTGAAGCAGTACGAGCGGGTCTATCCGTTTGGCTGGCTGGGCCTGCTTTCGGACACGCCGCCGGTCAATCACGAGTTGATCTATGCCCACCACGAGCGTGGTTTCGCGTTGTGTAGCCAGCGCTCGCAAACACGCAGCCGCTACTACCTGCAGGTACCTTTGCAGGACCGGGTCGAAGCGTGGTCGGACGAGCGTTTCTGGAACGAGCTGAAAGCCCGTTTGCCCGCCGACGTAGCGGCTGACCTGGTCACAGGCCCGGCTTTGGAAAAAAGCATCGCCCCGCTGCGCAGCCTGGTGGTAGAACCGATGCAGTATGGTCACCTGTTCCTGGTAGGTGACGCGGCGCACATCGTCCCGCCTACCGGTGCCAAGGGCCTGAACCTGGCAGCGTCGGACGTGAATTACCTGTATCGCATTCTGGTCAAGGTTTACCGCGAAGGGCGCACCGACCTGCTGCAGCAATACTCCCCGCTGGCCCTGCGCCGGGTGTGGAAAGGCGAGCGCTTCAGCTGGTTCATGACCCAGTTGTTGCACGACTTCGGCAGCCACAAAGACGCCTGGGACCAGAAGATGCAAGAGGCCGACCGCGAGTACTTCCTGACGTCGCCAGCCGGGCTGGTGAACATTGCCGAGAACTACGTGGGCTTGCCGTTCGAGGAAGTGGCTTAGTTTTTTTCAGGGGTACGACAGGGTATCTTCGGGGCTTTTGAAGTTCGCAGGAAGCATGCCGATGTACTTCTTTCCACCCCTGATCAGCGCCCTTTGCCTGGTAGCCGCCAGTGGCCTGGCCTGTGCCGACCAGGTGCTGCCCGCACCTCCCGAGCTGGCCTCTGGCTACCGCACAGGCTTGCAGCCCGTGCAGGCCAGCCGCCATATGGTTGCTGCAGCCAACCCGTTGGCCAGCGAAGCGGGGCGGGCAATGTTGCGTGCCGGTGGCAGCGCCATCGATGCGGCCATTGCGATGCAGATGGTGCTGACCTTGGTCGAGCCGCAATCCAGCGGTATTGGCGGCGGGGCATTCATCCTCTATTGGGACGGGAAGCGCGTGCAGGCGTTCGATGGCCGCGAGGCCGCACCGGCGGCTGTGACGCAAACGTTGTTCCTGCAAGCCGACGGCACACCGATGCCATTCAGGGCGGCGCAGATTGGCGGGCGCTCGGTGGGCGTGCCGGGTGTTCTGCGTGCTTTGAAACTGGCACACGATCAGCACGGCAAGCTGCCCTGGCGCGATCTGTTCGCGCCGGCCATCGCGCTGGCACGCAACGGTTTCCCGGTGTCCGAGCGCCTTCACACCTTGTTGTCCGCTGACCCGTTCATTGCCCGGTCACCGTCCATGGCCCGCTACTTCTTGGATGAGCAGGGCAGGCCGCTGGCGGTGGGAGCGATCCTGCGCAACCCCGAGCTTGCGCAGGCCTTCGATCAGATTGCCGCGCAAGGCCCTGACGCGTTCTATACCGGCGAGATTGCCGAAGCCATCGTGGCCACGGTGCGCAGCCATGCCAATGCCGGTTACCTCTCGTTGCAGGACTTGCAGCAGTACCAGGCGAAAGAGCGCGAGCCCGTGTGCGGCTCCTATAAGGTCTGGCGCATCTGCGGCATGCCGCCGCCGTCCTCGGGCGGGGTGACGGTGTTGCAGACCCTGGGCATTCTCGAAGCCGTACAACGCGCCACGCCGCAGCGCGATCTGGCAGTGTTGCGCCCGCTTGCGAATGCATCCCCGGCTGGCCTGGAGGCATCACCGCTGGCCGTGCACCTGATCGCCGAGGCTGAGCGTTTGGCCTATGCCGACCGCGCACAGTACCTGGCCGACAGCGATTACGTGCCGGTCCCGGTCAAGGCGCTTACCGACGCCAACTACCTGGCCAGCCGTGCAGCGCAGATTGGCGAACACAGCATGAAGCGGGCTCGCCCGGGCCAACCCCAGGGCGCCGACTTGGCCCTGGCCCCGGATCGCTCGCCATTGCGCATTTCCACCTCGCACCTCAGCGCGGTGGATGACAGCGGCCAGGCCCTGGCCATGACCACCTCGGTGGAGGCGGCGTTCGGCTCGCACCTGATGGTCAAGGGCTTCCTGCTCAACAACCACCTCACTGACTTCTCGTTCATTGCGCAGGAGCACGGCAAACCCGTGGCCAACCGGGTACAGCCGGGCAAGCGGCCGCTGTCGGCCATGGCACCAACGCTGGTGTTCTCGCGAGCATCGGGCGATCTGGTGGCCAGCCTGGGGTCACCGGGCGGCTCGCAGATCATCGGCTATGTGAACAAGGCGTTGGTTGGCTTGCTGGATTGGCAGCTCGATCCGCAACAGGCCGCAGGCTTGCCCAACTTTGGCAGCCGCAATGCTGGCACCGAGGTGGAAGCGGGGCTGAGCAGCCCGGCGCTGATCCGGCAGTTGGCAGCCTGGGGGCACGAGGTAACGCCCATGACCATGACCAGCGGTATGCAGATCATCCAGCGCAGTGGCGAGGGTTGGTCGGGCGGGGCTGACCCACGGCGTGAAGGTGTGGCCCTTGGCGACTAGCCGTGATAGAACGCAGTCTTGCCATTCAGTAGTTGAATACCCAGATGTCCATTAGCGTGAAATCGAATAGGGCGCTGTTCGACCTCGACCTGCTACGCGCCATTGTGGTGGTGGCCGATTGCGGCAGCTTCACCACCGCTGCCGCTCGCCTGCACTCGACACAGTCGACCATCAGCCAGAAGGTACGCCGCCTGGAAGACATGGTCGGCCACCGTTTGCTGGTGCGGGGCAACCGCGATGTGCTGCCCACCGATGCCGGACAAACCTTGCTCGGCTACGCCCGGCACATGCTGGCCTTGAACGACCAGATGCTCGAAGCCCTGGCCGGGGCGATGGTGGGCACCACCGTGCGCCTTGGTGTGCCCGAGGACTTCGTT
Organism: Pseudomonas sp. LAIL14HWK12:I1; assembly: GCF_003202095.1. Taxonomy (NCBI): domain Bacteria; kingdom Pseudomonadati; phylum Pseudomonadota; class Gammaproteobacteria; order Pseudomonadales; family Pseudomonadaceae; genus Pseudomonas; species Pseudomonas sp. LAIL14HWK12:I1. The sequence goes on from NZ_QJKG01000011.1 coordinate 167,853, forward strand.
GGCGGGCGCACCACCAATGCGCTGTCGGCCTTCAGCCGCCTGCACCCGCAGGTGAAGCTGGAAGTGACCAGTGGTCTGTGCCGCGACCTCAGCCAGGCCTACGACAACGGTGAGCTCGACCTGGTGTTGCTCAAGCAGCGGCGCAACACCCGCGAGGGCGTGGCCTGCTGGCCCGAGCGCCTGCAATGGATCGACAGTGCGCGCACCCCCGCCTTCGAGCTGGACCCGATCCCTTTGGTGACCTTCCCGCCGCGTGGGCTGTACCGCGAGGACATGATCAACGCCATCGAAGGCATGGGGCGGCGCTGGCGCATCAGTTTCACCAGTTCCAGTCTCAGTGGTATCCAGGCGGCAGTGGCCGATGGCATGGGCGTCAGCCTGCTACCGCCAAGGGCGGCCACTGGCGAGCATCGGGTGCTGGGGTTGGGGCAGGGGCTGCCGGAGGTCGACAGTTATGAAATCGTCATCGTGCATCGGCCGACGGCGGATGTGATGGTCAAGGCGTTGGCCGAGGTGATGACGCAACTGCTGGCGGGCGGTGGGATATAGCGTGTCTGACGACATGGCGCTCCTACACCGACCGCGTCAGTGGTCAGGCCGCAGCCATTCTCGGCGACAGGTGAATGCCCGCGATCATCCTGTCGACGGCCTTGCGTGATAGCGCCACAATACGCCCGTCACGCCCGGCCAGCTCGATGGCGTTACCGGCAAACTGACAGATCTGCTGAGTAAATCACGATGTGCCCCCCCCGGGTGGGTGGAGAACCCGTTGTTGGGGAATACCGAGTCTGGGTTAGGCAACGCGTCGGATGCGGTTTTTGCCGGCGCGGCCACGGGTGTGGCTGAACAGGTCTTTCGGGTCGTCTTCCACCCACGGCACCAGGTCGATCTTCGAGCCCATGCCGCGTTTTTCAGCTTGCTGTAGTACGTACCGTAGTACGGTGTAATCCTCCAGGGCGAAGCCCACCGAATCGAATACGGTGACCTGGCTGTCACTCTGGCGCCCCTCGGTTTCGCCGCGCAGTACACGCCACAGGTCGACGACAGGGAAGTCCGCCGGCAGTTGCTGGATGTCGCCTTCAACACGGGTTTGTGGTTCGTACTCGACGAACACGCGGGCCTTGCGCAGTACATCAGCGTGCAGCTCGGTCTTGCCCGGGCAGTCGCCACCCACGGCATTCAGGTGCATGCCGGGTTCGAGCATGTCGGGGGTGATAATGGTCGCGTAGGCCTTGTCGGCGGTAACAGTGGTGATGATATCCGCGCCTTTCACGGCTTCGGCTACCGAGCCGGCCCGGCGGATCGTGAGGCCGCTGTATTCCTTGAGGTTGGCAATCAGCTTGGCGGTGGCCAGCGGGTCGGTGTCGTACGCAACGATTTCTTCGATGCCCAGGTGCTTATGGAAGGCCAGCGCCTGGAATTCGCTTTGTGCGCCGTTGCCGATCAGCGCCATCTTGCGCGCGTTCGGCCGAGCCAGGGCCTGCGCGGCCATCAACGAGGTGGCGGCGGTGCGCAAGGCGGTGGCGATGGTCAGTTCGGACAGCAACACCGGGTAGCCGGTGTCGACATCGGCCAGCACGCCGAAGGCCATTACCGTATGCAGGTCACGGGCAGTATTGGCCGGGTGGCCGTTAACGTATTTGAAGGCATAGCGGCTGTTGTCGGCAACTGGCATCAATTCGATAACACCCACTTCCGAATGGCTGGCAACACGCGCAGACTTGTCAAACTCCTGCCAGCGTTTGAAGTCTTCGCGGATGGCCTCAGCCAGTTCGCCTATGAACGGCGCTACGCCAATGTCATGTACCAAGTCCGACATGGTTGGAACATCAATGAAATACGTCATGCTCTTGCACCTTGTTATTGCGCGGTCGCCCTGGTCACGGCAGGCGGCACGCTTAAGATTGTTGGAGTGGCATGAACATTTTGATGAAAGGTTGCGTCAATCGGAAGAATGCAGGTTGCCAGTTTCATCAGCTTTCTAGACAATCTGCCATCCCCAAGTAGCAATCTGATTATTGGCAGGCGTTATGGATACGATCGATCGGGAACTGATTGCGCTGTTGCGGGACAATTCACGTACCCCTGTGTTGACCCTGGCGAAGAAGCTCAAGGTGGCCAGGGCAACCGTGCAAAACCGCATTACCCGGCTCGAAGAGCAGGGCGTGATCATTGGCTACACAGTACGCCTGCGCTCCGACGCGCTGGAGCAGGGCGTGCGGGCAATCACCAGCATCGGCATCAGTGGCCACCACGCTGCAGAGGTCAAGCACGCGCTGCGCGGGCATCCCAACGTGGTGGCCATCCATACCACCAATGGCCGCTGGGACCTGATGGCAGAGCTGCGCGCCGACACCCTCGAAGCCTTCGACCGGGCGCTCAACACCATTCGGTCAATCCCGCACATCGAGAATACCGAGACCAGCATCCTGCTCTCGACCTACAAGATGTGACCGCTGGGTCAGGCCTTTTGACAGGCGCATTGCGCAAACTGTCACCCAAGCTTTTCACTCTGCAAAAAATCCCTTTGCCGGTGTGCATTCTGTAGCGTTCCGCTTGACCTGGGCCGCTGGCAGAATGAAATGGCTTTCGCGGGACGGTTTCAGGCGCACGTTCTGAAGGTGCGTTCAAACACTAAGAAAGTCCGCTGCGAAGTTGCATCGGGCGTTAGTTTGATTTTTTGTTACTGCCTGCGCTCTCATCATTTAAATGACATGAAACCTGCACCTTGGCACCCACTTGTTGGTGCGCTGTGGGGCGTGGAAGTTTTACAGAAAAAAAGAATAAGAGGTTGACGATGCATCAAACGTGCAACGCGTAAAGCACTGCGCCGGAAGAGGGCCGAGTGCTCAAGCGTTAACGCGCTCCTACAAGGGCTCGCTCAGGCTCGGTGACATCTCAGGGCTGGCGCTCGGCAACAGCCCGCAACGTACGCAACGTCACCAACGGCGCATCCACCACGAACCGATTGGCAAGCCAGCCCGGCACATCTCCGGCCGGGTCGGCTTGCAACTGGTACGTCACTTCGGTCAACCGATCACCCAACGGTTTCATTCGCCACTCACCACTCAGGCGCTGCACACGGATCAACCCGTCAACCTTGGGAATCCTGTCGGGCTCAGCGCTCAGGTGCCGCAAAAGCGTACCGTCATCCAGGCGTTCGCTGCTCACCTTCAACACAATGTCCCGTGGCATGGTCGGCCAGGGCAGGTTGGTGGTCAGGTACACCCAGGTATTGGCACCGTCCACATCCAGCAGGCGCATCTGGTCACAGGCATACAGCCACTTGCAGGCCACCCGCAGGTTCTCCTGCAGGTCGGTGAGCGTGCGCACGCTGGCTTTCATGGTGCTCACACCACGAAACTGCTGGTAGGGCGAGTCGGGCACGCCACTGAGGTACACGCGGATGCCCTCGCGGTCGTAGGCGAGGGTCCAGGCATCGGCGGCCAGGGCAGGGGTGCAGAGCAACAGGAGGGTAAGCAGCAGGCAGCGGGGCATGGCCGGTACCGTGCGGGGGATGGGTGTTTCAGTATGCGCGGCAAACAGAAAGCCCGCCAGATTGGCGGGCTTAGAGCATCAGCCTGAGCTTAGCGCTTAGGGTTCAGCGTCAAATGCACATGACGGTTCACGTCCTTGTACAGCAGGTAGCTGAACTTGCCTGGGCCGCCGGCGTAGCAGGCTTGCGGGCAGAAGGCGCGCAGCCACATGAAGTCGCCGGCTTCCACTTCGACCCAGTCCTGGTTCAGGCGGTACACTGCCTTGCCTTCCAGCACGTACAGGCCGTGTTCCATCACGTGGGTTTCCGCGAACGGGATGACGCCGCCCGGCTGGAAGGTGACGATGTTCACGTGCATGTCGTGGCGCATGTCGGCCATGTCGACGAAGCGGGTGGTGACCCAGCGGCCTTCGGTGCCCGGCATTTCGATGACGGTGGCGTTGTCGCGGTGGGTAACGAACGACTCAGGTACGTCCAGGCCTTCAACCTTCTGGTAGTGCTTGCGCAGCCAGTGGAAGGTGACGTTGGACTTGCTGTTGTTGCGCAGGCTCCACTCGGCGCCCGGGGCCAGGAAGGCGTAGCCGCCCGGTACCAAGGTGTGATGCTTGCCTTCGACGGTGATGTCCAGCTCGCCTTCGACGATAAACACCACGGCTTCGGCGTTCGGGTCCAGCTCTGGGCGCTCGCTGCCGCCTTCCGGGGCCACTTCGACGATGTACTGGGAGAAGGTCTCGGCAAAACCGGTCAGTGGGCGGGCAATGACCCACATGCGCATCTTGTCCCAGAACGGCAGGTGGCTGGTGACGATGTCACGCATCACGCCTTTAGGGATAACGGCATAGGCTTCGGTGAACATGGCACGGTCAGTCAGCAGCTCGGTTTGAGCCGGGTGCCCACCGTGGGGGGCGAAGTACGAATGGTTCGACATGGACGGTCTCGACTTGTTGTTCTCTCCCCATGCCGTGAACCGCACCGGCCGGTGCGGCGCAGGGGATGTGGCGACAGAATAGGGTCGAGCGCGTGGCATCCACAAATTAAATGTTGGAATACCCGGTATTTGATCGCTGAATGTCAACCTGACGCCCAATGTGCTGTGCCGGCAACTGGTCGCCTTGGCCGAACAGCTTGTGGCGCAGGGTGCCCTCGGTGTAGCGCGAAGGGTAGCGGCCACGGCGTTGCAGTTCTGGCACCAGCAAATCGACGACATGGGTAAGGTCGTCCGGTTGCACGGCATAGGTCAGGTTGAAGCCGTCGATGCCGGTCTGGTCCAGCCAGTTTTCCAACTGGTCGGCGACCTCGCTGGCTGAGCCGACCAGCACCGGCCCGCGACCACCCAGGCCAACGAATTCGGCGGCCTCGCGCACGGTCCAGCGGCGCTTGGGGTCGGCGGCGGTGAACGCGGCCAGGGCGGCGCGACCGGCATCGTTTTCGACATACTCGATCGGCGCGTCGGGGTCGAGGCCGGCAAAGTCGATGCCGGTCCAGCCCGACAGCAGTGCCAGGGCAGCGTCCAGGTCGACGTAGCGACGGTATTCGGCGAAGCGGGCCTCGGCTTCTTCCCGGGTGGGGGCGACGATCAACAGCGCCTGGGCGTAGATCAGCACCTCATCACGCCCCCGCCCGGCGGCCTCGCTGGCCTGGCGGATGCCGTCGGCGTAGCGGCGCAATACCGTGGGCGTCGGGCCGCTGATGAACACGCATTCGGCATGCTGCGCGGCGAACTGCTGGCCACGTGCCGAAGCGCCGGCCTGGAACAGCACCGGCGTGCGTTGGGGCGAGGGCTGGCACAGGTGCATGCCGGGCACCTGGAAGTGCTCGCCCACATGGTTGATAGGGTGCACCCGCGAAGGTTCGATATAGCGCCCACTGTCACGTTCCAGCAGCACGGCGTCGTCGTCCCAGCTTTTTTCCCATAGTTTGTACAGCACCTGCAGGTACTCTTCGGCAAGGTCGTAGCGCTGGTCGTGGCCCAGTTGGCGCGCCAGGCCGAGGTTGCGTGCGGCGCTGTCGAGGTAGCCGGTGACGATGTTCCAGCCAACCCGGCCATTGCTCAGGTGGTCGAGCGTGGACATGCGCCGGGCGAAGGGGTAGGGGTGTTCGTAGGTCAGCGAAAAGGTAACGCCGAAACCGAGGTGCTCGGTGACCCCGGCCATGGCCGGTACCAGCAGCAGTGGGTCGTTGACCGGCACCTGCACACCGCCGCGCAAGGCGGCGTCGGGCCCGCCTTGGTAGACATCGTAGATGCCCAGGACATCGGCGATGAACACGGCGTCGAACAGGCCGCGCTCGAGCAGGCGAGCCAGGTCGGTCCAGTAGCTCAGGCGGTTGAATGCCACGCTGGTGTTGCGCGGGTGACGCCACAGGCCGGGGGACTGGTGGCTGGCGGCGTTCATGCTGAAGGCGTTGAAGCGGATCGGGCGGGGCATGGTGGCTGCGCTCCGCTCAAGGCAACACGGAAGCCGGGTAGACCGCGTCGGCCACCTGCAGCTTGCGTGGAATCAGGCCCAGGCCCTGGAAGGTATCGGCCAGTTTCTGTTGTTCGGCAATGATCTGCGGGGTGATGGCCACGGCATTGTAGTTACGCCGTTCGCTGGCCACTTCCAGCACGTTGGCGCTGATGCCCAGTTGCGGCGCCAGTAGCGCGGCAACCTCGGCAGGCTTGGCGTTGGCCCACTGGCTGACCTTGCGCAGTTCGCTGAAGAAGGTTTTCAGCAGTGCACGGTGCTGATCGGCATAGCTGGCGGTGGACAGGTAGAACGTCCGGTTGTTGGACAGGCCGCTGCCGTCACGCAGGTTCTTCAGGCCAGGCTGGCTTTCTGCTGCGGCGAGGAACGGGTCCCACAGGGTGACGGCCTGGACACTCCCGGACTGCAGGGCAGCCACGGCGTCGGCGGCGTTGTTGACGTAGGCGGGGGTGATGTCCTTGTAGGTAAGGCCAGCTTGCTCCAGCGCTACGGCCAGCAGGTACTGGGCGTTCCAGCCGCGGCCGGTGGCCACGCGCTTGCCTTTCAGGTCTTGCACGCTGGCCAGGTGGTCCTGCTCGCGCACCACCAGGCCGATGCCGCGCGGGTAGGGTTGTTCGGCGGCCAGGTACACCACCGGTTTACCGGCGGCCTGGGCGAACACGGACGGCGCATCGGCGGCATGACCCAGATCGATGGCGCCCGTGCTCAACGCTTCGAGCAACTGCGGGCCGGCGGCAAATTCGTGCCAGCTTACGGTTACACCTTGGGGTGCCAGCGCTTTTTCCAGGGCGCCGCTGCCTTTGAGGATGTTGATGCTGTTGAACTTCTGGTAGCCGATGCGCAGGGTCTTGGCATCGTCGGCCAGAGCTTCGGACCAAGGCAGCAGGGCGCTGGCGACACTGGCCAGCAGGCCGCCGATCAGCAGCCGGCGCAGGGGAGAGAAAGCACGGGTTGGCATGGGTTTGCTCCTTGAAACCGAGTGGGAAACGATGTGCCCAGCCTAAGGAGGTGGCGTTTGGCTTTCAATTTTTATATTCCTGTTTGTTAGAATGTTTAGTTATTTTTATATCCTTTTGTTTCTTTGTAATGCTCTGCAACCTTCGACATTTTTTTCACATTCGCTTGTTAGCATCGCGGCAATCCCGAGGAGCCCCTACATGCCGCACATCCTGCGCAAGCGCAGCACCCGCATCGCCCTGACTGCCACCACCGGCCTGATTAGCGCCACCTTGGGCTTTTTCGCCTGGCAGAGCTTTTACCCGGTTCAGGCAGCCTCAGGCTGGGATGTCGAGGTACTGCACCGCGATGTGACCAAAGCCGCCTCGCTGCTGCCGCAAGCCGATGGCAGCCTGCTGGTCAGCCGCGAGCTGGATGATGGCCGTGGCAGCATCCTCAAGATCACCGCGACCGGCGACCGCGTCGTGGTGGTCGACAACCTGTCCAAGCCCGACGGCATGGTGGCGGCTCACGGGGGGTGGGTGTTCAGTCAGGAGGGCGGCCGGGCACCTGTCAGCCTGGCCCGCGATGGCCAGGTGACCCCCCTTTTCGACGGCGACAGCGTGCAAGGCTTGTGGAATGACGGCGACCACCTGTATGCCATCGAAGACCGCAAAGGCAATGGTCGCTTGATGCGTTACGACTGGAACAGCGGCCAGCTCGATGTGCTGCGTTCCGGCCTGATCGAAACCGAAGGGCTCACCCGCTGCGCAGGCCGTTTGCTGTACACCGAAAAGGCCAATGGCAAGGTCCGCGCCTTGTCCGACGATGGCAGCGACCCGGTGGTGGTCGAAGGCCTGCGCAACCCGACGTTCCTGTACTGTGACCAGCGCGGCCTGTGGATCAGCGAAGACAACACCCACCGTGCCCGGCTACTGCGTGTTGACGCCGATGGCGTTCAGCACACCGTGCTGACCTTCCTCAAGGCGCCACAGTCGATCGTGGCGGATGGCAAAGGCGGTTACTTGCTGGCCGAAGGCGGGCGCAATCGCGTGCTGCACCTGACCCCGCCGCTGGAGCGCGATACTGCCCAGCGCGAGTGATGCCAGCGGCTTGCCGTGAATGACTTCACGGCCAGCCACCCGTGAGGCTTTATGGCTACCCGACCAACAGCGCGCTTCCCTGCATGGCCGCGCTCACGGATAATCCCCTCATTCCAATAAATAGCCTGTGAGTAGGTATGAGTGATTCCGTAGTTGGCCTCGGCCAGCCTGAAACCGAAGGGGGGCGCAGAACGCGCAAGAACAACCCCGAGAAAACGCGCGAGGATATCCTCCAGGCGGCCATCAACGAGTTCGTCCAGCAAGGGCTGGCCGGCGCCCGCGTCGACGCCATCGCCGAACGCACTGCCACCTCCAAGCGCATGATCTACTACTACTTTGGCAGCAAGGAGCAGTTGTACTGCGAGTGCCTGATCAAGCTGTATGGCGACATCCGCAAGACCGAGCAAAGCCTGGACCTGGAGTCGCTGCCGGCTGAGCAGGCGATTCGTCGTCTGGTGGAGTTCACCTTCGATCACCACGATCGCAACGTCGATTTCGTGCGCATCATCTGCACTGAAAACATCCACTATGGCGAGTACGTCAAGCAGTCGCCGGCCATTCGTGAAATGAGCAGCCTGGTGCTCGAAGCGTTGGGCAACACCCTGCGCCGTGGTGTGCAGGAAGGGGTTTTCCGTGGCGGCATCGAAGTGATCGACCTGCACATGCTGATGAGCTCGTTCTGCTTCTACCGGGTGTCGAACCGCCACACCTTTGGCGAGATCTTCCAGATCGACCTGTTAGATGACGAGATTAAGCTGCGCCACAAAGCCATGATCTGTGACGCCGTGCTGCGTTACATACGCGCCTGAACGGCGCTCACTCGCCCAGCCGCTGTTCCCGCGAAGGTGGGTAGCCGAAGTAGGCTGCATAGCACTTGCTGAAATGCGACACCGAAACAAACCCGCAGGCCACTGCCACTTCCATCACCGACAGGTCGGAGTACTGCAGCAGGCGGCGGCTTTTGGTGATGCGCAGCTCCATGTAGTAACGCCGCGGTGATGTGCCCAGCTGGGCCTGGAACAGCCGGTCGATCTGCCGTCGCGAGCGCCCGCTGTAGGCGGCCAGCTGGTCGAGGCTGAGGGTTTCCTCCAGGTTGTTTTCCATCAGTTCGACGATGGTGCGCAGGTGCAGGCTCATGGACTTCTTCGCCCCCGGCCCAACCTGACGGTAACGCGCTCCGGAGAATGACAGGATTTCCTCCACGCCTTCGGCCAGGCCATCTCCATACAGCCGGCGCACCAGGCCCAGCATCAGCTCCATGGCGCCATTGGGGCTGGCGGCGCTGAGGCGGTCGCGGTCGAGGGTAAAACTGGCCGGGGTGATGCGCGTTTGCGGGCTGCGTTCGGACAGGCTGGCGCGCTGTTCGGGGTGGATGCTGCAACCGTAGTCGTCCAGCACCCCGGCGCGGCCAAGGAACCAGGCGCCGTTCCACAGGCCACCCAGGGCCATGCCGTGGGCCGCGCAGTCGTCCAGCAGGCGGTCGAGTTCCGGGTACTTCAGGGGCGTGCGCAGGCCGCCGCAGATCACCAGCAAGTCCAGCTCCTTCAGCGCCTCGGCGGACAGCTCGGTGGCCACCAGCTCCAGTCCCAGGTCGCTGAGCACCCGGTCGCCATCCATCGACAGCGGGGTGAACCGGAAACTGTCTGCGCGCAGCAGGTTGGCGGTGACCAGCACATCCATGGCAACGGTAAAGCTGGCCATCGAGAAATGTTCAAGCAGGACGAAGTCGACCCTGTACGGGGCCTGGGCATTGGCGCTGGTGGATTTCAGCCGCAGCATGTTGCTGGTACTGGTCTTCTTGCTGAACTGTCGTGGCGTGGGCACTCTGGTCTCCGCTTCCTGGCTGGCCCGCAGAGTGTGGCGGCTGGCTGGGGGAAAGACAATCTCCCGGGTGGGTGTGTCGTATTTCAGGTCGTGTTCAGGCAACCTGCCTGGCTTGGCCCTTCGCCGCCATGCCGCCCCCTGTTACCGAGGACATCCTTGATGAAGTACGCCATTGCCCTGTTGTGCAGCCTGTTACCGTTGCTGGCCAATGCCCTGGAGCCGGGCGACAAGCTGGCACCGTTCACGCTGCTTGACCAGTATGACCACGCCTACAGCCTTGATACTGGCACGCAGATCCTGCTGGTAGCGCGCGACATGGACGGCGCAAAGATGGTAAAGGCTGCGCTGGCCGAGCAGCCCAAGGGCTACCTCGAGGCGCGTCATGCCGTGTTCGTTGCCGACATCCAGCGCATGCCGGCGATCATCAGCCAGCTGTTCGCCATCCCCGCCATGCGCGCATACAACTACCGCGTGCTGCTTGACCGTGAAGGGCGCGTGGCCAGCCGCTATTCCGGGCAGGATGGCCTGGTACAGTGGTTGCAACTGGAGCAGGGAGTGCTGGTGGGCCAGCGGGCGTTTACCGATGCGGCGGCGCTGAAGTCGGCGCTGGAAAAAGCAGCGCGCTGAATGGGCTGCCCTGGCGCCAGACAAAACAATCTGAACCCTCGGCGCTTGCTGAAACCCAACCCATTACATGCCAAATGGGAGAGCGCTCATGGAAATCGGAACGATCTGGATCATCGTCGCGGCCTTCGTCATCCTGCTGGAGGTCTGGGCGATCTGGCACATCATCGGCAGTGATCGGCGCGCCGAACGCAAGATGCTGTGGGTCGTGTTCGTGGTGTACGCGCCATTCCCCGGGTTGCTGTTCTGGGCATGGCGCGGGCCCCGGGTGGTGAAGGGCAGGGCGGTATTGCAGGAAAAGTGACGGTGGCCGGCATCAGGCGCAGGGGCGCCTGATGCCGGCGAGGCTCACTTGGGCAGGATGTCGAAGCGTATGGCGGGGCCTAGCCCGTTCACCATCAGGCAGCCGTAGAACTTCACGGTCGACAGCACACGCAGCTGCTTGAGCGCTTTATGAATGTATTCGTGAATCAGTTTCTCAGCCTCGAGCTTGCGCTCTGCGAGGGTGGAACCCTTGAGTTCGACCGTTCCCAGCAAGGTGGTTTCAATGTGCTCAACGGTGCCCAGGCCGAGATTTTCCCTTATATGTACGCGTGCCAAGGCGGCGTCGCCATCATCGCGTGCGGTGTGCGGCTTGATGGTATAGGCCAGCTGGAAATCAAAATTACTCATGCGCTTTTCCTTGTTGGATACAGGCCTCCGTGCCGGGTCTGGGAATCTAGCGCGTGACGAGCGCCGCGCAAACAGACGCGTGGTTCACATAAGTTCGCCTTCTGTGCGAAACGTCCTACGCTGCGCTTGACCTAGAGTTTACTTGAGGTCCGATACTCCGCCACTCTTCCATCCGAGCGAGGGCATGTCGTGACCCATCCAGCCGTGTTCCAGTCGAGCAACCCTGAGGGCCTGTACGATCCCAGTGGCAATGCCTATTCCCACGTCGCCGAGGTACGCGCCGACAGCCGGCTGTTGTTCATCGCCGGCCAAGGCGGGGAGGGCAGCGATGGCCAGCTGTCGCCCCTGTTCGCCGAACAGGCCCGCCAGGCGCTGGCCAACCTGGAGCTGGCGTTGGCATCGAAAGGCGCTGGCCTGGCCCAGGTGTTCAAGCTGACCTTGCTGATTGTCGAACATTCCGAAGCGCGCCTGCGCCAATGGGTAGCGGAGGCTGACAGGGCATGGGGGCCGCATATGAAACCGACCTGCACCCTGATCCCGGTGCCACGACTGGCACTGGACGGCATGCTGGTGGAAATCGAGGCTGTGGCAGCACTGCAATGACGCGCCAGCGAACGTTGGGCTGCAACCTTGCGACTCGGTGTGCCCGTGATTGCCGCTCTGGGCGGTGTTGCTCTGATTGGTGAGACGTTGACGCTGCGCTTGCTGATTGCGTGCGTGGTGGTGGTGCTGGGCGGCATAGCCTTGGTGCTGGCGCCACAGCGCTAGAAGAAACTGCGCTGTGCCTTGAGCGTGACCACGCTGTCGCAATAGGTGTTCATGCCCGAATACGCATCGCAACCGCCGCCACTGAGGTTGGAGTTGCTGTAGACCAGGTTCAGGTCGATGCCAAGCCAGGGCCGCGACAGCTCCAGCGACCAATCGGAAAAGGCATTCACCTGGCTGCCGTCGCCAATGGTGAACGGCGTACCCAGTTGGTGGTGGGCAAGCTTTACGGTCAGGTCGACATCGAACAGCGGCAATTGGCCAAAATCGGCGAACAGCGTGCCGGTGCGGTTGTCGGGGTTATCGCGCAACGCGCCGCCGAAGCGGCTGCCGAACACCGAGATGCCACCGTACAGGGCATAACTGTCGGGCCCTGCGATATTCGGCTGACTATAATGAATCAACCCCATCTCGTAGCCCAAGGTGCTGTCGAAATGGTGCTTGTAGCCCAGGTAGCTGTCCAGGCGCAGGGTCGAGTTGGGGGCAACGCCCATGCTGGGCGCGTACTGGCCCAGGTACCAGCCATTGGGGTGGCTTAAGTCCAGCCCACCATGGAAGGCGCCGACGGCACTGGGTGAGATAAGGCCTTGGGCCATGGTGCGCGAGGGCGTGGTGCCGAGTGTGAAGTCGAAGCTGCCCAGTTCGCGTTTGATCTGCTGGGCCAGTAGAACAGGGCTAAACAGCAGTACAGCGCTCAGCAACAGAAGGGGCCTGGTCATGGTCTCCGTCCTGGAAGGCTTGCGGTTGAGCGGTAGAGCATACCTGCGCGTGTGGGCGCAGGGAACCGCAGCCTGCACTACTCAGCCTTTGGTCGAACGGTCTGCATCGGCGGCTTCGGTGACCACTGGCAGGTTGCCAGCACGCTGAATCACCCGCCGTTGCTGCTCGTAGTCGTCCAGGGAAAGGCCGCGGCGCTGCAACGATTCCAACTGCAGTTGGCGAGTTTCTTCGGCTGTATACGGGCGCAATTCAGGGTGGCTGGCACAGCCGCTGATGACAGCGATGGATAAAACGGCAAACGTGGCGGTCAGCAGGCGAGCCAAGGTGTTCATTGGGGTAGCTCCAGGGGCCAGGGTCGTGGGCGGCGAGTCGATGGAGCAAGGTTATTCGGCCACGGTGCCTGGTAGAAATTGCCATTCTCGATAGTGACTATCGACGGAGGGGAGGCGTGATGGGCCGAGATGAACAACCGCGTAAATGGGGCGTTCTGGAGCCGATCGACCGCATTACTGAAGTCATCTTCGGCTTGCTGATGGCCATGACTTTCATTGGCTCGCTGAGTGTTGCTACGTCAGGGCGCGAAGATGCCCGGCTGATGTTGGTTGCCGCGTTCGGCTGCAACCTGGCCTGGGGCCTGGCCGATGCGGTCATCTACTTGTTACGCACCTGGACCGAGCGCACCCGCAGCCGTACCTTGTTGACCCGCCTGCAGGCTGCGCCAAGCAGCCAAGGGCGCAAATTGATTAGCGATGCGCTGCCCGAACGCGTCAGCCTGGCACTGGATGAAGACGGGCTGGAAATGCTGCGTGCGCGCATGCTGCGCGATGTCGCCCGGCCGATGCCGCCACGACTGGGCCTGGATGATTTCAAAGCCGCCATGGCCACGTTCCTGCTGGTGGTGCTGGCGACGTTCCCGATGGTCATCCCGTTCCTGCTGATCGACACCACCGCCACAGCGATCCGTGTGTCGCACCTTGTCGCCCTGGCCATGCTTTACCTGGCGGGCTGGCTGCTGGCACGCTACTCCGGTGGCCGCACCCAATTGACCGGTGTGGTACTGGCGGGCGTCGGGGCGTTGTTGATCCTGGCGATCATTGCTTTAGGAGGGTGAGCAGCCCCTCACCGCCCACGTTGGGCTATAGAACCAGAAGTAGCAGCTCATCCTCCTTGGAGCGCGAAAAGTTTGCGCGCCACTTCTGGTTAAAAGCATCGTCATTGCTACCCTTAATCCACGCGGTCTGACCTCATGGGGAAAAGCGATGCGTATGCCATTGTTTGCTTTGCTGTCGGCGCTTCTGTGCCTGCACGCGGCACCCGGCCCGGCGCTGGCGCAAGACGTACCCGCGCCCGACCCAGCCCCGCAAGCTGACACGGTCACGGCCAAGGACCCGGTGTTCACCCAGGAGCAACTGGACCAGATGCTGGCGCCGGTTGCCTTGTACCCCGATGCGCTGCTGGCCCAGGTCTTGATGGCGGCCACTTACCCGGGGCAGGTGAGTGAAGCCGTGACCTGGTCCAAGGCCAACCCCAAAGCCTCGGGTGACGACGCTGTCAAACAAGTGGCGAAGCAGCCCTGGGACCCGAGTGTGCAAGCGCTGGTGGCTTTCCCGCAGCTGCTGGCGACCCTCGGCCAGGACCCGGTGTGGGTGCAGCGCCTGGGTGACGCCTTCCTGGCGCAGCCCGACGATGTCATGGGCGCCGTGCAGCGCTTGCGCCACCAGGCACAGGCTGCCGGCAACCTGCAAAGCAACCAGTACCAGAACGTGACCGTGCAGGCCGCCCCGTCGACACAGGCGGCCAGCAGCGCGCCGTCCACCATCGTCATCCAGCCGGCCGACCCGCAGGTGGTGTACGTGCCCAGCTACAACCCGACCACGGTGTATGGCACCTGGGCCTATCCGGCCTCGCCGCCGGTGTACTATCCGCCACCGCCGATGTACTACCCCGGCTCCGCATTGGTGGCCGGCCTGGCCTTCGGAACCGGCGTGGCAATTGTGGCTTCGCTCTGGGGTGACTGTGACTGGGGCAACAATGACATCGATATCGACGTCAACCGTTACAACAACATCAACGCCAACAACCGCATCACCAACAACCAGAACAAATGGCAGCACAACACGGCCAACCGCGATGGCGTGCCTTACCGTGACGCCCGCAGCCGCCAGCAGTATGGCCGCCAGCTGGACGGTGCCACCCAGCGCACGGCCTTCCGTGGCGACGACGCACAGCGTGCCCAGGCGCGCGACAAGGCCAGGGCTTCGATGGACCGGGCCGGTATCGAACGGCCCGCCACCAGCAATCGCCAGGCGCGTCAGCAAATGCGCGAGGCGCAGACGGGCAACGCAGCGGGTAACCGTATGCAATCGCGTGTCGACAACCCGAGGGGCGCCGAGCGTCGGCAGGAACCCCGCACAGCCCAAGGCCGGCAAGTGGCCCAGAACCGACCCGCCAATACCGCCGGCCGGGCACGTAACAATGCGTTTGACGGCGTACGCTCGCCTTCGCGTACCAACCTGCAGGCTAACCGTGGTCGCACCAGCCAGTCCTTCGCTCAGCGCCCGAACACCTCACGTGCCGCCGGACACCCGATCTCCCGACCCAGTGCGCCCATGCGTCGCGGCGGAGGTGGCCGTCGATGAACCGTCCAGCATTTGCAGGGTTGCTGTTCATTGTAAGCCTGGTCTGGTCCTGCCTGGCGGCTGCTCAAGAAACCTTTCCAACGCCGGAGAAGGCTGTGGAGTCCTTCGTTACGGCACTGGGCGCGGAAAAACCGGATGAAGCCCGCCTGGCCCATTTGCTGGGCGATGACTGGCGCACTTACATACCGCGCGGCGGTGTGCAACGCAGCGACGTGGACACCTTCCTGGCGCAGTACCGTGCGCAGCACACCATCGACATGACGGGCGAGGGCAAGGCCATTCTGGCGGTGGGCAGCGATCACTGGACCTTGCCCATTCCTTTGACCAAAAGCAGCCAGGGGTGGCGGTTCGACCTCAAGGCCGGCAGCGCCGAAATTCGCGCCCGGCGCATCGGCCGCAACGAACTGGGTGTGTTGCAGTCGCTGCTGGCTTATCACGATGCGCAAATGGACTACGCCACCGAGGACCACAACGGCAACGGTGCGCTGGAGTACGCGCGGAAAATCTTCAGCGAGCCCGGCAAACATGACGGGCTGTACTGGGACGAGGATGGCGACGGCGAGGTAAGCCCGTTGGGCCCGCTGTTCGGCCAACATGTGGTCGGTGATGACTGGTACGGCTACCACTTCCGCATTCTCGATGCACAAGGCCCCTCCGCCCCTGGCGGCGCCTACAGCTACCTGATAGGCAACCAGATGAGCCGTGGTTTCGCCATGGTCGCCTGGCCGGCCAGGTACGATGATACCGGTGTGATGAGCTTCATGATCAGCCATGACGGCCAGGTGTTCGAAAAAGACCTCGGGCCACAGGGCGACAGGCTGGCCAAGGCGATGAAACGCTTCGATCCGGATGACAGTTGGCAGGTGGTGGACGTGGCGGCCGAAGACTGATCCCGGTCGCGCAGTGACCGCCGCTTGCACCGTTCAGTGCGTACGCGCAGCCCTGACCTCCCGTGCCGTGCACCCATATTGCTGGCGAAACGCGCGGGTGAACTGTGCCTGATCGGCAAAGCCCCAGCGAAACGCCAGTTCGCCAATGGTCAGGTGGCAATACGGGTCGCGCAGTTGCCGGTGCACAGCCTCCAGGCGTTGCAGGCGCACCCACTCGCCAAGGGTATAGGGCGTGATCGCGAACAGCTTGTGCAGGTAACGCAACGACAGCCCGCAAGCGCTGGCGATGTTTTGTGGCGTGAGTTCGGGGTCGCCCAGATGGTGCAGCACGTACTGCTCCACCCGGGTGAGGTGCAGGGTGCTGAGGTTGCTGCCTTCACTGCCCAGTACGCGTTCGTCCTGTTGCAGGGCCAGCAACAGGGTGGCCGAGGCCTGCTCCAGCAGCAAATGCCGGGCAGCCACGGGGCTGGCATCGAAATGGCGGGCGCACAGGTCCAGCTGTTCGACGAAGATGCGCCCCAGGCCCTGGCTGGCATCGAAGCAATGCCGGGTATAGCGTTTGTGCCCCAGCAAGTTGGCCTTCAGAGCCTGCTCAGGCAGTTTGAGCACCCACAGGTCGTTCTGTGTACCGTAATGGAAGCGGTAGGGGGCGTCGCCGCGCTCGACGATGAAACCACCCGGGCGACAACTGATCGGGTGGCCGTCCTGTTCGAAGTACACCTCGCTGCTGTGCGGCACGGTCACCAGGTAGAACGCTTCATGGTCCTGGCCGATGTGCGCCTTGCTGCGCGAGTAGCCCAGCGGGCTGGAGCGCAGGCGCGACAGGCTGAGCGGCGTGCTGGGCGTGCTCCAGCGCTGCAGGTGGCCATTGAACGGCTGCTCGGCGGCAAACTGCAGGCTCAATGGGAAATAGGTGTCACTGATGGCTTCGGCCCAGCGCGTCTGGCGCTCCGGCTGTGCCCAGCCGTGGGTCGAGAGTTCTGTGGGCATGGTGGGTCCTTTTTCAAAGAGGGCAGCATTGAAAAAAGGAACTGCAGGCAAGCTACTCAAGCAGCTCTTGTTATTGTGCAAAACGCCCGGCAACGCAAGGTTGCCAGGCGGCTTTCAGGCCCATGATCGGCGCACGCCGACCGTTTGATCAAGCCCCGCGTGTCACCCGGTAGGTGGCCGAGGGCTCCAGGCGCGCCTGCCAGCCTGGCGGCAAGACGATGTTGGTGGTGTCTTCCTCGATCACGCAGGGGCCCTGCACGGTCTGCCCCGGCAACAGGCGATTGCCGTTGAACACGGGCGTGGGTTGCCACGCGCCGTCGGCGCTGAACAGCATCGGCCGGACGCTTTGCGGGGTGGCTGCCGGCGGTTCGGCCGGGCCCTGCAACTCAGGTTGCGGTGGGCGCGGCAGGTGGCCGATCACCGAGCACTCCAGGTTCACCAGTTCCACCGGGCTGTCGGGTTCGCTGTACGAGTACAGGGTCTGGTGGCGGCTGTGGAAGCGGCTGATCAGCGCCGCCAGGCCTGCTTCATCCAGGGCATGCTGCGCCAGCTCCACGCTGCATTCATGGATCTGCCCCTGGTAGCGCATTTCCAGGGTGTAGTGGCAACTGCTGGCCTGGTCGCCAAAGCCGTCTTCGCGCAAGTTGGCCAGGCCTTGCTGGCGCAGTTCGGCCAGGGCCTGGTTGAGTTGCTCCAGGTTCACGTGCCCGGTGTCCAGGCGCATCGACAGGCTGGTGAGCTGGTCGTAACGTACATCGGACAGGATCTGGCCGAAAGCACACAGGCCCGAGGCCACCTTGGGGATCAGCACGGTCTGCATGCCGATTTCCTCGGCCAGGCGCACCACGTGCATGCCCGCCGCACCGCCTGCGCCAATCAGGGCGAAGTCGCGCGGGTCATGGCCGCGTTCGATGGACACGCGGCGAATACCGTTGACCATGTTCAGGTTCACCAATGTGGTGATGCCGAACGCCGCCCGCTCCACGCTGATGCCCAGTGGCTCGGCGATCTTGCTGCGTATGGCATCCAGCGCCGCCTGGCGGTTCAGGCGGATGCTACCGCCCAACAATGCACCATCCGGGAGGTAACCCAGCGCCAGGTTGGCGTCGGTTACCGTGGGCTCACTGCCGCCTTTGCCGTAGCACACGGGCCCCGGCATGGCACCGGCGCTGCGCGGGCCGACCTGCAGCATGCCGAACTCGTCCAGGTGGGCGATGGAGCCGCCGCCAGCACCCAGCGTCTCCACCTGGATCATCGGCACGCCTATGCGCTGGCGCAGGAAGTCCACATCCTTGCTGAAGTTGGTGCGCCCGGCGTTGGTCAGGGTGATGTCGAACGAGGTGCCCCCCATGTCCACGGTAATGACGTTGTCGATACCGAACGGCCGTGCCACCGCCAGCCCGGCCTGGGGCGCCGAGGCGGGGCCGGAGTTGATGGCATTGACCGCGCGCTCACGCATCAGGTGCCCGGGCGCCAGGCCACCGTTGGACTGGAAGTAACGCACCGGTTGTTGCACGCCAAGCTCGTGGAACAGGCTGTCGATGCGCGCCACATAGCGCGCCATCACCGGGCTGAGGTAGGCGTTGACCACCGTGGTGGAGGTGCGGGTGTACTCGCGAATTTGCGGAAACACCTCGCAGCCCGTGCAGACGAATACCCCGGGCAGGGCTGCCCGCACCAACTCGGCGGCACGCTGCTCGTGGCTGGGGTTGCGCACCGACCACAGGAAGGAAATGGCCACGGCCTCTACGCCTTCGGCGCGGAAGTAATCGATGGCGGCGTGGATGGCGCGTTCGTCCAGCGGGCTGTGTTCACGGCCATCGCCGAGGATGCGGCCACCAATCGGGCGGCGCAGGTGGCGGGGGGCGAGCATGTGCGCCGGCGGGTAGTGGGCGTCGTAGCGATGGCCTTCTTCCTTGTGCCCCAGGCGGATTTCCAGGCTGTCTTCATGGCCCTCGGTGCACAGCAGGCCCACCTTGACCCCGGTACGCTCGATCAGTGCATTGAGCGCTACGGTGGTGCCGTTGATGCACAGGTCACAGTTGGCGATCAGCTCGGCCGGGCTGCGGCCGGTGGCGTCGGCGATCTGCGCCAGACCGGCACGAATGGCCAGGGTGCCGTCCTGCGGTGTGGACGGGGCCTTGAACAGCTGCACGCCGCCGTTGCGGTCGGCCAGGATGAAATCGGTGAAGGTGCCGCCGGCGTCGATGCCCAGGCGATATTGGTTACGCATGATGGGTCTCCGGTCAGTGCGGGGCGCGGGCAAGGCGGGTTGCGGGTTCATCGAGCTGGCCATCGGCATCGACGACCACGCCGTATTCCAGGGCTGCGCCCTGGGGCGAGACCAGGCCGTTGCGCAAGTCTTGCAGGACTGCGGCAATCGGCCGGCGCAGCGGGTCGCCGTAGCCACCGCCACCGGGGTTGATGTTGATGATCCGCTCACCGGGCTGCAGGGTGAGCATCGGGTTTTGCGTGTAGTGGTCTTCGCTGCCATCGGCGTGGCGGTGGATCAGCCGGCCCAGCTTGGGCTCCAGCAGCGCATTGCGTGCCCCGGCGGCACCGGCGGTGGGCAGTTGCCGGCCTTCACCGAAGCCGACCACGGTCATGGCGTGGTCCAGTGGTTCGATCTCCAGCCGGGTGCCCGAACCACCGCGGAATTCACCAGCGCCGCCACTGTCGGCCATCAGGCTGTAGCGGTGGATGAGCACCGGGTAGGCATGTTCCAGCAGCTCGATGTCGCCACTCATCAGCGCGCCGAAACAGCACAGCGGGCCGCACGCGTGCCAGCCATCCATCACCTTGTTGGCTCCGGCACCGGCAATGATCGAGGCCAGCACCATGGTCACATACTCGCTGTTGCCATTGCGCGGGTCATGGCCGGCGATGTTGATACCGCTGGTATGCCCCCAGGAGGCCGTAACCCGTTGTGGCGAGGCTTGCTCCAGCGCAGTACGCACGGCATCGGCCAGGGTTTCCATCGGCGTGGTGGTGCAGTTGACGTGGGGCGCCGGTTCTTCGGCGTTGCACAGGGTACCCTTGGGCCCGACATCGACCGTGACGCAGCGGTACAGGCCTTCGTTGTAGGGCGGCGCTACCTGAGCGAACATCATCAGCCCCAAGTACACGCCTGACACCGAGTTGCCCTCGTAGGAGTTGATGAAGTAGGGCACTTGTGGCGGGCTGTCGATGCGCACATGGGCCTGGTCACCGCGAATCTGCACATGGGCGGTGATGGCCAGCTCGCCCAGGCCGTGGCCGGCATCTTCGAGCACGGCGGTGCCGCTGTAATCACCGTCCGGCACGTCGCGCAACAGCGCGCGCATGTGCCGGTCGGCCATGTTCTTCAGCTCGGCGATGCAGGCACGCACCTGGGCCACGCCGTACTTGTCGAGCAGCTCCAGCAAGTGCCGCTCGCCCACTTTGCAGGCGCCGTACTGGGCATTGAGGTCGCCTTCCTGATAGGGGCGTGCGCGCATGTTGGTGAGCATGAAGTTGATCACGTCTTCGCGGCGTTTGCCTTTTTCCCACAGCTTGACGGGTGGAATGCGCAGGCCCTCGGCGTAGATCTCCTTGGCATCGGGGTTGTAGCCGGCGGGCACCGGGCCGCCGATGTCGGTCAGGTGGCCCTTGCACACGGTCCAGAACACCAGCTCGCCCTGGTAGTACACCGGTTTGTACATGCAGCAGTCGAGAATATGGCTGCCCTTGTAGGCCGGGTCGTTGTGGTAGATCACATCGCCCTCGGCGATGTCGTCGCCAAAGAATTCGGCCACGCACTTCATGGCCGGGATCAGCGAGCCCAGGTGAATGGGGATGTCCTGGCCCTGCAGGATCATTTCCGGCAGGTGGTCGAACAGCGAGTTGGAATAGTCGTGGGCCAGGTTGAACACACTGGACCGGCCGGTCTTTTCCAGGGTCAGGGTCATTTCGCGTTGCGCTGTTTCCAGCGCACCCCGGACAACCGCAAGGGTGATCGGATCTACTGTCTGCATAGGTCACCAACGTTTGTTCTTGTACTTTGGGTGCGTGCCGCAGCGGGGCGGCGCGTGGTGACAGGCTACGGGGGAGGGTGGGGGGAAGGCTTGTCGCTGGGTGTACTGGATCTTGCGTTTTGGTGCACAAGGGGCGTAAAGGAGGTCTACCGCCCCAGCATCTGCCGTACCAGCCATTGCCCCGCCGGTCCCAACGCCCGTCGGCTCGACCAGGCCACATCCATATCCACCCGGCGCGGGTAACCCGCTAGCTGCAACTCCACCAACTCAGTGCCAAACCGTGCCACCAGCGCCCTCGGCAGCTCGGCCCAGCCAAACCCGCGCACGGCGAACTCCAGCAACGTGAGGTAATCCGGTGCCGACCAAGCCTGACCACGGCCGTGATGCAGGCTGGGGGCATAGGTCTTGATGTACAGCTGCCGGGCGTTTTCGAGGTGTTGCGTTTGCACCTTCCCAAGGCCCGCCAGCGGGTGCCCGCTGGCCACGTACACACCAAACTCCGCCTGTTCGGGCAAGCGGGCAACGGCAACGTCGGCGGGGTAGCCGGGTTGAGTGGCAAGGATGCCGACATGCGCCAGGCCCTGCTGGACCATGTCGATCACATCAGCGTCCTCCGCCGGGCCGCAACGCAGCTCGGTATGCGGGTACTGCTGGGCGAAGCGGGCCATTACCGCGCCCTGGAAGGTGACGCTGTAGCTGTCCGACATCACTACCGACACCAGCGGCTCCACGTTCTCCGCCAGCCGCACCGCCAAGGCATCGAGCTGGGCGCTGGCATCGAGAATGGCCTCCACATGGCTCAGCACCTGTCGACCCGCCTCATTCAGCGTGGGGTGGCGGCCACCCCGGTCGAACAGCGGGCAGCCGATATCCGCCTCGAAATTGGCAATGGCAATGCTGACGGTGGACTGGCTTTTGCGCAATTTGCGCGCCGCTGCGGAAAACGAACCCAGCGACGCGGCTTCGACAAAGGCAACCAGAGCTTCGGGTGAATAGCGCATGGTATTGATAAAACCGATGGTTGCTATGTCGCGAGTATCAGTTTTACCAAAGAAAATGGAAAGCACGACTTACGCAATGGATGGATTTTGCAATGAAAAACGTGTCTTTCACCGAACGCCTGGTTCACGCCGTGGGTTACGAAGTGTTCGCCGTGTTGTTGTGCGCGCCGTTGTTGTCCTGGGTAATGGGCAAATCGCTGGCGACGGCGGGAGCATTGGCAGTCACCCTGTCGGTGATCGCCATGCTGTGGAACATGGTCTACAACGCGCTGGTCGATCGCTGGGTACACACCGAGCGTATCCACTGGAAGGCCAGTGCGCGTTTTGTACACGGTCTGGGCTTCGAGGCCGGGCTGGTGGTGTGGTGCTTGCCGGTGGCGGCATGGATGCTGGATATCTCGCTGCTGCAGGCGTTCATGGTGGAACTGGGCTTCTTCGTGATCATCCTGCCCTACACCGTGCTGTACAACTGGGCCTTCGACAAAGCCCGGCACCTGCTGATGCAACGCAGCATTGTGTGAATATTCCCCGACGCGGCCTTTTTGCGACACAAGCCCGCCCCAGCAAGGGACTGCGCAAGCTTTCATGAGCAAAGAAACGTGGCACGCGACGTTAGATGTCCTCTTTTTTTGCTGCCAAATGACGATGCCCACATTCCTGTGGCAGGAAAGTGGGCATCGAAGTGCGGCTTGTGCAGCTTATTTTGCGCTGACGGCGCCGCTTGCTTCAGCTTGCTGGCGCTGGCGCTTGCGGCCAATCAACAGCACTGCGACACCGGCCACGGTGCACAGCGCGGCCAACGGCATCAGTGCCAGGGAGTAGCTGCCGGTGGCATCGTGAATAGCGCCGTAGGCATTGACCATCAGGCCTCCGCCGATCAGGTTGGCCATGGCGCCCACGGCTGCCAGCCCCGCTGCAGCGGTAGAGGAAGATAGCCAGCCCGACACCAGTGCCCAGAACGGTCCTTTCATCGAGTAGGCGCCCACCAGGACCATGGTCAGCATCAAGACCGTTGCCGGCAGGGACGACGTGAACAAGGTCATCAGCAAGCCTGCTGCGATCAGCAGCATGGTCATCGCGGTGTGCCAGCGACGCTCCCCGGTACGGTCGGAGCTGCGGCCCCAGATGATCATCAGTACCGAGGCGATGCCGTAAGGGATGGCGTTGACCAGGCCAATTTCCATGGCACTCAGGCCGAAGGTTTTGAGCAGCTGCGGAGCCCATACGCTCATGGTGCTGCCGGCGGCGGAAGCGCCCGAGTAGATCAGTGCCAGCACCCAGATGTCTTTGTGGCGCAGTAGCTTCCACAGGGAGATATGGCCGATGGCGGTCTTTTTCGCGGCTTCATCAGCCAGGCGCTGGATGAGCCAGCCGCGCTGCTCGTCGGACAGCCACTTGGCCTGTTCGGGGCGATCGGTGAGGACGAACAGGCAGGCGATGCCCAGCAGGACGGCAGGGATGCCTTCGAGAATGAACAGCCAGTGCCAGCCGCGCATGCCCATCCAGCCATCCAGACTCAGCAGCAGGCCCGACAGCGGTGAACCGATGAAGTTGGCGGCAGGAATCGCCACCATGAACAGCGCCACCATCCGTGCACGGTAGGCCGAGGGCAACCAGTAGGTGAGGTACAACAGTACACCCGGGAAAAACCCTGCCTCGGCAGCACCGAGCAGAAAACGCATCACGTACAGGGAGTTGGCGCCTTGGACGAATGCAGTGCCTGCCGAGATCAGCCCCCAGGTGATCATGATGCGGGCGATCCAGATACGTGCGCCGTAGCGTTGCATGGCGAGGTTGCTGGGCACTTCGACCAGAAAGTAGGCAAAGAAGAAAAGGCTGCTGGCAAAGCCGAAAATCTTGGCCGTGAGCTGCAGGTCCTCGTTCATCTGCAGGGAGGCCATGCCGATGTTGCCGCGATCGATGATCGCGATCAGGTAGCAGACGATCAGGAATGGCAGCAGGCGCCAGGCGACACGGCGCATGGTGCTGCGTTCGAGTTCATCCGGCAGGGATGTTGCTGAAGTCATGGTGCTCTCCAATTGTTTTTTTTCTGGAGTGATGCGTCCTGAGCGCGCCGCTTTTTACCAGGCCGGCGCGCGAAGCGTGGGGTGATCAGTTGGCGAACAGGTGGCGGTTGACCACGCAACGCGGGTCCAGAGCATTGCCAGCCCAGACATCGAGAATCTGTTTCAGCGCTACCAGGGCTACACGGTCGCGGGCCTCGGTGGTGTTGGCACCGACATGCGGCGTGGCGACCAACGTCGGCAGGCCCCACAGCGGGCTGTCGGCAGGGGGCGGCTCGGGGTTGAAGGTGTCCAGGCCGGCACCGGCGATGCGGCGTTCGCTGAGCGCTTTCACCAAGGCGTTGGTGTCGATCAACTCGCCACGGGCGGTGTTGATCAGGATGGCGCCTGGGCGCATGCGCTCGAGCTGGTCAGCGCCGATCAGGTTGTGATTCGTCTCGGTCAGCGGGCAATGCAGGCTAATGATATCGCTTTCAGCCAGCAGGCGATCGAAATCCTCCTCACGTTCAACGTGCGGGCGATCTGGCAGGTGCTTGAGGTAGGGGTCGAACACCTTGACCTTCATGCGCAGTGGCGAGACCAGGTCCATGAGGATGCCGCCGATCGAGCCCAGGCCAATCAGGCCCAGGGTTTTGCCCGACAGCTCAATGCCGTTGGCCGAGGTCTTGTCCCAATGCCCGTCACGCATGCGTGCATCGAGCAGTGCGGTTTGGCGGGCCACGCTGAACATCAGGGCGAAGGCAAGCTCGGCTACCGACTGGGCATTGGCGCCTACGGCGATCGAGACCGGGATGCTGCGGTCCGCGGCGGCCTGGATATCGATGGTGTTGTAGCCCACGCCGTGCTTTGCGATCACTTTCAGGTTGTCGGAAGCCTCGATCATGGCGCGGGTCAGTTTGCCCTGGCGGACCACGATGGCATCGGGTTGCTCGGCACGAATGATGGCCTCCAGCTCTTCGGCCGGCAGGTAGGGCGTAGTCGGGACGATTTTGACGCCCTGTTCGGCGGCCAGGTTCATAGCCTCGGCGGCAAGCGCGGGGCCGGTCAGCAGAATGGTACGTGACATGTAGATACCTTGTTCTTGTCAGGGGCAGTTCGGGGGGGGACTCTGCCGCGCCACTGCGGCAATGGTCTAAACCCTATCATAATGAAATGCCGTTGCAAGAAAATAAAACAATGCATCTCTAAAACCTGATTATCAAGGCGAAAAAATTCATTGCCATGGTTCTAATGAAATGACATTCTAAAAAACAGATTCGGCAGTGACCGATGACATCGAATAACACCAAGAGAGGTATGTCACATGAGCATTGGCTTCCAAGTGCTTGAGCGCGCACGTAAAGTCGGCGATGAATGGGTTGCACGTTACCGTGAGGTTCCAGTCGCTAACGTCAGCGACTCGATGAACCGCATGACTGCCGGTGGCGCCCGCCTGCGCCCCATGCACCGCGAAGGCGTGCTGTGCGGCCCGGCCTTGACCGTCAAAGCCCGTCCAGGTGACAACCTCATGCTGCACTACGCGATCGACATAGCTCAGCCGGGCGACGTGATCGTGGTAGATGCCGGCGGCGACCTGACCAACGCACTGATCGGTGAAATGATGGTGGCCTACGCTGTCAGGCGTGGCCTGGCGGGTATCGTCATCAACGGCGCCATCCGCGATGCGGCCAACATTGGCGCGGGCGACTTCCCGTTGTTCGCTGCAGGCGTATCGCACCGTGGCCCTTACAAGGACGGCCCAGGCGAGATCAATGTGCCAATTGCCATTGATGGTATGGTGATCGAGCCGGGTGACCTGGTGATCGGGGATGACGATGGCCTGCTGTGCGTGCCTTACGACCACGTCGCTGAGGTATATGCAGGCGCCACCGCCAAGCACACTGCCGAAACTGCACAGATGGAAAAAATTGCCCAAGGCACCAACGACCGTTCCTGGGTCCTGGAGTCATTGAAAAAGAAAGGCTGCCTGCTGCCGGGCTGATCCAGCATGCGCTGCGCACCTTGCGATGGGGTGCGCAGCGGCTGCCGGGTCGGTGTCGGTCGCGGGTCTATTGAGGATTCGCAGACTTGTCCGATTCGTCGTCACCGCATCGCAAACGCTGGCCCGCCGCAGTGCGGGCGCTTGCTCATCGCAACTTTCAGATCTATTTCGCCGGCCAGGGTGTTTCCACTCTGGGTAAGTGGGTGCAGCAGGTTGCATTGGCCTGGCTGGCCTATCACCTGACCGGCTCCGCCGTGCTGCTGGGGCTGATCACCTTTCTTTCGCTGGCGCCGCAACTGCTCATCGGCCCATTGGCGGGTGCCTGGATCGACCGGCATGACAAGCGTCGGTTGCTGATCGTTGTGCAACTGATCCTGATCGTGCAGTCGCTCGTGCTCGCGGTTGCGACCTGGCGCGACTGGGTCGATGGTCCGATCATCGCTGGCATGGCATTGTTGCTGGGCCTGCTCAATGCCCTGGAAACCCCCCTTCGCCAGGCGCTGATCGGCAGTTTCGTCGACGATCCGGCCGACCTGCCAAATGCGCTGGTGCTCAATGCCATGTTGATCAATGCCGCGCGCTTCGTTGGGCCTCCGCTGGCTGGCGCGCTCATTGCCCTGGCGGGTGAGGCAGCCTGTTTCACCCTTACAGCAGCTGCTTTCCTGGCCTTGCTTGGGGGGCTGATCAAAGTGCGCGGCACGGCCGGCCCCAAGGCCAGCGGTTCCACTGCGCAAGTGTTTCGCGAAGGGCTGGCGTACATGTGGCAGACGCGCAATGTGCGCCAATTGCTGGTCAATGTAATCATGGTCAACCTGCTGGCGTCCTGCTATGCGGCACTGCTGCCGATCCTGGCCAGAGCGGTGTTTGCTGGCGATGCCAGGGTGCTTGGCTGGTTGTGGGGTGCGGCGGGTGCAGGTGCGTTTCTGGCAACCTTGGTGCTGGCAGTTGGCGGTGCATTGCCTCGCCTGCGACAGTTCACTGATAGCGGCGCGGTGCTGTGCGCAGTCGCCTTGGTGGGGCTGTGGATGGCAGGGGCGCTGCCCTTGGCCCTATTGGCACTGGGCGTGTTGGGTTTTGGCATCACCCTGAGCAACGTCAGTACCAATATGCAGCTGCAAAGCGGCGCGCCAAACCATTTGCGTGGCCGTGTGATTGCTTTCTATATAGCCATGCGTTTTGGCTTCGAGGCCTTGGGCGGCATGGCGGCGGGCCTGATCGCGGCCCGGTGGGGTGCGCCGGCGACCTTGGGGATCGCCGGCGGGGTATTGGTGGTGGGGTTGTTGGGTCAGTACGGCATGCGGCGCCGCAGCTGATAGGTCAGACGGTTTGACGTTGACCTTGAGGTGTCTGCTGCTTGGCCGGGTCGCCCAGCCAGAGCATCAGGCAGGTGCCTATCATCAAGATTGACGCCACCGCAAAGAACGGCAGAGTGAAGCTGTTTGAGGCGTCTTTGATCAGGCCGATCATGAACGGGCCGGTGAAGCCGCCAAGGTTTCCGATCGACACGATCATTGCCAGGCCGCCTGCTGCTGCGCGGCCGGTTAGGAAGCTCGACGGGATGGCCCAGAAGGTCGCCTGGAATGACAGGATGCTCGCCACCGCGATGCACAATGCGCCGATTTTCATGATGGGGTCAGCGATCAGTGCAGAGGCCACCAGCGCCACCGCGGCCATGCCAAGCGCACTCACCACATAGGGCAGGCGATGTTCACTGCGGTTGGCCAGGCGGGCCCACAGCGTCATGGAAACCGCGCCCAGTACATAGGGCAGGGCAACTACGAAGCCCAGTGTGCCACCGGGAATGCCCAGGCCTTTGATGATCTGCGGCAGCCACATGCCGATACCGATTGAGCCGACGATGCAGCAGAAGTTGACCGCAGCGAGTGTGAATACCTTGGGGTTGGTCAGGGCGGCCCGTAGGGTGTTGCCGTGGGAGGCGCCGATTGCCGACTGCTCTTTGGTGATTTTGTCGGTCAGCCAGGTTTTTTCCCGGTTGGTCAGCCATTTGGCCTTGGCCGGGGTATCAACCAGCACCCACAGGCAGGCGATGCCCAGCAGCACGGCGGGCAGGGCTTCGGTCACCAGCAGCAGCTGCCAGTTCTTCAAGCCCAGCACACCGTGCTGCTGCATCAGCCAGCCCGACAGCGGAGAGCCAATGATGTTGGCGGTAGGGATACCCAGCAGGAAAGCGGCGGTTGCCTTGGCGCGCCATTTGCCCGGGAACCAGTAGGTGAAGAACAGGTAGATGCCCGGGGTGAAGCCGGCTTCGGCGATGCCCAGCAGGAAACGCAGGATGCTGAAGCTGACCGGCCCGGTGGCAAACGCCGTGGCCATCGACAGCAGGCCCCAGGTGATCATGATCCGGGCGATCCACACCCGTGCGCCGAAGCGTTGCAGCAAAAGGTTGCTGGGCAGCTCGAAAATAAAGTAGCCAAAGAAGAACAGGCCGGCCGCCCAGCCGAACATCGTCGCGGTCAGGCCCAGGTCCTGGTTCATGCTCAGGGCGGCGAAGCCGACGTTGGTGCGGTCCAGATAGCTGATCACGTAGCAGCAGAAAATGAACGGCAGCAGGCGCCACAGGATGCGGCGCATGAGGCGTTCACCCTCGGCGTCGCTCAGCGGCGCCTGGGCGGAGAGGTTTTCGTGGTTCATGTCGTCACTCTTTTGTAGTTGTTGTGTGCCCTGACAGGGGCCGGATCAGCTATGGGAATACATCGGCAGCCCTGGCGCAGTGGTGCGAACCTGCAGAATGCTGCCGGTTTCGGATTCGGTGATGTACAAGGTCTGCCCATCGGCGCCGCCGAAGGCCAGGTTGGTGTTGCTGATGCCGGCGCAGGAGACGATGCGCTGCAGTGGCTCAGCGACTTTCGACAGCTTCCATACCGAGCCGAAACCGGTATGGGCGATGTACAAGTTGCTCTGCGCATCGAGGGCCAGGCCGTCGGGCCCGCCCAGCCCGCCATGCAGCTGGGCGAAAACGCCGACCTTGCCGACGATCGAGCCATTGCCCAGCGGGATGCGCCAGATCTGCTGGGCGCGGGTCACTGCCACCAGTAGGTGATTGAGGTGCGGGTCGTAAACGATGCCATTGGGGCTGGGGATGGTACCCAGCAGGCAGGTCAGGTTACCGGCGGCGTCGAGCTTGTAGACACGGCCGCTGGCATCCTGCAGGCCGGTCTGGCCCTGGTCGGTGAAATACAAGTCGCCATTGGGCGCGAAAACCAGGTCGTTGACGCCTTTGAAACCTTCCGAGCCGGCCGAGTCGAGTAACGCTTCGATGGCGCCGGTCTGTGGGTCGAGCAGCATGATCCCGCGCTTGTAGTCGGTGATGAAGATGCGCCCGTCCTGGTGAATCTTCAGGCCGTTCGGCCAGCCATCGTACTGGCACACCAGTTCCCATTCGCCCTGAGGCGAGATGCGGAAGATGCGCCCGTAGGGGATGTCCGTTACGTACAGGCGGCCTTGGCGATCAAGCGAAGGGCCCTCGAGGAACGAATCGATGGCGCGGCCTTGGCGATTGGCATTGGCCCAGGCCGTCGGGCGCGGGTCGCGAAAATGCTCGGGCAGGCGGGTGAAAACCGTGGTTTCGACGATAGGCGGGGCAGCAAAGAAGCTCATGGGTGCTCCTGTAGGGCCAGGGGACGCCAGGGCGTCCGATTGTTTCTATTGTTTTAATGCAACGTCGTTGCGAAATAAACCACAATCGGACGAGGGCGTGAAGCGAATTTTACGCGCATTCCTTAATTTATGCGCTGAATGGCGGCACCTATTGACGATGCGGAGGTAATATGACTCCATAAAAAGAAATGATGTTTCAAAATAATAATAGCGATCCCTTGGAGTCTGTTTCTTGAAATCCTTCCCTTCAATCTGCCGCATTGCACTGGCAACTGGCGGCAGTGTCATAGGCCTGTCTGCCCAAGCCGACCTGATCAGTGACAGCCACGCGAATCTTTCGATGCGCAATTTCTACTTCCACAGCGATAACCGTGACGGCACGGCCCAGCCCTCCAAAACCGAGGAGTGGGCGCAAGGCTTTCTGCTGGACGTGCGCTCCGGCTATTCCGAGGGTGCAGTTGGCTTTGGCGTGGACGCCACGGCCACGCTGGGCCTGACGCTGGACAGCGGCAGGGGGCGGCATCAGGGCGGCAGCATGATTCCGTCCGATGGCGATGGTGCCGCTGACCACTGGAGCAGCGCCGGTGTCACCGCCAAGATGAAAATGAGTCAGACCGAGCTGCGAGTGGGGCAACTGATGCCCAAGCTGCCGGTGCTGGTGGCCTCTGATGGCAGGTTGCTACCGCAGAGCTTTCAAGGTGTGCAGCTGCAATCGAAGGACATCGATCACTTCACGCTGATCGGCGGCGCGCTCAATCGCGCCAGGGGCCGGGCTTCGACCGACCTCACGGGCATGGCCGTAAGCGGCGGCACGCAGGAGAGTGACCGTTTCAACTTTGTCGGTGCTGACTATCGCGCCACCGATTCGCTGCTGATGCAGTATTACGCCGGTCAGCTCGAAGACTATTACCTGCAACAGTTCGCCGGTCTCAATCACACACTGGTGTTGACTGATGACAGCTCGTTGACGACTGACCTGCGCTATTTCCGCACCCGTTCGGATGGCGCCAACGGCAGTGCTTCGGGGCGTAGCCAGGGATACACCGTCGGTGGTTACACCAGTGGCAGCGATGGCGAAATCAATAATGACCTATGGAGTGCGGCGTTAACCTATCGCCTGCGAGGCCATTCGCTGACCCTGGGTTATCAGAGCGTTTCCGACGATAGCAACTTCGTGCAGATCAACCAGGGTTCGATCGACAAGGGTGCTGGCGGCAGCAGCCTGTATCTGTGGACCGACAAGATGCTGCTCAGCTTCACGCGGGCCGGTGAGCGTACCGGGTTTGCCCAGTACGGCTACGACTTCACTGCCATGGGCATACCGGGGCTGAAGGCTTCGGTGATGTATTTGAAAGGCGACCATATCCAGACCGTTGGCGGCGCCGAACAGTCGGAATGGGAGCGCGATTTCTCGCTGGACTACGTGATCCAGGGCGGCACTTTCAAGGGGCTTGGCGTGGCCTGGCGCAACGGCGAGTCGCACAGCGAGGCAGCGCGCAATGGCGACCAGAACCGTCTGATCATCAACTACACCCTGCCGCTGTTCTGAGCTGGTCCAGTGACCGGAGTTGCCCAGCATGTTGCACCATGCCCATCACTGCGGGTCAGGTGTACTGCCTGATTCGGTGGCGACCCTCAGGAGCGAACGTACAGCGCCAGAACGCCAGTGGCCGGGGCATTTTTACCTGGCCACAGTAAATGCGACGTTGGCGGAGGCCGACCGTTGTCGGATAATGGGATTTTTCTGCCCTCGTGCTGAATGGAGGGCCTCAATCGTGTGAGGTTTTGCAAATGGTGAAAGCGCGGCCGCGTCCAGCGGTGAATGGTGTGGCATCGGCAGACCGTGTTTTGACCGTATTGACCGCTTTTCGGATAGGCGATTCTGCGCTGAGCCTGGTCGAGCTGGTTGAGCGTACCGGGCTCATCAAGAGCACCATCATGCGTTTGATGGTGTCTCTGGAAAACCATGGGTTCATTACGCGTATGGCCGATGGACGCTATCAGCTGGCCAGTGAAGTGATGCGTTTGAACGCTGTGTATCAGGAGACACTCGACCTCGAACGGCACGTGATGCCACGTTTGCATCACCTGGCTGAACAGTCGGGTGAAACGGCGTCCTTCTATGTGCGTCACGGTGCGTATCGGATGTGTCAGTACCGGGTCAATTCCTCGCACTCACTGCGCCTGAACCTGCAACCTGGTGACATGCGCCCGATGGACGAAGCAGCGGGGGCGCAGGCTTTGCGCGCGCCCTATCAGATCGGCATTGCCTTGCACAAACCCTACTACTCCAAAGGCGCAACCGACCCGCATGCTGCTTCGATGGCTCTGCCCATCTACGGTGCGCAGCACGAGTTGATGGGCGCCCTTGTCATTTCAGGGCCTGCGAGTCGTTTGACGGAACAATATGCCGAAAGCCTCAGGCAGATGTTTTTTGAGGCGGCACGTGATCTGATGCGCAGCTTGGGCTTCAAGCCTGCGAACCTGGAGCCCGAATCGGTCCAGTAGACAGGCGGCGTGGATGGCAGGGTTCATGCTTCCTGAGGACGGCTCCCCGCAGCAAATTGTCGCCGATCATAAGTTACAAAAAACGGGGCATGCCATTGCTGGCATGCCCCGTTTTTCATACCGCTCAAGCGCCTCAGGCGACTTTGACGATCCAGCCTGCCGGTGCTTCAACGTCACCGCTCTGGATACCGGTCAGCTCGTTGTAGAGCTTCTGGGTAACCGGGCCGACCTTTTCCAGGTCGTGGAACACGTGCAGCTTGCCGTTGTACTCGATACCGCCGATCGGGGTGATCACCGCCGCAGTACCGCAAGCGCCGGCTTCAATGAAGCGGTCCAGCTTGTTGATTTCGACATCACCTTCGATCACGGTCAGGCCCAGACGCGATTGTGCCAGCTCCATCAGCGACAGGCGGGTGATGCCTGGCAGCACCGAGGCCGATTTCGGGGTCACGAACTCGTTGTTGGCGGTGATGCCGAAGAAGTTGGCCGAACCGACTTCTTCGATCTTGGTGTGGGTCAGCGGGTCGAGGTAGATGGCGTCGGCGAAGTTGGCCTTCTTGGCTTCAGCGCCTGGCTGCAGGCTGGCGGCGTAGTTGCCACCGACCTTGGCCGCACCGGTGCCTTGTGGGGCGGCGCGGTCGAAGCTGGAGATCTGGAAGTTGTGCGGCTTCATGCCGCCCTTGAAGTACGAGCCAACCGGGATGGCGAATACCGAGAAGATGAACTCGGGGGCGGTGCGCACGCCAATGTTGTCACCGGTGCCGATCACGAACGGGCGCAGGTAGAGGGCGCCTTTGCCGTGCGGTGGCACGAACTTTTCGTTGGCCTTGACCACTTGCTTGCACGCTTCGATGAACACATCGGTGGGCACGTGCGGCATCAGCAGGCGGGCGCAGCTGCGCTGCATGCGGGCGGCGTTCTGGTCCGGGCGGAACAGGTTGATCGAGCCGTCCTTGCAACGGTAGGCCTTCAGGCCCTCGAAGCACTGCTGGCCATAGTGCAGGGCAGTAGAGCCCTCACTGATGTGCAGTACGTTGTCTTCGGTCAGGGTGCCTTTGTCCCACTCGCCATTGCGCCATACGGACAGGTAGCGTTTGTCGGTCTTGATGTAGTCGAAACCCAGCTTGTCCCAATTAATGCTTTCGTTGCTCATGACACCCTCATTGTCTTGCAAGTGCCCGATCGCTCGGGCTGCTGTTATATGCGCACCACGCCACCATAATACATCCGTGGCAGATCGGGAACGGCCAGTCACGAATTGATAGCCTGCGATGCATTTTTTCGGTATCTACAACTGCAGGTACTCATCCAGCGCCAGGTTTTGCAGCAGTACTGCATCATGGGATGCCACCATGAGCGCCCCGCCGAACTGCCCGAGCATGCGCTCCAGTGCGGCCAGTGACGGCAGGTCCAGGTGGTTACCGGGTTCGTCCAGCAGTAACAGGTCGAGCGGCCGTTCGCGGTACAACACGGCGGCCAGTGCCGCCTTCATCCGTTCTCCGCCGCTGAGCAGGCTGCTGGGCAGTTCGATACGGGCCGCATCCAGCCCAAGCTGCGCCAGGCGGCTGCGTAATTCACCCTGGGCCATTGCCGGGTTGGCCCTGCCCAGGTGGTCGAGCACACTGCTGTGGCCGCATAGCGTGCTGCAATGCTGGTCGAGCAGGGCCGTCTCGCCCGTGAGGCGCACGTTGTCAGGCGATGCCGGTAATTCCCCGTTCAGCAGCCTGAGCAGGGTGGACTTGCCGCTGCCATTGGCCCCGACCAAACCCACCCGCTGGCCCAGGCATACGCGCAGGTCGAGCGGTTTGCGGGTGCCACGGGGCAGGCGAAGCGCCTGGAGGGCCAGCACTTCGCGGCCTGCATGGCGCTGAGGTGTGGGGGCATGCAAGGTAATGGCGGTGTCCTGCTCGACCTTGCGCGCGGCATCGCGGACTTGATCATGCAGGGCCTGCCGGGCTTCGCCGTGGTCGCGGCGCTGCTTGCCCGCCGTGGCCTGGCTGCGCTCGTGCTGGCGATCGACCAGAATTTTGGCCTGATTGGCGTGCCTGGCCTGGCGCCCGGCCCGGGCCTGATGGCGCTCCAGGTCTTCGCGCTGGCGTTGCAGTTCACGGGCCTGGCGTTGCTGCGCCTGCTTCAATCGGGCGAGTTGCTGCTGGGCCTGGGTCGTCTGGCTGGCCTTTTGCTCTGTATAGAAGCTGTAATTGCCGCCATAGGCCTGCAACCCCAGGCCGGACAGCTCGACGATACGCACCATGTGCGCCAGCAGGCTGCGGTCGTGGCTGATCACCAGCAGGCCCCGGTCCCAGGCTTCGATCATGCCCAGCAGCTGGGCGCGGGCTTCGCTGTCCAGGTGATTGCTGGGTTCGTCGAGAATCAGGTAGTCGGCATTGCTCAGCCACGCGCCAATCAGCGCCACGCGCATGGCCTGGCCACCGCTCAGGCTGTTGGCGGGCTGGTGCCAGCCGAGTTGGCCCAGACCGTGGCGCTGCAGGTGCGCCTGCAATTGCTCGCGGATATCCCAGCGCTCGCCAACGGTGTCGAAATCCTGGGGGGCGATGCCGCCTTGCTCGATACGCTCCAGCGCTGCGAAAAGCGTGCCGGCCTGGGCCA
The DNA here is from genome assembly GCF_003202095.1 of Pseudomonas sp. LAIL14HWK12:I1. Classification (NCBI taxonomy): domain Bacteria; kingdom Pseudomonadati; phylum Pseudomonadota; class Gammaproteobacteria; order Pseudomonadales; family Pseudomonadaceae; genus Pseudomonas; species Pseudomonas sp. LAIL14HWK12:I1. The sequence continues at coordinate 202,711 of NZ_QJKG01000011.1, forward strand.
GGTCGGCAACCGTGGCGCTCTGTTCGATCACCTGCTGGTTCAGCAGGTGAATACGGCCAAGGCGTCGACAATGGCCGCTGCTCGGTTCGCGCTGGCCGGCCAGAATCTGACCGAGCAAACTCTTGCCCACACCATTGCGCCCGACCAGGCCAGTGCGGCGGCGATCAAAGGTTTCGTTGAGGTCGGTAAACAGCTGCCTGCCATCAGGCAAGGTCAGGGAGACGCTGTCCAGCGTCAGGATTGACGTGTTCGTCATGCACAACTCCACAAATGCCGCGACATCTCCGGAGCGAACCGGAGGCTGAAGACTGGCCGTCGAAGGGGACGGCGGCATCAGTGGCGCATTGAACGAACACCTCGTAGCAGGGGAACGTGAAGCCTAACGGACTGGCAGGGGCGGGTAAAGCACCGCCCGCCAGCTGGCTTCAGCGCTGCTTCTGCAAGCGCGTGGCCCAGTCGCCACCTTGGCCGTGTGCGCAGGCCTCTTCACTGTCGAAACGCACATGCCAAGCCGGGTGGTCTAGCGGGATGCCGGCCTGCTCCAACGCCTGGCTGGTCAGTGCCAGCATGCGCGCCTTCGCCTGGCCTGCCACGGCAGCGGTTTTGTCGGCCTCTTGCTCGAACACCCATGTAATGCGCAGGCTGCCCGGAAAATCCTCGGGGTCGAGCCGGTGGGTAAGCCAGCTGAAACCGACGATTTCCGCCTTGGCGGTTTCGCAGGCTTCGGTCAGGCACGCCACCAGTTCCCGCTCCAGCCGGGCCATATCGCGCTTGCCCAACGCTTTCAAGGGTTGGCCTCGTCATCGATCTGCTGGCAAAAGCGCAGGCGGTTGCCAAACGGGTCATACACCTGCATCTGCAGGCCCCGGTCCACGCTGAAACCGAGGAAATCGAGGTAGAACGCCTTGGCCTTGTCGACCGAGAAGATGCGCAGTACCGGTATGGCGGGGGCGAGCTGCATGGGGCGTCCTTGACCGTGGATGAAGGCGCCACTGTAACGCACTTGGGTGCCTTGTGGTCAGCCAGCGCTGCGCAACGGTTGACCACCCGCCAACCACTGCGTAGCCTTGCCACTTCGAGGTTCTTCGGCCACGCCGAAGCTAAGACGGGAACGCGGTACAAGCCGCGGCTGCCCCCGCAACTGTAAGCACCGATAACGGATCGACACAGCCACTGCGCCCGCGCGCGGGAAGGCGTCATCCCGCCACCGCCTGCTGTTTGTCAGGCCTATGGAACGGTGCGAGCCAGGAGACCTGCCTCGTCACGTTTTCGACTTTAAACCGGGCGGGGTGATCCGGTGGCGAACAAGCCCGGCCGGCCTGGCCCGTGGCTGTCGTCCTGCATGCCCGCGCCACACTGCCAAGGGCACTGCGACATGAAAACACTGGCCAAGCTCCCCGTCACCATCGTCACCGGCTTCCTCGGCTCGGGCAAGACCACCTTGCTGCGCCACATGCTCGACAACGCCCAGGGCCGTCGCATTGCGGTCATCGTCAACGAATTCGGCGAACTGGGGATCGACGGCGAAATCCTCAAGCAGTGCAGCATCGGCTGCACCGAAGAAGAAGCCAGTGGCCGTGTCTACGAGTTGGCCAACGGCTGCCTGTGCTGCACCGTGCAGGAAGAATTCTTCCCGGTGATGCGCGAGCTGGTGGCACGCCGTGGCGACCTGGACCACATCCTGATCGAAACCAGCGGCCTGGCCCTGCCCAAACCGCTGGTGCAAGCCTTCCAGTGGCCGGAAATCCGCAATGCCTGCACCGTCGATGCGGTCATCACCGTAGTCGACAGCCCGGCCGTGGCGGCCGGTACTTTCGCTGCCTACCCGGACCAGGTCGATGCCCAGCGCAAGCTCGACCCTAACCTGGACCACGAATCGCCCCTGCACGAACTGTTCGCCGACCAACTGGCCAGCGCCGACCTGGTGGTACTGAACAAGGCTGACCTGATCGATGCCGAAGGCCTGGCCAAGGTCCGTGCCGAAGTGGCCGAAGAGCTTCCGCCAGCCGTCAAGGTGATCGAAGCCAGCAGCGGCAAGCTGCCGCTGGAGGTGCTGCTGGGCGTGGGCGCCGAGTCCGAGGCGCACATCGATGGCCGCCGTACCCACCATGACTCGCACCACGACGGTGACGACCATGATGATCATGACCACGATGCCTTCGACTCCATCTCCATCGACCTGCCAGAAGCCGACGAAAGCCTGTTGCTCGATGCCCTGACCCAGCTGGTGGTGGAGTTCGGCATCCTGCGCGCCAAAGGCTTCGCCGCCATCCCGGGCAAGCCGATGCGCCTGCTGGTGCAAGGCGTGGGTACCCGTTTCGACAAACACTTCGACCGCGCCTGGCGTGCTGACGAGCCGCGCATTACCCGCTTGGTGCTGATTGGCCAGGACCTTGACGCTGCCCAGCTGGAAGCGCGCCTGCGCCAGGCCCTGGGCGCCTGACCCATGCACCTGCTGCGGACCCAGCCCGGCGGCTTCGTGCCGGATGACAGCATTGCCGACCTCGGCCAGACCCCCGCCGAGCTGGTGATTCTCTGCAGCGGCGATTCGCACCTGGCACTGCTCGCCGATACCGCCGAGCAATTGCCAGACGACTTCCCCAGCCTGCGTCTGGCCAACCCGATGCAGGTGCAAAACCACGCGTCGGTCGACCTGTATATCGACCAGGTGCTGCGCCATGCCAAAGTCATCCTGGTGTCGCTGCACGGCGGTGTCGGTTACTGGCGCTATGGCGTCGAGCAACTGGTCGAGCTGGCCGCCCGTGGCGTGCAGCTGATTATGGTGCCGGGCGATGACCGACCGGACCCGGAGCTGACCTCCCTGGGTACTGTCGGTGGCGAGCAGGCCGAGCGCCTCTGGCACTACTTGCGCCAAGGCGGCAAGGCCAACGCCATCAACCTGTTCAACTGCCTGGCCAGCCAGTGGCTGGGCCGTGACTATGCCTGGGAGGAGCCGCAGCCCTTGCCGCGCACGGCGGTGTATCACCCGGCCAAGGGCAGCACCACGCTGGAAGACTGGTACCCGCATTGGCACCCCGAGCACCCGGTAGCGCCGCTGCTGTTTTATCGCTCGCACTTGCAGGCGGCCAACACCGCATTCATCGACGTGTTCTGCCAGCGCCTGCAGGCTGCCGGGCTGAACCCGTTACCGATCGCGGTGGCCAGCCTCAAGGAAAGCGCCTGCCTGGAGCAGGTCGAAGCCTGGCTGGACGAGGTCGGCGCCGAAGTGCTGGTCAATACCACAGGCTTTGCCCTGTCCAGCCCCGAACGCCCCAACCTGCGCCCGTTCAGCCGCGACATCCCGGTATTGCAGGCCATCTGCGCACAGGACAACCAGCCTGGCTGGGAAGCCAGCGAACAGGGGCTGGGCGCGCGCGATCTGGCCATGCACATTGCCTTGCCTGAGCTGGACGGGCGCATTATCACCCGGCCGGTCAGTTTCAAGGACATGGCCTGGCGCAGCGAGCGCAGCCAGTCCGATGTGGTGTGCTACCGCGCCCACCCCGAACGCATGGACTTCGTTGCCGAGCTGGCCCGCCGCTGGGTTGAACTGGCGCGCCTGCCCAATGCGCAGAAGCGCGTGGCCCTGGTGCTGGCCAACTACCCAACCCGCGATGGTCGCATTGGCAATGGCGTCGGCCTGGACACTCCTGCCGCTGCCTTGAACATTCTCAAGGCACTGCAGGCCGAGGGCTATCCGCTGGCCGAATTGCCGGGCAGCGGCACACAACTGATCCACCAACTGCTTGGCGGCGTAACCAACGACCTCGACCACCTGGACCTGCGCCCCTGCGCCCAAAGTCTGAGCCTGGCCGACTACCAGGCCGCCTTCGAGCGCCTGCCCGACGCCAACCGCCAGGCCGTGCTGGACCGCTGGGGGCCGCCCGAGCAGGACCCGATGTACCGCAGCGGACGGCTGATGGTGGCCGGCCTGCGTTATGGCCTGACCTTTGTCGGCATTCAGCCGGCCCGGGGCTACCAGGTAGACCCGAGCGCGGTCTACCACGACCCCGACCTGGTGCCGCCGCATGGCTACCTGGCGTTTCACTTCTGGCTACGCCATGCCTTTGCGGCCGATGCAGTGATCCACGTCGGCAAGCACGGCAACCTCGAATGGCTGCCCGGCAAGGGCGTCGGCTTGTCGGCGCAGTGCTGGCCAGACGCCTTGCTCGGCCCGCTGCCGAACATCTACCCGTTCATCGTCAATGACCCTGGCGAGGGCGCCCAGGCCAAACGCCGTACCCAGGCGGTGATCATCGACCACCTGATGCCGCCGCTGACCCGCGCCGAGACCTATGGCCCGTTGCGCCACCTGGAACAGCTGGCCGACGAGTTCTATGAAGCGCAGATGCTCGACCCACGGCGTGCCCGCGAGTTGCAGCGCGACATCCTGGAGTTGGTCAAGGCCAACCACATCGACCGCGAGCTGCAGCTGGAAGGGCAGCTGGACGATGCCGCCATATGGCTGCCGCGCCTGGACACCTACCTGTGCGATCTGAAGGAATCGCAGATTCGCGATGGCCTGCACGTGTTCGGCCAGTCGCCCGAAGGCCGCTTGCGGCTGGATACCCTGTTGGCGCTGTTGCGGGTTGAACGGGGCGACGGGCGCGGCGGCAATGCCAGCTTGTTGCGTGCCCTGGCCAAGGCCTTGGTGCCGGGCTTCGATCCGCTCGATTGTGAGCTTGGGCAGCCTTGGCAGGGCGCACGCCCAGCGCAATTGCAGGCCATGAGCAGCGAACCGTGGCGCACCTGTGGAGATACCCGCGAGCGCCTTGAGCTGTTGGCACTTCAGGTGATCGGTCAGGCCTTGGCCGGCACGGTGCCGCTACCCGAGCAGAACGAATGGCAGCCTGTGCACGATGTGGTGCAGGCCTTGCGCGAAGCGGTAGCGCCTAGCCTGGACGCGTGCGGTGCAGCCGAAATGAATGGCCTGCTGGCAGCGCTGGCCGGGCGCTTCGTGCCCGCAGGCCCCAGCGGTGCGCCGAGCCGTGGGCGCCTCGACGTGCTGCCCACCGGCCGCAACTTCTACACCGTGGACGTGCGCAACCTGCCCACTACCACGGCCTGGCGCCTGGGCTTCGCCTCGGCCAACCTGATCCTTGAGCGGCACCTGCAGGACCACGGCGACCACCTGCGCCAGCTCGGCCTGTCGGTGTGGGGCACGGCGACCATGCGCACGGGCGGCGACGACATCGCCCAGGCCATGGCATTGATGGGCGTGCGGCCGGTGTGGGCCACTGGCAGCCAGCGTGTCGACGACTTCGAAATCCTGCCGTTGAGCCTGCTCGACCGCCCTCGGGTGGATGTGACGTTGCGCGTTTCGGGCTTTTTCCGCGATGCCTTCGGTAACCTTATCCGCCTGTTCGATGCGGCGGTGCAGGCCGTCGCTGCGCTGGATGAACCCGACGACCTCAACCCTTTGGCCGCCCGTGTACGCAGCGAGCGTGCCACGCTGCAAGCGCAAGGCGTGGACGCCGAGCAGGCTTCGCGCCAGGCGGGCTGGCGGGTGTTCGGGGCAAAGCCTGGCGCCTACGGCGCCGGAGTGCAGAACGCCATCGACGGGCGCCTGTGGCACAGCCGCGACGACCTGGCCGAGGTGTACCTCAACCACGGCGGTTACGCTTACGGCGCCCGTGACGAAGGCACCCCGGCCCGCGCCCAGTTCGCCCAGCGTCTGGCCAAGGTGCAGGCGGTGCTGCAGAACCAGGACAACCACGAGCACGATTTGCTCGACTCCAACGATTACTACCAGTTTCAGGGCGGCATGCTGGCCGCATCGGAAACCCTGTCCGGTGCTACCGTGGCCAGCTACCACGGCGACCACAGCCAGGCCGACCGGCCGCGCATCCGTACCCTCAAGGAAGAGTTGAACCGGGTTATCCGCGCCCGTGCGCTGAACGCCAAGTGGATCGACGGGGTGAAGCGCCACGGTTACAAAGGCGCCTTCGAGATGGCGGCGACGGTCGACAACCTGTTCGCCTTCGACGCCACCACGCACCTGATCGACGACCATCATTACCAGGGGCTCGCCGATGCCTACGTGCTCGACCCGGCGACCCGCGACTTCATGCGCGAGCACAACCCCGAGGCCCTGCGCGACCTGACCGAGCGCCTGCTGGAGGCCCAGCAGCGCGGGCTGTGGCAGGCACCAGGCGACTACCGAGAGGCCCTTGAGGCGCAATTGCTCGACGGCGAGGAACAGGCTTGAAATGAGTGAACCCGTACAATTTCCGCTGGCCGCGGTGGTCGGTGCCGACGACCTGAAGCTGGCGCTGTGCCTGACGGCCATCGACCCGAAAATCGGCGGTGTGCTGATCGAAGGGCCGCGCGGCATGGCCAAGAGTACGCTGGCCCGTGGCCTGGCCGACCTGCTGGGCGAGGGGCCATTCGTCACCCTGCCGCTGGGTGCCAGCGAGGAACGGCTGGTCGGCACCCTGGACCTGAGCGCGGCGCTGGGGCAGGGCAAGGCGCAGTTCTCCCCGGGCGTGCTGGCCCAGGCTGACGGTGGCGTGCTGTATGTCGATGAGGTCAACCTGCTGCCCGACACCCTGGTCGACCTGTTGCTCGACGTGGCGGCCAGTGGCACCAACCGTATCGAGCGTGACGGCATCTCGCACCGGCACAGTGCCCGTTTCGTACTGATCGGCACCATGAACCCGGAGGAAGGCGAGCTGCGCCCGCAACTGCTCGACCGTTTTGGCCTCAACGTGGCCCTGGAAGGTTCGCCCGAGCCTGAGGCGCGTCAGCAGATCATTCGGCGTCGTCTGGCCTTCGACAGCGACCCGTACGCCTTCTGTGCCCACTGGGCTGCGGCCCAGGCGCAGTTGCGCGAACGCTGCCAGGCGGCGCGCCGGGCCTTGACCGGCATAGCGCTGGACGACCAGGCGCTGTCGTGGATCACCGAGCGCTGCTATGCCGCTGGCGTCGACGGCCTGCGCGCCGACCTGGTGTGGCTGCGCGCTGCACGCGCCCACTGCGCCTGGCGCGGGGGGGCGGCTATTGAAGAAGCAGATGTCGACGCGGTGGCCGAGTTTGCCTTGCGCCATCGTCGCCAAGTGGCGCCCCAGGCCCCTGCGCCGTCGGCACCGCCGCAGCCCGATCAGCCGGGTGCCAGTCACCCTGGCGAACAGGGCGGGCAGGGTGACTGGGGGGCGTTGCCGGCGCAGCCGGTGGCCAGCGGTGCCCGCCGCGAGGTGCCGAACTGGGCAAAAAAGCCCTGAGCATTCGCCAGCCACCTGCCAAAGGGGCGGATGCCAGACCTGGCGCGGGCAAGCAGGGCGGGGCCAGCCGTGGCCGGGCACGCAGTGCGGCGACCGGTCGGGTGGCCTGGCTGCCGACTTTGCTCAAGGGGCGGCCACGGTTGCTCCAGGACCTGTGCTGGCAGCAGCGCCAAGCCAGGCCCGCAGAGCTATGGCTGGTGATTGTCGATGCCTCGGCCTCCACCCGTCGTCATCAGGCGCTGGCGCAAACCAAAGGGCTGCTGGCAGCCCTGTTCGACCAGGCTTACCGCCAGCGCGCCCGGTTGGCCCTGCTCACCGCCAGCGGGCAAACGCCACAATGGCAACGCCACGGCCTGAAGGCCTCGGCGGCCTTGCAGCCCTGGCTGCAAGCCTTGGGTGCCGGTGGCGGTACGCCGCTGATCGCCGCGTTGGAACAGGCTCGGCACTGGCTTCTGGCGCGCCAGCGCGCCCATCCGACTGAAGCCATGCGCTGCCTGGTCTTTACCGACGGTCGCCTGCAGCACTGCAACGCCGTGCAGCCCATGCCTTGTGCAACGTTATTGGTGGATATGGAACTTGCCCCCGTTCGTCTTGGGCGCGCACAGCGTCTGGCTGAGCAATTGCAGGCCGATTACCAGCACTTGCAGCACTTCAAAATCTTGGACTGATTGGCGCGACACTATGTCGCCATAGAAAAAGTTGCCAGAACAGCAACTTTGCATGCAATCAAGTGCGTGACGTTGCACGCACTTGAATTGCCTGGCGTTATTACTTCGGCATCGACCACGGTTGCAGGTCGTACCCTTTTTCGCACAGTTCGGCGCGCACTTCCTCGATCAGGCTGGCCCATTGGGCCGGGTCGGAATAGATGCGCGAAGACACTTGTTTGCTGCCGATGCGGGTGCTGGTCCGGTCGATCACTGCCAGGCTCAGTTCACCAGTACCGTTGGGTGCATCCCAGGCTACGCACTGGAAAGGTTCGAAGGCGTGGTCGGCAATCAGCAGTGCTTCGTTGACACGGAGCGGGGCATTCATGGTTCGGTCTCTCTATGGTCCCAAACAGCGAAGTTAAGTCCGCGTTGCTTCAAAGTCGCCTCAATCATCGCGAAGTGCAGCGCGGGGTTATGTGTACTGATGCTCGTTGTCCGGGGGCAAGTCACACAATGGATGTAAAATTTTTTGTCAGGGCCGAATCCGTTCTTGCCTGCGCCGCCATGTGATGTCGATAAAACGCGAAAATTCCCGTGATGCTTTGTAAAAAAATGCGTCGGCAGACAGACGGTACTGGGAACCGTCAACTTCGTTGCTACTGTTAAACGGGCGCCACAACTTGCTGTTTTACTTCATAAAACCAAAAACTGGCGCCAAGGATCGGTTATGCAACAGCTTGCCGCCCAACGCCGTTTGCTTATCGTCGACCCCTGCGACGACTGCCACCGATTGTTACCGGGCCTGCGCAGCGCAGGCTGGGATGTAGACACCTGCGTGCTCGGCGGGGCGCTGGACCACCCTTGTGATGTAGGCCTGCTGCGCTTGCAGGCTTCGCACCTCAGGCACCCTGATGCAGTCAAGGACATGATCAAACGCAGCAATACCGAATGGATTGCCGTGCTCAGTGCCGAACAACTGCGCATGCCTGCCGTCGGCGATTTTGTCTGTGAATGGTTCTTCGACTTCCACACCCTGCCATTCGACGTCTCCCGCGTACAGGTCACCCTTGGCCGGGCGTTCGGCATGGCGCGCTTGCGTGGCAAAGGGGCGGTGAAGGTGGATGAAGCCACCCACGAACTGCTCGGTGAAAGCCGGCCCATCCGTGAGTTGCGCAAGTTGCTGGGCAAACTGGCGCCCACCGAGTCGCCGGTGCTGATCCGAGGCGAAAGCGGTACCGGCAAGGAGCTGGTGGCGCGCACCCTGCACCGCCAGTCGCAACGCAGCGAGCAGCCCTTCGTTGCCATCAACTGCGGGGCTATTCCCGAGCACCTGATCCAGTCCGAACTGTTCGGCCATGAGAAGGGCGCCTTCACCGGTGCGCACCAGCGCAAGGCCGGGCGCATCGAAGCGGCCCATGGGGGCACGTTGTTTCTTGATGAAATCGGTGACTTGCCGTTGGAGTTGCAGGCCAACCTGCTGCGCTTTCTGCAGGAAAAGCACATTGAGCGGGTGGGCGGTAGCCAGCCAATCCCGGTGGATGTGCGTGTGCTAGCCGCCACCCACGTGGACCTGGAACGGGCCATCGAGCAAGGGCGATTTCGCGAAGACCTGTATTACCGCCTGAATGTGTTGCAGGTAGTGACCGCGCCGTTGCGCGACCGGCATGGCGACCTCTCGATGCTGGCCAGCCACTTTGCTCATTTCTACAGCCTGGAAACCGGGCGCCGGCCGCGCTCGTTCAGCGACCATGCCTTGGCGGCGATGGGTCGGCATGACTGGCCGGGCAATGTGCGCGAGCTGGCCAACCGCGTGCGCCGTGGCCTGGTGCTGGCCGAAGGGCGGCAGATCGAGGCGCAGGACCTGGGGCTGCAGCTGCTCGACCAGGAGCAACAGCCGCTGGGTACGCTGGAAGAGTACAAGCACCGGGCCGAGCACCAGGCACTGTGCGACGTGCTGAACCGGCACAGTGACAACCTGAGTGTGGCGGCCAAGGTGCTGGGGATTTCACGGCCGACGTTTTACCGGCTGCTGCACAAGCATCAGATTCGCTGATTGGAACCGAGGATTTTGTTGGCTGGCACCGGCTACGCCGGTGTTCGCGGTTTAAGCCGCTCCTACAGGGATTTTCACCGCTTCGAATGCTGTGATTTCCCTGTGGGCGCGGCTTAAGCCGCGAGGAGGCCCGTACAGATTGATCAATGCGGCCCGCGCGGGATGGTTTTCAGCAGGTCTTCCGGGCTGATGTGCCCCACCACCTGGGCCACCGCGCTGCCTGGGGTCGGCAGGTCGATGATGTGGCTCTTCATCTTGCCGATCACATGCATTTCGCACGGTTTGCAGTCGAACTTCAGGGTCAGCACTTCGTCACCCTGGATCAGCTGCATGGGGGCCACCTTGGTGCGCACGCCGGTCACGCCCTTGGCCTGCTTGGGGCACAGGTTGAAGGAGAAGCGCAGGCAATGCTTGGTGATCATCACCGGCACTTCGCCGTGCTCTTCATGGGCCTCGTAGGCCGCGTCGATCAGTTGCACGCCGTGGCGGTGGTAGAAGTCTCGGGCCTTCTGGTTGTACACGTTGGCCAGGAACGACAGGTGCGACTCGGGGTACACCGGTGGCGGCGTCGTCTCGGCCTTGCGCGCGCCACGCGGGTGCGCCTTGATACGCGCTTCGGTCAGTGCCTCGATGGCTTCGCGGCGCAGGGCCTTGAGCTGCGAGTTTGGGATGAAGTACGCCTGCGGGGCGTCCAGCTGGATGCTGTCGGCGTGGTACATCGTGGTACCCAGCTGGCCGAGCAGGTCATGCAACTGGTCCAGTGCCTGCTGCGGTTTGTTGGCCACGCCGAACGGGCCATCCAGGGCCACCTGCACGCTCACGCCTTCTTCGCTGCTCAGGGTCAGCATCAGGCGCTGCTCGCGCAGTACCGCGTGCCACTCCACGCCAACCCGGCGCTCGGACGAGGTGCGTTGCAGGGCCTGCTGCCAGTTGTGGTCGAGGTTGCGCGACAGCGGGTGGTTGGGCCGCAGCTTGTAGAGGCCCTCAGGCATTTCGTTGGGCTCGACACGGTAGCGGTAGCGCGTGTGGCCGTCTTCCACGAATTCGCCGCGAGGCTCGGCGATGTTGGCACGGAAGCCCACCACTTCGCGCTTGACCAACACGTTGAGGCCGTCGCCGTTGGTCAGCGGTACGTCGGTAACCACTTGCATGTCACGCTTGCCCACCTTTTCCACCACGCCCACCGGCAGGCCGGTGAAGGTTGGCGAGTCGAAGGCGCCGATGTCGACTTTGCGGTCGGTGACGAAGTAGTCGGTACTGCCACGGTGGAAGGTCTTGTCCGGGTCGGGCAGGAAGAAGTGCTCGGTGCGGCCGCTGGATGCACGGGCATAAGCCGGGCGGCCTTCGAGGATGGCGTCGAGCTCTTTGCGGTAGTGGGCCGTGATGTTCTTCACATAACCCATGTCCTTGTAGCGGCCCTCGATCTTGAACGAGCGCACGCCAGCATCGACCAGGTCGGCCAGGTTGGCAGTCTGGTTGTTGTCCTTCATCGACAGCAGGTGTTTTTCGAACGCCACCACGCGGCCTTGGTCATCTTTCAGGGTGTACGGCAGGCGGCAGGCCTGTGAGCAATCGCCCCGGTTGGCGCTGCGGCCGGTTTGCGCGTGGGAAATGTTGCACTGGCCGGAGAAGGCCACGCACAGCGCGCCGTGGATGAAGAACTCGATGGCGGCGTCGGTTTCGGCGGCAATGGCGCGGATTTGCTGCAGGTTCAGCTCACGGGCCAGTACCAGTTGCGAGAAACCGGCCTGGTCGAGAAACTTGGCCCGCTCCAGGGTACGGATGTCGGTCTGCGTACTGGCGTGCAGCTCGATCGGCGGAATGTCCAGCTCCATCACCCCCAGGTCCTGCACGATCAGTGCGTCGACACCGGCGTCGTACAGCTGGTGGATCAGCTTGCGCGCCGGCTCCAGCTCGTTGTCGTGGAGGATGGTGTTGATGGTGGTGAACACGCGTGCGTGGTAGCGATGGGCGAACTCGACCAGTTCGGCGATATCGCTGACTTCGTTGCAGGCGTTATGGCGCGCGCCAAAGCTCGGGCCGCCGATGTAGATGGCATCAGCGCCGTGCAGGATCGCTTCACGGGCGATGGCCACGTCACGGGCAGGGCTGAGCAGTTCCAGGTGATTCTTTGGAAGGGACATGTCGTTATATTTTCGGGCTGTCACGGTTTAGGCGGGCATTGTAGCGGCGAAACGGGCTGGCGGCATCATCGGGGTGCCGGGAGGTGTATTGCTTGTACCGGCCCTATCGCCGGCAAGCCGGCGATAGGGCCCTTACAGGTATATCAGCGCTTGGCGGCCATTGCGGTCACTTCAACGCGCATACCTTCGAACGCCAGGGATGCGACACCCACGGCGGCACGCACCGGCCAGGGCTTGCTGAAGAAACGCTGATACACCTCGTTGAACGCGGCACGGTCGGCCATGTCGGTCAGGTAGATGGTCAGGTGCAGCACGCGGTCCATGCCGCTGCCGGCTTTCTCCAGCGCCACTTTCAGCGCCTGCAGGGTGCATTCGCTTTGTTCGACGATGCCGCCCAGTTCCAGGCTGCCATCGGCGTGGGTCGGGATCTGGGTGGTGACCAGTACGCCGTTGTATTCGGCGACGTCGGACGAAATCGACTCGGCGTCCGGGTCCGGGGTGTAGATGATTTCTGCGTTAGCCATGGTGTCTTGCCTTGCAACGGAAGGAAAGCGGCAAGCCTACGCGAGCAGGGCGGGCGGGTCGAGGGTACCCCGGTGTTTGAAATGCGCGGCGTTCACCGTCAGAATCGCGCCCATTGCAAAACCGGGGGTTTACGGTGAACGAACAGACTTTGTCCAGGCGCCTGGAGCGCGTGGCTGCCCATGTACCACAGGGCGCGCGCCTGGCCGACATTGGCTCGGACCACGGCTACCTGCCGGTGGCCTTGATGCTGCGGGGTGTGATCGAGGCCGGGGTAGCGGGGGAGGTGGCGCAAACGCCGTTCGCCTCGGCCCAGCGCAACGTGCGCAGGAACGGCCTGGAAGACTGCATCACCGTGCGCCTGGCCGATGGCCTGGCCGCAGTGGAGGCAAACGACCGTATTTCGGTGATCAGCATCTGCGGCATGGGGGGCGACACCATGTGCGACATTCTGCAGGCCGGCAAGCAGCGCCTTGCTGGCGTCATGCGCCTGGTGTTGCAGCCCAATGGCGCTGAGCGCGAGCTGCGCGAGTGGCTGGCGGGTAACGGTTACCGTATCGTCAACGAAGAACTGCTGCGCGAAAACCGCTTCGACTACGAAATCATCGTTGCCGAGCCCGGCGAGGCTGCGTACACCGCTGAACAGCTGTACTTCGGCCCGGTGCTGTTGCAGGAGAAAAGCGAGGCATTTCGGGTGAAGTGGCGGCGTATGCTGAAACAGAAGCAGCAAACCCTGGCCAACTTCGAACGTGCCCGCGATGCGGTGCCTCAGGTAAAGATCGACGACTTCAATCGGCAGGTGGGCTGGATCACCCAGGTGCTGGCCTGACTCACTGCTGCGAGCAGTTGCCCATTTCGCGGTAGTCCACTTCGTGTTTCTGGCCTTGATGGTCGACGTACACCATGTGCGCCGTGCCAACCTGGCAGTCGGCGGCATTGCTGGCCGGGGTGATGGAGATCACTTTGGCCACATCCAGCGGCATGCCGTACTCGTAATTGCTGCTCACAGGCTGGTTTTTGGCGCTATCGGCGAAGGCACCGAACGTGCTGAGGGCAGCGGCAACGGCAATTACAGCGATCGAACGTTTCATGACAGGCTCCTTGTGTTCAATGTATGGCTAATGATGTATTCATTGGTGATCCACAATAAATGGGCTAAGTCGTGATAGATTCCTGCCTGTAACGCAAGAATAAGACTGAACAAGGAGCACACTGTCATGGACATGCTGCATGCCATGCGTACCTTCGCCCGTGTGGTGGAATGCGGCAGCTTCGCTGCAGCCGCCAATGCCCTGGACATCTCTGCGGCGCAGGTTTCGCGCATTGTTGCCGAGCTGGAAAACCAGCTGCAGACCCGCCTGCTGCACCGCACCACCCGGCGCCTGCGCATGAGCGAGGCCGGCGAGCGGTTTCTGGAGCGGGCGCGGCAGATCATGCTGCTGACCGAAGAAGCGGTGGGTGAGGCGCGTGGCGCGCACCTCACGCCTCGCGGCCACCTGCGTTTGCATTGCCCGCACGGCCTTGGGCTGTTGCTGATGCCGCTGGTGGCCGGCTACAACGCGTTGTGCCCGGAAGTGGTGATCGAGCTGACGCTGTCCCAGCGCAACCCTGACCCGTTGGCCGAAGGCCATGACGTGGTGATCACCGTGGACGGTGCGCTGCCGGACTCACAGCTGATCGCTGTACCGCTTGGCGATATCTTCAGTATCCCCTGCGCAGCACCCAGCTATCTGGAGCGACATGGCGTGCCTGAACGCCCCGAGGACCTGCATGCGCATCGCTGCCTGCGCATGGCTTATCCCATGTATGAAGGCGACTGGGTATTCCCCCAGGGTGTGGATCAGTGCGTGATCGCACCGCGTGACAATTTTTCCACCAATGTGGCCGATGCCATGCTGGTGGCCAGTGAGCTGGGCATGGGGATCGGCCTGCTGCCGTTCTATACCGCCAGCCAGGCCATCGAGCAGGGGCGCTTGTGCCGGCTGCTGGCGCCGTACCGCCTGCGCGAAAGTGCGCTGTATGCGATGTACCCGTCACGGCATTACCTGGATGCCAAGGTGCGGACCTGGATCGACTACCTCAAGGAGCAACTGCCGGCGCTGTTCGAAGGGCATGCGAAGGTGGTGGATGATGCGCGGTATTGGCGGTAGGCGACTGACGCTTTCTTGAGCCACTCGCCAATCCTGTGGGAGCGGGCGTGCCCGCGAACACCGGCGAAGCCGGTGCCATCCACCGCATCGCCTGCTTCGCGGGCACGCCCGCTCCCACAAAGGGCCTGTTGCAGTTGAATTACAGGGGATAGTGCTTCAACTCCCGCGTAATCAGCATGCGCTGAATCTCGCTCGACCCTTCATAAATCTGCGTAATCCGCGCATCCCGGTAGTAGCGCTCCACCGGGTAGTCCTCCAGGTAGCCATACCCACCATGCACCTGGATCGCCATCGAGCACACCCGCTCGGCCATTTCGGACGCGAACAGCTTGGCCTGTGATGCCTCCGACAGGCACGGCTTGCCGGCGCTGCGCAGGCGGGCGGCATGCAGGATCAGCAAGCGTGCGGCGTTCACCTGCACCTGCATGTCGGCCAGCAGGTTGGCGATGCTCTGGTGTTCGTTGATCGGCTTGCCGAACTGCACGCGGTCACGTGAGTACACCAGTGCCGCTTCGAACGCGGCGCGGGCGATGCCCAAGGCCTGGGCTGCGATACCGATACGGCCGCCTTCCAGGTTGGACAGGGCGATGGCCAGGCCCTTGCCACGCTCGCCCAGGATATTGGCGGCAGGAATGCGACAGTTGTCGAAGGTAACTGCGCAGGTATCCGAGGCACGGATGCCCATCTTGTGCTCGCTGCGGTCAACCTTGAACCCCGGGTTGTCGGTGGGCACCAGGAACGCCGACAAACCTTTCTTGCCCAGCTCCGGGTCGGTGACTGCGAAGACGATGGCCAGGCCGGCGCGGCGGGCATTGCTGACGAACTGCTTGGCGCCATTGATGACCCACTCGCCATCGACCAGCTCGGCGCGAGTGCGCAGGTTGTGTGCCTCGGAACCTGCTTGCGGTTCGGTCAGGCAGAAGCAGCCGATCACTTCGCCACTGGCCAGGCGGGGCAGCCATTGCTGTTGCTGGTCGGCAGTACCGTAAGCCAGCAGCGGGCCGCAGCCTACCGAGTTATGAATGCTCATCATCGCCCCGGTGGCGCCGCAGCCTGCGGCAATTTCTTCCACGGCCAGGGCGTAGGCCACGTAGTCGGTGTAACTGCCACCGAAGTCCTCTGGCACCACCATGCCCAGCAGGCCCAGTTCGCCCATTTTGCGCACCACGCCATCATCGATCCAGCCGGCCTTTTCCCAGGCCTGGGCATGCGGGGCGATCTCGCCACGGGCAAAGTCCCGGGCCATGTCGCGGATCATGATTTGTTCTTCGCTCAGTTCCAGGTCTTGCATCTGTGTACTCCCGGGCTCACAGGCCTTCGAAGAATTGGTCGACCCGCTGTTGCTGCAGCGCGGCCAGGGTCGGCGGGTTCCAGCGGGGCTGCTTGTCTTTGTCGATGATCAGCGCGCGCACGCCTTCAATGATGTCGCCGTGCCGGAACCACTGACGGTCCAGGTGCAGTTCCATGGCGAAGCAGTCGTCCAGGCCCAGGTGGCGGCCACGGCGCAGCATCTCCAGCGTAACCGCCATGGCCAGCGGCGAGCGGCTTTCCAGCTGGTCGGCAGTGGCGACGGCCCAGGCATGGCTGTCGGCGATGCTGACGGCACGCAGCTGCTCGACGATGGCCTGCACGGTAGGCTGGGCGAAGAAGTGGTCGATGGCCGGGCGCAGTTTTTCCAGTGGCGCATCGTCCAGCACCTGCGTGCCCAGCCTGGCCAGCAGGTTTTGCAGGTCCTTGAGCGGGTTGTCGCCAAAGCTCAGCTGGTCCAGGCCTTGGTCAAGGGCGGCGAGTTGGTCGCTGGCCAGGTACCAGTCGGCCAGGCCGCAGTACAACGCGTCGGCCGCCTGGATTTGTGCGCCGCTGACGCCCAGGTAGGTGCCCAGCTCGCCAGGGATACGCGACAGGAAGTAGCTGCCACCCACATCCGGGAAATAACCGATGCCGACTTCGGGCATGCCCAGACGGCTGCGCTCGGTAACCACGCGCAGGTCGCAGCCCTGGGCCAGGCCCATGCCGCCACCCAGGGTAAACCCGTCCATCAGCACCAGCACCGGCTTGCGGTAGCGGTGGATGACCAGGTCGAGGGCGTATTCTTCGACGAAGAAGGTTTCATGCAGCGTGTCGCCAGCTTTGAAGCTGTCGTGCAGCGAGCGGATGTCACCACCGGCACAGAAGCCCTTTGGGCCTTCGCCGCGCAGCACCACCGCGCGCACGTGCGGGTCTTCGGCCCACTGGTCCAGGTGCTGGCGCAGGCTACGGACCATATCCAGGGTTAGGGCATTGAGGCCGGCGGGGCGGTTCAGAGTCAGGTGGCCGATCTGGTTACGGACCTCGGCCAGTACATGCTCGGTTACCGAGGCTTGAGCGTGCGCAGTCATTGCGTTCTCCCTGCTTTGTTATTGATTTTCCAAGTGAAGTCTGGAGTTCGCTGGAGGATCGCAGGATCCTGTCATGCGAATTTGCCTTGCACAATCGACAATTATGCAGGGGCATCGTGCATTTTTGCTGCTAGCCAGTCCCCCAGCCAGGCAAATCATTAATCTGAGCGTAACAAACCCGCCGGTAGCTTGATTGATCCGTCAGGCAGCACAGCCCTATGGTGACCCCACGACAGCGAACCCGTGGAGTCACCATGACAATAACGCAGAATCCACCGCCGCAATGGTCGCGGCGGCGTGCCGAAAAGCAGCGCCGCCTCGATCGGGTACGCCACCTCGCCGACGGCGTGGTGCTGCCCACCGAACGTATGGTCGAAGCCTTGGAACTGTTGCTGGCGCCCGGTGACCGGGTGGTGCTGGAAGGCAACAATCAGAAGCAGGCAGACTTCCTCTCACGCTCGCTGGCCAAGGTCGACCCCGCGCGCCTGCACGACCTGCACATGATCATGCCCAGCGTTAGCCGCGCCGAGCACCTGGACCTGTTCGAACGCGGTATCGCCCGCAAGCTCGACTTTTCCTTTGCCGGCCCGCAGAGCCTGCGCATCGGCCAATTGCTGGAAGATGGCCTGCTCGAGGTCGGCGCCATCCACACCTACATCGAGCTTTACTCGCGGCTGCTGGTCGACCTGATTCCCAACGTCACCCTGATGGCCGGCTTCATGGCCGACCGTGACGGTAACCTGTACACCGGCCCCAGCACCGAAGACACGCCGGCACTGGTAGAGCCGGCCGCCTTCAGCGACGGCATCGTCATTGCCCAGGTCAACCAGTTGGTGGACCGCGTGGACGACCTGCCACGGGTGGACATCCCGGCCTCCTGGGTCGATTTCGTGGTGGTCGCCGACCAGCCCTTCTACATAGAACCGCTGTTCACCCGCGACCCGCGCCATATCAAGCCGGTGCATGTGCTGATGGCGATGATGGCCATTCGTGGCATTTACGAAAAACACCAGGTGCAGTCGCTGAACCATGGCATTGGCTTCAACACCGCCGCCATCGAACTGATCCTGCCCACCTACGGCGCGTCGCTGGGCCTGAAGGGCAAGATTTGCCGTAACTGGACGCTCAACCCGCACCCAACCTTGATTCCGGCTATCGAGACCGGCTGGGTCCAAAGCGTGCATTGCTTCGGCACCGAGCTGGGCATGGAGGATTACATCGCCCAACGCCCGGACGTGTTCTTCACAGGCCGCGATGGCTCGATGCGCTCCAACCGCATGATGTGCCAGCTGGCGGGGCAGTACGCTGTCGACCTGTTCATCGGCGCCACCTTGCAGGTGGATGGCGATGGCCATTCCTCCACCGTCACCCGCGGCCGCCTGGCCGGTTTTGGCGGTGCACCGAACATGGGCCACGACCCGCGCGGCCGACGCCACGCTACTCCGGCCTGGCTCGACATGACGGTGCCAGACACCATGCTCGAACGCGGCCGCAAGCTGGTGGTGCAAATGGTCGAGACCTATCAGGAAGGCGGCAAGCCTACCTTCGTGGAAACCCTCGATGCCGTGGAAGTGGCCAAGAAGGCGGGGATGCCGTTGGCACCGGTAATGATCTATGGCGACGACGTCACCCACTTGCTGACCGAGGAGGGCATTGCCTACCTGTACAAGGCCCGCAGCCTGCAAGAACGCCAGCAGATGATCGCCGCCGTGGCCGGGGTCACCGCCATCGGCCTGCGGCATGACCCGAAAGATACCTTGCGCATGCGCCAACAGGGCCTGATCGCCTTGCCCGAAGACCTCGGCATCCGGCGCACCGACGCCAGCCGCGAACTGCTGGCCGCGCGCAGCATCGCCGACCTGGTCGAGTGGTCCGGCGGCCTCTACAACCCGCCTGCACGGTTCAGGAGCTGGTGATGAACGCACACAACCTGAGCCCCGAAGCTGGCGCGGTCCCTGTAGGAGCGAGCTTGCTCGCGATGAGGCCCGCCCAGCCAACCAAAATCTCCCTGGCCGACCACCTGGCCGACCTAGCCGTAGAAGCCCTGATCGACGAAGCCGACCTGTCCCCCAAACCCGGCCTGGTGGACCGCCGCAGCAACGGCGCCCACCCCGACATGTCGCTGCCTCTGATGCACGCTTCGGCGCTGTCACTGTGGCCCTGCCTGCGCCAAATGGCCGAAGCCGCGCAATCCTTCGGTGAAATCTGCCAACCCCTGCGTGCCTCGCTCGGTCAGCTCGGTCGTGAAGGCGAGGCCGCCATGCTCGCCACCACCGGGGGGGTAAACACCCATCGCGGCGCAATCTGGGCCCTCGGCCTGCTGGTAGCGGTCACGGCCCTCGATCCCCTTGCGAACGCCAACACCCTTGCCGTCCGCGCCGGGCGCCTCGCCTTGCTGGACGACCCGGCCATGGTCCCGCAAGACAGCCACGGCCAGCAGGTCCGCCGCCGCTACGGCACCGGCGGCGCCCGCGAGCAGGCGCAACAAGGCTTCCCCGCCGTCATCGGCCACGGCCTGCCACAACTGCAACGTAGCCGCGCCGCCGGTGCCAGTGAGCAGCACGCCCGGCTCGACGCGCTGCTGGCGATCATGGCCGTACTCAGCGACACCTGCGTGCTCTGGCGCAGCGGTCCATCCGGTCTGGCCACCGTGCAGCAAGGCGCGCTGGCCGTACTGGCCGAAGGCGGCAGCGCCACCTTGGCCGGGCGCCGGCAACTGCGCGAGCTGGACCAGCACCTGCTGCACCTGAACGCCTCACCGGGCGGCGCCGCCGATTTGCTGGCCGCCTGCCTGTTCCTCGATAAAGCCGGGAGCCTGTGACATGGAGACCCTGAATTTTCAATTCCCCGCCGCTGAACCGGGCCGTGGCCGCACGCTGGTGGGCTGCGTCAGCTCCGGCGATCTGGAGGTGCTGATCGAACCTGGCACTGCCGGCAGCCTGCAGATCCAGGTGGTCACCTCGGTCAACGGCAGCGCTGCCCGCTGGGCGCAACTGTTCCAGCGCCTGTTCGAGGGTCGCGCCTGGCCGGCTGTGAACATCGACATCCATGACTTTGGCGCCACCCCTGGTGTGGTGCGCCTACGCCTTGAGCAAGGCTTCGAGGAGATTGCCCATGACTGACACCGAACGCTTGCTGCAGAGCCGCAGCTTTGTCGAACTGGGCGCCCGCCAACGTGCGCGCGCCATGCTCGATCCGGGCAGCTTCCGTGAACTGCTGGGGCCGTTCGACCGGCTGATGTCACCCTGGCTGCCGCGCCAAGGCATCGTGCCCCAGGCTGATGATGGCGTGGTGATCGCCAAAGGTCGGCTGAACGGGCGCAATGCTGTGGTTGCTGCCATCGAAGGTGGCTTCCAGGGCGGCAGCATGGGTGAGGTGGGCGGTGCAAAGATCGCCGGTGCGCTGGAGCTGGCCATCGAAGACAACCGCAACGGCATCCCCACGTGCGCCGTGTTGCTACTGGAAACGGGCGGGGTGCGCCTGCAAGAGGCCAACCTGGGCCTGGCAGCCATTGCCGAGATTCAGGCCGCTATTGTCGAACTGCGGGCTTGGCAACCTGTGATCGGCGTGATCGCAGGTTCGGTCGGCTGCTTTGGCGGCATGTCCATCGCCGCCGGCCTGTGCAGCCACTTGCTGGTCACCCGCGAAGCCCGCCTGGGCCTCAACGGCCCGCAAGTGATCGAGCAGGAAGCCGGCATTGGCGAGTACGACGCCAAGGATCGCCCCTTCATCTGGAGCCTGAGCGGTGGTGAGCAGCGCCATGCCAGCGGATTGGTGGACGGCTATGTGGCCGACGACATCGACGCGCTGCGCGAACGCTTGCTGCAATTGCTGGACGCACCTTCCAGAGATCGCGCCAGCCAGCATGCCTGGTTCCTGGACAGGCTGGCCCGGCTGGGGGATGACTGCCCGCAACTGGATGCCGCTGCCGTACGCGCCCTTTATCAAGGAGAAGCCCAATGAACCGTGCCTTGAACTGGCTGTCGGGCCTGGCCGGCGGGCAAGCCTTGCCGGGCTATCCCGCATCGTTGCTGGTGATCGACGGCGAACTGGACAACCGCCTGGTGCGCTTCATCGCCGTGGTGCCTGATGCTGAAAACCCGTTCCCCCGCGCACGCTCGGGCGAGGTCGGTCTGCTGGAAGGCTGGGGCCTGGCCAAGGCCGTGAGCGAGGCGGTGGCGGCTGACCGCAACGGACAGAAGCGGGCCATTGTCGCGGTGATCGATGTACCCAGCCAGGCCTATGGCCGCCGTGAGGAGGCCTTGGGTATCCACCAGGCCTTGGCCGGTGCCGTGCAGGCCTATGCCCAGGCGCGGCTGGCCGGGCACCCGGTGATCGGCTTGCTGGTTGGCAAGGCCATGTCCGGTGCCTTCCTGGCTCATGGCTATCAGGCCCAGCGTTTGATCGCTCTGGACGATGCCGGGGTGATGGTGCACGCCATGGGCAAGGCGGCGGCGGCGCGGATTACCCTGCGCAGCGTCGAGCAACTGGAGGCCCTGGCCGCCGAAGTGCCGCCCATGGCCTACGACCTGGATAATTATGCCTCGCTGGGCCTGCTGTGGCGCCGCTTGACCGTGGACAACGCCGAAGCCCCGAGCAGCGCCGACATTGCCCAAGTACGTGCCTGCCTGACCGAAGCCGTGCGCGACATTGGCAGTTCGACCGACCTGTCGTCGCGGCTGGCGGGTGAAAACCGCAGTGCCTCGCGTCAGGTACGTGAACAGCTGCGCCGCCAGTGGCAGGGCGCTTGAGATGAACGCGCCAAGGCCGCACGACCTGCTGTGGGGGATGCCCGTGTCGGGTTTGCCCACGGACGCGCCTCAGTGGGCGCTGGAGGTGTTGGCAAGCGGTCAGCCGGTGGTGGTGCGCCGTGCCACCTGTGAAGCGGGCTGGGTGGCGGTGGGGCTTCGCGGTCACGGCCGGGCGCAGCGGTTGGGTGCCTTGATGCGCCTGACCGATATCCAGCGTCAGCAAGGCCCTGAAGCCCTGCGCGTGCATGGGCAAAGCCCATGGCCTGCATTGCAGGCACTGGCTTCGGTCACCCCGGTATTGCAGGCCCGTGGCTTGGCCTGGGGGCCGACGGGTGGGGTGGGGTACCAGCTTGCGACCGGCATGGAAGTGGTGCACGCCGGCAGTGACCTGGACCTGCTGCTGCGCACGCCACGACCGCTGGCCCGCGCCCAGGCGCGGGAGCTGCTGGATATTCTCGACTGCGCGCCGTGCCGTATCGATGTGCAACTGGAAACCCCGTCGGGTGCGGTTGCCCTGCGCGAGTGGGCGAGCTTTGCCCTGCGCGTGCTGCTCAAGTCGCCCCACGGCCCGCGTCTGGTCAGCGACCCTTGGGCCGTGATGGAGCGTGCCGCATGAGCAGCCTGTTCGCCTTCCCCGGCCAAGGTGCCCAGCAGGTGGGCATGCTGCAACGCCTGCCTGAAGGTTGCGGGCAACTGCTGGAAGAGGCCAGCGATGTCCTCGGCCAGCAGGTGCGT
The DNA here is from genome assembly GCF_003202095.1 of Pseudomonas sp. LAIL14HWK12:I1. Lineage (NCBI taxonomy): Bacteria > Pseudomonadati > Pseudomonadota > Gammaproteobacteria > Pseudomonadales > Pseudomonadaceae > Pseudomonas > Pseudomonas sp. LAIL14HWK12:I1. The sequence goes on from NZ_QJKG01000011.1 coordinate 225,314, forward strand.
GAGATGGACAGCCAGCAAGCCCTGCAAAACACCCGCGCCGTGCAGCTGTGCCTGCTGCTGAGCGGCGTGGCCTGGGCGCGCTGGCTGATGCAACGCAGCCCGGCACCGGATTATGTGGCGGGCTTGTCGATTGGTGCTTATCCGGCAGCGGTCGTGGCGGGCGCCTTGGGCTTTGCCGATGCCGTGCGCCTGGTCGCCTTGCGTGGCGAGCTGATGCAAGGTGCTTATCCGCAAGGTTACGGCATGACCGCGCTCAGTGGCCTGGACCTGGCCAGTGTCGAGCGCCTGCTGATTGAGGTGGGCGGTGAGGTATACGTCGCCAACCTCAACAGTGATAAGCAGATTGTGATTGCCGGTAGCGATACGGCGATGGCTGAGGTGGCGGCCAAGGCTCGTCGCCTGGGCCAAGGTGTGGCAAGGCGCTTGGCGGTCAGCGTGCCGTCGCATTGCCGGTTGCTCGACGGCCCGGCTGCGCAATTGGCCAGTGCATTCGCGTCGGTCGAGCTTCAGCGGCCACGCATTACCTACCTCAGCGGCAGCAGCGCACGACCGGTGTTCGACCCGCAGCACCTGCGCGACGACCTGGCCGGCAACATGGCAAGGGTGGTCGACTGGCGTGCTACGTTGCGCAACGCCTATGAACGCGGCGTGCGCCTGCACCTTGAAATGCCACCCGGCAGCGTGCTCGGGGGGCTGGCCCGGCCCGTGTTCGAACAGGGCAGGGTGGTGGCGGTGGAGGGTACCCGTTGGGACACCCTGGATGCGCTGTTGCGCCAGGAGGTGGCCGGCGACCGATGATGGCGGGTTTGCGGATGGCGAAGAACAACAACAAGCAACTTCGACACTACCTGAGGACAACAACAATGATCATCTATGGTGTGGCACTGCTGGCGGTCTGCACGCTGGCCGGCGTTATCGTCGGCGACTTCCTGGGCGTGCTGCTGGGCGTCAAATCCAATGTGGGCGGGGTCGGCATTGCCATGATCCTGCTGATCTGCGCACGGCTGTACATGCACCGCAACGGCGGCATGAGCAAGGAATGTGAATTCGGGGTGGGCTTCTGGGGTGCGATGTACATCCCGGTCGTGGTGGCCATGGCTGCCCAGCAGAACGTGGTCACCGCCCTGCACGGTGGGCCGGTTGCGCTGCTGGCCGCGGTAGGTGCGGTATTGGTGTGCGGCTTGACCATCGCCCTGATCAGCCGCAGCCACCGGGGTGAGCCACTGCCCGCGCTTGAGCCCAGCCCCGAAACCCAGGCGCAGGTTGCCCCTGCAGGAGGTCGTTGAACATGTGGCCGATCATTGAAAATGCCCTCGAACACAACGGCCTGATCACCGCTTTTGCCGTGGTGGGCGCCATCATGTGGTTGTCGGTGTTGCTGTCTAAATACCTCACCTTCGGCCGGGTGCATGGCTCGGCCATCGCCATCGTCATCGGCCTGGTGCTGGCCTGGGTAGGTGGCACTGTCACCGGAGGGCAGAAGGGCCTGGCCGACATGGCGCTGTTCTCCGGTATCGGCCTGATGGGCGGGGCCATGCTGCGCGACTTCGCCATCGTTGCCACGGCCTTCGAGGTGCAGGCCACCGAAGCGCGCAAAGCCGGCATGATTGGCGCAGTCGCGCTGCTGTTGGGCACAGTGCTGCCATTCATTGTCGGCGCGGCGGTGGCCTATGCCTTCGGCTACCGCGATGCCGTGAGCATGACCACCATCGGTGCGGGCGCGGTGACTTACATCGTCGGGCCGGTGACCGGGGCGGCGCTCGGTGCGAGCTCGGATGTGATGGCGCTTTCGATCGCTACCGGGCTGATCAAGGCGATCCTGGTGATGGTGTTCACACCGGTGTCGGCGCGCCTGTTGGCGCTGGACAACCCGCGTTCGGCGATGGTGTTTGGTGGTTTGGCGGGGACCGTGTCGGGGGTGACGGCGGGGCTGGCGGCGACGGATCGGCGGTTGGTGCCGTATGGGGCGTTGACGGCCACCTTCCATACGGGGTTGGGGTGCCTGATGGGGCCTTCGATCCTGTACTTCTGCATACGCGGTCTGGTCGGCTGAAGGAAGCTGGCGCGATCGCTTGGGAAGCGGGTACGACCCTCCCACAGCGATCGCGCCAGCTTACAGGTTTTGTGCAAGACAGTTGCTCCCAAAGGGGGTGTAACTTGCTGACGGCCACTGCACGAGGCCAGTATTTATCAATTGCCCAGGAAATGTCTGGTAATTTTTCGAAGAGACAGATCCTACAGCTGTTTAGGAAGCCCCAGACTCCTTGAAGAATTGATTCCCCGATAGTGTTCGTGTCTTCAGCCTGCTGGAAGACAAGGACCACTTCATGCCCGGCCCAACCAATACCTCTCCGTTGCTTGCTCTCTATTTCGAGGCGAACTGGGGCTGCCTGATCGATTCTCTTCGAAAAATCGGGAGGCGCTCATGACCCTTAGTCAACGTATCGCCATTGCGACAGCCGAAGCCGGGCTCCCTTCCGACCAGTGCATGGCCTGTGAACGCCAAGGCCTGCCGATCCTGCCCCTGCGCCGCGCCCTGGTGCCGGACACACGCCCACAGGGCCTCAGCACCGTGGCCGGCAGCCTGCATGTCTCGGCGAAGCTAGGCGTGCGCACCTTGCGCATGGGCTACCTGTACGTGCTGCTCGACCAGCAGGTCTGGCATGCCTACGAAGTGAGCGAGCAGGGCCACCTGCGCCGCTTCAACCCCTACGAGCCGTCGGAGGGCCTCCCCGCATCACTGCCCGAAAAATGCGTGAATGAAAACCACGACATTCCTTCGTCCTTCCTCAA
>NZ_QJKG01000012.1:0-185010 GCF_003202095.1 Pseudomonas sp. LAIL14HWK12:I1
ACGCCACCCGCAGCACCGACCGACCTGGTGATCGGCGTGGCCGGTAGCCAGCTCACTGGCCGTGGCGAAGCCGGCACCAGCGTGCAGGTCCGTGACGCTGCGGGCAACCTGCTGGCGACTGGCACCGTTGGGCCGGATGGTACCTTTGTGGTGTCCTTGACCCCTGCCGTGATCGACGGCAGCACTCTGCAAGTCACCCTGACCGATGCTGCCGGCAACGTATCGCCGCCCAGCTCAGTAAACTCGGCGGACTTGCTGCCTCCAGCACAGCCCACCGACCTGGCCTTGGCCGATGGCGTGACCTTCACCGGTCGCGGCGAGCCGGGCGCCACCGTGCAGGTGCGTGATGCCGCTGGCACCATCATTGGTACGGGTGTGGTGGGCGCCGATGGCCTGTTCAGCGTTACCCTTAACCCAGCCCAGGCCAACGGCGAAGCGCTGGACGTTCGGTTGGTGGACGCGGCCGGCAACACTTCTGCCCCGCTGCAGTTCGATGCCCCGGATATCACCCCGCCCGCGGCGGTCAGCAACATCGTGGTCGGCAACGGCGGCCAGGCCCTGAGCGGGCGTGGCGAAGCCGGCGCCACCGTCGAAGTGCGTGATGCCAACGGCACGGTAATCGGCACAGGCGTAGTGGGTGCCAACGGCACCTTCCTGATCGACCTTGACCCGGCCGCGCAGCCCGGCGAACAACTGAGCCTGGTGCAGACCGACCCCAGCGGAAACGCCTCCGAAGCGCTGCAGTTCGAAGTTCCGGTAACCACCGCCCCGGCCAGCCCCAGCGATCTGGTGTTCGCCGAGGACGGCACCAGCATCAGCGGCACGGCGCCGGCCGGCACCCGCGTGGAAGTGCACGATGCCAACGGCACGCTGATCGGCAGTATCGTGGCCGGCCCTGATGGCAGCTTCACTGTCGTTCTGGCCCCCGCCCAGGCTAATGGCGAACTGCTGGACGTCGTGGCCGTCGATGATGCGGGTGTATCGTCACTACCAACGCAAATCACCGCGCCAGACATTACCGCGCCGGTCGCCCCGAGCGAACTGGCTGTCAGCGCCGACGGCACCGTGCTCACCGGCCGTGCCGAACCGGGCAGCACCGTGCGGGTACTGGCCGCCGATGGCACTACCGTGCTGGGTAGCGTCGTGGTTGGCGCTACCGGCAGCTTCAGCATCACCCTCAGCCCGCCACAAGTGGACGGCGAAGTGCTGCAAGTCACCGCCACCGATGCGGCAGGCAACACCTCGACGGCAGGTTCAGTCACCGCCCCAGACATCGACGGTGGCGACATCACGCCACCCGACGTACCAACCAATCTGGTGGTCGGCCTGGCCGGCAGCCAGCTGAGCGGGCGTGGCGAAGCCGGCACTACCGTGCAGGTGCGTGACGCCGCAGGTACTGTGCTGGCAACCGGTACGGTCAGCCCCGACGGCACATTTACGGTGACCTTGGCTCCTGCCGTGAACAACGGCAGTACCTTGCAAGTCACCCTCACCGATGCCGCTGGCAACGTCTCGCAACCCGGTTCAGTCACTTCGCCGGACTTGCAGGCCCCTGCGCAACCTACTGACCTGGCCCTGGCCGAGGGTGTCACCTTCACCGGCCGCGGCGAACCCGGTGCCACCGTGCAGGTGCGCAATAGCGCCGGCACTGTGATCGGCACCGGCCTGGTCAACGCAGACGGCACCTTCAGCGTCACCTTGTTCCCCGCCCAGGCCAATGGCGAGGCGCTGGATGTGCGGGTGGTGGATGCCGCCGGCAACAGCTCGGCGCCACTGCAGTTCGACGCCCCCGACATCACCCCGCCTGCTGCCGTCAGCAATGTCGTGGTCGGTGCCAGTGGCCTGGTGCTCAGCGGTCGCGGCGAAGCGGGTGCAGCCGTCGAAGTGCGTGATGCGGGCGGTACCGTCATCGGCACCGCCACGGTCGGAGCCAACGGCACCTTCACGGTCAATCTCGACCCGGCAGCCCAGCCAGGCGCCGTGCTGAGCCTGGTACAGACCGACCCGAGCGGCAACGCGTCCGAAGCCTTGCAGTATGAAGTACCACTGACCACTGCCCCCGATAGCCCAAGCGGCCTGGTGGTTGCCGCCGATGGCACCAGCCTCACCGGTTCTGCCCCGGTGGGCAGCCGTGTGGAAGTGCGTGATGGCAACGGCATCCTGGTCGGCAGCGTGGTGGTGGGCGGCGATGGCACCTTCACCGTCATCCTCAACCCGGCCCAGGCCAACGGCGAACTGCTGGATGTAGTGGCCATCGACGGCACAGGGGCATCGTCGCTGCCGGTGCAGGTCAGCGCGCCAGACATCACCGCGCCAGCCGCGCCAAGCGAACTCGCGATCAATGCCAACGGTACCGTTGTCACCGGCCGTGCCGAAGTGGGCAGCACCGTGCGCGTTCTGGCTGCCGACGGCACTACGGTGCTGGGCACGGCGGTGGTGGGTGCGACCGGTAGTTTCAGCATCACCCTCACCCCGGCACAAGTGGACGGTGAAGTGCTGCAAGTCACCGCCACCGACGCCGCCGGCAATGCTTCCGGCGCCGCTAGCGTCACAGCCCCCGACATCGACGGTGTCGATACCACGCCACCCCTGGCGCCGACCAACCTGGTCGTTGGCCTGGCCGGTGGCCAGCTGAGCGGCCGTGGCGAGGTGGGTGCCACCGTGCAGGTGCGCGATGCCCAAGGCAACGTGCTGGCCAGCGGCACGGTCAACCCGGACGGCACCTTCCAGATCGCCCTGACACCGCCCGTCAACGATGGCAGCACCCTGCAAGTGGTGCTGACCGATGCCGCCGGCAATGCCTCCACTCCAGGCACGGTGGCCTCCCCAGACCTGCAGTCCCCTGCTCAGCCCACCGGCCTCGACCTGGCCAGCGGCGTTACCTTGACCGGTAGCGGTGAACCTGGCGCCACTGTGCAAGTACGCGACACCTCAGGCACCGTGATCGGTACCGGTGTGGTCAACCCGAACGGCAGTTTCAGCGTTACCCTGTCCCCCGCCCAGGCCAATGGCGAAGTCCTCGACATCCGCCTGGTGGACGCCGCCGGCAATACCTCGACGCCGCTGCAATTCAACGCCCCGGACATCACCCCACCTGCGCAGGTCAGCAATATCGTGGTCGGTGCCGATGGCCTGACCCTGAGCGGTCGCGGTGAGGCCGGTGCCACCGTTGAGGTGCGGGACACCAATGGCACACTGATCGGCACAGGTACGGTGACCGGCAACGGCACCTTCGTGCTCGACCTCGACCCGGCCGCGCTGCCGGGCGAACGCCTGAGCCTGGTGCAGACCGACCCAAGCGGCAACGCTTCCCAAGCTTTGACCTTCGACGTACCGTTGGTGACCACGCCGGCCAGCCCGAGCGACCTGGTGTTCGCGGCGGACGGCACCAGCATCAGCGGTTCGGCGCCAGTCGGCAGCCGTGTGGAAGTGCACGATGCCAATGGGAACCTGGTTGGCAGCATCGTAGTGGGTGCCGGGGGCACCTTCACCGTTGTGCTCACCCCAGCCCAGGCCAACGGCCAGCTGCTGGATGTGATCGCCATCGACACCAACGGGGCCTCGTCACTGCCGACACAAGTGACTGCGCCGGACATCACCGCCCCAGCCGCGCCAAGTGAACTGGCCGTCAGCGCCGATGGCAGCGCAGTGACCGGGCGCGCCGAAGCCGGCAGCACCGTACGCGTGCTGGCCGCCGACGGCACTACCCTGCTGGGCAGTGTCGTGGTGGGCGCCAGCGGGGCCTTCAGCATTGGCCTCACCCCGCCGCAAGTGGCAGGCGAACAGTTGCAGGTAACCGCCACCGATGCCGCAGGTAATGCCTCCACAGCCGGTACCGTTACCGCGCCGGTCATCGATAACGGCGGCGATACCACGCCGCCGGCGCCAGCCACCAACCTGGTGATCAGCGCCGACGGCCGTACGGTTTCAGGCCGCGGCGAAGTGGGTGCCACCGTCAAAGTGCTCGACGACCAGGGCCAAGTGCTGGTGAGCGGCACCGTTCAACCCGATGGCAGCTTCAACGTGCAGTTGCCAACCCCAGTGGTGGATGGCTCCTCCCTGCAGGTGACCCTGACCGATGCCGCCGGCAACGTCTCCACACCTGGCCCACTGACCGCGCCAGACCTTGTGGCCCCCCTGCAACCAACGGGCTTGGTGTTGACCAATGGCGACACCCTGACCGGTACTGCCGAAGGCGGTGCCCGGGTAGAGGTGAAAGACGGCTTGGGCAACCTGATCGGCAGCGCCATCGCCCAGCCGGATGGCAGCTTCAGCCTGACCCTGAACCCGCCACAGGCCAATGGCGAAACACTGTCCATTACCGTGACCGATGCGACAGGTAACACCTCTGTACCGCTGAGCTATGTGGCCCCGGACATCACGGCACCGACACTCGTCACTGACGTGGTGGCCGCCGATGGCAGCCTGGCCGTGTCTGGCCGTGGCGAACCCGGTGCCACGGTGGAAGTGCGTGATGCGCAGGGTACGGTGCTCGGCACCGGCACCGTCGCGCCAAATGGCACCTTCGTGGTCGACCTCGAAACGCCGTTGGCGGCGGGCGAAACCCTGGTGCTGGTGCAGACCGATGCCGCCGGCAATACATCGGTAGGGCTTAGCGTGACGGTTGCCGATGCACCGCTGCCCGAGAGCCCCAGCGGTGTCGTGGTGAGCGCAGATGGCGCCAGCGTTTCCGGTACCGCACCGACGGGCACGCAGGTGCAGGTGCGTGACGCGCAGGGCAATGTGCTGGGCAGCGCACAGGCAGGTCCGGACGGCAGCTTCACCATCGGCCTGACCCCGGCACAAGCCAACGGCGAAACCCTGGATGTGGTGGCTGTGGATGGTGCCGGCAACGCGTCACTGCCGACCCAGGTCACCGCCCCTGACATCACTCCACCCAATGAAGCCAGCCAGCTGCAACTGAGCGCCGATGGCAGCCTGCTCACTGGCCGCGGCGAGCCGGGCACCACCGTGCAGGTCATCAGCGCCCAGGGTGTCGTGCTGGGCAACGCCCAGGTCGGCGCCGACGGCGTGATCAGCGTGGTGCTCAACCCGCCGCAAACCGACGGCCAGGAACTGGACGTGGTGCTGCGCGACGCGGCCGGCAATACCTCGACCGCCACCGTCATTGCCCCCGATCTGGATGGCCCGCTGCAACCCTCGGGGATGGCCATCGATACCGCAGGCATTCACCTGACCGGCCAGGGCCAAAGCGGCTCCATCGTCACCGTGCGCGATGCCAACGGCAACGTGCTGGGCACCGCCATAGTGGGTGCAGACGGGAAGTTCGACGTCACCCTCAATGCGCCACAGCGCAATGGTGAGAGCCTGAGCGTCGAGGCCACCGACAACCTGGGCAACAGCGCCGGCCCGGTGAGTTTCACCGCACCCGACTCCACGCCGCCGCAGGCGGTCACCAACCCGACCATCGATGGCACAGGCACCACGGTCACTGGTAGCGGCGAACCTGGCGCCACCGTGACCGTGCGTGGGCCGGATGGCAGCGTGCTGGGCAGTGCCGTGGCAGGCCCGAATGGTGCATTCGAAATCATCCTCACTCCACCACAGACCAACGGCCAGGCACTGACCGTGGAGCAGCGTGACCCAACCGGCAACCTGTCGGCGGCGGCCGACCTGCCGGCACCGGACACCGAGTTGCCGGCAACCCCGACCGGCCTGACCCTGTCTGGCGATGGCAGGACCATCACCGGCAGTGGCGAGCCAGGTGCGCAGGTGAGTGTTACCAATACAGCAGGTACCGTGCTGGGCACCGCCACGGTTCAGCCAGACGGCAGCTTCCTGGTGAGCATCGACCCGCCCCAGCTCAATGGCCAGACGCTGTCTGTGACCCAGGCGGACAGCGCCGGCAACGACTCCCCAGCCGGCACCGTGACCGCGCCTGACTTGGAGGCACCGCTGCCAGCGCAAGGCCTGGGCCTGGATCCGACCGGCACACTGCTCAGCGGCCAGGGCGAGGCAGGCACCACGGTAGAAGTTCGCAACGCGGCAGGCGACCTGCTGGGTACCATTCAGGTGGAGCCCGACGGCACGTTCGAAGTACCACTCGCCCCCGCCCAGACCAACGGCGAAGTATTGTCGGTGGTGTTGATCGATGGCGATGGCAATGCCTCACCGTCTGCCAGTTTCACCGCCGATGACAGCAGCGCGCCAACAGCGCCGGGCGGCCTCACCATCACCCCAGGCGGCAACGCCATCCAGGGTACTGGTGAAGCAGGGTCCACGGTGGAAGTGCGGCTTACCGACGGCACCCTGGTGGGTACCATCGTCGTGCCGGCAGGTGGCAGCTTCACCGTGCCACTCTCGCCCGCCCAACTGGACGGCCAGTCACTCAACGTGACCCTGACCGATACTGCCGGCAATGTGTCCCTTCCCGGCCAGATCAATGCGCCGGACATCACGCCACCGGCAGTGCCCACGGGCGTGCTGGTCAGTCCGGACGGCAGCACCGTCACCGGCAATGCGCCTGGCGCCAACTCAGTGTCCGTGGACGACGGGAATGGCAATGTGGTCGTGGTGGCCGTCAATCCGGATGGCAGTTTCAGCGTACCGCTGGATACCCCGCTGACCAATGGCCAGACGGTGACCGTGGTGGTGACCGATGCAGCCGGTAACGACTCTGCTCCGGTCTCCGTCAACGCCCCGGATACAACCGACCCGGATGCGGCCACCGGCCTGACCGTGAGCCCGGATGGCAGCACAGTGGGAGGTAGCGCGGAACCTGGGAGCACAGTGGAAATCCGCAATCAGGATGGTAGCGGCGTGCGCGGCACGATAACCGTCGGGCCAGACGGCACCTTCGTGGTTGACGTCGACCCGCCACTGGCCACCGGCGAAACCGTCGATGTGGTGGTGATCGACCCTGCCGGCAATGAATCCTCCGAAGTGCCACTTGCCGGCCCGACCGGCACCGAGGTGGCCACACCTTCGGCCCTGTCCATCAGTGCCGACGGCTTCCTGCTGACCGGCCAAGGTACGGTCGGCTCGCTGATTACCGTGACCTCCGGTGGCACCACCCTGGGCACCGCCACGGTCGGCAGCGATGGCACCTTCAGGGTGTTCTTCCAGAACGCCCAGCTCAACGCCCAGATCTTGCAGGTCAGCGCCAAGGCTACCGTCGATGGCCAGCCTTCGGTGCCAGCCATTGTCGTGGCCAACGACACCACGGCGCCAAACGCACCGACCCAAGTCGTCCTCAACGCCACCGGCAGCACGCTGACAGGCCAAGGCGAAGTGGGTGCTACCGTGCGCGTGACCGATGCGCAGGGCAATCTCCTGGGAACCGCGCCCGTCGGCAGCAACGGCCTGTTCAGCATCGATTTCTCACCCGCTGTCGCCAACGGCCAGAACCTGATCGTGACCCAGGCCGACGCGGCGGGTAACGTCTCGCTCGCGGCCACCCTGCAAGCCCCTGACCTGCAGGCACCGCTGGCCGCCAGCAACCTCAGCCTCAACAGCGCGGCCACCGTGCTCAGCGGCCAGGGCGAAGCCGGCGCCACCGTGACCGTACGCGATGCCAGTGGTGCCATCCTGGCCACCGGCACCGTCAACCAGAGTGGGCAGTTCCAGATCACACTGCCCAGCGCGCAAACCAGCGGCAGCGCGTTGCAAGTCACCCTCAGCGATGCCGCCGGTAACATTTCCGGCCCGGCCAGCCTGACGACGCCAGACCGCACGCCGCCTGCCGCCATCACCAATCCGGAGCTGAGCCAGGACGGCCGGCAGCTGTCCGGCAGTGGCGAAGTGGGGGCTACCGTGCAGGTGCGCAACGCCGCCGGTGCGTTGCTGGGCACGGCCACGGTGGGCGCCGACGGTCGCTTCACCGTGACCTTCGACACCCCGCAAGCCACCGGCCAGGCCATCGGCGTGACGCAAGTGGATACCGCCGGCAACACCTCGCCAGCCGTCAATGTGGCCACCCCGGACCTGACCCCACCGACCCCACTCACCAACGTGGTGCTGAACAACAACGGCCTGACCCTGACCGGCTTGGGCGAAGCGGGTGCCACAGTCACCGTGCGCGGCCCGGACGGTACCATCATCGGCACTGGACTGGTGGCCGCCAACGGCAGCTTCACCCTCACCCTGAACAGCGCCCAGCTCAACGCCCAGCACCTGAGCGTTACGCAGACCGACGCAGGCAACAACACCTCTGCCGCCGTGGCCGTTACCGCGCCGGACTTCACCCCACCCGCTGCACCGACTGCACTGGCCCTCGCCGCCACCGGGCTGCAACTGTCCGGTAACGCCGAAGCCGGCAGCACCGTGACCGTGCGCGATGCCAGCGGCAACGTGCTGGGCACGGCGACAACCGGCAGCAACGGCACCTTCCAGGTCACCCTGAACAGCGCCCAGACCAACGGGCAGACCCTGCAGGTAACGGCTACCGACGCGGCCGGCAACGTTTCACCGGCCGCGCCTTACACCGCAGCCGATACCACGCCGCCAGCGGCCGTTACCAACCTGGCGGTGTCTGCCAGTGGCACCACCCTGACAGGCAATGGCGAAGCCGGTGCGACCGTCACCGTACGGGCACCCGACAACACCGTGCTGGGCACCGCCACGGTCGGCGCCGACGGCCACTTCAGCGTCACCCTGTCGCCAGCCGCGATCACCGGTGAAAGCCTGAGCGTGGTCCAGGCCGACGCCGCACAGAACGTCTCCCCTGCACAAAACGTCACCGCGCCGGGCCTTCTGGCACCGGCGACACCGGACAACCTGGTACTGGCCGCCGACGGCCTGTCGGTGACCGGTACCGCGACGGTGGGCAGCACGGTCAAGGTGTATGGCCCCAACGGCGTATTGCTGGGCAGCAGCCCGGTAGCCAACGACGGTACCTTCACCGTCAACCTCGGCGGCGCCCAGGCCAACGGCGAACGGTTGGAGGTAAGCGCCACCGGCAGCGACGGCGCAGTCTCGCTGCCGGCGACCCTGCAGGCACCGGACACCACGGCACCGCAACCACTGACCAACCTGGTGCTGTCCAACGACGGCCTGGTACTCACTGGGCGCGGTGAGCCAGGTGCCACCGTCACCGTCATCGGCGAAGGAGGGATCGACCTGGGCACCGCCGTGGTCGATGCCAGCGGCAACTTCAGCGTCAACCTCAGCGCCGCGCAGATCAACGGCGAACAGCTCAGCGCCAGCCAGTCCGATGTGGCCGGCAACGAGTCCAACAGCGTCAGCCTGACCGCCCCCGACCGCGTGGCGCCGGATGCGGCTGGCAACCTGGCCTTCGCTGGCGGTGGCAGCCTGCTCAACGGTACCGGTGAAACGGGGGCTGCTGTTCGCGTGCTGGCCGCCGACGGCACGGTGCTGGGCAACGCAACGGTACGCGCCGACGGCACGTTCCAGGTCAACCTCGCCTCGCCTCAGGCCAACGGCCAGCAGGTGCAGGTGGTGCTGACCGATGCCGCCGGCAACCAGTCCGCCGCCAGTGCCATCACTGCACCGGACACCACGGCACCCGCAGCACCCACCGCGCTGGCAATATCCAGCGATGGCGTGACCATCACCGGCCGCGGCGAAGTGGGCGCGCTGGTCACCGTCACCAACCCGGCAGGCCAGCCAATCGGCAGCGCCACCGTCGATGCCAGCGGCCACTTCACCATCACCCTCACCCCGGCGTTGGGCAACGCCGAACTGCTCAGCTTCACCCAGGCCGATGCCACCGGCAACGTGTCGGCCGTGGCCACCCTGCAAACCCCGGACTTCACACCGCCAGCTCCCCTTACCGCCGTGGTGATCAACGCCGACGGCAGTGTGGTCAGCGGCCTGGGCGAAGCAGGCGCGACGGTCACCGTCAGCAATGCCGCCGGCACCGTGCTGGGTACCGGCACAGTGCTGGCAGACGGCACCTTCCGCGTCGAGCTTTCGCCCGCGCAAATCAACCACCAGGTGCTGTCGGTGCAGCAGGCCGACCCACCCGGCAACATCAGCTTGCCGGTCACCGTTCAAGCACCGGACTATACGCCCCCCGCCGCCGCAACCGGGCTGCAGCTCAGTGTGGCAGGCGATGAACTGGGCGGTGTCGGCGAAGCGGGCGCTACCGTGCGCGTGTATGTCGGCACCACACAGATCGGCACTGCCGTGGTGGCTGCCAATGGCACCTTCGTGGTCGAGCTGGATACCCCGCAACTGAATGGCCAACTGCTGCAGGTCACCCTGACCGACAGCAGCGGCAATGTATCGACGGTCAGCACGGTCACGGCGCTGGACATCACCCCGCCGGCCACCGTGATCGCCAGCCTCAACGACAGCGGCACCCAACTGATCGGTACCGCCGAAGCCGGCACCCGCGTCACCGTGGTCAACAACAACGGCGACCTGCTGGGCCAGGTCACAGTCGACCCGGACGGCACCTTTGTGCTCGACCTGAACAACCCGCAAATCAATGGCCAGGTACTGACGGTGATCGCCCAGGACGCCACCGGCAACCCGTCGGCGCCCTTGCAGGTAACCGCGCCAGACCTGACAGCACCGGTGCAGCCAGGCAACCTGCTGCTCAACCCGGCAGGCACGTCGATGACCGGTACGGCGGAAGCCGGTTCCACCATCACTGTTCGTGGCCCTGACAACAGCCTCGTGGGTACAGTGGTGGTGGGTGGCAATGGCGAGTTCACCGTTGCCATCAACCCGGCTCAGAACAATGGCCAACTGCTGACCGTGGTGTCCACGGATGCTGCCGGCAATGCCTCGATACCCGCCAGCTACCAGACCAACGACACCTCGCCACCCGCCGTGGTGACCAACCTGGCGATCGACAATACCTATAGCTCGTTAACCGGCAGGGGCGAAGCCAATGCCACGGTCACCGTCAGAATCGGTGGCCCCACCGGCACCGTGATCGGGACCGGTCTGGTGGATGCCGCTGGCAACTTCCAGATAAACCTTTCGCCGACGCCGGGCTCAGCCGCACTCCTCTCCGTGAGCCAGTCCGACGGTACCAATACCTCAGGGGCCGTGACGTACATCACCCCTCTGGTACCGCCACCCGAACCACCGACCAATGCGATACTGGGCAGCGACGGCCTTACCTTGACCGGTACGGCCGCAGCCGGCGCAAGCATTCGCGTCTACGATGCTGCCGGCAACCTGATCGGTTCAGGCTCCGCCAACATCGGAACGGGTAGCTTCAGCATCACGCTGAACGCGGCTCAACTCAACGGCCAGCACATCTCGGTGACGGCAGTCTCCCTGCTGGGCGGCGAATCGCAGCCGGTCTTCCTGCAAGCGGCCGACATCACCCCACCGGCCAACCCGGTGGTTACCAGCCTGTCGGCCAATGGCCTGGTGCTTACCGGTACCGGTGAGGCCGGTGCCACAGTGACCGTACGTGATGCCAGCAACAACGTGCTTGGAACGGCGTTGGTGAATGGCGGTGGCGTGTTCACCGTCAACCTCAACGCGGCGCAGCTCAACGGCCAGGTACTGGGCGTGAGCCAGACCGACGCCGCAGGCAACGCGTCTGGCAGCACCAGCTACACGGCAGTCGATGTCCAGCCGCCAGCCGTGCCGACCAACGTGGCCATCAACGGCACAGGCACGGTACTGACCGGTAACGGCGAAGCAGGCGCTACCGTCACCGTGCAAGGCCCGAGTGGCCAGGTGGGTACCGGCGTGGTGCAAGCCAACGGCTCCTTCAGCATCACCCTGACCTCGCCACAGAACGATGGGCAATTGCTGGTGGTGCGCCAGACCGATGCAGCCGGCAACCTGTCCGCCAGCACCAGTTTGACCGCACCGGACACCACGCCGCCCGCAGCCCCGGTGGCGGTCATCAACGCCAACGGCACCTTGGTCAGCGGCTCTGGCCAGGTCGGCAGCACCGTCACCGTGCGCAATAGTGCCGGCACCGTCCTGGGTACCGCAACGGTGGGCACCAACGGCCTGTTCGTAGTCAGCTTGGCTGCCGCGCAAATCGACAACCAGGCGCTCAGCGTCACCCTCACCGACAGTGCCGGCAACGTGTCTACCGGCACCGCCCTGACTGCACCGGACCTGACCCCGCCTGCAGTGGCCGGAAACCTGCAGATCAGTGCCGACGGCAGTACCCTCACCGGCACCGGCGAAGCAGGCGCCACCGTCACTGTGCGCAGCGCCAGCGGTACCGTGCTGCAAACCGCGACCGTACAACCGAACGGCAGCTTCACCGTGACCCTGAGCCCACCTCAGGACAACGGCCAGGTCCTTTCGGTCGGCCTCACCGACCCGCGTGGCAACGTGTCGGGCAACGTCACCATCACCGCGCCCGATGTGGATGCCAACGCCCCGGTCATCGCCAGCGACAACCTGGCAACGGCAACGGTCAACCTGGTACCGGTCACTGCAACCAAGACCTACACCGACAGCTTCACCACCCTGCTGTCGGGCTTCACCAAGACCTACACCTGGACCGTAGCCGCCGGCACCACGGTGGACCCGACCCTGACACTGACCACCAACAGCGTACTGGCGCTGCTCAACAACTCCACGTTCACCCTGCAAGTGAAAGACGCTACGGGCGCCTGGGTGACGCTTGCCACCGGCAACACCCAGGGCCTGCTCGACCTGATCGTGCTACCACTCGGCCTGCAGGTCGATATCGGTACCCTGCAAGCCGGTGACTACCGCCTGACCGTGGGCAGTGGCGGTATTGGCCTGATCACCAACGTGACCACTTCGCTGGACATCACGGCCACCAGCCTGACCGAGTTCACCGGGACAGGCACCGCCACCACCGGCAACGTCATCACCGATGTGGGCACCGATGGCACTGTCGATGCACGTGGCCCGGACAGCGCCGCCGTGCTCCAGGTGTTCAAGGACGGCAGTTATGTCGCGGCCGGCAGCGCCACCACGGTACAAGGCCTGTACGGCACCCTGGTGATCCGCGCGGACGGCAGCTACACCTACACGCCAAACGGCAGCCCGAGCAGTGTCGGCAAGGTCGATGTGTTCAGCTACCAGCTGGTGCATGCGAACGGCCTGTCCGACTCCGCCAACCTGTATGTGCGTATCGACAGCCCGCAGGCCACGGAGGTGTGGAGCGACATCAACTACGGTGCGCCGGCCACAGTGGTAGATGCCGTCAACGACGTCGGCTTCAGCCACCTGACCCTGGTCAACCGTGTAGACACCAGCAGCAGCTCGCTGGGCACGCTGAGCCTGCCGGTAATTGGCACGCGCCAGGCCACCTACACCACCGCGGTTGCAGCCGATACCACGGCAAACCTGCAAGTGGTGGTCAACTCCACCAACCTGTTGAGCCTGCTCAACGGCACCACCATCGAGTTGCTCAAGCTCAATCCGGCCACCGGCCAGTATGTGCTGGTGCAGTCGGTGCCTGGCAGCTCATTGGTCAGCCTGCTGGGGGGCGGTGCGGCTTATACCTTCCAGAACCAGGGGACGGGTACCTACCACATACGCGTTACAGCGGGCGGCATCGGCTTGCTCAGTTCCATCACCACCAGCGTGAACGCCACCACCACGCACCTCACCGAGTTCGTGGTCAGCAGCGCGACCACGGCAACCGGCAACCTGCTCGCGGATGACACCGTGGGTTCGGCCTTGACCGTGCTGAGCGTGCTGACGGCGGCCAACACCTACACCATCCCGGGCTATAACGGGGTGAGCGTGGCGGGCACCTACGGCACGCTGCTGGTGCATGCCGACGGCAGCTACACCTACACCCTCAACTCAGGGCTCACGTCGACAGCCGTCGGCCAGCACGACACCTTCACCTACGAGCTGACCCACCCCAACGGCACCACCGACACCGCAACACTCACCATCAACCTGGACAACGCCGCTGGTCTCACCAGCACGATGTCGCTGCTCTCCGATACCGGTGACGAAGGGGTAGCACTGGCCAGTGTGGCCGCATCCGCTTCCACAGAGGTGATCGCCGGCACCGACGGCAATGACCACCTCGATGGAAGCCAGGGTGGCCATATCACCCTGCAGGGTGGCGCAGGGGACGACACCCTGGTGGTGGTCGACCAGAACTTCGCCAGCGTCGAGGGCGGCACAGGGACCGACACCCTGCTGTGGGGCGGCGGCGATGCCAGCATCGACCTGGGCAACCTGGCCGATCGGGTGCATGACATCGAAGTCATCGACCTCAACGACACCAGCGCGGTGGCGCTGACCCTGAACCTGGCGGACGTGGTGGCCATCACCGAAACCGGCAACGACACACTGATCATCAAGGGGGACGACAAAGACACGGTTCACATGACAGACAACTGGACGCTGGTCGGGAACCAAACCGCCGACGGCATCGACTATAACCAATACACGGCCCAGGAGGATCCGAGCCATCACCTGTGGGTGCAGAACGGTATCCATGTGGTCTGAGGCCGCTGCAAACCCGCCGGGCACGCGCCCGGCGGCATGGACGACCAGCAGTAAGGGAACTATGTGAAGCGAAGCAGTCCGCTGTCACCGCTGTTGCTGGGCGCCTTCGGGCTCCTGGTGCTGAACTTCCATCCGGCCGCCCAGGCAGCCGACGACATCGACCCACAACTGCGCCAGATCGGGCCATCGCTGCTACGCGATGCGCCCGAAGCGGTACCCGCCCGCCCCGCTATCGGCATGGCCCCGGTGGCCAGTGGCGAGCGCCTGGGGCTGACCGACGCGGTGCTGCAAGCCGCGCAATGGCACCCCAGCATCGCCGAGGCCATCGGCAACCTGTACAAGCAGGGTGAAGGCATCAACGTCGCCCGTGCGGGGTATTACCCGCAGATTTCCGGCGGTATCCGCACCGGCTATGACACCGGTTACGGCGGTGACCGCAACAGCCAGGCACTGAACCTGTCGCTCAAGCAGATGCTCTACGACTTCGGCAAGGTAGACAGTGCCGTCAGCGCGGCCCAGGCCGCCGCCGCCCGCGCCCAGGCCAACATCCTGCTGGTGGTCGACGAGTTGGCCCGCGACACGGCCTACGCCTGGATCGAAACCCGCCGCTACGAACAACTGATGACCATCGCCCGCGACCAGATTCGCGGGGTCGGCGACATTGCCGGCATGGCCCGTCAGCGCAGCGACATGGGCGCCAGCACCCGCTCCGACGTGGTGCAAGCCGAGTCCCGCGTGGAAAGCGCACGCGCCACGCTGGAGGAATACCAGTCGCAGTATGAACGCTGGCGTTCCACCCTGGCGGCGCTGATGGGGCGCGTTACCCCACCAGCGCTGACCGAGCAGGCACCGCCCGAGCTGAACCAGGCCTGCAAGCGGCCCTCGCAGGGCGATGATCGCCTGCCCGCCGTGCTGATGGCCCTGGCCCAGCGCGCCCAAGGCCAGGCCGAACTGGCCCAGGCCAAGGCCGAGGCCTACCCGACCCTGTCGTTGCAACCCCAGGTCAACCACTACCTGGACGACGACTACAACCGCGACAACGCGCGCCTGGACCGCACCCAGGCCGGCATCTACCTGAACGTCGAGGTGCCCATCTACCAGGGCGGCGCCATCAGCGCCCGCACACGCGCTGCAGGCCACGCGCTGACCGCCGCCGACTCCGCCGAGGATGCGGCACGCCTGCAGGCCCGTCGCGGCCTGGCCGAGGCCATGGCGCAAACCTCCGGGCTGGGCCGGCGGCTGACGTCGCTGGAGGCGCGCCAGGCGAGCATCCAGGAAGCGCGCATGCTGTACGGCCGACAGTACCTGGACCTGGGCACGCGGCCCCTTCTCGACCTGCTCAACGCCGAGCAGGAGATCTACCAGTCACGCTTCGAACTCGCCGGCACCCGCTCCGACCTGCTGCGCCTGGATGTCGACTGCCTGTACAACACCGGCGCCCTGCGCACGGCCTTTGGCCTTGAGGGGCGCAACCTGCAAGGGGTGGAGATCCAGCCATGACCGATTCCATCAATGTAACCCTGCCTAACCAGGCGCCCGCTGCTGCGCCCGAAGCGGCTCACCGGCCAGACCTTGGGCCATGGCTGGAGGTGATGCTGCAAGTAGCGCATCACTACCGCCTGGACGTGTCACCACAACGCATCCGCCTGGCCGCCGTCGAGGACGCCCGCCCGCTGGACGAAATCCTCCGCCACATGGCGCGTCAGGCTGGGCTGGCCCTGCGCTTCGTGCGCTTCGATGCCAAGGGCTTGCGGCAATGGCGCACCCCGTTGGTGCTGGAGCTGGATGACGGCCAGTTGGCCGTGGTCGAGTCAGTCACTGAAGAAGACGATTTGGCGGTGGTATTTGCCGGCGACCAGGGCCTGACCTCACGCCTGCCGCGTGACAGCCTCAAAGGCCGCATCAACCGCGTCGCCCTGCTGCGCCCGGCACGGCCGCTGCGCGACGTGCGCACCGACGACTACACCGCGCCCTACGACCGCCACTGGTTCGCCCGCATCGTGCTGCGCGACCTGCGCCCGTATGGGCAAGTGATGGTCGCCTCGCTGGTGGCTAACGTCCTGGCCCTTGCGGGGGTGCTGTTCTCGATGCAGGTGTATGACCGGGTAATCCCGGCCGAATCGCTGCCTACCCTGTACGTGCTGTTTGGCGGCGTGGTGCTGGCGCTGGTGTTCGACTTCAGCATGCGCCTGCTACGGCTAAAGGTAACTGACCTGCTCGGCAAGCGTGCCGACCTGCGGGTGAGCGACTTGGTCTACGGGCATGCGTTGCGCCTGCGCAACTCGGTGCGGCCGAAGTCCACCGGGTCGTTCATCTCGCAACTGCGCGAGCTGGAATCGATCCGCGACCTCATCACCTCCAGCACGGCCACGGTATTGGCCGACCTGCCGTTCTTCCTGCTGTTCCTGCTGGTGTTCTGGCTGATCGGCGGCGTGCTGGTGTTCATCCCGCTGGTCGCACTGCTGGCCATGGTAGTGCCCGGGGTGCTGGCACAGCGGCGCCTGGCGCGGCTGGCCAACGCCTCCATGCGCGAGTCGGCGCTGCGCAACGCCATGCTGGTGGAAAGCATCCAGGGCCTGGACGAAATCAAGGCACTGCAAGCCGAGGCGCGCTTCGAGCGGCAATGGAACCAGTACAACGCGGCCTGCGCCCACACCAACCTGCGCCTGCGCACCCTCACCAATGGCCTGGTGACCTGGACGCAGAACGTACAGGGCGCCGTGTTTGCCGTGGTCATCGTGATCGGCGCGCCCATGGTGATCGCCGGCGACCTCACCACCGGTAGCCTGGTGGCGGCGTCGATGCTGTCGTCGCGGATGATGGCGCCGCTGGCGCAACTGACCCATGTATTGACCCGCTGGCAACAAGCCAAGGTGGCCCTGCAAGGGCTGGATAAACTGATGCAGTCGCCGGTCGACCACCCCGAAGGTGAAGCCCGCGTACACTTGCCAGCCATTCGTGGCGAGTATCGCCTGCGCCAGGCCAACTTCCGCTACAGCGAAGAATCGCCGCCGGTACTGAATATCGGCCAACTGGACATTCAACCGGGCGAGCGCATTGCCGTGCTCGGGCGCAATGGCGCTGGCAAGTCGACCCTGCTGCAAGCCCTGGGCGGGGCCATGGACCTGGTGCAAGGCGACGTCAGCCTGGACGGCATCGCGCTGGCCCACCTCGACCCCGCCGACCTGCGCCGTGACGTGGGTCTACTGCCGCAATACGCGCGCCTGTTCCACGGCACGCTGCGGGAAAACCTCACCCTCGGTGCCGGCCAGGCCAGCGACCAGGAACTGGTGGCCGCGCTGGCGGCCACCGGCGCACTGGACTTCGTGCGCCGCCTGCCCAAGGGCATGGACCACCTGATCCTGGAAGGTGGCCTGGGTTTGTCGGGCGGCCAGCGCCAGGCCCTGGTGCTGTCCCGCCTTCTGGTACGCCAACCGCAAGTGCTCCTGCTGGACGAACCCACCGCCTCGCTGGACGACATGACCGAGCGCAAGCTGCTGGATAACCTCGAACGCTTCTGCCAGGGCCGCACTCTGGTGATCGCCACGCACCGCCTGAGCGTGCTGCAACGGGTCGACCGCATCCTCGTGCTCGACGGCGGGCGCATTGTCATCGATGACACCCGCGATGCCGCGCTGGCCAAACTGCAAGGAGCCCAGGCATGAGCAACCATGAACTCCCGGCCTCCTACCTGGATGGGCAGGACGACCAGGCGGTATTCCGCGCCGGACGTATCATCACGATTTGTGCATTGATGCTGGCCGCGTTCCTGGCCTGGGCCGCCTGGTTCGAGGTGACCGAGGTATCCACCGGCACTGGCAAAGTGATCCCCAGTTCGCGGGAGCAGGTGATCCAGTCGTTCGAGGGTGGCATCGTGGCGCAGATGAGCGTGGCCGAGGGCGACCTGGTCGAGCGCGGCCAGGTGCTGGCCCAGCTCGACCCGACCAAGACCGCCTCCAGCGTTGGCGAAAGTGAAGCCAAGTACCGCGCCGCGAAGGCCAGCCAGGCTCGCCTGCAGGCGGAGGTGACCGGCAAGCCGCTGACCTTCCCCGACAGCCTGCGCGACTCGCCCGAGCTGATCGACGCCGAAACCGCGCTGTACCAGACCCGCCGTCGCGGCCTGGAGCAAACCCTGGCGGGCATCCAGGACTCACTGCAACTGGTGCGCAGTGAACTGAAGATCACCGAAAACCTGGCCAAGATGGGCGCTTCGAGCCGGGTCGAAGTGATCCGCCTTAACCGCCAGCGTTCAGAGCTTGAACTGAAGGCCAACGAAGCCCGCTCCGACTACCTGGTGCGGGCCCGGGAAGAACTGGCCAAGGCCAGCGCCGAGGCCGACAGCCTGTCGGAAGTGGTGCGCGGGCGCAGCGACTCGCTTACCCGCCTGACCTTGCGTTCGCCAGTACGTGGCATCGTCAAGGACATCGAGGTCAACACCCTGGGTGGCGTGGTGCAGCCCGGGGGCCAGGTGATGAAGATCGTGCCGATGGACGAACGCCTGCTGATCGAAACCCGCATTGCCCCGCGTGACATTGCCTTCATTCACCCGGACCAGGCGGCCAAGGTCAAGATCAGTGCCTATGACTATTCGGTGTACGGCGGGCTGGATGGCAAGGTGGTGGGCATTTCGCCGGACACCTTGCAGGATGAAGTGAAGCCCGAGATCTACTACTACCGGGTGTTCATCCGTACCGAGCAGGACAGCTTGCAGAACAAGGCCGGCAAGCACTTTGCAATTGTGCCGGGGATGGTGGCCACGGTGGATATCCGCACCGGGGAGAAGACCATTCTGGATTACCTGATCAAGCCACTGAACCGGGCCAGGGAGGCCCTGCGCGAACGCTAGAGTACGACGTGATTTTTGTGTTGCTGGTGCGACCGAGCGCCGCCCGCGCGGCGCTCGGTCGAATCGACAACAACAAAACCAAGGCGAACCCATCAACTTCCATCAGCACCCTAAAGCCATCCACCAAAGGGCCGATAACCGGTTATCCCCTGTTCCCCACCGAAGGTCACCATGGCCACGCAAAATGCCCGCGCGGACTCGTTGTCCCTGCTGCTGTTCACCCTGCGCAGCGGCAAGTTGATGGCAATCAACCTGCTCAAGGTCAGCGAGATCATCCCCTGCCCGCCGCTGACCAAGCTGCCCGAGGCGCACCCCCACGTAAAAGGCGTGGCGACCTTGCGCGGCCATTCGCTGTCGGTCATCGACCTGTCCCGCGCCATTGGCGAGCGGCCCCTGGCCGACCCGGACGGCGGCTGCCTGATCGTCACCGAGATCAGCCGGTCGCGCCAAGGCCTGCATGTGCAGGCGGTCAGCCGCATCGTGCATTGCCTGAGCACCGACATCAAACCGCCGCCCTTTGGCTCAGGCAACCGCTCGTTCATCACTGGCGTAACCCGCGTGGACAACACCCTGGTGCAGGTGCTGGACATCGAAAAAGTCATCCATGCCATCGCCCCACCGGTGGCCGAGCCGCATCACGGCACCTTGAGCGAAGAAGACGCCAGCCTGCTGGCCGCCGCCAATATCCTGGTGGTGGACGACAGCCAGGTAGCCCTGCAGCAGTCGGTGCACACCCTGCGCAACCTGGGCATCGAATGCCACACCGCGCGCAGCGCCAAGGATGCCATCAATGTACTGCTGGAGCTGCAAGGCACCGCGCAGGAGATCAACATCATCGTCTCCGACATCGAAATGAGCGAGATGGACGGCTACGCCTTCACCCGCACCTTGCGCGAAACGCCCGACTTCCAGCACCTGTACGTGCTGCTGCACACCTCGCTGGACAGCGCCATGAGCAGCGAAAAGGCAACCCAGGCAGGGGCCAACGCCATCCTCACCAAGTTCTCCTCACCGGAGCTGACCGATTGTCTGGTGGTGGCCGCGCGTACCGTGGTGTTCACCGAGCGCTGATATATTCAGCGACAACTTCCCCGGCTTGCCGCCGGGGGTGAGTCGGGCATAATTCGCGCCCCTCGGAAGAAAACTGCCGGAACTGCGTATGAAGTTTTTCAGCTCCATCCTGATCAGCTGCGCCCTCTTCAGCGGTATCGCACAGGCCTCCAGCAGCCAGGCCTGGAACGAGCAGCGCCAACAGATGCTCAAGGCCTGCCTGGCCGCCAGCCAGTTCAAGGACGCCCACGCCCGTGGCAAGCTCGCCGAGTTCGATGACCAGGTGGGCATGAGCGCGCTGCTGATCGAAGGCGTCTACCCACAGAAGCACATGCAGCAGCGCACCGGCACGGAGTTGTGCCTGTACGATCGCCAGCACCAGCGTGCCTTTGTCAGCGAGTGGAGCCCGGAGGCCAAGTGACCGACAGCTTGCGATTTGGCTGTACCGGTTGCGGCAAATGCTGCACGGGCCACCATGTACCGTTGACGCTTGATGAAGCGCGACGCTGGGCGGACGATGCCGGCCAGGTAGTGGTGCTGATCGAGGCGTTCATCGCCGACGGCCCCGGCATGCCGGCTGAACAGCGCGAGCATGTCATGCGCCGCTCCCATCCCGTGCACTGCGGTAACGGCGAAGCACGCGTGTCAGTAACCTTTGCCGCCTTCAACCCCGGGCGCTGCCGCAACCTCGACGACAACGACCTTTGCACGATCTACGACCAGCGCCCGCTGGTCTGTCGCATCTACCCGGTAGAGATCAACCCACACATTCCGCTGCGCCCGGACAACAAGGACTGCCCGCCAGAAGCCTGGCAGCAGGGGCCGGAACTGATCCACGGTACGCAACTGGTCGATGCGGAGCTGGAAGCGCTGGTGCAAGCCTCACGGCAGGCCGACCGGGATGACATTGCTGCCAAGGTGGCGGTGTGCCAGGCGCTGGGCATGACCACCAGTGCGCTCAAGGGGAATGGTTTTACAGCTTACCTGCCGGATATGGGGGCATTTGCCACTGCGCTGGCGCAGGTGCAGGGGGATCACGGGGGGCAGTGGACCTTGTATGTGCAGGATGAGGCGCTGGTCGCGAGTTTGCAGGGGCTTGGTTTGCGCACTACCAGCGAAACTCCGGTGTATTACGCCTTTATTGGTTTCTAGGCAAAACCTACGCGCGCCTACACGGGATCGCATTCTGCCGTGAGCGAAACTGACAGCGCTGTCAGCCAGCGGTCACGCTGCCGACCCGGTTCGGGGGCTATAAGCTGTATACAGACAGCCCTTCCCTCCCTTCTGGCCAAGGTGCCCGCACCGATGCGACGTCCGTCCCGCTCTGTCATCTTCGCCGCCCTGACGCTTCTTGTCCTGGTGGTAGCGGGCAGCTGGTACAGCCAGCGCCAGCCTGCACCCGCTGCCCGTGCGCAGGCGGCCATCCCCGTGCGCGTGGTCAGCGTCGCCCAGCAGGACGTGCCGCGGTACGCCAGCGCCATCGGGACAGTTCAGTCGCTGCACAGCGTCGAGGTGCGGCCACAAGTCGAGGGCGTGCTCACCCAGGTGCTGGTCAAGGAAGGGCAATGGGTCAAGGAAGGCGACCTGCTCGCCACCCTTGACGACCGCAGCATCCGCGCCAGCCTCGACCAGGCCCGCGCCCAGCTCGGCCAAAGCCAAGCTCAGATTCAGGTGGCCGGCGTCGACCTCAAGCGCTACCGCCTGCTCAGCAGCGACGACGGCGTATCCAAGCAGACCCTCGACCAGCAACAGGCGCTGGTCAACCAGTTGCAGGCCACCGTCAAGGGCAACCAGGCCGCCATCGCCAACGCAGAAGTGCAGCTTTCCTACACGCAGATCCGTTCACCGGTTACCGGGCGCGTCGGCATCCGCAATGTCGACCCAGGCAACCTGGTACGCACCAGCGATACCCAAGGCCTGTTCAGCGTCACCCAGATCGACCCCATCGCCGTCGAATTCGCCCTGCCGCAGCAGATGCTGCCAACCCTGCAAAGCCTGCTCAAGGCACCTACCCCGGCGCTGGTGCAGGCCTACATGGATGCCGACGGCGACCGCAGCCTGCTCGGTGAAGGCCACCTGGCACTGATCGACAACCAGATTTCCGGCACCACCGGTACCGTGCGGGTAAAGGCCGAGTTCGACAACAAGGACGGCCGACTGTGGCCGGGCCAGCTGGTCACCATCCGCCTGCGCACCGCCGTGGAAGAAAACGCCTTGGTGGTGCCGCCGCCGGTGGTGCAACGCGGCGTCGACGGGCACTTCGTCTACCGACTGGACGGCGACAAGGTCACCAGCGTGCCGGTGAAGGTGCTGTACCAGGACAGCGGGCTGAACATCATTGCCGGGGTCAAGCCGGGCGAGCGCCTGGTGCTCGATGGCCAGTCAAGGCTCAAGCCGGGCGCGCGGGTCGAGGTAACGCCTGATGCTCCCGCGCCGTCGGAAATGGCCGACCGCCGGAGCCAGCCATGAACACGCGCAACGGTGTTTCCGCCTGGTGCATCGACCACCCCATCGCCACCCTGCTGCTGACCTTTGCCCTGGTGCTGCTGGGGGCCATCGCCTTCCCACGCCTGCCGGTGGCGCCGTTGCCGGAGGCGGACTTCCCGACCATCCAGGTGACCGCCCAGCTGCCCGGCGCCAGCCCGGAAACCATGGCCTCATCGGTGGCCACGCCGCTGGAGGTGCAGTTCAGCGCCATCCCCGGCATAACCCAGATGACCAGCAGCAGCGCGCTGGGCTCGACCACCCTGATCCTGCAGTTCACCCTCGACAAGAACATCGACACCGCCGCCCAGGAAGTGCAGGCGGCGATCAACACCGCCACTGCGCGCCTGCCGCAAGACCTGCCCAACCCGCCAACCTGGCGCAAGGTCAACCCGGCCGACAGCCCGGTGCTGGTGCTGACGGTCAGCTCCGACCAGATGCCCGGCAACGACCTCAGCGACTACACCGAAACCCTGCTGGCCCGCCAGCTGAGCCAGATCGACGGGGTGGGCCTGATCAACATCACCGGCCAGCTGCGCCCGGCAATCCGCGTGCAGGCGCAGCCCGAGAAGCTGGCCGCCATCGGCCTGACCTTGGCCGACCTGCGTCAGGCCATCCAGCAGACCAGCCTGAACCTGGCCAAGGGCGCGCTGTACGGCGAGCACAGCGTGTCGACCATCGCCGCCAACGACCAGCTGTTCCACCCCGAGGACTACGCGCAACTGATCGTCTCGTACCGCGATGGCGCCCCGGTACACCTCAAGGACGTGGCCAAGGTGATCAACGGTGCCGAAAACGCCTACGTCAAGGCCTGGTCCGGCGACCAGCCAGGGCTGAACCTGGTGATCTTCCGCCAGCCCGGGGCCAACATCGTCGATACCGTAGACCGGGTGCTGGCCGCCCTGCCCCGACTGCAAGAGATGCTGCCAGCCTCGGTCGAAGTGTCGGTGCTGCAGGACCGCACCCAGACCATCCGCGCCTCACTGCACGAAGTGGAACTGACGCTGATGATCGCCGTGGCCCTGGTGATCGGGGTAATGGCACTGTTCCTGCGCCAGTGGTCGGCAACCATGGTGGTATCCAGCGTGCTGGGCGTGTCGCTGATCGCCAGCTGCGCGTTGATGTACATCCTGGGTTTCAGCCTGAACAACCTCACCCTGGTGGCCATCGTCATCTCCGTGGGCTTCGTGGTGGACGATGCCATCGTGGTGGTGGAGAACATCCACCGCCACCTGGAGGCCGGCGACGACAGCCGAACGGCGGCGCTCAAGGGTGCCGGGGAAATCGGCTTTACCGTGGTGTCGATCAGTTTCTCGCTGGTTGCCGCATTCATCCCGCTGCTGTTCATGGGCGGTGTGGTCGGGAGGCTGTTCAAAGAGTTTGCCCTGACCGCCACGGCCACCATCCTGATTTCGGTGGTGGTTTCGCTGACCTTGGCGCCAACCCTCTGCGCGCTGTTCATGCGCCGCCCACCCGGAGAACACAAGGGCGGCTTTGGCGAACGCCTGGTCGGGTGGTACGAAAAGGGCCTGAACCGCGCCCTCGCCCACCAGCGCCTGACCCTCGGTGTGTTTGGCGTGACCCTGGCGTTGGCGGTGGCCGGCTACGTGGCCATCCCCAAGGGGTTCTTCCCGCTGCAGGACACCGGTTTCATTCTGGGCACCAGCGAAGCAGCGGCGGATGTCTCGTACCCGTCGATGATCGAGAAGCACCAGGCGCTGGCCAAGATCATCGGGGCAGACCCGGCCGTGCGCGCGTTCTCCCATTCGGTGGGCGTTACCGGCAGCAACCAGACCATCGCCAACGGCCGTTTCTGGATCGCCCTCAAGCCACGCGGCGAGCGCGATGTGTCAGCCAGCGAACTGATCGACCGGCTACGGCCCAAGCTGGCCCAGGTACCGGGCATTGTCCTGTACATGCGCGCCGGCCAAGACATCAACCTCAGCTCAGGCCCGTCACGCACCCAGTATCAGTACGTGCTCAAGAGCAACGACGGCGAGGCCCTGAACCGGTGGACCCAGCGCCTGACCGACCGGCTGCGGGAAAACCCGGCGTTCCGCGACCTGTCCAACGACCTGCAACTGGGCGCCAGCGTCACCCGCATCGACATCGACCGCCAGGCCGCCGCGCGCTTCGGCCTGACCACCACCGATGTCGACCAGGCCCTGTACGACGCCTTCGGCCAGCGGCAGATCAGCGAATTCCAGACCGACACCAACCAGTACAAGGTGATCCTGGAACTGGATGCGCAGCAGCGTGGCAAGGCCGAGAGCCTCAACTACTTCTACCTGCGCTCGCCGCTGAGCAACGAAATGGTGCCGCTGTCGGCAGTCGCCCACGTGGCGCCGCCCAGCACCGGCCCCTTGTCGATCAGCCACGACGGCCTGTTCCCGGCGGCCAACCTGTCGTTCAACCTGGCCCCCGGCGTGGCCCTGGGCGATGCGGTGCGCATCCTCGACCGCACCCAGCGCGAGCTGGGCATGCCCGACTCCATCAGCGGCAACTTCCAGGGCGCGGCCCAGGCCTTCCAGAGTTCGCTGTCGAGCCAACCGTGGTTGATCCTGGCCGCGCTGGTGGCGGTGTACATCATCCTCGGCGTGCTGTACGAAAGCTTCGTCCACCCGCTGACCATCATTTCCACCCTGCCCTCGGCCGGCCTGGGTGCGCTGATATTGCTATGGGCCATGGGCCAGGACTTCAGCATCATGGGGCTGATCGGCGTGGTGCTGCTGATCGGCATCGTCAAGAAAAACGGCATCCTGCTGATCGACTTTGCCCTGGAAGCCCAGCGTCATCAGGGCCTGACGCCAGAGCAGGCGATTCATCAAGCGTGCCTGACGCGCTTCCGTCCGATCATCATGACCACCCTGGCAGCCTTGCTGGGCGCGGTGCCGCTGATGTTCGGCTTCGGCACCGGCGCCGAGTTGCGTCAGCCACTGGGCATTGCAGTGGTGGGCGGCCTGCTGGTGAGCCAGGCCCTGACGCTGTTCACCACCCCGGTCATATACTTGGCCCTGGAGCGCCTGTTACACCGCCGCCAGGCTGCCCGTGCGGCAGCGCCAAGTGCCAGCTAGGACAAGACCATGCGTGTGCTGATCATCGAAGACGAAGAAAAAACCGCCGACTACCTGCATCGTGGCTTGAGCGAACAGGGCTTTACCGTGGACCTGGCGCGGGACGGCATCGACGGCCTGCACCTGGCCCTGGAGGGCGATTACGCGGTGATCGTGCTGGATGTGATGCTGCCCGGCCTGGACGGCTATGGCGTGCTGCGCGCCTTACGCGCGCGCAAGCAGACGCCGGTGATCATGCTGACCGCCCGCGAACGGGTCGAAGACCGCATCCACGGCCTGCGTGAGGGTGCCGACGACTATCTCGGCAAGCCGTTCTCGTTCCTTGAACTGGTCGCCCGTCTTCAGGCCCTTACCCGCCGTAGCAGCAGCCACGAACCGCTCCAGGTGCAGGTGGCAGACCTGTGGATCGACCTGATGGCGCGCAAGGCCACCCGCGCCGGCCAGCGCCTGGACCTGACTGCCAAGGAGTTCTCGCTGCTGAGCGTACTGGCCAGGCGGCAGGGTGAAATCCTGTCGAAGACAGCAATTGCCGAGCTGGTCTGGGACATCAACTTCGACAGCGATGCCAACGTGGTTGAAGTGGCGATCAAGCGCCTGCGCGCCAAGCTGGACGGGCCTTTCGACAACAAGCTGCTGCACACCATCCGAGGCATGGGCTATGTCCTGGAAAACCGTGCGGGGTAATTCCATTGCCCTGCGCCTGTCGGCGCTGTTCATCCTGGTAGCACTGGGCGTGTTCGTGTTGATCGGCTTGGCACTTTACCGCCAGGTCGACCACAGCCTGGACTTGCTGCCGCAAGCCGAACTGGACGCACGCTTCAGCGTGCTCGAATCCACCCTCAACCGATTCGGTACGCCAGACCACTGGGCCAAGATCAACAACAAGCTCAACCTGCTCAGCGAAGAAGACAAACGCATCCGCTTCTGGGTGGTCAGCAGCAACCCGGCCTACGAGTACGGCCACCCCAGCGAGCTGGTACGGGCGTTCGCCGAAGGCCCGCAGGGTATGCGCGACCTGCGCCTGCCCGACCGCCCCTACCCTTACAAGGTGCTGGTCAGCGAACTGCCGGCGATGGGCGAGCGGCCACCGCTACGCTTTCTGATCGGCATCGACACCGAAACCTTCTGGCAGGCGCAGCACAGCCTGCTGGTGGCGATTGTCGGGTTGGCAGTGCTTGGCGTACTGCTGGCCTCAGTGCTGGGCTACTGGGTGGCGCGCATTGGCCTGCGCCCGTTGCTGGCGTTGTCCAACGAGGCCCAGGCCTTGGCCCCGCCACGCCTGGACGGGCGCTTGAAGACCCACGCGCTGGCCCCGGAACTGGCGCAGTTTGCCGGCGCCTTCAACGCTGCGCTCGACCGCGTGAGTCAGGCCTACTCGCGGCTGGAAGCCTTTAACGCTGACGTTGCCCATGAACTGCGCTCCCCGCTCACCAACCTGATAGGCCAGACCCAGGTAGCACTCACCCGAGGCCGCAGCGCCGAGCATTACTTCGAAGTGCTGCAATCCAACCTGGAAGAGCTGGAGCGCCTGCGCAGCATCATCAACGACATGCTGTTTCTGGCCAGTGCCGACCAGGGCAGCAAGGCCACTGCCCTGATTCAGGCCTCGCTGGCCGAGGAAGTGGCAACCACGCTCGACTACCTGGACTACATCCTCGAAGACGCGCAGGTCAGCGTGAACGTAAGCGGCGATGCCCACGCCCCCATCGAAAAAGCCCAACTGCGCCGGGCGTTGATCAACCTGCTGAACAACGCCGTGCAACATACGGCGCCACACCAGGTGATTCAGGTGCAGATCGATGCCGGGCCGGAGCAGGTCAGCATCGCTGTGAGCAACCCGGGGCCGGCGATTGACGATGAGCACCTGCCGTTGCTGTTCGAGCGCTTCTACCGGGTGGATGCGGCGCGCAGCAACAGCGGTGGGGGTAACCATGGGTTGGGGCTGGCCATCGTCAAGGCGATTGCGCTGATGCATGGGGGTGAGGTGTTCGTGCGCAGTGGTGCAGGTGCCAATACTTTCGGTATCCGCTTGCCAGCGCTGAGGCCTGCGCGCTCGGTGCAGGACCGTGTCTAGGACGGGGGTTTGCGGCGAAAGTCCTATTGCTTTTCCATGGATCGTTACCTTTTGCGCAACAGTGCTTATCGCACTCAGGTCTGTTTCCAGTGCATTGAAAGGACTAACTTTACCCCCGTCCTCATTAGCACTTGCCCCGCAAGAAGGTAGTTTCAAATGTCCAACAGTATGGGTATTGCCAGCGTCTTCGTCCTGTCTTCCCTGTTGTTGTCGCCCCTGGCCATGGCCGAAGAATCCAGCGCTTTCGTCACCCGTAATGCAGCGCTCGCCGCCGTCCACCAAGAGGCCCGCGACGCTGTAGCTGCAAACAAGTCTGACGCCGCCAAAGACGCAAAACAGACAGCTTCCAAAGTTTCTGTCGATGCCAATGCCGACAGCTGATCAAGCGCTGTTGCTGCTCCCGATTTCCCTTGGCTACGCCATGGGCACCACCGGTGCCGATATGTTAGCCTTTTAAAGCCGCTGCCGATCAGCGGCTTTTTTTATGTGCTTTAACGCTCAGCCCGGCTGTAACGTCTACTTATAAGAAAGACGCACATTCAAAAATAAAAACTGCCCCACCGTCACACCAAAGGAGCTAGTACCGGTGCCTTCCGCGTTTCGTTTCACCCCGCTGTTCATTGCGTTGACTGCAACGATCCCTTTCGCCGCCCAGGCAGATGAAGACAAGGCTGATGGCTTCATCGAAGGGTCGTCCTTCAACCTGCATTTCCGTAATGCCTACTTCAACCGCGACAACCACAACGCCGGCGTGCGCGACACCCGCGAGTGGGGCCAGGGCGCGGTTGCACGCTTCGAGTCGGGCTACACCCCGGGTGTGGTCGGCTTTGGCCTGGACGCCCATGCCATGCTGGGCCTGAAGCTCGATGGCGGTGGCGGCCATGCTGGCACCAGCATCCTGCCCGAGCACATCAAGGACGACGGCGAGCTGGGCGCTGCCCCGCACTCGTTCTCCACGGCTGGTGCTGCAATCAAGCTGAAAGCCTTCGACACCGAGCTGAAAGCCGGTGACCTGTTCCTCACCAACCCGGTGATCGCGGGCGGCGAAACCCGCATGCTGCCGCAGACCTTCCGTGGCGTGAGCCTGACCAACACCAGCATCGACGGCCTGCTGCTCGAAGGCGGCCAGGTGAGCTTCACCCACCCGTACAACCAGAGTGGCCACCGCCGTATCGACACCTACTACGGCGCGCTGAACGAACACGACAAGAGCAAGCACCTGAACTGGGCCGGCGCGTCGTGGAGCGGTATCCCGAACATCACCGCCAACCTGTATGCCGCCGAGCTGAAGGACATCTGGAACCAGTACTACGCTGACTTCGACTACACCTATGTGGTCAACGACCTGGTCAGCCTGAACCCGGGCGTGCACTTCTACCACACCCAGGACACCGGCCAGGCCCTGCTGGGCAAGATCGACAACAACACCTACAGCGTTCACTTCACCGTCAACGCCGGGTTCCACAGCGTCACCGCCGCCTACCAGCGGGTAAACGGCAACACGCCGTTTGACTACATCAACCTGGGCGACAGCGTGTACCTGGACAACTCGCGCATGTACTCGGACTTCAACGCGCCGAACGAGCGTTCGTGGAAGCTGCAGTACAACTATGACTTCGCCGGGCTCGGCGTGCCTGGCCTGACCACCTCGCTGTCTTACTCGCGCGGTGAAGCCGACCTGACCAAGGCGGTGCAGGACACCACGCACTACGACTACTACCGTGAAGATGGCAAGAACGCCATGCACTGGGAGCGCGACCTGGACGTGAAATACGTGTTCCAGGAGGGTGACCTGAAAGACCTGTCGGTGCTGGTGCGCTATGCCACCCATCGTGGTAGCCAGGGTTATGCGTCGATCGACAGCAACAGCGACAACGATGAAGTGCGGGTGATCGTGGATTACCCACTGAACGTGTTCTGATCGCCGTTTGTAAGCAATAAATCTAACCCTGTGGGAGCGGGTTCACCGAGGCGTCGAACCGCCGCGAACACCGACAAAGCCGGTGCCAAGCACCGCGGTGGATTCTTCGCGGGTAAACCTGCTCCCACATTTGTTTCGGGCCAGTATCGCCTGTGACAAACTACGCGACCTCCTTTTTTGTTCGACGCAGTATCGAGCCATACGGTCGTATGGTAGTAAAAATAGTTTTCAACTGATAACTGTTCAAATTGAATTTCTATTTCAACCGCGCCTTGATTTGTAATACTCTCAATCCGCCTGCAAAACCATTAGGAGAGTAAGAAAAGCTATAAAGTGACTCAGCAATTCGGTGTACATCTGCCTCGCTACAGAGGGCATGATTTAGTAAATCTATTGAAATTTGCTTAAATGACTCATAGATTATTTTTTTCTGTTCGATTGTTGCCAACATCGGCTGCGAAACGTTAATGGCCTCTACGTGATAAAACTTTGAGATATCTTCTAGCAGAGATACGGGATTGTTGTAATTGAGGTTAAGTTCTTCACCAAGCTTGATTGTTAAGGCATTCGCCTCATAAAACTCAGGGAAGTAGGGATGGCAAAACTGACTACTCAGACAAGGCTCTTCAAATATTGAGACCCCGCTTTCTGACAATGAATCACTGATAGATCTCAAGGCATCTACTCTATTATGTAAATGCATCAGCAGGAAACGGCTATAGGTGCAATCGAAGCCCCCCGTTACTTCAGTTCGAATACTGATGTCACTGCACTCAAAGCTGATATTGCTAAGATTATTTTTCCTTGCA
This sequence comes from Pseudomonas sp. LAIL14HWK12:I1, assembly GCF_003202095.1. Lineage (NCBI taxonomy): Bacteria > Pseudomonadati > Pseudomonadota > Gammaproteobacteria > Pseudomonadales > Pseudomonadaceae > Pseudomonas > Pseudomonas sp. LAIL14HWK12:I1. The sequence continues at coordinate 30,614 of NZ_QJKG01000012.1, forward strand.
GTTTCCCTTGCAATTTCAAGTTGACTCTCGGATATATCTCTACCTATGATTCTCCCCCCGTGTGGAATCAAGGCTTTCGCCAAGGCGCATGTCATATGCCCATGGCCACACCCTATCTCCAAAATTGATGCTGGCGCCTGAGTGTTAAACACTTGTTTTTGTAAAAAAACTAAGCTTGAGGGGTTATATATTTCATTTAATATTTTTAGACGATTTTCGTCATCTAATCCAGTTGCAAGCCTGTAGTCTTTCATACAAAGATCCTGTTTTATCTTTTTACTGGCGAAATCAAACCCCTGGCAAGATTAAGCCGCCTGTAAGTTCGCAAACGATTTTTGTGCTGTTGCCTGTAATGCTGGAGATCTGATGTAAGATCCCCAACACAAAAGTAAAGGGCCTCAGTTATTTCGCATATTTTATAGTTTGGCCAGGGTTTGTTTGTTAACTGCAAAAGCTGCGAGAAAGCATTAGAACCATGACAATGTAAGTAAATATATACGAATACGGTGCTTCGGCTTACGCCCGCGTGGCAGTGAAAAAGTATTTTTGTACCGACCAAGGTTTCCAATGCGCTGATGTCGTTCATGTATTTTTTTACGGTTGACGCCATGTGTTCAAGATTTGCGCTTTGCTCTTGATCATAGAGTTCGTAAATAAAATGCTTGGCTGGCTGATAATCTAAGTACTCAGTTATTTGAGTGCCGGGATCGATGAAGGAGAAAATTATGTCAGGCGCCCATTCTTGACAGGTGACATTTAGCTTTTGCAAGCAAGTGACCTTTAAATTGTTACCAGTGATCATTTTGGCTGTCTCCATTAAGTATTTCAGATATTCGACTTCTTGTGTTTGATGTAACCTCATCAGGTAGCCTGCTCAAGTTGAACCACCCAATATTTGCTATTTCATGATGATCTTGAATTTTTGGGGCGCCTAAAAAATCAGTTACCTTATAAAGTAAGACGTAGTCATGCTGATGCCTCCATTTATTTAAGAGTGCGGACACGAGTAATGGATTGGAAATCTTAAGGCCTGTTTCCTCTAGTACTTCCCTGCAGACGGCCGCGCGCGGTGTTTCTCCTGCTATTAATCCTCCTCCTGGTAAATGCCAGCCAACACGATAAGTATGCTGTATTAGAAGGACTTGCTGTTTATTATTAAATATTACGGCTTTAACACCTAGACTAGGGGATCCGAGAATTGACTTAATTTTGCTTGCGATACTCTCAAGTAAATAGATTTTCATATTATGACTTGTTCAAGATTGAGCACTGTATTGTATTTTTTGAAAACAGCGCTCTTTATATGTTGGGCTAGTGCTATGACGTCGCCTCCGGTTGCCTGGCAAATATTTACAATAAAGCCGCCGTGAAGTTCGGATATCATGGCACCCCCAACTCGAAATCCTTTCATCCCTAACGCCTCTATCATTTCACCTACCCTAAGTTCATGATCCGGTCTTTTAAACACGCTTCCGGCGTTCGGTAGGATATATGGTATTGTAATACTACGCTTATTGAGAATGGCTTCCGCTAACACAGCGACCGATTGGTCAAGTGCACTTCGGGCAAACTCAAATTTTGCTTGTATGATAATCTCTCTGCTTCCCTGAAAGATGCTGGCTCGATAAGAGCTCTTTAGCTCGCCCTTGTTATAAGTGGTGATTAATGCGTTTTCAACATTGATAGTTGTTACCTCTACTAATGTATGATGAATATCACAGTCGAAAGCTCCGGCATTCATATAAATAGCTCCACCGACTGTGCCAGGTATTCCAATTAATCTTTCGAGGCCTGTCAGATTTCTGTCAATTGATTCTTGAACGAGTGCCTGTAGCCGGACTGAGTTATTTACTGTGCATAAATTGTCCTCCCAAGTGATTTTTTTAGGCATCCGCTGCATGAGTAAAAATGATGTGTCGCAATCATAGTTGGTCTTACTGAGGATAACATTGCTACCACCTCCAAGAATTATTCGATTCGTTCCCTCGCTGTGTGCTATTGCGGATTTCAGCTCAGTCAAACTGGTTGGTGAGTACGCACGCTCTGCACTCGAGGTAATACAATAAGAATTTAATTCTGTGAGGTCAGTTTTTTGTGGAGCTATCATAGGTTATCTGCCCTCCGAGTATTTGGGCGTTGCTTATTATTCTTGAATAGCCACGCAGTATTTGATTAAAGGCGGTTATATTAATATGACATCCGCTTGAGATAGCTAATAGAACAATTGCCATTCCGCCTCTCAGATCTGGAGCAGATACGTTTATTGATATTTGACTTGCTTTCTTTTTGAACCCGTTGATCGAAATTATATTTTCGAAGCAGGAAATTTCTGCGCCAATTTTCCTGAGCTCATCGACATAATTTGTGCGGCATGGCATAACCATGTCTCTAATTATATTTTTTGAACTAAGGGTGCAGCAAAGAGCGGCTAAAATAGGTTGCAGGTCAGTGGGAAAACCTGGATAAGGGCGCGCTATCATTTCGAGAGACTGATGTTCGTCAAATACTCTGCCATCGATCAGGATGTCACCTGCGCCCAATAGGTAGTAAGCGCACTTCAAACGATCAAGTACTTGAAGTGGTTCACTCATAAATTGAGTCGGGCAGTTTTTAAGCAGCACCAATTTTCTAACAGCCACCGATGCAAAAGCATAAGAACTGGCCTCGATTCGGTCATAAATGGGTTTGTGCTTGACTCCTTGTAGTGTTTGATTGCTCACGGGCACTACAATCAAGTCACTACCGTTTCGTAAGATTTTTGTACCGGCTTTATTGAGAAAGGCTATAACATCATCAATTTCTGGCTCCAAGGCCGCATTCTGGATGGTTACTGTTGAATTCATGCTACCAGTGGCACAAGAAAATAGTGCTTGAAGTGTAGCGCCAACAGATGGGTATGGTAATTGTAGTGTTTTTATAGGTTCAGCAGTTTTGGCACATGATATTTCGTCATCGTTATAGCTTACGGTGTTTCCGAGCTTGGTTAGGCACTCCACATGATAATCGAAAGGACGGTTGAGATCGCAGCCACCCGGGACCGAAACTTTCGCACTTCCAGTACGAGAGCTCAATATACCGAGCAGTAATAAGCTGTATCGCGTATCAGAGCACTCTTTAAAACAGGCTTCGGAGCAAATAGGACCACGCGCATCAATGATTAGTCGATCCTTTTCTTGGATGCAGTGAGCACCTAGCTTGGATAGGATTGCAATCATGGTTTTAACATCATCAATATGATCATCATCAATTTCCAGAAGTGTGACCCCTTCAATGAGTATGGAGGCTACCAATAATGGAAGCGTTGAGTTTTTCGAGGGTGATATATGAATCGTAGGTATTAGATTTAGATCGTAATTTAACGGTGTAAGAATTGCATTATTCACCTCAAACCTCCGGCACAATAAAATTGATATTTTTGTTGAATTGTTCAGTATTTTTTGCATAAATTGAGATGAACATCCGACAGACGGAGTCTATTTTCTCCGCTGTTACATGCCTTCCGTCATGCTGCCAAGCCGCTGGCAGGGCTGAGGATTGAAAGAACATCTCAAATGCAGGAAAGTATGAAACGCTTTCTAGATCTGGGTGCTCATCAAATAATTCATGAATTGCAGCAACCAGATTGGATTTCGACCTGACATTTGCAATCCGAGGATCGTAAGGTACACCGCTGGTTTTTAACGGTATCGGAGATACTGTAAATATAATTGGTACTGCACTGTGGTGCGCGGAATGAATAACATTTATTATTTCAAGAAGGTCAGATTTAATTTCACTTACAGTCTGAAAGCGGTTGCGAAAGATGAGTGGCTTGTCTGAAATAATATTTCGCAGAGGGGCCCGATTTAAGTAATGCCACTCATCCCCAATTTTTTGCTCCCAAATCTCGCTGAGACCGATTGTGATAATGAAGGCGGTAGAGTTCTTTATTGCTTCTTTTCCATGGTTTATTAATTTGACCTGCTCCTCTGACAGCTCAAATCTGGAGTCTTTATTGATAGGGTGTCTCTTTGCGTCATGAAAACGGACCGTACCGTCAGATGATTCAACCGCCCAAGTAATGTTTCTCTGTACTTTATTCGCACAAATAGACAACTCATTGAGTATAGTTTTTGTATTGTAATGAAGACCCCAGTCAGGAGCTGTAGTACAGATATTATGCAAAGATATCCAGCGTGCGAAATTAACTGCAAAGCAGCTTCCAATTGATAGAATTTTCGAGCGTTCCGTTAACCACCTGCTTGCATTTCGTGTCTTGTACAGGGACTGCGTGGAATTGCTCCACCTTGCACCTAGAAAATCCATGTCTTTATATTTCTTCATCGCTGTTCTCGGTGATCGTGCCGTAGGTTTTATCTGAGTAGTAACTAGCGACACTGATCGTAGAATAAATTGCGACGAGAAATACGGTAAATTACCGTAGGGAATTTCAACTAACAATGTAGGAAAACTTCAGCAATCGGACTTTTCTCAACATTTTCAATAGGTTACGGTTTCCCCATCACTTGTAACTGATGCACTCGCTTTGCGGGATGTGAAATATTGCAGCTACGAAAATATTTATTACGAATCAACAGGTGCAAGGACAAACTGAACTAGCTATTGCGCGTGCATTCCTCATGAGGTGTGCAATAGAAGCATTCAGTGCGAGGGAGATGTCAATTTTCGCGCAACAAAGTCAAGAGAGCCAGGTGTGGAAGTACCTGGCGCGGCTCTGGCGGACAGATGAAAGGGCTTTAAGCGGGAGGTAGACTTACTCGGCGGAGATAATGCAAAGCTGGGATTATTAAAATTCCTGTTCAAAACTTCCTACTGGTAACAATTCCAGAAAAATTTAAACAGTCATTGACGCGAATGGCTTGAATTTCACTCAGGGAGGATATTGGAAAAAAATTGTATTCGGAATGTTCACTACTCAAGGTTATTTTTGAAATTTCACTTATACTGCAACGGAAGATAAAGGCCTTTGAGTTATAGTGCTTGTGATAATATACGCCTGTCAGTGTAGCAGCGGTGATTGGCTGGCTTAGTTCTTCAAGGCACTCCCTGACTAATGCTTCATGAATAGTTTCCCCAACTTCTAATGCTCCGCCGGGAAGCCCCCAAGAAAAGCTTCCGTAATTTGCCTTTAATAGAAGCACTTCATTGTTTTCGTTAAGTATCACAGCATGAGAACTCAAGCGAAATGTATCGTCAAATGCCATGTGTCAAACCTTAAGCAGCTTAATGATATGATCGTAAGTAGGTTAGTACCTATCGCAGTTTAGTCAAAAAAGAAAATGTTTTAAGTTGTGACGAACGCTGAAAGGTGCTCGGCACCACATGTTCCGCGCCTATGGAATAACCCAGTGGGACCGGGTTCACCCGCGAACACCGGCGAAGCCGGTGCCATGCACCGCGTGGCTCCCTTCGCGGGACAAGCCCGCTCCCACAGTGGACACTGTTCTCTGCGCGACAGCGCAGTCCGCAGGGCTGGGCAATCTCCCACAGGGTTCGGCGAGAAGCCGGAATACAGCTCTGCGTGATTCCGTCGGACAAATCTTGTTCGACAATCCGCGCTTCCCTAGAATGTCGCCGCCGCGAATGGCCCTGCCCACGCAGTAGCGAGCATGCCCACCCGATTACCGCGCTTCGCATTCCTCAGGTCGCACCCCGAGCTGACCCTCAATCTGGGCAGCTGCCTTGCCGTGCTCGCCATCGTCGCCATCGTCAGCTACTTGCTGGCGCGGGAACGCGATAGCGTCGAGCTGTCGGCCATTCGCTCGTCCAGCAACATCGTTCAGTTGATCGAAAGCGACATCCTGCGCAACGCCGAACTCTACGATCAGTCCCTTCGGGGCCTGATCTGGGCTGTCGGACGCAAGGAACTGCCGGAAATCCCCGCCCCGCTACGCCAGCGCCTGCTATTCAATGAAACCTTCGTCGACCGCAAACGCGGTGATGTGCTGTGGCTGGACAAACAAGGCAACGTAGTGGGCGACTCCACCAGTAGCGTGCCGCGCAAGGCCAACTTCGGCGATACCGGGGTGTTCAAGGCGCATCAGAACAACGCCAACCTCGGTTTGCTGGTGGGCCCGCCGTTCAAGGCCAAACTGGGCGACCTGGACTGGTGTATCAGTTTCAGCCGGCGTATCTCTGGCCCCAATGGCGAATTCGCCGGCCTGGCGGCAGGGGCATTGCGCCTGTCGTACTTCAGCGAGCTGTTCCAGCGCCTGGACATCGGTGACGACAGCAGCATCAACCTGTTCAACACCGACGGGCAGTTGCTTGCCCGCCAGCCCTCGCGCACGCAGGACCCACTGATCGGCACCAACTATGCCGAGCGGCCCAACTTCAAGCGTATTCTCAGCGAACAGAGTGGCAACTTCACCGCACGCTCCGGGAGCGACGGCAACTCACGCATCTATACCTTTGCCCGTGTCGCGCAGTTGCCGCTGATCGTACTGGTGGTTCACTCCACAGACGAGGTGTTCCAGTCGTGGCGACGTACCGCGATTCTGGTCAGCGTCGCTACCGGCGTGCTCTGCGTGGGCATTCTCTGGCTGACCCTGCTGCTGGGCCGCGAACTGCGCCGCCGCCAGGAAGCCGAGCGAGGCCTGGCAACCCTGGCTGCCACCGACAGCCTAACGGGCCTGGCCAACCGGCGCCGCCTGGACCAGGTGCTGCGCCACGAATGGGCTCGCGCGCAACGCAACCGCAAACCGCTGGCCGTGCTGATGGTGGATGTGGACCATTTCAAGGCGTTCAACCAGCGCCATGGCCATGCCGGTGGCGACCATGCTCTGCGTGAGGTGGCCAAAGCCATCGAAGCGTGCATCCGCCGCCCGGCCGACCTGGCTGCGCGTTATGGTGGGGAGGAGTTTCAGGTGGTGCTGCCGGAAACCGACCTGGTCGGCGCCCGACTACTGGCCGAACGCATACGCGCCAGCGTCGAGGCGCTAGCGCCGTTTGCCGATGATGCCCACGCGGTAACGGTGAGCATCGGTATCGGCCTGTCCGGCATCCAGCACGACCTGGCCGGGGTGCTGGGTGCTGCGGACGAAGCGCTCTACCGGGCCAAGGCCATGGGCCGCAACCGGGTAGAGGGGCCTCGGGATTAAGAACGGGCGCGGGTCGCGTTGCGCAGGGCCTTGACCTGGTCATGGTTGCGCTGCACGCCTTGCAGCTGTTTTTCCACCAGGCTGTAGGTCATGTCGCTGGCGGTGCGGCCCAGTTTCACCAGTTTTTCGCGGGCTTCCTTGTAGGCTTTAAGCGCGTGGTCCTCGCCCCGCTCCACCTCGTTGAGCACCGCTTCTTCATCCTTGCCGGTGACCATCGACTTCAGGTTGACCCAGCCACGGTGCAGGTCGCCGCTGATGCTGGTGGAGGTTTCCGGGTCGCCGCCCAGACGGCGTACTTCGCTTTGCAGTTCGCCTGCAGCATTGGCGCACTCGCCAGCACGCTGAACGAAGAACGCTTTCAACTCTGGGTTCTTCACATCATCGGCCGAGGTCTTGAAGCCTTTCTCGCCATCCTTGCTGTACTCGATCAGGTCGTTGAGCACATCGATCACGTCTTTGTTGGGGTTGCTCATGGTACGAACTCCTTGGCAGGTGATAGTCATCTGTAAGGGAGCAGTGTTCGTGCCAAGCCTCAATCAAAAAATAAATCCATTATTTTCAATAACTTATTCAATTCAGGATGATAGCTGACAAGGGCGTTCTGCATGATTGCCGCTTGGGCACTCGTGCAGATTGCAGTATGGTCGGCGCTTTTCCACAGCCAGGTGCATCGACGATGAAGCCGGAAACCCTCGAACTGCTGGTGACCCGGACCATGCCGTTTGGCAAGTATCAGGGACGGATCATTGCCGACCTGCCGGGAGACTACCTGGCGTGGTTTGCGCGCAAGGGCTTTCCGGCGGGGGAGCTGGGTGGGTTGCTGGCATTGATGCATGAGATCGACCACAACGGGTTGGGTGATCTGTTGGTGCCGTTGCGGCAGAAGCATCGGCGGTGACCTGCTCCGGCCTCTTCGCGGGCTTGGCCACGAAGAGGCCAGTAATGCCTCCAGAAGTCTCTAGCCTTTTACGGGTGCCACCGCCAACTCCACCCGCTCGCTCTTCTTGATCACCGCATACACCACCGCCGTCACCAGGCTACCCGCTACAATCGCCAGCAGGTAAAGCAGTGCATGGTTGATCGCATTGGGGATCAGCAACACGAACAAGCCGCCATGGGGCGCCATCAGCTTGCAGCCGAAGTACATCGACAGCGCCCCGGTCAATGCGCCACCCACGACACTGGCCGGAATCACCCGCAGCGGGTCTTTGGCTGCAAACGGGATCGCCCCTTCAGAGATGAAACACAGCCCCAGCGCCAACGCCGCCTTGCCTGCCTCGCGCTCGCTCTGGGCGAACTTGCGCCGGGCCAGGAAAGTGGCGATGCCCAGGCCTATCGGCGGCACCATGCCGGCGGCCATGGTCGCCGCCATCGGTGCGTAGCTCGACGACGCCAGCAACCCCACCGAGAAGGCATAGGCGGCCTTGTTGATTGGCCCGCCAAGGTCGACGCACATCATGCCTCCCAGCAACAGCCCCAACAGGATGGCATTGGTGGTGCCCATGCTGTCGAGGAAGTGCGTAAGCCCTTCGAGCATGGCCGCCACCGGCTGGCCCACCACGTAGATCATCACCAGGCCGGTGAACAGGCTGGCCAGCAGCGGAATGATCAGGATCGGCTTCAGCGCTTCCAGGCTGGTGGGCAGGCGCGCCCAGCGGGCAATGGCCTTGGCGCTGTAACCGGCAAGAAAGCCCGCGACGATGCCGCCGATGAAACCGGCCCCCAAGGTGCTGGCCAGCAGGCCACCGATCATGCCAGGCGCAAGCCCCGGGCGGTCGGCGATGGACCAGGCGATATAGCCCGCCAGCAGCGGTACCATCAGCTTGAACGCGGCCTCGCCGCCGATCTGCATCAACGCCGCCGGCAGGGTGCCTGGTTCTTTGTACGCCTCGATGCCGAACACGAACGACAGGGCAATCAGCAGCCCACCGGCCACCACCATGGGCAGCATGAACGACACCCCGGTCAGCAGGTGCTTGTACACACCGGTCTTCTCACCCTTTGTCGTACTGGCAGCCGCTGCGGCATCGGCGCTGCTTTCCACTTTGGCTTCGGCCAGAGCCCTGTCCAGCGTGGCGCGGGCTTGCTTGAGGGCGATGCCAGTGCCACAACGGTGGATACGTTTGCCGGCAAACCGTGCAGTGGGCACTTCGATGTCAGCGGCCAGCAGCACCACATCCGCCTCTGCGATGGCCTCGGCAGACAAGGGATTGCGCGCCCCGACCGAACCCTGGGTTTCGACCGTGAGTTGGTAGCCCATCTGTTGTGCCGCTTGCTGCAAGGCTTCTGCGGCCATGAATGTGTGCGCGACGCCGGTCGGGCAAGCAGTGACCGCAACGATTCGCGTGACAGCGCTGCCAACAGCGACTGGGGCGTCTGATGCCGCCACCAACGGCTGGGCGTTGGCTGCTGCCTCATCGAGGAAGCCTTCACGGTCGGCCAGCGCCTGGGAGGGTGTGCTCTGGTACACGCGCTTGCCGACAAAGCGGGCCAGGTCCACTGCGCCAGTGCTGACTACCAGCACCCAGTCGGCCTCGGCGATCTGCTGCGCACTCAGTTGCCGCTCCGGGTGCCCGGCTTCCTGCACTTCGACGCTGGTACTCCAGCCACGCCGCTGGGCAGCGGCGGACAACAAACGTGCGCTCAGCACACTCGACACCTGGCCGTTGGGGCAGGCGGTGACAATGGCAATGTTCATCGGCAACCCTCTTGTTGTTCTGTCAGTTGCACGGCCGCTTCCAGACGCGCCAGTTGCTCGCGGTCACGGATGCCGAAGCCAACCTGGGTGACGGCCTGGGCGGCAATCGCGGTGGCACGGGTCAACGTCTGCGCAGGCAGCTCGCCCTGCAGCAGGCCATGGACCATGCCGGCTACCAGCGAATCCCCCGCCCCCACCGTGCTGGCGACCCGCACCTTGGGTGGGCTTGCGTGTACGGCCAGATCGCGGGCGAACCAGCTGACCCCTTGCTCACCTGCAGACACCACCACATGTTCGACGCCGCTGGCCAGCAGGTGCTCGGCGGCTGCACGTTGCTGCGCCGGGTTATCCACAGCCAGGCCGAGTACCTCGCCCAACTCTTCGGTATTGGGCTTGACCAGCCAAGGCGCGCTTTGCAGGCCCGCACGCAAGGCTTCGCCGCTGCTGTCCAAGGCTACCCTGAGGCCTTGGGCCTTCAGTTGGTCAAGCAACTGGCGGAACCACTCGGCACTGATGCCACGCGGCAGGCTACCGGCCACCACCACCGCATCATGGCCTGGGGCGACCTGTTCCAGGCGGCGCAGCAACGCGCTACCCGCCGCCTCATCGACCTCCGGGCCCTGGCCGTTGATATCGGTGACGCGGCCATCGGCCTCGACCAGCTTGATGTTGCTGCGGGTTTCGCCCGGCACGCGAACAAAGCAGTCGGCAAAGCCGCGCCACTGGATCAGCGCTTCGAACGGCTGCAGGTTGTCCTGCCCGAGAAAGCCGCCGACGGTCACGCTGTGCCCCAGGTCGGCCAATACCTGGGCAACGTTCAGCCCTTTACCCGCGGCGTGGCTCTGTTGTACCTGGCTGCGGTTGACTTGCCCCGGGCGCAGGGTGTCCAGGCCGATGGTGATATCCAGCGCCGGGTTCAGGGTGAGGGTGAGGATCTTGGCCATTCAGGAACGCTCCACCAGCGCGCGAACCGCCGCAGCGCTGTCTTGTTGCAGGGCCTCGCGCGCCAGGGCGCGGGCCGTCTGGTGATCGGCCTGGCGAACCAGGGCCTTGACTTCGGCGATGCTGCGCGCAGACACGCTGAGCTCGTCAACGTCCAGCCCCAGCAGCACAGGCACCGCCTGCGGGTCGGCCGCCAGCTCGCCGCACACGCCTACCCACTTGCCATGGGCATGGGCGGCGCGCACGGTCATGTCGATCAGGCTGAGCACGGCCGGGTGCAGGCCATCGGCCTGGGCCGAAAGGCTTGGGTGGCCACGGTCGATGGCCAGGGTGTACTGGGTCAGGTCGTTGGTGCCGATGCTGAAGAAGTCCACTTCACGCGCCAGTTGCGGCGCCAACAAGGCCGCCGAGGGCACTTCGACCATGATGCCCAGTTGCAAGTCGGCCACCGGGGTTTCTGTACGCAAGCGCTCGACCATGGCCCGCGCCTCGCGCCACTCGTGTACCTGGCCAACCATAGGGAACATGATACGCAGCGGGCGATTGTCGGCAGCCTGCAGCAAGGCACGCAGCTGGTCTTCCATGATGTGCGGGCGCTGCAGCGTCAGGCGCACGCCGCGCACGCCAAGGAAAGGGTTTTCTTCGGCGGCGATCGGCCAGTACGGCAGCGGCTTGTCACCGCCGACATCGAGGGTGCGCACCACCAGCGGGCGCCCGTCCAGGCCATCGAGCACGCGTCGGTACTCGGCTTCCTGGGTCGCCACGTCCGGGGCCTGGGGGTGTGCCATGAAAATCAGTTCGGTGCGTAGCAGGCCGACGCCTTCGGCGCCCTGCTCCACCACCTTGGCGATGCCGTTGCTGTCCCCGATGTTGGCGAACACCTCGACAGCGTGGCCATCGCGGGTCACGGCGGGTTCGAGGCGATTGGCCCAGGCGGCCTGCAGGCGTTGCTCGCGGGCATCACGCTCGGCCAGGGCGCGTTGCAATTCTTCTTCCGGCGGTGCCACGTTGACCACGCCGCGCTGGCCATCGAGCAACAGCGGCGTGCCGGGCTCAAGCAAAAGGACCGCTGCCCCCGCGCCCACCACTGCAGGAATGCCCAGCGCACGGGCGACGATGGCACTGTGGGCAGTGGCGCCTCCTTGAGCGGTGACGATGCCGGCGACCCGGCTTGGGTCCAGCCGCGCCACATCGGACGGGCCGACTTCGGTCATCACCAGTACGTAAGGCTGCGCCGGCTCAACCTGGGCCTGCACACCGCACAATTGCGCCAGCACGCGGCGGCCGATGTCGCGCAGGTCGGCGGCGCGTTCGGCCAGCAAGGCATCGTGCAACGCCTCTTGCTGACGGGCTGCGGCTTCGATTACCGCCATCCAGGCTGCCGCAGCACTTTCGCCTTGGGCAAGGCGTTGTTCGACATCGTCGGTCAGGGCCGGGTCGGCGAGCATTTCCTGATGGGTGACGAAGATCTCGCCAATGGCTTTGTCGCTGCGCTTGACCAAAGCCTGCAGATCGCTGTCCACCGCCGCTATGGCCTGACGCAGCTTTTGCCGCTCCAGGGCACTGGATTCGCCACGTAGCGGATAATCGAACTCACGCTCGACACACACATGCGCCGGGCCGCTGGCAATGCCGGGGGCAGCGCCCACGCCCTGGATACGGCTACCGGCCACGGGGGCTTGCAGCACGTCGGCCGCAACGCTGGCAACGGGTGTTGCACGTTGCGCCAGCGGCTCTACCTCTTCACCCAAGCCCTGTTCGATGGCCGCCAGCAACACCGGCAAGGCATCGGCGGCGATGCCCGGTTCGGCCACCAACTCCAGCGTCTGGCCACGGCGGGCGCCAAGGCTGAGCAGCTTGCTCAGGCTCTTCACCGACACCGCCGGCTGCGCACTGTCGACCACGCGCACGCGGAGCTCGCCCTCGAAGCCTTTGGCCAGTTGCGCCAGCACCTTGGCCGGGCGCGCATGCAAGCCATGCGGGTTGGCCAGCACGATGCGCGCACTGGGCCAATCTGCTGGCGCCTCGCCCCCCAGCATTTCCAGTACCGCACGGCTGCTGGTGGCCTGGTAGAGCATCTGCCCACGCCCTTCGATCAGCACTTCGCACAGGCGCTCAAGCAAGGCCTGGTGGGCCGCGCCGAGGCTGGCCAGGCAGAACAGGCCGTTGAGCGGCTGGTCACGGTAACGCAGTGGCTGCTGCGGGGTGATGAAAGCGAGGCCCGGTTGGCGCACCTGACGCTCGCTGTGCAGCCACCACAGGCCCTCGCCCAATGGCAGCGGCTCGGCCTGTTGCAGCACGGCGGCAAAACCGCTGTCGACACAGTCGGCACGCTGCAGCAGGCGGGCACCCCGCCAGGCCAGCTCGTCGAAATCCTCAGCGGGAACGTTCAGGCCGACCAACTGCGCATCCAGCGCCAGTTCCTGAGGTGCACCTTGCAGCAACTTGAGCAGCGCTTCGGCAGAGCTGGCCCGGCGTAGCGCTTCGGCCAGGTCGGTCTCACCCAGGGCACGGGTGAGCAGTTGCAGCAGGCGCAGGTGTTCATCGGAGCGTGCAGCAATGCCAATGGCCAGGTAGACCATTTGCCCATCACCCCAGTCTACGCCCTCGGGAAACTGCAACAGGCGCACGCCGGTGGCATGCACCAGATCGCGGGTTTGTGGCGTGCCATGAGGGATGGCGATGCCCTGCCCAAGGAACGTTGAGCCTTGGGCCTCGCGGGCCTGCAGCCCTTGCAGGTAACCCTCGGCGACCAGGCCGTCAGCGACCAGCCGGTCCGCCAGCAGGCACAACGCCTCGGCCTTGTCGGCGGCCGTCTGACCCATGGCTATCTGCTCCTTGGCGAGCTCGAGCATGACCTTCTCCTTTTACAGTTCCCGGTCGGGTACTGGAGTATTGTTGTGAAATTCACATGAAGGGCCAGTTCAACAGCCTTGCACAGATGGCAGCCGAGACAGAAAATTCGGCGGCTGAAACGTTTAATCTGACCAGACGGCCACGTTACTCGATAATCTGCCCGGTAAAAAGCCCCATCCTGTCGGACAATTGCGACAATGGTCGTCTGCGCGTGATGCCTGCGCTGGGTCAAAATGCCCGGTCCGGCCTTACAGCCAGCCCCGGAAATAACAAGGAAAATTCGGTGAAACTCAGCGATATCGCCCGCCTGGCCGGTGTGTCCGTGACCACAGCCAGCTATGTCATCAACGGCAAGGCTGAACAGCAGCGCATCAGCAACACCACCGTCGAGCGCGTGCGTGCAGTGGTCGAAGCCCATGGCTTTACCCCAAACCCTCAGGCCGCTGGCCTGCGCAGCCGGCACACCCGCACCCTGGGCTTCATTCTCCCGGATCTGGAGAACCCCAGCTACGCCCGCATTGCCAAGCAACTGGAGCAAGGCGCCCGCGCCCGTGGCTACCAGTTGCTGATCGCCAGCAGCGACGACCAGCCCGACAGCGAGCGCCAGCTGCAGCAATTGTTCCGTGCCCGCCGCTGCGACGCGCTGTTCGTCGCCAGCTGCCTGCCACCGGAAGACGACAGCTACCGTGACTTGCAGGACAAAGGCCTGCCGGTGATCGCCATCGACCGCCGCCTGGACCCTGCGCACTTCTGCTCGGTGATCAGCGACGATCGCGATGCCAGCCGCCAACTGGCCGCCAGCCTGCTCACTGCCGCCCCGCGCAGCATTGCCCTGATCGGCGCCCGCCCTGAGCTGTCTGTCAGCCAGGCGCGTGCCGGCGGCTTCGACGAAGCGCTGCAAGGCTATGCCGGTGAAGTGCGCCGCTATCAGGGGGAAGCGTTCAGCCGCGAGTGCGGCCAGCGCCTGATGCAGCAGTTGATCGACGACCTGGGCGGCCTGCCGGATGCCTTGGTGACCACCTCGTACGTACTGCTGCAAGGGGTGTTCGATACCCTGCAGGCGCGCCCTGCCGATTCGCGCCAGCTGCAGCTGGGCACCTTTGGCGACAACCAGTTGCTCGACTTCCTGCCGCTGCCGGTCAATGCCATGGCCCAGCAGCATGGCCTGATTGCCGCCACCGCGCTGGAGCTGGCGCTGGCCGCCATCGAGGAAAAGCGCTACGAGCCGGGTGTGCATGCCGTTGGTCGAACCTTCAAGCAGCGCATCACTGCGGCCTGACCATGCGCCTGATCGACACCCACACCCACCTGGACTTCCCCGACTTCGACGCCGACCGCCCGCGCCTGCTGGCCAATGCGGCGGCGCGTGGGGTGGAACGTGTGGTGGTGCTGGGGGTGTACCAAGCGAATTTCCAGCGGGTGTGGGACCTGGCCTGCACCGATCAGCGCCTGTTCGCAGCACTCGGCTTGCACCCGGTCTACCTCGACCAGCACCGCCCGGAGCACCTCGTTCAGTTGCGCGAATGGCTGGAACGCCTGCACGGCGATACGCGGCTGTGCGCCGTGGGTGAATTTGGCCTGGACTACTACCTTGAAGACCTGGACAAAACCCGCCAGCAGGACCTGTTTGAAGCGCAACTGCAGATGGCCTGCGACTTCGAACTGCCTGCGCTGTTGCATGTACGCCGCAGCCATGCGCGGGTGGTTGCCACGCTCAAGCGCTACAAACCGGTGCGGGCGGGGGTGATCCATGCGTTTGCCGGCAGCTACGAAGAGGCGCGCGAGTACATCAAGCTGGGCTTCAAGCTCGGGCTTGGCGGTGCCGCGACGTGGCCACAGGCACTGCGGCTACGCAAGACCCTGGCGCGGCTGCCGCTGGAGAGTGTGGTGCTGGAGACTGATGCGCCAGATATGGCACCGGTGATGTACCCGGGGGTGCGGAACAGCCCGGAGCATTTGCCGGAGATTGCCGGGGCGTTGGCCGAGGTAATGGGGATTGATGTCGGGGAGCTGGCTGAGGCTAGCAGCCGCAATGCTTGCGAGTTGTTTGGCTGGTAGATGTTTTGCTGCCTGTCATGGCCTCTTCGCGGGAACGCCCGCGAAGAGGCCAGCCAATTCAGTTCAGACCAGCACTGTCCACAGCGCAAACCCGGCATACCACAACACCGCACAACGCAGCAGCAGCTCCCACAGGCTGTCCAGCCGCCCCAACCCGCGCTGGCTGTCTTCTTCCTCGGGAATATCGTCGGCAATGCGCCCGACACGGGCCACCAGGTGCGCGGCACTGATGTGCCAGTTGAGTAACTCGTGCAACATCACCCGGGTGACCGAGAGGAAGTTGCCCACCAGGGCAAAGCTCAACGCCAGTACCCGAACCGGCAGCCAGTCCATGATATGCCGCAGCTGTTCGGCCCGCGCCTTCAGCGCAGGCTGCTTGCTGTGCTCGCCGCACAGCGCCAGCAGGCGATAAGCCAGCGCCGCTCCAGGCCCCAGCACGAAATACCAGAAGATCACCGCGAAAAAGCCCTGGTACACCTGCCACAGCAGGTTGCCCTGCACCCTTACCAACAAGCTGTGCGGCTCGTCGGCCGCCAGGCCCAGGTCACGCTCTGCAACATGCAGCGCCGCCTGGTCATCACCGCGCCGCCAGGCATCGCGCAACGGCCCAAGCGAGGCCTTGGCATCACCACGGCCCAGGCTATAGACCAGCACCAACAGGTGCACCGGCAAGGCCAACAGCCCATAGGCCACCGGCTCCAGCACATGCAGCAGCAATACCAGCACCGCTACAGGTGCCAGCACCAGGATGGCCAGCGTCCACCATGGGTGAACCTTGCCGCTGCGTTCCAGCCGCACCAACTCGCCAAGGAAAAACCCGTCACGCTGCACTTGGTGACGAAGGGCCGAAAATTTCTCGACCCACAACGCCAGCAGCAACACCAGAAAACTCATGCCTTGTCCTCTTTGTGCAACAACGCTTCGCGGTAACGCGGCCAATCGAAGGACGGGCCGGGGTCGGTCTTGCGTTGCGGAGCAATGTCACTGTGCCCCTGAATGCGACCCAGGTCGATGGCCGGCCAGGCGCTAAGAATGTGCCGGGTAAGCCGTTCCAGCACGGCGTACTGGGCATCGGTGTAGGCCAGGTCGTCAGTGCCTTCCAGTTCGATACCGATGGAGAAATCGTTGCAGCCTTCACGCCCGTCAAAACACGAAACGCCAGCGTGCCAGGCGCGATCGAGCAAGGATACGAACTGGGTCACCGCCCCGTCACGCTCGACGAACAGGTGCGCTGACACGGTCAGGTGCTTGATGCTGTCGAAGTAAGGATGCTCATCAGGGTCCAGGCGATTCTGGAAAAACTGCTGGACCTTGCCGGTGCCGAAACAAGCTGGCGGCAGGCTGATGTTGTGGATCACCAGCAGGGAAATCGATTCGCCTTCAGGGCGGGCATTGAAGTTCGGCGAGGGGCAGTGGGTGATTCCGGTTCCGTGAAACCAGCCAGTGGCACGGTCCAATTGCATGGGGCAGATCCTGAAAACGCCGTGAACAGGTCAGCAGTATGCCCTGCGCTCAACACCGTTTGCATGTGAATGATTGTAATGTTGCCGCCTACTGCACCCAAGGTTGCCGCAACCCATCGAGCACCGCCTCCAACGCCCGCTCGAACAACAAACCGTCATCCAGCATCCGTACGTCCCCTCGGTGCAGTGCCTGGGCCAAGGCGGTGCTGTTCCACTCGCGCACTTTCATGCCGGTACGGTTGGCGAATACCAGCCTGTCGTGACTACCGACGTGCGCCACCAGTTTGCAACGCAGCGGTTCGCCGTCATCCATGACTTCAACCCAACTGCCGATGCGCAAGCGCTGCACGTGCTGCAGCGTTGCTGCCTGCCCATCGGCAAATTGCAGCGGTGCACAGGCCGGTTCTTCGGGCATCGCCAGTACGATGTCCTCGTCCACCAGCACTTCGGCAAAGGGCTTGTCATGGCCAGCCGGTAGCTCAGTGCCCGCACAGGCATGCAAGTGCAATTGCTCCAGTTGCAGGAAGAACTCTCGGGTTGCTGCCGAATCCAGCGCCACGCTGGCCAGGCCATCGCGCAGCGCCTTGAGCAGGCCCGGAACCTGCTGCAAAAGGGCTTGCGGCTCATGCCCCGGGGTGATGCTGGCCAGTAGCGCATCCACGGTCTGCAGGGCATCGCGCCAGCCCTGGGAGGCTTCACCCTGCTTCAGCCATGCCAACTGCAGTACCTGGCTCCAGGCTTGCACCAGCATCTGCACCACCACCAGGGGCAATACCCGACCGCGCAGGCGCTGGTTGAGCACCTGCTGCACCTGGTGCCGCGCCTGCAAGGCACGGGCACGCCCCTCTTCGGCATCGCGGGTGCGCTGTTCAAGCAGCTCGTTGCGCCGCCGTTCCTCCTGATTGGATGCGAGAAACTCGTCGAGAAGCTCGACAAACAGGCCAGTATCTTCGGCAAAATCATTGAGCAGGCGCTGGACCGTGCATTCTACCCGCAGGTGAAGGCTGTCACGCAGGCCTTCGCTGCCGCACGCCCAGCCAATGGCCGCGCCCGCGATCTCGTTGATCAGCCGGCGCCCCGGGTGGCTGGCCCGACTGAACAGCCCCTTGTCCAGCAATGCTACCTTGAGCAAGGGAATATGCAGGCGCGCAAGCAGTACGCGCAGGCTGGCGGGCAGGTTGTCATCACGCTGGATGAAGGCGAACACCAGGCCGATCAGGTTGATCACGTCCTCATCGTCCACGGCGATGCGCCGGCGCGTGCCGCTGCGCACACTGACCCGCAACAGCAGTTGCTCAAGCTGCTGGCCGAGCTCGAAATCATCGGCCTCGTGAGTTGCGGGTACATAGTGTTGCAAATGCGACAGCAGGCGTATCAGGTCGGCCGTGCTGATCGGCTGGGCAGCAGCCACCGCCTGCAATCGCGGTGCGAACTGCCCGCGCAGCGGGGCCAGCAAGGTTTGCAATGAGGCGAAATACGCTTGCCCTGCCGCGTCTGCCCCAACGTCCTGGCCTTGGCTCAACGGCCCTCGTCGTGTGCGCAAGCGCCTG
This sequence comes from Pseudomonas sp. LAIL14HWK12:I1, assembly GCF_003202095.1. Lineage (NCBI taxonomy): Bacteria > Pseudomonadati > Pseudomonadota > Gammaproteobacteria > Pseudomonadales > Pseudomonadaceae > Pseudomonas > Pseudomonas sp. LAIL14HWK12:I1. The sequence continues at coordinate 49,281 of NZ_QJKG01000012.1, forward strand.
TCTTCGGCGCGCCGGCGCGGTGCCGGCTGCAACTCCGGAAGGACACCGGCTGCGGCCAATAGCTGGTTGGCGTCGGCATAGAGAATGTCGGCATCACGCAGTACATAGCGTTCGAACAGCTTGAGCAGCACCAGCTTGACCCGTAAACCAACCCCCAGGTTGCGCCCGGCGTCCAGGAAGTACCCGCACAAAGCGGCCGGGCCCAACGGGTTGTGCTGCTCATGCAGGGGGCGATCGAGCAGCGCCTGCAAGCGAAGGCCCAGTTGCTGCAGGGCAATACCATCGCGTGACAGCACCCGCCCAACCATGCCTTCCATGGCCGCAGCCCGCTCCCGTTGGGCCTTGCTCCGCAAGCTACCCGGTTCGGCCAGGTGCGCCAGCGGGTCGGGCTGGCCGATGCGCGCGAAAGTGTCATGAAAGGTATCAAGAAAGCCGCGCTCGATGCTTTTGCGCTTGAGCCTCAGATCACGCATGGCTTCGAAGTACAGATGCTGGTCATAACGGTCGAAGGCCTTGTCAGCCATTTCGAAGAGCGTGTCATCGGCGTTGTCGAACAAGTCCTGCAAGCCTTGGCGCAACTGCAAGGCGGCCTTGTCCCGCACCTGCAGCAACAATACCGGAAGGCAAGGAAGAGGCGTGCGCCCCCCTCGGTCGATGGCAGCCGCCAAGGGCACCACCTTGCCTTCTTTCTGCATCCTGGACTCCTTGCAGGGTGTTTTGCCCGACAGGGGCTAATGATCGTCAAAGCTATGACGCCAAATACTGGGCGCCATTATCGGTAAAAAATCGCATCGCTGCCAGCACCGTTTCGTCGACCGGTTAATGCCCCGAATGGGCTTGAATGGCTCACAATGCCCGACCAACGGACATCGCCAAGGCGGCTGTACACACCGGCCCCCTGCCCTATAATCGCGGGCATCTAGCTAGTGGAGCCGAACATGCCGAACCTACGCCTCGCCGACCTGACCGCTGAAATCGAAGCCAATGTGCGCCGTGCACTGTTGGAAGACATCGGCAGTGGCGATATCACTGCGCAGTTGATCCCGGCCGAGCGCCTCGCCAAGGCGACCATCATCACCCGCGAAGACTGCGTGATCGCCGGCACCGCCTGGGTCGACGCCGTGTTTCGTCAGCTCGACCCACGCGTGGCGGTGCACTGGCAGGTGGCGGACGGTGAGCGGGCGACTGCCAACCAGCCGCTATTCCACCTCGAAGGCCCGGCCCGTTCGCTGCTGAGCGGTGAGCGCAGTGCGCTGAACTTCCTGCAGATGCTGTCGGGGGTAGCCACCCGTGCGCGCTTCCTGGCCGACCTGGTAGAAGGCACCCAGGTGCGCCTGCTGGACACCCGTAAAACACTGCCGGGCCTGCGCCTGGCGCAGAAGTACGCGGTAACCTGTGGCGGCTGCGACAACCACCGCATCGGCCTGTACGACGCGTTCCTGATCAAGGAAAACCACATCGCTGCCAGCGGCGGCGTGGCCGAAGCCGTGGCCGCGGCACACCGTATTGCGCCAGGCAAGCCGGTTGAGATCGAAGTGGAAAGCCTGGATGAACTGCGCGAGGCGCTGGCCGCTGGCGCGGACATCATCATGCTTGATGAGCTGAACCTTGATGAAATGCGCGAAGCAGTGCGCATCAACGCGGGCAAGGCCAAGCTGGAGGCCAGCGGTGGGGTCAACGAAACGACCCTGCGTGTGATTGCCGAAACCGGCGTGGACTACATCTCGATTGGTGCCATGACCAAGGATGTGAAGGCGGTTGATCTGTCGATGCGCTTGAGCCTGTAAGCGGCTTGCGGGCAATAAAAAACCGGCTTTTCAGCCGGTTTTTTCAGGGGTGTTATCCAATCAGAACGAGGCGTTGGCCAGGCCGTCCAGATAACGCTCTACGTCCAGAGCAGCCATGCAGCCGGCACCCGCCGAGGTGATTGCCTGGCGGTAAACGTGGTCAGCCACGTCACCTGCAGCGAACACACCTTCAACGTTGGTGGCGGTAGCGTTGCCCTCACGGCCGCCGTTGACCACCAGGTAGCCGTCTTTCAGGGTCAGCTGGCCTTCGAACAGCGAGGTGTTCGGGGTATGGCCAATGGCGATGAACACGCCGTCGACCTTGATTTCGTCGCTGCTGCCGTCGTTGTTCTTCAGGCGCGCACCGGTCACGCCCATGTTGTCACCCAGCACTTCGTCCAGGGTGGCGTTGAGCTTGAGCTCGATCTTGCCTTCAGCCACACGAGCGTTCAGCTTGTCGACCAGGATCTTCTCGGCGCGGAATGTTTCGCGACGGTGTACCAGGGTCACCTTGCTGGCGATGTTGGCCAGGTACAGCGCCTCTTCCACGGCAGTGTTGCCACCGCCAACCACGGCGACCGGCTTGTTGCGGTAGAAGAAACCGTCGCAGGTGGCGCAGGCCGAAACGCCCTTGCCCATGAAGGTTTCTTCCGACGGCAGGCCCAGGTAACGGGCGCTGGCACCGGTGGCGATGATCAGTGCGTCGCAGGTGTACTTGCCGCTGTCACCCTGCAGGGTGAACGGCTTGTTGGCCAGGTCGACGGCATTGATGTGGTCGAAGACGATTTCGGTTTCAAAACGCTCGGCGTGCTCTTGCATGCGCTGCATCAGGGCCGGGCCGGTCAGGCCGTGGGGGTCGCCCGGCCAGTTGTCGACTTCGGTGGTGGTGGTCAGCTGGCCACCGGCCTGCATGCCGGTGATCAGCAGCGGCTTGAGGTTGGCGCGGGCAGCATAGACTGCGGCGCTGTAACCGGCAGGGCCGGAACCGAGAATGATGACGCGCGAATGACGTACTTCAGACATGTCGAACTCCTGTCGAGCGGGCCGCACGGGCCGGCATCGGTGTACCGGCTGCGCCAGCTGGAAATTTAAAACGGACCCACGCAGCACTTGGGGAAGGCTACAACGCGCAGGCCCGAAAAGCGGAAAGTTGAGCGCACTGTAGCGAGGTCGCAAAGATTAAGGAAATATCCTTAGACAATCCACCTCATAGGCATCGTCTATGCTGCGATTTCATCGATAAATACGCCCCCGGCGCTTTTGTTACATCCCGTTTCCCGCCCGCAACCCGCCTTCCGTCGGCGCGGCAAACTCGGTAAGGTCAGCGCGTTTTCCTTCTCTGCGGAGTACCTCGATGCAAGCCCCTGTCCTCTCTGGCCCCCAATACCTGCGCGAAGGCCTGAAACTGGTGCTGAGCCCCAACCTGCGGTTGTTCGTGCTGCTGCCGTTGGCGGTCAACCTGCTGCTGTTCGGTGGCCTGATCTACTTCGCCGGCCACCAGTTCGGCCTGTGGCTGGACGCGCTCATGCCAACGCTGCCGGACTGGCTGAGCTTCCTCAGCTACATCCTCTGGCCGCTGTTCGTGGCCTTGCTGCTGCTGATGGTGTTCTTCACCTTCACCCTGGTGGCCAATATCATTGCCGCGCCGTTCAACGGCTTTTTGGCGGAAAAGGTCGAGGTGGTGGTGCGCGGCCAGGATAACTTCCCCGCGTTCAGCTGGGGTGAGCTGGTGGCCATGGTGCCACGCACTTTCAGCCGCGAAATGCGCAAGCTGGGCTACTTCCTGCCACGGGCTATTGGCCTGTTCATCCTGTCGTTCATCCCGGTGGTGAACGTGGTGGCCGCACCACTGTGGCTAATGTTCGGGGTATGGATGATGGCCATCCAGTACATCGACTACCCGGCGGACAACAACAAGATGAGCTGGCAGGACATGCTCGCCTGGCTGCGCAGCAAGCGCTGGCAGAGCCTGGGCTTTGGCGGGATTACCTACCTGGCGTTGATGATTCCGGGGGTGAACGTGCTGATGATGCCGGCCGCGGTGGCCGGGGCTACGTTGTTCTGGGTGCGGGAGCGCAACTGACCCCCGCCCCCATCAGATCAATCATTGCCTGGCCGGGGCTTCACTGCCCCAACCGGCTGGAAAACTGCCCCACCACATCCACCACCCGTTTCGCCCCGTCCTGGATCTCGACAATCACGCTGCCCGTCTCGTCAGCCAGTGCCAGCCCCTGCTCGGCCTGGCGCTTGCTGGTGTCGATGATCGCCACCGCCGCCTGCGCCAGTTGCTCGTTCTGCTTCACCACCCGGGCGATTTCCTCGGTGGCGGTGCTGGTGCGCGAGGCCAGTTGACGCACTTCGTCGGCAACCACGGCAAAACCCCGCCCCTGTTCGCCGGCACGGGCCGCCTCGATAGCGGCATTGAGCGCCAGCAGGTTGGTCTGCCCGGCGATGTCGCTGATGGTCTTGATGATGGAGCCGATTACCCGCGACTGGGTATCCAGCGCCTGAATGCCCTCGGCCGCCTCCTGCATCGAGGCCTCCAGGCCGCGCATCACGCTGACGGTCTGGGTAACCACATCGGTGGCCTTCTGGGCGCTGACATCGGTACCCAGCGAGGTGTTGTAGGCAACATCTGCTGCCTCGGCCACCGCCTGTTCCTGGTTGACCTGGTCGGTAATCACCGTGGCGAACTTGACCACTTTGTACAGCACGTCATGGGCGTCGAAGATCGGGTTGTACGAGGCCTCCAGCCAGATCACCCGCCCGTGGGCGTCGATGCGCTTGAAGCGCTCGGCAACGTATTCGCCACGGCGCAGCTTGTCCCAGAACGCCTGATAGCCGGCCGAATTGGCCTCTTCCGGCTCGCAGAACATGCGGTGGTGCTTGCCGCGAATCTGTTCCAGGCGATAGCCGACGGTGGCCAGGAAACGGTCATTGGCAGTGAGGATGGTGCCGTCCAGGTCAAACTCGATAACGGCGGTCGAGCGCATCAACGCCTTGATCAGACTTTCATACTCGCGCGAAGTCTCGATGGTGCGGGTGAGGTCGCTGGAATGCAGGGTGAAGTACTTGATACGCCCTTCGCTGTTCTTCACCGGCTGCAGGATCGAGCGCAGCCAGGCTTCCTGGCCATTGCCGCGCAGCAGGCGGAAGGCACCGTTCAGGTGCTCGCCACGGGTGATCGCGCTTTTCATGCGCTGGTAGAAATCCAGCGACTTCACATGCGCGGGGACGATGTCCTCGATGTTGCGTCCAAGCAATTGTTCGGCACGGTAGAGCATCTCGCTCTCGAAGTTGCCGTTGACCATCTCGATCCGTCCCTGGGGGTCGAGTTGAAGTACCAGCATCTCGTTGTCGAGGCTACTCTTGACCTGTTCCACGGACATCAGGTCTTCGCGCAGTTGCCGGATTTCTTGCTTGAGCTTGCTGTTGAACATCACCGCACTCCTGGAGCGCATCACCTAGTCGAATGCATCTTCATCGGCTGCCGGTTGCACCTTCTTGAGCAACGCGCAACAAAATATTCATAAAGGCGAAAGCGTCAGCAGTCAGGCGTCATTTGCCTGTCATATTGCAGTCACATTGGCGCAACCCAGTAGGCGGAAACTTTTTGTCATGAATACACCCGCCCTGCGCATTACCCTGGTCAGCGAAACCTTCCCACCCGAGATCAACGGCGTGGCCAACACCCTTGGCCGCCTTGGCGAAGGGCTGCGTCAGCGTGGCCATGAGATCGAGGTTGTACGCCCGCGCCAGGCCGGCGAAGGGCCTGTGCACAACGACCCGCACCTGATGCTTTGCCGTGGCTGGGCTCTGCCTGGCTACCCCGGTTTGCAGTGGGGCGAGGTGTCGATGCACAAGCTGTTACGCCGCTGGCGGCGGCAGCGACCGGACGTGCTGTACATCGCCACCGAGGGGCCGCTGGGGCTCAGCGCACTGCGCGCGGCCAGGCGCCTGGGGATCGCGGTCGTCAGCGGCTTCCACACCAATTTCCCGCAGTACTCCGGCCAGTACGGCCTGGGTTTGCTGGCGCGCCTGCTCACCCACTACCTGCGCTGGTTCCATCGGCGCACGGCGATCACCCTGGTGCCCAGTGTCAGCCAGCGCCTGGAGCTTGAACGCCGTGGGTTCGAGCGTCTGGAACTGCTCGCACGGGGTGTCGATGCCTGCCTGTTCAACCCGTCGCGGCGCAGCCAGGCGTTACGCGAAAGCTGGGGGCTCGCCCCGGACGATCTCGCCGTGCTGCATGTCGGTCGGCTCGCTGTGGAAAAGAACCTTGGCTTGCTGCGGCCTTGCCTTGAGGCATTGCGGAAGACTTATCCACAGAAACGCCTGCGTCTGATCATGGTGGGTGACGGCCCGCAGCGCGCCGCCCTCCAACAGCAGATGCCGGATGCTGTGTTCTGTGGTGCCCAGCGCGGCGAGGTACTGGCCGAGCACTATGCCAGCGGTGACCTGTTCCTGTTCCCTAGCCTGACCGAAACGTTTGGCAATGTGGTGCTCGAAGCCATGGCCTCGGGGTTGGCGGTGGTTGCCTATGACGAGGCGGCGGCTGCGCAGCATATTCGCCATGGCCACAGCGGTGCGCTTGCCATGCCGGGGGACCAGGCAGCGTTTGTGGATGCGGCTTGCTGGCTGTTGGAAGAAGAAGAGACGTTGCGTCGGGTACGGCTGAATGCGCGACAGCATGCCAGCCGCCAAGGTTGGCCGGCGATTGTCGAGCAGTTTGAGGGGTATCTCTATGGTGCTTGCCAGCAAACCGGTACTGCGACTGGGCGTTCTGCTCAATATGTGCAGCGCCTGTGAGATCGAGCGCCGCGCGGGCGGCGCTCGGCCTCACAGGCGCCGAAGATATCGCGGCAGACCGCCTTCAAACCAACGCCTTCTCGATAGCCTGCACCACCGCCGGATCATCCGGCGCCGTACGCGGTGAAAAGCGCGCCAGCACCCGCCCATCCTTGCCCACCAGAAACTTCTCGAAATTCCAGGTGATGTCGCCCGGGAACTCGGCTCCTTCGCCCGCCAGCAGGCGGTATAGCGAATGGCGCTGCGGCCCGTTGACCTCCAGCTTGCCCCCCAGCGGGAAGCTCACCCCATAGTTGAGGCTGCAGAAATCCTGGATTTCCTTTTCGCTGCCTGGCTCCTGCCCGGCAAACTGGTTGCACGGCAGGCCAAGCACGTTGAAGCCCTTGTCCTTGTAAACCTGGTAGAGGTTTTCCAGGGCCTTGTATTGCGGCGTGAGCCCACACTTGGAAGCGACGTTGACCACCAGCACCACTTGGCCCTTGAACGGGGCCAGGGGCAGCTCTCCGCCGTTCAGTGCGTCCAGTTTCAGGTCGTGAAATGCACTCATGATGACATCCCCTCTCAGGTTCCCGGTTGCCGCGCAGGCGAATTCCGCCCACTAAAAAGGCGCTCGTCCAAACCGTCCACCTCCCGTAGGAAGGCAAATCGGCTTGCCCGAGCGCCTGGCGACTTTCTGAGCTTAGCGCAGAAAATCAGTGGTGATGGCCACCTTCACCGTGGATGTGACGGTGAGCGATTTCTTCGTCGCTGGCGTCACGCACGTTGACAACCTTGACCTGGAAGGTCAGGCGCTGGCCAGCCAGCGGGTGGTTGCCGTCAACGGTGACGTCGTCGCCGTCGAGGTCGCGGATGGTGACGATCTGCATCTGGCCATCCGGCGCCGAAGCGTGGAACTGCATGCCCACTTCCAGCTCATCGACGCCTTCGAACAGGCTGCGGTTCAGGGTGCTGACCAGCTCGGCCAGGTATTCGCCGTAGGCGTCTTCCGGCTCGATGGAAACGTTCAGTTCGTCACCGGCCTGCTTGCCTTCCAGGGCTTTTTCCAAGCCCGGGATGATGTTGCCGGCACCGTGCAGGTAAACCAGCGGCGCGCCACCGGCGGAGCTGTCGATGGTCTCCCCGGCGTCGTTGGTCAGGGTATAGTCGATGGAGACAGCCTTGTTGGCGGCGATCAGCATGGGGCAAGACCTTTTGCAAAAGAATGTAGAGCGCACAAGTGTAACGAAGCCATCGTCCGATTGCGAACGTGCTGCGGACGAGCAGCGGCCCATCAGTCGGATCACCGGCTTCCACCAGGACGAAGAAGGCCACTGGGTGGCCGAACTGTCCTGTGGCCATACCCAGCACCTGCGCCACCAGCCACCGTGGCAGGCACGCCCTTGGGTGCTCGACCCGGCCCAACGCGCGCAGCACATCGGCCAGCCTTTCGCATGCGGCTGGTGCGCACAAGGGGCCGATAGCGCTACCCTTGGCCGTTAATTTCTTGCACCGCTTATTTCGAGAAGCACGCATGCAGACATTTTTCATTGCGCCGACCGACTTCGGTGTCGGCCTGACCTCCATCAGCCTCGGCCTGGTGCGCACCCTGGAGCGCGCAGGCCTGAAGGTCGGCTTCTTCAAGCCGATCGCCCAGCCCCACCCGGGTGACACCGGCCCCGAGCGCTCTACCGAACTGGTGGCCCGCACCCATGGCATCAAGCCCCCGGTGCCCCTGAGCCTGGCCCAGGTCGAGCGCATGCTCGGCGATGGCCAGCTCGACGAACTGCTCGAAGCGATCATCCGCCTCTACCAGCAAGCCTGCGTCGGCAACGACGTGGTGGTGGTCGAAGGCATGGTGCCCACGCGCCATGCCAGCTACGCGGCGCGGGTCAACCTGCACCTGGCCAAGAGCCTGGATGCCGAGGTGATCCTGGTGTCGGCCCCGGAAAACGAAGTGCTCAGCGAACTGTCCGGCCGGGTCGAACTGCAGGCCCAGCTGTTCGGCGGCCCACGCGACCCAAAAGTGCTCGGTGTCATCCTCAACAAGGTGCGCACCGACGAAAGCATGGCCGACTTCGCCACCCGCCTGCGCGAGCACTCACCCCTGCTGCGTGGCAACGATTTCCGCCTGCTCGGCTGTATCCCCTACCAGCCTGAATTGAACGCCCCGCGCACCCGCGACGTGGCCGAGCTGCTCGGTGCCCAGGTGCTCAATGCCGGCGACTACGAGCAGCGGCGCATGAGCAAGATCATTATTTGCGCGCGCACCGTGGCCAACACGGTGCCTCTGCTGACCTCGGGTACCTTGGTGGTCACCCCGGGCGATCGCGACGACATCATCCTTGCCGTCAGCCTGGCGGCGATCAATGGCGTACCCCTGGCCGGGTTGCTGCTGACCAGTGACAGCAAGCCCGACGCGCGCATCCTCGGCCTGTGCCGCGGCGCGCTGCAGGCTGGGCTGCCGATCCTGTCAGTCAGCACCGGCTCGTACGACACCGCCAACCAGCTCAATTCGCTAAACCGCGAAATCCCTGTGGACGACCGCGAGCGCGCCGAGTTCATCACTGACTTTGTCGCCAGCCACCTCGACGCCGCCTGGCTGCACCAACGCTGCGGCACCCCGCGTGAAATGCGCCTGTCGCCAGCCGTGTTCCGCTACCAGTTGATCCAGCGGGCGCAGCAGGCCAACAAACGTATTGTCCTGCCCGAAGGCGCCGAGCCGTTGCTGGTGCAGGCTGCGGCCATCTGCCAGGCCCGTGGCATTGCCCGCTGCGTGCTGCTGGCCAAGCCCGAGGATGTCGACGCCGTGGCGCGCGCCCAGGGCATTACCCTGCCGCCAGGCCTGGAAATCCTCGATCCCGAGCTGATTCGCGGGCGCTATGTAGAGCCTATGGTAGAGCTGCGCAAGAGCAAGAACCTCAACGCCCCAATGGCCGAGCAGCAACTGGAAGACCCGGTAGTGATCGGCACCATGATGCTGGCCCTGGACGAAGTGGACGGCCTGGTCTCGGGCCTGGTGCACTCCACCGCCAACACCATTCGCCCTGCCCTGCAACTGATCAAGACTGCGCCTGGCTCAAGCCTGGTGTCGTCGGTGTTCTTCATGCTGTTCCCCGAGCAGGTGCTGGTGTACGGCGACTGCGTGATGAACCCGCACCCGAGCGCTGCCGAGTTGGCAGAGATCGCACGGCAGAGCGCCGACTCGGCGCAGGCCTTCGGCATCGCACCACGGGTGGCGATGATCAGTTATTCCAGCGATTCAGCCAGCGATGAGGAAGTGGAGAAAGTGCGCGAAGCAACACGCCTGGCACAAGGCGCAGCGCAGGCGTTGCTGATCGATGGGCCATTGCAGTACGACGCGGCGGCCAACCCGGCGATTGCACGGGACCTGGCGCCGGGTAGCCCGGTGGCCGGGCGTGCCACGGTGTTCGTGTTCCCCGACCTGAATACCGGCAACACCACGCACAAGGCGGTGCAACGCAGTGCTGACGGGGTGAGCCTTGGGCCGATGCTTCAAGGGCTGCGCAAGCCGGTGAACGACCTGCCGCGCGGGGCTCAGGTTGACGATATCGTGCATACCATTGCCCTGACGGCGATTCAGGCCAGCGTGGTGCGCTAGAAGCAGGGGGCTGCTTTGCAGCCCCGGCGGTCAATCAGGGATACTGCTGAACCTGGCCTTGCTGCTGGTCATACTGCTGACCCGGAATCGGCTTCAGGTTCACTTCCACGCGGCGGTTCTGCGCACGGCCATTGGCGTCGGCGTTGCTGGCGATCGGCTGGTCCGGGCCCATGCCACGTACCGAGATCCGCGAGGCATCCACACCCTGCGAGGTCAGGTAGGTGCTGACCGCCTGCGCACGGCGCTGGGACAGGTCCATGTTGTGCTGGCGGCTGCCGGTGCTGTCGGTGAAACCGACCACTTCGATGGTGTTCTGGTTGAACTGCTTGAACGAACCGGCCAGGTTGTTCAGCGGCGAATAGAAGCTAGGGGCGATGTTGGCCGAGTCGGTGGCGAAGGTGATGTTGCCCGGCATGATCAGCTTGATCTGGTCACCCTGACGTTGCACTTCCACGCCAGTGTTGGCCATTTGCGCGCGCAGCTCTGCTTCCTGCTTGTCGGCGTAGTAGCCGTAACCGGCAGCGGCAGCACCCACCGCAGCAGCGCCGATCAGCGCACCCTTGCCACGGTTGTTGTGGTCGATCGCGGCACCGGCGATGGCGCCGGCCAGCGCGCCCAGGCCGCCGTACTTGGCGGTCTTGCTCATCCCAGTGGAGCCCTGCGCCTGACCCTGGTTGTCATAAGGGTTCTGGCCGGCACAGCCGGTCATCAGGGCAGCGGCAGTTGCGACGATAATCAGACGACGCATGGTGAACATGGACAAGCTCCTACTGAAATTCATAAATGCGGCAGATCTCGAATGGATCTATGCCAGCCTTGGATTGCATCGGCAACGAAAAATTCCATGAAAGTGCCTTCATGTGCCATCAGGCACGTACGAAGGGGTTTTCGCGCATTTCATCGCCCAGCCGAGTATCGGGCCCGTGGCCGGTGACCACGATGGCCTCTTCGTCCAGCCGGTACAGCCGCTCCTTGATGGAACGCACAATTGCCCGCTGGTCCCCACCCCACAAATCGGTGCGGCCAATACCCCGGCGGAACAGGGTATCGCCCGCAATCAACAGCTTGGCATCGGCGAACCAGAAACTCATCGAGCCCGGGGTATGGCCTGGCGTATGCAGGGCCACGCCACAACCGCAGGCCAGCTCTTCATCATCGCCCAGCCAACGGTCGGGGGCAGGCACTGGCGTGTACGGTACCCCGAACATCTGGCACTGCATCTCCAGGTTGTCCCACAGTACCTGGTCGTCCTTGTGCAGGTGCAAGGTAGCGCCGGTCAGCTCCTTGAGCTTGCCCGAAGCCAGGAAGTGATCGAAGTGCGCGTGGGTGTGGATGATGCTTACCAGCGTCAGGCCATGGGCCTGCAGGCGCGCCAGGATCTTGTCCGGGTCACCGCCCGGGTCGACGACGATGGCCTTTTTGGTCAAGGGGTCGCCGATCAGGGTGCAATTGCATTGCAGGGGGCCTACGGGGAAGGTTTCGCGGATGAGAGTGGTCGGGGCAGTCTTCATGGAGGGCCTGTCTTGGACGCTGCAGCGCCTGTGAGATCGAGCGCCGCCCGCGCGGCGCATCGCGAGCTGGCGCTCGCTCCTACGTTTGTTTCGGGCCAATTGTACCAGTGAGATTCGCGCGCGCCCCCTCTGGCGCATACGTTGATACCGTGTCGTATGAAAAAAGGCGGTCGCGCGCGACTGTTACAGGCATAACTGTCCCGAAACAAACGTAGGAGCGAGCGCCAGCTCGCGATGCGCCGCGCGGGCGGCGCTCGATCTGAAGGGCGCTAAAAATCCAACGCCATGCCCTGCTGGCCTAAGGCAAGAACAACCTGAACAACCCGCCCCCAAGCGCCCCGCCATTGGAAATCTCGATCCGCCCGCGCACCCCGCCGCTTTCATGCAAGGCCGCAATCCGCGCCGCAAAGTACAGCCCCAGGCCGGTACTGCCGCTGGTCGAATCGATGCCCTGGATGTACTCCTCCTGGCGCTCGAGCATGTGCTTTGGATAACCCGGGCCGTCATCGTTCACGCAGATGGCCAGCTGGTTGTCGGCCTCTTCGATCGTGATCAGCAAAGCGTGCCCGGCATAGCGGGTGGCGTTGGTGATGACGTTGGCGATCACCGAGGCCACCAGTTCGCGGTCGAAGAAACCCAGCGGGTTGTCGGTGTCGATGCGCCAGGTGGCGAGGATGTCGTTGTGCTTGAGCACTTCCTGGTGCGCCGCCAGCTGGGCTTCGATGAAGTCGTCCAGCTCATGGTAGTCCGGGCACACCGGCAGCTGGTTGATACCCAGTTTATAGAGCCCCAGCAGCTGCACGAGCATGCCGTTGAGGTGGCGAAACTCATGCTCCATGATGCCCTGCTCGGCACCACCGCGCAGCTCTTCGGGCAGGCGTTCTACCCACTGGTTGTGGGACTGGATCAGCGCCGACAACGAACTCTTGAGGTCGTGCACGGTGGAGGCGATCACCGTGGAAAAGTCCAGCCCCTGATTGTCTTGATTCATGCGCCGAACACTCGGATGTGCAGTTTGCGGTAACGGTCATAGCGATTGTCGCTGGCAGGGATACCGGCCACGCTGGTCAAGGCGTCCTGGCATTCCTGCATGATCGCGGGCTGAGGGTTGTCACCGCCAATACGCAGCAGCGCCTGGGCGGTGTTGAGGGCGATGCTGATGTTCTTCGGCTGCAAACCCAGTGCCTTGCGGAACAGTTGCAACGCCTCGCCAAGCTGCCCTCCTTGGTAACTGCGCACACCCTGGCGATTGAGGGTGACCGCTTCGGTAATGGCGTTGAGCACGCTGGGGTCGTCCGTCAGCTTGCCCACTTTCTCCATGACCTTGGGGTCATCGCCATAACTTTCCACACAGCTTTTCAGCACGCCGATGGCGGCGGCTTCCTGGCCCATAGCCTGCAACTGTGCGGCAACGGTCAGGGCCGAATCGACCGAGAAAAACTGGTTCATCTTGTCCAGGCGCTGGATCGCCTGCTCGGTCAGCTTGGCCGCCGTTTCCGGGTCGCCCGCCTGCTGCAGACTGGCGGCTTTCATCATCCGCGCGCGCACCTGCAAACCCTGGTCTTCGGGGTTTTCCTTGGCCACTTCGCTGAGCGTGGTGTTGATCTCGACCCGGGTACGGGCGTCCAGGCCGAAGCCTGCATTCTTGCTCATCAGGGCCTGCACCAGGCCCAGGTTGTTTTCGGCGTCCTTGTAGCGCGAGCTCTGCCCTTGGTTCACCGCATGACGGAACGCCTTCGACGCGCTCTCGAAGTCCTCGTTTTCCAGCGCCAGCTTGCCTAGGGTCGACTGCCGACGCACTGACAGTGGCGACAGGCGTACCGCCTCTTCCAGCAGGTTTTGCGCACGTCGGGTATCGCCCTGAGCCACCAGCACTTCGGCCATGCCGTCGTAAAGCCCTGGCATGATCGGGAACGCCTTGAGTGCCTGCTCGTACACGCCCTGGGCCTGGGCATTCTGGCCACGCTTGTGCATCAGGGCGCCCAATGCAGCGTACACCCACGGCTGCGGGCGACTGGCCAGGATGGCCTTGAGGAATTTTTCCAGCTCCTCGAAGCGGTTGAGGTTGCGCAAGGCATCGGCCCGGTAGCGCAGGCACAGTGGTGCCAGGCGCGGGTCTTTCTTGCACAGCTCGGCGCAAGCCGCCAGCACTTCGGCCGGGCGACTGCGGTCCAGGGCCTGCAGAATCGGCTTGAGCAAGGTCTTGCGCTGATACAGCTTCTCGACGCGCTGGGCCAGGCCAACCCGGTTGAAAGGTTTGGTCAGGTAGGCATCGGGCTCGTGCTCGATGGCACTGAGGACAATGGCCTGGCTGCTCTCGGCCGTGACCATGATGAACACGCACTCATGGCTGATGTGCTTGTCGATGATCAGGTCTTCGAGCACCTGTTGGCCGTTCTTCTTGCCATCACCCAGGTGAAAATCCTGCAGGATGAAGTCATAGCGCTTCTGCGCGCACATGCGCAGCGCCTGCTCGCCGCTGTCAGCGGTGTCCACGTCGCGCACGCCCAACTCGCGCAGCATTGAACGGGTCGACGTGCGAAAGTCGGTAAAGTCATCGACGATCAGAAAGCTTTTTTGCCCGTACTGCAGCATCAACACGACCTGCCTTGGAATGATTGAAAAATCGCGCGAGGCGATGCCACCGATCGCTGTATCGGCAGCTGGTCGGGAAAGATGAGGGTAGAGCTTTGGCGGCCACAAACCATGGCCTCAGGCCATCACTTTAGCGGGCAATGACCTGCAGGGCCAGCATCACGCCAGCAACCCCAGGGATTTGGCCTTGGCCACCGCCTGCGTACGCCGCTCGACGCCCAGCTTGCTGTTGATGTGGCTGGCGTGGGTCTTGACCGTGTGCAGGGAAATGAACAGCCGCTCGCTGATCTGCTGATTGGAACAACCCTGAGCGATCAGTTCGAGCACTGCCAGCTCACGGCCACTCAACGCCTCGCCGCTGCCCGTGCTGGCGCTGGGCAGCGGTGGCAGGCGTTTGAGCAGTTCGGCCTGAACCGCGCACGCGGCACCTGCCTGCAGTTGCTCGTGAAGCCATTGCGGGTGTTTTTCCAGCAGCGGCTGGAACGGTTGCAGCACGCCGCCACGGGCGGCCTCAAGCAAGCCTGGCAGCAACCGCGCGGCCTGCGCTTCGCGGCCTTCGGCCAGCAGCAGGGAGAGCCATTGGCACAGGGCGCTGACGGTGAGCATCATGCCGCCACTGGCCTGCCCGCGCTCGACCAGGCTGGCCAGGCGTTGCACGGCATCGTCGCCACGTAACTGGATGCGCTCGAGCAGCGCCTGCTGCAGCGCAATGTGCAACGGCAGCAGTGGGTGGAACTCCGGTGCTGCCGCTGGCTGCTCACCGCCGTAGGTCTGGCCCAGGCGCAGCAGCCAGGACTCGGCCAGGTCGGTGCGCCCCTGGGCCAGCCACAGTTCGCATTTGACCAGGGTAATCATGGCCAGGTAGTAGACCGGGGGCACGTCCCAGATATGCATCAGGCGCTCAGCCTCTGCCAGTTCGGCAAAGGCCTCGGCAAAGTGACCTTCCCGCCCATCGAGCGTGGCGATCACGCAATGGCCGATGAGCACACTGATGTCCCGGCAGGCCCGCGCCTCGCCCAGCCCCGCGCGCAACCGCGCACGGCCCTGGGCAGGTTGCAGGCGCGAAACCAGCAGATAGCCCTCGTAAAGCGTCAGACGTGCGCGCACGGCATACAACCGCTGTGCCGAAAGCCCTTGCAAGCGTTGCAGCCCTTGGCGCACTTCGTCCAGCGCCCGCAATACTTCGCCACGGGCGTGCAGTACACGCGCCCGGTCGTAATGGGCCAAGGCCTCGAACAACGGGTTGCCGACTCGCTGGGCCAGTTCCAGGGCTTCTCGGTTCCAGCCGCGGGCCCGCCAGAAATCACCATCGGCGATGGCCAGGTTGGACAGCGTCGACAGGCACACCAGGCGCTGGCCATAGCGCTTGCTTGGCAGGCTCTGCAGCGCTTCGCTGCAATAGGCCAACGTGCGCTCACGGTCACCCCGGCCTCGGGCAATCACCCCACTCAGCGCCAGCCACTGGGCCAACATCGACTTTTGCGCGGTCGCCGAAGGTGCGGGCAGGAAGCGGCTGAGGTAGCCGGCAAGCTCCTCGGCCGCGTCCAGTTGGCAAGCCAGGCCCAACGCCCAGCTGTACAGCACGATCAGCCTTGGCGTGCTGATCAGCAGGCTGTCGGGCAAGTCCATCTTCCAGCGCAGCAACATGCCGACGTTCTGTTCGGCCAGCAGTTGCTCCTCGGACAGGCTCTGCACCAGGTCGGCGGCAACATCAAGGTGGCCGGCACGCAAGGCCTGCTCCACCGCCTCGTCCAGCAGGCCCTGGGCTTCGAACCAACGGCTCGCCCGCAAGTGCAAGCCGGCCAGCGGTTCGTTGGCCTGGCGACTGCGCAGCAAGTCGGAGAACAAGTGGTGATAACGGAACCAGTGGCCGTGCTCGTCCAACGGCACCAGGAATACCTGGTGCGCCTGCAGGAAACGCAGGATCTCGACACTGTCGTGGCGACCCCGCACGGCATCGCAAAGTTGGGCGCAGAAACGCTCCTGGCACGCGGTTTCGTACAAGAAGGCCTGCACATCGGCGGGCAGCATATCGATGACTTCTTCGAGCAGGTAGTCGCGAATCAGCCCTTCGCCACCATGCAGCGCCTGGGGCAAGGCCTGCTCGTCGGCACTGTCGCTGGCCGCCAGTTGCCAGAAACGCAACCCGGCCACCCAGCCATCACTGCGCTGGATAAGGTTGTCCAGGGCCTGGCCACGCAGGCCCGTGGGCTGGCGACCGATTACCGCCAGCGACTCTTCGGCGGTGAGGCGCAAATCCTGTTCGTTCAGCTCGACAAGCTGACGCGACAGCCGCAGGCGCGCCAGGTGCCAGTCCGGGCGCTGGCGACTGGTAACCAGCAACACCAGGCCGGCCGGCAGGTGGTTGAGGAAAAACTGCAGGCAACGGTCCAGTACAGGCCCTTGGGCCAGGTGGTAATCATCCAGTACGAGCAGCAACGGTGTATCCGCTTGCAGGTACAACGCCAGCTCGTCGAGCAGGCCGTCAAGCCACTCTTCGAAGGCGAACGGCTGATGGCGCTGGCGCATTTTCAGCAAGCCCATGGCCTGACCACCCAGGGCCGGGCAGTATTGCTGCAGCCCTTCGAGCAGGCGCTCAAGGAAGCGGCCTGGGTCTGCATCTCGCTGGCTCAGACCAAGCCACAGGCTGCGCCAGTGTTCGGGCAGTGCCTCGCAAAACTCGATGGCCAGGGAGCTTTTGCCGAAACCCGCCGGGGCGTTGACCAGCAGCAGGCGAGCGCCGAGGCCGGTGTACAGGCGCTGGCACAGGCGCGGACGCGGCACATGCCCCTCCGGCAGGGGGGGCCGAAAGAAACGCCCGTCCAGCAGGCCCAGGGCCTGGCTGGCGAATCCATGCGTACGGGACAAGTCTGTCATGGCCGGCTCGTTCTGGTTGGAAGACTACGGCGATATGGATGCTTGCGAGACTAGCCGGTAACGCAGCGCATTTGAAGATGATGGGCGCATTTGCCCCGGGAAAGACTGCGACAAAAAGCGACAAGGCTGATGGACAGCGGCTGGTGCGGGGGTTTGGGTGGGTATTCAGCAGGTTTATGGCCTGCCCGCGAAGAGGACGGGGCAGGAAAATAGAAACGCCCCGGCAGGCCGGGGCGTTCTGGGGATCACACGGAGTCTTTCAGGTTACCGAATACCCGACTGACGCAGCGCTGCTGGCTGGAAGTCAGCCTTGCTGGCACTGAAGCCGAAGTCGTAGGCACGCTTCTCTTCGTTCTTCATGCCCAAGGCCAGGTAACGACCCGACTGCAGGTCGTAAATGGCCTCCAAGGTGTACCAAGGCACCTCATTGTTGTAATACGGCTGGGAATGAGCTTCGGAAACGCGCCACAGCTGGTTGCGACCGTCGTACTGGTCGATCACCGCCGCCTGCCAGGTGTCTTCGTCGATGTAGAAGTCACGCTTGGCATAGATGTGGCGCTGGCCTGGCTTCAGGGTCGCGACCACATGCCACACGCGGCGCAGCTCGTAGCGGGCAAGATCCTGGTTGATGTGCCCGGCCTTGATGATGTCGGTGTACTTCAGCTTGGGGTCGTCCAGCTTGAAGGCGTTGGAGGCGATGTACAGCTCTTTCTTGCCTTCCAGCTTCCAGTCGTAGCGGTCTGGCGCACCGTTGAACATGTCCAGGTTGTCGGAGGTACGCAAGCCATCGGCAGCGGTACCCGGGCCGTCATACGACACCTGCGGCGCCTGGCGCACACGGCGCTGGCCGGCGTTGTAGATCCACGCCTTGCGCGGTTCCTTCACCTGATCGAGGGTTTCGTGGACCAGCAGCACGGTACCGGCCAGGCGCGCAGGTGCGGTCACTTCCTGCTTGAAGTAGAACAGGATGTTGCCCGGGTTGTTCGGGTCGTAATCCTTCATCTTGTCGCGGAAGACGAACTGGTCGGAGAAGTACACCGGGTTGAACGAGCCGTTCTGCTGTGGCGTGGCCTGGGTTACCAGGCGGCTGACACTGCCCCCCCGGTAGCGGGTGATGTGGTTCCAGATCACCTCCAGGCCGGTTTTGGGGATCGGGAACGGCACAGCCGTGCGGAAGTTGTTCAGGCCGTTGCCGCCTTCCACCAGGGTGGTCTTGGTGGCGTTTTCCTTGATGGCCGCAAACACATCGGCCGGGACGGTTGAACCGCGATGGGTTTTGAATACCGGGATCTTGAAGGTGTCCGGGTAGCGCTTGAGCATGGCCAACTGGCCCGGCGAAAGCTTGTCCTTGTACTGGTCGGCGTTCTGCGCGGTGATGGTGAACAGCGGTTTTTCACTGCCATACGGGTCGGCCAAAAAGCCCTTGCCGTCGACGCTGCCCGCACTCTTCGACAGCGGCTCCCACGGGCCGATCGAGCCATCGGCGTTGCCGGCCTTCTCGGCGCCCATCGGGGTCAGGGTACTGCCCAGCTTGGCCGCCTCGTCGGCGGATACCGCAGCCATCACGCTGGTCGCCAGCAGGGACAGGCCCAGTACACCGGCTTGCAGCAGACTTCTGGTCTTGTTCATGTCGTGTCGTCCTGGATCTGTGTGCTTAGAAGTTCACGCCGAAGCTGAGCGCGACGAAGTCACGGTCATCCACAGTGGTGTACTTGCCATCGAAGAAGTTGGTGTACGACAGGCTCGCCGTGTAGGTGTTCTGGTACTCGGCGTCCAGGCCCAGGCTGACTGCCTTGCGGCCCTCCTCGAAGTTCGCACCAGGGCCTGGCGAGTAGCCAGACACGTCATGCGACCAGGCCACGCTCGGCTTCAGGTTCACCCCGGCGAAGACGTCGTTGTAGTCCCAGATGACGCGGGCGCGGTAACCCCAGGAAGTGCTGGTGGTGTAGCCGTCGTTCTCGCAGTTGCGGTTCAGGTTGGCAGTGGATGCCCCCGCACCAGCGCCTGCGATGGTGCTGGCATTGAGCGCTTGGCAGGTGTCTGCGCCACCAGTGGATGGCAATGGACCAGGGCCGAACACCGGGTCACGACCGTAACGCGTGTCGTGTGCGTTCTCCAGCCCGCCGACATGGGTGACACCCACTTCACCCACCACGGTCATCCGGCTGGCGCCCATCACCTGGTCGAAGAAGTGCGTCAGGGTGGTCTGGAATTGAGTGATCTCCTTACGGCGATACCCGTGCAGGTCTTCCCCTGGCGTACCGGTCAGCAGCGAGGCGTTGGTCAATGCACCGCCAATCGGACGCACACCCGCGAACAGGATATCGGTGGTATTCAGCTGCACCGGGGCATTCGGCCGGTAGCTGATTTCGCCGCTCCACGCGGTGCCGGTGGGCAACGTGGTGGAGAAGCTCAGGCCATACAGGCGGATATCTTCCGGGTATTCGACGAAATACTTCGAGTTACCCGCGACGATCAACGGCGCCAATGCACGCAGCTGCGCCGGCAGCGCGCTCAGCCCGGCAAATACCGAAGGCGAGGCGCCGGTGGCGCTGAAGATCGGCGCACGGCTGTGGTAGTTCATGAAATAGGCGCCAAATTCAGTGTCGAGCGGTTCGAACATGTAGCGCATGGCCACACCGAACTGGCCACTGTCCCGGGCGTCGCGGTCGGCGCCGCGCGCCACCATCACACCTTCTTCATTGATGTTGACGCCACGGGTGGCGAGGAACTGCTGGGCCGCAGCCGGCACTGTGCGGCTGCTGTTGAGCACACGCAGGTTGTCGGTACAGCCGTCGGCGATGATGTCCGGCTGAGAGAAGAAGGTGCCGCAGTTGTCGACAACCGTCTGGTCCCACTCGATCTGGTAGAAGGCTTCGGCCGACAGGTTGTCGGTCAGGCTTTGCGAGATGTAGAACATGTTGACCGGGATCAGGCCTTCCTTGATCTCGGCCCCTGGGCGGCGGAACGCCGATACGTCGATGGGGTTGATCGAGTTGATGCCGCCGCCGATGAAGGTACTTTCGCCCCAGCTCACCACCTGCTTGCCAAGCCGCACAGAGCCAGGCTGATCAGCGATGGAGTAGTTGTGGTACACGAAGGCGTCGAGCAACTGGGCGCCGGACGACTTGGCGCCTTCCTTGCGATTGGAGTCGCTGATGTCCTTGAACTCGCGGCTTTCGTCCTTGAGTTCGAAGTCATACCAATACTTGCCGCGCACGAACACACCGGTATCGCCGTACTTGAGCTCCAGGTCATGGATGCCCTTGAAGATCTTGGAGAAGGTTTCGCCCTTCTTGAAGTTCAGGTGGCCATCGTCGGAGGTCTGCGACAGGCCCTTGCCGCCGTTGTTGACACCGATCAGGTTCTTGTTGGGGTTGGCCGTCGACCAGCTGGCGCCGATGGAGAGCGAGGAGTCGAACTGGCCTTCGATTTCACCAATGTTGAAGCTGACAGCGAAAGCAGGACTTGCGAGCGTGGAAGCAAGGCTGACGGCCAGGGGCAACTTGGCCCGGCGCCAGAACAGGTTTGCAGATTTCATCGACGCTACTCCATGTACTTTTTTGTTATGGCAGTGAGTCCTTTCAAGAACGGCCCGAGCGACCGGTTTGCAGGTTTGCACCTGCGACGACACGGCTTGCGCGTGTCGCCCTCCCCCATTCCTGAAAATCCCCTGGCCCCGACTATAGCCAGCAAGGCACAGGCGCTTGATCCCTCTAAAGTGTGATTTGCGCTCCATGCCGCCAACTCGCTGCACTGTTATCCCGGTTGCGGGCTGGCAGTGCTAAAGGATGGCGCATTTCAGCCGTTTGGCAAGGCGTGAAGGCCTCTAGCGTGCGGGTCGCGTTCTGGCGTTCGCGACCCGCACGGCGGTTACAGGGTGGAAAGGAAGGCGCTGTTGCTGGCTTGCCACTGGACGATGTCCTGGCGGATGCGTTTCTTGTCGAGCTTACCGACACTGGTCTTGGGAACTTCAGTAACAACGGCGATCTGGCTAGGAATCGCCCACTTGTTGATGTGCCCTTGCTCGACGAACGGTTTGAGGTGTTCCTTGAGCGCCTTGGCATCGATGGCCTGGCCGTCGCGCACCACCAGCAGGGCAAACGGGCGCTCGCCCCACTGCGGGTCGGCCACTCCGACCACCGCCACTTCACGTACGGCCGGGTGGCGGCTGATCAGGTCTTCCAGATCGAGTGAGGAAATCCACTCGCCACCGGTCTTGATCACATCCTTGATACGGTCACGGATGTCGATGTAGCCCATGCCGTCGAGGGTGGCGACGTCACCGGTGTGGAGCCAGCCGCCCTGCCACAGCTCCTCGCTCTTCTCCGGCTCCTTGAAATAACCCATGGTCAGCCACGGCGCACGCAGCACCAACTCGCCCTGGGTCTCGCCATCCGACGGAAGGAAGTTGCCGTCGCCATCGACAATCGCCGCTTCGACCAGTGGCACCGGCACGCCGGCCTTGATGCGGTAGGTGATGCGCTCGTCTTCGCTACCGGCCTGCAGTTCGTCGTTCAGGTGCGCGGCGGATATCAGCGGGCAGGTCTCGGACATGCCGTACGCTGCGGTTAGCTGGATACCCCGGGCCAGGGCTGCCTGGTACAACGAGCGGTTGAGCGCGCTGCCGCCGATGATGATCTTCCAGCCGCCGAAGTCCTGGCCCTGCGAGGTCGGGCAGTTGAGCAGCATCTGCAGAATGGTCGGCACACAATGAGAGAACGTGACCTTCTCCTCGCGCCACAGCTTGACCAGCATGTCTGGCTCGTAGCGTCCCGGGTACACCTGCTTCATACCGAGCATGGTGGCGGCGTAGGGGATGCCCCAGGCATGCACATGGAACATCGGGGTGATGGGCATGTACACGTCGTTGCTGCCCAGCAGGCGCACGCTGTCGATACTGCCGGTGACCGAAGCCTCGGCCAGCGTGTGCAGCACCAGTTGCCGGTGGGTGAAATACACGCCCTTGGGGTTGCCGGTGGTGCCAGTGGTGTAGAAGGTGGTGGCCACCGAATTTTCGTCGAAGTCGGGGAAATCGTAGTGCGGGCTGGCAGCGGCCAGCAATTGCTCGTATTCGCCCACCAGATCGGGTAGCTCGGCGGTCTTGTCCGGGCCATCGGTCAGCAGCAGGGTCTTGTCGACGGTGGTCAGCTGCCCGGCAATACCCTGGTAGAGGCCGACGAAATCACTGTTGACCAGCACCACGCGGTCTTCGGCGTGGTTCATGGTGTAGAGGATCTGCTCGGGCGACAGCCGCACGTTGATGGTGTGCACCACGGCGCCGATCATCGGGATAGCGAACATGCATTCCAGGTAGCGATGGCTGTCCCAGTCCATCACCGCCACGGTGTCACCGGCCTTTACTCCGGCCTCGGTCAGCACATTGGCCAGGCGTGCAATACGTTCGTTGAGCTGTGGATATGTCAGCCGCAACTGGTCGCGATAGACGATTTCACGGGTCTTTTCATAGCGGCTACCGGACATCAGCAGGCGCTTGATCAGCAGTGGGTAGGCGTAGGCGCCCTCGGCGGGCTTGATGATGCGGGTCTGCAACATGGGTATCCCTTTTCTGAAAAGCGAGCCGGACAGGTCTGACAACTACTGTAGTGCGGCAATGTGACGGCTAAATCAGCCGAAGGAATGATTTGCGAGCCAAAGGTATGAGTGGCAGGCGTTGACGGGCGGTAACCCCGGGCTAGACACTGCGCCTGTAGACGCGGGCGTACCCGCGAATGGCCATAACACCAATACCCCGCCCTGCCACCGGAGCCCCCCATGCCCAGCCCGCGTCGCGCCGTGTTTCTCGATCACCAGTCCCTGGACCTTGGCGACCTCGACCTCTCGCCCCTGAAGCAGCAGTTCGATGAATTCGAACTGTTCGCCGCCACCCGTCCCGACCAGGTGGCAGAGCGCCTGCAAGGCGCGGTCGCCGTGGTTAGCAACAAGGTAATGCTCGACGCCCCCACCCTGGCCGCCAACCCGCAGCTCAAGCTGATCCTGGTGGCCGCCACCGGCACCAACAATGTCGACCTGGCAGCGGCGCGCGCCCAAGGCATTACCGTCTGCAACTGCCAGGGTTACGGCACGCCGTCCGTCGCACAGCACACCCTCGCCCTGCTACTGGCCCTGGCCACCCGCCTGTGCGACTACAACCAGTCCGTAGCCGACGGCCAATGGGCCAAGGCCAGCCAGTTCTGCCTGCTGGACTTCCCCATCGTCGAGCTGGAGGGCAAAACCCTCGGCCTGCTCGGTCACGGCGAGCTCGGCGGCGCGGTGGCGCGGCTGGCCGAAGCCTTCGGCATGCGCGTGCTGAGCGGGCAGATTCCCGGCCGGCCGGAACGTGACGACCGCCTGCCACTGGACGAACTACTGCCGCAAGTGGACGCCCTGACGCTGCATTGCCCACTGAACGAGCACACCCGGCATATGCTCGGTGCCCGCGAACTGGCCCTGCTCAAGCCCAATGCGCTGGTGGTCAACACTGCCCGTGGCGGCCTGATCGACGAACAGGCGTTGGCCGACGCCCTGCGCCAGGGCCACTTGGGCGGCGCGGCAACCGATGTGTTGAGTGTGGAGCCGCCGGTCAACGGCAACCCGCTGCTCGAACCGGGCATCCCGCGCCTGATCATCACCCCGCACAGCGCCTGGGGTGCGGTAGAGTCGCGCCAGCGTATCGTCGGCCAGCTCAGCGAGAACGCCCAGGCCTTCTTTGACGGGCAGCCACGCCGCGTGGTCAGCTGAGCCCGGCGCCCGCCTCTGCTACACTGCGCCACTTTTTTCCAGGAGGCGTCGTCCATGGACCCGCGCAGTGAAGTGTTGCTCCGCCAGGCAGAGCTGTTCCAGGGGCCGCTGCTGATCGCTGGCGCCCCCGCCGACGGCCTGCTCGCCCAATTGCCACAGGCCAAGGCCTGGACTTGGCATGCCGGCGATCAGGCCATGCTCGACAGCCGCTTCGCCGGCCGCAGCCATTACGGGGTAGAGCCGCCTGAAATGGCATTCGACAGCGCCGTGCTGTTCCTGCCCAAGTCCCGTGAGCTGGCGGCCTACCTGCTGAATGCCCTGGCATCGCGCCTGGCCGGCCGTGAGCTGTACCTGGTCGGCGAAAAACGCGGCGGCATCGAAGGTGCGGCCAAGCAACTGCAAGCCTTTGGCAAACCGCGCAAGCTCGACAGCGCCCGCCACTGCCAGCTGTGGCAAGTGACCATCGAGCACGCCCCCGATGCCAAGCCGCTGGCAAGCCTGGCCGAGCACTTCGAGCTGGCGCTGGAAGACGGCCCCTTGCAGGTGGTCAGCCTGCCGGGCGTATTCAGCCACGGCCGCCTCGACCGCGGTACTGCCCTGCTGCTCAAGCACCTCGACGGCCTGCCAGGCGGCCATGTGCTGGACTTCGGCTGCGGCGCAGGGATATTGGGCGCCACGGTCAAGCGCCGTTATCCACAAAGCCGGGTAACGCTGCTGGATGTGGACGCCTTCGCGGTTGAGGCCAGTCGTCTGACACTGGCTGCCAACGGCCTGGAGGGTGAGGTGATCAGCGGTGATGGCATTGATGCGGCACCTGCCGAGCTGAGCCTGATTCTGAGCAACCCGCCGTTCCATACCGGGGTGCACACCAATTACCAGGCCTCGGAGAACTTGCTGAAAAAATCTGCCGTTCATCTGCGAAAAGGGGGCGAAATGCGCTTGGTCGCCAACAGCTTCCTGCGCTACCAACCGCTGATCGAAGGGGCACTGGGCAACTGCCAGGTACGCGACGAGGCCGACGGCTTCCGTATCTACCAAGCAACCCACGGATAAAAAACAGCGCTTGCCGAAAGCGTTTTGCCTAGGCAGAATCCGCACCGTCCTAGGGGAGTAGTCTCCCGCGAGCGCACTGCTCGCCCGGTACGCGTCAACATACTTGGTCCACAGACCATGGCGCGTGCGACCCACCATGCCAGCCTGCATGGAGAGATCCGCGTAGACGGATCCAGGGTTTGACAAGACCTATGACACGCACACCTTACCCGGGGCGGGGAGGCTGTACGTGTCATAGCCGTGTCGACCCGCCCCCGTAGGAATCCTGATGCTGGAATCTCTGTTGGTCCCCACCGCTATCGTTGCCTTGGCCGAAATCGGCGACAAGACGCAACTGCTCGCTCTCATTCTTGCTGCCCGCTTCCGCAAGCCTTGGCCGATCATCGCCGGCATCATCGCCGCCACCCTGGCCAACCATGCTGCAGCCGGTGCCGTGGGCGCATGGTTCGGCAGCTTCTTCAGCGACTCGGCCCTGCACTGGATCCTGGCCGCGAGCTTTACCGCCACCGCGCTGTGGACACTGGTACCGGACAAGATGGATGAAGACGAAAACCCCGCACGTCGCTTCGGGCCGTTCCTGACCACGCTGATCGCGTTCTTCCTGGCCGAAATCGGTGACAAGACCCAGGTTGCAACCGTGATGCTGGCTGCGCAGTATCCGCACCTGATCATGGTCATTATCGGGACCACGCTGGGCATGCTGATTGCCAACGTGCCGGTGGTTCTGGCGGGTAACTTCGCGGCAGACAAGCTGCCCCTGACGCTGATTCGTCGCCTGGCGGCCACGGCGTTCTTCGTGCTGGCGATCGTGGCCGTGTACTCGGCGATGAAGGCCAGTGGCTGGATCGGCTAACTGAAAAAAAGAGGGGCACAAGGCCGCTCCTACAGGGGATCGCGTACCGTTGTAGGAGCGGCCTTGTGCCGCGAAAGGGCTGCAAAGCAGCCCCCTTGCGGTCTTACTGCTTGGCCGCAGCCTGATACAGCGGCATCACCTTCGGAATCGCCGCCTGCAGCGAAGCGATACGGCTTTCAGAAGCCGGGTGAGTGCTCATGAACTCTGGTGGCGCGCCTTCGGAAGCCTTGCTCATCTTGTTCCACAAGGTGATCGCAGCATTCGGGTCGTAACCGGCGCGGGCCGACAGTTCCAGGCCGATCAGGTCGGCTTCGTTCTCGTTGGCCCGGCTGTTGGGCAAGGTCATGGAGTAGTTCACCACGGCATCGGCCATGGCCATGCTGCCCTCGCCCAGGCCCAAGAGGGCACCGGCACCCTGACGGGCCATTTGCACGCCATAGGCCTTGGACATCGCCTCGCGGCTGTGCTCACGCAGGGCGTGAGCAATTTCATGCCCCACCACGGCGGCAATTTCTGCATCGGTGAGCTTGAGCTGATCGATCAGCCCGGTGTAGACGATGATCTTGCCGCCCGGGCCGCAGTTGGCGTTCAGTTCGTCGCTTTTTATCACGTTGACTTCCCAGTTCCACTGCGCGGCATCCGGGCGGAACTTGGGCGCCTGGGCGATCAGGCGGTTGGCGATGACCTGCACGCGTTTGGCATCGGCGCTGGACTTGTCGAGCACACCCTTGCTCGACGCTTCGCCCAAGGTCTGCTGGTACGACTGGGCGTACATCTGGTTGACCTCATCGGTCGAAAGCATGCTGAACATGTACTGCTGGCGCTGCACGCCGACAGCACCACCGCTGGTGGTGTTCACCGCCTGGCAGCCGGCCAGCAGGATTCCAGCACTCAACAGGCTGACAACAAAAGACTTACGCATGAAAACACTCCCTATCCACATGCGGCGTATCCTAGGCCGACTCGCCTGTGGCTGCCATAGCCGCAGGGAAGATTTTATCGACCAGCGCATCAGGCTGGAGTCAGGCACTCCGGCGCATCCAGCTTCGGGTCATTGACGAAATTGGCCAGCGCCCGCTCACGCAGCTGTGCCGCAGGGCTGGCCAGCAACTCGTGCAAGCGGGTAACCGGCGTGTCCGGGTCGAGCCAGGCTGCCTGCCCTGTCTCATCCAGTATCAGCGGTCGACGCTGGTTCATGGCCGCCTGGGTCACCACCGCACAGCTAAGCCACACCTGATCCTGCACGGGATAGGCCTCCCACACCGCAGCAAAGTACAGCGACGAGCCCTCCCCCGGGGTCAACCAGTACGGGCGTTTACGCACGCTGCCACGCCATTCGTAAAAGCCGTTGGCCGGCATCAGGCAGCGGCGCTGGCGAAACGCCTCGCGGAACATGGGTTGCTCGGCCAGCGTTTCGGCGCGGGCATGGGCGGGGGTGCGGGACAGGTCGGTAAGCCAGGCCGGGGTCAGCCCCCAGCGCGCCTTGGCCAGTTGCTGCTGGCCGTCGAGCTGGCGCTGGATCAGCACCGTGGCACCGGGAGCAATGTTCCATTGGGCCGGCTGGCCTTCGGGAAAACCAGGCAGGCTGGCCAGCGCCTGGGGCCAGCGAAACAGGGCGTAACGTCCACACATGGGCGAATTCAGAACCTAGCAGATCAAGGTACCGGGGAAACTCTCCGGTTCGTCGCCAACCAGTGGCTGGGCATCATTGTACGCATCGATCAGCCGCCGTGCGTACTCGGCCTGCTCATCCGCTACCGCAAGCCCCAACAAGCCTTGCATCGGCAACTCGCCCACACCGCCCATCAGGTCACGGCCCACCAGTTGAACATCGACACCCTCACTGGCCAGCATCCCGATCAGCATTTCGGCTTCGAGCAGGCTTTCAGGTTCATAGATCCGCCGCATCAGTCGTTCTCACCGAAGACATCCAGCATCCACTCCTCGCCATGAACCTGCAGTACGAAGCGGATAGGCTTGCAGCATACCTGGCAGTCCTCGATGTACTCCTGATCGCCGCCGGACAGGTCCACCGTCGTTTCGACTTCTTCGCCACAATAAGGGCAATCGTAGATCGCAGTTTCCAGCATCGCGGCCTCCGGGGTGACTTATGCGTATAATTGCCGGTCTGTTTACAGGGCCAGTGTGTGTCCGAGCCGTTTTTCGGAGCCCGCCCTTACCTTATTACCCTAGCCGTTTCCAACAAGAGAGCATGATGGGCGAATTCGATGCCATCCGACCGTACGACGACGCTGAGGTCCCTGCCGTTCTGGCACGCCTGCTCAGCGACCCGGCATTCCTCGATATCCTCACCCACTTCCGCTTCCCGCGTGCGGCCGGTGCTCTCGGCTGGTTGCTCAAACCGCTGATTGCCCGCCGCCTGCGCAAGGAATTCGCCGGCGTCACCTGCGTTTCCACCTTGCAGGACAAAGTCGAGTACTACGTCGACCAGACTATCGACCGTGCCACCGACGGCGTCACCTATTCCGGCGTAGAGCAGCTCAAGGCCGGCACTGCCTACCTGTTCCTGGCCAACCACCGTGACATCGTCATGGACCCCGCCTTCGTCAACTACGCGGTGTACCATGCCGGCCTGCCCACGCCGCGCATCGCCATTGGTGACAACCTGCTGCAAAAGCCCTTTGTCAGCGACATGATGCGCCTGAACAAAAGCTTCATCGTGCACCGTTCGATCAGCGGGCGCCGCGAGAAGCTGGCGGCTTACCAGTTGCTCTCGGCCTACATCAACCACTCGATCCGCAACGATGCCACCTCGATCTGGATCGCCCAGGCCGAAGGGCGGGCCAAGGACGGTGACGACCGTACCGACTCGGCGATCCTCAAGATGTTCCACATGAGCCGCAAGGACGAGCCGTTCGGCGCGGTGATCCAGAGCCTTAACCTGACGCCCGTGTCGATCAGCTACGAATACGACCCCTGCGACCAGGCCAAGGCCCGCGAGCTTTACATCCGCGCCACCACCGGCACCTACAAGAAGGCGCCGGGCGAGGATGACAACAGCATCGCCAAGGGCATTACCGGCTACAAGGGCCGGGTGCATATCAATTTCGCCCCACCGGTGACCGAATACCACGAGGATACCAAGCAGCTGGCGGCGGAAATCGACCGGCAGATCCTGGGTGGCTACCGGCTATTCCCGGTGCATTACCTGGCGTATGCGATGTGGGAGGGCAAGGACGAGGCCCTGCAGGTGCCGAGTGCCGAGAAAGTGTTCCCGGCCGATGAGTTGGCCAAGGCCAAGGAAGAATGGCAGCGCCGCCTGGATGCCTGCCCTGAAGAGCAGCGGCCTTACCTGGTGTTGCAGTATGCGACGCCGGTGCGTAACCAGTACCAGGTGCGGCAACAGGCACCTGTAGCCTGACAGATTGTCGGGGCCGCTTTGCGGCCCCATTCAGTCAAACCCAGGTACTGAGCCAGGACAGCAGCAACGCCATCGCCAGACACGAAAAACCGAGAATATAGAAGTAGCGCGGCACTCGGAGGTCGAACGCATCCACCACGCCCTCGTCCACCGCCATGTATTCACGGGTCTCGGCATCACGCCGCCGAGCACTGTGCAGCAGCAACCCACCTGGACACGTCAGCAGCAGCGCCAGCAGGTTGATCCACTTGGCGGGGTGGGCGGACAGAAACCCCCAGAGCACTTGCAAGGACATCAGGCGACCTCGGTGTGAGCAGCAACAAAGGCCCGCATTTTACCCAAGTCGCACCCGCGCACCCGCCTTGGACGACAAAGTGTCATTAAATTTCATCTGTCATTAGCTCGTCATCAGAACAGGCCACCCTATCGGCCTTTCATGACCCGGAGCTTGTTCATGTTGCACGCCGAAAACCAGGACCGCCTTTACCTCGTCGCCCAGAGCGATGAACAACAGGCGC
Organism: Pseudomonas sp. LAIL14HWK12:I1; assembly: GCF_003202095.1. Lineage (NCBI taxonomy): Bacteria > Pseudomonadati > Pseudomonadota > Gammaproteobacteria > Pseudomonadales > Pseudomonadaceae > Pseudomonas > Pseudomonas sp. LAIL14HWK12:I1. Next base: position 79,005 of record NZ_QJKG01000012.1, read on the forward strand.
TGATCGATGGTTTTGCCATCAACGTGCAGGACCGCCAATGGCTCGTCTACTGTGCGCTAGGTGGGCATGTGCACGAAGACTTGCCCGAAGTGGATGCCGGAACCGGCTTCAGCCTGCTGGATTTCCACATAGAAGCGGCTTGAACCTGTACAGACAAAAAAACCGCTGCCTGGCACCCAGGCAGCGGTTTCTTTTTATTGCTGAAGGCTTACTGCCCCAGTACCTGCCCGATGGTCGGGTCTTTGAACATACGGGTCAACGCATCGCTCAGCACATCACCCACCAGTTGGGTGTTGGTGTCCTGGTTCGGCGCCATGCCGAAACGCTGGTCCAGCGAAGCACCGTAACGGCCGCTGTAGCTGCGGCCGCCGTTGCGCACGTCGGCACGGAAGGTGGCGCCAATGGTGGCTTCGGTCACGTACAGGTTGTCTTTGGGCGACTGGTATTTCAGCTCGGCCAGGGTCACGGTCAGCTGCGGTGCGTTATAGGCATTTGGCGTCGGGGTGAAGCCGAGCAGGCGCACGGCAGCTTCGGCCTGGGCTTGCAGCTTGGGCACCACGTCGTTACCGCTGACGCTGATGGTGCTGGTTTCGGGGTACATGCCACCACGGGTACCCAGGGACTGCGAAGCCCGGCCGTCAACCACCCGGACCACCACCGGCTGGCCATGGCCGACCGGCGTGAGCTGGGCCTTGAGCGTGGGTTGCGGGTTGAGTTGTTGCGGGCTGTGGGCACAACCGACCAGGCTGAGGCTGGCCACGGCGATCAAACCGAACAACAGACGTTGCAACATGCGCGTTTCTCCAGAAAATGCGGCTAAGGCGCACAGTATACCTAGGCACGCATCGACCAGTCATCGGTCCGGCCCGCTTGTCACAATCGTTTCATGGCCTCGCCCTTATCCTCGCGCCAAGCCCTCACGCAAAGGACTCCTCGTCATGGCCTCGCTCTGGACGCTGCTCTTCCAACGCCCGCGCCACCATGCCTATGCCCGCCTCGATGCCCACGGCAAATGCGTGGCCTTCAAGCAATGCAGCCAGGCACCCAACGGCAGCGACTGGGTCCAGATTGGTGAAACCCGGTTGGCCTGGCTGGGCCACGAACTGCCTGCCGACGCCCGGGTTTGCGCCCGCGCAAGCCGCCGCTGGCACCAGCGCATCCTCGCGGCCTGACAAACGCTGCAATAAAAACCACGAATGGCGACATTTCTGCCCGCGACATCGCTATAATCTCCCCCCGATTATAAGGACGTCTCCTGATCGGGCCCCGCACTCGCCGATTGACCCCGGCAACTTCACCGCTTCGCCCACAGAGAGCCTTCCACTCAGGTCTTGCATCGGCTGTCGTGCCTGCTTTTCCGGCCCTTCACACTGCATGAACCTGCGGGTTGCCATCGCGCAGTCCCCCTTTGAGGTTCACGTCTCCAAAAGAGCGTGAAAAAACGGTTTTCACAACTTCACAAGAGTGTGGCGAGCAAATGAACAGTCTGGCATGTGCAAAAGCGGCAGATGTGTCCCGAACAGCCCTGAACAGGCGGCAAATGCGCTCATCCCGTATGAGTGTCTGAACCGTTCCATAACGCACGCACGACACCTTGACCATAAGTCGAATTGCCGCACCTGTGGCAAACGGCGTTCAATACCCGAACCCGAAGACTGATTGGCGGTGTCCGCGGAAGTTGCAAGAACTGCGAAAAGTCGGACATGGCGACCCTGGCGAACCCAGGTCCTATGCTGTCAATTAGGTAGCTGTAGATTGTGGAGACGCGTTAAATGGCGCAGAACGAATCGGTTGATGTGGTACTGGTAGGCGCGGGCATCATGAGTGCCACCCTGGCCGTACTGCTCAAGGAGCTCGACCCGACCCTGAAGCTTGAGGTCGTCGAGGCGATGGACTCCGGAGCCGCGGAAAGCTCCAACCCCTGGAACAACGCAGGCACCGGCCACGCCGGTCTGTGCGAGCTTAACTACACGCCCCAGGCCGCCGATGGCAGCATCGACATCAAGAAGGCCGTGCACATCAACACCCAGTTCGAGGTTTCGCGCCAGTTCTGGGCTTACCTGAGCAAGAAGGGCAACTTCGGCTCGGCACGTGCGTTCATCAACCCTGTCCCGCACCTGAGCTACGTCGAAGGTGACAAGGGTGTTTCCTTCCTCAAGAAGCGCTTCGAGCTGCTCAAGCAGCACCATGCCTTCGCCGACATGGAATACACCGAAGACAAGGCCGTGATGAACGACTGGATGCCGCTGATGATGCCTGGCCGCCCGGCCGACCAGCACATCGCCGCTACCCGCGTGGCCAAAGGCACCGACGTCAACTTCGGCGCCCTGACCAACAAGCTGCTCAAGCTGCTGGGCGACTCGCAGGACGCACAGGTCAAGTACAGCAAGAAGGTTGTCGGCCTGCGCCGTAACGGCAGCGGCTGGACCGTGAGCATCAAGGACGTCAACAGCGGCGGCAGCCGTGAAGTCGACGCCCGCTTCGTCTTCCTCGGCGCCGGTGGCGCGGCCCTGCCGCTGCTCCAGCTGTCGGGCATCCCGGAAGGCAAAGGCTTCGGCGGCTTCCCGGTCAGCGGCCAGTGGCTGCGTTGCGACAACCCGGAAATCGTCAAACAGCACCAGGCCAAGGTCTACAGCCAGGCCGCCGTAGGCGCCCCGCCGATGTCGGTGCCGCACCTGGACACCCGTGTTGTGGACGGCAAGACTTCGCTGCTGTTCGGCCCGTACGCTGGCTTCACCACCAAGTTCCTCAAGCACGGTTCGCTGATGGACCTGCCGCTGTCGGTACGCATGGGCAACATCGGCCCGATGCTGGCCGTGGCCCGCGACAACATGGACCTGACCAAGTACCTGGTCAGCGAAGTGATGCAGTCGATGGAGCAGCGCCTGGAAGCCCTGCGTCGCTTCTACCCGCAGGCCAAGGCCGAAGACTGGCGCCTGGAAGTGGCCGGTCAGCGTGTGCAGATCATCAAGAAAGACCCGAAAAAAGGCGGCGTGCTGCAGTTCGGTACCGAGCTGGTCTCGGCCCAGGACGGCAGCCTGGCCGCACTGCTCGGCGCATCGCCAGGTGCTTCGGTTACCGTGTCGATCATGCTGGAACTGATCGAGCGCTGCTTCCCCGAGCAGGCCAAAGGTGCCTGGGCTGCCAAGCTCAAGGAAATCTTCCCGGCGCGTGAGAAGACGCTGGCGACCGATGCCGCTCTGTACCACAAGATCAGTGCCGACAACGACGTGGCGCTGGACCTGGTGGAAAGCAGCCCGGCAGCCAAGCATTACGCTTAATGCCGGCCTGAAACGAAAAAACGCCCCTCGGGGCGTTTTTTTGTGCCTGGGCCGTTATCAGCCGCGGGCTTTAACGATGATCTCGATGTACTCCGGCGCATTGCGCTGGTCGGCTATCTGCTCGACGAAGGTCTTGCCGTGCTCGTCCTTGCCATCCAGGTCCAGGCCCGCTTCGACGAAGAAGCCGACAAAGCGCTCGAAGTCATCGACGCGCAGGCCACGGTAGGCCTTGACCAGCTTGTGCAGCGACGGCGAGGTCACGCCATCGGCCGGCTCGAACTGAAGGAACGACTTGATGTAGTCGTCGCTGATTTCGTCACCGATTACCTGTTTCTTGTCTTTACGCATTGCCGACTCCAACTGGACCATCACGGAATTTCGAAGGCCGGCAGTGTACCCCTCGCAGGCCGCGTGCCTCAACGCGTACGTACGGTACCGGTGTGCAGGTCGGCCCAGATATGGCCGTTGTTATAGGTCAGAAACTGCACATACAGCGTTTCGTTGCGCAGCAGATCCATGATCACCCGATAGTCGCTGACCGGGTAATTCAGGCTCAGGGTGCGGGTTTTTTCGTCATACACGGGCTTCTTCAGGCTCTTGGCCGCCTCACCGTCGAACGTCAGCAGCACCTGGGCAATGGTCGCGCCCTTGCTCAGCGGCTTGCCTTTCAGGCGCACCTGCAACGACGACGTGATCGGGATCGGCTGCTGATCGGACTGGCGCTGGGCACCCACCACCACGGAGTAGTCGGTCACTTGCAGCAATTGCTGGCCGGTCGGCGCCTCCTGGCGTAAAGACAGGTCGTCAGGTGGCAGGAACTGACTGTGCAGCGGTGCGGCGGCAAGTGGCAGGCTGACTGCCAGCAGGAGGGGAAGAATCGCACGCATGTGAGGCTCCTTGTATGAAGGAGCACTCTAGCATGCCGTGTGCAGGCACTATCAATCGAACTGCGCGCGCATCCAGGCCTGGTACTCGGCGACACCCTCATCGCCTTCACGCGGCGCCCAGTGCGCATGCTCGCCCTCGCCCACGGGTCGGTAAGGCCCGGCCTTGCATTCGAACAGCATGCTGTCGGGCTCCAGCACCACCAACCCATGGTACGTGCCTGGTGGCAGGTCCACTCCCAGGCAGTCGCCGCCCGCCTGCAGCACCCGCTTGGCGGTTACCACGCCCTGCTCATCGAAGATCAGCAGGCCCAGGCGGCCCTTGAGCACGATCAGGGCCTCAGCCTTGTCGTCGCTCAGGTGCCGGTGCGGCGGGATATAGGTATTCGGCTGCAGCCCCACCGCCATGCGGTGGCAAGGCTCTTCCATCTCATGGAAGTTGTGATGCTGCCGCCCGCGCGGGTTGGCGGCCGCCTTTTCGGCCAGCCCGGCGAACAGCGATTGGTCGATGAACGCAGGCTGGCGCATGGTCACAGCCCCTTGACGGCGAAGATGCCGTTGGCGTTGCGCCAGTAGCCTTTGTAGTCCATGCCGTAGCCGAAGATGTAGCGGTCGACGCACGGCAGGCCCACGTAGTTGGCCTTGAGGTCCGGGCTGGCCTTGCGGTCGTGGTCCTTGTCGATCAGTACCGCCGTGTGCACCGAACGCGCGCCGGCATGCTTGCAGAACTCGATGATGGCGCTGAGGGTGTGGCCTTCGTCGAGGATGTCATCGACGATCAGCACGTCACGGTCGATGAACGACACTTCCGGTTTGGCCTTCCAGAACAGCTCACCGCCGCTGGTCTGGTTGCGGTAGCGGGTGGCGTGCAGGTACGACGCTTCCAGCGGGAACTGCAGGTGGGTGAGCAGTTTGCCAGCGAAGATCAGGCCGCCGTTCATCACGCAGAACACCACCGGGTTCTTGTCGTGCAGGTCTTTGCAGATCTGCTCGCCGACGTTGGCGATGGCCGCTTCGACTTCGGCTTCGTTGTACAGGCAGTCAGCTTCACGCATGACTTGACGGATATGCTCGAGATCGGCGGACATGGCGCTCTCCGGGGGGTGCATTTTGGAAAAGCGGGCAAAGGTACGCATCCGCTCGTCACAGATCAAGCATTTATGGACTAACGTCCAGAATGACCAGACGACAGCACAGGCTGAATAGATTAATCTAGCGCGGTTTTTTTGCCCGCCTTTCGGAGCCCCCCTATGCCCACTCGTGAGATCCGCCATCCGCTGATCCGCCACAAGCTCGGCCTGATGCGCCGTGCCGATATCAGCACCAAGAATTTTCGCGAACTCGCCCAGGAAGTCGGCGCGCTCCTGACCTACGAAGCCACCCAGGACCTGCCACTGGAAACCTACGAGATCGACGGCTGGTGTGGCAAGGTTCAAGTTGAAAAAATCGCCGGCAAGAAAATCACCGTGGTGCCTATCCTGCGCGCCGGCATCGGCATGCTCGACGGCGTGCTCAGCCTGATCCCGGGCGCCAAGGTGAGCGCCGTCGGCGTTGCCCGCAACGAAGAAACCCTGGAAGCCCACACCTACCTGGAAAAACTCGCGCCGGATATCAACCAGCGCCTGGCCCTGATCATCGACCCGATGCTGGCCACCGGCGGCTCGATGGTCGCCACCATCGACCTGCTGAAAAAGGCCGGCTGCAAAGAGATTCGCGCCATGGTGCTGGTTGCCGCGCCAGAAGGCATCGAAGTGGTGGAAAAAGCCCACCCGGATGTGCAGATCTACACCGCCTCGATCGACCAGCGTCTGAACGAACACGGCTACATCGTGCCGGGCCTGGGCGATGCCGGTGACAAAATCTTCGGCACCAAGCAAAAGGACGCCTGACCATGCAGGACGGCTTCAACGACCCGCTCTGGCGCCAGGTCGTTTCGGGCGCGCAGATGCTCTTCGTGGCATTCGGCGCGCTGGTGCTGATGCCATTGATCACCGGCCTCGACCCGAACGTCGCGCTGTTCACCGCCGGCATCGGCACCCTGCTGTTCCAGCTGGTCACCGGCCGCCAGGTACCGGTGTTCCTGGCCTCCAGCTTTGCCTTCATCACCCCGATCATCCTCGCCAAGGGCCAGTTCGGCCTGGCCGAGACCATGGGCGGCGTGATGGCCGCAGGCTTCGTGTACACCTTCATGGGCCTGATGGTGAAAATCAAAGGCACCGGGTTCATCGACCGCATGCTGCCGCCGGTGGTGATCGGCCCGGTGATCATCTCCATCGGCCTGGCCATGGCACCGATCGCTGCCAACATGGCAATGGGCAAGGCTGGTGATGGCAGCGTGCTGCTGCCGTACAAGACCGCCATGATGATCTCGATGCCGGCGCTGCTCACTACGCTGATCGTCGCCGTGTTCGGTAAAGGCATCTTCCGCCTGGTGCCGATCATTGCGGGCGTGCTGGTAGGCTTTGCCCTGTCGTTCGCCTTTGGCGTGGTCGATACCGCCAAGATCGCCGCTGCACCGTGGCTGGAGATCCCCAACTTCACCGCACCGGCGTTCAACTGGCAGGCCATCCTGTTCATCGTCCCTGTTGCCCTGGCACCGGCGATCGAGCATATCGGTGGGGTAATCGCGGTCGGTAGCGTGACCGGTCGTGACTACCTGAAAAAGCCTGGCCTGCACCGCACCTTGCTGGGTGACGGCCTGGCCACTACCGCAGCCGGCCTGTTCGGCGGCCCGCCCAACACCACCTACGCCGAAGTGACTGGCGCGGTGATGCTGACCAAGAACTACAACCCGAAGATCATGACCTGGGCGGCGGTCTTCGCCATCACCCTGGCGTTCATCGGCAAGTTCGGCGCGCTGCTGCAAAGCATCCCGGTACCGGTGATGGGCGGCATTCTGTGCCTGCTGTTCGGCTCGATCGCGGCAGTGGGCATGAACACCATGATCCGCCACAAGATCGACCTGGCCGAAGCCCGCAACCTGGTGATCGTGTCGGTCACCTTGGTGTTCGGTATCGGCGGCGTGCTGATCGGCAGCGGTGACGGCCCGGATGACTGGGGCCTGAAAGGCATCGCCCTGTGCGCCATCGTGGCGATTGCCCTGAACCTGATCTTGCCGGGCAATGATGGCTGGAAGCACAAGAAGCTGGATGATCAGTTGCCGTGATCCGGCTTTAACCTGATCTGGCCTCTTCGCGGGGTTGCCCGCGAAGAGGCCGGTTCAGGCAACCATCGGATCAGGCTTTTTCGCACATCCCCGCCAACACCCTTACCCACTCAGGGTGATCATTCAGGCACGGCACCAGCACCAGCTCCCGCCCGCCGGCCTCGACAAACTGCTCGCTCCCACGCATGCCGATCTCTTCCAGCGTCTCGATGCAATCGGCCACGAACGCCGGGCACATCACCAACAATTTCTTCACCCCTGCCTTGCCCAGCTCATCCAGCCGCGCCTCGGTATAGGGCTCGATCCACTTGGCCCGCCCCAGCCGCGACTGGAACGACACCGACCATTTGCCATCCGGTATGCCCATCTTCTGCGCAAAGGCCTTGGCCGTGGCCAGGCACTGCCCGCGGTAGCACACCGCACGCATCTCGGCGCTGGCATCCTTGCAGCAGTCGGCTGCCTGGAAATCGTGTTTGCCGGTCGGGTCCAGCTTCTTCAGGTGCCGCTCCGGCAAGCCGTGGAAGCTCAGCAACAGGTGGTCGTAATCCTGCTCCAGGTACGGACGCGCGCTGGCGGCCAGCGCCTCGATATAGTCCGGATGCTCGTAGAACGGTTGCAGCACACGCATCTGCAACGGCAACCGACGTTCGTTGACCGTCTGCCTGGCCAGCTCGACCACAGTGGTCACCGTACTGTCGGCGAACTGTGGATAAAGCGGTGCCAAGGTCACCTTGCGTACACCCTGGGCCGCCAGGCGCTCCAGCACGTCTGGTAGGGCAGGCTGGCCATAGCGCATGGCAATTTCCACCGGGCCGTGGGGCCAGTGTTCGACCATGGCAGCCTGCAGACGACGGGTCAGCACCACCAGCGGCGAGCCCTCCTCCCACCAGATCGAGCCATAGGCATGCGCCGACTGCTCCGGGCGCTTGATCAGGATCAGCGACACCAGTAGCCGCCGCACCGGCCAGGGCAGGTCGATCACGTACGGATCCATGAGGAACTGGTTGAGGTAACGGCGTACATCGGCCACCGAGGTGGAGGCCGGGGAACCCAGGTTGACCAGCAGCAGGGCGTGATCGGTCATGCAGCATCCTATGTCAGAGGCGGCTGGACAAGTTGTCCAGGGCCGATTGCAGATCGTTGAAGCGGAAGGTGAAGCCAGCCGCCAACAAGCGTACCGGGCGTGCCCGCTGGCCACCCAGCAGCAAGGTCGACAGCTCACCCAGGCCAGCCTTGAGCAGCAGCGCCGGCACCGGCAGCAACGCCGGCCGATGCAAGGTGCGCCCCAGACACCTGGCGAACTCGCGGTTGCGCACCGGCTCCGGGGCGCAGGCATTATAGGGACCGCTGGCATCCTTGTGCCGCAAAAGAAAATCAATCAGGGCGACCTGGTCGTCTATATGGACCCACGGCATCCACTGCCGACCATCGCCCAAAGGCCCGCCCAGCCCCAGCTTGAAGGGCAGGCGCAGCCGCGACAAAAAGCCGCCATCGCTGGCCAGCACCAGCCCGGTTCGCACCAGCACCACGCGGATGCCCTGTGCCTGGGAACGCAGGGCCGTTTCCTCCCAGGCAATGCATAACTGGCTGGCAAAATCTTCGCGCACCGGCGGTGATGACTCGGTCAGCTCGCGCTCACCACCATCACCGTACCAGCCAACCGCAGAGCCGGAGATCAGCACGTCTGGTCGCTGCTCGCGGGTACCCAGCCAGCTCAGCAACTGCTCGGTCAGGGTAACGCGGCTGGCCCACAGCAGGTTACGCCGGGCCGCCGTCCAAGGCCGGTCCGCAATCGGCGCGCCGGCGAGGTTGATCACCGCATCCAGGTGATCGTCCGCTTCCAGTTGCTCCAGACGGGCAATGCCACGTACACCAGTGCCACACATTTTCGGCACTTGCTCAGGGCGCCGGCTCCACACCGTCAGGCGATGGCCTTGGCCAAGCCAGTGCTGGCAGAGGTGCCTGCCTATCAACCCGGTACCGCCTGTCAGCAATATATGCATGGCTGTGTCCTCGCAGAATGCGGCGGTGGTCTATTTTTAACATCAAGGCACTTTTTTGACCCGACGCTCTCGGATAAACATAGGCCAACCTGCCCGCCAAAGCGGAATAACCTTATACAGAAATTCTGGATTGTACAGGTTTGCCTGACAGCGTAGTCTGCTTACAGCAAGGTTTGAAGAGGCCATCATGACAGTACCTATCGCCATCATCGGGGCCGGTATCGCCGGCTTGTCAGCTGCCCAGGCCTTGCAGAAGGCGGGGCAATCCGTGCATTTGTTCGACAAAGGCCACGGCAGTGGCGGTCGCATGGCAAGCAAGCGCAGCGAAGCCGGCGCACTCGACCTCGGCGCGCAGTATTTCACCGCCCGTGACCGGCGTTTCGTCGAGCAGGTACAACAGTGGGTCGCCGCTGGCTGGGCCGAGCAGTGGAAGCCGCAGCTGTACAACTACCGTGACGGCGAACTCACCCCCTCTCCCGACGAGCAGACGCGCTGGGTGGGCGTGCCCCGCATGAGCGCCATCACCCGTGGCTTGCTCAAGGATGTGACGGTGAACTTCGGCTGTCGCATCACCGAGGTGTTCCGCGGCAAACAGTACTGGCACCTGCAGGACACCGAAGGCTGCAGCCATGGCCCCTACAGCCGCGTGGTGATCGCGGTACCGGCACCGCAGGCCACGCCGCTGCTGGCTGCCACCCCAAAACTGGCTGCCGTGGCCGCTGGTGTGCAGATGGAGCCCACCTGGGCCGTCGCCCTCGCCTTCCAGGCGCCGCTGGATACGCCGATGCAAGGCTGTTTCGTGCAAGACAACCCGCTCGACTGGCTGGCCCGCAACCGCAGCAAACCCGGCCGTGACGAACAACTCGACACCTGGGTGCTGCACGCCACGTCTGACTGGAGCCGGCAACACCTCGACCTGCCCAAGGAAGAAGTGATCGAACAGTTGTGGGGCGAGTTCGCCGAGCTGGTCGGCTGCGTGGTGCCCGCACCTACCTTCGCCCTGGCCCACCGCTGGCTCTATGCGCGCCCCAGCAGCAACCACGAATGGGGCGCGCTGGCCGATGCCGACCAAGGCTTGTACGCGTGCGGCGACTGGTGCCTTTCCGGGCGCGTCGAGGGCGCCTGGCTCAGCGGCCAGGAAGCGGCACGGCGACTGCTCGAACACCTGGAATGATGTAGCGCTATACAAAAATAATGGTTTGCATAACTTCAGGGCTGTGCTGGAATAAACCTGTACAAGTTTTTTGTCATGTACAGGTTTACTGGAGACAGCCATGCACGACCCTTTCACCCACAGCAAGCCGCGTATCGCCATCAGCGCCTGCCTGACGGGCCAAAGCGTGCGCTATAACGGCGGCCACAAGGCCTCCGACCTGTGCCTGACGCAGCTGGAACAACATTTCGACTGGCAGCCGGTGTGCCCGGAAGTGGCCATCGGCCTTGGCGTTCCGCGTGACCCTATCCGCCTGGTAGGCAACCCCGAACATCCCGAAGTGGTCGGCACCCGTAACCCCGGCATGGACCTGACCGGCCCGCTGCGCACGTACGGCGAACAAATGGCCGACGAGCTCGACGACATTTGCGGCTACATCTTCATGCAGAAATCACCGTCTTGCGGGTTGGAACGGGTCAAGGTCTACCAGGACAACGGCCACCCGGCCCTCCAGCGAGGACGCGGCGTCTACGCCCAGGCGTTCTGTGTGAAACGCCCGGACCTACCCGTGGAAGAAGAAGGCCGCCTGCACGACGCCGTGCTGCGAGAGAACTTCATCAGCCGCGTGTATGCCTACGCCGACTGGCAGCGCCTGCTGGCCGAAGGCCTTAGCCGTGGCGCGCTGGTGCGCTTCCATTCGCGTTACAAATACCTGGTGATGGCCAACAACCCCCAGGCCTACCGCACCCTCGGGCGCCTGCTGGGTAGCATGAGCCGCGATGACGACCCGCAAAACATCGGCCCGCGCTACTTCAGCCAACTGATGCAGGCCCTGCGTCGCTGCGCCAGCCGCGGAACCCACAGCAACGTGCTGCAGCATCTCTGCGGCTATTTCAAAGACAGCCTGACACAACAGGACAAAGCCGAACTGCAGACGGTCATCGGCCAGTATCAAAAAGGCGTGGTACCGCTGGTGGTGCCACTGACCCTGCTCAAGCACCATTTACGCAACCACCCTGACCCCTACCTGCAGCAGCAAGCGTACCTGCAGCCGCACCCCGAAAACCTGGGCCTGCGCAATGCCGTCTGAAACCTTGTTGCCCATCGGTGAGCTGGCCCGTCGCACCGGCGTCAACCCGGTCACCCTGCGCGCCTGGGAACGCCGATATGGCCTGCTCAAGCCACAGCGCACCGCGAAAGGGCACCGCCTGTACCCGCTGGAACAGGTCGAACGGGTCGAAGCCATCCTTGCCTGGCTGCAGCGGGGGGCCTCGGTCGGGCAGGTCCGCGAGCTGCTCGACAAACCCTCCAGCACTGCGCCCAAAGGCGACTGGCAGGCCCGGCAGCTCCAGCTGATCGAGGCTATCGCCAACCTGTCACAGCGCGCCCTTGACCACCAACTCAACCAGGCAATGGCGCTGTACCCCGCCGTTACCCTGTGCGAACAATTGCTGCTGCCACTGCTCGACCTGCTCGACCTGCGCTGGCGCAATTACTTCAACGCGCAACTGGAGCAGGTGTTTTTCCACAGTTGGCTACGCAGCAAGCTCGGCGCCCGCGTGTACCACGACAACCAGTTGCTGCAGGGCCCGGCCGTATTGCTGGTGGAAGACGGTGAACGTGCTTTCAGCCCCGGTTTATGGCTATGCGCCTGGTTGTTCACCAGCAACGGTTTCCCGGTAGAAGTGCTGGAGCACCCGGTCACCGGCCCGCACCTGCAACGTGCCGTAAGCACGCTTGCCCCGCGTGCCGTGCTTCTGCACCTGGGGCCACGCGTTGATGGCAAAGCACTGCAACGCACCCTGCACAACCTGCCCGTGAAAACCTTGGCCGGCGGTGCGACGCTGGTACTGCATGAAGCGCAGCTGCGTGCCCTCGAGTTGCCAGACCTCGCCCTGTTCGACACCCCTCAAGCGGCTTTACGCTTGCTCCAAGCCCATGACCGCCAGCCTGAAGAGACGCCTGCACCATGCATTTGACCTGGCTGCGCAGTGACCTGCGCATCAATGACAACACTGCGCTCAGCGCCGCCAGTGAACACGGCCCGACCATCGCCCTGTGGCTTGTCAGCCCCGCCCAGTGGCTGGCCCACGACGACGCTGCCTGCAAAGTCGACTTCTGGCTGCGCAACCTGCGCGACGTGCGCCAGTCGCTGGAAGGCCTGAATATCCCCCTGTTGATCCGCAGCATCGACACTTGGGATCAGGCACCACAGGCCGTGCTTGAGGTATGCCGCCAGCATCGGGTGGCAAGCGTTCACTGGAATGAAGAGTACGGCATCAACGAACAGCGCCGTGACGATGCCACCCGAGCCCTGCTGGAAAAGTCGGGCATTCAGGCACACAGCCACCTCGACCAGCTGTTCTTCCGCCCGGGCACGGTCCTCACTCGCAGCGGCGACTACTTCCAGGTTTTCAGCCAGTTCAAAAAAACCTGTCTGGAGCACCTGCACCGCAGCCTGCCAGCCATGGCTCACCGGGTTAAACAGCAAGCGCCCCTGCAGATCCAGAGCGACCCGATTCCGCAGCATGTGGAGGGTTTTGAAAAGCCCGAGCGCGCCCTGCAAGCACATTGGCCAGCGGGTGAGGCCGAAGCGCAGGGGCGATTGTCTCGCTTTCTCGATGAAACCATTGATGACTACCAGCAACTGCGTGACCTGCCAGCCAAACCCGGCACCAGCCAGCTTTCGGCCTACCTGGCCGCGGGGGTGATCTCGCCGCGCCAGTGCCTGCACGGTGCCCTGGCCAGCAACCGGGGCGAGTTCGACAGCGGCAGCGCCGGCGTGCAAACCTGGATCAACGAGCTGCTGTGGCGCGAGTTCTACAAGCACATCCTGACCGGTTTCCCACAGGTCTCTCGCCACCGCGCCTTCCGCGCGCAAACCGAAGCGTTGCCTTGGCGCGATGCACCGGCAGATCTGGAAGCCTGGGAACAGGGCCGTACGGGTTTCCCGATCATCGACGCCGCCATGCGCCAGTTGTTGCATACTGGGTGGATGCATAACCGCCTGCGCATGGTGGTGGCCATGTTCCTCAGCAAGAACCTGCTGATCGACTGGCGCAAGGGCGAGCGCTACTTCATGCGCCACCTGATAGACGGTGACCTGGCCGCGAACAACGGCGGCTGGCAGTGGAGCGCGTCTACCGGCACCGATGCAGTGCCCTATTTCCGCATCTTCAACCCGATTTCGCAGTCGCAACGTTTCGACCCACAGGGGCGGTTCATTCGGCACTGGCTGCCGGAATTACGTGACCTCGACGATAAAACCATCCATGAGCCCGTGAAACACCGAGATCTTTTTGATAATAATTTGTATCACTGTCCCATGGTGAATCTCAGCAGCAGTCGCCAGCGTGCACTGGAAGCCTTCAAGGGGCTACCACGTCGGCAGAATTAGAGGGCACAACGTCTTGACTGACTCACGCAGTTTTTGGGTTACAGGCGCCAGCAACGGATTAGGTCTGGCTTTGGTGGAACGCTTGCTCGAACAGGGCCATTGCGTTGCCGCCAGTGCTAAGGAAAGCGATGAATTGAACGCCTTGGCGGCACAGCATGGGCGGCGCTTCTTGCGCCTGCCCTGGCAGTTGCATGCCGATGGGCAAGCGGCCGATGCGTGCCAGCAGATATGCCATGCCTGGTGCTCGCTGGATGGTCTGGTCATCAACGCCGGGACAAGTGACTACCTGGCGGGAGATGTGGCCGATGGCGACTTGTTCGAGGCAATTGTCACCAGCAACCAGCTGGCGGGTGAACATAGCCTTGCCAATGCGCTGCCTTTGCTGTTGAAAGGTGAATCACCGCAGGTGATGGCCGTTTTCAACCGCTATTCGGCGCTGCAGCTGTATGCACCAACCCAGGTGAGCGCTGGCTGGAACAATATGCCGCAATGGATGCGTGAACAGCGCAAGACGCTGAAAGGCCAAGGGATAGACGTTACGGTGGTCAGCCCCCAATCGCTGAAGACACCCGTGACGCCGGCGCAAGCCATACCGGAGGAATGGACGCCGCGGCGTGCGGCTGAAGAACTGCTGCGGCGGTGGCCACAGAGAGAGCCAGAGCTGGTGCTGGAAACACTTGATCTGAGCAGTCTATGGCCGCTGCCACGTAGCTAGACGGCTAACGTGCCGGCTACAGCGCCATGCGGTAATGCAGGCTGTAGCTCTCTACTCCATCGTTGGGCTCTTTGATACCCGCGTTGGAGTAGTGAATGGCCCGCACGCCGATCTCATGCCCGCCAGCAAAGCGCAAGCCAAAGCCGATGCGGTCTTCGAACTGGAATGCCGAGCCCAGCTCGTTGCTTTCCAGCTCGGTGCTGGAAAACGCTGCCACACCGATCCCGGCTTCGATGTAGGGCTTGACCGACGCCCCGGCAAACTCATAAACGAACACTGGCGCGAACGAAAGGCTGTGGTTGCTCGCCGTCTCATCGCCATCCCAATAGGTGTAGGCCCCATCCCAATAGCCGGTCAGGCGGCCAACGCTGGTCTGCCACCAACTGGCATCCCAGTTTGATTGCAGTCCAAGCCGGTAGACCATTGTCGAGTCACCGGTCTGACCTACCGAAAAGGAAACATCGGCTGCCTGCGCCGATAGTGCTTGCCCCAGAGTAAAAGCGGCAGCCGCCGCCAAGCCGAGCAGTTTCTTCATGAGAAACATCCTTCTTCCTGATGCTGTTATTAAAGCCTGCCTCATCTCAGGCAAAGCGGTAGAGCGCGGCAGTGGAACGATAGTTCAGCTAATTTTCACGTTTTTTTCACAACGCAAAGCTTTGCACATCGCCAGACTCATGCCACAGCATCGGTAGGATATTTCTGAGGGTTTGCGGGTCGGCGCTGGTCCAGAAGCGGGTATCCCGGGCCGGCCCATCGGCCAGCAGGTCATTCGCGCCCAGCAGCCGCTGCAACTGGCGCGCCACCGCGGCGCCGGTGTCGATGATGGCCACATCGGCAGGCACCATGCCGGCCAGCAACGGGCGCAGGAAGGGGTAATGGGTGCAGCCCAGGATCAGCGTGTCGCAGCCAGCGGCCAGCAACGGCTGTACATAACCTTGCAACAACTGGCGCACTGCCGGGCTGGCCAGGTCGCCGGCCTCGATCAACTCGACCAACCCCGGGCAAGGTTGGGTGATGACCTGTACGTCATTGGCAAAACGGTCGAGCAAGGCGGCGAACTTGGCGCTTTGCAGGGTACCGGTGGTGGCCAGCACACCGACCACGCCCGAGCGCGTGGCGGCGGCAGCGGGCTTCACCGCCGGCTCCATGCCCACCAGCGGCCAGGTCGGGTACAGCTCGCGCAGGTCGGCCACCGCCGCCACCGTGGCGGTATTGCAGGCCAGTACCATGGCCTTGGCGCCCTGTTCATGGAAGAACGCAGCAATGCGCCGGAGACGCTCACGGATATAATCTGGCGACTTCTCGCCGTAGGGTATGTGGCCGCAATCGCCCACGTACAGCAGCGTCTCGTTGGGCAGCAGCCGCTGGATCTCGGCGAGCACCGACAAGCCGCCAACCCCGGAGTCCATTACGCCGATTGGCGCCGAACGCTCAGCCATCGCGCTTGCCGCAGACTGCACAGGCCGGGTCGCGCTTGACCCGCAATTCGCGGATGCGCGTGCCGAGAGCATCGATCAACAGCAGGCGGCCGACCAGCGGCTCGCCGAACCCGGCCAGCAGCTTCATCGCTTCCAGCGCCTGCAAGCTGCCTACCAGCCCCACCAGTGGGCCGATCACACCGGCTTCGCTGCACGTCAGCTCGGCTTCGCTGCCATGCCCGTACAGGCAGTGGTAGCAAGGGCTGTAGTCACGTCGCGGGTCGAACACCGACAACTGCCCTTCCAGGCGGATCGCCGCGCCGCTGACCAGTGGCTTGCCAGCCGCGACACACGCGGCGTTTACCGCCTCGCGGGTACCGAAGTTGTCGGAGCAATCCAGTACCAGGTCGACCGCCGCCACGGCGGCAGCGAGCGAGTCCTCGTCCAGTGCTTGGCGGTGGGCAACCAGGCTGATTTCCGGGTTGATCGCCTCCAGGCGCTGCAAGGCCGAGTCGACCTTGCTCATGCCGACACTGGCACTGTCGTGGATGACCTGGCGTTGCAGGTTGGTGAGGTCGACGGTGTCGAAGTCGGCCAGGTGCAGCTCACCCACCCCGGCGGCGGCCAGGTACAGGGCAACTGGCGAGCCAAGGCCACCGAGCCCGACGATCAGCGCCTTGCTCTGCTTGAGCCGCAACTGGCCATCGATGTCGATCTGGGCCAGCAGTACCTGCCGGCTGTAACGCAACAGTTCCTCATCACTCAGCATGGCAGGCGCCCCAGGGTAATGCGTTCATGGCCGCCCAGGTCCGTGCGGCTGGCAACCTCGATAAAACCGTGTTCCGCCAGCAAGGCGCGTACCGCTGCTGCCTGATCGTAGCCATGCTCCAGCAACAACCAGCCCCCCGGCAACAGGTGCGCAGGGGCCTGGGCAGCAATCACGCGCAGGTCGTCCAGGCCATCGACGCCAGCGACCAGCGCACTGCTGGGCTCGAAGCGCACGTCACCGGCCACCAGGTGAGGATCTGCAGCTGCGATGTAAGGCGGGTTACTGACAATCAGGTCAAAACGCTCGCCGACCAGGCTGTCGAACCAGTGGCTTACCCGCACCTGGGCATTAGCCAGGCCCAGGCGCTGGCGGTTGCGCTCAGCCAGGGCAGCGGCTTCCTCTACCCGGTCAACCGCAGTCACCTGCCAGGCCGGGCGATCACTGGCCAAGGCCAGGGCAATCGCGCCCGTACCGGTGCCCAGGTCCAGCACCTTGGCTGGCGAGGCGGGTTGCAGTTCGAGGGCCGTCTCGACCAACAGCTCGGTGTCTGGCCGCGGGATCAGGGTATGCGGCGCCACTTCCAGGTCGATTGTCCAGAAGCCCTGCTGCCCGAGAATGTAAGCCACCGGCTCGCCGCCACGGCGGCGCTGCAGGTAACCCGCGTAAGTCTCGGCATCTTCGCTGCTGACGATACGCTCGGGCCAGGTGTGCAAGTAACTACGCGACTTGCCGATGGCAGCCGCCAGCAGCAATTCGGCATCCAGCCGTTCGGTGGGCGATTCGGGCAACTGCGCGTTGCGCAGCAGGCTGGCGATGATGGTCATCAGTCCCCCAGGGCGGCCAGTTGATCGGCCTGGTATTCGGCCAGTAGCGGTTCGATCACCGCCTCTACGCCACCACTGAGGATGTCGTCCAGCGAATACAGGGTCAGGTTGATGCGGTGGTCGGTCACCCGGCCCTGTGGATAATTGTACGTGCGGATGCGCTCGGAGCGGTCGCCAGAGCCCACCAGCAGCTTGCGTTCGCTGGCGATGGCATTCTGTGCTGCGCTGGTCTGCATGTCGTTGAGCTTGGCCGACAGCCAGGACATGGCGCGAGCCCGGTTCTTGTGCTGCGAACGCTCTTCCTGGCATTCGACCACGATGCCGGTAGGCAAGTGAGTGATGCGGATGGCCGAGTCGGTCTTGTTCACGTGCTGGCCACCGGCGCCGGAGGCACGGTAGGTGTCCACGCGCAGGTCGGCCGGGTTGATTTCGATGGCGGCCTGTTCGTCCGGCTCGGGTAGCACCGCCACCGTGCATGCGGAGGTGTGCACACGGCCCTGGGATTCGGTCTCGGGTACGCGCTGGACGCGGTGAGCGCCCGACTCGAACTTGAGCTTGCCGTAAACGTTCTCACCCTCGACACGGGCGATGATTTCCTTGTAGCCGCCGTGCTCGCCTTCGTTCTCGGACAGAATTTCCAGGCGCCAGCCGCGCTTTTCGGCGTAGCGCGAGTACATGCGGAACAAGTCGCCAGAGAAGATCGCCGCCTCGTCGCCACCGGTGCCGGCGCGGATTTCGAGGAACACGTTGCGACCATCGTTAGGGTCTTTGGGCAGCAGCATGCGTTGCAGCTGCGCCTCCAGCGTCAACAGTTGCTCCTTGGCTTCACGCACTTCTTCCACGGCCATTTCGCGCAGGTCCGGGTCACTGTCCTTGAGCAGCGCCTGGGCGCCTTCGAGGTCGTCCTGCACTTTGCGCCACTCTTTATAAGCAGCGTAGACCGGCTCCACCTCGGCGTACTCACGGGAATACGCGCGAAAGCGTGTCTGGTCGGAAATGACTTCGGCGTCACCGAGCAGGGCGGTGAGTTCTTCGAAGCGGTCCTGGAGGATTTCCAGTTTATTCAGCAGCGACGCTTTCATTGCGGGGATTTGTCCGTGGAGCCCTCGTTGAGGGCAAAGAGTTCCTGGGCCATGGCCAGCGCATCGAGGCGGCCCTCGGCCGAGAGCTTTTTCAACTGCACGCTGGGCGCATGCAGGAGTTTGTTGGTCAGGCCCCGGGCCAGTTGGGCCAGCACGTCTTCGGGGTTGCCGCCGTTCGCCAGCAGGCGCTGGGCTTTTTGCAGTTCTTCGTCGCGCAGGCGCTCGCTTTGCTGGCGATAGGCCTTGAGCACATCCACCGCAGCCAGTTCACGCAGGCGCAGCATGAAGTCTTCGGCGCCCACCGACACCAGCTCTTCGGCGGCCTGGGCCGCGCCCTGGCGGCTCTTGAGGTTTTCCGCCACCACATCGTGCAGGTCATCGACAGTGTACAGGTAGACATCGTCCAGTTCGCCGACTTCAGTTTCGATGTCGCGCGGCACGGCGATGTCGACCATGAAGATCGGCTTGTGCCGGCGCTGCTTGAGCGCACTCTCGACCGCGCCTTTGCCCAGGATCGGCAACTGGCTGGCGGTGGAACTGATGACGATGTCGCTGTTGGCCAGCTCCTGGGGGATGTCGGCCAGCAGCACGGCATGCGCACCGAACTGCTCGGCCAGCGTGCTGGCGCGCTCCAGGGTGCGGTTGGCCACGACGATACGACGTACGCCCTGCTCGTGCAGGTGGCGGGCGACCAGGGTGATGGTTTCGCCGGCACCGATCAGCAAGGCCTGGCTGCGACCCAGGTCGGCGAAGATCTGTTTGGCCAGGCTGACCGCGGCAAACGCCACCGAAACCGGGTTTTCGCCGATTGCAGTGTCGGTACGCACCTGCTTGGCGGCGCTGAAGGTGGCCTGGAACAGGCGCCCGAGCAGCGGGCCGACGGTACCTGCTTCACGCGCCACGGCGTAGGCCGACTTCATCTGGCCGAGAATCTGCGGCTCACCGAGTACCAGCGAGTCCAGGCCCGAGGCCACGCGCATCATATGCCTCACGGCATCGTGCTCTTCGTGCACGTAGGCGCTGGCGCGCAGCTCGTCGAGGCTGAGGCGGTGATAGTCGGCCAGCCATTGCAACACGGCGTCGGCGGACAGGTGGTCCTGCTCTATATACAGCTCGCTGCGGTTGCAGGTCGACAGGATCGCCGCTTCGCGGCTGGATGTCAGTCGGCAGAGCTGCTGCAGGGCGTCTACCAGCTGCTCTGGGGTAAACGCCACGCGCTCGCGTACGTCTACCGAGGCAGTCTTATGGTTGATACCAAGTGCAAGAAAGGCCATGCAAGGTCGCTGGTTGTGACGGGAAGCCGATAATTGTCCTCTTTCGCAGGTTTTTGGACAACCACCGTTCGCTATTGCGCTGATAGCGCTGCGGCTATCGCCGCGTCCAGGCCAGCATCAGCGGTAATTTCACCCCTCCCCCGCTTTTGATCTGGCTTTTGATCTGGCTTTTGATCTTGATCTTGATCTTCGCGACTTCAGGAGGCCGAACGCAGGCCTTGCGGAGTGAGGTGACGGGCATGGATGCCCGTCAAGCGCTGGGCCCCAGGATGGGGCCTGCAGCGCGGTCCTCCCGGGAGCAAGGCCGGAGTGAGGGAACCCCGGAGCGCAGCGTAGGGGCCGGATGATGGGAGCGCAGCGTTTTTTGGTTACTTTTTGCCGCGTTTGGCAAAAAGTGACTCGCCGTAAGGGCGAAAAGGTGAGTATGCGTCGCCACCGCATACGGACTTATCGCTATATAAAAACCATCGCTTAAGCTTTTCGCTTTTCGCTTTTCGCTTTTCGCTTTTCGCTTTTCGCTTTTAGGCGTGGGCATCAACAACACAGTAAACATTCATTCTCGAAGGTGGCGCTCAGTCACCTTTCCGCCCTTACGGCGGGTCCCTTTTTGTCGTGGCAAAAAGGAACCAAAAACCGTCCGCTCCCATCATCCGGCCCCTACGCTGCGCTCCGGGGTTCCCTCGCTACGGGCTTGCTCCCGGGAGTACGCGCTGCAGGCCCCATCCATGGGGCCTCAGCGCTTGACGGGCATCCATGCCCGTCACCTCCCTCCGCAATCCCTCCGCTCGGCCTCCTGAAGTCGCAATCTGCAGCGCCTGAACTATCGCGCGCTTAGAAGCAAAAGCTGAAGCAAGAGCAAGAGCACTGGATCGTGTTGGCAGGCTCTGCGGCGAACCACGCAGGCGCTGCGCGGTCTGCATAAGCGAAGCGCAGCTTCATACCTTCGCAGGTGGGTTTGCCACCGCGCTTGTGTCATCATGCTCCGACCGCCGGTGAGTCCTTCTAAAGCCTTCTATGAACAAACCATACGCATTGCTGCTTGCCTTCGCCCTGCTTCAGGGCTGCCAGAGCCTGGCCCCGCAAAAGGCCGAGCCTCCCGTCGCCGAGGCCGCAAAGAGCGAGGCCCAAAAGCCCGTGGTGTATGGCTCGTTCAAGCAGGACACACTCTATAGCCTGCTGGTCGCAGAGCTGGCCGGCCAGCGCAACCGCTTCGACATCGCCCTGGCCAATTACACCGACCAGGCCGCCAAAACCCAGGACCCTGGGGTTTCCGAACGTGCCTATCGCATCGCCGAGTACCTCGGCGCCGACGAGCCATCGCTGGAAAACGCCCTGGTCTGGGCCCGCAACGACCCGCAAAACCTCGACGCCCAACGCGCCGCCGCCATCCAGCTGGCCCGCGCCGGCCGCTATGACGACGCCATGGCCTATATGGAAAAGGTGCTGCAGGGCCAAGGCGACACCCACTTCGACTTCCTCGCCCTGTCTGCCGCCGAAACCGACCAGAGCACCCGCGATGGCCTGCTGCAAAGCTTCGAGCGCCTGCTGGTGAAATACCCGAACAACGGCCAGCTGGTGTTCGGCAAAGCGCTACTGCTGAATCAGGACGGCAAGGCCGAAGAGGCACTGGAGCTGCTTGAGTCGCACCCGGCGCAGAACGGCGAAATCGCCCCGATCCTACTGCGCGCCCGATTGCTGCAGACTCTGGACCGTGGCCCGGAAGCCCTGCCACTGCTGCGCAGCGCTATCCGCGACAACCCGGATGACAAGCGCCTGCGCCTGACCTACGCCCGCACCCTGGTCGAGCAAGACCGCATCGCCGATGCCAAGGGCGAGTTCCTCAGCCTGGTCCAGCAGTACCCTGACGATGACGAACTTCGTTACTCCCTGGCGCTGGTGTGCCTGGAGAACAAAGACTGGGATGAAGCCGAAGGCTACCTGCAGGAACTGATCGAGCGTGACAGCAATGTCGACGCCGCGCACCTGAACCTGGGCCGCATCCGGGAAGAGCGCCACGATCCCGCAGGCGCTCTGCGCGAATACGCGCTGGTCGGCCCTGGCCCCGATTACCTGCCCGCGCAACTGCGCCAGGCCGATATCCTGATTGCCAACGGCCGAGGCACCGACGCTTCGCGCCTGCTCGCCGAAGCCCGCGAAGCCCAGCCGGACCTCGCCATCCAGCTGTACCTGATCGAGTCGGAAAGCTACAGCAACAACAACAAGGACGCCCAGGCCAACCAGGTGCTTCAACAAGCCATCCAACGGTACCCAGACGACCTCAACCTGCTGTACACCCGCGCCATGCTGGCCGAAAAAAGCGACGATCTGGCACAGATGGAAAAAGACCTGCGCGCCATCATCACCCGCGAGCCAGAAAATGCCATGGCCCTGAACGCCCTGGGTTACACCCTGGCCGACCGCACTACCCGCTACAGCGAAGCCAAGGCGCTGATCGACAAAGCCCACCAGTTGACCCCGGACGACCCGGCAGTGCTCGACAGCCTGGGTTGGGTCAACTATCGCCTGGGCAACCTCGACGAGGCCGAAACCTACCTGCGTCAGGCCTTTGCCAACTTCCCCGACCATGAAGTGGCCGCCCACCTGGGTGAAGTGCTGTGGGCCAACGGCAAGCGCCGCGAAGCCCGCCAGGTGTGGGCCAAAGGCTTCGAAGCCCAGGCCGACAGCCCCATCCTGCGCAAGACCCTCCTGCGCCTGACCGGATCCGAGACCCTTTAACGCCATGTTCCTGCGCCATTGCATCTCCTTCACCCTGATCGCCCTGCTGGCCGGTTGTGCCGGTTTCGGTAGCCGCGAGGCCCTGCAGGGCCACGGCAACCCACAACAGTGGCGCGCCCATAAAGAACAACTGAGCAGCCTCGATGGCTGGCAGATCAACGGCAAGGTCGGCATCCGCGCCCCGCGCGACTCCGGCAGCGGCACGCTGTTCTGGCTGCAGCGCCAGGACTACTACGACATTCGCCTTGCCGGCCCGCTGGGCCGTGGTGCCGCACGCCTGACCGGCCGCCCGGGTGGTGTGGTACTGGAAGTGGCCAACCAGGGCCGTTACGAGGCCACGAGTCCCGAAGCTTTGCTGGAAGAGCAGCTTGGCTGGCAACTGCCGGTGTCCCACCTGGTCTGGTGGGTACGCGGCCTGCCCGCCCCCGACAGCAAGAGCAAGCTGACCCTGGACGGTGACAGCCGTCTGGCCAGCCTCGACCAGGACGGCTGGCAGGTGCAGTACCTGAGCTACACCGAGCAGAACGGTTACTGGCTGCCCGAGCGCCTGAAACTGCACGGCAAGGACCTGGACGTGACCCTGGTGGTCAAGGACTGGCAGCCACGCCAGCTGGGGCACTGATCACATGCAACTCACCCTGCCCGCCCCGGCCAAGCTCAACTTGTGGCTGCACATCATCGGCCGCCGCCCAGATGGTTACCACGAGCTGGAAACCGTGTTCCAGTTTCTCGACCATGGCGACGAACTGAGTTTCGCCCTGCGTGACGATGGCGTGATCCGCCTGCACACCGAGATTGAAGCCGTACCGCACGACAGCAACCTGATCGTGCGCGCCGCCCGCAAGTTGCAGGAGCAATCCGGCACCACGCTCGGCGCCGACATCTGGCTGACCAAAGTGCTGCCCATGGGTGGCGGCATCGGTGGTGGCAGCTCGGATGCCGCCACCACCCTGCTGGCCCTGGCCCACCTCTGGCAGCTGGACTGGGACGAAGACCGCCTGGCCGCACTGGGCCTGAGCCTGGGCGCCGACGTACCGGTATTCGTGCGCGGCCATGCGGCGTTCGCCCAGGGCGTGGGCGAACAGCTCACCCCGGTAGACCCGGAAGAACCTTGGTATGTCGTGCTGGTGCCGCAAGTGTCTGTCAGCACAGTAGAAATTTTTTCGCATCCACAGTTGACACGTGATTCACTCCCCCTTAAGATGCGCCCCGTTCCCAAGGGAAACAGTCGAAATGACTGCCAACCGGTGGTAGAGCAGAATTACCCAGAAGTTCGCAATGCATTGAATTCACTGGGGAAATTCACTGAGGCTCGACTAACCGGCACTGGAAGTTGTGTGTTTGGGGCCTTCCCAAGCAAAGCCGAAGCTGATAAAGTTCTGGCCCTTCTTTCAGCGACCCAAACAGGGTTTGTGGCGAAAGGAAGCAATGTTTCGATGTTGCATCGCAAGCTGCAAAGTCTGGTCAAGAAGCCGAGCGCATAAGCGTTCGCAGCAACAGATACAGGGGCGTCGCCAAGCGGTAAGGCAGCAGGTTTTGATCCTGCCATGCGTTGGTTCGAATCCAGCCGCCCCTGCCATTTTCCTTATACTCATCCAGGTATACCCTCAGCCTTCAGGTACTGCGCGTGTCCAAGATGATGGTCTTTACGGGGAACGCTAACCCCGATCTGGCTCGGCGTGTCGTACGTCAGCTGCATATCCCTCTCGGTGACGTCTCTGTCGGTAAATTCTCCGACGGTGAGATCAGCACTGAGATCAATGAAAATGTTCGCGGTAAAGACGTTTTCATTATTCAGCCGACCTGTGCCCCGACCAACGATAACCTGATGGAACTGGTAGTGATGGCCGATGCCTTCCGCCGCTCCTCAGCATCCCGAATCACCGCCGTGATTCCTTACTTCGGATATGCCCGCCAGGACCGCCGTCCGCGTTCGGCACGTGTAGCCATCAGCGCCAAAGTCGTCGCTGACATGCTCACTGTCGTGGGTATCGACCGTGTTCTCACCGTCGACCTGCACGCTGACCAGATCCAAGGCTTCTTCGATATCCCGGTCGACAACATCTACGGCTCGCCCGTACTGGTCGACGACATCGAAGACCAGCGTTTCGAGAACCTGATGATCGTCTCCCCGGACATCGGTGGTGTCGTGCGTGCACGTGCAGTCGCCAAGTCCCTGGGTGTCGACCTGGGTATCATCGACAAACGCCGTGAAAAGGCTAACCACTCCGAGGTTATGCACATCATCGGCGACGTCGAAGGGCGCACCTGCATCCTGGTAGACGACATGGTCGACACCGCCGGCACCCTGTGCCACGCGGCCAAAGCCCTGAAAGAACACGGCGCTGCCAAGGTTTACGCCTACTGCACGCACCCTGTCCTGTCGGGCCGCGCGATCGAGAACATCGAGAAGTCGGTACTGGACGAGCTGGTGGTGACCAACACCGTTCCGCTGTCCGCCGCTGCTCAAGCCTGTGACCGTATCCGCCAGCTGGATATCGCACCGGTTGTCGCTGAAGCGGTACGCCGCATCAGCAACGAAGAATCGATCAGCGCGATGTTCCGCTAAGCGGAACGCGTGTTGATATGAAGCGCCCCGCCCCAACATGTGTTGGGGCGGGGCTTTTTTGCCATCCCCGTTGGCGCTGGTCGCAAACGCCCTCGGGGGGCTATTTTGGAGAAGTAAAATGACTGATTTCATCCTGAACGCCCAAGCGCGTACTGACCTGGGGAAAGGTGCGAGCCGCCGCCTGCGTCACTCGCTGAGCATCCCAGCCGTTGTCTACGGTGGCGATAAAGAAGCTCAATCCCTGACCATCCTGGCCAAGGAAATCACCAAGCTGTTCGAAAACGAAGCTGCCTTCAGCCACGTTATCGAGCTGAACGTTGACGGCGTTAAGCAAAACGTCATCATCAAGGCCATGCAGCGCCACCCAGCCAAGCAGTTCATCATGCACGCCGACTTCGTTCGCGTTGTTGCTGGCCAGAAACTGACAGCTGTTGTTCCAGTGCACTTCATCAACGAAGAAGCACCGGTCAAGAAAGGCGGCGAGATCTCCCACGTTGTTTCCGAGATCGAAGTTTCCTGCGAAGCCAAAGACCTGCCTGAGTTCATCGAAGTTGACCTGGCCAACGCCGAAGTCGGCACCATCATCCACCTGTCGGATCTGAAAGCTCCGAAAGGCGTAGAGTTCGTTGCTCTGGCCCACGGTGATGACAAAGCTGTTGCCAACGTTCACGCTCCACGCGTTGCTCCAGAAGCAGAAGGCGCTGCCGAGTAATCTACTCGCACGCCGGCGTTGATCGGGTTACAGTGCCGCGCGCCCTGTAACCCACCAACTCCAAGGAAGAGCCCCTGACGTGACCGCCATCCAGTTGATCGTCGGCCTGGGTAACCCCGGCCCCGAATACGAACAGACCCGGCATAACGCAGGGGCTCTTTTCGTTGAACGCATTGCCAGCGCACAGCGTGTTTCGCTGACCGCTGACAAGAAATATTTCGGCCTGACGGCTAAGTTCAGCCATCAGGGCAACGACGTTCGTTTGTTGATCCCCACCACCTACATGAACCGTAGCGGCCAGTCCGTGGCGGCCTTGGCCAATTTCTTCCGCATCAAGCCGGAAGCGATCCTGGTGGCACACGACGAACTCGACCTGCCTCCGGGCGTTGCCAAGCTCAAGCGCGGCGGCGGCCATGGTGGGCATAACGGCCTGCGCGACATCATCGCGCAGCTCGGCAACCAGAACGACTTCCACCGCCTGCGGCTTGGCATCGGCCACCCGGGCGACGCCAAACTGGTCTCCAACTTCGTCCTGGGCCGCGCGCCGCGCGCCGAGCAGGAGAAGCTCGACGCCAGCATCGATTTTGCCCTCGGCGTGCTGCCGGACGTGCTTGCCGGCGACTTCGCCAAGGCGATGCGCGAGCTGCACAGCCAGAAGGCCTGATTTCCTTTAGAGAGGGGAATACCCATGGGTTTCAATTGCGGCATCGTCGGCCTGCCCAACGTCGGCAAGTCCACCCTGTTCAACGCCCTGACCAAGTCTGGCATCGCGGCGGAGAACTTCCCTTTCTGCACCATCGAGCCAAACAGCGGCATCGTGCCGATGCCCGATGCGCGCCTGAATGCGCTGGCTGAAATCGTCAAGCCAAACCGCATCCTGCCCACCACCATGGAATTCGTCGACATCGCCGGCCTGGTGGCGGGTGCGTCGAAAGGCGAAGGCCTGGGCAACAAGTTCCTCGCCAACATCCGCGAGACCGACGCCATTGCCCACGTGGTGCGCTGCTTCGAAGACGAAAACGTGATCCACGTTTCCAACAGCGTCGACCCCAAGCGTGACATCGAGATCATCGACCTCGAACTGATCTTCGCCGACCTCGACAGCTGCGAGAAGCAACTGCAGAAGGTTGCCCGCAACGCCAAGGGCGGCGACAAGGAAGCCCTGGCGCAGAAGGCTATCCTGGAGCAGTTGATCCCGCACTTCACCGAAGGCAAGCCAGCGCGCAGCCTGATGAAGAACATGAGCGCCGAAGACAAGGCGGTCATCCGCGGCTTCCACCTGCTGACCAGCAAGCCGGTGATGTACATCGCCAACGTGGCGGAAGACGGTTTCGACAACAACCCGCACCTGGACGTGGTCAAGGCCATTGCCGAGGAAGAAGGCGCGGTGGTGGTGCCGGTGTGCAACAAGATCGAAGCGGAAATCGCCGAGCTGGACGACGGTGAAGAGAAGGACATGTTCCTCGAGGCCCTGGGCCTGGAAGAGCCTGGCCTGAACCGTGTGATCCGCGCCGGTTACGAGCTGCTGAACCTGCAAACCTACTTCACTGCCGGCGTGCAGGAAGTACGTGCCTGGACCGTACGCGTGGGTGCCACCGCACCACAAGCCGCTGGCGTGATCCACACCGACTTCGAAAAAGGCTTCATCCGCGCTGAAGTGGTGGCCTATGACGACTTCATCCAGTTCAAGGGTGAGAGCGGTGCCAAGGAAGCCGGTAAATGGCGTTTGGAAGGCAAGGATTACATCGTCAAAGACGGCGACGTGATGCACTTCCGCTTCAACGTCTAAGCGGTAGCCTGCTGTAACCACAAACCCCTTGAGGCTTACGCTTCAAGGGGTTTTGTTTTGCCCGGCCCCCCCAGCACCAGGCTCAGGTCCTCGGTCATGTGCAGGCGGGCATTGAGGTGCTGGAGGCCCTGCCCGCCATCGACAGTACAGGAAGCGCTATAGTCGGCGTTGCCCGCGATGGGCTCATGGGTTCAAGGAGGACAGATGAAAGAACACCAGTACGAAGTGCAAGTGACCTGGACCGGCAACAAGGGTGACGGTACTTCCAGCTATACCGCCTATGCACGCGACTTCAACGTTGAGGCCCCCGGCAAGGCTGCCTTGGCCGGATCGGCAGACCCCGCCTTTCGCGGTGACCCACAGCGCTGGAACCCGGAAGACATGCTGGTAGCATCGCTGTCGGCCTGCCACAAGCTCTGGTACCTGCACCTGTGTGCGGTGAATGGTGTAAATGTGCTGGAGTACGTCGACAAACCACTGGGGCGCATGGTGGAGGGCGATACACAGGCGAAGGGTCGCTTCACTCAAGTGCTATTGCGCCCGCACGTGACCATCAGTGCAAGCTCGGACCGGGAGCTTGCCTTGCGTTTGCATGAGGATGCGCACCATGAGTGCTTTATTGCCAACTCGGTGAACTTCCCGGTTGAATGCGCGCCAGTGGTGACGACTGCATAGATGGATTGAGATTGAAGGGGCTGCTGCGCAGCCCCCCATCCCAACATCTAAGCTGTGATTGAGTCCCCTCCTCCCCCAGAGCCTGCATCATGCCCGAACCCACTCGCTTCGACTGGCAACGCTGGTTACCTGGCCTGGTCACCCTGCTCCACTACAAGCCAGCCTGGCTGGCCAAGGACATCGCCGCCGGCCTGGTGCTCACCACCATGCTGGTACCCGTGGGCATTGCGTACGCCGAAGCGTCCGGCGTACCCGGCATCTATGGCCTGTATGCCACCATTATCCCCTTGCTGGCCTATGCCCTGTTCGGCCCCAGCCGCATCCTCATACTGGGCCCGGACTCGGCACTGGCCGCGCCGATCCTGGCGGTGGTGGTGCAGTACGCCGCCAGTGACCCGCAGCGGGCAATCGCCATCGCCAGCATGATGGCGCTGGTCGCCGGGGCGTTCTGTGTAATTGCCGGGCTGCTGCGCCTGGGCTTCATCACCGAGTTGCTGTCCAAGCCGATCCGCTATGGGTACATGAACGGAATCGCCCTCACGGTGTTGATCAGCCAACTGCCCAAGCTGTTCGGCCTGTCGGTGGACAGCCAAGGACCGCTGCGAGATATCTGGAACCTGATTCAGGCCTTGCTTGCCGGCCAAGGGCATTGGCCAAGCTTCATGGTCGGTGGTGGCAGCCTGGTGCTGATCCTTTTGCTCAAGCCCTTCAAGCGGGTACCGGGCATCCTCATTGCCGTGGTGCTGGCCACGCTGGCGGTGAGCCTGCTGGGGCTCGACCAGCAAGGCGTGAAGGTGCTCGGCGAGTTGCCCCAAGGGCTCCCCGGTTTTGTCTTCCCCTGGGTCAGCGACATCGACCTGGTGGAGGTGCTGCTCGGTGGCATCGCGGTAGCGCTGGTGTCGTTCGCCGACACCAGTGTGCTGTCGCGCTCCTATGCCGCCCGCCTGAAAATGCCGGTCAACCCGAACCAGGAAATGTTCGGCCTGGGTATAGCCAACCTGGCTTCGGGGCTGTTCCAGGGTATTCCGATCAGCAGCAGTTCATCGCGCACGCCAGTGGCCGAAGCGGCAGGCTCGCAAACCCAACTCACCGGTATTATCGGCGCGCTGGCGGTAACCCTGTTGCTGCTGGTGGCGCCCAATCTGATGCAGCACCTGCCCAACAGTGCCTTGGCCGCCGTGGTGATTGCTGCCGCACTGGGCCTGTTCGAGTTCACCGACCTCAAACGTATATTCCACATGCAGCAGTGGGAGTTCTGGCTGTCGTTCACCTGCTTTGTCGGCGTAGCCGTATTTGGCGCTATTCCAGGTATCTGCATCGCCGTGGCCATCGCAGTGATCGAGTTTCTGTGGGACGGTTGGCGGCCGCACCATGCGGTACTGGGCCGGGTGGATGGCACGCGGGGCTACCATGATGTGCAGCGTTATCCAAAGGCCCGACGCATTCCAGGGTTGGTGCTGCTGCGCTGGGACGCGCCGCTGTTCTTCGCCAACGCCGAGCAGTTCCAGAGCACAGTGATGGCGGCAGTGGACGCGTCGCCTACACCGGTGCAGCGGTTGATCATCGCGGCGGAGCCAGTGACCAGTATCGACATCACTTCGGCCGACATGCTGGCCGAGCTGGACCGGGCACTGGAAGCACGGGGGGTGGAGTTGCAGTTTGCCGAGATGAAGGATCCGGTGAAGGACAAGATGCGGCGGTTCGGATTGTTCCACCATATGGGGGAGAATGCCTTTCATCCAACGGTGGGCGCGGCGGTGGATGCCTATCTGGATGAGAGCGGAGTTGACTGGCAACCCTAGGCAGCCCGAACCCGGCGCCGATCAATCCAGATCAGCATGGCACTGGCATACACCGACACCGCCAGAAACAGTGCCATGCGCACCGCAAACGCCTTGTACACATCCTGCCCGCCAGCACTGTCCTGCACCGACTGCCCCAGCAGGATCAACAGGGTCGTCAGGCAGCTCACCCAGTACGCCGGGCTCTGCCGGTTCTGCACCACCTGATACAGCCGGCGCGCCTGCCAGAGCGCGAACAGCAGCACCCACAAAAAAAACATCCACAGGTGCACGAACAGGCTCAACGCGCCCCACATCAGTATCGCCAGCAACCCGGCGAGCAACGTTGAGCCAACCAGCTCACGGCTGGCGTGCCGCGCGCGGGTTTCGCCGGCCTGTTGCCCCACACTCACTGCCTTCATGATCAGCGGCATGTACTGGTCCGGGGCAATCAGCGCCAGCAGGAAAGCCGGCATCACAATCAACGTGGCGCGCAACGCTACCCAGCTGACATGCGCGCGCCCCGGCAGCGGCGGTACCGGCTGTGCCGGCGCATTGGCAGGTTCGGGAAACAGCACATGGGCCAAGGCCGTGCCCAGCACCGCAAGCAACATGCCTTTGGCCAGCGCTTCGACCACCGAGAGGGCCAAGGTGAAGTCGCTGGTACCCGCAGCAGCAATCATGGTCAGGCCGACTATCAGCAAGTTGGCCAGCAGGCCGTTGCCGCCCATCAAGGCATAGCGCAACGTGAGAAAAACGCCCAGGCCCACCAGCAACACTCCGCTGACCGGGGCGTGACGCAACAGTGGAATCAGCAATAACCCGCTGCCACACGCGAGCAGCACCAGTACCGCCAAGGCGGGTGCCGCGCGCAACGGCAATGGCTGGCTGCGCATGGCCAGCAACAGCACGGCGAACACCGGTGCCAGGATCGGCACGGGCAGGCCGATGCCGAAGCTGACCACCAGGCACAGCGCCACGCCCCAGGCCAGGCGCAGGGCCCGCAGGCGGCGCAATTCAATAGGCATACGACAGCCAGCTCATCAGCCACATGAACAACCTGCCCGGCAGGTTCAGCGGGTTGCCTTCGCCAGGCAAGGCCATGACCTCGGCCTGGCCACCAACCCGCAGCACGGTCTTGTCCTGAAGTTGGTCGCGCTCAAGCTCGACAATCACCGGGAAGCGCTGTGCCGAACGCAGCCACTCGCGGCTGTTCTGAACGGTCGGCAAAGTACCCGGCGGGGTGCCCTGGCCCACGCTCACGCCGTAGCCAATGCTGCGAACACGCCCCTTCAACACGGTACCGGGCAGCGCATCGAGCACCACCAGCACCGGGGTGTCGGGGCGCAGGCGGCCGAGGTTGTTCTCGGTCATGTCGGCACTTATCCACACGTCGTGGATACTGATCAGCGTCATCATCGGGCTGCCAGCCCCGACATAATGCCCAACGTCAGTGCGCAGGTCGGTGATCAGGCCATTCGCATCAGCGCGCACCACCGTGCGCGCCAGGTCAAGCCGTGCCTTTTCGACATTGGCCGCAGCACTGCGCAGCTGGGCGTTGTCCTCCTGCGCCCCGCCCTGCTGCTCACGGGCCCGCTCCACCTCCGCACGGGCCGCCGCCACCTGGCTGATGGCCTGGTCGCGGGTAGCCTGGGCGCCTTCCAGGCGACGTACCGATACTGTGCCGGGGTCCTCATCAATCAGGCGCTTGAGGCGCTCGGCGTCCTGCCGGGCCTTGCGTGCGTTGGCCTCGGCGGCCACGAGCGCGGCCTGGGCCGAGTCGATGCCGGCGGTACTGGCGCCGATCTGACGGCGCACGGTTTCGAGGTCGGCTTCGGCGCGGGCCAAGGCAATGCGGTACTGTTCCTGATCGAGCTCGAACAGCACATCGCCCTGGCGCACCTCCTGGTTGTTGCCGACTGCGACACGCTTGATCTGCCCGGCCACTTCGGCGGCCACCGGAACCACGTACGCCTGCAGGCGGGCCTGCTGGGTGTACGGCGTGAAGCGGTCGGCCAGCAAGTACCAGAGCAGGCTCACGGCTATCAGCAGCAGCACCCAGCGCATGCCGCGATCAGGGGCCGGCGGGGGGGGCGTAGGCGTGCTGTCGCTCATTGGTTTTCACCTTGTGCGTGTGCGGTGGGGGCTGGCTCGTCGAGCAGCTCGCCCCAGTCGGTGCGGTGCTGCATGTGCTGACGGGTGGCCGGGTCGATCGGTGCGCGGCGGGCATCCCAGCCACCGCCCAAGGCCTTGTACAAGGTCACCAGGCTGCTGACTGCATTGCCACGGCTGACCAGGTAACCGTCCTGTTGCTGCAACAGCAATTGCTGGGCATCGAGCACGCGCTGGAAGTCGGCAAAGCCTTCGCGGTACTGCGAGCTGGCCAGGTTCAGCGAACGCTGTGCAGCCTGCGAGGCCTGGTCGCGAATGGTTGCGCTCTGCAGCGAGCGGACAAGCCCGCTGGCGGCATCGTCGGCTTCGCGGGCCGCTTCGCGCACGTTTTGCTGGTACAGCTCGATCAGTTGCTGCAAGCGGGCATCCTCTACGCGCACGGCATTCTTGCGCCGGCCATAGTCGAACGGGTTCCAGATCAGGCTAGGGCCAGCAGCCAGGTCGAAGGTGTCGGGCAGATGACTGGCGGATAAAAAGGTCCAGCCAATGCTGCCCAGCAGGCTCAGCTGTGGATAAAGATCGGCCTCGGCAACCCCAACCAGCGCCGACTGCGCCGCCACCGCCTGCTCGGCAGCGCGGATGTCCGGGCGGCGCTGCAAGAGGTTGGCCGGTACGTCCTGAAGCACCGCGCGGTCTGGCAATGGCAGCTGGCCATGGCCGGCCTCCAGCTGCGGTAGCGGTCCTGGCGGGCGGCCCAGCAGCGAGCACAGCACGTTGCGCAGCGCGTTGAGCTGGTTTTCGAACTCGGGGATGGTGGCCAGGGTCGCCAGGTATTGGGTGCGCGCCTGCTGCCAGTCGAGTTCGTCATTTTCGCCGTGGCGGAACAACCGCTCGGTGATCTCCAGGCTACGCGCCTGGCGCTCGGCGTTCTCGCGCGCGATATCCAGCCGTGCCTCGGCGGTCCGCAGGGCGAAGTAGGTGTCGGCCACTTGTGCACGCAACAGCAGCATGGCATCGGCGTAATTGGCCTGGGAAACGAAGTAGGCCGCATCTGCGCTTTCGATGGCGCGGCTGAAGCGCCCCCAGAAGTCAATCTCCCAACCGATGTCGAAGCCCACGCTGGATTGCCAGAACACCGAGTCGCGCGCTGCTGCAGCGCCGGACTGGTCTTGTTTCAGGTACAGGCTCTGCGCGCTCAACTGTTGCAACTGTGGATAACGCCCGGTCTGCACGATGGCCAGCTGGGCACGGGCTTCGGCGATGCGCAGGCCCGCCACGCGAAGGTTGGTGTTGTTGGCATCGGCCTCGGCAATCAGCGCGTCCAGCATTGGGTCGGCGAACACCGTCCACCAGCGGCGCAGGTCGGGCGCCGCAGCGCTGCGCCCTGCCTGCTCCAGCAAAGGCGTGCTCCAGCCAGCCAACCAAGGAGCCTGGGGCTTTTCGAAATCCGGGCCAACCTGGGTGCAGCCGGCCAGCACTACCAGCAGCCCCAGACCATAGCCGTACGTGGGCATGGCAACCCCTGGCTCAGGCAGCAGGTGGTGTTGGTTGCTCCGGCACCTGCAGTGCAACCCATTGCCAGAACAACACGTAGGTGACGCCAAGGATCACCGGGCCGATGAACAAGCCGATGATCCCTTTGACCACCATGCCGCCCAGCGCCCCGATCAGCACCACCGGCATCGGCACGTCCACCCCTCGCCCCAGCAACAGCGGCTTGAGCACGTTGTCGGCCAGCCCGGCAACGAAGGTGTAGATGGCAAACACGATGGTCGCTGCGGTAAAGCCTTCGACGTTGAACACATAGATGATCACCGGCACCGTGACAAGGGTAGCGGGCGCCTGGGCAATCCCCAGCATGAGGATGACGATGGCCAGCATGCCGGCCCCTGGCACCCCTTTGACCACGAAGCCGACGCCGATCAGCAACATCTGGATGAACGCAATGCCGATCACACCTTGGGCCACCGCACGAATGGTCGCGGTGCATAACTTGGCCAATGGCTTGCCCCGCTCCTCACCCGATACCCGCATGGCGATACGCTGTGCCGCGATTTCACCACGGTCACCAAAGGCCATGATCACCCCGGAGATGATGATCGCACCGATGAACAGCAAAAAGGCCCCCCCGGCACTGGCCGCAGCACCCAGCACCGTGCGCCCGGCGCCCTTGAGCTGGGGCATCCACTGGTTCAGCACACTGGCCATGTTTTCGGAGGCCGCCAACCAAAGGGCATGCACCTTCGGCCCGATCAGTGGCCAGGCCGCCACGGCGTCAGGTGGGGTCGGCACGCTCCAGGCTCCGCTTTTGAGTAACGTCACCAGGCTGTCCACCGATTCGCCGATGGACATCACCACCAGGTAGATCGGCACCAGCAGCACCACCAGTACCAGCACCACCACCAGCGTCGCCGCATACCCCTGCTTGAGGCCGGTACGGCGCTGGAGGCGACAATGCAACGGGTACAGGGTGACCGCGAGGATAACCGCCCACAGCATCAGCTCCAGAAATGGCTGGAACACCTGAAAGGCAAAGATCACCAAGGCAGCCACCAGGCCGGCTTTGATCAGCACATCGAGCAAACCCCGCGACAGGGCGCTGTCCAGCTTGATACCCGGTTGCATGCTTCACCTCCGAACATTCAGTTCGTCATGTGCCACGGTTCAGTCACTCGTTTCCGGGGTTGCCTGTACGGGGCTGGCGTCTCGTAACTGCCGCGCCAAGGCCATCATCACCAGCGGTACCACCGCCATCGACAAGGTAATGGCCAGCACCAGCACGTCATGCACTTGCCGAGTCAGCACCTGATGCTCCAGCGCCAGCTTGAACACCACGAAGGCAAACTCGCCACCCGAGGCCAGCACCACGCCCAGGCACAACGCCTGGGCCTTGTTGAGCCCGCCAACCGTACGCCCGAGGCCATACAGCAAGGGCAGCTTGATGGCGACCAGCAACACGGTCAGGCCTAACACCATCAGTGGCATGCCAAACAGCAGGCGCAGGTCGGCACTCATGCCCACGCCAACGAAGAACAGCCCCAGCAGCAGGCCTTTGAGCGGCTCGATCTGGGTTTCCAGTTCGTGGCGAAATGGCGACTCGGCCATCAGCACGCCGGCCAGAAATGCACCCAGTGCCATCGACACGCCCACGTGCTCCATCAGCCAGGCGGTGCCCAGCACTACCAGCAAGGCCGTGGCCGTCGACAGCTCGGGCAAGCCCGAACCCACCGTCCACTTGAATACCGGGGTCAACAGATAGCGACCAAAGACAATCAGCACGCCTATGCCGACAGCCACTGCCAGCAGCGGCCAGGCCCCTTCGTCGGCGGTGCTGACATCGCCCCCGAGCAGCGGCACCACGGCAATCAAGGGAATAGCGGCAATGTCCTGAAACAGCAGGATGGCCACCGCCAGGCGACCGTGCGGCTTGCCCAGGTCCTTGCGCTCGGCCAGTACCTGCAAGCCAAAGGCGGTGGACGACAGCGCCAGGCCAAGGCCCAGCACGATGGCAGCGGGTTTCGATTGGTCGAACAGCCAGTACGCCAGCAGCCCAAGCAGCACCGCAGTCAGCCCTACCTGCAAGCTGCCGACGCCAAACAGCGCCCGGCGCATGGTCCACAGACGCCGGGGTGAGAGCTCAAGGCCAATCACGAACAGCAGCATGACCACGCCCATTTCCGACAGCCGCGCCACGTTGTCCGGGTTGTCGAGCAGGCCGAACACCGAAGGACCAATCAGGATACCCGCCAGCAGGTAACCCGGTACCGCCCCCATTTTCAGGCGCTGTGCCAGCGGAACCAGAAGCACCACGGCCAACAGGAACACCACCGTCGCCTGCAACAGGCTGCCGTCATGTGGCATGAGCTCGTACCTTCGCAGCTCCCCGCAGGGAGGGGGTCAGAAGCGTTCTTCAACGACCTTGAACGGATAGGCCACAGCCTTGTACTTGCCGATCTTGCCGCGTTTGGGCAACTTCACCAGCTGGTCGCGGGTGATGTCCTTGTAGGGAATGCGGCCAAGCAGATGGCTGATGATGTTCAGCCGGGCGCGCCGCTTGTCGTTGGAATGGGCCACGAACCACGGTGCCCAGGCGGTATCCGACGCCTGGAACATGTCGTCACGCGCCTGGGTGTAATCATCCCAGCGAGTGTACGACTTGAGGTCCATCGGCGACAGCTTCCACAGCTTGCGGCCGTCATTGATGCGGTCCTGCAGGCGCCGGGTCTGCTCTTCGGCGCTGACTTCAAGCCAGTACTTGATGAGGATGATCCCCGACTCGACCATGACCTTTTCGAACACGGGCACACCGGTCAGAAACTTGTCCACTTGCTCGTCAGAGCAGAAGCCCATGACCCGCTCGACCCCGGCGCGGTTGTACCAGCTGCGGTCGAAGATCACCACTTCGCCCGCAGCGGGCAGGTGGCCCAGGTAGCGCTGCAGGTACATCTGGGTTTTCTCTCGCTCGGTCGGTGCGGGCAGTGCCACCACGCGGAACACCCGTGGGCTGACGCGCTCGGTGATGGCCTTGATGGTGCCACCCTTGCCGGCACCGTCACGGCCTTCGAAGACGATGCACACCTTCAGGCCCTTGGCGACCACCCACTCCTGTAGCTTCACCAGCTCTACATGCAGGTGTTTGAGCGCTTTTTCGTAGGCCTTGCCGCCCAGTTTTTCTGGCATTTCCTGGGTGGTTTTCTTCCTGGACGGCTTCGACATGACACTCTCCTTAAGGGGAATGAAGAGTCAGTATGGTCGATTCATGACGGTTTGCCGCTTCGCTTGCCGGCTGAGAGGGGGCTGCGGTGCAGCCCCCCCAAAAAAAACCTACTTGGCCAACTTGTTGTAGCTGGTCATCAGGTTGCGGTAATCCGGAATATGGTTGGAGAACAGGGTCCCCAGCCCTTCAATGTCATTGCGCCAATCACGGTGCAGCTCACAGGCCACGCCGAACCAGGTCATCAACTGTGCACCGGCAGCCTCCATGCGCCGCCAGGCGGAGTCGCGGGTGAGTTCGTTGAAGGTGCCAGAGGCGTCAGTGACGACGAACACCTCGAAGCCCTCCTCCAGTGCCGACAGTGCCGGGAAGGCCACGCACACTTCGGTGACCACACCGGCAATCAGCAGCTGCTTCTTGCCAGTGGCTTTTACCGCCTTGACGAAGTCTTCGTTGTCCCAGGCGTTGATGTTGCCGGGGCGTGCAATGTAGGGGGCGTCGGGGAACTGCTCTTTCAGTTCCGGCACCAGCGGGCCGTTGGGGCCAGTCTCGAAGCTGGTGGTGAGGATGGTCGGCAGCTTGAAGTATTTGGCCAGGTCGGACAGAGCCAGCACGTTGTTCTTGAAGCGGTCGGGGTCGATATCCCTTACCAGCGAGAGCAGGCCGGTCTGGTGGTCGACCAGCAGCACCGCAGCGTTGTTCTTGTCCAGACGCTTGTATTCGAAGGCCATGGCGGATCTCCTTGCTTCAGCGGGTTGGGAGTATCAGCGTAGGCAAGGATGCAGGGCTGCAGAGGCCGTCGGTCGGGTTTGCCTGGCCGCTCCCTTCAGCTTTAAAAGGAAGCTCTGCCATCACTTCACAAATTCCTGAACTGATTATTTGCCGCCAGCGATTTTTCCCCTCGCCAACCGCCACCAGAATCGCTTCACCATAATCACAAAAACCGTGAGGCCACTCCCGTGGACCAGACTCTCCAGGTACGGCAGGCGGCCGCCGACCTCGTCGCCGCGTTTGCCAGCAACGACACCGCCCGCTATTTCGCCTGCTTCAGCGAAGACGCCACCTTCCTCTTCCACACCTTGCCGCAACCGCTGCTGTCGCGCCGTGCCTACGAAGACCTCTGGGCCCAGTGGCAGGCCGAGGGTTTTGCCGTGCTCGCCTGCGAGTCGGGCAATGCTCAGGTGAGCGTGCAAGGTGATGTGGCGATCTTCATGCACGATGTGGCCACCCATATCCGCATCGCCGGTGAAGAACACCAGTTGAGCGAGCGCGAAACCATCGTGTTCCGCCGCCACGGCGAACAGTGGCTGGCCTGCCACGAACACCTGTCGGTCGTATCGCCGGCCTGATCACCTTTTTACGCGGCCCTGCCGCCCTGCCATCGCACCCACAAGAAGGCCCGCGCACTGCGCAGGCTACAACAACCGCGCTGG
Source organism: Pseudomonas sp. LAIL14HWK12:I1 (assembly GCF_003202095.1). Classification (NCBI taxonomy): domain Bacteria; kingdom Pseudomonadati; phylum Pseudomonadota; class Gammaproteobacteria; order Pseudomonadales; family Pseudomonadaceae; genus Pseudomonas; species Pseudomonas sp. LAIL14HWK12:I1. Next base: position 117,492 of record NZ_QJKG01000012.1, read on the forward strand.
AGCATCACCATGAGCCACTCGACCGGTATCGAGACCAACGGCGTCGAACAGATCCCCGACGATCAACGCGACGCCTCCCCGCTGGACCTGTTCCGCCTGATCTTCGGCGGCGCCAATACCTTCGCTACCGCCGTGCTGGGCAGCTTCCCGGTGCTGTTCGGGCTGTCGTTCCAGGCAGGTGTGTGGGCGATTCTGCTCGGCGTTACCGTGGGCGCGCTGATCCTTGCACCCATGGGCCTGTTCGGGGCACTGAACGGCACCAACAACGCGGTGTCTTCAGGCGCACACTTTGGCGTGCATGGGCGTATCGTCGGCTCGTTCCTGTCGCTGCTGACGGCGGTGGCGTTCTTCTCGCTGTCGGTGTGGAGCTCGGGCGATGCTTTGATCGGCGGGGCCAAGCGCCTGGCCGGCCTGCCGGAAACCGACCTTACCCTGGGCCTGGCCTACGGCCTGTTCGCGGTGCTGGTGCTGGTGGTGTGCATCTTCGGCTTCCGCTTCATGCTGTGGGTCAACAAAATTGCCGTGTGGGCGTCGAGCCTGCTGTTCCTGCTGGGTATCGTCGCCTTTGCCGGGCCGTTCGATGCCGGTTACGCCGGCAGCGTCAACCTGGGCCAGGCGGGCTTCTGGGCAGCCTTCGTCGGTGCAGCGATCCTGGCCATGAGCAACCCGGTGTCGTTCGGCGCCTTCCTGGGCGACTGGTCACGCTACATCCCGCGTGAAACGCCCAAGGCGCGGATCATGCTGGCCGTGATTGCCGCCCAGGGCGCCACACTGATTCCGTTCCTGTTCGGCCTGTGCACGGCCACCCTGGTTGCAACCCAGGCACCGGACTACATCGCCGCCAACAATTATGTAGGTGGCCTGCTGGCCGTGGCCCCAACCTGGTTCTTCCTGCCGGTGTGCCTGATTGCGGTGATCGGCGGCATGTCCACCGGCACCACGGCGCTGTATGGCACCGGTCTGGACATGTCCAGCGTGTTCCCGCGCTTGCTCAGCCGCGCCGGCGCCACGTTGCTGATCGGTGTACTGGCGATCGGCTTCATTTTCGTCGGCCGTTTCACCTTCAACCTGGTGCAGAGCGTGTCGACCTTTGCGGTGCTCATCATCACCTGCACCAGCCCGTGGATGGTGATCATGATCCTCGGCCTGATTACCCGCCGCGGCTTCTACCACGCCGATGACCTGCAGGTGTTCACCCGCGGCCAGCGTGGTGGCCACTACTGGTTCCTGCATGGCTGGAACTGGCGCGGCATGGGGGCGTGGATCCCCAGCGCAGCGGTCGGCCTGTGCTTCGTCAACCTGCCGGGGCAGTTCGTCGGCCCGCTGGGCGACCTGGCCGAGGGCATCGACCTGAGCCTGCCGGTCACCCTGGGGCTGGCTGGCGTGCTGTACCTGCTGCTGCTCAACCTTTTCCCTGAACCTGCTGGCGTGTATGGCCCTCAAGGCCCGCGTTGGGTGCGTTGCAAAAGCACCACGCACACGCCCGTGACCACTGCCGAAATGGCCTGACTGGAAACCGACCATGACCACTTCCCACTATATCGCCGGCCGCTGGGTCGAAGGCCAGGGCAGCGACTGCATCAGCGTCAACGACCCTGCGCTGGGGCAACCGTTCGCTGAATTCATGGCTGCCAGCGTTGCCCAGGTCGACCAGGCCGTGGCCGCCGCCCGTAGCGCCCTGCCCGCCTGGAAAAGCACCGGCGCCAACGAGCGTGCAGCCTTCCTGCGCGGTTTTGCCGAACAGCTCGGGCAGCGCCGCGAAGCGCTGATCACCTTGCAGATGCGCAACAACGGCAAGCCGCGCCATGAGGCCGAAATCGACCTGGACGACGCCATCGCCACCTTCACTTACTACGCCGAACTGGCAGAGCAGCTGCCCTCGAAAAACCGCGATGTACCGCTGGCCGTGCCAGGCTTCACTGCCCGTACCCGCCTGGAGCCGGTGGGTGTAGTCGGCCTGATCGTGCCGTGGAACTTCCCGCTGGTGACCAGCGCCTGGAAGCTCGCCCCGGCCTTGGCCGCTGGCTGCACCGTTGTGCTCAAACCGTCGGAAGTCACCCCGCTGATCGAGCAGGCCTACGGCCAGATCGCCGATGCCCTGGGCCTGCCGGCTGGCGTGTTGAACATCGTCAACGGCAAGGCCGAGACTGGCGCTGCGTTGAGCAACCACAACGGCCTGGACAAGCTGTCGTTCACTGGCAGCAACAGCGTCGGCAGCCAGGTGATGCGCAGCGCTTCGGCGCAGTGCCGGCCAGTCACGCTGGAGCTGGGCGGCAAGTCGGCGATCGTGGTGTTCGATGATTGCGATGTGGACCAGGCAGTGGAGTGGATCGTCGCCGGCATCACCTGGAACGCCGGGCAAATGTGCTCGGCCACTTCGCGCCTGCTGGTGCAGGACGGTATCGCCGATGCGCTGCTGCCGCGCCTGCAGGCGACACTGGAAAACTTGCGGGTGGGTAACCCGTTGACCGAAGAAGTCGACATGGGCCCGCTGACCAGCCAGGCACAATGGCTGAAGGTGGCCAGCTACTTTGCCACCGCACGCGAGGAGGGTTTGCAGTGCCTGGCCGGTGGCAAGGCGCTGGACCGGGACGGCTGGTTCGTCAGCCCGACGCTGTATGCCGATGTGCCAAAAGACAGCCGCCTGTGGAGCGAGGAGATCTTTGGCCCGGTGCTGTGTGCACGGCGGTTTGCCAGCGAGGAACAGGCGATTGCCGAGGCCAACGACAGCCGCTTCGGGCTGGTAGCCACCGTCTGCTCCGCGGACCTGGAACGTGCCGAGCGCGTGGCCGATGCTCTGGAAGTTGGCCATGTATGGATCAACTCGGTGCAGGCCGTGTTCGTCGAAACCTCGTGGGGCGGCACCAAAGGCAGCGGGATCGGCCGTGAGCTGGGGCCTTGGGGGTTGTCGGCCTACCAGTCGGTCAAGCATGTGACGCGGTGCCTCGGCTGATACTGCAGGGGCCGCGCTGCGGCCCTTTTCGCGATACAAACCCTCCCCCGCGTGACTTTCCCCTCCCCCCGCAAAGTCCCACTTCCTGGTACCCCCACAATCACAACACCAGGCCGGACCACCCATGCACCCTCAACGCACCGCCTTGCACAACGAACTGCACGCCCGCCCGTCACTGTATTTCGACGGCCCGGCGCATGTCTTCCACCTGGCCCTGCTCGGCGGTGATGCTGCCTGTGCGGCCCTGCTGCAACGCTGCTGCCCGGATGCCCTGGACACAACGGCAGCCCAAGGCATCACCCACCTGGACGGCCACCCGTTCAAGTGGGAACGGCACACCGAGTTCTTCACCCTGACACTGGTAGTGCCCTGCACGGCTGCCGACACCGATTGGCAAGCCCTGCCACCCGTGCTGGCCGAGGCCATCGCCCCGCAGGCGGCACAGGTGATCAACGCCGTGCAGGTGCTGGTACGCGACGAGCAAGGCCTGGATTTGCCCCAATACGGTTTCAAAGACCCCTGCGGCTCGTGCGTCGGTGGTGGCGATGCGGTGGTATGGAGTGACTTCCGCCTGACCGAGGACGGCACCAACCGCTTCCTGTTCATCAACCGCCGCCTCAATGCCTACCGCCAGGGCCGCATGATCCGCCGCCTGCTGGAGATCGAGACGTACCGCATGATGGCCTCGCTCACCCTGACCACAGCGAAAGCCCTGAGCCAGGAGCTGGATGCCTTCGACAAAACCCTGGTCACCCTATCCGAGCGCAGTGCCGGGGGTGAAGGGCATGACGCCAAAGGACTGCTGGAAGCCATTGCCCACCTGTCACGCCAGGTTGTAAGCCGCACGGTAAAAACCCGCCACCGCTTCGGCGCCACCCAAGCCTATGCACAACTGGTGTTCGAACGCCTGGGCGAACTGCGGGAGAGCCATGTGGGGGACTGCCAGCGTTTGGGGGTGTTCATCGAACGTCGGTTCAAGCCGACCGTGCGCTACTGCGCGGCCACCGAGCAGCGTCTGGAACAAATGGCGAAGAACGTGGCGAACCTGGGCGACTTGCTGCAGGCGCGGGTGCAAGTGGAGATGGAAGAACAGAACGCCGGCATTCTGCACAGCCTCAATGCCCGGGCTGACGCCCAGGTAAAGATCCAGCGGGCGGTGGAGGGGCTGTCGATCATCGCCATCACCTACTACCTGCTGAATCTGTTCAAGCTGCTGTATGGCGGGCTGAATGTGCTGGGGTTGGGGCTGACGGCGCGGGATGGGTTATTGGCCATGGCGCCGCCAGTGTTGTTGGTGTTGCTGGTGATTTTGCTGCGGATCAGGCAGGCCAAGCAGCATTGAGGTCGGGGGCGCTTGGCGCCCCCGCTCTTTACACCGACTCGTCAGCGGGGCGAGCGCCCTCTTGCACCAGCACCATGCTCTGTGGCGATGACAGGGGAATGCCTTCGTCGCGCAACCGCCCGAGAATGGTGAACAGCAGGTCACTGCGGGTACCCGATACCTGTCGCGGCCCGGCTACATAACCGCTCACGCCAATCACCATTCCGCTGCTGGTCAGGTCCTTGAACGACACCGAAGTGGCCGGCGCATCCAGAATCGCCTCATGCTCGTGGTACGCCGCCAGCAGCAGCTCGCGCACACGGTTGGCATCGGTTTCCAGTGGCAGCGTCAGGGTAATGCCGACCACACCCAATGCATTGCCCATGGTCACGTTGCGCACGTTCTGCGAAATGAACTGCGAGTTGGGCACGATTACCGTCGAACGGTCCGACATCTGGATCTCGGTGGCGCGCACGTTGATGCGGCGGATATCACCCTCGACACCTGCCAGGCTCACCCAGTCGCCCACTTTCACAGGGCGCTCGGTCAGCAGGATCAGGCCGGAGATGAAGTTCTGCACGATTTGCTGCAAACCGAAACCGATACCGACCGACAGGGCACTGACCACCCAGGTCAGGCTGGTGAGGTTGATGCGCAAGGTCGACATCACCAGCATGGCCAGGAACAGGAAGCCCAGGTAACCCACCAGGGTCACCAGCGAGGCGCGCATGCCGGCGTCCATGTCGGTTTCCGGCAGCAGGCGATCGCTCAGCCAGCGCTTGACCACGCGAATGGCGAACAGGCCACCGAAGAAAATCGCCAGGGCCAGCAGAATGTCCTGCGGCACGATGTTCAGGTTGCCGAGCAGCTTGCCGCCGGTGCCGTCCCAGTCGCCCAGGCTCAGCAACAGTTCGCTGGGGCTGGTGCCCGATGGCATCAATACCAGCAACAGCGCCAGGAACAGCACGATGGTGCGGCCGATGCCGGCCAGGATGGTGCTGGCCTGTGCCTGATGGCGCGGCGCCAGGCCCAGGGTAGAAGCCAGAGCCAGGCCACCGGGCTGACGCGGCGACAACAGGGTTTCGCACAGGTCGCCAAAGAACGTGGTCAGCAAGTAGGCACAGGTGACGACCAGGCTGACCCACAGCAACTTGGCGGTGAGGAAGTAGGCAAGCGTCAGGTAACCGGCAAGCAGCGCCAGCAGGATCAACGACAACCAGATGACCATCACGAACGGGATCAGCCCGGCCAGGCCCGTGGGGCGCTCCAGGTCATGCTTGCGCAGGGTGCGGCGGTAACGCAGCAACGCGCCGGCAAAAATGAACGCCACTACCAGCGCAGTCAGCCCGTTGACGGCCACCGTCAGCGCCAGGCTGGCGCCGATCACGCTGTTCATGCGTTCCATGGTCATCATGACCATCAGTGCCAATGCCAGCACCTTGGGGAACCAACCCAGTGCACTGGCCACTTCGTCGTGGATCGGCGGCAGCCGCCAGGACGGGCGCTGCAGCATTAGCATGGCGCGGCCCAGGCCAGTGATGAAGGCACTGAACACCACCAGGGCGAGAATGTGGTTGGTCAGGCTGGCGATATCGCTGCCCAGCTCGGCGCTGCTCTCCAGCCCCCAGCGCAGCAACGAAACAGAACCGGCGATGGTGCCCAGGGTTGCCAGGCTGACGCCCAGGGCCAAGGCACTGCGGCGAAGACGGCCCTCAGGTAACCAGCCCACCATGGCGCTGGCCAGCAACCGCTCAAGCACGCGCCGCACCAGAGTCCAGACCAGGATCGCCGCGACCAGGCTGGTAATGAACAGCCAGCGGTTATCGGCGCTGAAGGCACTGCTGATGGCATCGGCTGCCTCGCCGCGCAAATCACGCAGGCGTGCCACGTCGTCCTGGGTGGGGCGGATGATGCTCTGCCAGAATGCCGGGCTCAGTGGCGAGGCCGCACGGCTGGTGATCTGCGAGTTGAACTGACTGCGGCGCAGGTTGACGATTTGCGTGGACAGGTCGCGTGCTGACTGAGTCAGCTTGGTGGCCTGATCCTGCTGGGCTACCAGCGCCTTTTTTTCAGCCTCCAGGGCTTTGCGCTGCTGGGTCAGGGTGGCGGCCTCGTCCGGCTGGACCGGGCCAATCACCTTCAGCTTATCGTCGAGCTTTTCCACATCGGTGGTGCGCTGCGCACTCAAGGCGTCCGCCTGGCGCTGCACCTGCATCGCGGCCAGGCGCAATTGCGACAGCAGGTCGTCGTTGGCCTCACTGGTGACGCCCTGACGGACCTGATCCAACCGTTCGCTCAGTTGCTCGATGCTGGCGTTTTCATCCAGCGCTGGCGCTTCGGCTGCCGCCAGGTTGGACAATGGCGTGGCCGGGGCCGACCACGCCGGGCTGGCAAGCGCCAACAGCAGGACCATAAGGCCTGCACAATAACGGGCAAGGCTGACACGCCTCATCGAATATTCCTCTTTACAACTCGATTTGGCGGAGGATTCTACGCGGCTTCAAGCCATCAGGAGAGTGCCGTCTCTCGTTTGAGTAGCTGCTGTTTGCGCTCGACGCCCCAGCGGTAGCCGCTGATGTCGCCGTCCCGACGCACTACCCGGTGGCACGGGATGGCCACGGCGATGTGGTTGGCCGCGCAGGCCATGGCGACTGCGCGCACCGCTTTGGGCGCACCGATGCGCTCGGCGATGTCGGTGTAGCTGACCCGGCTGCCGGCCGGCACCTCACGCAGGGCCCGCCACACCCGCTCCTGAAACGCCGTGCCCTGTACATCCAGCGGCAAGCTCAGGCCCAGCGCCGGCGTTTCGACGAAACCCACCACTTCGGCAACCAGCTGTTCGTAGGCGCTGTCGCCGCCAATCAGACGGGCTTTGGGGAACTGGTCCTGCAAGTCTTGCAACAGGGCCTCGGGATCGTCGCCCAACAGAATCGCGCAAATACCCTTCTCACTTTGGGCCACCAGGATCGCGCCCAGTGAACATTGGCCAATGGCGAAATGGATCGTTGCCCCGGTGCCGCCAGCACGGAATTGCCGGGGGCGCATGCCCAGGCGCTGACCGGCGCTTTCGTAGAAGCGGCTGTTGGAGTTGTAGCCCGCATCGTAGATGGCGTCAGTGACTGAACGCTCACCGTCTTCCAGGTGCGCACGTACACGCCGGGCGCGGAAGGCGGTGGCATAAGCCTTGGGGGTGACGCCGGTTTCAGCCTTGAACAGGCGGTGGAGGTGAAAGGGGCTGACGGCCAGTTGCGCACTGAGCTGGTCGAGGCTGGGTGCAGGGTCGCTGGCTTCGATCAGGCGGCAGGCACGGGTGACCAGTTGACTGTGGCGGGTGGCGCTGGCCTTGCTGATACAACGTTTGCAGGCGCGGTAACCGGCCGCTTCGGCGGCAACGGGGGTGTCGTAGAACTCGACGTTGCTGCGCTTGGCCCTGCGAGACTTGCAACCGGGGTGGCAGTAGACGCCGGTGGTGCGCACGGCGTAGACGAAGTGGCCGATGGCAGCGGTGTCGCGGGATTCTACAGCGTGCCAGCGTTTGTCGGGGGTGGTGTAGGCGTTCATCTTTGATTTCCGAGTATGTGGTTGCTTGTACCGGCCTCTTCGCGGGTAAACCCGCGAAAGGGCAGGCACAGGCAGTGCAAAAGCCTCAGGCCCGCCACAGGTACCAGGCGGCCACCGTGCGGTACGGCCGCCAGGCGCCACCCAGCGAGCGCATCTGCGCAGGCGTTGGCGCCTTCTCCAGCCCCTTGAGCCGTCGATAGCCCTCACGCACACCAAAATCGTCCACTGGCAGAATGTCCGACCGTTCCAGGCTGTAGATCAGCAGCATCTCCACTGTCCACCGCCCTACCCCACGCAATGCCACCAGGCGCTCGATCAGGGCTTCATCAGCCATGGCCAATGCCTCTTCCCGCGTCGGCACCAGGCCTTCCAGCCGGGCCTGGGCAATGCCCTGCACCGTGGCCATCTTGCTTGCCGAAAACCCACAACCGCGCAGGGTGTCGGGGCTGACAGCCAACAGTTGCTCAGGTGCCGGGAACGCAACCTGCGGGAACAGCGCCAGCAACCGACCCAGAATCGCCTCGGCGGCACGGGCATGCAGTTGCTGGTAGGCAATCGCCCGCACCAGTGCCTCATAAGGCTCACGCCCCGGCGTGGCCTGGTGCAGGCACGGCCCGGTCACCGCGACGTGCCGCGACCAGTCCGGGTCGAGCGCAGCAAGGTAATCGGTGGCCTCGCGCAAGGCCTGCGGCGAAAGGTCGGCCAGAATCATGGCACCTCCATCAAGTCGATTGCAGGTCCAGCTTAGCGCAGCCGTTCATCGGGCAAACGCCGGTTCTTGCTCGGCTAATTCCTGGCATACCATTGCTCCACGCCATCATCCCCGCATAGAATTGAGAACAATTCACAATCGCACACATCAAGGGATCGGGCCTTCGCTACGATGCAGATCAACGACACGCTCAAACCGGCCGAGGTCGCTCTGCTGTACCAGTCCCACCATGCCTGGCTGCGCGGCTGGTTGCGTAGCCGGGTCGGTTGCGGCGAGCATGCCGCCGACCTGGCTCAGGATACCTTCGTACGCTTGCTGCGCGCCCGCCAGGTGTCGCCGCTGAAAGAGCCACGCGCCTACCTCAGCAGCATCGCCCGCGGCTTGATGATCGACCAGTTCCGCCGCCGCGCACTGGAGCGGGCCTACCAGGAAAGCCTTGCGCACTTGCCCGAGGCTGAAGTGCCCAGCGAGGAAGACCGGTTGGTCATCCTCGATGCCCTAGAGCACCTGGACCGTGCCCTGCACCAGTTGAAACCGCGTGTACGCCAGGCGTTTCTGCTGGCCCAGCTGGACGGTTTGAGCATCGTGCAGATCGCGCAGCAGCTGGACGTATCCCGCGCCACCATCGAGCGCGACCTGGCCAAGGCCCTGGGCGTCTGCTACCGGTTGCGCTATGCCGACACCTGACAGCGCACCCGCGCAGGCACAGGTCGACCAGGCGATCGACTGGCTGGTGAAACTGCGCTTCGACCGCCCCAGCGCACATACCGAGCAACAGTTCCGGCAATGGCTGGCCAGCCACCCGCACAACCCGCTGGCCTGGCAGCGTGTCAGCCACCTCAGTGACGAGATGGCCGCGTTGCCCAAGGACTTGAGCCGGCGCACCCTGGAGGGCGGCCAGCGCCAACGCGTCAGCCGCCGAAACCACCTTAAGTTGCTAGGGCTCTTGGCCGTGGGCGGCAGCCTGGGCTGGGCCGCACGCGAACCGTTGGGCTTGCCACAACTGTTGGCCGACAGCAGCACCGCCACAGGTGAACGACGCCAATGGCAAGGCAGCGACGGCAGCCGCATCCAGCTCAACACCGCCAGCGCCATCGACTTGCGCTACAGCTCAGCGCAGCGCCGGCTGGAACTGATCCACGGCGAGGTCAGCCTGGACAGCAACCCGAATGACAACCGACCGTTCCGTATCGACACCCGTGTCGGCCCGCTGACCACACTCGGCAGCCAGCTGTTGCTGCGCGAAAACAGCCAGGGCCTGCTGCTGTCGGTGCGTCGTGGCGAAGTTACGCTGTTCCCCTCCTCCGCCTCTGCGCGGCAAATCGAGCAGGGCGAAACCTTGCAGATCGGGGCAAATGGCAGCATCCACGCAGTGACGCTGCACAGCGACCCGTGGGGCTGGACCGACGGTGTACTCAGTGTGCGGCAGATGCCATTGGCCGAGTTTGTCGCCGAACTCGGCCGGTACCGTCCAGGCCTGTTGCGCTGCGCGCCTGAAGTGGCAAGCTTGAAAGTGTCTGGCACCTTTCAGCTGGCTGACACCGAGCAGGTCCTGCAACTGCTTACTCGCAGCCTGCCTGTGCGGGTCGACTACCGGACGCGCTTCTGGGTAAACGTCGACGCAGCCTGAAAGGTCATCACTGCGCCACAGCGCGTATGCGCCCCGCACGCCGGTACGACTGCCTGGCAAAACACACGAACAACCCGGCCATCAGCGCCAGCGCCATGGGCAAGCCATGTGGCGCCACATTCATTGCCGCGCCACTGAGCAGCGGCCCGATCAGGCTCCCCACGCCCCACAGCAACCCTACGCTGGCGTTGGCAGTGACCAGGTCCTGGCCTTTGAAGCGCTGCCCGATCAACACCAACGCCAAGGTGTAGATACCCCCTGCCACCGCGCCCAGTACCACCAACAGCGGCCACAGCAGCCAGGTGAGGTTCAACAGCCAAGGCAGGCCGATGCCGATCGCCATCGCCACCAGCCCGCACACCAGGTGCAGCCCGGTGCGCTCCACCCGGTCGGCTAGCCAGCCCAGCGGCAACTGGAACAGCATGTCGCCAGCAAACACCACAGTCACCATCAGCGCCGCGATGCCCACGGCAAACCCATGGCTGGTGGCATACACCGGCAACAGCGACAACACCACGGCATCGAAGAACGAAAAGAACAGCACCGCCACGCAAAGCGCCGGCGCCACACGGAAGAACCCGGCCAAGCCAAAGCTCTTTTCGCCCTCTTCATGTTCGACATGGTCGTTTGGCACGGTCAGCACGATGCACAGCAGCGCCAGGCCATAGCAGGCGGTGACCACCCCGGTGATCCACGGGCTATCGGCACCCAGCACCGCCAGCATGGCCGGGCCGAGCACCTGAAAGCCAGTGAAGCTGGTGGCATACAGGGCCATGATCTTGCCGCGGTTGTGCTCCGGGCACAGCTCGTTGACCCACGACTCGCCGAGGATGATGGCGATCCCCATGCCGAGCCCGAGGCCAAGGCGCAGCAGCGCCAGCAGCCACAGCGAACCGAATGCCGGCTCGAGCAAGGCAATGCTGACCGTGCACAGGCTGAAACACAGCAAGTAGATGGTGCGCCGGGTGAGGTGACGGCAGCAGGCATCGACCAGAAACGCCGAGAGCATCATGCCCGCAGCAGGGATGGCCGAGATGATGCCAATCTCCAGGGTGCTCGCCCCCGCTTCATGCAGGCGCAACGACACCAGCGGCAAGCTGGCCCCCAAACTGAAACCCACGACCGAAACGGCGAACAACAGGCCCGCCAGCAAACGCATGTTCATGTACCACTCCTTGCAAACCGAAAAGACGTGCAGACACAGGCGCGCACGCCAGGGTGGCGAGCGACGCAAAAGCGCAGATCAGTTCAGGCGAGGTGTGGCGAGAAGGTGAAGGCAAACAGCACGCTGCGGCGGCGCTTGAGCACCGTGTCGCTCGGCCACGCACGACGCAAGGCCTGGAAGGCAGGCTGACGGGCGTTTGGCAGGGACTGGGTACGGCGCATTGCTTTGACTACTACGCAGGTGGTTGGAAAAAGAGGCGGCACTCTAGGCCAAGGGTGTCAGGTCGTCAATCGTCGGGGCTGCAACGCAGCCCCAGGGATATCAGCGTTTACCCGTAGACGGCAAGAACACCGCCAACAAGCCGAACAACGGCAGGAACGAGCACAGCCCATACACATATTCGATACCGCGCAGGTCCGCCACATACCCCAGCAGCGCCGCACCAATGCCGCCGAAGCCGAACATCAGCCCGAAGAAGATTCCGGCGATCATGCCCACGCTGCCCGGTACCAGCTCCTGCGCATACACCACGATCGCGGAAAACGCCGACGCCAGGATAAAGCCGATCACCACGCTCAACACCGTGGTCCAGAACAGGTCGGCATACGGCAGTGCCAAGGTGAACGGCGTCACGCCCAAAATCGAGAACCAGATCACCGCCTTGCGCCCGATGCGGTCACCGATCGGCCCGCCAAAGAACGTGCCGGCCGCCACCGCGCCGAGGAACAGGAACAGGTGCAGCTGCGAGCTGGCCACCGACACATCGAACTTTTCGATCAGGTAGAAGGTGAAGTAACTGGTGAAGCTGGCCATGTAGAAGTACTTGGAGAACACCAGCAAGCCCAGCACGATCAGCGCCGCGATCACCCGGTTGCGCGAGATGCCGTGGGTGGCTTGCACCGCCTTGCGCGCCTTGGCCTGGTTGAGGTGCTCCTTGTACCAGCCACGCAGCATCAAGGTGACGCCAAAGAAGAACAGCGCGGCCAGGCCGAACCAGGCGACGTGGGTCTGACCGAATGGAATGACGATGGCCGCCGCCAGCAGCGGGCCCAGGGCCGAACCGGTGTTGCCGCCCACCTGGAAGGTTGATTGGGCCAGGCCGAAGCGCCCGCCAGAGGCGAGGCGTGCAATACGCGAGGTTTCCGGGTGGAACGTCGATGAGCCGATACCGACCAGCGCCGAGGCCAGCAAGATCATCGGGAAGCTGCCCACAAAGGCAAGCATCACGATGCCCACCAGCGTGCACAAGGTGCCCATCGGCAACAGGTTCGGTGTCGGCCGGCGGTCGGTGAAAAAGCCGACCCAGGGTTGCAGCAACGAAGCGGTGATCTGGAACGTCAGCGTGATCAGGCCGATCTGGGCAAAGCTCAGGTCGTAGTTGGCCTTGAGCATCGGGTAGATCGCCGGCAGCACCGACTGGATCAGGTCGTTGATCAGGTGCGCCAGGGCGCAGAAACCAATGATGCGCATCACCAGCGGCGTGGCTTGGTTCGCCGTTGCGTTGGTGGACGCGGTGGAGGCACTACTGATGGCCATTTGCCTAAATCTCCGTCCTTAGGTTTGGGATCCGATTATCAGGAAACAAATAGATACATAGCTACCTTTTTTATCCCCCTTTGCGACGCACTTGAAAATGGTTCTCAATATAATTAGCATCCTTAACCCATACCCCTGTCATCGTTGGGCGAAACGGCCCCTATCGTGAGCAGACCTACCCATGAGCCCGATGCCCGCCATGCAACTGCAGCCCGACCCACAGCAGGAAGCGCTGGAGTGGTTTTCGCTATTGCACCAACCCGGCTGTGATGAAGCCCAGCGCCAGGCATTCGCGGCCTGGTGCCAGGCCCCCGAAAACGCTCGCGCCTACGCCGAGCTGGAAACGTGCTGGCAGCAGTTGCAGCCACCACCCGCCCGCCCCCGCCCACGGCAGGTCACCGTGCGCCGCAGTCACCTGGGCAAATGGCTGGCACTGGTGTTCCTGCTCGTATTAAGCGCCGCAGCCTACCTCTACTGGCCGCTGATGCAGCGCCTTGCCAGCGAGTTGCACACCGACGTGGGCGAACGCCGCAGCACGCGTCTGGCAGATGGCACCACGCTTAACCTGGACAGCGCCAGCGCCATGAACGTCGACCTGCGCGGCCGCACGCGTCAACTGCACCTGGTGCAGGGCCAGGTGTACCTGGAGGTTGTGCTCGATGGGCGGGCGATGGAAGTGGAAGTGGGCAACGCACGCATCCAGGTGTTCGGCACCCGCCTGCAGGTCGCCCGCCATGCAAATCATGATGAACTCGTGGTACTCAGTGGCAAGGCCCTGGTCACCCAAGGGGGGGATCAACGCATGGTCTCGGCGGGTGAGCGGGTTACCTTTGATGACATGCGTATCAACCAGGTGCAGAAAGCTGACCTGAAAACCGCCGACAGCTGGCGCAACGGCCGCCTGAAAGCCACCGACATGCCTTTGGGGCAGGTGCTGGAGCGCCTTGCCGGGTACCAGGGGCAACGCCTGTGGATGATGGATGAACAAATGGCCCATCGGCGCGTAAGCGGTGATTTCAACCTCGACCGGCCACAGGAGAGCCTGCAATCCCTGGCTGCGGCCCAGCATTTGCAGCTTCAGGACGTGCTCGGCCACTGGCTTGTGGTGCGCTGAAACCGTGCCCGGCCGCTAAGTTTTTGAAAGCGTGCAAATTTTTTTTGAAATGAGTGTTGACAGGGGGGGCGTTCAAGAGAATAATGCGCGCCATCGGCTACATAGCTCAGTTGGTTAGAGCATAGCATTCATAATGCTGGGGTCCGGGGTTCAAGTCCCTGTGTAGCCACCAAACAAGACGAAGGGCTTACCGCAAGGTAAGCCCTTTTTCTTTGCCTGCGAAAAAGTTAGCGCCGGGCAATACCCTCACTTGCAGCCAAGGCCGCCCCTGCTGCAACTACAGCGCTGGCTGCAGGCGCCTGCCATGGCCATCACCCCGTCATGCAATCGACACTTCACCGTATGCCGGTTACGGCTACCGCAAGGCCAAGCCCGATCAGCGCCAGGCCTATGGCACGGTCCACCAGCATTTGCCGTTCGATCATGGCCTTGCGCAGTGCCGTGCTGGAGAAGAACACCGCCACCACGCTGAACCACAGCCAATGGGCAAAGGACATGAACGCGCCGTAGGCGAAATCCAGCACCAACGGGCTGTGGGGCTGGACGACCTGGGTGAACGCACTGATGACAAACAACATGGTCTTGGGGTTGAGGGCGTTGGTCAGAAAGCCCGACCGCAGGGCTTGCAGCACGCCACCATCGGCTTGCCCTACACCCTCCAGGCTGATGCGCCGCGTATTGGTCAATGACTGGTAACCCAGATAGATCAGGTAACCCGCACCCAGCACTTTCATGGTGAAGAACAAAGCCGGGCTCTGGCTGATGAGCACTGCAATGCCCAACACCGTGTACAGCACATGCACCTGCACTCCCAGCGCAATGCCCACGGCAGCGGCCAACCCGGCCCTTCGGCCCTGTGCATAACTGCTGCGGGTGACCATGGCGAAATCGGCGCCTGGGCTGATGACGGCGAGCAGGGTGAACAGGGCGACGGCGATGAGTTCGGTCATGCGGGTGGCTCTCGATAGGCGATGAAAATGCACAGAAGGGATGATTATCGAGCGCTTATAGGTGGGGAAAAATCGATTTATAGTGAGACATATCTGACAGTTTTTCTCACAGAGGTGTTTTGCCAGTACTGGCCTTTTCGCGGGCACGCCCGCGAAGAGGCCGGGCCTGAAAACATGCAAGCCATGAAATTGCCGCCCTTGAACGCCTTCCGCTACTTCGACATCGCCGCCCAGACCGAAAGCTTCGTGCGCGCCGCCGAGCACCTGCACGTCACCCACGGCGCCGTCAGCCGCCAGGTACGCCTGCTTGAAGAACACCTCGGCGTGGACCTGTTCGAACGCCGTAACCGGGCCATTTTCCTCAGCCCAGCCGGCCGCGCCCTGCAGGGCACCACCCAGGCGATCTTCGAACAGCTCGAAGGCGCCGTGCAGCGCTTGCAACAACAGGCCCGCGACAATGTGCTGGTGCTGTCCTGCGAGCCGACCATCGCCATGCGCTGGCTGATCCCGCGCCTGCCTCGCTTCCATGCCGACCACCCCGACCTGCAGTTGCACCTGGTAGCCGCAGGCGGGCCGCTGGACTTCGCCCGTAGCGGTGTCGACCTGGCAATCCGCCGCGACGACTTTCACTGGGATAACCAGCTGTACAACCAGAAAATCTGCGAAGAATGGATCGGCCCGGTGTGTCATCCCACCGCCCCCAACCAGCTGAACGGCCAGCGCCTGCTGCACAGCACCACCCGCCCCGGCGCCTGGCCCACCTGGTTACGCCTCAGCGGCCAGCAGGCGCGGCATAACGAACGCAGCGACTACGAGCACTTCTACCTGTCGATCCAGGCCGCCAACGCCGGCCTGGGCGTGGCCATGGCCTCAGCCCTGATGGTGCGCGACGAACTCGACAGCGGGCAGTTGCAGGCACCCTTCGGTTTTGTGCGCGATGGCTCGGCCTACCACTTGCTGAGCCCACAACCGGTCGAAGACGGCGGAAAGCGCCAGCGTTTTGCCGAATGGGTCACAAGCGAATGCCAGCGCTGCCTGGCTCACCTGGGCTTGATGCAGAACGACGAGCCGGCGCTGCCATCGCCGCCCCAGGTGCGATAGCCGGCGGTATCCACATGGATACGCCCGGACGGGTAGCGCCCCAGGCCCATGTTCCAGGCCTGGCCATACTGCTGCCAGAAGCGGCACAGCGGGTTGGGATCAGCCCAGGCCGGCAACAGGATATCGACGGCGAAGGCGCGGGTATGGGCACTGTTGGCAGCACCACCCGCGCAGGTATTCAGGCGTGGGTTGCGGTAGGCGGAGACCACTTCGAACTGGCGCAGGATGCCTTGGTCATCAAGCGTCTTGATCAGCGAAAGGGTCGAACGTACAGCCGCCCAGTTGCTGGCAGGCGGCACGGCAAAGGGAGACGCCTGGCACAGCTTCCAGTCCGAAGCCGAGCGCAGCAACTGGTGGATAGGCACTACGCCGTAAAGGCGGGCATCCACCAACATTTCACGGAAAGGCCGGGTTTGGTGGTCGCCAGCCCATTGGGCGAACATCCACAGGTCGCGTTCGTCGGCGTGTGCTGCACCAACAATCAGCAGGCCCGCCACCAGAAGCCGTTTTTTCATCCTTTATCCATCCGTGCATAGAGAACAAAGAAAACCAGGCCAAAGGTGGTAGCGGCTATGCTCGGTCAGTCCTCAAGCAGGGTGCACGCCATCACCAGCGCGTCTTCACGCCCCCCGGCAACCGGATAATAGTCGCGGCGGCGGCCGATTTCGTTGAAGCCGTAACGCTCATACAAACGATAGGCGGACTGGTTGCTGGCACGCACCTCCAGGAAGCACTCGCGACCATTGAGCTGGTAGGCCCGGGCCATCAGGTGCTCCAGCAAACGCAGGCCCAGGCCACGGCCCTGGTTTTCAGGTTTGACGGTGATGTTGAGCAGGTGCGCCTCGTCGATGATCACGTTGATCACGCCATGGCCTACCTGCTGCTGGCCGTCGAACATCAGCCAGATTTCGTACGATTTGAGCGCATCCTGAAAGATCCCGCGGGTCCAGGGATGACTGAAGGCGGCATATTCGATCTTAAGTACGGCATCCAGATCCGCCTCGGTCATCGGGCGGAAACTGATCGATTCACTCATTCAACGCTCTTCCAGCGCGCCATCAGCTGGCGCATGGCTTTCCAGACGTCCGCCTTGCGCTGCGGCTCGTCCATCAACAGTTCAAGGCCCGGCAGTGCCCAGGCGTCGCCCAGGCCGTCGAGCGTCAGGGTTTGGTAATAGGCTTCGACGTCGGCATTGGCGGCAAAGCGCAGCGCCGGCAGGCCGATCAGCCACAGGCAGGTGCTCGGGGCATCTTCGAGGCGCGCCTGGACAAAGCCCCGGACAAAATCGCGCGCGGCTTCAGGCCCCTGGTCCATGTTGCCTCGCACCAGCAACGGCCAGCGCACCGGTTCACCGATGATCTGCGGGGCGTCAGGCAGGCCGGCGGCGCGCAGCATGTCCTTGAGCAGCAGGTAGGATGGGTCGCGGCTCTGGAACGGCTGGCCGGTGGCCAGTTCGACCAGCAGCAGGCAACTGCCGGCTCGCAGCAGTTGCAGCGAGAAACGCGGTGGAGGTACCGGGGCCGGGCGCGGCGTTGGCGCAACTACCTCGACTTCGGCAGGCTTGGCAGCGACCTTGGGCGTGCTGCCAGGACGCGGAATCTCGATTTTCGGGCGCTCGCCCGAGCGCGCCTGGGGCGCGGCCTCGCTGGCCGCCGGCGCGGTTGGCCGAATCTCGAAATCGGCTGCCTCTACCGGCGCCTGTGGCAACAGCAGCTCAGGGCGCGACGGTGCGGCGAACGGCAGTTCGGCGCGCGGCAGCCAATGCACCACTTGCATGGCGGAAAGGTAGGCGCGGCGGCGGGGTTCGGTCAGCAAGGCTCGGGGGTCCGGGGTATGAAACGTCGCACATTCTAGCGTGTACGCCTCGGTTTTTGCAGGGTCTGTCCGACCGAGCGCCGCCCCGATGCGCCGCGCGGGCGGCGCTCGGTCCCACATCCAGCACAAACCTCAAGCCAAACATCTCTCATTACAGACCAAGGGGTAAAAACCTCCCCCCCGGATGCAGTACAATCGCCCCCTTTTTCTTGGCAACGAGTCGAAGCCAATGATCGAACCCAAGCGCGTCCTGCGCGCCCTAGCCGAACACTGGGCCCTGATCGAGCCGCTGTGCGAGCGTTTCGACCAGGGCACCCTGAGCCTGGTCGAGCTGCGCCAGCACGTGGCCCGTCAGCAGGTCGAGAGCACCCCGCAGGACATCACCCAGCTGCTCGACGTATGGATCCGCCTGGATATCCTGGTCCCGGTGGCCAAAAGCCCGAACCGTTTCGAGCTCAACGCGCAGATCCACGACTTCCTCGCCTACCTGCGCCGCGAACACCGGCTGGGCCTGTGCCTGGAGATCGAAGCCTACCTGCGCCACCTGGAGCGCCTGGCCGGCCACATCCAGGATGCCTTCGACAACCGCGACAGCGACGACCTGGCGCGCCAGCTGCGCCTGCTCGACATGCGTGTGCGCGATGTACTGAAAAAGCTCGATAACGACGAGCAGGCGCTGGTGGCCGTGGCCGAGCGGGCCAAGACCAGCAACCGCCAGATCCCGCTGCGTCAGCGTTATGCTGAAGTCCTGGCCACCTGGGACGAATACGTCGAGCCGATGATCCAGCTGGTGAACGCCGACGGCGCCTTCGAACAAGGCGTGCGCAAGGTCGAGACCGTGCTGCTGAAGCTGCTGGGCGAACAGGCCCGCCTGGGCCACCTGGTCGACGACGACATGCTGCTGCGTACCCACGCGCGCATTCTGGAAATGCAGACCAGCGCCCAGCTCACCCTGCGCCATGCCCGCGAACTGCTGCTGCCGCTGCGTGAAGAAGCCCGCCGGCACAACGCCGTGACCCGTGGCGCTGCGCTGGCCCTGTCGGTGATCCGGCGCAAGGGCATCGATGCCGTGCCGCAAGCGGCCATGCCGATGTTCACCCGCCCGCAAAGCACCTTCCTGGGCAGCGCGAGCCAGGTCGAGGCCTATGTGTACGCCCTGGCCCGCTTCGAGCCCAAGCCGGCGCGCTTCCCCAAGGCCCACAAGACCCAGTCCGGCGCCCTGCCCCGCGCACCGCGCACGGTCAAAGAGATGGCCGAACGCTGCGAACAGGCCCTGCCGCTGCCCGACCTGATGGTCTGGCTGCTGGAGCAAGAACCCGAAGGCGCCACCGACGAGCTGCTGTACTGGTTCTCGCGCCTGTCGCGAGAAAAGCGCTTCAAGCGCGAACGCCTCGACCGCCGCGAATACACCACCCAGGAACACTTGGTCAGCCTGCGCTCGTTCGCCCTGACCTCCAGCCGCGAAGACGCCACCAGCGCGCCTACCGAACCCAACGCGAGCCCAGCCCATGCATCTTGATCTTTCCGAACTGTCCCAGCTCGCACCGATCTTCCGCGAGCTGTTCAAAGGCTTCCACGTCAGCCGCCGCGACCCGGAGCTGTACGCCCAGCTGTCGAACTTCCAGGACCAGTACCGCACCCTGTTCAAGGCCCTGGGCTTCGAGCTGGTGTGCGACACCCGTGGTTTCTACTACTTCGTGCCGGACATGACCGCCGCACAGGTGAACAAGACCGCACAGCGCCTGTCGCTGTTCACCTTCATTCTGGTCGAGCATCTGGCCGACCAGGGCCGCGACCCGATGGCCGTGCTCGATGGCGGCAGTATTGGCCGTGACGAGCTGCCCTCGCTGCTGGACAAGTACCGCGACCTGTTCCTGCAGGCCGAAGTGCAGACGGTGGACGAGCTGGAAGAAAAAATCCTGCGCCGCATGACCCAGCTTGGCTTTGCCCACGAAGAAGGCGGCATCTACCGCTTCTTGCCGCCGATGCACCGCTTCCTCGATGTGTGCCTGTCGGTGCAGCAGGACCGCGACCTGGCCGCCACCCTGCACAGCGACCTGCCGCTGCCCACCCCGGTGCTGGTCGAGGAAGAAAGCCCCGAAGAACTCAACCGCACCGACGATCCGCTGGACCTCAGCCCGTTCGACGGCGAGGAAAGCGAAGAGCAAGCCCTGGCCCGGGCCATCCGCGAAGAGCAACAGGAGATTGACGCATGAGCCAGGAACGCTACGGCATCCGCCGCTTCGCACTGCTCAACACCGCCGGCTACAGCCTTGGCCTGTTCCCGCTGGAACACCCGCTGTCGGTGTACGGCGCCAACAACCTGGGTAAATCGGCGTCGATCAACGCCCTGCAGTTCCCGATCCTGGCACGCATGTCGGACATGAGCTTCGGCAAGTACAGCCTGGAGCAGTCGCGCCGCTTCTACTTCGCCAGCGACACCTCGTACATTCTCTGCGAACTGAGCCTGCCGCACGGCCCGCACGTGATCGGCGTGGTCGGTCGCGGCCCGGGTGGCGGTTTCGGCCACCAGTTCTTTGCCTACAAGGGCGAACTGGACCTGGCCCACTACCAGAAGAACGACACCTGCCTGCGCCAGAAAGAGCTGTTCACCAACCTTGAACGCTTAGGGATCAAGGCTTACGAGCTGAAGCCGGATGAACTGCGCCGCCTGCTGGTTGGCGGCCACACCTCGGTGCCGCTGGACCTGACCATGATCCCGCTGCGCTCCACCAGCGAGCAAAGCCTGAAAACCTTCCGCGCACTGTTCATCAACCTGCTGCACATGCGCGAAATCACCGCAGCCAAGCTCAAGCAGCTGTTCCTCGATGCGTTCGAGCACAGCCTGCGTTCGGGCAGCGTCGACTACATCGCCGCCTGCGAGGAAGCGTTCCGCGACGTGCGCCGCATGGAGCAGGACTACAACGCCCTGGTCGCCGCCGGCCCGCTGGTCGAGGCCCTGGCCGGTGGTGTGGCCCAGCGCGACATCCTGCGCGGCAAACTGCACCGCATTTCGCCCGTACTCGACACCCTGCTGGGCACCTGGCAGGAATACGCCATGGCGCGCAAGGAAGAGCTGGTCATCCAGTCCGAGCACTACCGTGGCGAGCAGGATCGCCTGCAGAATGACCAGCGCGGCGGCACCCAGGAGCTGATGCGCCTGGAGCGTGAAATCACCGGCATCCAGCGCTGGCTGGGCGAGCTGTCGGTGCTCAAGCACCGCTTTGCCCTGGTCGATGACGTCAAGGTCCTGGAACAGCAACTGTTGGCAGCCAAGGACGCCCACGACGAACTGGCCGGCGCCCTGGCCCAGTCGCGGCAGTTCAGCGCCGAAGACCTCGACGAGCGCGTACGCGACCTGGAAAAACGCCTGAAACAGGTCAAGCAGCAGCTCGACCACGCCGACAACAACAGCTATGCCCGCCTGCGCGAAGAGTTCTCGCAAGCCGACGTCGACCGCCTGATGCGCCTGTTCAACGGCGCGCTGTTCAGCCTGCCGCTGGGCGACCGTGGCATCGAGCTGGACGACAGCGACCTGTGGGTAAAATCGCTGGAAGCGGTGCTCGACGGCTTCAAGGGCGAGCGCTTCGAAGCGCCGGGCCTGGCCATCGACCTGACCAACATCGACCCGCCGGCACTGCAGGCCCTGGCCGACCGTGCCGCCCTGCGCGACCAGAAGGAGCGCCTGGAAAAAGAGCTGAAACAGCTCAAGACCCAGCAAGCCGTAGCCGCCGACCGCTCCGCCTCCAAAGCGCAAACCGAAACCCTGTATCAGGAAGTGCTGGATGCGCAAAAGGCGCTGGAAGACTTCCGCCGCACTGAAACCCTCAGCGCCGAAGAGCCAGAGAAGCTGGAACAACTGTCGCAGCTGGAAGCTGCCCAGGACGAATTGAAGCGTTCCAGCGACGCCTTCACCGAGCGCGTCCAGCAGCTGTCGGCCAAGCTGCAGCTGGTCGGCCGCCAGATCGGCGACCTCGAGTCCAAGCAACGCACCCTGGAAGACGCCCTGCGCCGTCGTCAACTGCTGCCGGCCGACCTGCCCTACGGCACGCCGTTCATGGAAGCCATCGACGACTCGATGGACAACCTGCTGCCGCTGCTCAATGACTACCAGGACAGCTGGCAAGCCCTGCAGCGCGTGGATAACCAGATCGAGGCGCTGTACGCCCAGGTGCGCCTGAAAGGCGTGGCCAAGTTCGACAGCGAAGACGACATGGAACGCCGCCTGCAACTGCTGGTGAACGCCTACGCGCACCGCACCGACGAAGCCCTGACCCTGGCCAAGGCACGCCGCGCTGCAGTCACCGACATTGCCCGTACTCTGCGCAACATCCGCAGCGACTACGACAGCCTCGAGCACCAGCTGGCCCTGTTCAACCGCGAGATCAACAAGCGCCAGGTGTCCAACCTGGAAAGCTTCCGCGTGGTGCTGGCACCGAACAAGGAAGCGCTCAAGCACATCGACCAGATCATCCACAGTGC
The DNA here is from genome assembly GCF_003202095.1 of Pseudomonas sp. LAIL14HWK12:I1. Classification (NCBI taxonomy): domain Bacteria; kingdom Pseudomonadati; phylum Pseudomonadota; class Gammaproteobacteria; order Pseudomonadales; family Pseudomonadaceae; genus Pseudomonas; species Pseudomonas sp. LAIL14HWK12:I1. The sequence continues at coordinate 139,832 of NZ_QJKG01000012.1, forward strand.
CGGCCAGTACGAAGAAGGCGAAACCCTGTCGGTGTTCGACCTGACCCAAAGCGCCGAGCAGGACAACAAGAACGAAGAGGCCAAGGAGTACCTGGCACGGCTGGTGGCGGCCAACCACAACCAGCTGGGCCTGAAGGACCTGTTCGAGCTGGCGTTCGAGATCACCAAGGTCAACGGCCAACCGGTCATCCACGCCGACATCGACGGCGCGGCGTCCAACGGCACCACCATGACCATCAAGGCGCTGACCAACATGTACCTGTTGCTGCACTTGATGGACCGTGACCTGGCCGGGCGCATTCGCCTGCCGTACTACCTGGATGAGGCAGCAGACATCGACGAACGCAACCAGGCAGCACTGCTGGAGACCAGCCTGCAGCTGGGCTTCGTGCCGATTCTGGCGAGTGTGAAGCCTCAGGTATCGGCGCGTGTGGCGATCGACCTGGAAGGCGGTAGCGGGCCGAATGGCATCTACATCGACGAGGCGGACTGGAAGTTCATCAGCCGGCTGGATGAGGTTAAGGCGGTTGTGCGTGAGGATCAGGCCGAAGAGTTGGCCTGAGGTAACCAGGGCCGCTTTGCGGCCCATCGCGACCTGCGATCGCTTCTACAGGGGTATCGCAATCTCCCGTAGGAGCGACCGCAGGTCGCGATAGGAGGCCGAAGGCCTCCCGGCGATCTACAAGGTTATCAATGCGCCCAAGGCAAGATCGGTATCGCGGTCACCGCATTCTGCGGGCTGCCTTCGATCATGCGGTCGCTGTACACCAGGTACACCAGCGTATTGCGCTTCTTGTCCAGGAAGCGCACCACCTGCATGGTCTTGAACACCAGCGAGGTGCGCTCCTTGAACACCTCCTCGCCGTCCTTCAACTCACCCTTGAAGTTGATCGGCCCGACCTGACGGCAGGCAATCGATGCCTCCGCCCGGTCCTCGGCCAGCCCCAACCCACCCTTCACACCGCCTGTCTTGGCCCGCGACAGGTAGCAGGTCACGCCCTCGACCTTGGGGTCGTCGAACGCCTCGACCACGATGCGGTCATTCGGCCCGAGGAACTTGAACACGGTGGACACCTGGCCGATTTCCTCGGCCCCGGCCAGCATTGGCAGCACCAGCGCTGCCACTCCGATCACCCGCTTGAACAGGCTCATACCAGCACCAGGTTGTCGCGGTGCACCAGCTCCGGCTCGGCGCTGTAGCCCAGCAGGCTTTCGATGGCATCGGACGGTTGGCCAATGATCTTCTGCGCTTCCAGGGCGCTGTAGTTGGCCAACCCGCGCGCCACCTCCAGACCGTCCGGGCCGACGCACACCACCATCTCGCCACGGCGGAAACTGCCCTGCACGGTCTTCACGCCAACCGGCAGCAAGCTCTTGTTGGCCTGGCGCAGCGCCTGCACGGCACCGGCATCCAGCACCAACGTCCCACGGGTTTGCAGGTGACCTGCCAGCCACTGTTTACGCGCAGCGAGCATGCCGCGCTCGGGCGACAGCAAGGTACCCAGGCGCTCACCCGCCTTGAGGCGGTCCAGCACGCGCTCGATGCGGCCACCGATGATGATGGTGTGGGCACCGGAACGGGCAGCCAGGCGCGCAGCGCGCAGCTTGGTCTGCATGCCGCCACGGCCCAGGGCACCACCGGTGCCACCGGCCACGGCGTCCAGCGACGGGTCGTCGGCGCGGGCTTCGTAAATCAGCTGGGCTTCAGGGTTGTTGCGCGGGTCGGCGTCGAACATGCCATCGCGGTCGGTGAGGATCACCAGCAGGTCGGCCTCGACCAGGTTGGCCACCAGCGCCGCCAAGGTGTCGTTGTCGCCGAAACGGATCTCGTCGGTGACCACGGTGTCGTTTTCGTTGATCACCGGCACCACGCCCAGGTCGACCAGCGTGCGCAGGGTGCTGCGGGCGTTCAGGTAACGCTTGCGGTCGGACAGGTCGTCATGGGTCAGCAGGATCTGGGCGGTGTGCTTGCCGTGCTCGCCGAAGCTCGACTCCCACGCCTGCACCAGGCGCATCTGGCCGAGCGAGGCAGCCGCCTGCAACTCGTTCATCGCGCTCGGTCGCGTGGTCCAGCCCAGCTGGCTCATGCCGGCAGCCACGGCCCCGGAGGACACCAGTACCAACTCCACGCCCGCCTCACGCAGCGCGACCATCTGCTCGACCCAAACGGCCATGGCGCCGCGGTCGAGGCCTTTGCCATCGGCGGTCAGCAGAGCACTGCCAATCTTCACGACCCAGCGCTTGGCGCCCGTCACCTTGCTTCGCATCTTCTTCCAACCTATGTCGAATCTGTAGATACCGTGGATACAAAAACGCCGCTCCAGAGAGCGGCGTTTAGTGTACTGCAACCGATCAGTCGCGCACGTAAATGATTTCCGGGCCGTCTTCGTCGTCCTCGAAATCATCGTCCCAACCGTCATCGTCGCCGATGTCGTGCACGCTCTTGACGCCGGTACGGCGCAGGGTACGCGCGTCGTCCAGGGCCTGCAGCTGGGCACGGGCTTCGTCTTCGATACGCTGGTCGAGGTCGGCCAGTTCTTCGGCGTAGGCCGGGTCGTTGGCCAGGCGGTCGGCGCGGTCTTCGAGGTAGCGCATCAGGTCGTGGCTGAGCTTTTCGGTGCCCTGCTTGGAGATGGCCGAAATCACGTAGACCGGGCCTTCCCATTGCAGGCGCTCGACCACTTCCTGAACGCGCGCATCGCGCTCGTCTTCCATGACCATGTCGGCCTTGTTCAGCACCAACCAGCGCTCACGCTCGGCCAGCGACGGGCTGAAGCGGGTCAGCTCGTTGACGATCACTTCGGCGGCATCGGCCGGGCTGCTTTCGTCCAGCGGCGCCATGTCGACCAGGTGCAGCAACACGCGGGTACGCGCCAGGTGCTTGAGGAAGCGGATACCCAGGCCGGCCCCCTCGGAGGCGCCTTCGATCAGGCCGGGGATGTCGGCGATGACGAAGCTCTTCCAACGGTCGACGCTGACCACACCCAGGTTCGGTACCAGGGTGGTGAACGGGTAGTCGGCCACTTTCGGCTTGGCTGCGGAAACCGAGCGAATGAAGGTGCTCTTGCCGGCGTTCGGCAGGCCCAGCAGGCCAACGTCGGCCAGCACTTTCATTTCCATCTTCAGGTCGCGCTGGTCACCTGGTTTGCCCGGGGTGGTCTGGCGCGGTGCACGGTTGGTGCTGGACTTGAAACGGGTGTTGCCCAAGCCGTGCCAGCCGCCTTGGGCGACCATCAGCTTCTGGCCCGGGGTCACCAGGTCACCGATCACTTCCTGGGTGGAAGCGTCGATCACGGTGGTGCCGACCGGCACACGCAGGAACAGGTCCTCGCCTTTCTTGCCAGTGCAGTCGGTGCTACCGCCGTTGGCGCCGCGCTGGGCCTCGTGGTGACGGGTGTAGCGATAGTCGACCAGGGTGTTGAGGTTTTCGTCGGCGACCATGTACACCGAGCCGCCGTCGCCACCGTCACCGCCGTTGGGGCCACCGTTCTCGATGAATTTTTCGCGACGGAAGCTCATGCAACCGTTGCCGCCGTCACCGGCCTTGACCCGAATGGATACTTCGTCAACAAACTTCATTAAAACCGCCTCTCGTCGGCAGACGAGCTGAATGACTCAAAAACATGAGGCTCTTGCAAAAATGAGCGCGGCGGCCCCGTACGACCGTAGAAACCAACGCCGGCAACCCAGACAAACAGCTTTGCAAGAGGCTCACCACAAACGAAAAAGCCCCGTCGCATGACGGGGCTTCTGGAGCGACGTCGCGATTAAGCGGCGACGATGCTCACGTAACGGCGCATGAACTCGCCTTTTTTCTCGAACTTGATCACGCCTTCGATCTTGGCGAACAAGGTGTGGTCCTTGCCCATGCCAACGCCGTAGCCAGCGTGGAATTCAGTGCCGCGCTGACGGACGATGATGTTGCCTGGCTTGATAACCTGGCCGCCATACATCTTCACGCCAAGGCGTTTAGATTCTGAGTCGCGACCGTTACGAGTACTACCACCAGCCTTCTTGTGAGCCATGGTTCAATTCTCCAAATAAATTCAGGGGATCTAGGGGATTAAGCCTGGATGCCGGTGATTTTGATCTCGGTGAACCACTGGCGGTGGCCCATACGCTTCATGTGGTGCTTACGACGACGGAACTTGATGATGCGAACCTTGTCGTGGCGGCCTTGCGAAACGACTTCGGCCACTACTTTAGCGCCAGCAACAACTGGAGCACCGATGGTGACTTCTTCACCGTTGGCGACCAGCAGAACGCGATCGAAGGTCACGGATTCGCCAGTGGCGACTTCCAGTTTTTCGATCTTGAGGAATTCACCTTCAGCGACTTTGTACTGCTTGCCGCCGGTAACGATTACTGCGTAAGACATGGTATTTCTCCGATAATCCTGCTCACCCAGCGCTTTATATGATGAGTATTGGCTGGCATGGCTGCATGGGGCTGGAACGGCCCGGTGCAATTGCGTAAGGCAGGTGCTGCCCAGGAAGTTAGGGTGCGCGATTGTACGCAACCCAGGTTTTGCTTGCAAGTGCCGCCCCCGGCCAGCTGGCACCGCGCCTTGACACACCGGGACCTGCGACCTAGCATGCCGCGCAACCTCACTGGAGCAGCCGATGCAACCCCAAACCTTCTACCGTGCGGTGGCTGATGATTTCAGCGCCGTCGACGAGATCATCAAGAAGCAGCTGACCTCGCGCGTGCCGCTGGTATCGAAGATCGGCGACTATATCACGTCCGCCGGTGGCAAGCGCCTGCGCCCCCTGCTGGTGCTGCTGTGCGGCAAAGCCCTGGGCCGCGAAGGCGACGACCTGCGCCTGCTGGCCGCCACCATCGAATTCCTGCACACCGCCACCTTGCTGCACGACGACGTGGTCGACATGTCCGGCATGCGCCGCGGCCGCTCCACCGCCAATGCCCTGTGGGGTAACGCGCCAAGCGTGCTGGTGGGCGACTTCCTTTATTCGCGCTCGTTCGAAATGATGGTCGAGCTTGGCTCGATGCCGGTCATGCAGATCCTGTCCAAGGCCACCCGCGTGATTGCCGAGGGTGAGGTGCTGCAGCTGTCGCGAGTACGCGATGCCAGCACCACCGAAGAAGTCTATATGGAAGTCATCCGCGGCAAGACCGCGATGCTCTTCGAAGCCTCGACCCACAGCGCTGCCGCGCTGGCCGAAGCGACAGACGAACAACGCGAAGCCCTGCGCACCTTCGGTGACCACCTGGGTGTGGCCTTCCAGCTGGTCGACGACCTGCTGGACTATAAAGGCGACTCGCAAACCCTGGGCAAGAACGTGGGTGACGACCTGGCTGAAGGCAAGCCTACCCTGCCGCTGATCTACACCATGCGCGAAGGCACTGCCGAACAGGCTGCACTGGTGCGCCAGGCGATCCAGAAAGGTGGCCTGGAGGACCTTGAGCAGATTCGCGTGGCCGTGGAGGAATCGGGGGCGCTTAAGTACACCGCAGAGCTGGCCCGTGATTACGTGAAGCGTGCCATCGAGTGCCTCGAAGTGCTGCCGGCCAGCGAGTATCGGGATGCGCTGGTTGAATTGAGCGAGTTTGCGGTCGCGCGTACTCACTGATAGACCGAGCCGTCTTCATTCGCGGGCAAACCCGCTTCTACAGGATTTGCGACTGTAGGAGCGGGTTTGCCCGCGGTGCTTTTGTCCGGACATAATCCCTTCTGGAAAAATACCTTTTACAATGCAGGCCTTTAACCGCCCGTCTGTTTGTTTGAGGAACCGAAGTGAGCACTCTGCCACCCTGCCCTAAATGCAACTCCGAATACACCTATGAGGATGGCACTCAGCTGATCTGCCCTGAATGCGCCCACGAATGGTCGGCCAGCGGCGATACCGAGGCGGCCAGCGACGAGGTGGTGAAAAAGGATTCGGTCGGCAACATCCTGCAGGACGGCGACACCGTCACCGTGATCAAGGACCTCAAGGTCAAGGGCTCGTCCCTGGTGGTCAAGGTCGGCACCAAGGTCAAGAACATCCGCCTGTGCGACGGCGACCACGACATCGACTGCAAAATCGACGGCATCGGCGCCATGAAGCTGAAGTCCGAGTTCGTGCGCAAAGTCTGATTACACAAAAATCTGCCAATTGGCGCTTGCTATTTAGATAATAAGAATTATTCTCATTGGGACTGCTATCCAAGGAGAATAGCCATGACTTATCTGATCGACGCCTGGCTGGACCGCCCTCACCCCTACCTGCGCATTCTTCATCGGGAAACCGGCGAAGTGTGCGCGGTGCTTGAAGAGGAAGCACTCGACGAGCTGCGTGACCAGGGAGACCTGGACATGAGCGGGCTGAATTCGAGTGAGCCGGGGGTGCTCAAGGAGCTGGTGCGGAATCTGTTTCTGTTCTGCTATGCGCGGGCGTTGCGCCCGGCGGGAACGGATTGGAACTGACAGGTCTGGCGAGGGCTTCGCCCTCGTTCGCGGCGCAAGGCCGCTCCTACAGGGGTACGCATATTCATGGGAAAATGCATACCCCTGTAGGAGCGGCCTTGTGCCGCGAATGGGCCGCAAAGCGGCCCCGAGGCATTACAGAACGTCGAGCAGCTCGACGTCGAACACCAGCACGCTGTGCGGCGGGATGCTGCCAACGCCTTGGGCGCCGTAAGCCAGCTCGCTCGGCACGTACAGGCGCCATTTGCTGCCTGCGTTCATCAGCTGCAGGGCTTCGGTCCAGCCCGCGATCACGCCGCCTACCGGGAATTCAGCCGGCTGACCACGGTCGTAGGAGCTGTCGAACACAGTGCCGTCGATCAGGGTGCCGTGGTAGTGCGTGCGCACGTTGTCTTCGCGGGTCGGCTTTGCGCCTTCACCGGCGGTCAGCACTTCGAACTGCAGGCCCGACGCCAGGGTGGTGATGCCTTCACGCTTGGCGTTCTCGACCAGGAATTCTTTGCCAGCAGCAGCAGCGGCTTCGGCCTTGGCTGCGGCTTCGGCTTGCATCACGTCACGGATGACCTTGAAGCTGGCCGACAGGTCGGCTTCGCTGACGCGGCTGTCGGCGCCATTGAAGGCATCGGTCAGGCCGGCCAGGATGGCCTCCAGGCTGACACCTGGTGGCGGGTTGTCGCGCAGCTGGCCGCCCAGCTGACGGCCGATGCCGTAGCTGACGCGGGTTTCGTCGGTGGACAGGTTGAGTTCGGACATTGTCGTGCTCCACTGCAGGGCGCAGTGCAGCCGCGCCCTTGATGAAAAGGGCGAGCAGCCTAGCACACTGGGGCGCTGCGAGCAGCTACCAGGCCGAACGCTGGGAAATCGGCACCTTCAGGTCTTCTTCCGGGTGCGTGCCCATGCCGCACATTTCATCTTGCACCGACCAGTGCACCAGGTTCATCGAAACCATGGGGATGGTTTGCAGCAACTTGCGCGCATCCTCCACCGAGTGCACACGCAAGCGCTCACCACGGGTGTCGGACAAGGGGTGGGCACGGCCTTTGACCCGGGCCTCAAGCAGGTAGTCACCGCCTTCGATGGCGATCAGGTTCAGTTCATCGACATGGCCAGCCCTGGCCTCGGTATTGAGCTGATGCAGGTTCATGAGAGCACCTCGCGACGGGAACCACGCATGAGAGCTCATTTTTTGTACAGGTCGGCTGAAAGCACAAGCCAGAAACAACACCGCCCGTCCGTTTTGCAACGGACGGGCGGTGCCAACAGCTATCTGGCTCAGTGCTTGGTCAGCTTGTCCAGGTAGCCCATGCAGAACGCCGACACCACGAAGGTCATGTGGATAATCACGTACCACATCAGGTAATCGGTGGAGATGTTCTGCGCATCCATGAACACCCGCAGCAGGTGAATGGATGAAATCGCCACGATCGAAGCAGCAACCTTCATCTTCAGCGACGAAGAGTCCATCTTGCCCAGCCAGTTGAGCTTCTCTTTGCTCTCGTCGATATCCAGTTGCGAAACGAAGTTCTCGTAGCCGGAAATCATCACCATCACCAGCAGGCCGCCCACCAGCGACATGTCGATCAGCGACAGGATCACCAGGATCAGGTCGGCTTCGCTCAGGGCGAAAACGTTGGGCAGGACGTGGACCACTTCCTGGAAGAATTTCAGCGCCAGGGCCAGCAGGCCGAGGGACAGGCCGAAGTAGATGGGTGCGAGCAGCCAGCGCGAGGCATACATCGCATTTTCGAGGATACGTTCCATGAAGTTCAGGACTCATCAGGTGACTAAAAAACGACGGCGAGTATAGCCAGCCACCTGTAACAGCAAAAGCCTGGGGCCGCAAAGCGGCCCCAGGCTCAATCAAGTCTCAGGATGAAACTGGTAATCCCCCAGGTTCCGGCACCGCTCGCCATTGATCTTGCGCAACTGCGCCTGCAGGTGCAGGCACCAGATCTGCGGGTCCTCGGCCACCTGGTACCCGTGCAAGGTCAGGCTGTCGACAATGGCATTGAGCACCGATTCGGCCACAAGCGGCCCATGGAAAGGCCCTTGAGCCTTTATCGCAGAGGGTTGTTCACCGGCCATGCCGGCGGCAAACAGCAGCGTCCACATGCCGTTTTCCCCAGCCAGTGGGCGGATGCTGCATTCGATGCGGGTCACCAGGCCCAGGCACTGGCGTGTGAGGCTGAGGTTGCGCATGGCCGCGTCCCCTCCAAAGAGCCTTGTTCAGCCTGTACCTCAGGCTGTTTCCATCCTGAACGCTGTACCGTCCTTAAGTTCCAGCATAGAAGAACCGTACAGAAAGATGGAAAACCGGCGCTGAACGGTAGCACATCGCCGCTAGCGCCGGTTTATTGACTCAAGCCGGTTTGGCCTGGGCAATCACCTCTTCCAGGCGTTCCTTTTCTGCCTTCTCGATTTCTTCCTCGCTGATCATTTCGGCGATTTCGCGCAGGCGTTCCACCACCCGGGCATTGACGCTGCCCTCGGTGAACTGGCCGTTGTCATCGAGCACTCCGGCCTCCTCGCCTACCAGCAGGCTCAGCGCCTCATCGGCCTGGCTGACCGCGTAGACGTGGAACATGCCGTTCTCCACCGCCTGAAGCACGCGCTCGTCGAGCATCAGGGTGGCAACGTTGGCACGCGGAATGATCACCCCCTGCTCACCGGTCAGGCCACGGGCCTCGCAAAGGCGGAAGAAGCCCTCGATCTTCTCGTTCACCCCACCCACTGCCTGCACTTCACCAAACTGGTTGATAGAGCCGGTGATGGCGAAGCACTGCTTGAGCGGCGTGCGCGACAAGGCCGAAATCAGCGTGCAGGCTTCGCCCAGCGAGGCGCTGTCACCGTCCACATAGCCGTACGACTGCTCCAGCGCGATGCTCGCGGAAATCGCCAGCGGGAACTCCTGGGCATAGCGGCTACCCAGGTAACCGGTCAGGATCATCACCCCCTTGGAGTGAATCGGCTGACCCAGGTTGACCTCGCGCTCGATGTCGACGATGCCGCTGCCGCCCGGGTACACGGTGGCCGAGATGCGCGCCGGCATACCGAACGCCGAGTCGCCCACTTCCAGCACGGTCAGGCCGTTGCACTTGCCAATGGCCGCGCCCTCGGTGTCGATCAGGATGATGCCGGCAAGCATGTCGTCCAGCACCCGCTGCGACACACGCCCGGTGCGGGTGGCCTTGGCCTTCAGCGCACGTTCGATGTGCCCGGCGTCGGTCATTTCGTCACTGGCCAACTGGCGGATGAAGTCGGCTTCGCTGACCAGTTGGAACAGGTCACCGATGCGTGCCGACAGGCGCGACTGGTTCTCTGCCAGGCGGGCGCTGTAGGTCGCCAGGCGCGCGACCGCGTCACTGGTCAACGGCGCCATGCCCTCTTCGTTGGTGCGGGTACGCAACAGCTGGGCGAATTGCTCCAGGTTCTCGTCGACCATGGGCATGTCTTCGTCGAAGTCCACCAACACCCGGAACATCTCCTGGAAGTCCGAGTCGTGGTCCTGCAAGGCGTAGTACAGCTGGCGCGAACCGATAATCACCAGCTTGACGTTGAGCGGAATCATCTGCGGCTGCAGGCTGACAGTGGCAACACGGCCCAGCTCACCGATCGGTGATTCCATCTTCAGCTTGCGCGACTGCAAGGAACGCTTGAGCGCATCCCAGACGAACGGCTCGCCCAGCATCTTCTCGGCTTCGAGAATCAGGAAACCGCCGTTGGCACGGTGCAACGCGCCCGGGCGCAGTTGGCGGTACGAGGTGTACAGCGCGCCTTGGTCGGTGCTGTATTCGATACGGCCAAACAAGTTGTCGTAGGTCGGGTGCGGCTCGAACACGACCGGCGCACCACCGGCAGCATGGTGGCCGACCACCAGGTTGGGGGCGTACTGCTCTTCGAGCAGCTTGCGCGCGGCAGCGTCGGTCTTGCTGTCGTCGACCAATTGCTCGACTACGGTGCGCAGCAGGTTCAGTTGCACCGACTGCAGGTAGGCGCACACTGCCGCGTTCTCGGCATACTTTTCCGACAACGGCGCCAGCAACGGTTGCAAGGCCAGGGTAATGGTTTCTTCATTCAGCTGGCGCAGCTGGTTGTTCGACTCACGCTTCCATTGCGGCAGGCTGGCCAGCTCTTCGTTCAACTGCTCTTCGAGCTGGGCAATGTCCTCATGGAACTGTTCGCGCACGTCTTCCGGCAACTGGGCGAACTCGGCTTCATCCAGCGCCTTGCCGTCTGCCATCGGGGTGAAGGCAACGTTGCTGGCATCGCGGTACAACGCTACGTCCTTTTCCAGCGAGGCGCGCTCGATCACATCCAGGGCACGGTCATAACGCTGGTTGAAGGCACGGTCGATGGCGCCCTTCTTCTGCTGGTACGACGGGTGTTCGAACACGGCCGGAAAGGTCGCCAGCAGGTTGTCGATCAGCCCGCCCATGTCGGCAATGAACGCTCCGGCGCTGCCGGATGGCAATTCCAGCGCACGCGGTTCACGGGTGTCGTCGAAGTGGTTGACGTAGACCCAGTCAGCCGGGGTCTGCTGGCGCTTGCCCTCGGCCTTGAGGTAGCGCTTGACGAACGAGAAGCGGCCGGTACCCGGCTCGCCCATGACGTACACGTTGTAACCGGGGCGTGGCATGGCCACACCAAACTGCAGGGCCTCGACAGCACGCTCCTGGCCCAGGACTCCGCGAAACGGCTCCAGATCGTCGGTATTGGTAAAGGCAAACTGCTCGGGTGAGAAACGCCGGGTCAGGGCTTCAGGCGCGAGACGCAGGCGCGCAGCGACAGGATCGGGCATTGGGTTTCCTTACTTCGGCGGGGCAGATACGCAGCATTCTGGCGCTGCCTGCGCGCGCCTTGCAAGGCTCTGCGGGACTTTATGTCGCAGCCCATGCACGTCATGTGACAGCAAATTTTTCGCAATCAACAACGCAACCTTTAGATCGTGCCTAAACTCCAAGCTGCGCGGGTGGGTGAAATGCTTTCCCGACCTGGCAACCGAGTTGCCAGAAACCCTGACCCTTGGTTAAGACAAAGAGAACAAATGCTATGAAACGGATTCTTCTGGGTACTCTGTTCACCGTGGTCTCGCTGAACGCCATGGCCGAAGCGCCAGGCGGCCCGAACTGCGGTTGGGGCAACATGCTGTTCGAAGGCCAGCGCGGCACGCCGGCACACTTCCTGGCCTCCACCACCAACGGCACCTCCGGTAACGCCACATTTGGCATGACCTCCGGCACCAACGGCTGCTCCACCAAAGCCTCGCTGACCTACGGCGGCAAGTCGTGGTTCGCCATGAACGGCATGATGAACGAGCTTTCCGAAGACATGGCCATGGGCCAGGGCGAAGCACTGACCACCTATGCCGTGGTCCTCGGTGTGGCCCCGGAAGACCGCAGCTACTTCCAGTCGGTCGCCCACCAGCACTTCAACCAGATTTTCACCAGCGCCGACGTCACTGCTGAAACTGTCCACAGCAACACCCTGGCCGTTCTGAAGAACGACCCACGCCTGGCCAAATACGCTACCGAGGCCTAAGCCCAGCTGCTCCCGCCCCACCCGGGGCGGGTTTCGCCTTTTTCGGCATCGTCAAGAAGTAGTTGCCCGATATGCTCAAACGCCTCGCTGCCCTGGCGCTGTGTGCCTGCGCCCCTGTTCATGCCGCGCCCGTACTGGATCAAGGCCGTCTCCAGCAACTGGCCAACACCCCTTACTGGATTGCCCTGGGCCATTACGAAACCGCCAAGCTCGGGGGCTGGCGCAGCTATGTGGACGACGATGCGTTCTTCCTCGCCAAGGACGGCGCACACCACCCCGACCAGGAGCTGCAAGCCACGGTCGATGCGCTGTATGCCCCGGCCAGCCTCGGCGACAAGCATGCCCAGTGTGTATTCCCAGCACGCACCCGCTGGCTACGTGAACAGCTTGGCCTGCAGGGCCTGCCGCAACCGGATTGCCAGGAATTCAAGACCTGGTACCAGTCGATCGACCCGCACAGCGCCGCGTTGATTTTCCCGGCGGCCTACCTGAACAGCCCATCGTCCATGTTCGGCCACACCCTGCTGCGCATCGACCAGTCCAACACCCGCAGCGACGACACCACGCTGCTGAGCTATGCGATCAACTTCGGTGCCTACATCGAAGGCAGCGACAACAGCATCCTGTACGCCTGGAAGGGCCTGATGGGCGGCTACCCGGGGCTGTTCGCGCTAATGCCCTACCAGGAAAAACTGTCCGAATACCGCAGCCTGGAAAACCGCGACCTGTGGGAGTACCAGCTGGACCTCACCCCCGAAGAAACCGGGCGCATGGTCGAACATGTGTGGGAGTTGAAGCAGATCCAGTTCGACTACTTCTTCTTCGACGAAAACTGCTCGTACCGCCTGCTGGAGCTGCTGCAAGTGGCCCGACCGAGCCTGGACCTGACCTCGCAGTTCCCGTTGACCGCCATCCCGACCGATACTGTGAAGGCCGTGAAGCAGTCCGGCCTGGTCGCCAGCGAGACATACCGCCCTTCTCGCGAACGTGAATTGCTGGCCCGCGCCGAGCCACTGGACCACGACGAAAAGCAGCAGGTGCTGGCCGTGAGTGCCGACACCGCACAATTGCAGAGCCCCGAATTCAAGGCCCTGCCCCGCGAACGGCAAGCGCTCGTGCAAGACGCCGCGTACCGCCTGGAGCGTTACCGGGCCAATGGCCAGGAGCGCGACCCTGGGCAGGCGAAGCGCAGCTTCGAGCTGCTGCGGGCGATCAACAGCAACCCGCCGCCACCCTTGCAGATCGAACGCCCCGGCTTACCCGAGGATGGCCACGATTCACGCACCTGGCAGCTGGGAGTGGGCACCCGCGAAGACCGCGCCTACGCCGAGTATGGGCTGCGCATGGCCTATCACGACCTCAACGACAACGCCTACGGTTTCCCGCTGGGTGCCCAAATCGAGATCCTGCAGTTGAAAGTGCGCCAGTACGAAGGCAACGACTGGCAAGTGCAGCGCCTTGACCTGGCCACCATCCGCTCGCTGACGCCGCGCAACGCGTTGCTCAAGCCCTGGTCATGGCAAGTGGCTGGCGGGCTGGAGCGCGTACCCGGCAAGCACGATGACGAAGTGCTGGTCAGCCATGTGAATGGTGGCGCCGGGGGTACCTGGCAGTTGGCCGACGGGTTGCTGGGCTTTGCCCTGGGGACCGTGCGGGTCGAGCATCACAACGATTTTTCCCAGTTCATCGCCCCTGCGGCGGGGTTCAATGGCGGCCTGCTGTGGCGCAACGGGCTGGGCAACATGACACTGGAGGCCAAGGGCGACTACTTCACCAATGGTGAAGTACGGCGCAGTGTGAGCCTGAACCAGCAGTGGGAGATCAGCCAGAATTTGGGCGTGCGGTTAAGTGCATCGCGCGCGTTCAGCCACCTGGCGACGGCGCAGAATGAGGTGATGCTGGAGCTGAAGTGGTATCACTACTAGTGACCCAATCGACTCTTTGACACCGTTTTGACAGCTCCCCGACAAATCGCCACCTAGACTTTCCATTATCAATTGGAGGGCTGGGTGGTTATGTCGCGGTACTGGTTCGGCGTGTGCATGGCGTTGTTGCTGTCAGGTTGCGAAACCACCCACGAGCAGATGGTCAACCGTGGTTATCCGCCTGCCTACGCCGATGGCTTTCAGGACGGCTGCAGCAGCGGCCGCCAGGCCGCCGGGCTGATGGTGGGCAACTTCCGCAAGGACGTGCCGCGCTACCTGCACGAACGTCAGTATGAAACCGGCTGGGACGACGGCTTTCGCCAGTGCCACGCCATGCAGAACAGCGAAGAACAGCGCGAGTACCATGAGCGTTTCTGGGACCAGCGCGACCGCGACTGGGAGCAGGAAAAAGACCGCGACGCGGCACGCGCCTATCGCCACAACTGAGTCGCAAACGGACATCCCTTGAAACCGGCGGCCTGCCATGCTGGTCTTCAGCACAAGGAGGCCCAGCATGAGCCGAGCATTCGTCAACGAAGACCAGGCTGCCGACCAGGCCGACCCGCCCGTCGAGCGCCGCGTCAGCGAACAACCCAACTACGTCACTGCCAACGGCCTGCGCCTTTTACAGGCGCGCCTGGCCGAACTGAATGCCCTGCGCAGCGAACTGCAGGCGCAGGGTGAGCGTGCCGACAAACAGCGCATGGCCGAGACCGAGCGGGACCTGCGTTATTTCACTGCGCGGGTGCAGAGTGCCCAGGTGGTGCCGGCAGCGACTTCACGCAGCAAGGTGCAGATTGGTAGCCGGGTGCGGTTTGTGGATGCCCAGGATCAGGAGCAGGTGGTGCAGCTGGTGGGCGAGGATGAAGCGGATGCCGGCCGGGGCTTGATTAATTGGGGCTCACCGTTGGGGCGGGCGTTGCTGGGCGCAGGGCCTGGGGATGAGGTGGTTTGGCGGCGGCCGGTGGGGGATCAGGAAATCGAGATTATCGAGATTAGTGGTTGAAAAACCTGGGGCCGTGTTGCGGCCCCAGGTGATCTCGAATCAGACCACGCCTTGAGCCAGCATCGCATCGGCCACTTTCACGAAGCCTGCGATATTCGCACCTTTGACGTAGTTGATACGGCCATCCGCCTCTTCACCGTAGTGCACGCACGCATGGTGAATCGACTGCATGATGTTGTGCAGCTTGCTGTCCACTTCACCGGCAGTCCACAGCAGGCGCATGGCGTTCTGCGACATTTCCAGGCCCGACACGGCCACGCCGCCGGCGTTGGAGGCCTTGCCCGGGGCGTACAGAATGCCTGCGTCCAGGAAGATATCCACAGCCTCAAGGGTGGTCGGCATGTTGGCGCCTTCGGCCACGCAGATACAGCCGTTGCGCAGCAGGGTGCGGGCGTCTTCGGCGCCCAGTTCATTCTGCGTGGCGCACGGCAGGGCGATGTCGCACGGCAGGCTCCACGGGGTCTGGCCCTTGCGGAACTCCAGGCCGAACTGCCCGGCCAGCTCGCTGATGCGGCCACGCTTGAGGTTTTTCAGTTCCATCACCGCATCCCACTGGGCGTCGGTCAGGCCAGCTTCGGCGTACAGGGTGCCTTCGGAGTCGGACAGCGAGATCACCTTGCCGCCCAGGTCCATGACTTTGCGCGCCGCATACTGGGCCACGTTGCCCGAGCCGGAAATCGCCACGCGGCAGCCATCGATACGCTTGTCCTGGCGCTTGAGCATTTCTTCAGCGAAGTACACGCAGCCATAACCGGTGGCTTCGGGGCGGATCAGGCTGCCGCCGTAGGTCATGCCCTTGCCGGTCAGCACCGAGGTGAACTGGTTGGCCAGGCGCTTGTACTGGCCAAACATGAAGCCGATTTCGCGGGCACCCACGCCGATGTCACCGGCCGGTACGTCGCAGTCAGCACCGATGTGGCGGTACAGCTCGCTCATGAACGCCTGGCAGAAGCGCATCACTTCGGCGTCGCTCTTGCCTTTCGGGTCGAAGTCCGAGCCACCTTTGCCGCCACCCATGGGCAGCGAGGTCAGCGAGTTCTTGAACACCTGCTCGAAGGCCAGGAACTTCAGCACGCTGAGGTTCACCGACGGGTGGAAGCGCAGGCCGCCCTTGTACGGGCCGATGGCGCTGCTCATCTGGATGCGGTAGCCGCGGTTGACCTGCACCTTGCCCTGGTCATCGACCCAGGAAACGCGGAACAGCACAGCACGCTCCGGCTCGACCATACGTTCGAGGATGCCGGATTGCAGGTAATGTGGATTGGCTTCAAGGAATGGCCACAGGGTGCGCAGCACCTCTTCCACCGCCTGGTGGAACTCGGGTTGGCCTGGGTCACGCTGTTGCAGGCGTGCAAGGAAATTGTCGACAGATTCGATCATGGTAGACATCTCACCGAAGGGTTTGGACTTATTGGTTTTTTCAGGAATGTACCAAGAAGCAATCGCACTGGAATAGGGCGCGATGTCGTTTTTTTGAAATTATTTGGTGCGTTTTATGTAAGTGTATACAAAATGCTTGCCGAAACAGCCGTTTTCAAGGTTCACCAAGGCACAAAAATGGGGCTCCGTAGAGCCCCATCCTTGTGCATCTCAACCCGGCTTACTGGGCCAGTTTTTTGTGCCGTACACGGTGCGGCTGGGCAGCAGCATCGCCCAGGCGCTTTTTGCGGTCGGCTTCGTACTCGGTGTAGTTACCCTCGAAGAACACCACGTTCGAGTCGTCTTCGTACGCCAGGATGTGGGTAGCCACACGGTCCAGGAACCAACGGTCGTGGGAAATCACGATCGCGGCGCCCGGGAAGTCCAGCAGGGCTTCTTCCAGCGAACGCAGGGTTTCAACGTCCAGGTCGTTGGACGGTTCGTCGAGCAGCAGGACGTTGCCGCCCTCCTTCAGGGTCAGCGCCAGGTGCAGGCGGCCACGCTCACCACCGGACAGGTCCTTGACGAACTTCTGCTGGTCGCCCCCCTTGAAGTTGAAGCGGCCAACGTAGGTACGCGACGGGATCTCGTAGTTGCCGATGCGGATCATGTCGGAACCGTCGGAAATCTGCTGGAACACGGTCTTGGCGCCGTCCAGGTCTTCGCGGCTCTGGTCCACGCAGGCCAGTTGCACGGTTTCACCGATCTCGATGCTGCCCGAGTCCGGCTGTTCCTTGCCCATCAGCATGCGGAACAGGGTCGACTTACCGGCACCGTTACCACCGATAACGCCGACGATAGCGCCTTTTGGCATGGCGAACGACAGGTTGTCGATCAGCACGCGGTCGCCGTAGCCTTTGGTGACGTTCTTGAACTCGATGACCTTGTCGCCCAGGCGCGGGCCAGCCGGGATGTAGATCTCGTTGGTTTCGCTACGCTTCTGGAATTCCTGCGACTGCATTTCTTCAAAGCGCTGCAAACGGGCCTTGGATTTGGACTGGCGAGCCTTGGCGCCTTTGCGCACCCACTCCAGTTCCTCTTTCATGGCCTTTTCGTGGGCGCTCTGCTGCTTGGATTCCTGCGCCAGACGGTCCGACTTGGCTTCCAGCCAGCCCGAGTAGTTGCCTTCGTACGGGATGCCGGCGCCGCGGTCCAGTTCCAGGATCCAGCCGGCGACGTTGTCGAGGAAGTAACGGTCGTGGGTAATCGCAACCACGGTGCCCGGGAAGTCGTGCAGGAAGCGCTCCAGCCAGGCCACCGAATCGGCATCCAGGTGGTTGGTGGGTTCGTCGAGCAGCAGCATGTCGGGGGCCGACAGCAGCAGGCGGCACAGGGCCACACGGCGCTTCTCGCCACCGGACAGGTGCTCGATGCGGGCATCCCAGGCTGGCAGGCGCAGAGCATCGGCGGCGACGTCCAGCTGGCGCTCCAGGTTGTGGCCATCGGCGGCTTGCAGAATGGCTTCCAGCTTGGCCTGTTCGGCAGCCAGCTTGTCGAAGTCGGCATCCGGTTCGGCGTAGGCGGCGTAGACCTCGTCCAGGCGCGCCTGGGCGTCCTTGATCACGCTGACGGCTTCCTCGACCACTTCGCGAACGGACTTGTTAGGGTCCAGTTGCGGTTCCTGCGGCAGGTAGCCTACGTTGATGTCGGGCATCGGACGGGCTTCGCCGTCGAATTCCTTGTCGACGCCCGCCATGATCCGCAGCAGGGTCGATTTACCGGCGCCGTTCAGGCCGAGCACGCCAATCTTGGCGCCCGGGAAGAACGACAGGGAAATGTTCTTGAGAATTTCCCGCTTCGGCGGCACGACCTTGCTCAGCCGATGCATGGTGTAGACGTATTGAGCCAAAACCAAGCCCTCTAATCAGATAGGTAAAGACATCGACGATCGCCCCGGCGCGCTGGCCAGGGAGATGTGTGTTTGGGTGTCGTTGAACAAAGTCGACCATTCTACGCCAACGCACGGCGTTGCATAGGAGGGGGCGATGGTGGCTGGGATCGGAGTGATCCCTGGGAGAAACGTATTGCCTGTGCTGGCCCCTTCTCGGCTTTAGCCGCGAAAGGGCCGGCACAGCAGCCGAAAATGGCTCAGACGTGACGCTGTGGGGCCTTGCCACGCGGCAACCGACAACGGTCACCCTGCTCGGCCAGGCGCGCAGCCCAGGCAGACTTCACGCTGAAGCCACCGCTGCGGGCAGGCTGCTGCTCGGCAACCTTGGCGGGTTTGGCGGCCGCAGGCGCCGTGCTGACCACCTTGGCTGCCGGCTTGTTGGCCGCAGCAACTGCAACTGCCGGCTCTGCTGCCGCCTTGGCGGTCTTGCGCAGTTCAGCCAGCGATGGGGCCTTGCTTTTGGCGGCGTTGGCCGCCTCGGGTTTGCTCAGCGAACGCTGGCAAGACTTGCAGGATACGTCCTCGGTCACGGCAGTGCTGACAAGGGTCTGACTGCTGCGCCCACAGGCGGAATCGAGGCCATTGGAGGAAAAGTGAGTAACCAAAACCGAACATCTCCGATGCGTTGTCATGTGAAGCGGGCGCTATTCTCGCACAGGTTGCAGGGGCTTGCCGAACCACCCGGCAGGCACCATCGGTCAACATGACTGGCACTTTGCCATAATCCTAGGCATGCTAGCCGGTTTCAGGTGTCCAGCCTTATAGTGCGCCACCGCGTTGCGCCAGCCAGGTACCGGCACACACCGTGCATGATCCTTCCCTGCCATCGCCAGCCCAATCGCAGGATCAACGCTTGACCAACCTAACTCATCCGTCGTCATTGCGTTCCGCGCCACAAGCGCCCGCCGCTACCCTGCGCGGGTCGATCAAGGGTGCGCTGGCGCTGCTGGCCCTGATCCTGCTGGGCCTGCTGCTGTGGCAGCTGTTCGCCCAGTTCAACCACACCCAGGCCGACCTGCGCAAACAAAGCCTGGACGCCACCGCAGAGCTGGCCGACCACCTGAGCCTGAACATGGCGTTCAAGGCCCAGCAGGCCGTGAACGTGGTACAGCCCTACGTCAATGCGCCGACGCCTGCCGCCCTGCCCAGCCTGCTGGATACCCTGCGCCAACGCCTGCCCGCCCTGCAGAGCATGGCCTGGCTGGACAGCGTCGGGCAGCTGCGCAGTGACAGCCTGCCAGGCAGCCCAGACCGCCAGTTGCTTGACGAGCTGCTCACGCTGAACCAGGGGCGCCCGTACTTCTTTACCAATTCGGTCGACAATCAAACCTTGTACCTGCTGCTGCGCCAGGCCGCCGAACAGGACCGCGGCTACTGGCTGCTGCGCCTGTCACCGGACTACTACCGCGAACTCACCACTCACCTCGATGGCGGCGGCCACCCGCTGTGGCTGCTGGAAAACAGCCGCAGCGGCGAAGTGCTGCAGCAGCACGCCCCAACCGACACCAGCCACGAGCCGTTGCAAAGCGTGATGCTGGCCTTCATCGACAACAGCACCTGGCAACTGCGCGGCCTGTTCGACGCCAAGCTGACCCAGCAAAAATTGCTGCCTGCGCTGATCGGCAAATGCCTGCTGGTGCTGTTCTGCGCCCTGCTGCCCGTGTTGGCGCTGATCAACATGCGCCGCCGCCAGCGCGCGCTGCAGGAAGACCGCCGGCGCTACCAGGAAATTTTCGAAGGCACCGGCGTGGCCCTGTGCGTGCTCGACCTGTCCAGCCTGCCCGGCCAGCTCGACCGCTACCACCTGCGCAACCACGCCGCACTCAAGCACAGCCTGGCACTGGACCCGAACCTGCGCCGCTCGCTGTTGCTGGAGCTGAAGATTACCGAGGTCAACCAGGTAGCGCGCCAGCTGTTGAACATCGAATGCCACGAAGGGGCCTGGCAGCGGCTGATCGATGGCAGTGGCGATGGCCGCGACAGCGTCGGCATGCAACTGATCGACGCGCTGATCGAACAACGCCAGGTGCTGGAGCTTGAAGTGCGCCTGCCGGCTCCGCTGGGTGGTGAGTTGCACCTGTGGCTGATGGCGCGCTTGCCGCAGCAGCGCCGCGACTACCAGGCCGTGATCCTCAGCATCAGCGACATCACCAGCCGTAAACAGGTCGAGCTGTCGTTGCTGGAGCGCGAAAGTTTCTGGTCGGACGTGGTGCGTACCGTGCCCGATCAGCTGTACGTGCAAGACGTCATCAGCCAGCGGATGATTTTCAGCAACCGCCACCTGGGGCAGAGCCTGGGTTACGACCGTACCGAGCTTGCGCAAATGGGCGACCGCTTCTGGGAGCTGCTGCTGCACCCCGAAGATGCCGCGCACTACCAGGCATTGCGCCAGCAACAGCGTGACAACGGCCATGATCAACCGCTGCACTGCCAGCTGCGCTTCCGCCACCGTGATGACGGCTGGCGCTGCTACGACATCCGCGAACAGGTGCTGACCCGTGACGCCGATGGCCTGGTAACGCGCATCATCGGCGTGGGCAAGGACGTGACGGTGCAGATCGAGGCCAGCCAGTCGCTGCGCGACAGCGAACAGCGCTACCGCATGCTCGCCGAAAGCATCAGCGACGTGATCTTCTCCACCGACAGCCTGCTGCAGCTCAACTATGTCAGCCCCTCCGTGCAGAGCGTGCTGGGCTACCAGGCTGACTGGATTTTTGCCAACGGCTGGCAATCGATCATCGCCAACCCGGCCCAGCTCACCGGCATCTACAGCCTCATGGAACGCGTCAGCAACGCCATGGGCGACCCGGCACAACTGGCCCAGCTGCGCAGCCAGCTGCCAACCCAGCTGTTCCTGTTCGACTGCCTGCGCGCCGATGGCCGCAAGATCCCGATCGAGCTGCGCCTGGTGCTGGTGTGGGACGATGACCAACGCTTTGAAGGCGTACTTGGCGTGGGCCGCGACATCAGCCAGCAACGCCGCGCCGAAAAAGACCTGCGCATGGCCGCGACGGTATTCGAGCACTCCACGTCGGCGATCCTCATCACCGACCCGGCCGGCTATATCGTCCAGGCCAACGAGGCATTCAGCCGTGTCAGCGGTTATGCCGTCAGCGAAGTGCTCGACCAGCTGCCGGGCATGCTTACCGTCGATGAACAACAGGAAGGCCACCTGCGCTACGTGGTCAAGCAACTGCACCAGCGCGGCAGCTGGGAAGGCGAGGTGTGGCTCAAGCGCCGCGACGGCGACCACTACCCGGCGTGGGTCGGCATTACCGCCGTACTCGATGACGAGGGCGACCTGGCCAGCTACGTATGCTTCTTCACCGACATCAGCGAGCGCAAGGCCAGCGAACAGCGCATCCACCGCCTGGCCTACTACGACGCCCTCACCCACCTGCCCAACCGCACACTGTTCCAGGACCGCCTGTACAACGCCCTGCAGCAGGCCGAGCGGCAGAAGGCCTGGGTGGTGCTGATGTTCCTCGACCTGGACCGTTTCAAGCCGATCAACGACTCCCTCGGTCATGCCGCCGGCGACCGCATGCTCAAGGACATGGCCCTGCGCCTGCTGGCCTGCGTGGATGACGACGACACCGTGGCGCGCATGGGCGGCGACGAGTTCACCCTGCTGCTGCAACCGCGCCCCACCCGCGAGATGGCCCTTAACCGCGCCATCCACGTGGCCGAGAACATCCTCGGCAGCCTGGTGCGCCCGTTCGTGCTGGAAAACCGCGAGTTCTTCGTCACCGCCAGTATCGGCATCGCCCTCAGCCCGCAGGATGGAGGCGAGCTGAGCCAGTTGATGAAAAACGCCGATACCGCCATGTACCACGCCAAGGAACGCGGCAAGAACAACTTCCAGTTCTACCAGGCCGAAATGAACGCCAGCGCCCTGGAACGGCTGGAACTGGAAAGCGACCTGCGCCATGCCATGGAGCAGAACGAGTTCATCCTCTACTACCAGCCGCAGTTCAGCGGCGACGGCAAGCGCCTGACCGGCGCCGAAGCGCTGCTGCGCTGGCGCCATCCAACCCGTGGGCTGGTGCCACCGGGCGACTTCATCCCGGTGATCGAGGAACTGGGCCTGGTGGTGGATGTGGGCGACTGGGTGCTGCGCGAGGCCAGCCGGCAGCTCAAGGCCTGGCACAAGGCCAAAGTGCGAGTACCCAAGGTGTCGGTGAACATTTCCGCGCGGCAGTTCTCCGACGGCCAGTTGGGCACGCGCATTGCCAACATCCTTGAAGAAAGCGGCCTGCCGCCTGCGTGTCTGGAGCTGGAACTGACCGAAAGTATCCTGATGCGCGAAGTGAACGAGGCGCTGCAGATTCTTGCCAGCCTGAAGAACCTCGGCCTGAGCATTGCGGTCGACGACTTCGGCACCGGTTACTCGTCGCTCAACTACCTCAAGCAGTTCCCCATCGACGTACTGAAGATCGACCGCACCTTCGTCGACGGCCTGCCCGAAGGTGAGCAGGATGCGCAAATTGCCCGGGCGATCATCGCCATGGCCCACAGCCTCAACCTGGCGGTCATCGCCGAGGGTGTGGAAACCCACGAACAGCTGGAGTTCCTGCGCGAGCATGGTTGCGACGAAGTACAGGGCTACCTGTTCGGACGGCCGATGCCGGCGCATCAGTTCGAGGCGCAGTTCTCCAACGAGACCCTGTTCATGTTCCATTGAGGGGTGCAAAGCCCCTCAAAAGCGGACTTTCGGGTCAACTACCGCGCCCGCGCAGCCCAGACACGGCGCGGGATGCAACATGAAGCCCATTGGTCCGCGACTTGATGCCACTTCATATGCCAGCCGCGAATCAATCGGTTAGAATGCCCCCCCAAACTACCCCGATCCTTGAGGACCGCCATGTTCAGCCGTGATTTGACCATTGCCAAGTACGACGCCGAGCTCTTCGAAGCCATGCAGCAAGAAGCTCTGCGCCAGGAAGAGCATATCGAGCTGATCGCTTCGGAAAACTACACCAGCCCGGCAGTCATGGAAGCTCAGGGCTCGGTCCTGACCAACAAGTACGCCGAAGGCTACCCAGGCAAGCGCTACTACGGTGGTTGCGAGTACGTCGACGTCGTCGAGCAACTGGCCATCGACCGTGCCAAGGAGCTGTTCGGCGCCGACTACGCCAACGTCCAGCCGCACGCTGGCTCCCAGGCCAACGCTGCCGTCTACCTGGCCCTGCTGTCGGCCGGTGACACCATCCTGGGCATGAGCCTGGCCCACGGTGGCCACCTGACCCACGGTGCTTCCGTCAGCTCTTCGGGCAAGCTGTACAACGCCATCCAGTACGGCATCGACGGCAACGGCCTGATCGACTACGACGAAGTCGAGCGCCTGGCTGTCGAGCACAAGCCGAAGATGATCGTTGCCGGCTTCTCGGCCTACTCGCAGGTTCTGGACTTCGCCCGCTTCCGCGCCATCGCCGACAAGGTCGGTGCCTACCTGTTCGTCGACATGGCCCACGTTGCCGGCCTGGTTGCCGCTGGCGTGTACCCGAACCCTGTTCCATTCGCCGACGTGGTCACCACCACCACTCACAAGACCCTGCGCGGCCCGCGCGGCGGCCTGATCCTGGCCCGCGCCAACGCCGACATCGAGAAGAAGCTGAACTCCGCTGTCTTCCCGGGCGCCCAAGGCGGCCCGCTGGAGCACGTCATCGCGGCGAAGGCCATCTGCTTCAAGGAAGCCCTGCAGCCTGAGTTCAAGGCTTACCAGCAGCAAGTGGTGAAAAACGCCCAGGCCATGGCCAGCGTGTTCATCGAGCGTGGTTTCGACGTGGTGTCCGGTGGCACCCAGAACCACCTGTTCCTGCTGTCGCTGATCAAGCAGGAAATCTCCGGTAAAGACGCTGACGCCGCACTGGGCAAAGCCTTCATCACCGTCAACAAGAACTCGGTACCGAACGACCCACGTTCACCGTTCGTCACTTCGGGCCTGCGTTTCGGCACCCCAGCCGTTACCACCCGTGGTTTCAAGGAAGCCGAGTGCCGCGAGCTGGCCGGCTGGATCTGCGACATCCTGGCTGACCTGAACAACGAAGCGGTTATCGACGCTGTACGTGAGAAGGTCAAGGCCATCTGCAAGAAGCTGCCGGTTTACGGCAACTGATTGGCGATTGCCTGATGTGAAGAAGCCCGGCCTAGTGCCGGGCTTTTTCGTTTGCGCCGCTGCAATCACGTATTACCCTGTGCCCCCCATTCACTCATCGAGCACAGGCCGCACCTTGACCAGGGAACAACTCGAAACCCACCAGATCCCGATCTACTTCGCCGCCGTGCTTGCTGCCGTAGCCTTCGGCTTGATGGCCAGCGACAGCGCCAGCCAGCTGGAAGCCCTGGTCACCCCCGCCATTGCCGTGCTGATGTATGCGATGTTTCTGCAGATCCCTTTCCTCGACCTGCGTCAGGGTTTGGGCAACCGCCGCTTCATCACCGCGCTGCTGCTCGCCAACTTCATCCTCGTGCCGCTACTGGTCTGGGCCATTACCCGTGGGCTGGTGGAACACCCGGCGATCCTCGTCGGCGCCTTGCTGGTGCTGCTTACGCCGTGCATCGACTATGTGGTGGTGTTCACCCACATCGGCAAAGGCGATTCGCGCCTTACCCTGGCCGCCACACCTGTGCTGCTGTTGCTGCAACTGGTGCTACTGCCGGTGTATCTGGCCTGGATGCTGGGAGACAGCAGCAACGTGGCCATCTCCATCATCCCGTTCGTGGAAGCCTTTGTAGTGTTGATTGTGCTGCCAATGATCCTGGCCGTGCTCACCAGTGCCGGGGCTCGTCGCTCAGGCGCGGTTTCGGCCTGGAACGACGCCTGGGCGTGGTTGCCCGTACCGGCGATGGCCCTGGTGCTGGTGGTTGTGATCGCCTCGCAGATTGCTGTGGTGCTGCGAGACTTCGACCGTTTGCTACCGGTCATTCCGGTGTACATCGGCTTCATGTTGCTAGCGCCCGTGCTCGGGTTCATTTCGGCGCGGCTGCTGCGCCTGCCGGTCGCCGAAGCACGCTCAGTCACCTTCAGCGCCGCCACGCGAAACTCGCTGGTGGTGCTGCCACTGGCATTGGCATTGCCCGAAGCGATACGCGGGTTGGCGGCTGCGGCGGTAATCACGCAGACACTGGTGGAGTTGATAAGCGAGCTTGTCTATGTAAGAGCGGTGCCACGGGCCATACGCTGACCCGTGGCTAAGGATCGCGCCCGTCACGAGCGCCAAGGGTATGCGGCAAACACCTGCACCTCGACCAGGTACCCCTCGCCCAGGTCTGCGCCGACGCACGCCCGTGGTGGTTTGGGAAAACCCTGCAGCCAGGTGTCGTACACCTCATTGACCAAGTCGAAATGGCGGTAGTCGGCAAGCCACAACTGAACCCTGGTCAGTTGCGCCTTGCCGATATCGGCCTCTGCCATCAGGCCGTCGATCGTGCTCAGCGCCTGACGCAGCTGCCCCTGCACATCTTCCTGCAGGTTGCCCGCCACCACCCCCGCCGTTTCGAACAACCCCCTGTAGCTGACCGCCAGGGACATCCGCTCGCCGGCCCCGAAACGAGTGATCATGAAGCGGCCTCCCCGCCGCCAATCTGGTTGAGGCAGACGACTTTGGGCTGGGTCATGTCTTCATAGGCGAACCGCACCCCTTCGCGCCCAAGGCTCCCATACTTGGAGCCACCAAATGGCATGGCATCGAAGCGGTAGTCGGACGAATCGTTGATCATCACCCCGCCAGCCTCAATACGCCGGGCCAAGCTCAACGCCAGCGACAGGTCGCGGGTAAACACGCCGGCATGCAGGCTGTAATCCGGGGCGTTGGCCTGCGCTACCGCCTGCTCGATGCTTTCGAACGGCGCCAGCATCACCACCGGTGCAAACACCTCTTCACGCCACAGCCTGCTGGCGTGGTCAACGCCCTCCAGCACTGTCGGGGCATATGCGGCACCCTGACGCTGATGGCCGCAGAGCAGGCGAGCACCACCCTGAAGTGCTTGGTTGACGCGTTCTTCGATCTGCCGTGCAGCGGCTTCGGTGATCATCGGCCCCATGTCGGTTGCGCGCTGCCCCGGGTCGCCCAGCACCATTGCCTGGGTGAGGGCAACGAAGCGCTGGCGAAACGCCTCATAGATCGCGGCGTCCACCAGGATGCGCTGGGTGCCGATACAGTTCTGGCCCGCCGCCCAAAACGCGCCCGACACGCACGACTCGACAGTCGCCTCGAGGTCGCAGTCCTTCAGCACCAGCACCGGCGCATTGCCGCCCAGGTCCATCGCCAGCTTTTTCAGGCCAGCCCCCCGCGCAATCTGTTCGCCGGTAGCGAAGCCTCCGGTAAAGGAAATCATGCGTACTTCACGTATGGCCACCAGGGCCTTGCCCAGCTCGGCGCCCCCCGTGGCTACCGTGACGACGGCCTCCGGCAGCCCTGCATCAACCAGGTACTGCACCAGCTTCACGGCAGAAAGCGGGGCCAGCTCCGAGGGTTTCAGAATGACTGCATTGCCGCCCGCAATGGCTGGCCCCAACTTGTGCGCGACCAGGTTAAGCGGGTCGTTGTACGGGGTAATGGCCAGGATCAACCCCAGCGGCTCGCGGGTGAACCAGCCCTGGCGCGACTCGGAGCCTTCATAGGCATCGAAAGGCACCACCTCGCCGGCATTGCGCCGCGCTTCTTCTGCAGACAGCTTGAGCGTATTGATGCAGCGCTTCACCTCCTTCTCGGCCTGACGCAGGGTCTTGCCTGCTTCATCGACGATCAGGCCGGCAAAATCTGCAGCGTCGCGCTCGATGAGGCGGGCAGCCTGCTCCAGAATGCTGGCGCGTCGATGCCGGGGTAGCGCGGCACTTTCGCGCACGCCGCCGCGAGCACGGGCGAGCAGGCTTGGCACCGCGTCGGCGCAAAGGTTGGCAACGCTCCCCACCAGGCTGCCGTCGAAGGGGCTGAACACATCGATCAAGTCGGGTTGGCAATTGGCGACCCGGGACACGGAAGTCAGGCTCATGAACGTTGCTCCTCAGGCCGAACGGCCGGCGGTGTGAATGGCGACGATATCCGACAGCAGGGCAAATGCGGTTTCGACACGCCCTGCACCCGGGCCGGACACGGTCACCGCGCCCAGCAGCTCGGTGTTGAATGCAACCGCATTGATCGCACCGCAAATGCCCGCCAGCGGGTGCTGACCCGGCAACAGGCGGGCCTCGACACGGGCACTTACCGAACCATCGGCTTGCCGGCTGGCGCTGCCAATCAGCTTCCAACGCTGGCCCTGGGCCTGCGCCTGCTCGATAGCCGCGCTGTCGATGGCGCTGATACCGCTGCAGGCGACATCACTCACCTGCAGGCAGGCGCCGAGCAACTCATTGGCCAGAATGACCACCTTCAGGCGTACGTCATGGCCTTCCACATCGGCGGTCGGGTCTGCCTCGGCATACCCAAGTGCTTGTGCCTGGGCCACCGCCTCGGCAAAACCAAGCCCCTCCTCCATGCGCGTGAGCACGTAGTTCGAGGTGCCGTTGAGGATGCCCTCGAACCCCACCAGGCCCGCGCCTGCCAAGGTCTGGCGCGCCATGCGCAGCACCGGCGTACCGCTCATCACCGCGCCTTCGTATTCGAACGACACGCCATTGGCCCTGGCCAATGCCTTGAGCGCCTGGGCATGCAAGGCGATCGGCCCCTTGTTGGTGGTGACCACATGCTTGCCCGCTTCCAGCGCCCAGCGGCAGAAGGTTGCCGCTGGCTCACCGTCCGTTGGGTTGGTGAATGTGGCCTCGGCGATAATGTCGGCGCCAGACTGCTTGATCACCGCCTCATTGAAGGCTTCAGCCGAACCTTGAGGGATTTGCGCCAGCGCCCCCTTTTGAGCCGGCAACGCGGCCAGCGTGGCGGCATCCAGGCCATCGCGGTCGATTGCCGAACCCAGGAACAGGTCGGTGACGCCAACGATCTTCAAGCCAAAGCCCAGCTCTTGCTGCCAGCGCGCGTTGCGTTCGGCAATCAGTTGGGCCAGGGCACGGTTCACGCCACCAAAGCCAACGAGTGCAATTTTGTATTCGGTCATGATTTGCTGTCCTTTCCAGGCGGTTGGTCGATGAGGACAAGCGTAAGAGCCGTGCAATGCCAGTTGAATATGGCAATCCGCTGTATTTATTGGTCAATCTGGCCAGTGCCCCTGCACGCCCGAGCGCCTGCTGGAATGCAAAACGCCGCCAGGGTGCAAGCCCGGGCGGCGTGGGTGTAAGGCGGGTCATCAAACGCAACAGCGCAGCTCAGATCACCGTGGCCAGCACAAACGATGTCACGGTGTTCTCGACCCCGGGCATGGCGGCGATTTCCTTCCACACATGGTGTACCCGCTCCGGGCTTGAGGCCTCGACGCGCAGCAGCAGATCGAATTCGCCGCTGAGCACTTCGCACTGGATCACCTCGGGGATCTGGCGCAGCGCATCAAGCACCGCGTCACCGCGCATGCGGTCATAGCGGTAGACGAATATCACCGCGTTGATCAGCGACGTCGGCCGTCGGCCCTCACCGATGCGCAAGGTATAGCCCTGGATGGCCCCGTCGCGCTCAAGTCGCTCGATGCGCTGGCGTACCGCATTGCGCGACAGGTTTACCTTCAACCCCAATTCGGCATGGGCAATACGCGCATTGGCGGTGAGCTCGGCAAGAATGCGCTCGTCCAGGGGGTCGAGGATGCGCTTCATCGCCCGGCCTGCAAGCGTGCCAACAACGCATGAACCCCCGCCAGGTCCTCTGGTTTCAGCAGTGGCCCGGCGCCGGCAGTGCCTTCGACGTCGGCCGGCACCTCACCGTGCCAGGCCCCCAGCTCCGCCAGCAGCCCGGCAGACTTTTCCGGGGCAAACTGCCCAAGCGTGACGATGGGCGCGCCGATGTTGCGCCGGTGTAAACGCCCGGCGAACACGCCTGTCGCGGCATGCGGGTCTACTGCGCTGCCGGTTTCGTGGAACAGCGTGATGATCTCCTCGCGAATCAACGCGTCGTCCACGGCGTAGGAGTCAAACAGCATGCGTGCATGCAACCACTGGCGGTTGCCGATGCTCAGCTCGCCACAGGCCTCGAAATGCTCCATCAGCGCGCGGGTCGCCCCGCCATCGCGGTCATACAGCTCCCAGACGAAGCGCTCCAGGTTGGAGAACAGCGAGAAGTCCATGACCGGTGACAACGTTTGGTGGGTTGAACCACGGCTGTAGCGATTGCAGTGAATGAACCGGTGCAAGGCATCGTTGCAGTTGGTGGAGACGATGATCTGGTTGATGGGCAGGCCCATCTTCTGGGCAATGAACCCTGCGTAGATTTCGGCAAAGCTGGCCGTGGGGATGCTGAAGCCCACGGGGCGTGTCCCACCGCCCAGTTGCAGCGCCGCATGGAAATAGAACACGATCTGCGCCAGCACACCGACCCAGTTGGTCGAATTGAAACTCACCGGAATCAGCCCGGGGCATGGCCAGGCACGCAGCAGTGCCGACACCAGCGACTGGCAGTCGTCAAAGCTGCCATCCACGGCCACGCAGCTGACGCTGTCGGACGCGGCACGGCGCATCACCGCTGCCCGGTCAGCGGGTGTGCCTGCATTGGGATACAGCGCCAGCAAGCCCGCTGCCGGGCAATGCTGCAGGGCTTCGATCGCCGCCACCGCCGTATCGCCGTTACTGGCGCCCACCAGCATGACCCGCTCGCAATCCGGCCCCAAAAAGTGCCGGATAAGCCGCGCCTGCAACTGTGCGGCAAAGTCCTTCGAGGAGCGGGTAGGCCCGTGAAACAGCTGCAGGATCCATTCGTTATGGCCCAACTGCTGCAACGGCGCGATGCCACGGTGTTTGAACCCACGATAGCTGTCGCTGACCAGCGCCCTGAGGGTCGGTTCGTCGAGGGTATCGCCCACAAACGGTGCCATCACCCGCCAGGCCAGTTCGTCGAACGGCAACCACGACCAGCTGGCAATCTCCTGCGGGCTGAACACCGGCACCGAGGTGGGTACGTAAAGCCCGCCATCGTCGGCCAGGCCAGAAAGCAACGCCGTGCGGAAATCGACTCGTGTTTCGTTGCCGCGCGTGGATGTGTACTGCATCGGTGCTCCAGACAGGTACTTGAATTAACGGTGCGCCATGGCCACCAGCCAGTGGCTGAACGCCTGGGCATCCGGGGACAACGCTTCACCCAGGCCGCGTACCAGGTAAAACGACTCGCTCGCCTCGATGCGCGGGGTAAAGGGCGCGACCAGCCGCCCCTCCTGCAGCAAGTCCTCTACCAGCGACGAGCGCGCCAGGGCCACACCCAGCCCCAACTCCGCCATGCGCAATGTCGACACCAGCGTGTCGAATTGCAGGCCGCTCGAAGAGTCGACCTGATCGGCCCCCACCCGCTCCAGCCAGTAGCCCCAGCCTTCCTCGTAACCCAGCACATGCAGCAACGGGGCACGGGCCAGGTCACGCGGCTCGCGCAGCGGGCAATCGGCGGCCAGCGCGGGTGCGCAGACCGGCACCAGCACGTCGCGGGTCAGGCGTTGCGCCTCCACACCGGCCCACTGCCCGCTGCCCCAGCGGATTTCCAGGTCGTCCTCGGCATCCAGCTCCTTGACCCACAGGTTGCTGATGTAGCGGATGTCCACCTGGGGGTGCGAACGCCGAAAATCGGCCAACCGGGGCGCCAGCCAGAAGTGCAGGAACGACAGGCTGCCGCGCACCTTCAAGGGCCGACGCTGGCGCTGCCCGAAGATTTCGTTGGTGCCTACCGCCAGCCGGCTGATCGCGTCCTGCACCACCGGCAGGTAGGACTGCCCTTCTTCGGTCAGCCCCAGCCCACGCGGCAGTCGCTTGAACAGCGCTACCCCCAACTGGCTCTCCAGGTGGCGAATCTGCTGGCTCACCGCCCCCTGGGTGAGGTGCAGCTCTTCTGCTGCATGGGTGAAGTTCAGGTAGCGCGCCGACACTTCGAAGGCTCTGAGCCAGTTCAAGGGGGGCAGGGTTTTCTGGGTCATCGGCGGTTTCTCGTGGCAACGTTCCGGTGGCCTAGTATCACCCTGCTCAGGCGGCCTCGGAACCGGGCGCCACGGTTTCCAGCGGCAACGGACGACGCTGGCGGAATTTGCAGGTCAGCCAGAACGCCAGGTAACACCAGGCGATAAAGGGCAAACCAAAGTACAGCGCCACACGCTGGGCCGGGTCGAAGGCGATACCCACACAGGCCAGCACACAGCAGAAGATGGCTGCCAGCGGCACGAACGGGTAACCACGCACGCGGCACTTGAGGTCTTCGAGCTTGCCGCCATTGGCGATGTAATGACGGCGGAACGCAATCTGGCTGGCGGCGATGCTGATCCACACCACAACCACCGCCAACCCGGAAATGGACACCAGCGCCAGGTAGATGGTATCGGGCGCAAACACGCTGCTCAGCAGTGAAGCCATACCGCCCGCCATGCTCAGCACGATGGCATTGAAGGGCGTGCCGCGACGGGACAGCGAGGCATACCGGCGTGGCATGTTGCCTTGGTCGCTGAGGGTCCAGAGCATGCGCGCGGCTGCGTACAACCCGGAGTTGGCCGCCGACAACAGCGCGGTGATGATGACGAAGTTCATGATGTCCGCCGCGTAGGGGATCCCTATCATTTCAAAGACCATCACGAACGGGCTTTCCACCACACCGGCCTGTTCGCGCGGCAACAAGGTGGCGAGCACGAAGATGGTGCCGACGAAGAACAACGCCAGGCGAAGCACGGTGGTACGGATGGCTTTGGGTACGTTCTTTTCAGGGTCTTGGGTTTCGCCGGCAGCAATGCCGATCAGCTCGGTGCCGGAGAAGGCGAAGGCCACTGCCAGCAAGGTCATGGCAATCGACCAGAACCCCGTGGGGAAGAGCCCTTCGCGGGTAAAATTACCCAGCCCGACACTCTGCACGTGGGCAACCTCGAAGCCGCCCAGGATGGCGCCGCCACCCACCACCAGGAAAGCGATCACCGCCAGCACCTTGACCAACGACAACCAGAATTCGGTCTCGGCGAACGAACGTACCGAAATGATGTTGCTGATGAATACCGCAAGCCCGAACAGCGCACTCCATATCCATACCGGCGTGTCCGGGAACCAGCGCACCATGAGAATGCCGGCGGCGGTGAACTCCGAGCCAATGGCTACCGTCCAGGTCAGCCAGTACATCCAGGCCACCATGTAACCGGTGCCTGGGCCGATATAGCGGGTGGCGTAACTGCTGAACGAACCGACTTCCGGCATGTGTACCGCCAGCTCGCCCAGGCACATCATCACCAGGTAAACCATGATCGCGCCGAGCACATAGGCGATGACCGCGCCCAGCGGCCCCGCCTGATTGACGGTGTAGCCCGACGTCAGGAACAGGCCGGTACCGATAACACCGCCCAGCGCCAGCATGACGATATGGCGGGTTTGCATGTCCTGTTTGAAGCCATGCGCCGAAGCATTTCTCGTTGTCGTTGTTTGCAGGGACATTGTGGGTTTCTCATGAAAGTGGGCGGGCAAGGACGTTACGACGACCTCGTCTTGGCAGAGCGAAGTGAATGGCCTTGCATATTGTTTTTGTTCGACTTCATGAAGTGGCACTCACCGCGAGGGTGAGTGCTACGCGCCATCCTCAGGCCTGCGCCTGGCCCAGGCCGGCATACGCGTCACCGTGCAACTCCTTTGCTGCGGCCAACTCCTGGCGCACCGATGCACAGGCCTGGGCAAGGTCTGCCAGCAGGTCTTCGGTGTCCTCGATACCCACCGAAACGCGCACCAGCCCTTCGGAAATACCCAGGGCCAGCCGCTCTTCGAGGGTGTTCTCCACATGGCTGGTGGTGCGGGCCGGGCCGTAGATGGTTTCTACCGCGCCAAGGTTGCCGGCACGGTGGGCATACTTGAGCCGTGGCAGCAAACGCGCAACGGTCGGCATACCGCCCTTGAGCACAAAGCTGACGATGGCGCCGAAGCCACGCATCTGCGCCTTGGCAATCGCATGGCCAGGGTGCTGGGGCAAACCGGGGTAGTTGACCGCCTCGACCAAGGGTTCGGTGCTCAGGTACTGCGCCAACACGAGCGCACTGGCCTGCTGCTGGCGCAGGCGCAGAGCCAGGGTCTTGATGCCCCGGATGATCAGGTAGGCCGAAAACGGGTCCAGCGCCGCACCGTTGATCTCGCGGTAGTGGCGTACCTGCGCCATCAACGGCTCCGCACCGCAGACCACACCGCCCAGCACGTCACCGTGACCGGACAGGAACTTGGTGGCGCTGTGCACCACCACATCCACGCCCAGGGCCAGCGGGTTCTGGTTCAGCGGGGTGGCGAAGGTATTGTCGGCCACCACCACAGCGCCCACCTGCCGAGCGGCAGCGCTCAAGCGCCGGATGTCCAGCACCTTCAAGGTGGGGTTGGTGGGGGTTTCGAGGTACAGCAGGTCGCAGCCCGCAGCGATTTCGCGTTCCAGCGCCTCGGTGTCCAGCGTGTCGCACAGGCACACCTGCACGCCCATGCGGGGCAGGAACTCTTCAAAAATCTTGTTGGTACCGCCGTAGCTGTCTCGGGTGGATACCACGCGTTTACCGCTGGAGAGGAAGGTATGCAGCACGGCACTGATGGCCGCCATGCCGCTACTGAATGCCACTGCCGACTCCGACTGCTCCAGTTCACACAGCTTCGATTCCAGGGTGGCGACTGTAGGGTTGCTCATGCGGCTGTAGATGTAGCCCGGCAGTTTGCCTTGAGCCACGTCGTACCAGGCGTCGATGTCGTTGTAGCCGTAGGCGGCACTGACTACGATCGGGGTCTGAGTGGCATTGTACGGGTGCTGCACCTGCTCGCCGCCCCACACCACGCGCGTACCGACACCGGCCGCTGCATTACCCTCGATTTTTTCGTTGTTGTTCATATCCGGTTCCCGCACAGCTGAGTTGTGTACACCGATTCAGGATCGGCCTTCAGCGGACTATAGGGACATGGCGGGAGACTGAAAAACGATGGAATCCGGGTCTGAGTGGCGTTTTTTTTAATGGCTGGGGACCGGGCGCTCGCAGCAGCCGCCCAGCCACCTGCCAGGCTTTACGCCAAATTGCGTTTCAGCTCGGCGATATGCTCCGGGCCGATACCACAGCAGCCACCGATCATGCTGGCGCCCCGTTTACGCCAGTCATTGGCCCAGGCCAGATAGCCCGGCGGGTCAAGGTCTTCGCGCAGCTCATCCAGGCCGTCGTTGGCGGTGGCCTCCTTCGGCTGCGGCGGGAAGGCGTTGGCATAGGCGCCGATCGCGACGTCGGCGTTGCGTTGCTCGATCAACGCGTGCGCCACATCGACCGCAGCGCCAATGACCTCGGGCTGGCTGCAGTTGAACAGCACTGCGGCGGCGCCCAGATCGACCACGGCGGCAATGGCATCTGCCACCGGCTCACCGGAACGCAGACGCGGGACTTCATCAACCTCTTCGTCCCGCAGGGTGAACGACACCCAGAACGGCTTGCCGTCTGCCGGCAAGTGGGCGTGAATGGCCCGCACCTCGGCTACCGAACTCTGGGTTTCTGCCAGCCACAGGTCGACATGTGGCGCCAGGCCCTGCAGCAGCGGCGACAGCACTTCTGCCACGCGTTCGGGCTGGAACAGGTCTGGGCGATAGGAGCCGAAAAGCGGCGGCAGCGACCCCGCCACCCGGACCGGGTGCGGGCCGGCATCTGCCGCGTGGCGCGCGAGTTGGCCTGCGATATTGGCCAGTTGCCGCCCTTCTTTGGCAAAGCGCTCTTCGCCGATGTGGAACGGCACCACCGCATAGCTGTTGCTGGTGATGATTTGCGCACCGGCGACGATGAACGCAGCGTGCACCCCCACCACCGCCTCGGGCGCTTCGCTCAGCGCCAGTGCCGACCATTCGGGCTGGCGAAACGGCGCCCCACTGCGCTGCAGCTCACGGCCCATGCCGCCGTCAAGAATCACCATCGCTCGCTGTTTCATATAACTACTCTGAAGGTTCTTATGAATTAAATTCATTAGTTCACGGAGATTTATAACTATTAAATACCCTATCACTCCTTTGCCCAACATATCAGGTATGTACATGCGATTTTCTACCGTGCTCGGTGCAGGCCTCGTGCTGCTCGCCACTGCTTCCCAGGCCTTTGCCGGCGCCACGCTCGAGCGGGTTGAATCGCGCAAGGAGCTGGTCAACGTGCTGATGGAAAGCTACCCGCCGTTTTCCTTCCTCAACGACCAGAACCAGCTGGACGGTTTTGACGTGGACGTCGCCAAGGCCGTGGCAGACAAACTCGGCGTCAAGCTGCGCCTCGAAACCCCCTCCTGGGACGTGATCGCGGCGGGCCGCTGGAGCGGACGCTACGACATCTGCATCTGCTCGATGACCCCGAGCAAGGCACGCAGCGAAGTGTTCGACTTCCCGGTGGAGTACTACGCTTCCCCTGCGGTGATCGTGGTCAATGCCAAGGACGAACGTATCCACACCGCCAAGGACCTGGATGGCCGCAAGGTGGGCCTGACCAGCGCCTCGAGCTACGAAAGCTACCTGAACAAGAACCTGGTCATCGAAGGCGACGAAGACAAGAAAATCGAATACCCCTTCGACTTCGTGCAGATTGCGCCATACGACACCGACAACGTCGCCTTCCAGGACCTGGGCCTGGGCGCCGGTGTACGCCTGGACGCCATTCTCACCAACCTGGTGACCGCGCAACCGCGTCTGGACCAGGACAAACGCTTCAAGCTGGCCGGCGCCCCGCTGTATGAAGAGCCGAACTCGGTGGCCATCGAAAAGGGCGACGCGGAGTGGGATGCCAAAGTGCGCCAGGTGTTTGCCGAGCTGAAGGCTGATGGCACCCTGGCCAAGCTCTCGCAGAAATGGATTGGCGCCGATATCAGCAAATGAGCACCTTCCCCCCCTCCCCCAAGCCTGTGGTCAAGCCCACGGGCGCCGACCTGTTCGGCTTTCGCACCCGGTTATTGCTGACCTGGCTGGCATTGTTCGGCCTGTTCGTTGCGTTTTTCCTCAGCTTCGATCTGAAGTTTTCGATCATTCTGGAGAAGTTTCCGAACCTTGCCGGCTTCCGGCTGGGGCCTAACGGCTTTCTGCAAGGCGCAGCGCTGACCCTGTTTCTGTGCCTGTGCTCGATGGTGGTATCGGTGCTGCTCGGCTTTGCCGCTGCACTGGCGCGGTTGTCGAACAGCGCGGTGCTGGTGGGCATCGCCAGCTTCTACACCTCGTTCTTCCGCGGCACCCCACTGCTTATCCAGATTTTGCTGATCTACCTGGGGTTGCCCCAACTTGGCCTGGTACCCGGCGCCATCAGTGCCGGCATCATCGCGCTGTCGCTGAACTATGGCGCCTACCTGAGCGAGATCTTCCGCGCCGGCATCCTGGGCGTAGCGCGGGGCCAACGTGAAGCGGCACTGGCCCTGGGTATGCGCACGCCACAGATCTTCTGGTACATCACCCTGCCCCAGGCCATGCGGGTGATCATTCCGCCTACGGCCAACCAGTTCATCTCGATGCTGAAGGATTCATCGCTGATTTCGGTCATGGGGGTGTGGGAAGTGATGTTCCTTGCGCAATCGTATGGGCGATCGAGCTATCGCTACCTGGAGATGCTGACGACGGCGGCGGTTATCTACTGGGTGCTGTCGATCCTGCTGGAGCTGGTGCAGGCGCGGCTGGAGCGGCATTTTGGCAAGGCCTATCAGCGGTAGCTGACAGGCCCAGCCGCGGGCTAGGCAGTCAGAACCTGGCCCGCAGGGCCAGGTTGAATCTTGTAGTCTTCGCCAACCTCGGTCTGGGTCATCTTGCTCTGACCGCTGTTTCCAATAAGCCTTATCGCCGACCAGTGCGCCGACGATAAGGCCAGCCTTTCATTCACAACGCCTTCATCTCAGCAATATCCCGCGCCACCTGATCGGCTGAATGGTCAAACATCGCCTGCTCCTGCGCATCCAGCGGCAACTCGATCACCCGCGTAAGCCCCGCGTCCGCCATTACACAGGGCACGCCCATGGCAATATCCTTGCGCCCGTATTCCCCTTCCAGAATGGCCACTGCCGGCAAAATGCGGTTTCGCCCATTGGCGATGGCATCCACCATCTGCGCAATGGCCACGCCTGGTGCATCACAGGCGCTGCCCATCTTCTTCAAGCCCAGAATCTCGCCGCCGCCCTTACGCGTGCGCTCCACAATTTGCTCGATCTGCTCATTGGACAGGAAGTGGGAAAGCGGCACCGAGCCGATCTGGCAGTAGCGCATCAGCGGCACCATGCTGTCGCCATGCCCGCCCAGCACCAGCGCCGTGATATCCCGTGCAGAGAACCCGGTTTGCTCAGCGATAAAACACTTCATGCGCGCAGTATCCAGCACCCCCGCCTGCCCGAACACCTTGTCGCGCCCCAGGCCGCTGAGGCTCCAGGCACGATAGGTGAGCACGTCGACCGGGTTGGACACCACCAGCACCGTTGCCGCCGGGGCATGGCGTTTGATGTCCGCCATGATGCCATCCAGTATCGGCAGGTTGATGCTCAGCACATCCTGGCGCGACTGGCCGGGCTTGCGCGGCACGCCTGCGGTGATCACCACCAGCTCGGAGCCGACCAGCATTTCAGCCTTGGCCCCGCCGTACACACGGGTATCGGAGCCGGACTCCACAGCGGCCTGCCACACATCCAGCGCCTTGCCCTGCGCCAGCTCACCCTGCACGTCCATCAACACCAGCTCACGGCACAACTCATCCCGGGCGATGATCTGCGCCGCCGCCTCGCCGACCAGGCCGGCACCTATGATTGAAAGTTTGTTCACCAGACACCTCCCAGCGGCGCGCGCCACCAGGAACACGCCTGCGTATAGAGAGAAGTATTGCCCGCCGGGGCTAAAAGGCCACTCGAATGTGATGCCTGACTGGTGCGATCACTGTGGGAGCGGGCGTGCCCGCGAACACCGGCACAGCCGGTGCCATCCACAGCGTCGCCTGCTTCGCGGGCTTGCCCGCTCCCACAGTAATGGCTCGATGCATCGCTCAAGAGACGACCACCTGCGCTTGACAGTGTCCGGTCACAACCGAAATACTTTGAAACGATTCATATAGATGACCAAATAACAAGGTGAATCGCTCCATGAATACCCCACCCAACAATGTTCATTTGCCGTGTGCGGAACCTCCATCCGTAGACCTCAGTGCCATTCCTCTCGACGTCGAATCGTCCGCCTTCAAATCCTGAGTGCCGCCAGAGCGCCTGCCCAACCGAGATTCCTTGCATGACTCCTTTAGATATACAGCTGTTGCTGACTGCCTTGGTCAGTGTCCTGGTGCTGGTGGCACTCATTGTGTCGCGCCTGAAGATGCATCCCCTCCTGGCCTTGCTGGTGGTGTCCATCGGCGTGGGTTTCGCTACCCACATGGAGCCCGGCAGCATCGTCTCCCACCTGCTCACAGGCGCCGGAAAGACCCTGGGCGCAGTCGGGGTGGTGATCGCGCTTGGTGCCATGCTTGGCAAAATCCTGGCTGACGCGGGCGTCACCGAGCAGGTCGCGGATGTGATCCTCAAACGCACCCCGGACCGCTTGATTCCGTGGGCCATGATGCTGGTTGCCTTTGTCATCGGCATCCCGATGTTTTTCGAAGTGGGCCTGGTGATCATGCTGCCGCTGATTTTCAGCGTGGCACGCAAGCTGGAAGGCAAGGCGCGCTTCAAAGGCTCGGCGTATGTGTACGTTGGTGTGCCGGTGATTTCGGCGCTGGCCGCCATGCACGGCATGGTCCCCCCGCACCCTGGCCCCTTGACCGCCATTGCCGTACTCAAGACCTCGGTGGGGCCGACCATGCTCTATGGCTTCCTGGCCGCTATCCCTGCAATGATTCTGGGCGGCCCGCTGTATGGCATGTTCATCTCGAAGCGTATGAGCACGCGGCCTGATCAGGCATTGCTGGACCAGTTCACCCTGACTGAAAAAGCCGACAACCAGCCCCGCCCCGGCGTATTCATCGGCATGCTGGCCGCGCTGCTGCCGGCAATCCTGATGCTGGTGCATGCCGTTGCCGAGATGCTGCTGCCCAAAGGCAACGCGCTGCTGGAAATGGCCAGCTTCCTGGGCAACCCGCTGATCGCCATGCTGCTGGGCGTGCTGTTCGCCGGCGCCAGCCTGGTACTGGCGCGTGGCGGCGACGCCGAACAGCTGCGTGATGCGTTGGGCAAAAGCCTCAAGCCTATCGCCTCCATCATCATGATCATTGCCGGCGGCGGCGCCTTTCAGGAGATGCTGACCAGCGCCAAGGTGGGTGATGCCATTGTGCACCTGACCCAGCAATCGGCGTTCCCGCCCTTGATCCTGGGGTGGTTGATCGCGATGTTGCTCTCGGTGTCTACCGGTTCCGCCACGGTGGGTATCGTCGGGGCTGCCGGCTTGCTGGCACCGCTTGCGGGGGCAGACCCTAGCCTCAACCTGCCGTTGCTGGCCTTGTCCATCGGCTGCGGGTCGCTGTTCTTCAACTATGCCAACCATGCAGGGTTCTGGATGGTGAAGGAATCGTTCGGCATGACCATGGGCGAAGCCACCAAGACCATTTCGGTGGTGCAGTCCATCGTGGCGGTGGTTGGCTTGATCGTGGTGTTGGTGTTGAATGCGGCGATTACGGTGAGCTGAGCCAGGTTCAAAATGGCCTGACCGCCACAAGAAGACAGTTGCCTCCACAGGCTATACAGGCCGCCCGCGCAAGCACATACCTCAGCAGCTTGCGCGGGCGTTGTAGATACCGTCTTGACCCCTACCCAGCCCAGATCAACCCGTCAGCCGCGCATCTGCCAAAGAATGAAGTCAACTTTCTTCAAATCGGTCAGCTTGCCGTGTTCGGGCACCCGTTCGTTGAATTGCCCTATCCAACCTGCGCATTCAGTGGACGCCAGAAAGGCCTGGTACCAATCCTCCATGTACGCATAACAGCTCTTGGCGTCCTCGATCTTTTTACGGGATTGGTAGGAAGGTGCCTTGCGGTTGATGTTGCGCAGTACATGCGTATCCCAAACCGGCTTTTGCGGGTTCAACGTAGCAACCAGCTTGCTGGAGAACGACGGCTCATAACGCCCGGTAGCCTGGTGCATATGATCGAGAACCTCGGCAAACGTGGGCTTCGATCCCTTCAACTGCTCCATAAGCTGGTAGTAGGCGCCATACCAGGAACGCTCACGCCGCTGCACACGATAGAAGCCGTTATACGCTCGCTGAAACAGTGCGTCAGTCGAAACGTCTACCGTTTCCACTTGGCTCATCAAAGCCAGATACTTCTGGATACCCGGCTTGGCGTTGACAATGGCAGACGTCACATCACTGGTTACCATGGTGTTTACTTCCTCAGATGGCTGACAAATGCCCGGTAGCAGGCGCTTACTGGGTATCGGTTCGGCGAGATCTTGCTTGAGCGAGCATGTCATCAAGCATCTGGATCATGTCGTCTACATCGATTTCTACATACTCATCGCACGAAGCGGCGAGGATCCGTTCCGCGAATTGCGGGCTGTATTCCAGGGCTGCATTTGCAGCGTCGTTGTTGCCGAAGCGGGTGTACCGCCATTGGCCTTCTACCTCTTGACCGATCAGGCGACCCTCTTCCTGCAATGCCAACAGGATCGTCTGAACCTCAGCCTCACCGAGGCTCACATCCGCCTGCATCAACCGCCGGTGCAGCTCAACAGCGTCGATGCCGTCGGCTGCGCTTTCAATAATCAGTGCTTTGACGCTCTCGATGTCGCTCATCGCGGTGCCCTCTTTTCTCCGCCACACCCTCTGCGATGGAGGTGTGAGTGGCATGATCAAGGTCTTTCCCTTGCCAACGAGAAGCATGTTGCACTCCAATAGGGACACTTCTTGTCCGAATTGAAACTAAATGATCAACCGAGCTCATCGCCGTGACTATCTGCGGCAGATTCTTAATGCAGCGGGTAAGCCACTGACCACCGCGAAAGTGCATGCGAAGCTGGTTGCGTGGGTTCGTCGGCATGGGGATGACGATGACGAACAGCATGAAAAAACCACCATCAGGGATTTGAAGGTGCTCGAGGACCTTGATTACGTTCGATCGACCATCAACGAGGCAGATAAACGGAGTTTGCTCTGGTCTGCGGTGGGCCGAAGCCACTCGCTGGTGCTTTCGCCTTCAGACGCCATGTCGCTCTCGGCGATTTTCAAGCATGCCGAACGATTCGGCCTGCAAGCAGCGACTGACGAGTTGAAGGGCCTGCAGGACTACACCGAACGGGTCATGCATGATGGTTCCCGGCGCAAGCTGAACTTCAGCAAGCGCATTACTTCAGGAACGCGGTTCACTGTTTTACAGCCGGGCAAGTACAACGCCAAACACCTTGAGCGCCTGCAAATGGCAATCCTCGAAGGCAAGCCCCTTGAGGTCTGGTACCGCCCGCTCGCCGCCGACGGTGTCGAGTGTGTTTACCAACTCAAGCCACTGGGTTTATCTCACCAGGACTCCAATATTTACCTCTCCGCATATGTTGCCGAAGAGCAGTGGCTCGGCGAAGCACCTGGCCCCGGCGTGCCGCGGGGCAAGTACAGCAGCAACGGCCCCAATAAACTCTGTGCGTTGATGCTACACAGGATTACCAAGGTAGAGCCGGGCAAGCGCATCATCGATGACCCGGAGGGTTACGACATTCATGCTGATGAAGTCCAGAAAGACTTGGTGACCATCCATTCACCAGCACAGAAAACACGCCTTCGGCTAAGCCCCAACCTGTACAACCGGCTTTCTGAGAACCCGCTGGAGAAAAACCAGAAGCTGCTGCAAGACGGGGACAAATGGTTGCTGACCTGCAGGATTCGCGACACCCAAGGGCTACGATTGTTTCTGATGGCGAACGCTGCCGATATCGAGGTGCTGGAACCTTTGGCCCTGAGGGCGCATATCCATGAAATGCTCACCGTGGCGCTGAAAACCTACGAACGGTGATGAGTTCCTTCCGTGATGGAACTGCCACCGCTCGCGGCCAAGCAAGTTAAGGTGGCAGCAATACGAGGGTTGGCCGACCGGGACGAAAGGAGCCCGGCACACCCGAAGGTGTCCCGCGCACCACCGTCATAAATCAATCTCTCTTTTCCTGACTGCTTTTCCGTGCCCGTGGCGATGCCGGCCTCGACACTTCCTTCATCGCTTTGGCTGCCGCAGGGCTTTTCCCGCGTTTCGGTCCGGCCACCACGTAAGCGTTGGCCAGGGGCGAAAGATTCGCCACCGGCCGCGCAACCACAGCGATTGGCCCACCCGCCTTCAACTGGCCGACAGTGTTGCCGGCGACCGTTGCAGTGGGATCATCTTTGGCAGTCATCACCATACCCATCCGAATGCCAAAGAGACGCAGCACGGCCTCCAAAGTGCTGAGCTTCGGATTCGACTTCCCGCTCTCCAGTTCGTACAGGCTTTTCGTGGAGATCTTGCACATGGCAGCGAAGGTCTCTTGGTCAAGCCCAGTCACTTCGAGCCGCAGACGGCGGATGGATGTCCCAATTGGATCGAGCCCCGCCGCATTGCGCTTGACGATTTCCTCTACGAGCTGAGCGCGCTCTTCAGGCTGTAGTTTTTTCATCGCAGTCCCCACTCCACGAGTCGCTTGTCCAGGTTATTCACGGGTAGAGAGGCTGCATTGCGCATCGATTCAGGAACATCAATCAGCAGATCGGGCAACGCCCTGAATTCCTCAGCCGCATTCATCAACCGTTGCAGCAGAAC
This sequence comes from Pseudomonas sp. LAIL14HWK12:I1, assembly GCF_003202095.1. Taxonomy (NCBI): domain Bacteria; kingdom Pseudomonadati; phylum Pseudomonadota; class Gammaproteobacteria; order Pseudomonadales; family Pseudomonadaceae; genus Pseudomonas; species Pseudomonas sp. LAIL14HWK12:I1. Next base: position 182,767 of record NZ_QJKG01000012.1, read on the forward strand.
ATCGGGATCCGTGTAACCAATAAGCTCAGCGCAGTTGTCGCTCCAGTTAGAAGACCCCTTACGCTCCGCAGCCCACTTCGTCGTCCGCGTAATACCCTCTTCATCCAGGATCATTGGCGCGAGGTCATAGATTGGGGCCAAACGAAACCTCCCACCCACACGCATGATGGAGGTGTTGCGACCGTGGTTATCGGTGTTCCCTAGAATGCGGTTCAGCAGATCGCGCCGTACATACTCGAACACCAGGTCGTCCACCTCATCCTGCTGGCCGTTATCGACCCATAGACTTACCAGCCGGTGAACCACTTCGACATGCGCCATCGGATGCGCGTAGCCGGTAATGCCGCAGATCGAGTACACCGACTCCAGCGGTATCCGCTCCACCACGCCATCTACTACCTGGCGATCAAACCGTGGCATCCAGAGGCTTGGCTTCACTGCCTCTTCAAGCGCCAGACCATCAGTGGGAACCGTATCAAGACCGAGGGCAGCAACCGCCTTGTAGTAATGAAACTCTGTTCGCAGGATGTCTTTGTCGCGCTCGCCGCCTCGATTACGCGCGAACTTGATCAGCCAGTGACGGCACGCCTGGTCATCGGGAAGCATCGCATCAGCGTACAGAGCACCGTCGTGTGCTTCGGTCATGACCAGTTTGGGGGCTTGACCGTTGGCACCGGTAGCGCCGCCCAATGCCGCGCCGGTTTCGTAGGCATATTCAAGAAACTCGTTCGTCCTGTTCACGACCTCAGCATGCGCGAAAGCCTCGCTCCGATCCGATTGAAGGCCTTCCACCGACTCCTTGATGCGCAGATGCCCAACAGGGGCCGGCGTGAAGCGTTCTAGCAGGTACAGCTCCAGTTCCACGCCTTCGGGCTTGAGACGCCCGTAGCGGGCTTCAAGAGAGTCCTTGGCAGCACCAGAGGGAATGATGTCGTAGAGGAATGCGGGATACCCTTTGACGTCATGGTGGTCCCAGTTCAACGGAAGGTTAACGCTTAGGGCCCGTTCGCAACGATCCTCCATGCGATCAAAGTTCGCGATGATGTAGTCGCTGTCGTATGCGACAAGGCAACGTCCATCAGCCACACGCTCGGGGTTCTCAACCGTGAGCGTCGCTGCATCGCGCCATGCCCCCTCTGAGAAAGCTTGGATCGTGAGTCTGAGCGGCATCGCCACACCATTAATCAGCATTTTAATGCTGATTATCATAGTGCACACGGCAGGAACCGGCAATATTTTGCTGATTAGAAACGTTACACGCGAAAAACCGGCACCCCACTACCGATTATGTGTTCACCGCAATTTATCCTCACACAAACGCAACAACCTAAGTCGGCAGGGAGCTGTCGGATTCCGACGGAACGCCATAACGCCCCCCCGCCAGAAGGCGGGTTTTACGGGGTTCCAGAGATTTTGGTAGCCTTCGCTGGAACCTGAACTGGTGCGGAGACAGGAATCGTATCGACACGAAAGAGGCTGAATTCAATGGGTATTATTCTTAAGGGTACAACTCTTTATCTCTAAAATTATCCCCAGTCTATTTTCAGGATCCCGACCACTGCGAAATGGCATGACACGATGACGGAGGACGGCTACCCAATCGCCAAAGCCAAGCTCAGGCTCGTCTGGGGAAAGGCAGCTATCGACCCATTGCGGACGTCCGTCAGAGACTGCTTTCGGCTCATACCCGTCGTTCAGAAGGGGCCGCAAAGGCCTGAAACAGACTGTAGGCAATACTAGGGCGGTCTCTGAAGTACTGCGTTTGCATGTTGAGTCATAGGTCATCACGTTTTAGCGGCAGGTTTGAGTCGGAAGCTGACGCCCATACGGTTAAAAGCGTTCATTGCGGCAATGGCCGCTGTCAGGTCGACAAGGTCCTTTTCGGCAAACATTGCCGATGCTGCTGCGTAAGCTTCGTCGGATACATGTGTCTCGCTTACCCGCGTGACTTCTTCTGCCCAGGCCAATGCTGAGCGCTCCTGATCCGAGAACAAATAGTGCGCTTCATGCCATACCGGTACTAACAGCACTTTGTCCACTGAAATACCTGCTTTGATCAGATCGCGTGAGTGCAGATCGATGCAATGGGCGCAGCCGTTGATTTGAGACACCCTGAGAAACACGAGGTGAATCAACGGGGCTGGCAAATTTGTCGCGGTGGTCACGAAATGATGCAGCCCGCCAAGGGCCTTGGCTGCACCAGGCGAAGCTTCAAACCAATTGAGTCGACTCATGATTTCTTTT
>NZ_QJKG01000013.1:0-146359 GCF_003202095.1 Pseudomonas sp. LAIL14HWK12:I1
TCAAGGAGTTTTTCGTTCCGATGTCGCTGGAAGTGGGGCGCATTATAAGGGGATTCGAAACCGCGTCAACCCTTAATTTCAAGAAACCTTAATATTGCGGAAAAACAAAGCGGGGAGGCCTGCCGGCCTCCCCGCTTCAATTACCTGCCTTAAAGGCTAGGGAATGCGAATTGCGATGCCTCATGGCTGGCACGCTGCGGCCAACGCTGGGTAATTGCCTTGCGACGGGTATAGAAGCGAACACCGTCCGGGCCATAGGCATGCAGGTCACCGAACAGCGAACGCTTCCAGCCACCAAAGCTGTGGTAAGCCACCGGCACCGGCAGCGGTACGTTTACCCCCACCATGCCCACTTCAATCTCGTCGCAGAACAGGCGCGCCGCTTCACCGTCACGGGTAAAGATGCAGGTACCGTTGCCATACTCGTGATCGTTGATCAGCTGCATGGCCTGCTCCAGGCTGTTCACGCGCACCACGCAAAGCACCGGGCCGAAGATCTCTTCTTTATAGATGCGCATCTCTGGGGTCACCTTGTCGAACAGGGTGCCGCCCACGAAGTAACCATCTTCATTACCGGTCACACGGAAGCCGCGCCCGTCCACCACCAGCTTGGCGCCGGCAGCAACACCGTCATCGATGTAACCCACCACCTTGTCACGTGCAGCCGCAGTCACCAGAGGGCCCATGTCCAGACCGCACGAGGTGCCTGCACCAATCTTCAGCGCTTTGATCTGTGGTTCCAGCTTGGCAATCAGCGCATCAGCCACTTGGTCGCCCACGCACACAGCCACCGAAATGGCCATGCAACGCTCGCCGCACGAACCGTAGGCCGCGCCCATCAGTGCGCTGACGGCGTTATCCAGGTCGGCATCCGGCATCAGCACCGCGTGGTTCTTGGCACCACCCAGGGCCTGTACACGCTTGCCGCGCTTGGTACCTTCTGCATAGATGTATTCGGCGATAGGGGTCGAACCCACAAAGCTCAGTGCTTTCACTTCTGGCGCTTCGATCAGCGCATCCACTGCTTCCTTGTCACCGTGCACCACGTTCAGGATGCCCTTTGGCAGGCCGGCTTCCAGCAGCAGTTGGGCAATGAACAGCGTGGAGCTCGGGTCACGCTCGGAAGGTTTGAGGATGAAGGCGTTACCGCAGGCGATGGCCAGCGGGTACATCCACAGCGGCACCATGGCCGGGAAGTTGAACGGGGTAATGCCCGCAACCACGCCCAGTGGCTGGAAGTCGGACCAGGCGTCGATGTTCGGGCCGACGTTGCGGCTGTACTCGCCTTTCAGCACTTCTGGCGCCGCGCAGGCGAACTCGACGTTCTCGATGCCGCGCTTCAGCTCACCGGCTGCGTCTTCCAGGGTCTTGCCGTGCTCTTCGCTGATCATCTGCGAGATTTTGGCTTCGTTCTGCTCCAGCAGTTGCTTGAAGCGGAACATCACCTGGGCGCGTTTGGCCGGCGGGGTGTTGCGCCAGGCCGGGAAGGCTGCCTTGGCGGAGTCGATCGCTTCCTGCACGGTCGCGCGGCTGGCCAGCTCGACCTTGCGTACAGCCTGGCCGGTGGACGGGTTGAAGACATCGGCGGTGCGCTCACCCTTGGTAACCAGCTCGCCGTGGATCAGGTGCTGAACAATGCTCATGCAAAACTCCAGATAAAGAAGGTAGAAGCAGGCGCGTGATGCGTTCACGCGCCGGGCATCAAAATCGGATAGATCAGTCGATCAGGTTCAGGGTTTCGCCGACTGCGTCGAACAGGCGGTCCAGTTCCTGCGGCGTGGTGTTGAAGGTTGGGCCGAACTGCAGGGTGTCGCCACCGAAGCGCACGTAGAAGCCCGCCTTCCACAGTTTCATCGCCGCTTCGTACGGGCGGACGATGGCATCACCGTCGCGAGCGGCGATCTGGATGGCACCGGCCAGGCCGTAGTTACGGATATCGACGATGTTCTTGGTGCCCTTCACGCCGTGCAGCAGCTTCTCGAAGTGCGGCGACAGCTCGGCGGCGGACTGCACCAGGCTTTCCTTCTGCAGCAGGTCCAGCGCAGCGATACCGGCGGCACAGGCTACAGGGTGGGCCGAATAGGTGTAGCCGTGCGGGAATTCCACGGCGTACTCCGGGGTCGGCTGGTTCATGAAGGTCTGGTAGATCTCGCTGCTGGCAATCACCGCACCCATCGGGATGGCGCCGTTGGTGACCTGCTTGGCGATGCACATCAGGTCCGGGGTCACGCCGAAGGCTTCAGCGCCGGTCATCGCCCCCATGCGGCCGAAGCCGGTGATCACTTCGTCGAAGATCAGCAGGATGTTGTGCTGGGTGCAGATTTCACGCAGGCGCTTCAGGTAACCCTTCGGCGGCGGCAGTACGCCGGCCGAACCGGCCAGCGGCTCGACGATCACCGCGGCGATGTTGGAAGCATCGTGCAGCTCGATCAGCTTGAGCATTTCGTCAGCCAGGGCAATACCGCCCTCTTCCGGCAAGCCCTTGGAGAAGGCGTTCACTGGCAGCACGGTGTGAGGCAGGTGGTCGACATCCAGCAGCTGACCGAACAGCTTGCGGTTGCCGTTGACGCCACCCAGGCTGGTACCGGCAATGTTCACGCCGTGGTAGCCACGGGCACGGCCGATGATCTTGGTCTTGGTGGCCTGGCCTTTCAGGCGCCAGTAGGCACGCACCATTTTCAGCGCGGTGTCGGCGCACTCGGAACCGGAGTTGGTATAGAAGACGTGATTCAGGTCTCCCGGGGTCAGCGCGGTGATCTTCTCGGCCAGCTGGAACGACAGCGGGTGGCCGAACTGGAAGGCCGGTGAGTAATCGAGGGTGCCGATCTGGCGGGCCACTGCCTCGGTGATTTCCTTGCGGGTGTGCCCGGCACCGCAAGTCCACAGGCCAGACAAGGCATCGAAAATCTTGCGCCCTTGGTCATCGACCAGGTAGTTGCCTTCGGCCGCCACGATCAGCCGTGGGTCGCGCTGGAAGTTACGGTTGGCGGTGTAGGGCATCCAGTGGGCATCCAGCTTGAGCTGGCTGGCGATACCGGCGGGAGCGGTTTCGGGCATGTTCATCGGCGGTTCCTCGGAAGACGATTAGGCAACGATGGATGTTGTTGCAGCTAAGTTGGCACGCGGATAAAGTCTGAAAAAGCCTACATTTCTAATCTTCAGACAGGCCAAGACTAAACTAATGAGCCGACGCCCCGATCCACTCGCCCAGGTCAGCGACTTCGACATCCGCTTGCTGAAGATCTACCGCAGCGTAGTCGAGTGCGGCGGCTTCTCGGCCGCCGAGAACGTGCTGGGCATTGGCCGCTCGGCCATCAGCCAGCAGATGAACGACCTGGAGCAACGCCTTGGCCTGCGCCTGTGCCAACGTGGCCGCGCCGGTTTTTCACTGACCGAGGAAGGCCGTGAGGTCTACCATTCGGCCCTGCAACTGCTCAGCGCACTGGAGAGCTTTCGCACCGAGGTCAATGGCCTGCACCAGCATTTGCGTGGCGAGCTGAACATTGGCCTGACCGACAACCTGGTCACCCTGCCGCACATGCGCATCACCCACGCCCTGGCCGAACTCAAGGACCGAGGCCCCGATGTGCGCATCCAGATCCGCATGATTGCCCCCAGCCAGGTTGAACACGGTGTGCTCGACGGTAGCCTGCATGTGGGCGTAGTCCCCCAGACCAGCCCGCTGTCGGGCCTTGAGTACCAACCGTTGTACAGCGAACGTTCGCTGCTTTACTGCGCCGTTGGCCACCCGCTGTTCTATGCCGATGACCAGCAGATCGACGACGCACGCCTGAACAGCCAGGAAGCCATTACCCCGACGTTCCGCCTGCCGGCCGACATCCAGGCGCACTACCAGGCGCTGAACTGCACGGCCAGTGCTTCGGACCGCGAAGGGATGGCGTTCCTTATCCTCACCGGGCGCTACATCGGCTACCTGCCCGATCATTACGCCACCTTCTGGGTGCAGCAGGGCCGCTTGCGTGCCCTCAAGCCTCAACAGCGCTTCTATGACCTGAGCCTGAGCTGGGTAACGCGCAAGGGCCGGCGGCCGAACCTGGTGCTGGAAAGCTTTCTCGACAGCCTGGCTGCGACACGTTGATGCCAGTCTCTGCCGCAAACGCTTGTCACTTCGGCACAGGCAGGTAATCTTGTCCGACAGCCGCAGCCCCTGACCCGTACGGAATCGTCCATGACCCTAGAAGTCCCTGCGCATCGCCTCTCTGCCTCGGGCAAGCCCGCGGGCCGCATCCGCCAGAAGAACGAACAGGCCATTATCCAGGCCGCCGAAGACGAGTTCGCCCGCCATGGTTTCAAGGGCACCAGCATGAACACCATCGCCCTCAAGGCGGGCTTGCCCAAGGCCAACCTGCATTACTACTTCACCAACAAGCTGGGCCTGTACATTGCCGTGCTCAGCAACATCATCGAGTTGTGGGACAGCACCTTCAACGCCTTGAGCGTCGATGACGACCCCGGCGAGGCCTTGAGCCAGTACATCCGTACCAAGATGGAGTTTTCCAGGCGCAACCCGCAAGCTTCGCGGATTTTCGCCATGGAAGTGATCAGCGGCGGCACCTGCCTGACCGAATATTTCAGTGCCGACTACCGTGAGTGGTTCCGCGGCCGAGCCGCTGTGTTCCAGGCCTGGATCACAGCCGGCAAGATGGACCCGGTCGACCCGGTGCACTTGATCTTCCTGCTGTGGGGCAGCACCCAGCACTACGCCGACTTCGCCACCCAGATCTGCCAGGTGACCGGCCGCAGCCGCCTGACCAAGCAGGACATGGAAGACGCGAGCAACAACCTTATCCACATCATTCTGAAGGGCTGCGGCATCAAGCCGGCTGCCTGAACGTCATTTATGCCTTCTACCCTGCTCGACCTCTGCGAGTACCGCGAGGAAATCCGCAAAAGCCGCTTCATCACCCTGGCCGGGCCGATCAGCAGTGCTGCGGACGCGATGAGTTTCATCGAACGCCACAGCGACCTGGCCGCCACCCACAACTGCTGGGCCTGGAAGCTTGGTGCCCAGTACCGCAGCAGCGATGACGGTGAACCCGGCGGCACTGCCGGGCGGCCGATTTTGGCAGCCATCGAAGCACAAGACTGCGACCAGGTCGTGGTACTGGTGATCCGCTGGTATGGCGGTATACAACTGGGTACCGGCGGCCTGGCCAGGGCCTATGGCGGTGGCGCCAACAAATGCCTGCAGCAGGCGCCCAAACGGCTGCTGGTGCAGCGCAGCGAATTCACTTGCAGCTGCAGTTTCAGCGAACTGGCACTGGTGAAACTGCGTCTGGCAGAGGTTGATGGCCTCGTCCTGGATGAGCAATTCACCGCCAACGGCGTGGACCTGCTAATTGCGCTGGGTGACGCCCACCTGGCCCCCCTGCAGCAGCAACTGGCCGACTTGAGCCGCGGGCGCATCCTGCTCGAAGCCCGCTGAACATTGCCCACAGCAACTGTGGGCCGGCCTGTGGATAAGCTTGGGGCACTCGGTTGCAGCCCAATAAATTCAAGGCCCGCATAGCTTTGATCATATTTTGATCACTGCTTGATGACAGCCGCAAACCGCTGAAAGCGTGAAAGTTATCCCCAGTGGAGGGCTCGACGAGCCTACCCACCCCACCAGAGCTTGCACACAATAACTGTGGAACAGCCTGTGGATAACCCGTGCGCCAACAGGCGAAGCGCCCGGCTACAAGCGCTCTGGCAACCTTGATCAATTTTTAGCCGTTTATCCGGTGAGCGCACACGCCTTCCGTAACGTATGCTCAATTCCTTTTTCCTACACCGATAAAGGAATGTTCCTATGGCTAATTCAAGAACTGCCCTCATCATCGGCGCCTCGCGCGGGCTTGGCCTGGGCCTGGTGCAACGCCTGCACGAAGATGGCTGGAACATCACTGCTACTGTCCGCAACCCACAGCAGCCCGGCGCCCTGGCGGACGTGCCCGGCGTGCACATCGAGCAGCTGGAGATGAACGACACCGCCCAGCTCGACGGCCTGAAGCAACGCCTGCAGGGCCAGGTGTTCGACCTGGTATTCGTCAACGCCGGTGTCATGGGCCCCCTGCCACAAGACCTGGAGACCGTACAAAACAAAGACGTCGGCGACCTGTTCATGACCAACGCCGTCGCACCGATCCGCGTGGCCCGGCGCCTCGTCGGCCAGGTACGCGAGGGCAGCGGCGTACTGGCCTTCATGAGCTCGATCCTGGGGAGCGTGACCATCCCCGACGGCGGTGAAATTTGCCTGTACAAGGCCAGCAAGGCGGCGTTGAACTCGATGATCAACAGCTTTGTCGTCGAGCAGCAGCGCCCCGACCTGTGCGTGCTGGCCATGCACCCAGGCTGGGTAAAAACCGACATGGGTGGCGAAAACGCCGAGATCGACGTACTCACCAGCACCCGCGGCATGCTCGACCAGATCAAGGCGCAAAGCGGCAAGGGTGGCCTGCGTTTCATCAACTACAAGGGCGAACCCTTGGTCTGGTGATTCACCGGGTCGCAGCCTGGCCGGGCGCAATGCCCGGCCAGCCCCTGTAGAATGGCGGCAACCGTACCTGATTGAGACCCCCCTATATGTATGACTGGTTGAACGCCCTGCCCAAGGCCGAGCTGCACTTGCACCTGGAAGGCTCGCTGGAGCCCGAGCTGCTGTTCGCCCTGGCCGAGCGCAACAAGATCGCCTTGCCCTGGGCCGATGTAGAGACCTTGCGGGGCGCCTACGCCTTCAACAACCTGCAGGAGTTCCTCGACCTGTATTACCAGGGCGCCGATGTGCTGCGTACCGAGCAGGACTTCTACGACCTGACCTGGGCCTACCTGCAACGCTGCAAGGCGCAGAACGTGATACACACCGAACCGTTCTTCGACCCGCAAACCCACACCGACCGTGGCATCCCCTTTGAAGTGGTGCTAAACGGTATCAACCAGGCACTGAAGGACGGCCGTCAGCAACTGGGCATCAGCAGTGGCCTGATCCTCAGCTTCCTGCGCCACCTGAGCGAAGATGAAGCGCAAAAAACCCTCGACCAGGCCCTGCCGTTCCGCGATGCATTCATCGCCGTTGGCCTGGACAGCTCGGAAATGGGCCACCCGCCGAGCAAGTTCCAGCGTGTGTTCGACCGCGCCCGCAGCGAAGGCTTCGTTGCCGTCGCCCATGCCGGCGAAGAAGGCCCGCCCGAGTACATCTGGGAAGCGCTGGACCTGCTGCAAATCAAGCGTATCGACCATGGCGTGCGCGCCATCGAGGACGAGCGCCTGATGCAGCGCATCATCGATGAGCAGATCCCGCTCACGGTGTGCCCGCTGTCCAACACCAAACTGTGCGTGTTCGACCACATGAGCCAGCACAACATCCTCGACATGCTCGAGCGTGGCGTGAAAGTGACGGTCAACTCGGACGACCCGGCCTACTTCGGCGGCTACGTCACGGAAAACTTCCACGCCCTGCACACCCACCTGGGCATGACCGAAGACCAGGCCCGTCGCCTGGCACAGAACAGCCTGGATGCCCGGCTGGTCTGATTGAACGACGACGTTGCGTTCAACCGACCTGCAATGTCTCCACGCGGGCGATGCGATTGATCTGCTGGATACCCAGCGCAGAGATATGCAACGCCCGCGTGTCTTCGGCCTCACGCATCCAGCCAGATTGCAGGAATAGCCTGAACAAAGCCTGGCCCAGCACGCCGCCCAGATGCGGGGCCTGGTCATTCCACTCGGTGCAGCGGCAAATCACGCAACCGCGTTGCTCGTGGGGTGCCAGGGCATCGATGTACACCCCGACCGAGGCCAACTGCGCCCTCCCCTCGTCACTGACCATCAACTGCCTTCCGCTGCCTTCCAGCCAGCCGGCCACCACCAGGCGGTGATACAGCTCACTGGCTAACTCCCCGCCCAGGTGATCGCCACAACGGCGTGCCCGGCGCATCGACATGGGCAGCGGTGATACCGGTGCCTTGGCCTGCTCTCCCCTGGTGCTTTCCAGCTGTACGCTGGCCAAGGCCTCGACCGCCGCCCCGACCTGTGGGGTTGCCAGGCGGAAGTAGCGTTTTCGCCCCCTGGCTTCATGCCGGAGCAAACCGGCCGATGACAGCAACGAAAGGTGCGCGCAAGCCGACGAGGACGTCAGGCCGGTCATTATCGCAAGTTCATTGGCTAGCCGTGGCGTACCGTCGATCAATGCCCACAACATGGCACTGCGTTTGGGGTCGGCCATCAAGCTGGCGATCTGGCTGATGCTGCTGGCTGCGTTCATGTCCCTGTAACTCCCTGCAAGTTCACTGAGTGGATGCGATGGCCAACCCTGGCAGGGAAGCACCTCTCGCTGGCACTGGCCTGGCTCGCCAGTATAAGCCGCAGAAAATCGCATTCAGACGGCCTTGCGCAGACACATCGGCGACGAAAAACCACTGGGTATGCCTACCCATGGCAACCAGTGAACCGGCGCCAGAAAGCGACCCGCAAGCCGGTCAGCCAAAGCGCCGATACCCACAGACAGAGGCCCCGAAATATCTGGATAGAAAAAGACTTGCAGCAATTTCAGATACGGCCCACAGCGACCTTCCACAAATAGCGCGCGAGCTAGCGAAGGTTTCGCAGGTTTGCAGGCATTGCGCCCTTCGACCGTCAGTCAGAACACTGACGCAACGCATGGCAGGCAGGAGGGCCAGCGCTACACTTGAGCGGCTCTTCCCATTCTGGAGGTATGCCGCGATGAAAATTATCGTCAGTGCATCGAGCCGAAACCCCGCCTGTCCTTGGCAGGTCCAGCTCGATCAACACGTGGTCAGTTTCCGCAGCGAGGCCGAGGCGCGAGCCTTCGTCGCCACGCTGGAAACCCGCCTTCATGCACCTCACCCGCTCATGCGGGAGTCTTGGCCTGCAAGCGCCGGGTCAGCAGCGCGACACTGACCGCCAATGCCCCGCACAAGCTGATCACCAGCGCCATAGGTACCGCGCTGCCATCGTGCAGTAGCCCGACCAGCGCAGCGGCACCCGCAGCAACGCTGAACTGCACGCACCCCATCAATGCCGAAGCACTGCCGGCCCGCGCGCCCTGCCCGCTCATGGCACACGCCGAAGCATTGGGGATGATGCAGCCCAGGCTGGCAATGCAGATGAACAACGGCACCAGCAGCGGCCACAGCTGCGCGGGTCGCAAAGCCGCCACGCCCAACAGCACCAGGCCCGCAACCAGGTACAGCCACACGGCGCGCGCCAGCAGGAAAGCAGGCCCGCGCTTGGCCAGCAATCGGGCATTCACCTGCGCCACGAGTATGAAGCCGGCAGCATTGGTGCCGAATAGCCAGCCGTAATGTTCGGCCGGTACGCCATAGAGCTTGATGAACACGAATGGCGAACCGGCGATGTAGGCAAACATGCCGGCAATGGCGATACCACCCGTCAAGGCATGGCCAAGGAACACCCGGTCAGCGAGCAGGCGCAAATACTGGCGCAATGCGCCAGACAGCGGCTGTCGCGGAATATGCGCAGGCAGGCTTTCCGGCAGGCCCAGGCTGACCGCCAGCAGGCAACCGGCGCTGAACAGGCTCAACGCCAGGAAGATCGACTGCCAGCCCGCCAGGTTCACCAACACCCCGCCCAGCATCGGTGCCAGGATTGGCGCCAGGCCCATGACCAGCATCAGTTGCGAGAACACCTTGGCCGAGGCCACCGGGTCGCACTTGTCGCTGACGATGGCCCGCGACAGCACCATGCCTGCGCAACCGCCCAGCGCCTGGACAAAGCGCGCTACCACCAGGGTGTCGAGGTTGGGGGCATAGGCACAGGCCAGTGACGCCAGGGTGAACAGGGTCACGCCGAACATCAGCGGCTTGCGACGGCCAAAGCGGTCGGCAACCGGCCCGTAAGCCAGCTGGCCGATGGACAGGCCAAGGAAGTAAGCGGCCAAGGTGGCCTGGACGTGTTTTTCGTCGGTGGCGAACGCCTGCGCCATGGCCGGGAAGGCGGGCAGGTAAAAGTCGATCGCCAAGGGCCCGAACGCACTGAGTGCGCCCAGGATGAGCACCATTCGCAGGTTCATCAGGAATCCATAGCAGGCTAAGCAAGTGGATGATTCTACCTGCTGTGGACCCTATGAATGTGAAAACATTTGCAACAAACCCACGGGCTTCGCGGGCACGCCCGCTTCCACAGGTTGGTAATCAGGCGAGTTCAGCCTGATACCCTTCATCCCTGATCGCAGTAAGAATCTGTTCCGGCGCCAGCTCACTCTGCACCCGCACCTGTCTGGCCGCCAGGTCGATCTCGATTTTGGCCGCTGCATCCTGCTCCTGCACTGCCCGGGTCACCGCTTTCACACAATGGCCACAGGTCATGCCTTGTACATTGAACACTTGCATGGGGGTCTCTCCTTCAGGTTTTCAACGAGTCTCAAGCTTGCCATCGGGGCAAGGTCAACAGCCGGGGTGGAAATCTACGCCCGTGTCGGCCAAGCTGCGCCTTTGACGATCAGGCAAGCAGGAGATTATTCATGTTCAGGGCAGCATTGGGCGTCGTCGGGCTATTGAGCGCGCTGGCTGCGGTGCCACCGGCCAGCGCCGAGGGCAACTCGGACTACAGCGTACTGATCATCTCCCGGGAACGCCTGGAAGTGGCCACCGGTTGCGAAATTGGCGTTTACCTCAACGACCAGCTCTCCGGGCGCGTGTTCCAGGAACAATCCACCTCGTTCAACCTTCCACCCGGTCCGGTAGACGTACGCCTGCGCCTGCTGCCAGGGCAGGTGCAAGGCTGCGCGCCGGGCATCGAGGACCAGCGCAGTACACGCTTGAACTTGCAGGCGGGCCAGATCAACAAATACCGCATCGCCATGGGGCAATATGGCCTGGAGTTGAAGCGAGCCGGCCTGGGCTATTGACCTTACCTGCATGGCAAGGTTGATGCTGGAGGCCTGTCCAAGGAGGAGAGCCATGCCCGCATCCACCACTTACGACCTGCCGATCTCCGGCATGACCTGCGCCAGCTGTGCCGGCAGGGTCGAGCGCGCCCTGCGCAAGGTCACCGGCGCTGAACAGGTCAGCGTCAACCTCGCCACCGAACAGGCTCGGGTCCAGGCCCCGGCCAACAGCCTGCCCGCCCTGGTCGACGCCGTGCGCGAAGCCGGCTACGGCGTGCCCACCCGCACTGTCGAACTGCAGATTGGCGGCATGACCTGCGCCAGTTGCGCCGGCCGCGTTGAGCGTGCCCTTGGCAAGCTGCCTGGGGTCGAGCACGTCAGCGTCAACCTGGCCAGCGAACGCGCGCACCTCGAAGTGCTCGCAGCCCTCGATGACAACCTGCTGATCGACGCCGTGCACAAGGCCGGCTACAGCGCCAGCCTGCCGCAATCGGCCAAGGACGACCAAAGCGCTGCCCAGCGCCGCCTGCGCAATGAGCGTCTGGCGGTCGGCGCAGCCTTGCTGTTGGCCCTGCCGCTGGTACTGCCAATGCTGGTGCAGCCCTTCGGCCTGCACTGGATGCTGCCAGCATGGGCACAGTTCCTGCTGGCCACGCCGGTGCAATTCATTCTCGGCGCACGCTTCTACGTAGCCGCCTGGAAGGCCGTACGCGCCGGTGCCGGCAACATGGACCTGCTGGTGGCCCTGGGCACCAGCGCCGGCTATGGCCTGAGCCTTTACCAATGGGCACATGCCCCCGCCGGCATGGCCCCGCACTTGTACTTCGAAGCCTCGGCCGTGGTCATTGCCCTGGTATTGCTGGGCAAGTACCTGGAAAGCCGTGCCAAGCGCCAGACCGCCAGCGCCATCCGCGCCCTTGAGGCACTGCGTCCGGAACGTGCCGTGCGTGTCGTCGAGGGCCAGGAAGAAGACGTGCCCATTGCCCAGCTGCGCCTGGGCGACCTGGTACTGGTCAAGCCCGGCGAGCGCTTCCCGGTCGATGGTGTAGTCGAGGACGGCAGCAGCCATGCCGACGAAGCCCTGATCAGCGGCGAAAGCCTGCCAGTACCCAAGCAGCCGGGCGACAGCGTCACGGGCGGTGCCATCAATGGCGAAGGCCGGTTGCTGGTGCGCACCCAGGCGCTGGGGACCGAAACCGTGCTGGCACGTATCATCCGCCTGGTCGAAGACGCCCAGGCCGCCAAGGCGCCGATCCAGAAGCTGGTCGATCGGGTCAGCCAGGTGTTCGTCCCCGCCGTGCTGGTGCTGGCCCTGATCACCCTGGTCGGCTGGTGGCTGGCCGGCGCACCGCTGGAAACCGCGCTGATCAACGCCGTCGCCGTGCTGGTCATCGCCTGCCCCTGCGCCCTCGGCCTGGCCACCCCTGCGGCAATCATGGCCGGCACCGGGGTCGCTGCCCGCCACGGTATCCTGATCAAGGACGCCGAAGCCTTGGAGCGTGCCCATGCGGTCAACCGCGTGGTCTTCGACAAAACCGGCACCCTCACCTCCGGCAGCCCTCGGGTGGTCCACAGCCAGGCGCAGGCTGGCAGCAGTGCCGACCTCCACCGCCTGGCCGGCGCCCTGCAACGTGGCAGCGAACACCCACTGGCCAAAGCAGTGCTGGATGCCTGTGCCGAACAGGGGCTGGACGTGCCGGTGGTTACCGACAGTCAGTCGCTGACCGGGCGCGGTATCGCAGGAAGTGTGGAAGGCCGTGAGCTGGCCCTGGGTAACCGCCGCCTGCTGGACGAAAGCGGGCTGCAGCCCGGCGACCTGGCTGCGAAGGCCCAGGCCTGGGAAGCCGAGGGGCGCACCTTGTCGTGGCTGATCGAACGTGGCGCGCAACCCCGCGTGCTGGGCCTGTTCGCCTTTGGTGACAGCCTCAAGCCCGGCGCCGCGCAGGCCATCGACACCCTGCATGCCCAACACATCAGCAGCCACCTGCTGACCGGCGACAACCGCGGCAGCGCCAAAGTGGTTGCAGACGCCCTGGGCATCGACGATGTGCATGCCGAAGTATTGCCAGCCGACAAGGCTGCGACCGTGGCCGCGCTCAAGCAGGACGGGGTGGTCGCCATGGTGGGCGATGGCATCAACGATGCCCCGGCACTGGCCGCCGCCGACATCGGCATTGCCATGGGTGGCGGTACCGACGTGGCCATGCAGGCCGCGGGCATCACCCTGATGCGCGGTGACCCTCGCCTGGTGCCTGCGGCCCTGGAGATCAGCCGCAAGACCTATGCGAAGATTCGCCAGAACCTGTTCTGGGCATTCATCTACAACCTGATCGGCATCCCGCTGGCCGCGCTGGGTTATCTCAATCCGGTACTGGCCGGCGCCGCCATGGCCCTGTCCAGCGTGAGCGTGGTCAGCAACGCGCTGTGGCTCAAGGCGTGGAAACCCACCAGCACCACCCAGGAGGCGCCATGAATATCGGCCAAGCCGCCCGCCGCAGCGGGCTTAGCACCAAGATGATCCGTTATTACGAATCCATCGGCCTGCTCAAACCGGCCACACGCAGCGACAGCGGCTACCGCCTGTACCAGGCGGAAGACTTGCACAGCCTGGCCTTCATCAAGCGCTCCCGCGACCTGGGGTTTTCCCTGGAGGAGGTCGGCAAGCTGCTGACCTTGTGGCAGGACCGCCAACGTGCCAGCGCCGATGTGAAAGCGCTGGCCATGCAGCACATCGACGAGCTGAACCGGCGCATCGAGGAGCTGGTGAGCCTGCGCGACACCCTTGGCGAGCTGGTTTCGCACTGCCAAGGGGACGACCGCCCGGACTGCCCGATCCTCAAAGACCTGGCCAACGGCGCCGCCGGCAACTGCTGCCACTGAACGGTCACACGCGTTTGGTATGCCAAAAGCGTCCAAACGCGACCGAATAGTCACCAACTACGACTTTATCCAATAAATACGGGCGTTATCGCTACATAAAACCCGGATGCTGCCGATGCACTGGCTACCTGCCTCGTGTGTCGACAATAAAAATTCCGGGAGCGTCGATGAGCATCAAACAGAAACTGACCTGGGCATTCGCGGTCATCGCCGGCTTGCCCATCGTCCTCGTGGCCACCTTGGTGGTCCTCAACCTGCGTGGCGAAGCCCGCGACGGATTCCTCGACAGCAGCAGCCGGGAAATCCGTCAGGTCAGCAACGCGATGAACATCTTCTTCCAGGGCATCAACCAGAACGTCGAGTACATGGCTTCGCAGCCAATGGTCGCCGCCACGGGCAGCGAGCTGAACAAGTACATGAGTGCCTCGCCGTCCTACGAACTGGGCGAGCAGGCCAGCAAGCTCCTTGACTTCATGACCCGCCTGGCCAACTCACACCCTGCGTATGCCTACTTGTCCTACGGGGTGAACGACGGTGGCTACACAGGCTGGCCGGCAGGGCAGAAGTTCGTCAATTACGACCCACGCACTCGCCCCTGGTACCAACTGGCCATGGCCAACCCGGGGAAAACCGTTCGTACCGGCGCCTACTACTGGGCGGCAGACGATGCGGTACTGGTCAGCACCGTGCGCGCCGTGGCCAACCAGCTGGGCAACCCCGGTGGCGTGGTCAACATTGACGTGTCGCTCAAGGGCCTGACCGAGATCATCAAGCAGATCAAGCTGGGCGAAAGCGGCTACCTGATGCTGGTGGAAAGCAACGGTAACGTAATGGTCGACCCACGCGACGCCGGGCACAACTTCAAGCAACTGGCGAGCGTTGGCGGTGGTTATGCCGAGTTGGCCAAGGCGGGCAAAGGCCTGGTCGAAGTCGAGCTCAATGGCGTGCACTACATGGCCAACGTCTACCCCGACGAGCAACTAGGCTGGACCTTCATCGGCCTGATCGAACACAGCGAAGTGATGCAGACCACCACCCGGCTAACCTGGCTGATCGGGGTCATCGCCGTGGTGCTGGCGGCGTTGTTCGCCGTGGTGGGTGCAGCGTTCGCCAAGCTGATCGTGCGCCCTATCAACAGCGTTACCAACGGCCTGGAAGACATTGCCCAAGGTGAAGGTGACCTGACCCGTAACCTGGAAATCCGCGGCCGCGACGAAACCGCGCAACTGGCCAGCTGGTTCAACCAGTTCCTGAGTGCCATCCGCAGCCTGATCCAGCACATTGGCGCTGCCGCCGGCAAAATCCTCAGCACCTCCAGCAGCTCGACCCGCGTCTCCAGCGACATGGCCGAGGCCGCAGGCCGCCAGCGCGAAGCCGTGGACATGGTTTCCACTGCGTTCCACGAAATGGTCGCCACCGCCAACGAAGTGGCGCGCTCCTGCAGCCAGGCAGCGCAGTCGGCCGACAGCGGTCAGCAGCAGGCCCGCGAAGGCCAGCAGCAGATCGATGCAGCGGTACACAGCGTTGACCGCCTGAGCCAGGAAATCGAGCAGTCGGCGCAGTCGATCCAGCAGCTGGAGCGGGACAGCAATGCCATCCAGTCGATCCTCGGCACCATCCGCTCGATCGCCGAGCAGACCAACCTGCTGGCCCTCAACGCCGCCATCGAAGCCGCCCGCGCGGGTGAGCAAGGCCGTGGCTTTGCCGTGGTGGCCGATGAAGTACGGGCCCTGGCCAAACGCACTGCCGACTCCACTGCCGAAATCGATGGCCTGCTGGGCAACCTGGCCAACCGCACTGCCGAAGTGGCCGCGCAGATGCATGCCAGCCTGGAGGTATCGCAGCAATCGGTGAGCCGCATTGGCCTGGCACGCGACAGCTTCGGGCAAATCCGGGAATCGGTGGATGTGATCCGCGACATGAATACGCAGATCGCCACAGCCGCCGAGGAACAGCATCAGGTGGCCGAGGACATCAACCGTCACATCAGCCAGATTCACGGTGATGCCCAGCTGGTGGCCGAACTGGCCCAGGCGGCGCGGGTGGACTCGGAGAGCCTGGCAGGGCTGTCCAATGAGCTGGATGCGCTGGTGCGCAGGTTCCGCACCTGATGCGTTACCTGTACCGGCCTCTTCGCGACTAACGCCGCGCAGAGGCCGGTACAGGTAACCGAGGACTAAAGCTTCAACTCCCCAGGCGTCGCCCCGAACAACTGCTTGAACGCCGCAATGTAAGCCGAAGTCGAGTCATACCCACATCCCAGCGCCGCCTCGGTCACATTCTCCCCCGCCTCCAGCAACGCCAGCGACGACAACAGCCGCATGCGCTGCCGCCAGTTTCGAAAGCTCAACCCTGTCTCCCGCTGGAACAGCCGCATCAGCGTCTTCTCCGAGCAACCCAGCTCCCGCGCCCATTGCTGCAATGTCTGCGGCTGGTCCGGTGCAGCAATCAAACCGTTGCACAGCGCCAGCAACCCAGGGTGCCGTGGCAACGGCAGCGAAAACCCGACCTCGGGCAACGTGCGCAACTGGTCGAGCAGCACCGCCACCAAGCGTGCTTCGGCGCTGTCATCTTCGGGGTAATCCGCCGGGAACAGGCAAAACTGCTTGATCAGCTCGCGTGCCAGCGGGGTTACTTCCAGCACCCGGCATTGCTCTGGCGCCCACGGGCAGGCATCACGCCGTACATACAGGCTGCGCATTTCGGCCTGCATCGAGGTCACCACTTCGTGCTCGGCATCAGCAGGAATCCACACCCCCCACTGGGGCGGCGCGAAGTAACTGCCGTCGCGGGTGTACACACCAAGTACGCCGCTGATGGCGTAGGAAAACTGCACCCAGTCGTGCTGGTGGCGGGTGGTCCAGGAGCCGGCGCCGAGGCTTTCGGCACGGGCGTAAAGAGGCCTGGGCAGGTGGTCCAGCGCCGGGATGGCGCGGGGATGTCCGATGATCGGCATGGCGGCTTCTTGTAGTTCTGATGGGACAAGCCTAACAGCTGACGCAGGCGCACGTCAGGTGCGCTCGACAATCACCGTCACCCCCTGCCCACCTGCCGCACAAATCGATATCAACCCCCGCCCCTTCCCCGCCGTGGCCAATAGCTTGGCCAGGTTGGCCAATATGCGCCCTCCGGTGGCCGCAAACGGGTGCCCCGCCGCCAGCGAGCTGCCTTTTACATTGAGCTTGCTGCGGTCAATCGCCCCAAGCGGCGCCTCCAGCCCCAACCGTTCACGGCAATAATCGGCATCTTCCCAGGCCTTGAGCGTACACAGCACCTGGGCAGCGAAGGCTTCGTGAATTTCGTAGTAGTCAAAGTCTTGCAAGGTCAGGCCATTGCGCGCCAGCAAGCGTGGCACGGCATACACCGGCGCCATCAAGAGCCCTTCGCGACCGGTCACAAAGTCCACCGCAGCGGTTTCGCCATCGACCAGATAAGCCAGCACCTCCAGCCCCTGCTGCGCGGCCCATTCCTCGCTGCCCAGCAACACCATTGAGGCGCCGTCCGTCAGCGGTGTGGCGTTACCGGCCGTCAGCGTGCCCTGCCCGCTGCGGTCAAAGGCGGGTTGCAGCTTGGCCAACTGCTCAAGGGTCAGGTCGGGGCGCAGGTTATTGTCGCGGGTCAACGTAAGAAACGGCGTCAGCAAATCATCCTGCCAACCCTCGGCATACGCGGCAGCCAGTTTCTGGTGGCTGAGCAGCGCCAACGCGTCCTGTTCGGCACGGCCAATGCGCCAGGCCTGGGCCATACGCTCGCAATGCTCGCCCATTGACAGGCCGGTGCGTGGTTCGCCATTGCGTGGTAGTTCGGGTTTCAGGTGGTGAGGCCTGAGCTTGAGAAAGGGCTTGAGCCGCTCGCTCAGGCTTTTGCCACGGTTGGCTTGCAGGAGGATGTGGCGCAGACCTTCGTTGACGGCAATCGGTGCGTCGGAGGTGGTATCCACGCCGCCGGCAATACCACTGTCGATCTGCCCCAAGGCGATCTTGTTGGCCACCAGCAACGCCGCTTCGAGCCCGGTACCGCAGGCTTGCTGGAGGTCATAGGCCGGGGTCTGCGGTGAAAGGCGCGAACCCAGCACACATTCGCGGGTGAGGTTCATGTCGCGCGAGTGCTTGAGCACCGCGCCAGCCACTACCTCCCCCAGCCGCAGCCCATGCAGGCGATAGCGTTCGATCAATCCTTCAAGGGCAACAGTGAGCATCGCCTGGTTGCTGGCCGTGGCGTAAGCGCCGTTGGAGCGGGCGAAGGGAATTCGGTTGCCGCCCAGGATCGCGACCCGGCGAAGTGAACGCATGCGCTTTTTCCTCCTGAAACAATTTGATCCGTACAGCCTAGGTGTTTTTACCGTGGGCGAACGACCTTGCCACAAAGTTGGTCCACACTTTCAAGCTTGCCTTTGCGGAGACCCACCCATGAGCGATCGCTACCTCGGCTTTGCCAACTCCAACCTCGGCCGCCGCCTCGTGGATGCCCTTGGCCTGCCACGCCCGGCCCCGCTGGAGCGCTGGCAGGCCGGCCGCCTACGCCCGGTGGAAGGGGCGCTGGTGCTGGGCGGCGGGCCAATGGCGAAACAGATCGAAGCCATCGCCCCATGCCTGACTGACGAGGTTTACAGCTTCAATGCCGACGACCTGCAGGCTGAAGCCTGGGTGGCCGGCCTGGGGCCGAAAATCAAGGCCGTGGTATTCGATGCCCGTCATCTGTCCGACAGCGATGCCTTGAAGCAGTTGCGCGAATTTTTCCAGCCCCTGCTGCGTAGCCTGGCGCCTTGCGCGCATATCGTGGTGCTGGGGCGCGCACCGGAAAGCCTCGACAACCTGTTGGCCAGCGTTGCCCAACGGGCACTGGAAGGCTTCAGCCGTTCGCTGGCCAAGGAACTGCGCAACGGCGCGACTGCCCAGCTGCTGTATGTCGCTTCCGGTGCCGATGACCAGCTGGAAGGCGCCCTGCGCTTTTTCCTCTCGCCCAAGAGTGCCTTCATTTCTGGCCAGGTGCTGCGCCTGGAAGCCTGTATCAGCCAGGTGGAGGACTGGACCCGCCCACTGGCCGGCCGTCGTGCCCTGGTCACTGGCGCAGCGCGCGGCATCGGCGCCGCTATCGCCGAAACCCTGGCACGGGACGGCGCCGACGTGCTGCTGCTGGATGTGCCGCAGGCCAGCCAGGACCTCGACGCCCTGGCTGCACGCCTGGGTGGCAAGGCGCTGCCGCTGGACATCTGCGCCAGCGACGCGGCAACGCAACTGCTGGCGGCCTTGCCCGACGGCATCGACATCGTGGTGCACAACGCGGGTATCACGCGTGACAAGACCCTGGTCAACATGACCCCGGATTACTGGGACGCGGTGCTGGCTGTCAACCTCAAGGCCCCACAGGTACTGACCCAGGCGCTGTATGACAGTGGCGCACTGGGGGAAAACGCACGTATCACCCTGCTGGCCTCGGTCAGCGGCATTGCCGGCAACCGTGGGCAGGCCAACTACGCCGCCAGCAAGGCCGGGCTGATCGGTCTGGCCCAGGCCTGGGCGCCCCGGCTCGCCGAACATGGCGGCAGCATCAATGCCGTGGCGCCCGGCTTTATCGAAACCCACATGACCGCAGCCATGCCCATGGGCCTGCGCGAGGCCGGCCGGCGCCTGAGCTCGTTGGGCCAGGGCGGGCGCCCGCAGGACGTCGCCGAAGCCATTGCCTGGCTCAGCCAACCGGGCTCCGGGGCAGTCAACGGCCAGGTGCTGCGGGTGTGCGGCCAGGCATTGATGGGAGCCTGAGCATGAGCCGACACTGGCATGACCTGCACAGCCCGGCTTCGCGCGCCAGCCTGTACCTGCGCGCAGCCAGCAAACGCACCATCAGCGGCGACCACCTGCCGGATGATGGCCTACGCTGCTTCATCCCGGTTCAGCCGGGCAACCTGAGCACCTACCGCAAGCTCTGCCACTTTCCCGACGATGGCCGCCTGCCGGCGACATATCCACATGCAATGGCATTCAACCTGCAGTTGCAGTTGATGACCGCTCCAGACTTCCCCTTCCCACTGCTCGGCCTGGTGCATCTGTACAACCGCATCGAAGTGCTGCGCTCGCTTGGCGGTATCGAGGGGCTGCGCTTTGCGGTGTATGCGCACAACCTGCAACCGCATGCAAAGGGCGGCACCTTCGATTTGATCACCGAGGCCGAAGACGGCATAGGCCTACTCTGGCGCGAGACCAGCCGCATGCTGGTACGTGGGTTGAAGCTGGAAGGCGAGGCAAGTGAACGACCCGAAGCTGAGCCAGATGCATTACCCGAGGCCTGCCGCTGGTACGCCGACAGTGACATCGGCCGGCGGTATGCCAAGGTCTGCGGGGACTACAACCCTATCCACCTCAGTGCTGTCAGTGCCCGGTTGTTCGGCTTTCCTACAGCCATTGCCCATGGCATGTGGAGCATGGCCATGGCCCTGGCGGCATTGCGTGGGCACCTGCCGCACAGTGGGTATGCCTTTGAAGTGGACTTCCGCAAACCGGTACGGTTGCCGTCGGAGGTGGTGCTCAGTGCCAGTGAGGCGGGCACTGCAGGTCAACTACGGCTGGATGGGCATGGGGGGGTATTGCATATGGTCGGGCGGTGGGATCGACTGTAGGCCACTTGCTTTGCATCGGGCCTGGGCAGAAGCTATGCAGCATTAGGAGACCCCGATGAATCTGCAAGAACTCACCCAACGCCTGCACCAGATCCGCGACAACAACGACTGGCGCGGCTTCCACAGCCCGAAGAACCTGGCGATGGCCGCCAGCGTCGAAATGGCCGAGCTGGTAGAAATTTTCCAGTGGCTGAGCGAAGACGAATCGCGCCAGCTGCCTGCCGACAAACTGGCCCACGCCGGCCAGGAGGTCGGTGATGTGGTGCTCTATCTGTTGCTGCTGTGCAGCGAGCTGGGCCTGGACATGGACCAGGTGGTGCGGGCCAAGCTGGCCGACAGCGAAAGGCGCTTCGCCCGATGAATGACCGTCACTTCGATGAGCTGGCCACTCGCTTTGCCGAGAAGATCTACGGCGGTGCCAAGGGCGCAATCCGCCTGGCCGTGCTGCAGGCTGACCTGGCCGAGGCACTGCCCGATCGTCCGCTGCGCATTCTCGATATCGGTGCCGGGCTGGGCCACATGGCCTTGTGGCTGGCCCAGCGTGGTCATCATCTGACCTTGGCCGAGCCCGCCGCCCCCATGCTCGATGGCGCCCGCGCGCGCTTTGCCGAGGCTGGCCAGACTGCCACGTTCATCCAGGCCCCCTGGCAAGACCTGCTTGGCCAGCTCACCGAACCTTACGACCTGGTGCTGTGCCATGCCGTACTCGAATGGCTGGCAGAGCCTGAGAGCATCCTGCCCGTGCTGCACCAGCTCACAGCCCCTTCCGGGTGGCTGTCACTGGCCTTCTACAACCGCGACGCCCTGGTCTACCGCAACCTGCTCAAAGGCCATTTCCGCAAGTTGCGCAGCAACCGGCTGGAAGGTGAAAAGCAGAGCCTGACCCCACAGAAACCGCTTGATCCACGCGCGCTCAAGGCGCAACTTGATCCTATGTGGCAAGTTGAAAGCGAAAGCGGTGTGCGGGTGTTCCACGACTACATGCCCAAGGAGTTCCAGGGCAAGGCCGAGCTGCTCGACCTGCTGGAAATGGAACTGGCCCACCGCCGCCACCCCGCCTTCGCCGGGCTTGGCCGCTACCTGCACTGGGTGTGCCGCCCCCGCTAACCCACCCTGCCGGAGGAGTTCATGCCGTACCGTCTGTTGTGCCTGGCCCTGCTGCCATTCGCCCTGGCTGGCTGCCAGGGCAGCAACCCGTATGTGGCCAGCAGCCGCCCGCTGCCTCCGGCCCCCGCCCAGGCGGCCACCACCTTCGACGCCAGTGCCTACCCGGCACCCGCCCGCGATTATGGGCACTACCGCAGTTGGAGCTGGCGCAACGGCGAACTGCCCAGTGGCTCGGCCAATGCCGATCCTGCGCAACTGGCCGATGCTGTCAGCGGGGCACTCGACCAGCATGGCCTGCGCCCCGCCCGAGGTGCCACCGGCGACCTGCTGGTGAGCGCAGACATGCGCCTGGAAAAACGCTTGCGCCAGGTGCGTGACTACGACACCTACGACCCGTACTACGGCCCCTACCCCTACGGTGGCGTGGGCTATGGTGGCTATCGCCATGGCTACGGGGGTTATGCCAGCGTGCCCATCGTACGCACCTACGAAGTGGACGTGATGGTAGTGCGCATCGACCTGTACGACGCTCGCAGCGGTCAGCCGGTATGGAGTGCCAGCGCCGAAAGCGGCAGCGACAAGGACTCGCCGCGTGAACGCGAAAGCGCCCTGCGAGACTCTGTGCACAAGGCGCTCAGCGGCTATCCTCCCAGTTAATCGCTAACGGAGAACCATCATGTTGCGCCGTCTCGTTTTACTGTCATTCGTGTTACTGCTTGCAGCCTGCTCCAGCAACAACGTCCAGCAGGATTTCGATGCCAGCCGTGACTTTGCCGCTTACCGCAGCTGGGCGTGGCAGGAACCGGGCCTGCAGTACCGCCCGGACGACCCCCGCATCAAGAGCGACCTTACCGAGCAGCGCATCCGCCAGGCGGTAGCCGACCAGCTCGACCAACGTGGGCTGCGCCCGGTCCAGGGTGGCGCACGGCCTGACCTGACGGTCCGCACCTACCTGATCGTCGAGCAGCGCCAGCAGCAGATCACCACCAACTATGGCGGTGGCTGGGGTGGCTATTGGGGCGGTTACTGGGGTGGCCCGATGTACAACGAAACCCGCAGTGTCGACTACAAGGTCGCGACCATTCAGGTGGACATGTTCGATGGGCGTGACGGCAAGCTGGTGTGGCGCGGCAGTGCCGAGCAAATCATGAACAACTACCCGCCAAGCCCGGAAGAACGCAACAGCGCCATCCGCAATACTGTGAACAAGGTATTGGCCAACTACCCGCCGGGTAGCAAGAAATAAGCCTCAGCCCTTAATAGTGGGAGCACCTTTTCGCGCCCCAAGGTCGCTCCCCCACTTAAACGGTGTCAAGAACGACAAAATCCATTTCGACCACGCCTTTTTCCCGTTCCCGCCCACTCCCTCGCAGGTTCCCGTCTATCTTCACTTAAGGAAACCTGACTGACCGGGTAGAAGTGTTCAACTTTTGGGAAAGGCGACCTGCCAATGCAAAGCATTGTTCTCCTGCTGTGGCTTGCCTTGTGCTCCGAACAGGATGTGCGTCAACGCCAGATCTCCAACCTGCTGACCCTGGGCGTGGCAACGGGCGCTCTGGTCTGGCTGTTCGCCACCGGTCGCAGCTGGATCGGCGCCGAGGCCGCCGATGCCGGCTGGGCGCTGGCCATCGTCATGCTGCTGACCTTGCCGGGGTACATGCTCGGCCGCTTCGGTGCCGACGACGTCAAGCTGATGGGCGCACTGGCCCTCGCCACCAGCCCGCAATACGTGCTCGGCACCTTCATCGGCGCCGGCGTCAGTGTGCTGGTGTGGCTGCTCACCCGCCGGCGCCTGTGGACCCTGCTCAACCCCAAAGTGAAGAAGCGGTTGCAAACCCTGACTGAAGAAATGGGCGACAAACAGGCCTTCGTACCCTATGTGTTAGCAGGTTTTCTTCTAACGGCGGTATGGATCCAATAAAGCAACCTATGGTCCGATACCTTGTACATGCCTTGTACAAAATCGCAACGTAGGGCTATTTTTAAGCTGCCAGAGCGTCTGGCCCGGGAGCAGGGCCGCATACGAACAGGGAGTTGATCGTGTCCAGACCTTTCAGTGATGTGAAGATTTTGGTGGTCGATGACCAGCCAGTCATCGTCGAACAGCTATGTGAGTTTCTTGAAACCCGGGGTTACCACTGCCTGCCGGCCCATTCCACCGACGAAGCCCTCGAGCGCTACCTGGCCGACGAGGCCATTGGCCTGATCATCTGCGACCTGCACATGCCCGACCGTGATGGTATCGAACTGGTTCGCGCGCTCAAGCAAATCACCGGGCAGCGCATGTTCGAAGCCATCATGCTGACCGGGCGCGCGGAAAAACAGGATGTGATCCGTGCCCTGCGTGAAGGCTTTGCCGATTACTACCAGAAGCCCACGGACCTCGATGAACTGCTCGAGGGCGTGCGCCGCCAGGAAGAGGCCCTACTGGAGCGCCAGCGCAACTTCCGCGCCTTGGGCGGGTTGAACCAGCGGTTGCAGAATCTGGCCGACTCGGTGGACGAATTGTACCAGGACCTGGAAAAGGCCCGCGGCCAAGGCACCCACCGACGCGCCAGCGATGTGGAAGACAGTGAGAGCGAGCTACCGGCAGCGTTCGAGAAGCTATCGCCGCGCCAACTTGAAGTGGCACGACTGGTGAGCAAGGGCAAGACCAACTACCAGATTGCCTGTGAGCTGGGCATTACCGAAAACACGGTGAAGTTGTATGTGTCGCAGGTACTGCGCCTGACCCACATGCACAACCGCACCCAGTTGGCACTGGCACTGACGCCCAGTTCGTCACCGGTTCACCAGCGGTTTACTACCCACTAAGTGACTGCTTCAAAATTGCCGGGGCTGCTTTGCAGCCCATCGCGACACAAGGCGCGCAAAGCGCCCCCCTACAGTTGAAGGCCAATACTCAAGGTCAAGCGGGGGGCACGGTCCAGACTGTCCAACGCCACATCCGCCAGCGGTTTTGCCACCTCCATCGCAACATTGAAAAGCCGCCCATCCCCCAACCGTACACCCAGTGCCGCCGAAGCCAGGTGGGCATCCTCCACCGATCCCCGGTTATGCCAGGTCTGCGCCGCATCCACTGCCAAATAGGGCTGAACCAGCGCCAACCTGCTACCCCGCATGCTGTAGCTCACCTCGTAAGCCACACCCCACCCCTT
The DNA here is from genome assembly GCF_003202095.1 of Pseudomonas sp. LAIL14HWK12:I1. Classification (NCBI taxonomy): domain Bacteria; kingdom Pseudomonadati; phylum Pseudomonadota; class Gammaproteobacteria; order Pseudomonadales; family Pseudomonadaceae; genus Pseudomonas; species Pseudomonas sp. LAIL14HWK12:I1. Next base: position 24,632 of record NZ_QJKG01000013.1, read on the forward strand.
GTCTCCGTCGGCCTGATCACGGGGATAGCCACGCCCGAAGCTCTGCCCACCAAACCCCACCCGTTCGCTATCAGGTAGCCGGTCATCACTCCAGTACAACGCGCCAGACACTACACCCTGCCAACTCGCTGACAGCGGGTCACTTTGCAGGGCCGACAACCTGAACCGCAAAAAGTCCATGTCGTAGTCGGCATCGCTGCGGGCGCCCAGGTAATCCAGGCCTTGGTAGACCCCGGCACTGACCATGCGCAGGCGACTACCTTCCACTTTGCGCCAGTCGCCCTCGAATGACAGCGCGCGCACAGAAGTGTCGTAGTCCCGTGACGAAGACTGCCGCTCTTCGACATGTTCGCTGACCGCATACACGTGTCCCTGCACGGCCAGCCATTCATTCGGCCTGACAATCACGGGTTGGCGCAGGCCTATCGCATAGCGTTGGCTGTCACGCTCACGGGTGATGTCGCGGCCATCGTCCAGGCGGATTCGCGTGTCCGGCTCACTGCGGTAGCGCGAAGCCGACAACAACAGTTGGCTGCCGGCCTCGTCCAGGTGCTGGCTGTAATCCAGCCGTTGGTAATGCACCTGGTCATCGCCCGGGGGCAGTAGCAGGCTGGCCTGGAACTGTTCGGCAAAGCGGGTCTGGGCATTGCTGGTGGCCGTCAGCAGCGCCTGTGCATCATCGCGACTGGAGTCTGCCAAAGTAACAGCGGCGCTGAACGGTTTGTGCCGCGCATGCACGGTCAAAAGGGCCGCACCGTCACCGGTTCTTGCCATCGCCAGCTCAGCCTCTATCGACACGCCGGGCAAGCGCCCTGCCAGCCCCAGGTAGCGTTCTAGCGTTTCGCGGGTCAGCGGGCGCTCAGTCTCAAGGCGTGCCAATAGCTGCCGGAGATAGTCGCTGGCCAGGCCGATATCACCGTCGATGTGGTAATCGCGGATGTAACCCTCGACCAGCACCACATTCACCCGGCCCTCGGCCACATCCTGCGGTGGCAGGTAGGCATAGGAAAGCAGGTAGCCCTCCTGCCGATAGCGCTGGGTTAGCTGCCGGGTGTACTGCTGCAATTCGCCCAACGTGGTCTGGCGCCCGACCAGCGGCTGGTAGTGCTCGCGCAGATCACTCAAGGGGAACACCGTGCCCCCCTCGAAACGCACTTTATGCACAACGACGGGCGTGTCCGCAGGTGCCCAGTCAAGTCTTTCGCCAACCGGCCCGGCCAACCTCAGGTTCGGGCTGATGGGGCGGTAGGCCTCTATCGGCAGGTTGGCAGCAGGCAGGCGCCGTTCGTATTCATGGCTGTCGAGAAAACCCGGCAACGGCTCTGCGTGGGCAGCAAGCGCCCAAGGCAACAACAGCAGGGGCACGGCCAGAGGACGCATAGGGCGCTCCATGTTCCCTTGGTTGCGGGGCGCCAGCCGGTCACACCCGTTATCTGCAAGCGTAGGTGCTGGCCCGAATGCCGTCGAACGCCTACTCGCTGACCTGGAACGCCACCCGCGCCGTCTCGCCGCTTTCATCCACCGCGCTGAGCTCGGCCTGTCCGACCTGCGGCAAGCGAACCAGCAGGCTGTCCTGCCCCTGGGTTTCGCCCAAGGGCTGGCCATTGAGGAACCACCAGCGCCGCCCGCCCCCGCCCAAGGCCGATACATAGAGTTGCAACGGCTCGCTGCTGGTGGCCGGGCGGCGCAGGTTGTCGCCGGGGCGCACGCCGACGATCGACAGCGGCGGTGCGCTGGCCGGCACCTGCGGCGGGCAGGCCGGGTCGATGGCCGGCAGGCGCGCCGCGCGCCGCTCGACACGGGGTAGCCAGGGCTCCAGCGGGGCCGGCCACAATGCAATGTCACGGGCCTTGGCGCTTGGGCAGCTACCATCCACGCGCAGCCCCTGCTCGTTGACCCACACGCGCTCACGCAGGCCCAGGCCCAGCGGCTGATCGGCAGCTTGCAGGGTTGGCGGCGTGGTGCCATCCAGGGTCCAGGCAAAACGCTGACGCCGGCAGTTGGGGTCCTGCTTGCTCATCGGCTGGCCCAGCGGCCAACAGATCGCCGCCACCCCGATATTCGCCGGCACCCGCTCCACCGGCACGCTGATGCCGCGCTGGCTGTCGCGGTTGCTCAGCAGGTCATGCACCTGCAGCATCAGTGGCGCCGCCGAGGCCAGGCCAAACTGGCCGGGTACCGGCGTGCCATCGGGGCGGCCGATCCACACGCCGATCAGGTAGCGCGGGCCCACACCAATCGACCAGGCATCGCGAAAGCCATAACTGGTTCCTGTTTTCCAGGCCAGTTGCGGGCGCTGCACCAGCTCGGCGTGCGGGTCGCGGTCGGGGCGCGCCTGGCCACTGAGAATGCGCCGGATGATCCACGCCGCCCCCGGTGACAGCAACCGCCGCTCTACCAGCGGCTCCTGAGGTTGCAAGCGCACCCTCGCGCTGTTGCCACCGCGCGCGAAGGCTGCATAACCACCCACCAAATCTTCCAGACGGCTACCGGCGCCACCGAGGATCAACGACAGGTTGGGCTCGGCCAGCGGCGGTAGTATCAGCGGCATACCCGCCATGCGCAGTTGCGCGGCAAAGCGTTTCGGGCCGTAGGCCTCCAGCAATTGCACCGCCGGCAAGTTGAGTGACAGGGCCAGCGCCGAACTGGCCGACACCGGCCCGCTGAAGCCCATGGAGAAGTTACCGGGCCGGTAGTCGCCATAGCGGCGTGGCACGTCCTGCAGTAGCGATTCGGAATGGATCAGGCCATCATCCAGCGCCATGCCGTACAGGAACGGCTTGAGCGTAGAACCGGGTGAACGTAGCGAACGCACCATGTCGACATGCCCGAAGCGGCGCTCATCGGCCAGATCAATCGAGCCCAGGTAGGCACGCACCGCCATGGTCTGCGCCTCGACTACCAGGATGGCTGCCGAGGTACGCTCCGGCAGGCGCGCACGCCAGCCCAACAGCAGGTCTTCCAGGCGCCGCTGCAGTGCCGCATCGAGGGTGGTGCGGATCAGCGGTGGGCTGTCGGCGCTGTTCAGCCGTCTGGCGAGCAAGGGCGCCAAGGCGGGCTCCTGACGTGGCGCCAGCACCAGCGGCTCCTCGGCTGCCTCGCGGATTTGCTGCGCAGGCCATACCTGGTATTCGGCCAGGCGCTGCAGCACCTTGTCGCGGGCACGCTGGGCACGCGCAGGATGGCGGTCCGGCCTTAGCCGGCTGGGCGCCTGTGGCAGTACCGCCAGCAGCGCTGCTTCGGCCGGGGTCAGGTGCAAGGGTGATTTGCCCAGGTACGCCCAGCTGGCTGCGGCAACCCCCTGCAAGGTGCCGCCAAAGGGTGCGCGGTCAAGGTAGATCTGCAGGATTTCGCGCTTGGACAGATGCCACTCCAGCTGCGCCGTACGCCACAGTTGGCGCAGTTTACCGGCCAGGGTACGTTCATGCGGGTCGAGCAGCCGTGCCACCTGCATCGACAGCGTGCTGCCGCCCGACACCACGCGTCCGCCGCGCAGGTTCAGCCAGGCGGCTCGGGCCAAGGCCAGCGGGTTGACCCCGGGATGGCGGTAGAACCAGCGGTCCTCGTAAGTCAGCAAGGCCTGCAGGTACAACGGCGAAACTTCGTCAGGGCTGACCGGGTAGCGCCAAACACCCTCGGCATCGGCAAAGCGCCACAACGGCGCGCCGTCTTCGGCCACCACCACCCGGGCCAGGTCGTCGCCCGGCATGGGCAGCGGCCAGATCCGGTCAGCCAGCCACACCAGGCCACACAGCACTAGCAAGCCGATTACCGTGGCACGCAACCACTTGCCCGCACGCGTGCATGGCCGCGCTAAGCTTGGCATCGGGAACCGACCTGGCCAGGTGATGGCCAAAGGCTTGGGAACGGCAACCTCGCCGAATCGTTCATCAGGAAACAACTATGCATGTAGAAGGTTTTTTCGAGTGGCTGGGCCAGGCACTGGGGTCGTTGATCCGCTTCATCGTCGACGCATTGAGCGGGCTGTTCAACCTGCTGGCCAATGCTGGCGGCAATTTCATCGACGGCCTGGCGCGCACACTGGGCATGGACACCTCGCTGCTCAGCATCCTGGCCCTGATCGTCGGCCTGATGCTGCTGTACTCGGCCATCCGCGCGTTCATGCGCGCCTCGATCATCCTCGGGATCATCTGGCTGGTGCTGGGGCTGTGGGTGATGAGCTGGGTGATTCACTGATGGTAGAGCTGCCCTGCGCGACCCTGTGGATGCGCAGGGCAGATTCTTACCGGGCTTTTACGGTCATCTCCCCTTGCCCATCCCCCACGGCCTGCAGGTTCGGCCGGTACATCGACTCAACCTGCGGCGGCGGCACACGGTAGGTGCCCGGGGTCACCGCCCGCGCCAGGTACAACAGGTGGGTGGTGCCGTAGCCGTCGAGCTTGAGCGCGGCAACATAACGGTCATCACGGTACTCCTGGTGCACCACGCTGGCGTTCTGCATCGACTCGCGCCATTCCTTCACCGCGGTGCTGGCGTTGTCCAGGCTGGCGGCACTCTGCGCCAGGTTCTGGTTTTCCAGCTCCAGGCCTGCGGGCAGCAAGTCCACCACCAAGGCATCCGGCACGCGGTCTTCAGCCTTGAGCGCAAGGTGCACCAGCACCAGGTCGCCGCTGCGCAGGTTATGCAGGTCCAATGGCTGGCCATTCATGCCCAGGTACTCACGGCGAATCTGCATACCATTGCCGCCGGCCGCAGGCGCCTGACGGGGGTAACCAGACAGGGTGAGTTGCTGGTACAGCGTCTCGCTGCCTTCGTTCTGCACGCTCAGCGGCGAAGCCAGCAACGGGCCTTCCAGCTTCATGCCGGCTTCGGCATTGTTGAACTCGCGCACCTCGCCAGCGCTGTCCAGGCGTGCCTGCCACTTGCCTTCCGGCTTGCCCAAAAGGCCACGGCCGGCAAGGAACAGTGCATTGCGCTCCTGGGTCGACAACCAGCGGTTGGCCGCCAGTTCGTCCGACAAGGCGAACAGCCGCTGGTCGACCTGACTGCTGGCAAGGTTGCTCTCCTGCAACAAGGCCAGGATCAACGCCTGATCACGCAGTGCGCTGCCGTAGTCCGCCATCCAGCCTTTGCCACGGCTGATGCCCAGGCCCGCCTGCAAAGCCTGCTCGGCTCGCGGCTTGTCGCCCATCTTGTCCAGTGCCACTGCCAGTTGTACCAGCGGCAAGCCGGAACGCGCATCGGCACTGCGCTCGAACAGGCCACGCAAGGCACCCAACGGCGCCTGCTGACTGCGCGACAGCACCAGCGCTGCATAGGCCTGCACGGCGAAGCGGGTGTGGTCGGCGTTTTCGCTGTAGTCCACTTCGATCAGGTTGCGCTCTTGCAGGTAGCGCAGCAGGCGCTCGCTGGCCTTCTTCAGCGCCTCGGCCGGCACGCCGTAACCCTGGTCACGGGCACGCAGCAGGAAGTCGGTGACATAGGCAGTCAGCCAGTACTCTTCTTCGCTGTCCGAACTCCACAGGCCAAAGCTGCCGTTGTAGCGCTGCATGCCCAACAGGTGCTCGATGCCCATCTCGATCTTGCGCTTGCGCACGTCCGCCGGCTCGCCCTTGATGCCCAGGCGCTTGAGGCTGTCGGCATCGGCGTACAACGACGGGTAAAGGCCACTGGTGGTCTGCTCAAGGCAACCGTAGGGGTAGGCTTCCAGGGCGCGAATCTGCTCGGCCAGGTTCAGCGGTGGCCGGCTCGACAAGGCCAGGCTGGCTTCCAGGCCGGCAGGCTCGAAGGCCGCCAGGTCTGCTTCAGGCAAGGTCCAGGGCTGGTCTTTCAAGGCCACGCGGTAGTGTTTGAGCATCGCCGGGTAGGCCGAGCGCACGCCCAACGTCCACTCCCGTTCGAACGCGGTGGTCGGCTCGTTTGGTAGTTGCAGGCCTGTGACCCGCACATGCACCTTGCCTTGCCCCAGGCCGCCCTGGGCCTGCACCGGGATCATCAGTGTCGAACGCTGGCCTTCAGTCAGGGCTACGTTCTGTACGGCACTGGCCACGAGGCTAAGCTGCCCCTCGGTGGTGATTTCAACATTCAGTTGTTGAGCGCGGCCCGACAGGTTGGCCAAATCCAGCGCCAGACTGGTGCGGTCGCCTCCGGCCAGGAAGCGCGGGGCCGAAAGCTCGGCAATCAGTGGCGCGGCCACCACGGTCTTGCCTTCGGCCATGCCGAAGTGTTCTTCGGTCCAGGCCTGGGCCATCAGCCGCAGCTCGCCGTTGAACTCCGGGATGTCGACCGTAGCTTCGCCCTCACCCTTGTCATCCAGAGTCACCGGCAGGCTCTGCTGGGCGACGATAGTCACCGTGGTATTAGGGCGCTTGCCCCCTTTGGCCATGGCCGCGTCACCACCGAACGCCAGGCTGGCCAGGCGGCCCTGCCCGGCTTCGATCAGCTGGCCGTAGATGTCCAGTTGGTCGGCGCCATAGGCCTTGCGCCCGAACAGGCTGGCGAACGGGTCGGGGGTTTTGAAGTCGGTGATGTTGAGGATGCCCACGTCAACCGCCGACAGCAGCACATGCACTTGCTTGGGCACGCTGCCATCCGCATTGGCGGCCTTCACCTTCACGGTCAGCGGCTGTTTCGGGCGCATCTTGTCTGGTGCCTGCAGGCTCACCGCCAACTTGCGCTCAGCGCGGTCCAGCGGCAGGTGCAGCACACCCACCGAACGCTTGGGCGTGGCGTTGGCCTTGCGCTCACCCGGGCGGATCACCAGCGCGCTGATGTACAGGTCGTGGCGGGCCCAGGCTTTGTCCAGTTGCACATCGAAGGTCTTGCCCTCGGCGGGCACGTCGATTTCCTGCCACCACAGCGGGCCATCGCTGGACTCGATCATCAGGTAGCCGCTACCTGCGGCAGGCGGGGTGACGGTGACCTTGGCCGTGGCACCGTCGGCGTAGGAAGGTTTGTCCAACGCCAGCTTGACCTGGTCGGGGCGCACGGCACCGCCTTCAGCGTTGTCCTGGGCGCGGTAGCCGGCCCAGAAGCGTTCGCTGGAAACCAAGCCAGTTAGCGGGTCTTCCACCTCGACGCGGTAAGGGCCCCATTCAACCTGGAAGCTCAGCTTGGCAGTGGAGCCGGCCTTGACGCTGACCGTCTCTTCGCTCTGAGTGAGGATTTTTTCGTTGTAGGCGTAGCTCCAGCCGTCGCTCTGCGAGTAGTTCCAGTAGTAGTCGCGGCGCTCACGAATCAACCGCACCTTGAGGTCATCGGCCGCCAGCTTGTTGCCATCGCGATCGGCCACCAGGAACTCGAATTCCACTGGCCCGTCACTGTCGGTTTCCTCGCCATCGAACAGGCCACGCAGGCCCGGCAAGCGCTCGGCTGGCCAGATCGGCTGCTCCAGGCGCCGGGTGATCGGACGGCCACCCGACTCCTGCAAGCTGGCTTGCACGGTCAGTTGCAGCGGCGAGCGGGCTTCGGCCCAGCGGCTTTCGATATCGACCACCGCCTTGCCCGCCTGGTCGAGGGCGACTTCGTCCAGTTCCAGATCCTGGTTCAGCTCGGTTTCGGTGACCGAGCCGAACTGGTAGCCCGGCAGAGCGGGCACCGCCTCGCGCAGCGGGCGCACATAGGCCTGGCCACTCAGGCGATTACCGGCAGCCGGGGCGCCATAGAGGTAACGGCCATTGACCTGGATGCGCGCATCCTCATCCGGCGACAGTGGCGTGCTGCTGCCCTTCAGCTCCAGCGCCAGGCGCTCAGGCAGGAAGTCTTCGACGAGGAACTCATACACCTGCTTGCGCCCGCCGCCCAGGTCGAGCAGCAACTGCCAGCGCCCGGTCGGGGCTTCGGTGGCCAGTTGCAGCTGGTATTGGTACAAGCCATTGCTGTCGGCTTCCCAGACGAACTTGCGGCTGACCTGCTCATCCGGGCGGCGCACTTCCACGCTGACGGGTTGGGCTTTGACGGGTTTGCCGTCCTGGTCGCGCAGCAGGCCGTTGAGCAGCACGGTTTCGCCTGGGCGATACAGGTCACGCGGGCCGAAGATGAAAAACTGCAGCGGGTTGGCCTGGGGGCCGGTGATGTCGAATTCGGCCAGGTCCAGCGCGGCGGTGTTCAGGCGCAGCAGGGTGGTGTGCACACCTTGGGTGGCGATCAGGGTATCGGCCTTCGGGGTGATCGGCAGTTGGGCGTGGCCTTTGCCATCGGTGCTGGCCTGGGCCAGCAACTTGCCCTTCTCGTCATGGATTTCGAGGTTGACGCCGCTCAACGCCTTGCCGCCTTCCAGCGCCTGCGCGAACACGTCCAGGCGGTCGCGGTAACGGTGTGCCGACACGCCGATGTCACTGAGGGTGAACAGGGTCGCCGGCTGCGAGTAGTCGTAGGTGCCCGAGGCGCGCATCACTGCCAGGTACACGCCCGGATCCTGCAGTGGCTTGATGCCGGCGATGGGCAGTAGCACGGTTTCGCGGGTGTTACGGGCAGGGTTGAGGTCGAAGCGGCCGCTGTAGACCAGCTCGGCCATGTCCAGGGTTTCCTTGGACTGGTAGTAGTACAGGCTGCTGTTGCGCCCCCAGCTGGCCAGGAAGGTCGAGAGCATTTCCGGCTTCACCCGGAAGAACTCGACATCGACCTTGTCGACGTTGAGGGCAATCACCGGCAGCCCTTCGGCCAGGCGTGTGGGCAGCAGCGATCCACGGCTGGCAAAGCCGATGGTCGGCTGCATGTCGCGGGTTTCCAGCCGGGTGACCGACTCGCTGTCCAGTTGCTTGCCGTTGACCGCGAGCAGGCCCTTGTCCACGGTCAGCACCAGCTTGCGCTGTGGTTCCAGGTGCCGCAGGCGCAGTTCCATCTGATTGTCAGAAAGTTCCCAGGCGCCGTCGAGCTTGCCTTTGACGGTGTCGACCAGGTGTACCTTGGTGGCGAAGTCCTGCTTGGCATCCAGCGGTGCGGAGAAGCTGATCGACAGTGTGGCCGCACCATCGAGCTGCACTTCGGATACGTCCAGCACCGTGAGTTCGCGGCCCTCGTAGCGCTTGGCGAGCACAGCGGGGTCTTCGCGTTTGGGGGCAGCGGCTTCGGCGGGCGTTGTAGCGACAGGCTTCTGCGCCGGCGCAGGTTTGTCTGGCGTGGAAGAGTCACAGGCACTGAGCAAGGCCAGCGCGCAGGCCAGCAACAATCCTTTGTTGAACATGGAGTAGGAACTCTTTGGCAGCGTGTACGTGAGGGCAACAACTATAGCGCAAGGTCGGGTGCAACACCCGGCGTTGCGCGCGAGGTGAGACCATGGTCGCGCTAAATGGTTGCCTGGTCGTTACACTGTGACACTCGTTGAAGTAGGGCCGCTTCGCGCCCCCGACTTACCAAGGACTGCAATGTCGCAACTGACCACCGACTGGCGCCACCGCCTCACTCACCGAAAGGTCTGGGCATTGGCCGCGCCGATGATCCTGTCCAACATCTCTGTGCCGCTGGTAGCCCTGGTCGACAGCACGGTCATCGGCCACCTCCCCCACGCCCACCAGCTGGGCGCCGTGGCCGTGGGCGCCACGCTGTTCACCTTCATGGTCGGCCTGATGGGCTTCCTGCGCATGGGCTCCACCGGTTTCGCCGCACAGGCCGCTGGTCGAGGTGACGGTGCAGCGCTGCGCCAGGTACTGGTGCAAGGGTTGCTGCTGGCGGTCGGCTTCGCCCTGCTGATTGGCCTGCTGGCCCTGCCGTTCAGCCAGCTGGCACTGCAGGCGATGCAACCCAGCGCCGCCCTTCAGCAATCCACTGAAGGCTTCTTTCATACCCGCCTGCTTGGCCTGCCCGCAGCACTGGCCAGCTACGCGCTGGTCGGCTGGTTCCTGGGCACCCAGAACGCCCGGGCACCGCTGGCCATCCTGCTGACCACCAACCTGCTGAACATCATCCTGAACCTGTGGTTCGTCCTGGGGCTGGACTGGGGGGTGCTGGGTTCGGCGCGGGCCTCGGTGATTGCAGAATGGAGTGCTGCCCTGCTCGGCCTGTCCCTGACCCGCCCGGCGCTGCGGGCTTACCCAGGGCAGATCGTGTGGCCAGCGCTCAAACGCTGGCAGGCCTGGCGACCGCTGCTGTCGGTCAACCGCGACATCTTCCTGCGCAGCCTGGCGCTGCAACTGGTGTTCCTGCTGATTACCGTACAAGGCGCACGCCTGGGCGAGGCCACCGTGGCGGCCAACGCCCTGCTGCTTAACGGCCTGCTGTTGACCGCCTACGCGCTCGACGGCCTGGCGCATGCGGTCGAAGCCCTGTGCGGCCACGCCATCGGCGCCCGCGACCGGGATACCCTGCGCCGCTCGCTGGTGGTGGCCTGTGGCTGGTCGCTGATTACCAGCCTTGGGTTTGCCGGGTTGTTCTTGCTGGGTGGGCACCTGTTTATTGACTTACAGACCGATATCGAGAGCGTGCGGGCGGCGGCTTACCCGTACCTGCCGTACCTGGCATTGCTGCCGTTGATTGCGGTGTGGAGTTATTTGCTGGACGGTTTGTTCATCGGTGCGACCCGGGCGCGGGAGATGCGCAATGCGATGTTGGTGTCGGTGCTGATTGCACTGCCGGTGGCGGTGGGCATGAGCGGGTTTGGCAACCACGGGTTGTGGTTGGCGTTTCTCGGGTTCATGGCGTTGCGGGCGGTGACGTTGGGGTGGGTGGGGTGGCGGTTAGAGCAGAAAGGTAAGTGGTTTGAGTGATGCGGGCAGGGTATGTCGTGGGAGTTGCGGCGCCTTTGAGATCGAGCGCCGCCCGGGCGGCGCTCGATTGACTAGGCGCTACACCACTCAAGACGACAGGTACGAAGACCGGGTCAACCCAAGACGCAACGCATCCAGGAACTGGGTCCGCTCCCGCGCAGTGATCTTGGCACTGGCCACCTTGTCGCGGTAGTGGGTCATCAACTCCTCCGGCGACAAGTGCACATAGCGCAGCATGTCTTCGATGGTGTCGTGGGTTTCAATACCGGCGTGATACACGCTGCCATCGGCATTCTGGTAGATGTTCACCGAGTCGGTATCACCGAACAGGTTGTGCATGTCCCCCAGGATTTCCTGGTAGGCACCCACCAGGAACACGCCCAGCAAGTAGTCCTCGCCCTCTTTCACCGCATGCACCGGCATGCTGGTCTCGATGCTCTGCTCGTCGACGTACTGGTTGATCTTGCCGTCGGAGTCGCAGGTCAGGTCCTGCAGCACCGCGCGGCGCATCGGCTCTTCGTCCAGGCGGTGCAGCGGGATGATCGGCAGCACCTGGCCGATGGCCCAGGTGTCCGGCAGGCTCTGGAACACCGAGAAGTTGCAGATGTACTTGTCGGCGAGCTTGTCGTTCAGCTCGTCCAGTACCTGGCGGTGCGAGCGCTGGCGGGCCTTGAGCGAGTTGTGCAGGCGGCGGCACACGGCAAAGTAGCACTGCTCGGCCAGGGCTTTCTCGCTCAGGGTGATCTTGCCATCAGCATACTGCGCCGCCACGTCACCCATGTAGTGGGTGGCGCGCCAGTAAGTCTCGGTCACCATCTCGATGTCGGTCGGGCCCAGCAGGTCGACCAGCCACTGCACGGTCTCGGGCAGGGCTTCCTTGTTCTCGATGGTCGGCACGTCGTCGTTGTGTTTCTCGACGTCGGTGACCTGAATCACCAACATGGCGTGGTGCGCGGTCAACGAACGGCCACTCTCGGAGAAGATGTGCGGGTGCGGCAGGCCCTGCGCGTCGCAGAACTCCTTGAGCATGCCCACTACCACGCCGGCATAGTCGTCCATGTCGTAGTTGATGGAACTGGCATTGCGCGAGTGGGTACCGTCGTAGTCCACGCCCAGGCCACCGCCAACGTCGATGTGGTCCACCGGCAGGCCCAGCGCACGCAGCTCGCCGTAGTAACGGATGGCTTCCTTGAAGCCGTGCTGGTAGTCAGCCAGGTTGGCGATCTGCGAGCCCATGTGGAAGTGCAGCAGGCGGATGCCCTGGTCCAGGCCAGCATCGCGGAAGCGCTGTACCACGGAGAGCAACTGCGCGGCAGACAAACCGAACTTGGACTTTTCACCACCGGTGTCGGCCCACTTGCTCGAAGCCAGCGACGACAGGCGCACGCGCAGGCCGACCTGGGGTTTCACCTTGAGCTCGGCGGCTTCTTCGATTACCAGAGCCACTTCCGACTCTTTCTCGATGACGATGAACACGTTGTGGCCCAGCTTCTGGCCCATCAGGGCCAGGCGGATGAACTCGCGGTCCTTGTAGCCGTTGCAGACGATGGTGCCGCCCTTTGGCGCCAGTGCCAGCACGGCCAGCAGCTCGGGCTTGGAGCCGGCTTCCAGGCCAATCGAAACGTTCTGCGTGGCGATGATGTTTTCCACCACCGCTTCTTGCTGGTTGACCTTGATCGGGTACAGCGCGGTGTACTTGCTCTGGTATTCCAGGCGTGCGATGTTGGCGTCGAACGCGCCGGTCAGCTGGCGAACGCGGTCCTGCAGAATGTCGGGGAAGCGTACCAACAGGGGCAGCGACAGGCCGCTCTGGCGCAGTTCGTCGACCTGCTCGAACAGGTCCATCGGCGCGCTCTTGGGGCCGTTGGGGCGCACTTCGACGCGCCCGGCTTCATTGATGGCGAAATAACCAGCGCCCCAATGGCGGATGCCATAAACACTGCGGCTGTCGGCCACGGTCCATTGGCTACCATCGTCTTTGCGTGTGCGTCGTACGGACATTCAAGTCCCCTATAGATAAGTCGAAGACACTGCCCCGCAGGCAGCGGAGCGAGTGTAAAAGCTGAAAATGACGATTCATCCGTGCTCAGGCATAGACCTTGACCACGGGAACGAGTTTAGAAAGCGCTGGGCAAAAAATCGCGCGATGGCCTCAGCCGCCGGACTTTTTCGCCTTGAAACCCTGTTTGGTCAGCTCGCCGATCAACAGCTCGACATGGTCGCCCTGGATCTCGATCACCCCATCCTTCAGGGCACCACCGGTACCACAGCGACGCTTGAGCGTGGTCGCCAGCTCCTTGAGCTGGTCGAGCGGCAGCGGCACGCCGGTGACGGTGGTCACGGTCTTGCCGCCACGGCCTTTGCTCTCACGGCGCACACGGGCAATGCCATCGCCTTCGGGGATGATTTGTTGCTTGCAAATGCAGGCGTCCACCGGCTGGCCACAGTCGGGGCAGTGTCGACCGGCATCGGTGGAGTACACGAGACCGCCAAGGGCGGAAAAGGAAGAAGCTTTCTTGGCCACTTTTGTTCCTCTGTGCTGAGGACAAAAACTGGTCGTGCCTTGGGGTAGAGGCCGACCGCGAAGCCCCACTCTGGCAGGGGCGGCGCTACTGCCGCAAGATCCTGCGACAGCCCGAAAAGGGCGCGCAGTGTAACGATAAAAAAGGCGATTGCTAAGTACTGGATTGCGGCATTTTACGAATGTTTTGCGACTATTCGCGGGCACGCCCGCTCCTAGAGGTTCGGCACCGCTCTGAACACTGCACAATCCTGTGGGAGCGGGCGTGCCCGCGAAAGGGCCGGCACAACCAAATCAGCTATCCCAGGCTGGCCTTATAGCGCTGCAACGCCGCCAAAGAGTCCGGGCAATATAGCTTGGTCAGGCTTTCCTCTTCAGCCAGCTCAAGGCTGACAAAGCGCGCCTCGATCACTTCCTCCGGCTGCAAGCGCAACGGCGCATCCGACACCGCCGAATACACCGCACACCACAACCGGTTGTCGGGCTGGTCAAAATAGAACCGCTCGTGAAACCGCAGCTCCACCCCTTCAATTCCCAACTCCTCGGCCAGCTCACGCGCCGCCGATTCGGCATAACCCTCACCGGCTGTCACCATGCCGCCCGCCGCCACATCCCAGTACCCCGGGTACAGCGCTTTGCTCAAGGTCCGCCGGTGCACGCACAACTCACCGGCGCTATTGAACAGCAGAATAAACGTGCAACGCCCGATCAAACCCCGCTCGCGCAGTTCGGCGCGGGGCAACGCTCCAAGCACCTGGTCGGCTTCGTCCACCCAGGTGACCTGTTCGCGGTCGGAAGCCGCCCGGTGGGCGGCCTCGTTTGGGCTGATGGCCATTATCAACCCTGCGACAGCAGCTGACGCAGGTCGATGACCGCAGCGTTAGCCCGGGAAATGTAGTTGGCCATGACCAGCGAGTGGTTGGCCCACATGCCGAAACCACTGCCATTGAGCACCATCGGGCTCCACAGCGGCTCTTGCGAGGCTTCCAGCTCACGAATGATCTGACGCACGCTGACCGTGGCGTTCTTCTTCGCCAGCACGTCGGCAAAGTCCACCTCGATGGCGCGCAGCAGGTGCGACAGCGCCCAGGCCTGGCCACGGGCTTCGTAGAACACGTTGTCGATCTGCAGCCATGGGGTTTCCACCAGCTCTTCGTCCACCTGCGGCGCCTGGCCGGCAACCACCGACTCGGTCTTCAGCGTGGTGTTCAGCTTCACCCGGCCAACGCTGGCCGACAGGCGCTGCGACAGCGACCCCAGACGGGTAGCCACGTCACCCAGCCAGTTGTTCAGGTTGTCGGCACGGGTGTAGAAGATCGCGCCCTTGTCGCCGGCAGCCAGACGGGTCTGGTAGCGGGTCAGCGACTTGATGCCCTCTTCGAACTCCGACTCGCTCGATGGCAAGATCCAGCTCTTGTTGTCGAAGTTGAAGCGCGGCTCGGCCTTGGCCAGGTCGGCGTCCTCGGTGGACTGCGACTGCGAACGGGCAAAGTCCTTGCGCAGGGCGCGGGACAGGTCGCGGACCTGGACCAGAACGCCGTATTCCCAGCTCGGCATGTTGTCCATCCACAGCCCGGGCGGGAAGCGGTCGTTGGAAATGTAGCCGCCCGGCTTGTTCAGCAAGGTGCCGGCCACGGTCTTGAGGGTTTCGAGGGTGGTATAACCCACCACCATCTGCTGGCCGGTGCGCTCGGCAGCGGCTTGGGCATTCTGCTGCACCGGGAACAGCGCAGGCTCCTGGCTCCAGTACCAGCCCAGGCCGATACACACCAGCAGGTACAACCCGATCAGGGTCCCCAGGGCACGGCTCCAAAGGCCGCCAAGGTAGCTACGGGCAGCAGCGCCGCGGCCATCGACACGCTCGCGGGGCTCGGCTTTGGCCTCGCGGTTTTTCCAGTCCAGCATGGCTTTGTCCTTAATCAGTCACGACGGTTCAGGGGCTTGGACCACAGGCCTGCGCCAGGGTGCCACGGCAAGCCCGTGTGGCAGCACTATAAAGCAGACACCACCGTACGCATAAGCGACCAATCGGTCAGCAACTGAATATTCGTTCTGGCCGCTTTGTTGATGCAGGGCACTCACGTATTCGGAAAGAACTGCTAGCATAGAGCCATCATTGCCCCTGCACATCCCAACCTATAAGTAGCCAGGACATGAGCAAAGCAGTCGAGCCGAGCCCGCAGTGCCCCGCCCAACAGGCGACGCGTAGCGGCCTGCGCAAGGATGACCCGCTCGACCAGGTGCTGCTGCCGCCCCTGCGAAAACCGGTGTACATCCTGCTGCAGGACCACGAGCGTGCCCAGCGCCTGGCCCAGCAGTTGGAATTCTTCGGCCTGGTGGTGCAAGCGCTGCCCAGCGCTGCGGCGCTCTGCGCTTCGATCAGCGAGTACCCACCCTCGGCCATCATCATGGACGTCGACTTCACCGGCGCTGGCCAAGGCTTGCTGCTGGCCGCCCAGGTGCAGCAGGCGCTGGCGCAACCTGTTCCGCTGCTGTTCTTCAGCCACCACGAAGCCGATACCCCGACCCGCCTGGCCGCCGTGCGCGCGGGTGGCCAGGACTTTCTCACCGGCAGCCTGGAGGCTTCCAGCCTGCTGGAAAAAGTCGAACTGCTGACCCACATCACCCAGCAAGACCCGCTGCGCGTGCTGATCATCGACGACTCACGCACCCAGGCCCTGTACACCGAGCGCGTGCTGGCCGGTGCCGGTATGGTAACCCGCAGCCTGACCGATCCGATCCTTACCATGGCGGAGCTTGCCGACTTCCAGCCCGACCTGATCATTCTCGACCTGTACATGCCAGCCTGTACCGGCCCGGAGCTGGCCAAGGTGATTCGCCACAGCGACCGCTACGTGAGCGTGCCGATTATCTACCTGTCAGCCGAAGACGACCTGGACAAACAGCTGGACGCCATGAGCGAAGGCGGGGATGACTTCCTGACCAAACCGTTTCGCTCACGCCACCTGATCACCACCGTGCGCAACCGCGCCGCCCGTGCCCGGCACCTGAAGGCGCGAATGGTGCGCGACAGCCTGACCGGGCTGTACAACCACACCCACATCCTGCAACTGCTTGAAGACTGCAGCTTCCGCGCCCGCCGTGAGCAGCAACCGTTGAGCTTTGCCATGCTCGACATCGACCATTTCAAGAAGATCAACGACCGCCATGGCCACCCCATGGGCGACCGGGTGATCAAGAGCCTGGCCCTGTTTCTCAAGCAGCGTTTGCGCAAGACTGACTTCATCGGCCGCTACGGCGGCGAGGAGTTCGCCATTGTCATGCCCAACACCGCGCTGGACGCAGCACACAGGGTGCTGGACGAAATCCGCCGGCGCTTTGCCGAAATTCTCTACCCGGCACAACCCCGGGATTTGCAGTGCACGTTCAGTGCAGGTGTGGTGCAGCTGGATGACGGGCTCGATGCGCTGACCATGGCCAGTGCGGCGGACGAGGCGTTGTACCGGGCCAAGCATGCCGGGCGCAACTGTGTAGTGCGTGTAGAACCCTGACCAGTTTCACCAGTACAGGCACTGTGCCACTTTTTTTCTGAGGCCAGCCCCTTGTCGTCATCACCCGGTCACAAAATCGCAATAACTTCAGGCGCCTACCTCTACTCCCCTGCGCAGGAAGTTCGCGGCTATGCGCCTGAAGTGGCTGACCAATTTCAACACCCTGTTGCTGGTGACCGTGTGCCTCGCCTTGGGCGCCACCTTGTGGTGGTCGCAGCGCGCCCTCGAGCGCCCCTACCAGATGATGGAGCGTTACCTGGGCCTGTCCCAGCAGTTTCAGAACCTGGCGGCACGCAACATCCAGGCGTACCTGGCCAGCGGCGACGCCCTGCGCCATGCCGCCGCCATGGAGGCCAACCAGCAGCTGCAGGCCGCCCTGGCCGAATGGCCCGTTGAGCTGGCCGACACATTACGCCCAAGCCTGGACAGCCTGCAGGCCTTCACCGCCAATGAGTTGCTGGCCGCTGGCAAGCTGGCCGGCGACCCACAAGCCCTGCTGCTGCAGGCCGAGCGGGAGCTGGGGGCTAACGTCGAACAACTGGCCGGCTACGCTCGCGACAGCGGCAACGCCGATGCCAACCGCTACCTGTTGCCATTGCTCGATGCCGCTGTGCACCTGAGCCGCCTTTCGCTGGCCCGGGACAAACTGGTCAATAGCGGCCGCCCGGAGCTTGCCGACGAGGTGGAGCGCGAGCTGCAACGGATCCGCGCCCAGGCTCAAGCCATCGATGCCTTGCCCTTGCTTGGCGTAACCCGCGCCGCCGAGTCCGGTGCCGACGACTTCGCCGCGATGATGGGCCTTGAGACCCAGGCCAATGCCCAGCAGGAAGACATCGCGGTTGGCCTAAAGCGTGAACTGCAAAGCCTGCTGAGCCGCTACCCGGCTGAATTGCAGCGTACCCGCGAACAGATCGAACGCCGCGGCGCCCTGGCCGCCAGCACTAATCAACGCCTTGAGGCCGTGCAGCTAGCCATTGCAGCATTGGAACCCGAAGTGCGTGGCCAGCATGCGAAAATTGCCGCCGAGGTGCGCATCATCCAGGGTTTGATGATTGGCTTGATCCTGCTGATCGCCTTGTTGATCGACACCCTGCAGCGCCGCCTGACGCGTACCCTCACCGGCCTGGCACCCGCCTTGTCACGGTGGGCCGAAGGCGACTTCGCCCAAGGTATCGCCCTGGGCAAGACCAACCGCGAACTGCGCGACATCCAGGAATCGCTCAACCGCCTGCGCCAGTACCTGGTGGAACTGGTAGGCACCATCCGCCACAACGCCGAGCAAGTGGCGGGCAGCAGCCACGCGCTGGCCGGCATGAGCGCCGCCCTGCACGACGGCGCCGAACGCCAGGCGGGCGATACCGGGCAGATCCGCGACGCACTGGGCGAACTGGAAGCGACCATCCAGCAAGTGGCAGGTGATGCCAGCGCCGCCGCCGACGCCAGCCGCGACGCCGGGCGTGCGGTGGAGCAAGGCCAGGCGGTGATCGGCCAGAGCCTGTCAGGTTTGCGTGAACTGGTTGATGAAGTGCAAGGCAACGCCCGCATGATCGAGCAACTGGCGGAAGAGTCGGCCACCATCGGCGGGGTGCTGACGGTGATCCGCTCGATTGCCGAGCAAACCAACCTGCTGGCGCTGAACGCCGCCATCGAAGCGGCGCGTGCGGGTGAGATGGGCCGTGGCTTTGCCGTGGTAGCCGATGAAGTGCGCTCGCTGGCGCAACGCACCACGGGGGCTACCGGCGAGATTCAGGCACTGATCGACCGCCTGCAGCAAGCCGCGAGAAGTTCGGTAGCAGGGATGCGTGCGCAGCTTGAGCATGCCGAGGCCACAGCCAACCAGGCCCAAGCGGCAGATGGCGCGCTGGACGAGATTGTCTGCGCCATTCGCACCATCTCGGATACCGCCGTGCGGATTGCCGATGTCACGGCGCAGCAGAGCGGCGCGGTGAGTGAGATTCGTGACCACAGTGAACGCATTCATGAGTTGGGTGAGGACAACCTGCAGCGCATTGGCGAGGGGCGTGAGCAAGGGGAGCAGTTGCTGAGCCTGGGCGGCGAGCTGAACCGGACGGTGCGGGCGTTCAGAGTCTGAGCTGGCGGGTGCTCGCCCTGACATGTGCAGTGCCTGGGAGATCGAGCGCCGCCCGCGCGGCGCTCGATCTCCCAGGCACTAAAAATGTCATGGCAAGCCCAGCTGGCCCCATCCTCCACCAACTCCGCTATCATGCCGGCACGTTCCACCTCGCGAGTCCGCCATGCGCCGCCTGTTTTTCCTGCTGTTCCTGCTGCTGGCCAGCCCTGCCTTCGCCACGGGCCTGCTCGACAACCGCCCCAGCGCCACCCTCGGGGCCGCTTCGCTGTCCAATAATGCCGACTTCCTGCCGGTGCACGAGGCCTTCAAGCTCAGCCTGATCCAGGCCGACGCACACACCCTCAAGCTGCGCTTCGTCGCCACCGAGGGCTACTACCTTTACCGCCACCGCTTCCAGTTCCGCACCGAGCCGGCCGACATTGCCCTGGGCACGCCAAACATCCCCAAAGGCGAGGCCAAGCACGATGAGTTTTTCGGCGACGTCGAGGTTTATCACGGCGTGGTCGACATCGAACTGCCGCGCACCGACCCGCGTGCCTTCACCCTGCTGGTGGGCTACCAGGGCTGCGCCGACAAGGGCCTGTGCTACCCACCGGAAACCGAACGCCTGAGCATCGATGGCGAAAGCGGCGCAAATACGCCGGGCGCTGCCGAACACGCCTGGAACTGGAAATCACTGCTGCTGTTCTTCCTTGCCGGGGTTGGCCTGACCTTCACCCCGTGCGTGCTGCCGATGCTGCCGATCCTGTCTGGCGTGGTGCTGCGTGGCCAGGTCGGCGGCCTGCGCGGGCTCGCTCTATCGCTGGCCTACGTGCTGCCGATGGCGGCCAGCTTCGCCGTACTCGGCGCGCTGATGGGCCTGTTCGGTGCCGGCCTTAACCTGCAGACCCGTCTGCAATCGGCCTGGGTGCTGGTGCCGTTCGCGCTGTTCTTCGTGGTGTTCGCCCTGGCCATGTTCGGCCTGTTCGAAATCAAGCTGCCGCAGGCCCTGAGCAACCGCCTGAACAACGTCGCCAACCACACCAAGGGTGGCTCGCTGCTCGGCGCGGCCGTGCTCGGCGTGCTTTCCAGCCTGCTGGTTTCGCCGTGCGTATCCGCCCCCTTGGCCGGTGCCCTGCTGTACATCAGCGCCAGCGGCGATGCCGTGGGCGGCGCGCTCAAGCTGTTTGCCCTGGGCCTCGGCATGGGCGCGCCATTGCTGTTGGTAGCCACCGGTGGCGCAGCCTGGCTGCCCAAAAGCGGCCCTTGGATGAATACCGTGAAAAACGCCATCGGTGTCCTGCTGCTGGGGCTGGCCATCGGCTTGCTCAGCCGCGTGCTGCCGGGCCCGCTTACCTTGCTGCTGGTCGGTTTCCTCGCCGCTGGCGTGGCGCTGTTCCTCGGCGCCCTGGAGTTCGTTGTAAAAAGCGCACGCCAGCGCCTGGCCCAACTGCTGGGCCTGGGCTTGCTGGTCTACGCCCTGGCTTGCTGGTATGGCGCGCTGAGTGGCCAAGGCGACCCGCTGCGCCCGCTGCCGGTTGCAACACTGGCGGTCAGTGGCGACAGCCCGGCGGCAAAGGTGGATGCCTGGCAAACCATCACCACTCCCGCCGCACTGGACGCGGCGCTGGCCCAGGCCAAGGCGGCAGGCCAGCCCGTGCTGCTGGACTGGTACGCCGACTGGTGCATCAGCTGCAAAGTGATCGAGCATGAAGTGCTGAACGCGCCACAGGTGCAAACGCAGCTGACCGGCTTCAAGTTGCTGCGTTTCGACATCACCGAGAGCAATGCCGAGCAACGCACGCTGCTCGACCGCTATCAGCTGTTCGGCCCCCCCGCCTTGCTCTTCTTTGCCGCGAACGGCAGCGAAATGACCGCCGATCGGGTGATTGGCGAGATAAACGCCGGTGAATTTGCGCAAATTCTGACACGCGTGCGCGGGAAAGTCGGTCTATAACTTCCCCCGTGCCGGGAAAAATCCTGAAATAGGTGACCAGATTTAAGTATTTGGTCACATACTTCGCGCGAATCTCGGACATCGTGCTGGCTACTGCCGGGAACTGGACACCTGCCGTCGCTTTGCGGCACACTCGCCGCGCTGTGTCGAATTGCCCTACAAATCCAAGGAATCCGCAGATGGCAACGCTACTGGTGCTCCACGGCCCCAACCTCAACCTGCTCGGTACCCGCGAGCCAGGCCACTACGGCGCCGTGACCCTGGCCCAGATCAACCAGGACCTGGAGCAACGTGCCCGCGCCGCAGGCCACCATTTGCAATACCTGCAGAGCAATGCCGAGTACGAACTGATCGATCGTATTCACGCCGCACGCAACGAGGGTGTGGACTTCATCCTGATCAATCCGGCTGCTTTCACCCACACAAGCGTCGCATTACGTGACGCATTGCTTGCGGTGAGCATCCCATTCATCGAAGTGCACCTGTCCAACGTGCACAAACGCGAACCGTTCCGTCACCACTCCTACTTTTCCGATGTTGCCGTAGGGGTGATCTGCGGCCTGGGCGCCAGCGGTTATCGCCTGGCCCTGGAGTCCGCGCTGGAACAACTGGCTGCCAACGCACAGCCCAAATGATGAAAACCCTGGCCTCAGAGGGCCAGGGTTCTAGAGAAACGTTCAGTTACGTTTTTTTGTATTTCGCCCCCTGACCGAACCTTTGGGAGTTGATGATTAATGGATATCCGTAAAGTCAAGAAACTGATCGAGCTGCTGGAAGAGTCTGGCATCGACGAACTGGAGATCAAGGAAGGCGAAGAGTCGGTCCGTATCAGCCGTCACAGCAAAACCCCGGCTGCCCAACAGTACTTCGCACCGGCTCCGGTAGCCGCTGCTGCACCTGTTGCCGCCCCGGTTGCCGCTGCCGCTCCAGCCGCCGAAGCCGCCGCCGCCGCCCCGGCCCTGAAAGGCACCGTGATCCGCTCGCCAATGGTAGGTACCTTCTACCGCAAGCCTTCTCCGACCTCGCCGAACTTCGCTGAAGTGGGCCAGACCGTGAAGAAAGGCGACACCCTGTGCATCGTCGAAGCCATGAAGATGATGAACCACATCGAAGCCGATGTTGGCGGTGTCATCGACGCCATCCTGGTAGAAGACGGCCAGCCGGTTGAGTTCGACCAGCCGCTGTTCACCGTCGTTTGAGTCGCGGAGAGCCAACGATGTCTGGGAAGCTCGAAAAAGTCCTGATCGCCAACCGTGGGGAAATTGCCCTGCGGATCCTGCGTGCCTGCAAAGAGCTGGGCATCAAAACCGTCGCTGTGCACTCCACCGCCGACCGTGAACTGATGCACCTGGGCCTGGCAGACGAGTCGGTCTGCATCGGCCCTGCATCGTCCAAGGATTCCTACCTGCATATCCCGGCAATCATCGCTGCCGCCGAAGTCACCGGCGCCACCGCGATTCACCCGGGCTACGGCTTCCTGGCAGAAAACGCCGACTTCGCCGAGCAGGTTGAAAAATCCGGTTTCGCCTTCATCGGCCCGAAAGCCGACACCATTCGCCTGATGGGCGACAAGGTTTCGGCCAAGGACGCGATGATCAAGTCGGGCGTACCGACCGTACCGGGCTCCGATGGCCCGCTGCCGGAAGACGAAGAAGTCGCCCTGGCGATTGCCCGTGACGTCGGTTACCCGGTGATCATCAAGGCCGCCGGTGGTGGTGGTGGTCGCGGCATGCGCGTGGTGCACAAGGAAGAGGACCTGATTGCCTCGGCCAAGCTCACCCGTACCGAAGCCGGTGCAGCCTTCGGCAACCCGATGGTGTACCTGGAGAAGTTCCTGACCAACCCACGCCACGTGGAAGTGCAGGTACTGTCCGACGGCCAGGGCAACGCCATTCACCTGGGCGACCGTGACTGCTCGCTGCAGCGCCGTCACCAGAAGGTGCTGGAAGAAGCACCAGCCCCGGGCATCGACGAGAAAGCCCGCCAGGAAGTGTTCAAGCGTTGCGTCGATGCGTGCATCGAGATCGGCTACCGTGGTGCGGGTACGTTCGAGTTCCTGTACGAAAACGGCCGCTTCTACTTCATCGAGATGAACACCCGTGTGCAGGTTGAGCACCCGGTGTCCGAGATGGTGACCGGTATCGACATCGTCAAGGAGATGCTGAGCATCGCCGCTGGCAACAAGCTGTCGTACCGCCAGGAAGACGTGGTGATTCGTGGCCACTCGCTGGAATGCCGTATCAACGCCGAAGACCCGAAGAAGTTCATCCCGAGCCCAGGCAAGGTGAAGCACTTCCACGCACCAGGCGGCAACGGCGTACGCGTCGATTCGCACCTGTACAGCGGTTATTCGGTTCCGCCGAACTACGACTCGCTGATCGGCAAGCTGATCACCTACGGCAAGGACCGCGACGAAGCCATGGCACGCATGCGCAATGCACTGGACGAGATCGTCGTCGACGGCATCAAGACCAACATCCCACTGCACCGCGACCTGGTGCGTGATGAAGGTTTCTGCAAAGGCGGCGTCAACATTCATTACCTCGAACACAAGCTGGCCAACGAGCATTGATCGAGTAGTGTGATGCACCAAAAACCCCGGCCTTGTGCCGGGGTTTTTTATTGCCTGCCAGGGCCTGAGGGCCTATCCCTTCATGCGCGGCATTTCGATGCGGTGCTCATGCACCCGCCGATACAGCGTCGCCCGCGATATCCCCAACGCCCGCGCCGCATCGGCCGGTTTCCAGCGATGGCGGATCAGTGCATCCAGCAACAACTGCCGGGCCGGGCAAGACACGCTGCTTTCAGGCGAAGCAACCGCTTCACCGCGCACCTCTTGCGGCAAGTCCTGCAATTGCACCTGCCCGCCTTCACTCACCGCGCAGGCATAGCGCAACACCTGCCGCAGCTGGCGCAAGTTTCCCGGCCAACGGTAAACCAGCAATGCTTGCAGCGCATCATCGGCCAACACCACCTCGACAGCACACGCATCGGCCTCCTCGGCCAGCAGCTGATGAATCAACCCCAACCGATCCTCACGTTCCCGCAGCGGCGGCAACTCGAAGCGGGCATTGGCCAGGCGGAAGTACAGGTCTTCACGAAAACGCCCGTCCTCAACCATCGCGGCCAGGTCGCGATGAGTGGCGCAGATCACCTGGATGTCCACACGCTCACGCCGCGCGGCGCCCAACGGCGCCACTTCACCCTCGGCCAGCACCCGCAGCAGGCGCGTTTGCAGGTTCAGCGGCATGTCGCCGAT
The DNA here is from genome assembly GCF_003202095.1 of Pseudomonas sp. LAIL14HWK12:I1. Classification (NCBI taxonomy): domain Bacteria; kingdom Pseudomonadati; phylum Pseudomonadota; class Gammaproteobacteria; order Pseudomonadales; family Pseudomonadaceae; genus Pseudomonas; species Pseudomonas sp. LAIL14HWK12:I1. The sequence continues at coordinate 48,616 of NZ_QJKG01000013.1, forward strand.
TTCATCGAGGAACAGCGTGCCGCCATCGGCCTGCTGCAACAGCCCTTGCATGCCTTTGCTGGAGGCCCCGGTAAAGGCTCCAGCCACGTAGCCAAACAGCTCGCTCTCGATCAGGCTTTCCGGAATGGCCGCACAGTTCAGCGTGACGAACGGGCCATCCCGGCGCTGGCTTTGCTGGTGCAGTTGGCGGGCGAACACTTCTTTGCCAGCCCCGGTCTCACCTTGCACCAGTACCGCCAGATTGCAGTCCTTGACCCGCGTGGCCAGGCGCAGGTGCTGTTCGATGCGTGCGTCCTGGGCCTGGCGCAACGGCTGCGCGCGCTGGCGTTGCCGTGGGGCGCTGACCCGACCATACAGCCCCCCCAGACCCGGCAGGCGCTGGGCCGACGACGCGCTCACCCGGCGTAGCTGGTCAATGTCGAACAGCTCACCAATATGCTCGGGCAAGCGCCCCAGGCGCTCCACCAGCCGTTGCCGGGCCAGGCTGTTGATCGCCTGCAGGCGGCCATCGGCATCCCAGGCCAGCAGGTAGTCCGGCTGGCTTTCCACATAACCCGGCGTGCCGTGGGCGCGCATCACCCAGTGGCCTTGGGCACTGTGCATGAAAAAGGCGTTTTCGATCTCGCGGGCGGTCTGCTCCACCAGTTGGCGGATCAGATGCTGGCTACGGCGGTCATCTGGCGACTGCAAGGCTGACACATCCACCACGCCCAACAACTCGCCAAGCGGGTCGAACACCGGTGCCGCCGTGCAGGTCAGGCCGATGAACGCAGCGCGAAAGTGGTCTCGCTTGTGCACGGTGACCGGGGCCTTGGCGGTCAACACCGCCGCCACGCCGCAGGTACCCTCCTCGCCTTCCGACCAGCAGGTGCCCAGGTACAACCCGGCCTTGCGGCAGTCGTTGCGGATGGCCGACTCGACCCGGTAATCGATGGTGCGCCCCTGGGCATCGGTCAGCAGTACGCAGTAGTCGGCACCGCGTACCCGCTCGTGCAGGCGTGCCACAGCATCGCTGGCGATGCGCAGGAACAGTTCGGCGCGTTCGCGGCACTCGTTGAGCAGGCTTTGAGAAAGGATACGCGGCCCCTGCTGGGACCCGGGGTCGAGGCGGTACAGCTCCATGGAACGGCGCCAGGAGTCGAGGATCAGCGGTGGCACCGGCGCCTGTGGCAGGCGGTCGGCATTCTTCAACACCCTGCTGACGCAGTCGACATGGGCTCGGGAGTTCGCGGCAAGCATTCAGGCCCTCCGGTTCTCGTTGCTGTTTTTATCGTTGTCTGGCCATTAAGCGCCTCTGGGCATGCCCCGACAAGCACTGTGTGATTACCGGCTGGCTTGAGACGCCGCGTCTCAGCGTCTCGGCAATGCCGGCCTGGCGCTGGCACCCGGCGTCTCGCCAGCACCGTGGCAAAGGCATGCCAGAACGCAATCAAAGCCCTCTAGCCCGGCCATTTCAGCCAAATCAAAGAAAGCTGGCACCGCGCTTGCTCCTGCCTTGGCAAACAAAAATACGAGGTGCGCCATGCCGCAACCCGCCCCGATTGTCGGGATCATTGCCAACCCTGCCTCTGGCCGCGACCTGCGCCGCCTGACCGCCAACGCCGGGCTCTATTCCAGCACCGACAAGGCCTCGGCCATCCAGCGCCTGCTGGCGTCCTTCGGTGCCACCGGCATCGGCCAGGTGCTGTTGCCCAGCGACATGACCGGCATCGCCGCGGCCGTGCTCAAGGCCAGCCAGGGCCCGGGCGCCCGTGACCAGCACTGGCCGGCCCTCGAAATACTCGACCTGCCGCTGACCCAGACCGTTGCCGACACCCGCCTGGCCACCCGGTGCATGGTCGAGCGCGGCGTGGCGATGATCGCCGTGCTCGGTGGCGATGGCACCCACAAGGCAGTCGCTGCCGAGGCCGGTGACGTACCGCTGCTGACGTTGTCCACCGGCACCAACAATGCGTTCCCCGAACTGCGCGAAGCCACCAGCGCTGGCCTTGCCGGTGGCCTGTTCGCCAGCGGCCTGGTGCCCGCCAGCATCGGCCTGCGCCGTAACAAGCGCCTGCTGGTAAGAGTGCCCGAGCAACAGCTGGCCGAATGGGCCTTGGTCGAAGTGGCCGTGTCGCCACAGCGCTTCATCGGCGCCCGTGCGCTCAGCCGCAGCGAGGACCTGTGCGAAGTCTTCGCCTGCTTTGCCGAACCCCATGCCATCGGCCTGTCGGCCCTCTGCGGCCTCTGGTGCCCAGTGTCACGCCAAGAGCTGCACGGTGCCTGGGTACGCCTGAACCCCGGCGCCGAACAAGCATTGCTCGCGCCGCTGGCGCCCGGCCTGCTGCAAGCCTGCGGCATCACCGCCAGCGGCCCGCTGACACCTGGCGTTGCCCATCGCCTGAGCCTGACCAGCGGCACCCTGGCCCTGGACGGCGAACGCGAAATCGAATTCGCCGAGCACGACACGCCCACCATCACCCTCGACCACCAAGGCCCGCTAAGCGTGGATGTCGAGGCCGTACTGGCGCACGCCGCCCGCCACCACCTGCTGGCCGTCCCGCGCGGCCACCGGCTGCACCCTGCATCCCCGCGTTGAGACAACCCTGGAGAACAACAAGATGTCCAATCAACTGAGTACCGAACAACTGCTGCATGCCTATGAAGTGATGCGCACCATCCGTGCGTTCGAAGAACGCCTGCATGTGGAATTCGCCACGGGCGAGATCCCCGGTTTCGTCCACCTGTACGCTGGCGAAGAGGCCTCGGCCGCCGGGGTCATGGCCCACTTGCGCGACAGCGACTGCATCGCGTCAACCCACCGGGGTCATGGCCACTGCATCGCCAAGGGCGTGGACGTGTACGGCATGATGGCCGAGATCTACGGCAAGAAGACCGGCGTATGTGGCGGCAAGGGCGGCTCGATGCACATTGCCGACCTGGAGAAAGGCATGCTCGGCGCCAACGGCATCGTCGGCGCTGGCGCCCCGCTGGTAGCCGGGGCAGCGCTGGCGGCCAAGATCAAAGGCAAGGACGATGTGTCAGTGGCCTTCTTCGGCGATGGCGCCTCCAACGAAGGTGCGGTGTTCGAGGCCATGAACATGGCGTCAATCATGAACCTGCCCTGCATCTTCGTGGCCGAGAACAACGGCTACGCCGAAGCCACCGCCTCCAATTGGTCCGTTGCCTGCGACCATATTGCCGACCGCGCCGCCGGGTTCGGCATGCCGGGTGTCACCATCGACGGCTTCGACTTCTTTGCGGTGTACGAGGCCGCCGGCGCAGCCATCGAGCGCGCTCGCTCCGGGCAAGGCCCGTCGCTGATCGAGGTCAAGCTCAGCCGCTACTACGGCCACTTCGAAGGCGATGCACAAACCTACCGCGCCCCGGATGAAGTGAAGAACCTGCGCGAATCCCGCGATTGCCTGATGCAGTTCCGCAACAAGACCACCCGTGCCGGCCTGCTCACTGCCGAGCAACTGGACGCCATCGACGCCCGCATCGAAGACCTGATCGAGGACGCCGTGCGCCGCGCCAAGTCCGATCCCAAGCCACAGCCCGCCGACCTGCTCACCGACGTCTACGTCGCCTACCCCTGAGCTGCGGATTACAAGAACAACAGGAGAACCACCATGGCAAGAAAGATCAGCTACCAGCAGGCCATCAACGAAGCCCTGGCCCAGGAAATGCGCCGCGACAACACCGTGTTCATCATTGGCGAAGACGTGGCCGGCGGTGCCGGCGCCCCCGGCGAGGATGACGCCTGGGGTGGCGTGCTGGGCGTGACCAAAGGCCTGTACCACCAGTTTCCCGGCCGCGTGCTGGACGCGCCGCTGTCGGAAATCGGCTACGTCGGGGCCGCCGTCGGGGCCGCCACCCAGGGCCTGCGCCCGGTGTGCGAGCTGATGTTCGTCGACTTCGCCGGCTGCTGTCTGGACCAGATCCTCAACCAGGCCGCCAAGTTCCGCTACATGTTTGGCGGCAAGGCAGTCACGCCGCTGGTGATGCGCACCATGTATGGCGCCGGCCTGCGTGCGGCGGCCCAGCACTCGCAGATGCTCACCTCGCTGTGGACGCACATCCCCGGCCTGAAAGTGGTGTGCCCGTCCTCGCCTTACGATGCCAAAGGCCTGTTGATCCAGGCGATCCGCGACAACGACCCGGTGATCTTCTGCGAGCACAAGCTGCTGTACAGCATGCAGGGCGAGGTGCCGGAAGAGGTGTACACCGTACCGTTCGGCGAGGCCAACTTCCTGCGCGATGGTGACGATGTGACCCTGGTCACTTACGGGCGCATGGTGCATGTGGCGCTGGAGGCTGCCAACAACCTGGCCCGCCAGGGCATCGACTGCGAAGTGCTGGACCTGCGCACCACCAGCCCGCTGGACGAAGACAGCATTCTCGAAAGCGTGGAAAAAACCGGCCGCCTGGTGGTGATCGACGAAGCCAACCCGCGTTGCTCCATGGCCACCGACATCAGCGCGCTGGTGGCGCAGAAGGCCTTCGGCGCGCTCAAGGGCCCGATCGAAATGGTCACCGCACCGCACACTCCGGTGCCGTTCTCCGACGCCCTGGAAGACCTGTACATCCCTGACGCGGCGAAGATCGAGGCTGCCGTGCGCAAGGTGATCGAAGCTGCAAGGAGTGCCGCATGAGCCAGATCCATACCCTGACCATGCCCAAGTGGGGCCTTTCGATGACCGAGGGCCGGGTGGACGCCTGGCTCAAGCAGGAAGGCGACGAAATCAACAAAGGCGACGAGGTGCTGGACGTCGAGACCGACAAGATCAGCAGCAGCGTCGAAGCCCCGTTCAGTGGTGTATTGCGCCGCCAGGTGGCCAAACCGGATGAAACCCTGCCGGTTGGCGCGCTGCTGGCGGTGGTGGTGGAAGGCGAAGCCGAGGAATCCGAGATCGATGCAGTGGTACAGCGCTTCCAGGCCGAGTTCGTCGCCGAAGGGGGCGCCGACCAGGCACAAGGGCCGGCCCCGCAGAAGGCTGAAGTGGGCGGCCGCCTGTTGCGCTGGTTCGAACTGGGCGAAGGCGGTACGCCGCTGGTACTGGTACACGGCTTTGGCGGCGACCTCAACAACTGGCTGTTCAACCACCCGGCGCTGGCGGCCGAGCGCCGGGTGATCGCCCTCGACCTGCCGGGGCACGGCGAGTCGGCCAAGGCCCTGCAACGGGGCGACCTGGATGAACTGAGCGAAACCGTGCTGGCCCTGCTCGACCACCTGGACATCGCCAAGGCCCACCTGGCCGGACACTCCATGGGGGGCGCGGTCAGCCTGAACGTGGCGCGCCTGGCGCCGCAGCGGGTGGCCAGCCTGAGCCTGATCGCCAGTGCCGGTCTGGGTGAGGTAATCAATGGGCAGTACCTGCAAGGCTTTGTTGCCGCCGCGAACCGCAACGCCCTCAAACCGCAGATGGTGCAGCTGTTCGCCGACCCGGCACTGGTCACCCGGCAGATGCTGGAAGACATGCTCAAGTTCAAGCGCCTGGAAGGTGTCGATGAGGCCTTGCGCCAGCTGGCATTAGCCATTGCCGACGGTGACAGGCAGCGCCACGACCTGCGCAGCGTGCTGGGGCAGCATCCGGCACTGGTGGTGTGGGGTGGCAAGGACGCGATTATCCCGGCCAGCCACGCAGAGGGCCTGGAGGCCGAAGTGCTGGTGCTGCCAGAGGCTGGGCATATGGTGCAGATGGAGGCGGCCGAACAGGTCAACCAGCAAGTGCTCGCATTCCTGCGCAAGCACTAAGCCCTTTCCCGTGAGCCTGGAGAACAACAATGAATGACCTGAGCCACACCCACATGCGCGCCGCCGTCTGGCATGGCCGTAATGATATTCGCGTCGAACAGGTCCCCCTGCCAGCCGACCCGGCACCCGGCTGGGTGCAGATCAAGGTGGACTGGTGCGGCATCTGCGGCTCCGACCTGCACGAATACGTCGCCGGCCCGGTGTTCATCCCGGTGGAGACACCACACCCGCTGACCGGCATCCAGGGCCAGTGCATCCTCGGCCACGAATTCTGCGGCCAGATCGCCAAGCTTGGCGAAGGCGTGGAGGGCTTTGCGGTAGGTGACCCGGTGGCGGCGGACGCCTGCCAGCATTGTGGTACTTGCTATTACTGCACCCACGGCCTGTACAACATCTGCGAGCGCCTGGCGTTCACCGGCCTGATGAACAATGGCGCCTTTGCCGAGTTGGTCAACGTACCCGCCAACCTGCTGTACCGCTTGCCGCAAGGTTTCCCGCCAGAGGCCGGGGCACTGATCGAACCGCTGGCGGTGGGTATGCACGCGGTGAAAAAGGCCGGCAGCCTGCTTGGGCAAACCGTTGTGGTGGTGGGTGCCGGCACCATCGGTCTGTGCACCATCATGTGCGCCAAGGCTGCGGGCGCGGCGCAAGTGATTGCGCTGGAAATGTCCTCGGCGCGCAAGGCCAAGGCCAAAGAGGTAGGCGCCACCGTGGTGCTGGACCCCAGCCAGTGCGACGCGCTGGCGCAAATCCGCGCACTGACCTTTGGGTTGGGGGCCGATGTGAGCTTTGAGTGCATCGGCAACAAGCACACGGCCAAGCTGGCCATCGACACCATCCGCAAGGCGGGTAAGTGCGTGCTGGTAGGTATTTTTGAAGAGCCTAGCGAGTTCAACTTCTTCGAATTGGTATCCACCGAGAAGCAGGTACTGGGAGCGTTGGCGTACAACGGCGAGTTTGCCGATGTGATTGCCTTCATCGCTGACGGCAGGCTGGATATTCGCCCGCTGGTGACCGGCCGGATCGGGTTGGAGCAGATTGTCGAACTGGGCTTCGAGGAACTGGTGAACAACAAAGAGGAGAATGTGAAGATCATCGTTTCCCCGGGTGTGCGCTGATTAAACCCTCAAAGGCTGCGCAGATCCTGTAGGAGCGGCCTTGTGTCGCGAAAGGGGTGCGCAGCGCCCCCAGGATCTGTGCATCACAGGTAATATTGCCGGGGCCGCGTTGCGGCCCTTTCGCGACAAAAGGCCGCTCCTACACCAGGTGATGCGCCAGCATCTGCCCTCGCTGTCTCAGGATCCCATTCTGCGTCATACTCGGCAGACCTATTGTCCGGTCTTCGCCATGCGTCCACTGCTCCCCATCACCTTGGTCTTGCTGCTCGCCGCCTGTGGCGATGGCGAATCGCTGCTTCCGCCGGACGCACGCTTGCCTGACGGCGGGCGTTACCGGGGGCAGGTGGTCGATGGCCTGCTGCAGGGCGAGGGCCGTATCGACTACCCCAACGGCAGCTGGTACGCCGGCGGCTTCAAGGACGGCCAGTGGCACGGCCAGGGAGAATGGCACGGCCAGAACGGCGAGGTGTACCGTGGCCAGTTCGCCGGGGGGCTGTTCCAGGGACTGGGCGACCTGACCACGCCGGGCAGCCACTATGCCGGCACCTTCAAGCATGGCCGCCGCGATGGCGAAGGCACGCTCAAGCAAGCCGACCAGACCTACCGTGGCCAGTTCAAGGACGACCTCTACGACGGCGCGGGCGAACTGGAACTGGCCGACGGCAGCCGCTACCAGGGCCTGTTCGCCAAGGGCAAACCCAACGGCGCCGGCGTACGCAGCGATGCCAGCGGTAACCAGTTCAGTGGCCGCTTCGTCAACGGCGAGCTGCAAGGCAGCGGCACCTACGACAGCGTTGACGGTGAGCAGTACATCGGCGAGTTCAAGGACAACCGCCTGGAAGGTCGCGGCCGTTACGAAAACGCCGATGGCGATGTGTGGATTGGCGAATTCAAGGATGGCTCATTGATCGGCGAAGGCGAACTGCTGGGCAGCGATGGCAGCCATTACAAAGGCGAGTTCGCCGACTGGCGCCTGTCGGGCCAGGGCAGCCTGCAGCTGGCCGATGGCAGCAAGTACATCGGCGGCTTCCTGAACGATGCCTACCACGGGCATGGGCGATTGATCCTGGCCAGCGGCAAGGTCGAAAGCGGCGTCTGGGTCAATGGCGTGCGGGTACGCGACCAGAACGGCCAGTTGCTACCCGATCCGCTGGACCTGGCCCTGCTCAATCAGGGCCGCCTGCTGGACGAGGCGCTGGCCCGTGTCCCGGGCTCAGCCCCATCGATCCAGCTGTACAGCCTGGTGGTGGCCGGGGATGGCCAGCAGAGCGTGTTCCTGCGCGAAGCCGACTACGTCAGCAACATGCTCAAGGTGCGCTTTGGTGCCCGTGGCCAGGTGACCTTGGTCAACCACCGCGACCACATGGCCACCCGCCCCATGGCCACTCGCGAAAACCTTACCCGTGCCGCCCGCACCCTGGCCGAGCGCAGCGGCCCTGAAGACCTGGTGTTCATCTACCTTACCAGCCATGGCAGCCAGGACCATCAACTGGTGCTCGACCAGCCGCGCCTGCAATTGGCTGACCTTTCCGCCGACGAACTGGCCACTGCCCTGGCGCCGCTCAAGAATCGAGACAAGGTAATCGTCATCTCGGCCTGCTATTCAGGGGGCTACATCGCCCCGCTCAAGGATGAGCGCACGCTGATCATGACGGCGGCCCGGGCCGACCGCGTGTCTTTCGGTTGCTCGGAAGAAGCCGACTTCACCTACTTTGGCGATGCCCTGTTCGCCGAAGCGCTGAACCAGACCGACGACCTCAAACAGGCATTTGAACTGGCACGTACCAGCGTTGCCGAAAGAGAACAAAGGGAAGGCTTCGAGGCCTCCGAGCCGCAGCTGTGGGCGCCGCCCGCCGTGCTTGAGCACTGGCAGCAGCTGCGCCGGCAACAGGCCGAAGAAGCGTTGCGTAACGCCACACAAGCCAGCGCGGAGCGACGAGCGGAAACGCCCGGCAACCACTAGAATTGTGTGTAACAAGGGAGAGACATCATGTATTTGACGCCTCAGCATGTCCTGCTTGCCGGTGCCACAGGTCTGACGGGTGAACACCTGCTCGACCGCCTGCTCAACGAGCCCACCATCACCCGCGTACTGGCGCCCACTCGCCGGCCGCTGGCCGAGCATCCGCACCTGGAAAACCCGGTGGGCGACCCAGCGGTATTCCTTCCTCAGTTGGCCGGGCGGGTCGATATCGCCTATTGCTGCCTGGGCACCACGCTGAAGCAGGCCGGCTCCGAATCGGCGTTTCGTGCGGTGGACCTGGACATGGTGGTGGCGTTCAGCAAACGTGCCCGGGAAATGGGCGCGCGGCATCTGTTAGTGGTCAGCGCGCTGGGGGCCGACCCGAAATCGTCGATTTTCTACAACCGGGTCAAAGGTGAGATGGAAGAGGCGCTGAAGGCTCAGGACTGGCCGCAGTTGACCATCGTGCGGCCGTCGTTGCTGCTGGGCGAACGCATTCAGCCACGCCTCAGTGAGCAGTTGGTTTCGCCGTTTTCCAAGCTGATACCGGGTAAATACCGGGGGATCGAGGCTTGCACCCTGGCACGAGCGCTGTGGCGCCTGGCGCTGGAGGAAGAGGACGGGATACGGGTTGTGGAGTCGGATGAGTTGCGCAGGTTGGGCAAGAAATAGGCGTTACCTATGACGGCCTCTTCGCGGGTAGCCCGCGAAAGGGCCGTTACAGGCCACCGGTGGCCTGGAAGCCTACACCGGCTGCTGTCAGCAACGACAACGGCAACAACAGGGTATCGAGCAACATGCTCCCCGGCAGGTCCAGACCAGGATAGGCTGGTGCATCAGCCCCGTAGTGGTCTCGCGGGCAGCACCCACCATTGATCACGTACAAATCCAGCCGGGTGCCGGCATACACCACCGGCGCCCCGGGCTTGGCGGCATCCAGCGTGCGTACCGTGGCGCAGCCCCCCAGCATCAGCAGCGCCAGCCCCCCCACCAACGCTCGCTTCAATCATCCACCCCAAAGTGGTGTTCACCCCAGCGCGGCAACATGTCCTGGGGAATGTTCAGCAGGTTGAGAATACGCGCCACGACAAAGTCGACCAGGTCGTCGATGGTCTGCGGCTGATGGTAGAAGCCCGGTGCCGCCGGTAGGATCATCGCGCCCATCTGCGACAGCTTGAGCATGTTTTCCAGGTGGATGGTGGAAAACGGCGCTTCGCGTGGCACCAGGATCAGTTGCCGACGCTCCTTGAGGGTAACGTCGGCAGCGCGTTCGATCAGGTTGTTGCAGGCACCGGTGGCAATGGCCGACAAGGTGCCGGTGGAACAAGGCACTACCACCATCGCCGCCGGGGCACCGGAGCCGGAGGCCACCGGCGACATCCAGTCTTCCTTGCCATACACGCGGATCTGCCCGTCGGCGGCGCCGGTGTATTCGGTAAGGAAGGCCTGCATCGCCTGGGGCTTGGCCGGCAACAGCACGTCGGTCTCGGTGGCCATTACCAGTTGCGCGGCCTTGGAGATCAGGAAGTGCACTTCGCGGTCTTCGCGCACCAGGCAATCGAGCAGGCGCAGGCCATACTGGGCGCCCGAGGCGCCCGTCATGGCCAGGGTGATGCGTTCCGGCCCGCTCACTTCAGCGCCTCGGCCAGTTTGCCGTGCAGGCCGCCAAAGCCGCCGTTGCTCATGATCACCACATGAGTGCCCGGGCGGGCCTGGCCCTTGACCCGCTCGATGATCGCGTCAAGGCTGTCGGCTACCACACTCGGGACCTTGCACTGCGCGGCGGTGGCCGCCAGGTCCCAGCCGAGGTTGGCCGGGGCGTACCAGATGACCTGGTCGGCGTCGTTGACGCTCTCTGGCAAACCGTCACGGTGGGCGCCCAGCTTCATCGAGTTGGAGCGTGGTTCGATCACGGCAATCACCGGGGCCTCGCCAACACGCTTGCGCAGGCCATCGAGGGTAGTGGCGATGGCAGTCGGGTGGTGGGCGAAATCATCGTAGATGGTCACGCCCTGCACTTCGGCCACCTTTTCCATGCGCCGTTTTACGCTCTTGAACGCGCTGAGGCCTTCGATGCCCATGGCCGGGGCCACGCCGACATGGCGGGCGGCGGCCAGGGTGGCCAGCGCGTTGGCAACGTTGTGCTGGCCCGTCAGTGCCCAGTCCACCACGCCTTGCGCTTCGCCTTCGAACAAGACTTCGAAACGCGAGCCGTCGGGGCTGAGCAGGCGCGCCTGCCACTGGCCACCCACGCCTGTGGTCTGCACCGGGGTCCAGCAGCCCATGCCGATCACCCGCTCCAGCGCTTGCTCGGTGGTAGGGTGAATCACCAGGCCTTCGCTCGGGATGGTGCGTACCAGGTGGTGGAACTGCCGCTCGATCGAGGCCAGGTCCGGGAAGATGTCCGCGTGGTCGAACTCAAGGTTGTTGAGGATCGCGGTACGCGGGTGGTAATGCACGAACTTCGAGCGCTTGTCGAAGAAGGCGCTGTCGTACTCGTCGGCTTCGACGACGAAGAACGGCGTGTCGCCCAGGCGGGCCGATACCGAGAAATTCTGCGGCACACCGCCAATCAGGAAGCCCGGGCTCATGCCGGCGTGCTCCAGCACCCAGGCCAGCATGCTGCTGGTGGTGGTCTTGCCGTGGGTACCGGCAACGGCCAGCACCCAGCGGCCTTGCAGCACATGGTCGGCCAGCCACTGCGGGCCGGAAACATAGGGCAGGCCCTTGTTCAGCACGTATTCCACTGCCGGGTTGCCGCGTGACATGGCGTTGCCGATGACCACCAGGTCGGGTGCCGGGTCCAGCTGGGCCGGGTCATAGCCTTGGGTCAGTTCGATGCCCTGGGCTTCGAGCTGAGTGCTCATCGGGGGATAGACGTTGGCGTCCGAGCCGGTGACGCGATGGCCAAGTTCCTTGGCCAGCACCGCCAGCGAGCCCATGAAAGTGCCGCAAATACCGAGAATGTGAATATGCATGGTCGACCTCGCAAAACATCGAGGCAGGGTAGCCCAGGGCGCGACAAATCGCACCCGCTGTTTCGCTCAGTCGGCCCTCGCAATGCCGTGTTTGCGCAGTTTTCGATACAAGGTATTACGGCTGATGCCCAGATGCTCGGCGACACGGGTCAAGTGCCAGTGTTTTGCCTCCAGGGTCGCCATCAGCGCTTGGCGCTCGGCATCCTCCAACACAACTGGCCCTATCGCCGGCAAGCCAGATCCCACAGGGTTTGCACGCGCCTCAGGCTTGGTGCAGTACCTGTGGGAGCTGGCTTGCCGGCGATCGAGGGCGAAGCCCTCGCGAACAATAGCGGGGAGATCCGAGAACTCGATTCGGGCGTTCTCGCAAAGCGCCACCAAGGTACGCAGCACGTTGCGCATCTGCCGCACATTACCCGGCCAGGCAAAGTCCAGCAGCGCCTGACGCGCCCTGGGCTCCAGTTCGACACGTTGCCCCTGCGCCTCCTGATGCAGCAAAAAGTCCAGCAGCTGTGTTTTGTCACTGCGCTCACGCACCGCCGGCAACGCCACCTCCAGGCCATTCAGGCGGTAATACAGGTCCTCGCGGAAACTGCCCTGCTCCACCCGCTCCAGCAAGTCGCGGTGGGTGGCGCTGACAATACGGACATCCACCGCTTGCGGCTCGCCACCGATGGGCACCACCTGGCGCTCTTCCAGTACCCGCAGCAGGCGGGTTTGCAAGGCCAGCGGCATGTCGCCGATCTCGTCCAGCAGCAAGGTGCCGCCATCGGCCTGCAGCAGCTTGCCGCGCATGCCTTCTTTGCGTGCTCCGGTAAAACTGCCGCCTCGGTAACCGAACAACTCGCTCTCGATCAGGCTTTCCGGGATCGAGGCACAGTTGATGGCGATGAACGGCTTGCCGCGTCGCCCGCTGGCCTGGTGCACGGCCTGGGCAAACGCTTCTTTGCCACAACCGGTTTCACCACGTAGCAACAGCGGCACGTCACGCTCGAACACCCGTACGCTGCGGCGGAATTCGTTCTGCAGAGCCGGGTCGAGCAGGCAGATGGCCGGTTCCATCGGGTGCATGGGCAAGGGTTGCGCAACAGGCACCGACCACACGGGCGCACGGGCCTTGCCGCGCAGGCTGGCAAACACTTGGCGACCGTCCAGCGTATGCAGCGGCCAGACCGTGCTGCCAGCGGGGGTGGCGCGGCTGAACAGTTCGTCGTGGCTACAGGCAAAAAAACGCTCCACGGGTTTGCCCAGCACGCCACCGCGCACGCTGCCCAGCAGGTTCAACGCGCTCTGGTTGGCAGCACAAATCCGCCCATCGCCGTCGAACGCCAGCAGGCCTTCGCTGAACAGGCCGACCGACTCGGCCTGCAGGTGAAAACGCAACAGCCACTGCTGCTCGAAGTGGCGCAGGAAATAGCAGCTTTCAATCATCTTCGCCGACAGGTTCACCAGCGCCATGGTGTGGAACTGGCTCTGGCGCGAAACGTCAGGCCGCGCGGATGACACATCCAGCACCGCCAGCAACTCGCCATGCGGGTCGAACACCGGGCTGGCCGAGCAGGTCAGGCCAGTGTGGCGGCCGCGAAAGTGCTCGTTCTGGTGAATGGTCAATGCCTGGCGCTCGACCAGGCAGGTGCCGATGCCGTTGGTGCCCTCGCGCGCCTCGCTCCAGTCGGCGCCCAACCACAGCCCGGCACGCTCGAAGCTGCGCCGCTCGGTGGCCGCGCTGACGCAGTTGAGGATCACCCCGCGGGCGTCGGTCAGCAGTACCGCATGGCCGGCGCCGGAAAGCTGCTGGTGCAGGCTGTTCATTTCATGATCGGCAATTTGCAGCACCTGGCGCAGGCGCTCGCGGCTTTCCAGCAAACGCCCATGCTCGAGCACCACGGGCGCCTCGATTACCGAAGGGTCGAGGTGGTAGTCCTCCAGGCAGCGCAGCCAGGAACGGGCGATGGACGGGTCACTGCCCCCCTCCCCGGCCCCACCATGGGCAACGGTATGCACTTGCTGGGCATGGCGAATGAAAGGATTGCTCTGCATTTGTTGTAGTTCTCCGCAGATAGAGAGTCCTGCCAGCATCCTCCACCCGGGAAGCCTTTGCAATGCACCCGTCTGGGACGTGTCGTAAATGGCACAAAGTGTCACCCCCGCGCGTATCGGCGCTGGTACAAGGGCTTATCAGCAGGCCTTGGTAGCTGACCCAAGTCATTGATTTGACTGGCGTGCGAAACGCTGGCCCAACCTTTGCTCTACGCTTTCCAACTCCTCAACAAACATAACAGCCAGGAGACACACCATGCGTTACGCACATCCCGGTACCGAGGGCGCGAAGGTTTCCTTCAAGAGCCGCTACGGCAACTACATCGGTGGCGAGTTCGTAGCTCCGGTCAAGGGGCAGTACTTTGAAAACACGTCCCCGGTGAATGGCAAACTGATCGCCGAATTCCCCCGTTCCACTGCCGAAGACATCGATAAAGCGCTCGACGCCGCCCACGCCGCTGCCGACGCCTGGGGCCGCACGTCAGTGCAGGACCGCTCAAACGTGCTGTTGAAGATCGCCGACCGCATCGAGCAAAACCTCGAACTGCTGGCGATTACCGAAACCTGGGACAACGGCAAGCCAGTCCGCGAAACCCTCAACGCCGACATCCCGCTGGCGGTCGACCACTTCCGCTACTTCGCCGGCTGCATCCGCGCCCAAGAGGGCGGTGCTGCAGAAATCAACGAAGGCACCGTGGCCTACCACATTCACGAACCGCTGGGCGTGGTCGGGCAGATCATCCCGTGGAACTTCCCGATCCTGATGGCCGCCTGGAAACTTGCCCCGGCCCTGGCCGCCGGCAACTGCGTGGTGCTCAAACCTGCCGAGCAGACCCCGCTGGGCATCACCGTGCTGGTCGAACTGATTGGCGACCTGCTGCCAAAAGGCGTGCTCAACGTGGTGCAAGGCTTTGGCCGCGAAGCCGGTGAAGCCCTGGCCACCAGCAAGCGCATCGCCAAGATCGCCTTCACCGGCTCCACCCCGGTGGGCTCGCACATCATGAAATGCGCAGCCGAAAACATCATTCCATCCACCGTGGAACTGGGCGGCAAGTCGCCGAACGTGTACTTCGAAGACATCATGCAAGCCGAGCCGAGCTTCATCGAGAAGGCGGCCGAAGGCATGGTGCTGGCGTTCTTCAACCAGGGCGAAGTGTGCACCTGCCCATCCCGGGCACTGGTACAGGAGTCGATCTACCCGCAGTTCATGGAAGTGGTGATGAAGAAGGTGCTGCAGATCAAACGCGGCGACCCGCTGGACACCGACACCATGGTCGGCGCCCAGGCTTCGCAACAGCAGTTCGAGAAGATCCTCTCGTACCTGCAGATCGCCCAGGACGAAGGTGCCGAGCTGCTGACCGGCGGCAAGGTGGAAAAACTGGAAGGCTCGCTGGCCACCGGTTACTACATCCAGCCGACCCTGCTCAAGGGCAACAACAAGATGCGCGTGTTCCAGGAGGAAATCTTCGGTCCGGTGGTCAGCGTCACCACCTTCAAGGACGAAGCCGAAGCCCTGGCGATTGCCAACGACACCGAGTTCGGCCTGGGTGCCGGCGTGTGGACCCGCGATATCAACCGTGCCTACCGCATGGGCCGCGGGATCAAGGCTGGCCGCGTATGGACCAACTGCTACCACCTGTACCCGGCGCATGCGGCGTTCGGCGGCTACAAGAAGTCCGGTGTTGGCCGTGAGACCCACAAGATGATGCTGGACCACTATCAGCAAACCAAGAACTTGCTGGTGAGCTACGACATTAACCCGCTGGGCTTCTTCTAAGCCCGTCAGCCAGAGCGGTTCGCGTTCACGAACCGCTCTGGCTCGCTTCCTGCAGTACCCATCACCATCGGCCCGGAACCCTTCCGGCCACCAAGAAAAAGAACAGGTGAAACTATGCCAAGCGATCATTCCGCCGGCTCGCCGGCAGGCTCTTCTGTCGACTTCGAAAAAGTCGGCTCGGACTATTTCCAGCAACGTGAACTGAAAAAAGGCGCCGCCGGCTGGGTACTGCTGGTCGGCCTGGGCGTGGCCTACGTCATTTCCGGCGACTATGCCGGCTGGAACTTCGGCCTGGCCCAGGGCGGCTGGGGCGGCATGTTCCTCGCCACCTTGCTGATGGCCACCATGTACCTGTGCATGTGCTTTTCGCTGGCCGAACTGTCGTCGATGATCCCCACCGCAGGCGGCGGCTACGGCTTTGCCCGCAGTGCGTTCGGCCCGTGGGGCGGCTTTCTGACCGGTACGGCGATCCTCATCGAATACGCCATCGCCCCTGCCGCCATTGCCGTGTTCATCGGCGCTTATTGCCAGTCACTGTTCGGCATCGGCGGCTGGATGATCTACCTGGCGTTCTACATCGTGTTCATCGGCATCCACATCTTCGGTGTGGGGGAAGCGCTGAAGCTGATGTTCATCATCACCGCCATCGCCGCCATCGCCCTGGCGGTGTTCCTGGTGAGCATGGTGCCCCATTTTGATGCAGCCAACCTGTTCGACATCGCCAAAACGGACGCGGTGGGCGCCAGCAGCTTCCTGCCGTTCGGTTATGTGGGCGTGTGGGCGGCCATTCCTTATGCCATCTGGTTCTTCCTGGCTGTCGAAGGTGTGCCGCTGGCCGCCGAAGAAACCAAGAACCCCAAGCGTGACCTGCCACGCGGCCTGATCGGTGCCATGCTGGTACTGTTGGCCTTCGCCCTGCTGATTCTGGTAGTCGGCCCCGGCGGTGCAGGCTCCGAAGCACTGAAAGCGTCCGGTAACCCGCTGGTCGAGGCACTGTCCAAAGCCTATGGCGGCAGTACCTGGATGGGCGGTTTCGTCAACCTGGTCGGCCTGGCCGGGCTGATCGCCAGCTTCTTCTCGATCATCTACGCCTATTCCCGGCAGATCTTCGCCCTGTCCCGCGCCGGCTACCTGCCGCGCAAGCTGTCGGAAACCAACAAAAGCAAGGCGCCGGTGCTGGCCTTGATCATCCCCGGCATCATCGGCTTTGCCCTGTCGCTGACCGGCCAGGGTGACCTGCTGATTCTGGTAGCCGTATTCGGCGCTACCCTTTCTTACGTGCTGATGATGGCCGCACACATCACCCTGCGCATCCGCCGGCCGAAGATGGAGCGCCCATACCGCACCCCCGGTGGCATCTTTACCTCGGGCGTCGCGCTGGTGCTGGCCTGCATCGCTGTGGTTGCCGGCTTCCTGGTCGACCCACGGGTGGTGATTGGCGCCGCAGTGATCTATGCGGTATTAATTGCCTACTTTGCTTTCTACAGCCGCCACCACCTGGTTGCGGGCACACCGGAAGAGGAATTCGCCGCGATCCAGAAGGCCGAAGAGGCCCTGCACTGATTGCCGCCACCCGCCGCAGGGCAACCTGCGGCTCTGGAGATTCTGTATGGCAAGTTTCGTACACACGGTCGGCCACCTGGTCTACCGCTTCGACAGCCTCAAGGAAGTGATGGCCAAGGCCAGCCCGGCACGCTCCGGGGACTACCTGGCAGGCGTTGCAGCCAGCAACGACGGCGAACGCGTTGCCGCGCAGATGGCGCTGGCCAATATCCCGCTGACGCACTTTCTCAATGAAGCGCTGATCCCTTACGAAGATGACGAGGTTACCCGCCTTATCGTCGATACCCACGATGCCCAGGCGTTCGCACCGGTCAGCCACCTGACCGTGGGCGGCCTGCGTGACTGGCTGCTGAGCGAAGAGGCCGATGAAGACAGCCTGCGCGCCCTGGCGCCCGGGCTGACACCGGAAATGGCAGCAGCGGTCTCGAAGATCATGCGTGTCCAGGACCTGGTGCTGGTGGCGCAGAAGATCCGCGTTGTTACCCGTTTTCGCGGCACCATGGGCCTGCGCGGGCGCCTGTCGACCCGGCTGCAGCCCAACCACCCGACCGACGAGCCGGCCGGTATCGCCGCCAGCATCCTCGATGGCCTGCTGTACGGCAACGGCGATGCCATGATCGGCATCAACCCGGCCACCGACAGCATCGCCTCGATCTGCGCCCTGCTGGAAATGCTCGACGCCATCATCCAGCGCTACGACATCCCTACCCAGGCCTGTGTGCTGACCCACGTCACCACCTCGATCGAGGCGATCAACCGTGGCGTGCCGCTGGACCTGGTGTTCCAGTCCATCGCCGGTACCGAGGCGGCCAACGCCGGGTTTGGCATCAACCTGAACGTACTGCAGGAAGGCTACGAAGCGGGCCTGTCGCTGAAGCGCGGCACCCTTGGGCAAAACCTGATGTACTTCGAAACCGGCCAGGGCAGCGCGCTGTCGGCCAACGCCCACCACGGCGTCGACCAGCAAACCTGCGAAACCCGCGCCTATGCCGTGGCCCGCCACTTCAAGCCGTTTCTGGTCAACACCGTGGTCGGTTTCATCGGCCCGGAGTACCTGTACAACGGCAAGCAGATCATCCGCGCCGGCCTGGAAGACCACTTCTGCGGCAAGCTGCTGGGCGTGCCGATGGGCTGCGATATCTGCTACACCAACCACGCCGAAGCCGACCAGGACGACATGGACACCCTGCTGACCCTGCTGGGGGTGGCCGGGATCAACTTCATCATGGGTATCCCCGGTTCCGACGACATCATGCTCAACTACCAGACCACCTCGTTCCACGACGCGCTGTACGCGCGCCAGACCCTGGGCCTGAAGCCCGGGCCGGAATTCGAAGCGTGGCTGGCCCGCACCGGCATCTTCACCCAGGCCGATGGCCGGGTGCGCTTTGGTGACAACCTGCCGCCGGCCTTCCGCCAGGCCTTGGCACAGCTTGCATAGGGATGACCATGGACCCTCGCACACCTACCCCCGACAACCCCTGGCTGGCCCTGCGCAACCTGACCCCGGCACGCATCGCCCTGGGCCGCACCGGCACCAGCCTGCCGACCGGGGCGCAGCTGGACTTCCAGTTCGCCCATGCCCAGGCCCGCGATGCCGTGCACCTGGCCTTCGACCACGCCGGCCTGGCGACCCAACTGAGTGACCGTGGCCGTGACAGCCTGGTGCTGCACAGTGCCGCCAGCGACCGCCACCAGTACCTGCAGCGCCCGGACCTGGGCCGGCGGCTCAACGAAGACTCGATTGCCACCCTGCGCCAGCACGCACAGGCGAACCCCGGCGGCGTCGACCTGGCCATCGTGGTTGCCGATGGCCTGTCGGCGCTGGCTGTTCATCGCCACACCCTACCGTTCCTGAGCCGTTTCGAGGAGCAAGCGGCCGCTGATGGCTGGACCAGCGCCCCTGTGGTGCTGGTACAGCAGGGCCGCGTGGCAGTGGCAGACGAGGTCGGCGAATTGCTGGGCGCACGGATGACCGTGATGCTGATCGGCGAACGCCCAGGGCTCAGCTCGCCCGACAGCCTGGGCCTGTATTTCACCTACGCGCCGAAGGTCGGCCTGACCGATGCCTACCGCAACTGCATTTCCAACATCCGCCTGGAGGGCCTGAGCTATGGCATGGCGGCGCACCGCTTGCTGTACTTGATGCGCGAAGCCTGCAAACGCCAGCTTTCCGGGGTGAATCTGAAGGACGAAGCCGAGGTCCATAGCCTGGAAAGTGAAGACAGCGCCAACCAGAAAGGCAACTTCCTGCTCGGCAAAGGGTAAAAAACATGTCACGGAAGGCGGATTGCACTTGTGACGCGCATTGGGCAGCATGCCCTTGAACGCTGCAGGCATTCCGCTGTTTCCCTAAATGGACTCTGAGGGCCGCACATGCGCATCATCAAGGCAACCCTGGAACACCTCGACCTGCTCACGCCACTGTTCGTCAGATACCGTGAGTTCTATGGGCAGCTGCCCTATCCCGACAGCTCGCGCAGCTTTCTGGAAAAGCGCCTGAAACGGGATGAATCGGTGATCTACCTGGCGCTACCGGATGATGACGACAGCAAGCTGATGGGCTTCTGCCAGTTGTACCCCAGCTATTCGTCGCTATCGCTGAAGCGGGTATGGATACTCAACGACATCTACGTGGCCGAAGACTCGCGACGCATGCTGGTGGCTGACCACCTGATGCGTGAGGCGAAGAAAATGGCGAAAGAGACCAACGCCGTGCGCATGCGGGTTTCGACCAGCGCGGACAACGAAGTTGCGCACAAGACCTACGAATCCATCGGTTTTCGTGAAGACACCGAGTTCAAGAGCTACATCCTGCCAATCAGCCAGGATTGACAGTCCCGGCCCTTTCGCGGGCGTGCCCGCGAAAGGGCCAGCACAGGAAGCACCTGCCGTAACCCCCCGCTACAAACTCCCCGGGCATGATCCTGACTTAGCCGTATAATGCCCCACCTGTCATGTGTGAAAATTTACCCATCCCCAGGTAACCGAGCCTACGCCCCAGAACACAGGTGCTGTACATGGATTTCAACCCGCTGGACCTTATCCTGCATCTCGATGCCTACCTCGATCTGCTGGTCACCAATTACGGTCCCTGGATCTACGCCATCCTGTTCACCGTCATTTTCTGTGAAACAGGGCTGGTGGTAATGCCTTTCCTGCCAGGCGATTCGCTGCTGTTCATCGCTGGCGCCGTGGCCGCTGGTGGTGGCATGGACCCGGTGCTGCTGGCCGGCCTGCTGATGGCTGCCGCCATCCTGGGGGACAGTACCAACTACGTCATAGGGCGAACGGCCGGCGAGCGGTTGTTCAACAACCCCAACTCGAAGATCTTCCGCCGCGATTACCTGCAGCGTACCCACGACTTCTACGAACGCCACGGCGGCAAGACCGTGACCATGGCGCGCTTCCTGCCCATCCTGCGTACCTTTGCACCGTTCGTCGCCGGCATCGCGCACATGCATTACCCACGCTTCCTCGGTTTCAGCATCGCCGGTTCGCTGCTGTGGGTGGGAGGCCTGGTTACCCTGGGTTACTTCTTCGGTAACGTGCCGTTCATCAAGCAACACCTGTCGCTGATGGTGGTGGGCATCATCATCCTGTCGCTGGTGCCGATGATCCTCGGCCTGCTGCGCGGCCGCCTGGGCCGGGCCGCCAAGGCTCACTGACCGCCACTCATGTGGTCGTTCAGCGCCTGGCGGCGCAAGCGCACCCTGGCGCGCTACCCTATCTCCCCCCAGCAATGGCAGGCCGTACGCGAGCGCCTGCCGATGCTGGACGGCATCAGTGACGCCGAAGACCACTGGCTGCGCGAAGCCTGCATCCTGTTCCTGCTCGACAAGCACCTCACCTGCCTACCCGGCGTCGAACTGGACGACGAGCAGCGCCTGCTGCTGGCCGCCCAGGCGCAACTGCCACTGCTGCACCTGGGCGAGCTGAACTGGTACCAGGGTTTCCACGAAATCATCCTGTACCCCGACGACTTCAAAAGCCCCCAGCGCCACCGCGATGCCAGTGGCGTAGAGCACGTCTGGGACGGCGAGCACAGCGGCGAAGCCTGGCAGCAGGGGCCGATCATCCTGGCCTGGAACGGCGTGCTGGCCAGTGGCGGCTGGGAGGCCTACAACCTCGTCATCCATGAGCTGGCGCACAAGCTCGACATGCTCAATGGCGATGCCAACGGCCTGCCCCCGCTGCACAGCGGCATGCCGGTGGATGAGTGGGCAACGGCCATGCAACAAGCCTACGACGACCTCAACCGCCAGCTGGACGCCAACCCCGACGCCGAAACCGCCATCGACCCCTATGCCGCGGAAAACCCGGCGGAGTTCTTTGCGGTCACCAGCGAATACTTCTTTAGTGCCCCCGACCTGCTGCAGCAGGCTTATCCATTGGTCTACCGCCAGTTGTCGCTGTTCTACCGGCAAGACCCGCTGGCGCGCCTGCGCCAGCTACAGGCCGAACACCCCGAATACCGCGAAAGCCACGCCTGACGGGGCCGCACATCAGGCCAGGCGTGGCATGCCCCGGCAGAATGTGCCTATAATCGCCGCCACTTTTTTGGTCAAACACGGGGGCACTGCCCAATGAGCTACAGCAAGATTCCGGCGGGCAAAGACCTGCCGAACGACATCTACGTCGCCATCGAGATCCCGGCCAACCACGCGCCGATCAAATACGAAATCGACAAGGACAGCGACACCCTGTTCGTCGACCGTTTCATGGCTACCCCAATGTTCTACCCAGCCAACTACGGCTTCATTCCGAACACCCTGGCTGACGACGGTGATCCGCTGGACGTGCTGGTTGTTACCCCTTACCCGGTAGCGCCAGGCTCGGTTATCCGCGCCCGTCCGGTTGGCGTGCTGAACATGACCGACGACGGCGGCGGCGACGCCAAGGTCATCGCTGTTCCTCACGACAAGCTGTCGCAGCTGTACGTTGACGTGAAGGAATACACCGACCTGCCAGCCCTGCTGATCCAGCAGATCGAGCACTTCTTTGCAAACTACAAAGATCTCGAGAAGGGCAAGTGGGTCAAGATCGAAGGTTGGGAAGGCGCCGACGCCGCCCGTGCCGCGATCACCAAATCGGTTGCTGCCTACAAGGGCTGATACCGGTTGCAGGAAGAACCCCGCCAAGGCGGGGTTTTTTTATGCCTGAATGGGCGATGCTCAGGGTGCTGGTAATAAATCCTACGCAGTCCTACATCAACTCCCTACAAACCACCTCTTTTCGTACAACCCCTGTCAACACCCGGTTCATATCCTTGCTGACACCCCCGCCGCTACACTCGCTACCATGAACACTTCCGGCGACCGCCTCAAAGCCCTGCTCCACGAATGTGGCCTGACCCCTTCCGATTTTGCCGCCCAACGCAGCGTCACACCGCAGCACGTCAACAACTGGTTCAAACGTGGTGTGCCTTTGGCCCGGCTGGACGAACTGGCCGACTTGTTCTGTGTGCACCGCCGTTGGCTACGCACCGGAGAAGGGCCCAAACATCCCAACCCGATCCTGCGCAGCGGCGCGCCCCGGCCGACGCCCGTCAACCCGCCCTCTCCGCTGTCGGTGGAACATGGCCGGGCAGTGAAGGTGCCTTACTACCAGTTGCAACAAGGGCAGCTGTCGCCGGTGGCCAGCAAACACCTGCGCTTGCCGGCAAAAGCCTTGAGAGGCCTGGGTGTGCATGCTGCCAATGCGATCTGCCTGGCAATGCCGGCCAGCAACATGCTGCCCCTGATTCCGCTGAATGCCAGCCTGGCCATCGACCTGGGCATGACCCGAGTGGTCGAGGGTGAAACCTATGCCCTGCTGCACAACGGCATGCTCAGGGTGAACAACCTCAGCCTTGGCCAGCACGGTACGCTGTACCTGCACAGCCATGACCGGCGCAACTACGCAGTCGAACGCTACACCCCCGCACAGTGCCAGGCGCAGGGCCTGGAAATTCTTGGCTGGGTGTTTCACTGGTCGCATTTCCGCCAACAGCGGCCTGGCTGAAACACCCTGTGCCATTTTTTGCTGGGCATCCTGCGCGTGCCCTTGTATGCTACGCGGCACATTCAGCCCCGACCGGCGCAAGCCGCGGTCCAGAGGGCTCTGGCGATATCCCACACGGGCATCTGCCATTTCTTTCAGGCCCTTGATGGCCACTCAGTTAAGGCGATTGCGGCTTACCATAAATTAGTCGGAAGCGTCCCCGAGAAGCCGGCCACAAGCCGGCTTTTTAATGCCTCGCCGAAAGCCATCCCAAGGCCTCTGCGGCCTACCTCCCTCCTTCAAGAAGCTGACGAAAAAGTAATGTCGGACTCAGTTTTCTGACAGCGGCAACTCGCTAGTTTGGTCGTGGGCTGCGACACCCAGCAGCCGGGATATCCGCACCCCACACGACTGGACGCAACGGCATGCAAAGCAAAACCACAAGACGCACCTTCGTCAAAGGCCTGGCCGCTACCGGACTGCTCGGCGGGCTGGGCATGTGGCGCACGCCGGTGTGGGCCTTGACCAGCCCTGGCCAGCCAAACGTGCTGACAGGCAGCGACTTCGACCTGTACATCGGTGAACTGCCGGTCAATATCACCGGCACAAGGCGCACAGCGATGGCCATCAACGGATCCATACCTGGCCCAACGCTTCGCTGGCGCGAAGGCGATACCGTTACGCTTCGCGTGCGCAACCGTTTGAAGCAGGACACCTCCATCCACTGGCACGGCATCATCCTGCCGGCCAACATGGATGGTGTGCCTGGCCTGAGCTTCCATGGCATCGCCCCGGATGGCCTGTATGAGTACAGGTTCAAAGTCCATCAGAACGGCACCTACTGGTACCACAGCCACTCAGGCTTCCAGGAACAGGTTGGGGTGTACGGCGCGCTGGTCATCGATGCGAAAGAACCCGAGCCGTTCACCTATGACCGGGATTACGTGGTGATGCTCAGCGACTGGACGGATGAAGACCCTGCCCGGGTGCTGTCCAAGCTCAAGAAACAGTCTGACTACTACAACTTCCACAAACGGACGGTGGGTGATTTCGTCAACGACGTGAGCGAAATGGGCTGGTCCGCTGCGGTGGCGGATCGCACGATGTGGGCCGAAATGAACATGAGCCCCACCGATCTCGCGGACGTGAGCGGATACACCTACACCTACCTCATGAATGGCCAGGCACCGGGCGCCAACTGGACGGGGGTATTCAAGCCTGGCGAAAAAATCCGCCTGCGCTTCATCAACGGCTCCGCCATGACGTATTTCGACGTGCGTATTCCCGGCCTTAAGATGACCGTGGTTGCGGCGGATGGGCAGTATGTGAAGCCGGTAGCGGTCGACGAGTTCCGTATCGCGGTTGCTGAAACCTACGATGTGATTGTCGAGCCCGAGGATGAGCAGGCATACACCCTCTTTGCTCAATCCATGGACCGCACCGGTTATGCCAGGGGCACCTTGGCCATCCGCGAAGGCCTGCAAGCGGCTGTTCCAGCTGTTGATCCACGCCCGCTGATTTCCATGAGTGACATGGGTATGGATCACAGCGGCATGTCGGGGATGGACCATGGCAGCATGGCTGGCATGGACCACAGCCAGATGGCCGGCATGGATCACGGCAGCATGGCTGGCATGAGTGGAGCCATGCAGGGCCATCCTGACTCAGAGACCAACAACCCCTTGGTCGACATGCAGACGATGAGCCCCACGCCAAAACTGAGCGACCCGGGCATCGGGCTGCGTAACAACGGCCGACGTGTGCTGACGTATGCGGACCTGCGCAGCACCTTCATTGATCCCGACGGCCGAGAACCTGGCCGCACCATCGAGTTGCACCTCACAGGCCACATGGAAAAGTTCGCCTGGTCGTTCGACGGGGTCAAGTTTTCCGATGCCGAGCCGCTGCGCCTCAAATACGGGGAGCGCCTTCGTATCACCTTGGTCAACGACACCATGATGACTCACCCCATCCACCTGCATGGCATGTGGAGCGACTTGGAGGATGAGAACGGCAACTTCATGGTGCGCAAGCACACCATCGACATGCCGCCTGGCTCGAAACGAAGTTACCGCGTGACTGCGGATGCTTTGGGGCGCTGGGCCTATCACTGCCACCTGCTGTTCCACATGGAAATGGGCATGTTCCGAGAAGTCCGCGTGGACGAATGAACTGGAGATCCGAGATGAACAAACCTATGAAACGAAGCGCGTTTTTCCTCTCTGCTGCGATGGCTGGCCTGCTGGCTGTTTATGCCCCGTCGTCGTGGGCCGGTGACAACCATGAGCAACACACCCAGAAAGCCGCAGATGCAGCAAAAGCCAAGGGCGCTCAAGGCATGGACCACGGTTCCATGAAGGGCATGGATCACAGCGCCATGAAGGGCATGGACCATGGCTCGATGGAAGGTATGGATCACAGCAAGATGATGGAATCGCAGGGCAGCGACAACGCCAAGGCAGGGAAAGATGGCCAATAGCCCGGCGCGACCCTCGCTGCTGGCCCTGGCCGTTTCACTCGGTATGCTGGGTGCTGCACCCAGCTTCGCCGCTGGCGAAATGGACCATTCGGCGATGGGGCACGGCTCCATGTCGGGCATGGACCCTAGCCAGATGAATCATGGCAGCATGCAGGGCATGGATCATGGGGGCATGGATCACTCGAAGATGAACCATGGTACTGCCAGCCCTGCGACGACCAGCCGAACGCCGATTCCCGAATTGACGGATGCAGACCGGCAGGCGGCATTCCCCCCATTGGGCGGGCATCAGGTACACGACAGCGCGCTCAATAGCTTCTTCTTGCTGGACCAGCTTGAGTATCAGGATGCAGACGAAGGCAGCACCCTGGCCTGGGATGCTACCGGGTGGGTCGGCGGCGATATCAACCGGTTGTGGATTCGCTCCGAAGGCGAACGCACCAACGGCGTCACCGAAGATGCCGAGTTGCAGCTGCTCTATGGCCGCGCTATCAGCCCCTGGTGGGATGTGGTTGCCGGAGTGCGCCAGGATTTCAAACCGCAATCACCGCAAACCTGGGCGGCGTTCGGCATCCAGGGCATGGCGCTTTACGGCTTCGAGGCCGAAGCCACCGCGTTCCTGGGTGAGAACGGTCAAACCGCCGCGCGCCTGGAAGGCGACTACGACATTCTGCTGACCAATCGCCTGATCCTTCAGCCCACCGCCGAAGCCAATTTCTATGGCAAGAACGACCCTGAGCGAGGCGTGGGTTCTGGCCTGGCGAATACCGAGGTCGGGCTGCGGCTACGGTATGAAATCGTTCGCCAGTTCGCACCTTACATAGGCATCACCTGGAGCCGCTCCTACGGCAAAACGGCTGATTTCGTCCGCGACGAGGGTGGTGATGTGGATGAAGCGCGTTTCGTTGCCGGCATTCGCATGTGGTTTTGAGAGCCCGACATGAAAAAAACAATTACAACGCTTGTTGCAGCAGGCGCCGTCGCCGGTGCGGGCGTATTGGGCGCAGCTTACTTTGGCCTGGTGAACGTCGGGGCTGATGATCCCCATTTCCCGGCCGTGCATGCCTTTCTGGCCATGGCCCGGGATCGGTCCATCGAGGTACGGGCCAGGGATATCGAGGTACCGGACCTCAAGAATGAAAACCTGATTCGCATCGGCGCCGGTAACTACAACGCCATGTGCATTGGTTGCCATCTGGCCCCTGGCGTCGAAAAGACCGAGCTGAGCCAAGCGCTGTACCCGTCGCCTCCTGATCTGAGCAAGCTCGGCGCCAGCGGTGATCCCGCTGTTGCGTTCTGGACCATCAAGCACGGCATCAAGGCTACGGGAATGCCAGCTTGGGGCAAGAGCATGGATGATTCGTATATCTGGGGCATAGTGGCTTTTCTCGACCAACTACCGCAGATGAATGCTCAGCAGTACCAGGCGATGGTCGCAAGCAGTGGCGGCCACCAGCATGGGGGCGGTGAGAGTGACATGCACAACCATGAAGGCCAGCATGGGCAAGACCAAGCCGGCAGTGATCACCACTCGAAGCCGGCGTCGAAGACGCATGCTCATCGTGATGGGTCAGGAAAAATCGGCCCTTGAAATGTTCACCTTGAATGCTGCACTGGGCAGACAGGTGCATGCCGACAGGGTTGCAGCGCCTGGTAGATCGAGGGCCGCGCGGGCGGCGCTCGATTTCATAAACGATGCAAAATCGTCGACGTAGACCTACACGCCACAACACCAATCAGAAGTCATACCGCGCCCCAACCATCATGCTGCGCGACGGCCCGTAGAAGTTGAACGTGGAGGTCGACCCCACCCGCGACAGGTAATCCCGGTCGAACAGGTTGTTGACGTTGAAGGTGGCGGTCAGCTTCGAGGTCACCGGGTACGACAGCATCGCATCCACCGTGGCATAGCCCGGTGCATCGATGCGCACGCCGCCATTCTCGGAATAGAAGTTGCTCATCGCCGAAATGCCGCCACCAATGGCCAGGCCGTTCAGCGGGCCTTGGCTGATGGTGTACTTGCTCCACAGCGAAGCCTGGTTGCGCGGCATGATGAAGAAGGTCGTTTCTGCATCACCCTTGAGGGTTTCGGTTTCCATCCAGGTGTAGCCGGCCAGCAGCTCCCAGTTTGGCGTCAGCTTGCCGCTTACTTCCACTTCGGCACCTTTGACGCGGGTTTTGCCGGAGGCAACCGAGAAGTTGGTGTCTACGCCATCTTCGTCGTATTCGGTAGTGGCGCGGTTCTTGTCGGTCAGGCGGAACACCGAGAAGCGGGTGTTCAGGTCGCCGCCGAAGTAGCTGCTCTTGAGGCCGAATTCGTATTGCTCGCCTTCACGCGGTTTCAGCACCCGACCGTTGCTGTCGGTGTCGGACTGCGGCTTGAACACCTGCGAGTAGCTGGCGTACAGGGCGTGGTTTTCGGTCAGGTCATAGACCAGGCCGCCATACGGGGTGAAGTGGCCATCCACGCGCTTGCTGTCGTTGGTGGTGGCACCGGTGCTCAGGGTGGTGGTGTAGAAATCACCGCGATACCAGCTGAAGCGGCCACCGGCGATCAACGCCAGGCGCTCGATCGGGCGGAAGGTGACCTTGGAGTACAGGCCGTATTCCTCTTCCTGCATGCCGGTCTCGGTGCTGTAGTTGGGCGACGGTTTGGCGAACTGCTTCGGCGAGTAGGTGTTGACGTTGATGACGCCCAGGTTGGTGGTGCCGTTGAGGTATTCGGTGTCGTAGTTCTTGTAGTCGGTACCGACCACGAATTCGCTGACCTGGCCGAGGGTTTCGAACGGCTGGCTGTAGCTGGCGTCCAGCGAGTAGGTGTCCTGAGTGAAGTCACGGGCGCTGGCGCGCTCGGAGTTGGCACCGGTGGTGGCGTTGGTCGCGGTGAAGGCGTACAGGTAATTGGTGTCGCGGTGCGAGCCACGGGCGGCGACACGGCCATAGCCGCCGTTGTCGAAGCGGTGGGTCAGCTCGGCGACCAGGTCGGTGGTCTTGCCGTCGAAGTAGTTCCAGTCGGCACCCAGGAAACGGGAGTGGCTGAAGTCCGGCACGTCGCCAGACAAGGTTGCCGGATAGCCGTTGTGCGGGGTGATGTTCTTCACTTCGTGCATCAGGCCGAACGACAGCGTGGTGGCATCGTCCAGGTCGACATCCAGCGCGCCGTAGTAACTGTTGCTGGTGTTGGCGTTGTAATCGACTTCGCCATTGGTATCGTCACGGGATGCAATGAAACGCCCGCGCACGCGGCCGGCATCATCCAGCGGCCCGCTCAGGTCGATTTCTTCGTGGTTGGTGTCCCAGGTGCCGTAGCTGCCTTCAATATGGCCCTGGAATTCGGCGGTCGGGCGCTTGCGCACCATGTTGACGATGCCGCCCAGCTCGCTGGTGCTGCTGAACAGCCCGGCCGGGCCACGCATGATTTCGACACGGTCGAACGCCGCCAGCGACGGCACGGTGCCGAAGATGCTGGCCATGGGGGCCGGCAGGCCGTCGATGTTGAACTCGCTGTATTCGTAACCACGGGCGTAGATCGAAGACCGGCCGCTGTCGTTGGTCAGGGTGCGCAGGCCGGCGGTGTACTTGGCCAGGTCATCCAGGTGTACGAATTGGCGGTCCTTGACGTAATCCTGGGTGTAGACGGTGATCGATTGCGGAATGTCCTTGAGCGCCGCAGGGGTCTTGGTGCCCACAGTCGCGGCATCGACGCTGTAGCCGCCGGTTGCTTCCGAGGGCAGCATGTCGTACAGGCGGTTGCCTTCGATGGTCAGTGCCGGCAGGTCAAGCGCGTTGTCCTCTACCGCCGCCTGGGTCGCGACCGTGTCAGCCAGTGCCGACACCGAAAATGGCGCCAGCAAGCTCAGCACCAACAAGCCCCGCGCCTGTCGCGAGTTCCCCACACGTTTGAAACTGTTCATGACACACCCTTCGCCCAAATGACAGTAATTCGCAAACGAAACAAGTTGCTTTTTGCGAACGATACCGGAGCGAAAACAGGGGTGCAGCAGGATTAACCTTCTTAACACAACCGGGCGTTGCCCTCCCCCTGCCAGCAATGGGATGATTCGTAACTGATAGAAGTTCTCATTCAAGGCTCAACGTGCCCACCTCACTTCTCCTCGTCGAAGACGATCCACGCCTGCGTCAGGACCTGGAACGCCATTTCCTCAACCGTGGTTTCCAGGTGCATGCCTGCGCCAGCGGCACTCAGGCCCTGAATGCCATAGCACGCGCGCAGTTCGAACTGGTGTTGCTGGACATCATGCTGCCGGGCATCGACGGCCTCAGCCTGCTCGACGCATTGCGCCGCCAGCAGGCGGTGCCGGTCATGCTGATGTCGGCGCTGGGGGCGGAACAGGACCGCATCAGTGGCTTCACCCGAGGTGCGGACGACTACCTGCCCAAGCCCTTCAGCCTGGCGGAGCTGGACGCACGGGTCGATGCCCTGTTGCGGCGCGTGGCGTTCGATCGCGGCACGGCGCTGCGGGCCGACGTGGGCGAGGTAATGCTGGACCACGACCGCCAGGACGTTATCCACAACGGTAACGCCGCAGGCCTCACGGCTTCCGAATTCCGCTTGCTGGTGACGCTGCGTGCCCACCCCGGCGAAGCCTTGAGCAAGCCGTTCCTGTACCAGACCGTGCTTCACCGGGCCTATACCCGCCTGGACCGGGGCCTGGATGTGCATGTGTGTAACCTGCGCCGCAAACTGGCCGACATCAATGCCCAGCACCTGCAGATCCAGGCCGTGCGCGGCCAGGGTTACATCCTGGTCGACACGGAACAGCCCTGATGCGCCGCCACCCGTTGCTGTGGAAACTGGCCGTGCTGCAAGTCGGCTTCTGCCTGTTGCTGGTCTGGCTGATCTGGACCTGGGGCCTGTCGGTGGAGCGCAGCACCTATTTCCTGTCCCCGGCCGACCAGGACTACCTGGCGCGCTATGCGCAACAAGCCGAAGACGCCTGGGACCAAGGCGGTGCGGTGGGCGTCGAGAGCTGGCGCAAGCAACTGGAACACGCCGAGAACACCTGGGTGGCAGTGATCGGCCCGCACCTGCAAAGCCTCGGTACCACCCCGCTAAGTGCCGAGCAGGCCAGCCACCTGACCTTCATGCGCAAACTCGATTGGCCGATGAGCCGTCGCCTGCAAGATGAACTGCCCTACGTCAGCATCGAATTTCCACGACACCCCGAGCACGGCCGCTTGGTGCTGCAGTTGCCTGAGCGACTGCTACCCACCGGCCTTACGCCGTGGACCCACGTGGTCACCCACGGCGTAGCCCCCGCACTGCTCGCCCTGCTGCTGGGCCTGGCGTTGTACCGGCATTTGGTAGTGCCGCTGAACCGCCTGCGCGACCGCGCCGACGCCCTGCGTGCCGATGACCTGGACAGCCCCGCCCTCCCCCTGCAAGAGCGTCGGGATGAGTTGGGTGAACTGGCACAGGCCTTCGAGCACATGGCCGGGCGCTTGCGCCAGAGTCTGGAGCAACAGCGCCTGCTGTTGCGCACGTTGTCGCACGAACTGCGCACGCCGCTGGCACGACTGCGTATCGCCCATGACAGCGACTTGCCGTCGCATCAGTTGCGCGAGCGTCTGGACCGCGAAGTCGCCGACATGCAGAAGTTGCTGGAAGACACCCTGGACCTGGCCTGGATGGACACCGAGCAACCCAGCTTGCCGACCGAACCGGTATTGATGGTTTCAGTGTGGGAAGCCCTGTGCCAGGACGTCTGCTTCGAAAGCGGCTGGGCCCCTGCGCGCCTGCCCTGTTCGCTTGGTATCGACTGCCAGGTACAAGCCCACCTGGACAGCCTTGCACAAGCCTTGGAAAACCTGCTGCGCAATGCCATTCGCCATTCGCCACCCGAAGGCCGGGTCAGCCTGGATGGCTGGCGCGAAGGCGAGGTTTGGCACCTGCGCCTGAGCGATCAGGGCCCCGGCGTGCCGCACGCGGAGCTCGAACGCATCTTCAAACCTTACCAACGCCTTGCCGACAGCGGTGCCGGGTTCGGCCTGGGCCTGGCCATTGCCCGACGCGCCATCGAGCTGCAAGGCGGCCGATTGTGGGCCAGCAATGGCCACCCGGGCCTGTGCCTGCATTTGACCTTGCCGGCCGCCAGCGACTGTTTAGAAAGTTAATGCGCTTTACGCTCAATCAGGACTGATTATCATCTGGGCGCTCCAGCCTCGCGTTCCTCGCCAGGCCCTGACGAGACGCCTGATGAGCAAGATGACCCTGACCCTGACACTGGCTTTGGCACTGGCCCTTGCGGCGCCTGTTGCCCTGGCACAGCCCGAGCGTAACCAGAAGATGGACACCTCGCTGCTGCAGCGCCAGGACCTGGCCTATCGCTTCACCCAGCTCGACCTGGACTCGGCCGATGGCCAACGCCATTACCGCTTGTGGGTCGGCAAACCAAACCGACCGGCGCCCGCCTCAGGGTACCCGGTACTGTGGATGCTCGATGGCAATGCCGCGATCGGGGCGCTGCAAAGCCAGCAACTGGACAAGCTCGCCGCCGGCCAGGCGCCTTTACTGGTGGCCGTGGGTTACCAGACCGAACAACGTATCGAGCGGACCGGGCGTACATATGACTACACCCCGGCGCTGCCTGGCCAGGCTGAGCAGCGTGACCCGCTGACCGGCGAGCCCAGTGGCGGTGTGGATGCGTTTCTTGATCTGCTGACCGAACGCATGCGGCCGATGGTGGCCGGGCTGGCCCCGATCGACGCGCAACAGCAGACGTTATGGGGCCATTCCTATGGCGGCCTGGCCGTGCTGCATACGCTGTTCACCCGGCCCGGGGCGTTCAGTGACTATGCGGCGGCCAGCCCTTCGTTGTGGTGGCATGACGGGGCGATCGTGCAGGAGGCGCAGGGGCTTGAGCAGCGCTTGGGCAACAACTCTGCGCGGCTGCTACTGATGCGGGGCAGCGCAGAACCCTCGAACCCCCGGGCACAGCTTAAAGGCGATGCCGAGAAGCCCGCGCGCGAGCTGGCGGCGGACCTGGCCAAGGTAAAAGGCCTTCAGGTGCGCTTTGAACGGTTCGATGGGCTGGATCATGGGCAAATGCTGGAGGCTTCCTTGAACGCGGTGATCGAGCAGCTGGCCAGATAACAGGTAATCCCGTTCCGGCCTGCTGCTCCGTCGCATCGTCAAGGATAGGTGTACTTGAGCACGTACTGGCTCAGTTCACGGAAGGCATCCCCGGAAATCCGGGCTACAAGGTCTGGTGTCCGGCCAAGCGTCTTGCAGCATGCCGCGACCATCTGCTGGCGCACCGGCTCATCGAGCATGCTGGCATGCACAACCTGGAAGAACTGAAGGTAAACGCCAGAACCACTGCCTTCAGGGCTGCGCCGGATTTCAACAGGTGTGTCGTGGTAAGGCGCCCGGAAGAACGGCTGACCCTCGTAGTCCGGCTGTGGGGTCAGCACACCCGGGGCATCACACCGGCTGTGACACAGCACTTTGCTCTGATGATCCGTCTCGAAGCCTCGTTCATAAAGCGTCACTTGCGACCCGGGGGCCTGTAGGCAGGCACTTTCGAATGCGTTCAGGATCTTCCGGGCATTCGCCTGGGAAGCCTGGATCTGCGACAACGCCACGAACCGCTCGATTTCACCCTTGGCGACGCTTTTTACGCCCCGGTCAAGGGTTGCCCAGTGGCTGAATTCTTCTTTGCAGGCAATCATGTGAATCTCGAAGCGGTAACCTGCCTCGACGGCAGCAGGCGGGAAACCGGCGAACGCTTCTTCGTCCAGTGCCGATTCCATGATGATGTTGTAGCGGTTGGCGAAGGCATACTCGAAAACCTTGCCGCTCAGCTCTCTGACGAAGGCTTCGGTGTGTTCGTAAACATGCAACACACCGTGCTCGCTCATCTGTGCGTAGTGCGGGTGCAGTTTGCGGAACTCAGGCAAATAAAGCCGCACATGGTTCTCGTAGCGCTCGCTGGGCAGCAACTGCTTCTCCAGCAAGTAAGTCTTGCCCGACCCTTGCGCCCCCGCAACGATTAGCATGTTCGGGGCGGGGTCACTTTCAGGCCCATCCGCCTCGCGTGCCTTGTCGAACAGCGTGTTGTCGAGCAGGGCAAAGGCATCAGTCACGTCGTTGGCAGTGAACGGGTAAAGCGTGGCCATATCTGCAATCCTCAAGTATCTGCCCCAAGCGGGCTGCCCGGCACTCTAGAAGTTGCGATGGCGTACCGTGTGGTAGATGGCTATGGCATCTCTGGCCAGCCCGCCGAAGGTCGTAGACGCGTGGGTTGCCAGTGGGGTGGCCATGTGCGTTATGCTTGGCCGGTCTTCAGGGCGGGGTGAAAGTCCCCACCGGCGGTAAATCGAAAGATGAGCCCGCGAGCGCCCCGGCCATGCCGGGGGTCAGCAGATCTGGTGCGACTCCAGAGCCGACGGTCATAGTCCGGATGAAAGAAGGCGTCAGGCAGGGGCCATCCGGGCGCCCTTGCGCGCGCATTTTGTTCGCCCCGAGACGTTCATCGATCATTCACGAGGAGCGTTTCATGTCCACCCTTCAACACCCGCAATTCCCCAACGTTTGCGCCGCCATCGCCGCCTTCCAGGCCGGGCGCCCTGTATTGCTGCTCGATGACGACGACCGCGAAGACGAAGCGGACATTATTGCGGCTGCCGAAAACATCACGCTGCAAACCATGGCCATGATGATCCGCGACTGCAGCGGCATCGTCTGCCTGTGCCTGGACGAAGCCACCGTTGACGAACTGCAACTGGCGCCGATGGTGCAGAACAACCAGGCCCGCCACGGCACCGGTTTCACCGTCACCATCGAAGCGGCAGAAGGCATCACCACCGGGGTTTCTGCCCAGGACCGCATCACCACCATTGGCGCGGCGTTGCGTTCCAGCGCCGAACAACGCCATATCGTCAGCCCAGGGCATGTGTTCCCGCTGCGCGCCCGCAATGGCGGGGTGTTGACCCGCCGTGGGCACACCGAAGGCTCGGTGGACCTGGCACGCCTGGCCGGCCTGCGCCCGGCAGCCGTGCTGTGCGAGCTGATGAACCCCGATGGCAGCATGGCCCGTGGCGAGCAGGTGGCGGTGTACGCGCGGCAGTACAACTTGCCGGTGCTGACCATCGAGGAGCTGGCGCGGTACCGGGAGGCGATGCTGGAGCGCGAAGCCGAGCCTGCCTGATAGGCCACCTTGGGCCCTTTCGCGGGCACGCCCGCGAAAGGGCCCTTGAACTTGCCTCATTGCCCCGGAAGTTTGCTCCCCCCGCCCCGCTCTGCTAGTGTCGCGCCGTTCTGATATGCCACCGAGACAGTCGCCATGGCCCGCAAAAAAGCCTCCCTCGATTTCGAGCAATCCCTCGCAGACCTGCAAGCACTGGTCGAGCGCCTGGAGAACGGCGAGTTGTCGCTGGAAGAGTCGCTGGCCGCCTTCGAGCAAGGCATCGCCCTGACCCGTGACTGCCAGGGTGCCCTGGCCCAGGCCGAACAGAAGGTGCAAATTCTGCTGGAGCGCGATGGCGAGCTGGCTGCACAGCCCTTCGACGCGGAGCCAGAAGCATGATCGGCACCTACCAGGCCAGTTGCCAGGCACGCGTCGACGCAGCCCTCGAACCCCTGTTCGTCGCCCCGACCAAAGAGCTGGAACGCCTTTATGCCGCCATGCGCTACAGCGTGATGAACGGCGGCAAGCGTGTACGGCCATTGCTGGCCTATGCAGCCTGCGAAGCCCTGGGTGCCCCGGCCGAGCAAGCCAACGGCGCAGCCTGCGCGGTCGAACTGATTCACGCTTATTCGCTGGTGCATGACGACCTGCCGGCCATGGACGACGACGACCTGCGTCGCGGCCAGCCAACCACTCACAAAGCCTTCGATGAAGCCTGCGCCATCCTGGCTGGCGACGGCTTGCAGAGCCTGGCGTTCAGCGCCCTGCTCGACCCAGGCCTGAGCCCGCAGGCCGACAGCATTCGCCTGGCCATGGTGCAGGCCCTGGCCAAGGCCGCCGGGCCAGCCGGCATGGTCGGCGGCCAGGCCATCGACCTCGGTTCGGTGGGCCTGAAGCTGGACCAGCAAGCGCTGGAGTTCATGCACCGGCACAAGACCGGCGCACTGATCGAAGCCAGCGTGCGCCTTGGCGCATTGGCCAGTGCCCGTGCCGAACAGGCGCAGCTAGAGGCCCTGCAGACTTATGCACAGGCCATCGGCCTGGCGTTCCAGGTACAGGATGACATCCTCGACGTGGAAAGCGACACCGCCACCCTGGGCAAACGCCAGGGCGCTGACATAGCCCGTGACAAACCGACCTACCCGGCCCTGCTGGGGCTGGAAGCGGCCAAGGCCTATGCGATCGAACTGCGCGACCAGGCGCTGGTCGCACTGGATGGGTTCGGCGACAAGGCCGAGCCACTGCGGGCGTTGGCGCGTTACATCGTCGAACGCCGCAACTGATTTTCGGGGCCGCTGTGCGGCCCATGCAACACCCGTCTGAATGGGCAGCTTTTCCTACAATGGGGTAAACTGCCGCGTCTTCACACACCTATAACGACTCGCCTGATGCCCACGACGTTTCAAGAGATCCCCCGCGAACGCCCGGTCACGCCGTTGCTCGACCGCGCTGACACGCCTGCCGGCCTGCGCCGGCTGGCCGAAGCCGACCTGGAGACCCTGGCCGACGAACTGCGCCAGGAACTGCTCTACACCGTGGGTCAGACCGGTGGGCATTTTGGTGCCGGTCTGGGCGTGATCGAGCTGACCATCGCCCTGCACTACGTATTCGACACCCCGGACGACCGACTGGTGTGGGACGTGGGCCACCAGGCCTACCCGCACAAGATCCTCACCGGGCGCCGTAACCGCATGCTCAGCCTGCGCCAGAAGGACGGTATTGCCGCCTTCCCGCGCCGCAGCGAAAGCGAGTACGACACCTTTGGCGTCGGCCACTCCAGCACCTCGATCAGCGCCGCACTGGGCATGGCCATTGCCGCCCGCCTGCAAAACAGTGCACGCAAGTCGATTGCGGTGATCGGTGATGGCGCGCTGACAGCCGGTATGGCCTTCGAGGCGTTGAACCACGCCCAGGAAGTCAACGCCGACATGCTGGTGATCCTCAACGACAACGACATGTCGATTTCGCGCAATGTCGGTGGCCTGTCCAACTACCTGGCCAAGATTCTCTCCAGCCGCACCTACTCGAGCATGCGTGAAGGCAGCAAGAAAGTGCTGTCGCGCCTGCCCGGCGCCTGGGAAATCGCCCGGCGCACCGAGGAATATGCCAAGGGCATGCTGGCCCCCGGCACCCTGTTCGAAGAGCTGGGCTGGAACTACATCGGCCCGATCGACGGCCACGACCTGCCGACAATGATCGCCACCCTGCGCAACATGCGAGACCTGAAAGGCCCGCAGTTCCTGCATGTGGTGACCAAGAAGGGTAAAGGCTTCGCCCCGGCCGAGGTCGACCCGATCGGCTACCACGCAATCACCAAACTGGAGCCGGCCGACAAGCCTGCCGCGCCGAAAAAAGCCAGCGGGCCGAAATATTCCGCCGTGTTCGGCCAGTGGCTGTGCGACATGGCCGCCGCCGACAACCGCCTGGTGGGTATTACCCCGGCGATGAAGGAAGGCTCGGATCTTGTAGCCTTCAGCGAGCGCTACCCGGAACGTTACTTCGACGTAGCGATTGCCGAGCAGCACGCCGTCACCCTGGCAGCCGGCATGGCCTGCGAGGGCGGCAAGCCGGTGGTGGCGATCTACTCCACCTTCCTGCAGCGCGCCTACGACCAGCTGATCCACGACGTGGCGGTGCAAAACCTCGACGTACTGTTCGCCATCGATCGCGCCGGCCTGGTTGGCGAAGACGGCCCGACTCACGCGGGCAGCTACGACTTGTCGTACCTGCGCTGCATCCCGGGCATGCTGGTGATGACCCCGAGCGACGAGAACGAGCTGCGCAAGATGCTCAGCACCGGCCACCTGTACAACGGCCCGGCGGCTGTTCGCTACCCGCGTGGTACCGGCCCGAATGCGCCGATCAGCGGCGACCTCGAACCGCTGGAAATCGGCAAGGGCGTGGTTCGTCGCCAAGGTGAGAACGTCGCCCTGCTGGTGTTCGGCGTTCAGCTGGCCGAGGCCATGCAAGTGGCCGGGCAGATCAACGCGACTGTGGTCGACATGCGTTTCGTCAAGCCGCTGGACGAAGCCTTGGTGCTGGAACTGGCTGGCAGCCATGAATTGCTGGTGACCATCGAAGAAAACGCCATCATGGGCGGCGCTGGGGCTGCGGTGGGTGAGTTCCTTGCCAACGAAGGCGTGGTCAAGCCATTACTGCACCTTGGGCTGCCGGACATCTATGTCGAGCATGCCAAGCCTGCGCAAATGCTGGCTGAATGTGGGCTGGATGCAACCGGGATCGAGGCTTCAGTGAAAGCCCGCATGGCCAAGCTCGGCCTCTAGGGCCTATTCGCGGGCACGCCCGCTCCCACAGGTATATCACCGCCCTTAAGAGCAGTGGATTACCTGTGGGAGCGGGCGTGCCCGCGAATGCTATGGTGCAGAAAATGAGAAACCCAACCTTTGCCACCCTGCTTTGCCTCCCTCTCACGCTGCTGGCCGCCGAACGCGACGACGCACTCAAGCTCCCCGACGTACTCATTAGCGCCAGCCGCCAAGTCGAATCACGCACAGCCACCAGCGCCGCCAACACCGTCTTCACCCGCACCGACATCGACCGCCTGCAACCCACCAGCGTCACCGACCTGCTCGCCCGCGCGCCCGGCGTACAAGTGGCCCCGACCGGTGGACGCGGCAGCCTGCCGGGCATCTTCATCCGCGGCACCAAGGCCGCCCAAAGCCTGGTGCTGGTCGATGGTATGCGCATCGCCAACGCCACCTCCGGCGACAGCGGCCTGCAGTTTCTAGACGTCGACCAGATCGAGCGTGTCGAAGTGCTGCGCGGCTCGCGCTCGGCGGTGTATGGCAGCGATGCCATTGGCGGGGTGATCCAGATCTTTACCCGCCGTAGCAATGGCCCCGGCCTACAGCCGCGCCTGCGCATGGCCGCTGGCAGCAACCAGACATTCCAACGCAGCGTGGGCCTTGCTGGTGGTAACGGGGCGACCCGGTTCAACCTTGGCGCTAGCCTGGATGAAACCGCCGGTATCGACTCGACCGGACCGTCTTTCACCAGCGATGGTGACCACGATGCCTACCGCAACAAGTCGCTGAACCTGAGCCTGAGCCACACTTTTGACGAGCGTTTCGAGGCCGGCCTGAACCTGCTCGATAGCCGCGGCCGTAGCGAGTACGACAACCCGTTCGGCGGTTTCGACCCGGTCACCTTTGAAAGCTTC
The DNA here is from genome assembly GCF_003202095.1 of Pseudomonas sp. LAIL14HWK12:I1. Taxonomy (NCBI): domain Bacteria; kingdom Pseudomonadati; phylum Pseudomonadota; class Gammaproteobacteria; order Pseudomonadales; family Pseudomonadaceae; genus Pseudomonas; species Pseudomonas sp. LAIL14HWK12:I1. Next base: position 87,582 of record NZ_QJKG01000013.1, read on the forward strand.
GGGCAAAAGCCCTACACCGATTTCAGCGTCAGCAGCCTGGGCAGTTACTTCGATGCCCAGCTTACCGACACCTGGCATTCACGGCTGGAACTGGCCCACAGCGAAAACCGTGACGACAAACGCGACAAGCTCAGCGCCGAACGCTTTGTGTTCAACACCTACCGGGACCAGGTCACCTGGCAGAACGACCTTGCGCTGGGCGAGCAACACAGCCTGCTGCTCGGCGGCGACTGGTACGAAGACCGCGTGCACGCCAGCACCGATTTCACCGAGGACAGCCGCTGGAACCGTGCCGCCTTCCTCCAACACCGCTACCGGGGCGAGCAGTTTTCCACCGAAGTGGGCGTGCGCCATGACCGTAACCAGCAGTTCGGCGGCCAGACCACCTGGAGCGGCAGCCTGACCGTACCGTTGAATGCGCAGAACGACGTGCTGCTGTCCTACAGCGAAGGCTTTCGGGCGCCAACCTTCAATGACCTGTATTACCCCCAGTTCAGCAACCCGGACCTGGATCCCGAACATTCCAGAAGCTACGAGCTGCAATGGCGCAGCCAGCTGACAACAGACAGCCGCCTGGAAGCCTCGCTGTACCGCACAGATTTGCGCGATGCGATCGTGTTCGGCCAGGACTCGATACCGCGCAATGTCGCCTCGGCGCGCATCAACGGCTTCGAAATGGCCTTGGCGCAACAATGGGGGGCGTGGCGCAGCCAGTTGGGCCTGGCACTGATCGACCCACGTGACCGCGACAGCGGCCACACCCTCGCCCGCCGTGCCCGCCGCACACTGAGCCTGGACCTGGACCGTGAACTGGGCCGTTTCAGCGTGGGGGCAAGCTGGCAAGCGGTCAGCAGCAGCTATGACGATGAAGCCAACCGCAACCGCATCGGCGGCTATGGCCTGCTCGGTTTGCGCGGTAGCTGGGCAGCCACGGATGAAGTGAAACTGGAAGCAAAGCTGGATAACCTGCTGGACCGCGCCTACAACCGTGCCCTTTATAGCTATGAAGGCGCCTACCACCCGTACCGCGAAGAAGGCCGCACACTGCTGTTCAGCGTTACCTGGACGCCGGCGCTTTAGCCGCGAGCAACGCGCACAAGCGGGCGGTGGCTTCGATCATCTGCCCGCTGGGCCGCTCTAGCCCCTTGTCGGGCACCACCAGCAGGCGGCCATCGGCAACCGCACGCAGTTGCGGCCAGGCCTTCCAGCTCGCCAGCTGTACTTGATCGCCCGCCAGGATGACCTGCGGATTACGCAGCAGTACAGACTCCACGTTCACCTGCGGCGCTGGCTGACTGAGGTCGGCGAACACATTGCGCGCCCCGCACACGGCCAAGGCGTCGCTGACCACCTGCCGGCCACCCAAGGTGTACAACGGCCGATCCCACACTTGATAGAACACCTGCAAGGGCTCGTCTCGCCGGTACTGCTGGCGCAACTGCTGCAGCCGATTGCGCAGGGTTTGAGCGTACGCATGGCCTTGCTCGGCACGCCCGATGCGCCCGGCAATGGCCTCGATCTGTTCAATCAGTTGCTCGATGTCATGGGGTTCGGCACTGAAAGTGGCAATGCCCAGGCGCTTGAGCTGGTCGCGCTGGGCGGGCGGCACGCTGCCAGGCCACAGCAGCAACAGGTCGGGGCGCAGGCTGAGCAGGCGCTCCATGTCCAGTTGCCCTTGGCGCCCGACCGAGGGCAGGTCGCGCAGCGCCGCCGGCCGTTCGCCACCGTCGAGCACACCCACCAGCAGGTCGTCGGCCTGCAGCTCGAGCATGATTTCGGTCATCGACGGTGCCAGACTGACGACCCGCATGGGTTCAGCGGCCAGTGCGGTGCAGGCTACCAGCACCAGAAGGCCAGCCAGCAGACGCATTAACCGAGCTGACGCGGAATGCGATAGAGGTACAGCACCACCACGGTGGACAGCGCCAGCAGGATCTGCGGCACCGCTTCGAGGCCGACCAGCACCGACAGCGCGGCAATCCAGGCCGGGAAGCAGGCGTACAGCATGGCCATGCGCCGAACCCGCGCCAGTTCGATCCAGGCGGCGGGCTCTTCGCCCGTGCCAAGTACCTTGGAAGTGGCGATCAGCGCACGCTTGTAAGCCCCGAAACGCGGCAGGCTGAGGAACATGGTCGCCGCGCCGGCAATGAACAGTGGCATGGCCAGCACCGGGATCAGTGCGTCACCGCCACCAAAGGCCCAGGCCATCACCGGCAGCGGCACCAGGCCCACTGCCAGGTACTGCCACCAGGCCAGCGCCAGGCGCTGCTTGACCTCGGCGCGGGTCACGCCTGGGGCGCCTCGCCCTGGTGTTCGTTGCCCAGCATGTGGCCCAGTTTGCCGGCCTTGGTCGCCAGGTAGTAGCGGTTGTGTGGGTTGTGGCCGGTGTGCAGCGGCACACGCTCGGCAACCACGATGTTCATGTCGGTCAGGGCTTTGACCTTGCGCGGGTTATTGGTCATCAGGCGCAGCGACTTCACGCCCAGGTGTTCCAGCATCGGCAGGCACATGGCGTAGTCACGCTGGTCGGCGGCAAAGCCCAGGCGCTCGTTGGCTTCGACGGTGTCGGCGCCGCCATCTTGCAGCTCGTAGGCGCGGATCTTGTTCAGCAAGCCAATGCCACGGCCTTCCTGGCGCAGGTACAGCAGCACGCCACGGCCTTCACGGGCGATGGCCTGCAGTGCGGCTTCCAGCTGCGAACCACAGTCGCAACGCTGGCTGAACAGGGCATCGCCGGTCAGGCACTCGGAGTGCAGGCGCCCCAGCACCGGCTGGCCGTCCGCGATGTCACCCAGGCTGAGCACTACGTGCTCACGGCCAGTGGCTTCGTCGAGAAAGCCATGCATGGTGAAGGTCGCGAAGGGAGTCGGGAGTTTAGAGGCGGCAACAAAGACGACGGGCACGTTGTGCTCCTGGAATAAGTTGAAAATTTCTCGTGGGCCGATTGTATCAGCCAGTTGCAGGCTGTGGGCGGGCTGAATACGGTGGGTTAAGATCGAAAAGTTCGATGCTTAGCAGCGATGATGGGGCCAAAAGCGCCCCTCTCTCAATGGGGGCGACTGTCCGCAGTGAACGGATAGGGCTGCTTCCAATGTTCGAAAATCGGCTTCAGCTCGCCACGGCGCACCAATTCGGCCATGCGCTTGTCGAACAGGTTGCGCAGGGCCTTGGCCTGGTCGCTTCGGGCAAAAGCCAGGTACAGCGGAAGTTCGGCCACATGGGTACGACGGAAGCGCTCGGGCTGCGAAGACTGGCTCAGCACATAATCGACTTCGGTCTGTGCATCGATGTAGAAGTCCACACGGTCATGCTCGAGCATCGGCAAGATGCCTTCGCGGCGCTGAATCTCACGAAACTCATGCACATCCGGCAGGTAGCTGCCGTAGTCATAGCCTCGTACCCAGGCCAGGCGGTATTTGCCAACGTTCTCTGGAGTCGGCACAGGCTTGCTGGCTAGCCCCAGGGCGTAGATATGGTCCATGTCGAAGTGCCAGCGCGGGTACAGATTGTCGTCGTTCTCGTCCTTGTACGAGCCGACCCAGGCATCGGCTTCGCCGCGTTTGACCAGCCCGATTGCCCGGCTGTAGGGCGCGGTCTGGGTCACCACCTTGACCCCGGCCGGCTCGAACACCTTGCGTAGCACGTCCCAGGCGACCCCGCTACCGTCGGCGTTGGTGTAATCAAGCCACTCCTCGCTGACCAGGTGGATCTGCTTCGGCACACCGTCAGCAGCGTTCACCCACGGGGCAACACTCAGCAGCATTGCCAGCAGCACAGTCCTTATGGCCATTCATGCGCTCCCTGTTTCAGGCAACCGCCCACACCAGAACCTGCATGCCCAGCCACGCGAACACGCCGGCCAGGATATCGTCGAGCATGATGCCGACGCCCCCGTGCACATGACGGTCGATCCAGCGGATCGGCCACGGCTTGAGGATGTCGAAGAAGCGGAACATCAGGAACCCTGCCAGCAGCCACTGCCAACCTTCCGGCACCAGCCAGAGGGTGATCCACATGCCGACAATCTCATCCCAGACAATGCCTTCATGGTCGTGTACGCGCAAGTCATTGGCGACTTTGCCGCACAACCAGAAGCCAAACAGCATGCTCACGCCGAGCAGCAGCCAGTACCCCCAGTCGGGTAGCATCTGCCACAACGGGATGAACGGTATGGCCACCAGCGAACCCCAGGTGCCCGGGGCCTTGGGCAAGGTGCCGGACCCGAAGCCGAAAGCGATGAAGTGCCACGGGTTGCGCCAGACCGAAGGCGGAACGAACTCCGCAGGCACCTGGTTGGGGTGATCGGTCACGGTGTCTCCCTAAAGTGTTGATAGCCCCGCTGAACGGGGGTAATGTCCCGGCCCTGCGCGTCGCGCAAGGTTACGCCCTGCCCTTCGAGCACGCGGCCAATGGTGTGCACCTCGACGAAACCGAGGTTGGCCAAGGGCGCCAGCGCCTCAGGTGGCAGCGTGAAGGCCAGCACGTAATCGTCGCCACCCGCAAGCGCAGCCTGCACTGCCGCCTCGCGGCCGAGGAACGCCTCTACAGCAGGAGACACTGGCACCTGGGCCAGGTTCACCTCCAGCGCCACGCCGGACGCCTTGGCGATATGCCCACAATCTGCGAGCAGGCCATCGGAGATGTCCAGGGCAGCGGTAGCCTGGCCGCGCAGGAGCGTGCCCAGGGTGAGCTGCGGCATCGGCGACCAGTAATGGGCAAGCAGCGGCTCAGCCAGCTCGGCGGGTGCCTCGCGCTCACCCAGCACCAGCGGCAATGCACCGGCGGCCTTGCCCAGCACACCGCCGACGCACAGCAAGTCGCCTGGCCGTGCACCGCTGCGGCGCAACGCCTGGCCAGCCGGCACGCGGCCGAACACGGTAACGGTGATGCTCAGCGGCCCCCGGGTGGTATCCCCTCCGATCAGGCTCATGCGGCAGCGATGGGCCATGCGGCTTATGCCGTCCGCATAGGCGGCCAGCCAGTCTGGGCCAACATCCGGCAGGGTCAGGGCGAGGGTGAAGCCGATTGCGGTCGCGCCCATGGCCGCCAGGTCACTGGCCGCCACGGCCAACGAGCGCTGGCCCAGCAGAAGCGGATCGCAGACCGCAGGAAAGTGCACCCCGGCGACCAGGGTATCGGTCGACACCGCCAGTTGCTCGCCTGGGGGAAGCTGCAGCAGGGCGCAGTCGTCACCGATCCCCAGTGCCACGCCCTCGCCGCCCTGCGCACAGGGCGCGGCGGCGAAGTAATGGTTGATCAGCTCGAACTCACCCATGGGCAGGCAGCGCCGGAATCAGCGCTTGTTCGCCTTGACTTCTGCTTCACGCAGGGCCGGAGCGAGCTTGTCCAGCACGCCGTTGACGAACTTGTGGCCATCGGTGGCACCGAAAACCTTGGCCAGCTCGACACCTTCGTTGATCACGACGCGATAAGGCACATCGACGCGCTTGATCAGTTCCCAGGTGGACAGACGCAGCACGGCCAGTTCGACCGGGTCGAGCTCTTCCAGTGCGATGGTCATGCAAGGCACCAGCGCCTTGTCGATTTCGCCCTTGATTGCCGGGACCCCATGCAGGATCTCGCGGAAATAGGCACCGTCGACATCGGTGAAATCGTTATCCACCCGGAACTGCGCTTCGATCTCGTTCAGCGAATGCTGGGCCATGTGCCACTGGTAGAGGGCCTGGGTCGCGAGCTTGCGGGCTTCGCGGCGCTTGGCGCTCTTCGAGGGCTTGCCGGCATCCGCAGGTTTTGGATCGCGCGGGTTGAAACGATCGCTTTCGTCGCTAATCACTTGGCCTCCAACTGCGCCAGCAGGCTGACCATTTCCAGAGCGGACAAGGCAGCTTCAGCACCTTTGTTGCCGGCCTTGGTGCCGGAACGCTCGATGGCTTGCTCGATAGAGTCGACGGTCAGTACGCCGAAGGCCACCGGAACACCGAACTCCATGGACACCTGGGCCAGGCCCTTGGTGCATTCGCCCGCCACGTATTCGAAGTGCGGGGTACCACCACGGATCACGGCGCCCAGGGCAATGATCGCGTCGTAGGCGCCTTGCTGGGCGACCTTCTGTGCCACTAGCGGGATTTCGAATGCACCCGGGGCACGGATGATGGTGATGTCGCTTTCGCTGACACCGTGGCGTACCAGGGCATCAACGGCACCGCTTACCAGGCTTTCGACGACGAAGCTGTTGAAGCGGCCAACCACCAAAGCATAGCGACCTTTGGGGGCGATGAAGGTACCTTCGATGGTCTTCAGGGTCATTCCGATATTCTCATCTTCAAGAGCGAGGCCGCATGCTGGCGGCCTCGACAGGGGTATGGACTCGAGCTGGAGGGCGTCACTGCCGCCTCAAGTCACTCGGAGGGCACGTATTCTACAACTTCCAGATCGAATCCGGATATCGCATTGAACTTCATCGGCGAACTCATCAGGCGCATCTTGCGCACACCGAGGTCCCGCAGGATCTGCGAACCGGCACCCACGGTGCTGTAGGTGGTCGGTGCCTTGGCCGGCGCATCGCCCGCGCTTTCGCGGATGTGCGCCAGCAGCACGTCGCCGTCCAGCGGGTGGCCCAGCAGCAGCACCACGCCGCTGCCGGCCTCGGCCACGGCAGCCATGGCCGCACGCAGGCTCCAGCGGCCCGGTTGCTTGACCAGCAGCAGGTCGCGCAGCGGGTCCATGTTGTGCACGCGCACCAGGGTCGGCTCTTCAGCGCAGATCTTGCCCAGGGTCAGGGCCATGTGCACGTCGCCTTCCACCGCGTCGCGGTAGGTGACCAGGTTGAACTCACCCAGCTCGCTTTCCACCGGCTGCTCGGAGACGCGCTGCACAGTGCGTTCGTGGATCATGCGGTAGTGAATGAGGTCGGCGATGGTGCCGATCTTCAGGCCGTGCTCGGCGGCGAAAACTTCCAGTTCCGCGCGGCGCGACATGGTGCCGTCGTCGTTCATCACTTCGCAGATGACGCCGCTTGGCTCGAAACCGGCCATGCGCGCCAGGTCGCAGGCGGCTTCGGTGTGGCCGGCGCGGGCCAGGGTACCGCCAGGCTGGGCCATCAACGGGAAGATGTGGCCTGGGCTGACAATGTCTTCGGCCTTGGCATCCTTGGCGGCGGCAGCCTGCACGGTGCGGGCGCGGTCAGCGGCGGAAATGCCGGTGGTGACGCCTTCGGCGGCTTCGATCGACACGGTGAACTTGGTGCCGAAGCCCGAGCCGTTGCGCGGCGCCATCAGCGGCAGCTTCAGCGTTTCGCAACGCTCGCGGGTCATCGGCATGCAGATCAGGCCACGGGCGTGCTTGGCCATGAAGTTGATGTGCTCGGGCAGGCAGCACTCGGCTGCCATGATGATGTCGCCTTCGTTTTCGCGGTCTTCGTCATCCATGAGGATGACCATTTTGCCCTGGCGGATGTCTTCGACCAGTTCTTCGATGCTGTTGAGCGCCACGCGGCACCCCCTTCTCAATCAGGATTTCAAGAAGCCGTTGGCGGCCAGGAAGCTTTCGGTAATGCCACTGCCCTTGCTCGGTTCAGCGGCCTTGTCACCCAGCAGCAAGCGCTCCAGGTAACGGGCCAGCAGGTCGACCTCAAGGTTTACCCGACGCCCTGCGCGGTAGTCGGCCATGATGGTTTCGGACAGGGTGTGCGGGACAATGGTCAGCTCGAACTCGGCGCCATTGACCTCATTGACCGTCAGGCTGGTGCCGTCGACGGTGATCGAACCCTTGTGGGCGATGTACTTGGCCAGTTCCTTGGGTGCACGCACGCGGAACTGGATGGCGCGGGCGTTATCGCTGCGCGAGATGATTTCACCAACCCCGTCGACGTGGCCGCTGACCAGGTGCCCGCCCAGGCGGGTGGTGGGGGTCAGGGCCTTTTCCAGGTTGACCTTGCTGCCACTCTTGAGGTCGATGAACGCGGTGCGCTTGAGGGTTTCGACGCTGACGTCGGCCCAGAAGCCGTCACCCGGCAGTTCGACAGCGGTCAGGCACACACCGTTGACGGCGATGCTGTCGCCGAGCTTGACGTCACCCAGGTCGAGCTTGCCGGTTTCGACGTAGACGCGCACGTCGCCACCCTTGGGGGTGAGGCTGCGGATGGTGCCGATGGATTCGATGATGCCGGTGAACATGGGGTCTTCCTCAAAAACGGTTTGCACGGGGCAAGCCCGGCATTATACGCCGGGCGCCGGCAGGGGGATGGCCGTGACCCGCCAGTCATCGCCCACTGCGCGCATTTCGGTAATTTTCAGCCGCGGTGCTTCGCTCATCTTGTCCAGCGGCCAGTCCAGCAACGGGCGGGCGTTGGAGCCGAGGAAAGTGCCGGCGACGAACAGCTGGAACTCGTCGACCAGGCCTTGCCGGGCAAAAGCACCCACCAGGCCCGCACCGGCTTCCAGCAGGATTTCGTTGACGCCACGGGCCGCCAGGGCTTGCAGCAGCGCAGGCAGATCGACCTGGCCATTGTCACCCGGCAGGCTGAGCAACTCGTGGCCGGCAGCGGCATAGCGCGGGTCATCTGCGACAGCCGTCACCACCAGCACCGGGCCGGCCTGGAAGAACGGTGCATCCAGTGGCAAGCGCAGGCGGCCATCGACCAGCACGCGCAGCGGTGGGCGGCTGAGCGCCAGGGCGGTGGTTTCGGGGTCGAGGCCCAGCTCGTCACCGCGCACGGTCATGCGGGCGTTGTCGGCCAGCACACTGGCAGCGCTGGTCAGCACCACGCTGGAACGGGCGCGCAGGCGCTGCACCGCAGAGCGGGCAGCCGAGCCGGTGATCCACTGGCTTTCGCCACTGGCCATGGCGGTGCGGCCATCCAGGCTCATGGCCAGTTTGGCGCGCACGAACGGCAGGCCATGTTCCATGCGTTTGAGAAAGCCCGGGTTGAGTGCGCGGGCATCGGCTTCGAGCACGCCGCTGGCCACTTCGATTCCCGCCTCCGCCAAACGCCGCAGGCCTTGCCCCGCCACTTGCGGGTTAGGGTCCTGCATGGCGGCCACCACCCGCGCCACACCGGCCTTGACCAGCGCTTCGGCACAGGGCGGCGTGCGGCCATGGTGGCTGCACGGCTCCAGGGTGACGTAGGCGCAGGCACCGCGGGCACGCTCACCCGCCTGGCGCAGGGCATGCACTTCGGCATGCGGCTCGCCGGCGCGCACGTGCCAGCCTTCGCCGACCACTTCGCCGTCGCGCACGATCACGCAGCCTACACGCGGGTTCGGGTGGGTGGTGTACAGGCCTTTGCTCGCCAGCTCCAGCGCGCGGGCCATATAGTGGGCGTCAAGGATGGCGGCTTGGCTGGGCATGTTCACTCTTTAGCTGGCTCACGGGCCAGGCGGTCGATTTCTTCGCGGAACTCGTCCAGGTCCTGGAAGCGCCGGTACACCGAGGCAAAGCGGATATAGGCCACTTCGTCGAGCTTGCGCAGCTCGGCCATGACCATTTCACCCACCACCAGCGATTTAACTTCGCGCTCGCCAGTGGCGCGCAGCCGGCTCTTGATGTGCGCCAGGGCTGCTTCCAGGCGCTCGACGCTGACCGGGCGCTTCTCCAGGGCCCGTTGCATGCCGGCACGCAGCTTGTCTTCGTCGAAGGGCTGGCGTGTGCCGTCCTGCTTGATCAGCCGGGGCAGCACCAGCTCGGCGGTTTCGAAGGTGGTGAAACGCTCGCCACAGGCCACGCATTCGCGGCGGCGGCGCACCTGCTCGCCCTCGGCGACGAGGCGAGAGTCGATGACCTTGGTGTCGTTGGCACCGCAAAAGGGACAGTGCATGGTGGCAGGCAACAAAAAAAGGGAGGGCCATGGTAGCGCATTGCACTGGCAAGACAAGCCAAAGGGGTTAACATCCATGGGAATTCTGCCCGCGAAGGACTACCCCATGCACTACCGAGCGCTCGTCGTGCTGTGCTGCGCCGCCCTGCTCGCCGCTTGCGGCAGCGACAGGCCCAAAACCGACACACCTGCGGCACCCACGCCAGCCCGCGCGGCCAAACAGGCCGAAGTACTCGGCCCGTTGCCGGCCTACCAGCGCGAACTGAGTGGCACCTTGCTGGAAATCCCGGCCGGTGCCGACGTGGAGCTTGCCTTGCTGGTCATCGACGAACGCGACCGCCCGCAACGCCTGCTGGCCAGCAGCAACCTGACCGGTACCGGCCAGGCCCTGCCCTACCACCTGCGCTTCAACCCCGAGGCCTTCCCGGCCGGTGCGCGGGTCGAGCTGCGTGGCCGGGCCAGCAGCTCCGGCCAGCTGATCATGCACCTGCCACCGGTGCGCATTACCCAAGCCCAGACCCAGGCCACCGGCCCGCTACGTTTCGAGAAGGCGCCGTAAGTGGCTCCGCTGGCCCTGCAACAGGCCCTCAGTGGCCTGATCGGCGAAGCGCGCCTGGTGGTCAGCGAGCTGCCCGGCTGCGACCTGAAGCTATGGCTGATCGACCACCAGAACATGGACCGCGCCTTCAGCAGCGAAGAAACCCGGCGCATTCTTGAAGAGCCGCCCTACTGGAGCTTTTGCTGGGCCAGCGGCCTGGCCATGGCCCGCTACCTGGCCGAACGCCCTGAATGGGTGGCAGGCAAGCGCGTGCTGGACTTTGGCGCCGGCTCCGGAATCGCCGGCATTGCCGCCGCACGCGCGGGTGCGCGGGAAGTGGTGGCCTGCGACCTCGACCCGCTGGCCCTCGATGCCTGCCGCGCCAATGCCGCGCTGAACGGGGTTGAGCTGAACTACAGCAGCGACTTCTTTGCCGAAGACGACCGTTTCGACCTGATCCTGGTTGCCGATGTGTTGTACGACCGCGCCAACCTGCCGCTGCTGGATGCCTTCCTCTGTCGCGGCCGCCAGGCGTTGGTGGCCGACTCGCGGGTACGCGACTTCAGCCACCCGCTGTACCAGCAGTTGGGCGTGCTCGAAGCGCTGACCCTGCCAGACCTGGCCGAGCCACACGAATTCTGCAGGGTCAGCCTGTACCACGCCAGCCGCGACACCTTATAGTGGTGCCATACACGAGTTTGCGAGAGTCGCGATGACCCAAGACACGCCTTACATTTTCGACGCTACAGATGCCACCTTCCAGCAACTGGTGATCGAGAACTCCTTCCACAAGCCGGTGCTGGTGGACTTCTGGGCCGAGTGGTGTGCGCCGTGCAAGGCGCTGATGCCATTGCTGGCCAAGATCGCCGAGGGTTACCAGGGCGAGTTGCTGCTGGCCAAGATCAACTGCGACGTGGAGCAACAGGTGGTTGCCCAGTTCGGCATCCGCAGCCTGCCGACCGTGGTGCTGTTCAAGGACGGCCAGCCGGTTGACGGCTTTGCCGGTGCCCAGCCGGAATCGGCGATTCGCGCCATGCTCGAACCGCATGTGCAGATGCCTGCCGCACCTGCAGCTTCGCCACTGGAACAGGCCAAGGCGCTGTTCGCCGAAAGCCGCTTTGCCGAAGCCGAAGCGCTGTTGCAGGCGCTGCTGGGTGAGGACAACAGCAATGCCGAGGCGCTGATCCTGTACGCCCGCTGCCTGGCCGAGCGTGGTGAACTGGGCGAGGCCCAAGTGGTGCTGGATGCGGTCAAGACTGATGAGCACAAGGCTGCACTGGCCGGTGCCAAGGCCCAGCTGACCTTCCTGCGCCAGGCAGCCAGCCTGCCAGAAGTGGCGGACCTGAAAAGCCGCCTGGCACAGAACCCACAGGATGACGAAGCGGCTTATCAGCTGAGCATTCAGCAGCTGGCGCGTCAGCAGTATGAGGCGGCACTGGAGGGGTTGCTGAAGCTGTTCCAGCGTAACCGTGGCTATGAGAACGGGCTGCCGCAGAAGGCGTTGCTGCAGGTGTTCGAGTTGCTCGGCGGCGATCACCCGCTGGTTGGCGTGTATCGCCGCAAGCTGTCGGCGGCGATGTTCTGAGAATGCCGGGGGCCGCTTTGCGGCCCCAAAATTCTGACCCTTTTACCCCACCCAGTGATAAACCGGCGCATCCACGCCACTTTCCACTTTCACTTCACTGCTGTGCCGCAAGCGCACCAGCAGCCGCTTGCCCGCCGCCGCACTCCCCGCCAGTCCCTCCAGCCTGTCCAACAATTCCGGCCCGCTCATCTGCCCCGCCAGGCGCAACACCTCACGTGCGGCAGTCCATTGCCCATCATCCTGTCTCGATGCCGCCACGGTTTGCGTTGCTGCGGCCTGCGCCACCACTGGCACCTCAACCTGCCGCCCCAACTGCGCCCACTCCTCAGGCGCCAACTCGATGGTCAGGTCCACCGGCCAGTTACCAATCTGTCCACGAATTCTCATGATGCATTCCTTGAACCCAGGTCAATGCACCCATGCTACCGCAACATGAAACCTGCGCCACGCAGGCTGGCGGCGCGCAGAAAAGTTGTTATAACATAACTCATTCCTTCAGCCCGCCCCGGAGCCGTCCATGCGTCGCCTGCTGCTTGCCCTGCCCTTCGCCTTGCTGCCACTGACCGTGGCCCATGCCCACGATGACCATGATCACGACCACGCCCATGGCACCCTCGGCGCCCACGAGCATGGCGTCGCCAAGCTCAACGCCGTGCTCGATGGCAATACCCTGGAGCTGGAACTGGACAGCCCGGCAATGAACCTGGTCGGCTTCGAACATGCCGCCAACAGCGACGCCGACAAGGCCAAGGTCGCCGCCGTGCGCCAGCAGCTCGAACAACCCCTGAAGCTGTTCGGCCTTTCTGCTGCCGCTGGCTGCAAAGAGGATCAGCGAGAACTGGAAAGCCCGCTGTTCGGTGACGCCCCGAAAGCCGACGAAGATGGCGACGAACATGAGCACGGCCACCAGCACAGCGACATCGGCGCCCACTACCAGCTGACCTGCGCCAACCCCGACAAACTGGCGCAAGTGGACCTCGCGCCGCTGTTCAAGGCCTTCCCGGCCACCCAGAAGATCAACGTGCAACTGATCGGCCCGAATGGCCAGAAAGGTGTGGAAGCCACGCCGGCCAAGGCAGCGGTCGCTTTCTGAATGAGCCAGTCGCTGATCGAACTGCACGACCTGGTATACGCCTGGCCAGGTCAGCCGCCGCTGCTGGATATTCCGGCCTTCCACCTGGACACGGGTGAAGCCCTGTTCCTCAAGGGCCCCAGCGGCAGTGGCAAGACCACCTTGCTGGGCCTGCTGGGCGGCGTGAACGTACCGGCTCAGGGCCGCATCCAGTTGCTTGGCCAGGACCTTGGCAGCCTGGGCCAAGGGGCGCGTGACCGCTTCCGCGTCGACCACACGGGTTATATCTTCCAGCAGTTCAACCTGCTGCCGTTCCTGTCGGTACGCGAAAACGTCGAACTGCCCTGCCGCTTCTCAAGCAGCCGCAAGGCCCGCGCCGAGCAGCGCCATGGCAGTGTCGACCAGGCAGCCAGCACGCTGCTGGCCCACCTGGGGCTGGATGACTCCGGCCTGCTCGCCCGCCGCGCCGACAGCCTGTCGATCGGCCAGCAGCAACGGGTGGCCGCCGCCCGCGCACTGATCGGCCAGCCCGAGTTGGTGATCGCCGACGAACCGACCTCGGCGCTGGACGCCGATACCCGTGAAGCGTTCATCCGCCTGCTGTTCGAAGAATGCCGCGCCGCCGGTGCCAGCCTGCTGTTCGTCAGCCACGACCAGAGCCTGGCGCCACTGTTCGACCGCCACCTTTCCCTGGCCGACCTCAACCGCGCCGCCAAGCCCCGGGAGGCCTGATGTACCTGCTCCGCCTTGCCTTGGCCAGCCTGGCCAACCGCCGTTTCACCGCCTTCCTCACCGCGTTTGCCATCGCCCTGTCGGTGTGCCTGCTGCTGGCCGTGGAGCGCGTTCGCACCGAGGCCCGCGCCAGCTTCGCCAGCACCATCAGCGGTACCGACCTGATTGTCGGCGCCCGCTCCGGCTCGGTGAACCTGCTGCTGTATTCGGTATTCCGCATTGGCAACGCGACCAACAACATCCGCTGGGACAGCTTCCAGCACTATGCGCAGGACCCGCGGGTGAAGTGGGCGATCCCTGTCTCGCTGGGCGACTCGCATCGCGGCTACCGGGTGATGGGCACCACGACGGATTACTTCGAGCATTACCAATACGGCCGCCGTCAGCACCTGGAATTGAGCCAGGGGCGTGAGTTCGCCAGCGACCCGTTCGAGGTGGTACTCGGTGCCGAAGTCGCCGAGGCATTGCACTACAAGCTGGGCGACAAGCTGGTGCTGGCCCATGGCGTGGCAGCGATCAGCCTGGTCAAGCATGACGACAAGCCGTTCACAGTGGTTGGCGTGCTCAAGCGCACCGGCACACCGGTCGACCGCACACTGCATATCAGCCTGGGCGGCATGGAAGCCATCCATATCGACTGGCACAACGGCGTACCGGCCCGTGGCGCCGGGCGCATCAGTGCAGAGCAGGCACGCACGATGGACCTGCAACCTGCCGCCATAACCGCGTTCATGCTGGGCCTGAACAACAAGATCGCGACGTTCAGCCTACAGCGGGAAATCAACGAATATCGCAGCGAGCCGCTGCTGGCGATCCTGCCTGGGGTGGCCCTGCAAGAGTTGTGGAGCCTGATGGGCACGGCGGAACAGGCGTTGTTCGTGGTGTCGCTGTTCGTGGTGCTGACCGGCCTGATCGGCATGCTCACGGCCATTCTCACCAGCCTCAACGAGCGCCGGCGAGAAATGGCAATCTTGCGTTCGGTCGGGGCCAGGCCGTGGCATATCGCGGGGCTGCTGGTGCTGGAGGCACTGTCACTGGCGGCGGTCGGGATCGTGGCCGGACTGGGCTTGCTGTATGCGGGTATCGCCGTGGCACAGGGGTATGTGCAGGCCAACTATGGGTTGTATTTGCCGCTGGCCCTGCCGAGTGCCCATGAGTGGACGCTGCTGGCTATCATCCTGGGGGCGGCGTTGCTGATGGGGAGCGTGCCAGCTTGGCGGGCCTACAGGCAGTCGCTGGCCGACGGCCTGTCCATTCATCTTTAAGAGCCTGTAATGATCAGAAACCTCACTGCCGTCTTCGCGGGCAAGCCCGCGAAAAGGCCGGCAATGCACATGCTGCTGA
This sequence comes from Pseudomonas sp. LAIL14HWK12:I1, assembly GCF_003202095.1. NCBI lineage: Bacteria > Pseudomonadati > Pseudomonadota > Gammaproteobacteria > Pseudomonadales > Pseudomonadaceae > Pseudomonas > Pseudomonas sp. LAIL14HWK12:I1. The sequence goes on from NZ_QJKG01000013.1 coordinate 102,628, forward strand.
CCCTGTTGTTGCTGGTAGCGATGCCTCTATGGGCCGCCGAGCCCAAAGAGCTGGACTGGCCCGCCCTGATCCCCGAAGGCGCCCCGGTCATCCCGCCGCAATTGGCGCCGTTGCATGACATGTCACAGCTCAGCAACGCCCTGTCTGCCGAATCCGCCCCACCCGCGCGCCAGCAGGCCCCCGACGCGCCGGTGGTAAAAAGCCTTGATGGCCAGCAGATCAAGTTGCCCGGCTACATCGTGCCCCTGGAGGTCAGCGAGGAAGGCCGCACCACCGAATTCCTGCTGGTGCCTTACTACGGCGCGTGCATCCATGTGCCCCCACCACCGTCTAACCAGATCGTGCATATTTTCAGCGAAATGGGCGTGCGCATCGAAGACCTCTACCAGCCCTACTGGATCGAGGGAAAGATGCAGGTTAGAGCCTCCAGCAGCGAACTGGCCGATGCCGGTTACCAGATGGAGGCCGAGAAAATCTACGCATATGAGCTGAGATGAGAACTGTTTCGAATTCATGAAGACGCTTCTTTGAGCTGGGTCAAACTTTCTGTTTAACCAGCTCCGTACCATTGGACTACTCGATTAATAACGTCCTTTGGGAGCTTCCATGAACAAGTCCTTGCTCGGCGCCTCGCTTGTGGCCCTTGCGCTCGCCGCCCCTGCCGCCCACGCCTACCAGGCAGGGGACATGATTTTGCGCGCAGGCGCCATTACCACTGCCCCGAACGAGAGCAGCGGCGACCTGAAGTTCGACGGCAACAAGGTGTCGGGCACCAAGGCGACCCTGGACAGCGATACCCAGCTGGGCCTGACCTTTGCCTACATGCTCACCGACCACATCGGCCTGGAGCTGCTGGCAGCCACCCCGTTCAAGCACACCGTGGGCGTAAAAGGCCTGGGCGGCGGGCTGGACGGCAAGCTGGCAGACATCAAGCAACTGCCACCGACCCTGTCGCTGCAGTACTACCCAATGGAGCCGAACTCGCGCTTCCAGCCGTACGCCGGCGTGGGCATCAACTACACCCTGTTCTTTGACGAAGACTTGAGCAGCGCACGCAAGCAACAAGGCTTCAGCAACCTCAAGCTGCAAGACTCGGTCGGTATTGCCGGCCAGCTGGGCATGGACTACATGCTCACCGACAACCTGCTGGTCAACGCCTCGGTCTGGTATGTCGACATCGACACCAAGGCCAGCGTCAACGGCCCGACCGCACTGGGCTACAGCAAGACCAAGGTCGACGTAGACGTCGACCCGTGGGTGTACATGGTCGGCCTTGGCTACAAGTTCTGACCGGAACACGGCAGGGCGGCTTCGGCCGCCCTTTCTCGTTGCAGCCACAGCCAGTACCCCAGCGCGACCGCACTGATGGCCATGCCAAGCCCACACACCGCAGGCCACCCCCATCTGGCATACACGCCGCTCGCCAGCACCGCACCCAAGCCGCTACCGACCGAGTAGCAGCACATATAAGCACCAATCAATCGGCTAGCCATCGCACCACGCCCTGCCAGCAACACGCTCTGGTTGGTGACATGCACTGCCTGCACGGCGAAGTCCAGCATCAACACACCTAGCACGAAGACCATCAGCGACTGCCCGACAAAGGCGGTGGGCAACCACGACAGCGTCAGCAACGCCAGCGCCAGCCCGGTGGTGCGCGCTCCCAGCCCCAGGTCGGCCAAGCGTCCAGCGCGCGCTGCCGCCAACGTACCCGCCACGCCTGCCAGACCGAACAGGCCAATCTCGGTATGGCTCAACGCCAATGGCGCAGCGCTGAGAGGCATGACCATGGCGCTCCACAGCACGCTGAACGCGGCGAAGATCAATACGCCGAACACACCGCGCTGGCGCAACAGCCTGTCGTGCCGAAACAAGCGGAATTGGGACACGATCAGCGCCCGGTAACCGGGACGCTGCACCAACGGCTGCCCGCTTGGCAAACAGCACCACAGCACCAACGCCAGTATCAGCAACAGCACTGCGGCCACTAGATAAACACTGCGCCAGCCGGCCAGGTCAGCCACCCCACCCGCCACCAGGCGCGCCAACAGAATGCCCAGCACCACGCCGCTCGTGACGGTGCCTACCGCTTGCCCTTGCTCACCAGGCGAGGCCAGGCTGGCGGCATGCGCCACCATCACCTGCACCATCACGGCCATCAGCCCGGTGATGGCCAGTGCCAGCAGCAGCATCGCCCAGTTTGCCGCCATGCCGACGCCGACCAGCGCCAAGGCCGAGAATAGCAACTGGCCGAGCAACAGGCGTTTGCGGTCGATCAGGTCCCCAAGCGGCACAATCAGCAACAGCCCCAGGGCATAGCCCGCCTGGGTTGCACCCACTACCCAGCCAATCTGCTGCTGTGCCACACCCAGTTCGGCGGCCATCGATTCGAGCAAAGGTTGGGCGAAGTACACCGTCGCCACCGCCATGGCGCTGGTGATGGCAAGCAGCAGGGTTATCCAGCGTGTCATCGGGATGGCCTCAACAATGTAGTTTCGAATTGAAACCACTTATGGCTATTTAGCAAAAGTGGTTTTAATCTGCAACCAGACATTCAGGACAGGCCTGCAACATGCTCGATGAAAACAATGCGCAATGCCCGGTAGCCCGTGCCCTGGAGGTACTGGGTGACCGCTGGGCACTGATGATCCTGCGCGATGCCTTCGATGGCCTGCGGCGTTTCAGCGAATTTCAGAAGAACCTGGGGCTGGCGAAGAACATCCTCGCCTCACGGCTCAAGCTGCTGGTGGAAAGTGGGTTGCTGATGACGCAGCCCGCTTCGGATGGCAGTGCCTACAAGGAATATGTGCTGACCGAGAAAGGGCGCTCGGTGTTTCCTGTGGTGGTGGGCCTGAGGCAGTGGGGGGAGCGGTTTTTGTTTGAAGCGGGTGAGGTGCGTTCGGAGCTGGTCGATGCTGTCAAAGGGCAAGCTATCGAGAACTTGCAGGTACGAGCTTTGGACGGGCGGGTACTGAAGGCCGAAGATTGCCTGCGCCGAGTGGTGCGGCATGGATGATTCTGGGGCCGCTTAGCGGCCCCAGCGTTTTCAGCTTTTACCCAGAAGCCGCGCCAGCCCTTCAACCATTGGCGTCGCCTGCGGGAAATCGAACCGCGCCAGCAAGCGCTGGTTATCCGCCCGCGAATGGCGAATGTCACCCGAACGCGCCGCCACATAGCTAATCGCCGGCAAGCTCCCCACCACCTTCTCCAGCGCCGCCAGCAACTGGTTCAGCGAAGTGGCCTGGTTGAGGCCGATGTTCACCGCGCCCTCCTCCACCTGCGGCTGTTCCAGCGCCTGCACCATCACCTGCACCAGGTCACCCACGTAAAGAAAGTCGCGGGTCTGTTCGCCATCACCGAAGACGGTGATCGGCAAGCCCTGCACCGCGCGCTCGCAGAAGATGCTGATTACCCCGGAATACGGCGAAGACGGGTCCTGGCGTGGCCCGAAGATATTGAAGAAGCGGAACACCACCGGCTCCAGGCCATGCTGACGACGGTAGAAGTCCAGGTATTGCTCACTGGCCAGTTTGTCCACGGCGTAGGGGGTCAGCGGCGCCTTGGGCGTGTCTTCGGCAATCGACTCGCCCTCGCCATTGTTGCCGTACACCGCTGCACTTGAAGCAAACAGCACCCGGCGCAGGCCATGCACGCGCATCGCTTCGCACACGTTAAGGGTGCCGATGAAATTGCTCTGGTGTGTGCGCACCGGGTCTTCGACCGAGGCCTGCACCGAGGCCACTGCCGCCAGGTGCACCACGGCACTGCAGCCGGCTGCGGCCTGGGTGACCAACCCGGCATCGGCAACATCGCCTTCGATCAGCTCCAGCCGTGGGTGGTCGACCTGCAGGTTACTGCGCCGGCCAGTGGAAAAGTCATCGAGAATGCGTACGGCGTAGCCTTTGTCCAACAACGCATCGCACAGGTGGGAGCCAATGAAGCCGGCACCGCCGGTGATCAGGATGGGGGCGTCAGCCATGGCGGTAGAACCGGTCCAGTAGAGGCGGCAGGCCGGCGCGCCAGGCACGCGGCTTGATGCCGAAGGTATGAAGGATTTTCTTGCAGGCCAGTACCGCGTGCTGCGGCTCTTCGCTGGCATCCGGCCGTGCGGCATGAGCCTGCGGCGTTGGCGCCTGAACCGCGAGCTGGCGGTACTGGCCCGCTTCGGCAAGGATCGCCTGGCCTAGCGCCAGCGGCGTGGTCGCCTCGTTGCCGGCGTAATGGTAGGTGCCCCACAGCGGCGCACTGCAATCGAGCTGCTTGAGCACCGACAGGATCACCCGCGCAGCATCGTCGACAGGTGTCGGGTTACCACGCCGGTCATCGGCCAGCAGCAGCTCTTGCGGTTGCTCGGCACGGGTCAGGAAGCGGCCCAGCGACCCGTCGATGCTTTCGTCGAGCAACCAGCCAAAGCGCAGTAGCACATGCTGCGGGCAGGCCGCACGCACGCTCTGTTCGATGCGCCACAACGCCTGGCCACGCAGGCCCAGCGGCACTGGCTCGTCCTTTTCGCTGTAGGCCGTGGCCCGCGAACCGTCGAACACGCGGTAGCTGGAAGGCTGTACCAGGGTGATCTGGTGGTGCTGGCACAGCTCTGCGAGCCGCTCTACTGCCCGCTCCTGTTGAGCCAGGCGCTGTTCGCTGACCGACTCGGCCTGGAACCAGTCGAAGTAATAGGCCAGGTTGACCACGGCGTCGGGGCGGTGATCGTCGAGCAACTGGGTGAGGCTGGCCGGCGTCCAGCCGTTTTCGGGCGGGCGCGGCGCCAGGAATGCGATGTCCTCCTCGGCCCCAAGACGAATCAGCGCTTGCCCGAGGGCATTGCCACCACCCAACAGCATTAGGCGCATACGCATAGAGTCAGCAGATCCGGAGAGGTTGATGAAGGAAAGGGGTCATTTTGCGGTTTCCTCTGCGGGAAGTCCAACCACAGGCCTTATTCAGTTGCCTGCATGGCCTCTGTGGGAGCGGGTTTACCCACGAAGAGGCCAGTACAGGCGCTACATCTATTCAATCTCAAACAAACTGTTGCGCAGTGGCCCAACGCTCAAACGCTCACGCACATCGTCATCTATACGTGGATCATCCGGCCGGTACAGTTTTACCTGCCGATAGGCATTGATGCGATTGATCTCTTCCCCCAGATACTCCCACACCACCCGGGTACAGGCCGGGTTGCGTCGGTCGCCGCTGGACACTCCAGCCTTCAGGCCATTCAGGCGGGTGATGCGGCTTTTGAAGCTGGGGATGAGGATGGTCTGGCTCATTTCGTTGTACGTGAGCGACTCGTAGTCGATCAGGAACAGCCGGTCCTGCAACTGGAACGCAGCACCCAGGTAGCGGCAGCGTACCTCGGCGTGCTGGTCGGTGGTGCTGGAGCGTTCCTGGCGTTCCTGGCGCTCGAACAGGAAGCGGCCGCGCTCCTCCCACAGGTGCACCAGCGACACCAGGATGGTGCCCGGCACCGACATGCAGTTGGAATACTCGAAGTAGTAACCGCAATAACGCGACAGGTTGCCGGCGTGGTCGTGCAGCGGACGGAACAGTTCGCTGATCGGGTCGCTGGGCTGGTCGGCCAGCGTCGACACCCGTGCGCCGATGAGCCTGGCGAACTGCTCGGCCGGCAAATTCAGTTCGTAATCCTCGACGCCGAAGAAGTCACCGATGCGCTTGAGGTTGTAAGCCGTCGGACGGCTCTGCCCGCTCAGGTACTTGTTGAACTGTGCCCGGTTGATCGACAGCTGTCGGCAAACTTCGGAAATAGAGCGGTAGTGGCTGCAAGCCAGCTTGAGGTTGGTAGCGAAATGATCGCTCATGTGCGGGACCCAGGTGACGCGAATGACGCCATTGTAGCATCAAGTCGCGCCAACTGAGACCAACCCGCGAAATTGTAACCACTCTTGTCATGGCCAACCATGCGCCCCAACGAATAGCGGTGCGCCTGCCGTCCGCTGGTCTTTCCACACGAAGAATAAGAATCGAGGTCATTCTCCAATGCTCGAAGTACTCAACGATTTCCTCTCGGGGAAACTCCTCATCGTGCTGATCGTAGGGCTGGGTAGCTACTTCACCATCCGCTCCCGATTCGTTCAGTTCCGCCATTTCGGCCACATGTTCGCCGTGTTCAAGGAATCGCTGCGTGGCCAGGCAGGCCAGCTGAGCTCCTTCCAGGCCCTGATGCTGAGCCTCGCCGGCCGCGTTGGCGCAGGTAACATTGCCGGTGTCGGTATTGCCGTGACCCTGGGTGGCCCAGGTGCCGTGTTCTGGATGTGGGTCACCGCATTGGTGGGCATGTCCAGCAGCTTCTTCGAATGTACCCTGGCCCAGGTGTACAAGCGCGCCGATGGTGACGGCCTGTACCGTGGCGGCCCGGCCTACTACATCCAGCATGGCCTGAACCGCAAAGGCATGGCCATCGTGTTCTCGATCCTGCTGCTGGTCACCTACGGCTTCGCCTTCATCGGCCTGCAGTCGTACACCGTGACCCACTCGCTGCAGAACGCCTTCAACTTTGCCCCGAGCCAAACCGGTATTGTCCTGGCCGTGCTGCTGGCAATCACCTTCATCGGCGGCATCAAGCGCATCGCTGCGGTGTCGGACCTGCTGGTACCGGTCAAGACCCTGGCCTACATCGGGGTGACCCTGTACGTGATCGGCACCCAGATCGAACACGTGCCAGCCATGCTGGAAACCATCTTCAAGAGCGCCTTCGGCCTCGACCCAGCCTTCGGCGGCCTGCTCGGCAGCGCCATCGTCATGGGCGTGAAGCGTGGCGTGTTCGCCAACGAAGCGGGCCTTGGCAGTGCGCCAAACGTCGCTGCCGTGGCTGCGGTGAAACACCCGGGCGCCCAGGGCGTGGTCCAGGCCTTCAGCGTGTTCCTCGACACCTTCGTGATCTGCACCTGCACCGCGCTGCTGATCCTGCTGTCGGGCTTCTATACCCCGGGCTTCGAGGGTGACGGCATTGTCCTGACCCAGAACTCGCTGGCCGCCGTGGTCGGTGACTGGGGCCGTGTGTTCGTCAGCGTGGCACTGTCGCTGTTCGTGTTCACCTGCATCCTCTACAACTACTACCTGGGCGAGAACAGCCTGCAGTTCCTCACCCGTAACCGCGTGGTACTGATGGTGTTCCGTGGCCTGGTGCTGGCACTGGTGGTCTGGGGCTCGATGCAAGACCTGTCGACCGTGTTCGCCTTCGCCGACATCACCATGACCTGCCTGGCCTTCGTCAACCTGGTGGCCCTGGCCCTGCTGTTCAAAGTCGGCCTGCGTGTGATGCGCGACTATGACGAGCAGCGCAAGGCGGGTATCCAGCAGCCGGTGTTCGATTCGACCAAGTTCGCCGACCTGGACCTGGACCGCAATGCCTGGCCTGCCAATCCGCAGGCGGAAACAGCCACTGACAAAACAGTCGGCCAAGCGCAGCCTCAGCGCTGATACCCTGCCCTGCCCAGCCGCCCCTTCTGCGGGCGGCTTTTCTTTCTCCGCTCACCGCTACGGATGTTCTCCATGCGTGCCGTAAAGAATCTTCTCGTTCTCTATACCGGTGGCACCATCGGTATGCTCGAAACCCCGGAAGGCCTGGCGCCAGCCGGCGGTTTTGAAGCACGGATGCGCGAGCACTTCGCGCACATGGCCGATGCGCCCCAGCTGCAATGGACCCTGCAGGAACTGAACCCGCTGCTCGACAGCGCCAACATGCAACAGAACAACTGGCTGGCGATGCGCGATGCCATTGTCGATGCGGTAGATGTGGCGGGCCATGACGGCGTGCTGGTGCTGCACGGCACCGACAGCATGGCGTACAGCGCTGCGGCATTGTCGTTCCTGCTGCTGGGGCTGCCGGTTCCGGTACTGCTGACCGGCTCGATGCTGCCGGCGGGTGCCGCTGACAGCGATGCGTGGGCCAACCTGTGTGGTGCGCTGCGCCAGTTCGAACATGGCCTGGAAGATGGCGTGCGGCTCTACTTCCATGGCCAATTGCTGCATGGCTGCCGGGCCTCGAAGCTGCGCAGCGAGGCGTTCGATGCCTTTGCGGCGCTGCCGCGCCATCGTGATGGTGAGCATGCCGACATGATCCCTGCCGAGCTGGGCTACAAGCAGCCGCGCAAGCCGGTCAACCTGGCGGTCGTGCCGGTGTTCCCGGGGCTGCAGGCCGGGCACTTGCAAGGCTTGATCGACAGTGGTGTGCAGGGGTTGCTACTGGAATGCTACGGCAGCGGTACCGGCCCATCGGATGACCAGGCATTGCTGAATGTACTGAGCGCGGCGCGCCAGCGCGGTGTGATGCTGGCGGCTATCAGCCAGTGTCCTGAAGGTTCGGTGGTGTTCGACACCTATGCGGCGGGCAACCGCTTGCGCGGTGCCGGATTGGTCAGTGGTGGCGGCATGACCCGTGAGGCAGCGCTGGGCAAGATGGTTGCGCTGTTGGGGGCGGGTTTGGATGTGGATGCTGCAGAGCAGTGGTTTGCTCTGGACCTGTGCGGGGAACGGGCCTGAACAGGCGAAAGAAAATGGCGGAAGGCAGCGGGAGTCGAACCTGCCCGGGAACGGCTGCCGTCCCCAACCGGGTTTGAAGCCCGGCCGCGCCACCGGGCGCGATTGCCTTCCTTGAACTCAGTGCCTGGTCTGCTGCTGGGCCAGGGCGCTGTCGGCGCGGATGTGACGCTGGTCGGCCACCCTCCGGGTCAGGCCGATGCGGTCGAAGTACTCGAGAATCTGCACACTGCGCTTGCGACCGATACCCAACATATCGCGAAACGCGGCAACCTGCACTATCGGCGTCTCACTGGCCTGCCCCAGCAGCAGCGCTGCCATGCGCTGTAGCGTCACCTCAGGGTAGAACAGGTCACGCACCACCTGGTGCACCAGGCCCAGCCGTGCAAGCTTGCGCAACAACAGGCGCACATCAGCTTCGGCGCAGTTCTCTTCACTTGCCAGCGTCCTGACCCAGGGCGGGTCGTATTGCCCCGCCAGCAACCTCGGCTCCAGGCGCGCCCACAACTCACTGTCGGCTTCGCTCAATTGCACCTTATGATCGGGCAAATGCAGCCAAGGCCCGCTGCTGGCGATGCTGCCGTCTTCAAGCAACTCATCCAGCAGGCTGACGAAGGCCGGTCGCTCCAGGGGCAGGGCTGCAAAACGGCGCAGGCGATCACGGTCCGGGCCGAGCTGGTCGGGCTCTTGTTCGTGGAACCGTGCCAACTGCTCCATCACCTGCTGCTTCAGCACGTGCCACTTGGCAGTGGCGAACAGCAGTTGGCCCTGCCGCGTGGCCACCACCAAAACTTCTTCCGGCAACTGCCAGGTTTCTCGCAGGCGATTGAACTGCCGCTCAAGCCGCTGGGGGTCGATACCGCCCGGTGCACTGGCAAGCAGCGCCGGCAGCGCCTGCTCCAGTTCTTCGGTATCGCGCAGCACCTGCAACTGGCGCAGGCGCTCATCGCTGCGGCGTTGGCGGCTTGGCGCGAACGGGTCCAGCACCTTGCCACCGCCCAAGGTGCGCTGGGCACGCTGGTCGCGCAGCACCAAACGGTCGCCATGCACCGCCTGCAGCGGCGCATTGAGCAACAACTGGGCAAACATGCGCTGGCCGGCCGCCAGGCTTTCACCTTCAAGCAAGGCGACCCGGGCCGTCACATCCTGAGTCCCCAGGTGTACGTGCACCGCGCTGAAATGTTCGAACGTACGTGTCTCTCCCGGTAACAGGCTCAGCTCGATATCCACCCGTACGCCAGGCGCATGCAGCCACTCAGGCACCAGCCAGTCACCCCGGTGTACCTGCTCCAATGCCAGTCGCTCGGCAGCGATGTTCAGCGCCACCCGCTGGCCCGCTTCTGCCACCAACGAGGCCTTGTTCTGTGCATGCAGGCCACGCACGCGCACCGCTTTGCCGGCCTTGCCCAGCAACAAGGTATCGCCGGCACTGACCCGCCCGGCCAGCGCCGTGCCGGTGACCACGACGCCAGCGCCGCTAACCGCGAAAGCGCGGTCGACGGCCAGACGAAAACCACCGCGCACAGCGCGTGCCCGTACATTGGCCTCAGCCTCCAGCAGGGCTTGACGCAGCGCGTCCACGCCTTCCCCGCTGATGCTCGACAATGGGAACTGCCGCGCACCGGCATACGGCCCTGGCGCCAGCAGTTCACTGACTTGCGCCTGCACATCGGCCAGCCGGGCCGGCTCGACCCGGTCGCATTTGCTGATCGCCACCAGGGCCTGGGGAATGCCCAGCAGCTCGATGATCGCCAGGTGCTCGCGCGTCTGCGGCATGACCCCGTCGTCAGCAGCCACCACCAATAGCACCAGGTCGATGCCATGGGCACCGGCCAGCATGTTGTGGATAAATCGCTCGTGGCCCGGCACATCGATGAAGCCCGTCAGCGGCGCGCCTTCGCTCAGTGCCGCATAGCGGTAGCCAAGGTCGATGGTCATGCCGCGGGCGCGCTCTTCCTGCCGCTGGTCGCCGGCCTGGCCAGTCAGCGCTTGCAGCAGTGCGGTCTTGCCGTGGTCGATGTGCCCGGCGGTACCAACGATCACTGCACAGCCCCCAGTTGCAGGGCGGGCAACTGGGCCAGCCACTGGGCTTCGTCATCCAGTTGGCGCAGGTCCAGCCACAGGGCATCGTCATCGATGCGGCCCAGCACCGGCACAGGCAGATCACGCAGGGCCCGCTCCAGTACATGCAAGCTGCGCCCGCGCAGCTTCTTCGACACTTGCGGGCGCAGGCACAGCGCGGCACTGGGCAGGCGCGCCACCGGCTGGCTGCCACTGCCAATCATGCCCAGGGCAGGTTCGACGCTGACGGCCCATTGCTCGCCGAGGCGCGCCTTGAGTTCAGGCGACAGGCGCTCGGCCTGAGCCTGGATCTCGGCCTGGCTGCGGGTCAGCAGGCGCAGGCTGGGCAGGCGTTCGGCCAGGCGGTCGGGGTTGCGGTACAGTGCCAGCACCGCTTCAAGGGCTGCGAGGGTGATCTTGTCGACGCGCAAGGCTCGCTTGAGCGGGTTTTTCTTGATCCTGGCGATCAGGTCCTTGCGGCCAACGATGACCCCTGCCTGAGGCCCGCCCAGCAGTTTGTCGCCGCTGAAGGTGACGATATCGGCGCCATCAGCCAGGGCCTGACGCACCGTAGGTTCGGCGGGCAAGCCCCAGCGGGTAAGGTCGAGCAGGCTGCCGCTGCCGAGGTCTTCGAGTAGCGGCAGTTCATGTTGGCGGGCGATCCGCGCCAGCTCGGCAGTGGGCACCTGTGTGGTGAAGCCCTGAATGCTGTAGTTGCTGCAATGCACGCGCATCAGCAGGCCCGTGCGCGGGCCGATGGCGGCCTCATAGTCGCGGGCGTGGGTGCGGTTGGTGGTACCGATTTCGTGCAGCTTCACGCCGGCCCGGGCCATGATGTCGGGAATGCGGAAGGCACCGCCGATCTCGATCAGCTCACCACGCGAGATGATGCCCTCCTTGCGTGCGCCCAGGCTATTGAGCGCCAGCAGCACGGCAGCGGCGTTGTTGTTGACTACGGTGACGGCTTCGGCGCCGGTCAGTTCGCGGATCAGGCCTTCGATCAGGTCATCGCGGTCGCCACGTTTGCCGGTGGCCAGGTCGAACTCCAGGTTGAGCGGATAGCGGGCGGCAGTCTGCATGGCCTCGATGGCTTCTTCGGGCAGCAGGGCGCGGCCGAGGTTGGTGTGCAGCACGGTGCCAGTGAGGTTGAACACACGGCGGACCTGGCTGCGCTGTTGCGCGGCAAGGCGTTCACCGGTACGGCCCAGCAGCACTTCGGCGGCCAGTTCGGCGGCGCTGAGCTCACCGTTGCGGGCAGGGTCACGCAGGTCGTCGAGCAGTTGGCGCAAGGTAGCCAACACTGCATCGCGGCCGTGACGGTCGATCAGCGGGAGGCAGGCCGGGTGGCGCAGAAGGGTGTCGATGGATGGGAGGCGTGGGGTGTCGCTGGCTAGGCTTGAAGACATGCGGTACTACCTTGGGTTATCCGGTGTCTGTACTGGCCTCTTCGCGGGCACGCCCTCTCCCACAGTGTCCGCGCTGTATTTGAGGCTTGCGCAGTCCTTGTGGGAGCGGGCTTGCCCGCGAAGAAGGCAACTCGGTCTTTCAGTGTAGACACTCACCCACTAACCGGGCGCAAGCATCAGGTTGGGCGCCAGGCGATGAAAGCCCTCTTCGTCCAGGCGCATATCCAGCGCCAGGCTGGCCAGGTCGTCGGCCAAAGGCTCGGCCGCCGCATCGTTCTCCAGATAGTTCTGCTTCAGGTAGCTTTCGCACCCCGGGCAGCACTCGGCACGCAATGGCGCCTTGCCCGGCGCATGGCGATCATCCTCAAGGCTGGTATAGCGCAAGTCCTTGCTCGACTCGCAATACACGCACTTCACCCGCACCACATGCCATTCACAGGCACACAACGAGCAGGCCAGGTAACGCAGGCCATTGTGCTTGCCACGGTTGCGCACCACCCCGGCCATTGCCGGCGAACCGCAGGCCGGGCACTGGGCCAGGCTGCCAGCAGGTTTCAGCTCCGGCGTTGGCAACGCCAGCAGCCAGCTGGACCAGGCCGCCTGCAACGCAGCCCCGAGGAACGGCACCAATGCCGCTGGCACCGCGTCATACTGCCCTGCCAGCAAAGCGATGCCCCAGCCTTTGCGCTGGTTTTCATCACTGCCACGCAGCACCTGCAAGGCCTCACCCAGCGGGCCACTGTTTTCACCGTTGAAGTGCTCAAGGAGGGCCTGTAACCAAACCAGCCAAGGCCCTTCGCGCACCAGGCTGTCCGCCGCCAGCGGCGGTAAACCATGACTTATGCACAGGCGCTGACGTTCCTCGGCCACCGGCACGCCAGCGGGCGGGTTATCCACAAGCTGCTGCTGGACACGGCACAACCGCGCCACCAGCCTCAGGTAGTCGCCAAGTGCGTTGCCCTCGGCCAGCTGATCCAGACGTGCAGCGCGCACGTCAAACAGGTTGGCGGGCGGCAGGTGCAGAAACGGCGGCATCACCGCCGACGCTTCGATCTGCCCGGGTTCGAGTATCGTGCTCAAGCATTCATCCTTCTTTTCGTCCGTGATTGCCCGGCGTCTTGTCGCCGGTCACTTCGCGGTACCACAACTCATGGTGCTTGCGTGCCCAGGCGCGGCTGACCCAGCCATGCAGCATGGCGCCGATCGAGCCCTTGATCCAGATGCCGGCATAGATGTGCACGATGATGCTGAGGATCAGCACGAACGCCGCCAGCGCGTGCAGCAGCGCAGACAAGCGAATGGTATCGATGCCGAACCAGTGGCTGAAGTACGCTCGCCAGATCACCACCCCACTCACCAGCAGCACCAGCATGCACGCCAGCAAGGTCCAGAACAGCAGCTTCTGTCCGGCGTTGTACTTGCCGATGGGCGGCACGCCATCCTCTCGATTGACCATCACCCGATCGATGCGACGTAGCCACAGGCGGTCGTTGGCGGTGATGAAGTTGGCGCGCCAGAAACGGAACACCAGGCCGAGGAAGAACGCGAACATCGCCACCCCGATGAAGGGGTGCAGGATGCGTGTCCACGGCCCGCCGCCAAACAGGTGGCTGAGCCAGAACAGCGCCGGATGAAACAGCGCCAGCCCCGACAGCCCCGCCAGGATGAACAGGATTGCCACAATCCAGTGGTTTGTCCGCTCATTGGCGTTGTAGCGCAGGATGGGTTTGTTGTCGTTCATGGCCGCTGCTCCCCTTGCCCACCGGGCTTGGTCGGGTCGTAGACATGGACCGCAGGATCCACCTGATGCACGTTGTCATCCGCCGGCGTGGGGTGCTCCTCCTCTTCGACCCGCTGGGGGCCAACCCGCACATAATGGAAGAACCCGGCCAATACCGCCGCGCCCATGGCCAGCAGCGCCAGCGGCTTGGTGAAGCCCTTCCACAACCCCACCAACGGGCTGATCACCGGCTGGTCCGGCAGGCCGGCGTAGAGCTTCGGCGTGTCGGCATGGTGCAGCACATACATCACATGGGTGCCGCCGACGCCATCCGGGTCGTACAACCCGGCCTTGTCGTAGCCCCGCGACTTCAGGTCGACAATGCGCTCGGCGGCATGCACTTTCATCTCGTCCTTGCTGCCGAACACGATCGCCCCGGTCGGGCAGGTTTTCACGCAGGCGGGCTCCAGGCCCACGGTCACGCGGTCGGAACACAGGGTGCACTTGTACGCCTTGTGGTCCTTCTGCGAGATACGCGGGATGTTGAACGGGCAGCCGGTGATGCAGTACCCGCAGCCGATGCAGTGGTCCTGGTTGAAGTCGACGATGCCGTTGGCGTGCTTGATGATCGCCCCCGGGCTCGGGCAAGCCTTCAGGCAACCCGGTTCGGCACAGTGCATGCAGCCATCCTTGCGGATCAGCCACTCCAGGTTGCCGTCATCGCGCTCGTGCTCGGTGAAGCGCATCAGGGTCCAGGTTTCGGCGGTGAGGTCCTGGGGGTTGTCGTAGGTGCCGTGGTTGTGGCCGACCTCGTCACGCAGTTCGTTCCATTCCGAGCACGCCACCTGGCAGGCCTTGCAGCCGATGCACTTGGTGGTGTCGATCAGCTTGGCGACTTCCTGCTGCTGGCGTACCGAAGGCGGTACGGTGGTGGTGGCCGAGCGGGCGATGATGTCTTGGCTGGCCATCAGAGTTTCTCCACTTTGACGAGGAACGACTTGGACTCTGGCGTCTGGGTGTTGCCGTCACCGAGGAATGGCACCAGGGTGTTGGTCAGGTAGCCATGCCGGGTAGCGCCGGTGAAACCCCAGTGCAACGGAATGCCGATCTGGTGCACGGTCTGGTTGTTGACCTGGAGTGGGCGAATCCGCTTGGTCACCACCGCCACCGCATCGATATGCCCGCGCTTGCTCGACACCCGCACCCGGTCGCCGGCCTTGATGCCTTTCTCGTTGGCCAGCACCTCGCCGATTTCGACGAACTGCTCGGGCTGGGCGATGGCGTTGAGCCGGCAATGCTTGCTCCAGAAGTGGAAGTGCTCGGTCAGCCGATAGGTGGTCGCCGCGTAGGGGAACTCGTCATGCGTGCCGAGCGTGTCCCACACCGAGTCGAAGATGCGGCCAGCCGGGTTGCTGACCACCTTCTTGTTCTGCGGGTGCAGCGGGTTGATACCGATCGGCGTTTCGAACGGCTCGTAGTGCTCGGGGAACGGCCCCTCTGCCATCTTGTCGATGGCAAAAAAGCGGGCCACGCCTTCGGGGTTCATGATGAACGGGTTCATCCCGGCCTCGGGCGGCGAGTCGGCCTTGAAGTCCGGCACATCGGTACCGGTCCAGGCCTTGCCGTTCCACCATACCAAGCGCTTCTTCTCCGGGTCCCACGGCTTGCCTTGCGGGTCGCTGGAGGCACGGTTGTAGAGGATGCGGCGGTTGGCCGGCCAGGCCCAGGCCCAGTTCTGCACTTGGTGCATGCCGTACGGGTCGCTGTTGTCACGGCGAGCCATCTGGTTACCCTGCTCGGTCCAGCTGCCGGAGAAGATCCAGCAACCGGACGCAGTGCTGCCGTCGTCCTTGAGCTGGCCAAAGCCCGCCAGTTGCTGGCCGGCCTTGAGCACTGCGCCAGTCGGATCGGTGACGTCCGTCACCGCCCAGCCGTTCATTTCCTTGGCCAGCTCCTCCGGGGATGGCTCTTCAGGGACCTTGTATGGCCAGTTGATGTTCATCAGCGCGTCAGGATAGGCGCCACCTTCGGCCTGGTAGCGTCGGCGCAGGCGCAGGAACAACTCGCTCATGATGTGAACGTCGGTGCGGGTCTCGCCCGGGCCGTCGGCGCCCTTCCAGTGCCACTGCAGCCAGCGGCTGCTGTTGACCAGCGAGCCGTCTTCCTCGGCAAAGCAGGTAGTGGGCAGGCGGATCACTTCGGTCTGGATGTTGGCCGTGTCGACATCGTTGAACGGCCCGGCGTTGCGCCAGAACTCCGAGGTCTCGGTGGCTAGCGGGTCCATGATCACCAGCCACTTGAGTTTGCTCAGGGCGGCAGTGACACGGTTCTTGTCCGGCAGCGCGGCAATCGGGTTGAAACCTTGGCACATGTAGCCGTTTACCTTGCCCTGGCCCATCATCTCGAACATGCGCAGCACGTCGTAGGCCGGCACATCGAGCTTGGGCAGCCAGTCGTAGCCCCAGTTGTTCTCCGCCGTGGCATTGGCGCCGTACCAGGCCTTCATCAGGCTGACATGGAACTTGCCGTAGTTCTGCCAGTACGACAGTTGGCCAGGACGCAGTGGCTTGGAGGCGCGCTTGTCGATATAGGCGGCATAGTCCTGCTCGGCATCACCGGCCAGGGTCAGGTAGCCCGGCAACGAGTTGGACAGCAGGCCCAGGTCGGTCAGACCCTGGATATTGGAGTGCCCGCGCAAGGCGTTGACCCCACCACCGGGCATGCCGACGTTGCCCAGCAGCAGCTGGACCATGGCCGCACTGCGGATGATCTGCGCACCGATCGAGTGCTGCGTCCAGCCAAGCGCGTAGAGAATCGTCATGGTCTTGCCCGGTGCCGAGCAGGTGGCGATCTCTTCCCAGATCTTCAACATGGCGTCCTGCGGCATGCCACAGGTCATGCTCGCCAGTTCCGGGGTGTAGCGGCTGTAATGCTGTTTCATCAGCTGGAACACGCAGCGCGGGTGCTGCAGGGTCGGATCGACCTTCGCATAACCGTCCTCACCCAGCTCGTAACCCCAGCCGGATTTGTCGGCATACACACGCTTGGCCTCGTCGTAGCCGCTGAACAGCCCGTCCTCGAAGCCATAGGTCTCTTTGACGATGAACGACACATCGGTGTAGTTACGCACGTACTCGTGCTGGATCTTGTCATTGCTCAGCAGGTAGTTGATCAGCCCGCCCATGAAAGCGATATCGGTACCGGTACGGATCGGCGCGTAGTAGTCCGCCACCGAAGCGGTACGGGTAAAACGCGGATCGACCACGATCAGCCGCGCCTTGTTGTGCGCCTTGGCCTCGGTCACCCATTTGAAGCCGCACGGATGCGCTTCTGCTGCGTTGCCACCCATCACCAGGACCAGATTCGCGTTGGCGATATCGGACCAGTGGTTGGTCATGGCGCCACGGCCGTACGTCGGGGCAAGACTTGCCACCGTCGGGCCATGTCAGACACGTGCCTGGTTATCGAACCCCAGCATGCCTGTTGCGCGGACGACCTTGTGGGTCAGGTAGCCTGCCTCGCTGGAGGCGGCGGAGGCAGCCAGAAAACCGGTGGTGAGCCAGCGGTTTACGGTTTGCCCCTGGGCGTTCTTTTCGATGAAGTTGGCGTCGCGGTCCTGCTTCATCAGGTCGGCGACGCGATCGAGCGCCTCGTCCCAGCTGACCCGCACCCACTCCTTGCTGCCCGGCTTGCGTACCTCGGGGTACTGCAGGCGGCTCGGGCTGTGGATGAAGTCCAGCAGGCCAGCGCCTTTCGGGCAGAGGGTGCCGCGGTTGACCGGGTGGTCGGCGTCACCTTCGATATGGATGATGTTCTGTTTGACGTTCTTGCCCGCATCGCCCTGGCTGTACATGATCAGGCCGCAGCCGACCGAGCAGTAAGGGCAGGTGTTACGGGTTTCCTTGGTATGCGCCAGCTTGAAGTGACGCACCTGCTCGGCGAATGCGGGTGTCGGGGCCATGCCCAACGCCGCAAGGCTCGAGCCTCCAAGGCCGACGGCGGCGACCTTGAAGAACTGCCGACGGTTCAGGTCCATCGTGCACTCCTGATCAGGTGGTGGACGCACGGAACATGGCCGGCGCCTCTTGGTAGTCACGGTGGCGGCCAATTGATGGCCGCCAACAGTTAAGACTAGTCAAGAATCCGGAAGGTGCGATGACATGGGTCAGTGTTAAGGTCCGGGTCAGGCACGCGGCAGGTTGCGCACCACATTCAGGGCCGCGCTGCTCTGCGCCACCGGCATGATCTCGACGGTATTGATGTTCACGTGCGCCGGCTGCTCGGCAATCCAGGCTACCGTAGCCGCGATATCCTCCGGCAGGATGGCCTCGACATCCCGATACAACGCCTGCACCGCATCCAGGTCGCCATTCAGACGTACCACCGAGAAGTCAGTGCCCGAGCACAGCCCCGGCTCGATGTTGCTCACCCGTACTCGGGTGCCCGCCAGGTCGGCACGCAAGTTGAGGCTGAACTGTCGGACGAAGGCCTTGCTGGCGCCATACACATTGCCGCCCGGGTAGGGGTAAGTGCCGGCGATAGAGCCAATGTTGATGATCATGCCGCTGTCGGCTTCCACCATTTGCGGCAGAATCTTGTGGGTAACCATGGCCAGGCCGGTGATGTTGGTGTCGATCATCCGCTGCCAGTTTTCGGCGCTGCTGGCCTGGGCTCGGTCCACGCCCAACGCCAGCCCGGCGTTGTTGACCAGCAGGTCGATCTGCAGCGATGCATCCCGAATGTGCTCGATCGCCGCCTCCAGCGACACCGGGTCGGTGACATCCAGCGCCAGCGGAATGAAATTGACGCCCAACTCGGCCTCCAGCGCTTTCAGTTTGTCCATGCGCCGGGCTCCACCGATCACGCGGTATCCTTTGCCGATCAGCGTGCAGCAGATGGCACGGCCAAAACCCGAGGAGGCGCCAGTTACGAATGCGGTTTTCATCAGTTTTCTCCTATCAGTAGGTCAGGCCAGGTACTTCACGCCCAGGCTGGTGAACAGGCAAAGCATCGAGAACACCAGCGCCTTGCGTACCACTTCGTTGCCTTTGCGCAGCGCCAGGGCACTGCCCAGGTGGTTACCCAGGATGTTGCAGGCCACCAGCGGCAATGCCAGCAGGTAGACGACCTTCCCGGCGATGACGAAGGCGACCAAGGCGCCGATGTTGGAAGCGAAGTTGAAGGTTTTGGAGTTGGCCGAACTGGAGACCAGGTCCATGCGCAGCAGGTAATGGAAGGCGATGATGAACATGCTGCCTGTGCCGGGGCCGAAGAAGCCGTCATAGAAGCCGATGGCCAAGCAGGTCAACGGAACCACGGTGTAGAGCATGCGAGAAGACAGCTCTCGCTCCGCTACCGGGCGGTCCTTGGGGGTGAGGAAGATGAGGATCCCGAACGGGATCAGCGCCAGGATGATCTTGCCTACAGTCTCTTGCGAGATCGACACGATCAAGTGCGCCCCCAGGTAAGCACCCAGCAGTGAGAACGGCACCCCGACCAACGCCACCTGCCAGACCATCTTGCTGTTGGCCAGGAAGTTGCGAATGGCTGCCAGTGTGCCAAGGGTACTGACCAGTTTTTCCTGGCCCAGTGCCACCTGCGGCGGCATGCCAACCAGCAAAAAGCCCGGTACCAGAAACAGACCGCCACCACCGGCAATACTGTCGACGAAGCCTGCAACGAAGGCGATCGCGCCGAGCATGAGGATTGCCAGCAACCAGTGTTCCGCCCAGTAAGCACCCAGAATTTCCATAGCAAAGCCCATCCAATGGCGTGTTTTGCCAAGGCCGACGTGAGTGAGCCTGCCCTGATTGATGCGATGATTGTAATTACGAAAATTGAATCGGCGCAATCATCAATTTATTCGACTCAATTCTCACGATTACCATCATTACCTGCATCTGAGCTTTCATGCTAGGCTGCGCGCTCTTGCAGAATCTGGTGCGTTTTCCATGTGGGTCCCTCATTACGGCGATCAAACCCAGCCGGTTTACCTGATGATCGCTAATGCCCTTGAACAGGACATCGAAAGTGGTCGGCTTGCAGCAGGTGATCGCTTACCCACCCTCAAGGACCTTGCCGAGGCACTGAATGTGACGCCCGGCACTGTCGGCAGGGCCTACGATGAGGCAGCCAAGCGTGGCCTGGTGGTTGGCGAAGTCGGGCGTGGCACATTTGTGAAACAGCAGCGACAGCCATTGCCTATCCCGTCGGCGCCCGCCCCCCTTGCCGGCGAAAGCAGCCAGATCGATCTCTCGATCATCAAACCCAACGACGCTCACATGAGCGAGTGGCTAGGCACGGCCATCGTCGAACTGGCCGCTTCTTCGGACTTGGGGCAAGTACTCGATTACGTGACCGAGGGGGGCCACACCTCACACAAGCAAGCCGGTGCGGCCTGGATTCAGCGCTGGCTGCCAGATGCACGCTGGCAACAGGTTGTACTGACCTCTGGCGCGCAGCATGGGCTGCTGGTGGCCATCAGCAGCCTGTCGAAGAACGACGATGTGGTGCTGTGCGAGTCGCTGTGCTACCCGGGCATCATCTCCCTCGCCCACAGCATGGGCCGCCGTCTGCATGGTGTGGCCATGGACGAGCACGGCATTATTCCTGATGCATTGCGCGCGGCCTGCCTGGAGCACCGCCCTTCCCTGTTGGTGTGTGTCACCACCCACCAGAACCCCACCAACTCGATCATGCCCCACGCACGGCGCCAGGCCATCGCAGAGATCGCCCGCGAGTTCGACCTGTTCATCGTCGATGACGATATCTACGGCTTCCTTGAACCCGCCCCGGATTACCAGCCACTGGCAGCGTATGCGCCAGAACGTTCGGTGTATCTCACCAGCCTGTCCAAAAGTGTGCTGCCGGCGCTGCGTATCGGTTACCTGTACGCACCACCGCAAACCCTCTCGCGGCTATCGTCGATGGTACGCAGCAGCGTCTGGATGCCATCGCCGTTGATGGCACAACTGGCCAGCAACCTGATCAACAGCGGCATGGCCGACCAGTTGGTGCGAGAACAACAGGAAGAGGCTACCGCGCGCCAGCAAATGGCCCAGGAGATCCTTGGCAAGTACAAGATCCGCAGCCAGCCCAACAGCTTCCACATCTGGCTGGAGTTGCCCGAGCCGTGGACCAGCGACGAATTCGCCAACCTGGCGCGTAACAACGGCGTCACGGTAGTTAGTGGCAGCCAGTTCCTGCCAGAGCGCAGCCACGCCAGCTGCGGCGTGCGCATCGCCCTGATGGCCCCCAGCCGCCAGGAACTGGGCTTTGCCCTGACCAAGCTGGTCAGCTTGCTGGACTCGCCGGAGCCGCGGTTGTTTTATTGAACTGGACTGGTATTGGTGTAGTCGTGCCATTGGGGCACGATGCGCCCGTTTCGCGACGCGAGACCACTCCAACAGGCACTCGGTTTCACAGGGCTCGATTTGTAGCCGTCAACCAAACAGGTACAGCAGAACGGCACCAGCCAAAAGATCTGAGGGCAGACTGTCAAGTAAGAGGCATAACTTGAATCAATGTCGAATGTGACGCTAACAAGGCCCGAACATACTCGCTCGACTACAAGTCGATGAATACACTGAAATTATCTCCTTCCAGATATCGGACAGAAACCTGACCGCTAACATCTTGCCCATCTTCCGTTACAAACTTGTAATGGGACAGGAGAAAATCCTCCCGATAAACAATGCCTTCATCCCGCTGCTTCCCGCCCCACGCCATTATCAACCCGCCGGCCATTGCAACGAGGCCGGAGTTCGCTTGTATGTGTTGAATCAGAGTTGGGCCTGAAAACCGGTCATAATAAATAACCTCAGGCCCAAACAGGAAGATGCCAAGGCCCAGTGCGGAAATTGCGAAACCAATGCCTATTAGTACTCGACCGTAAAACGCAGCGTCCCCAGCAGGCCCCTCAAGATGAGCCGCATACATCTCGGAAAAACCGGAGACAACGTAGTTTCGCGCGTCTGATTTCAGGTTTATTTGACCTAACAGGCATTCCTTCTCAGCACTTTGCATGATCCACTCCTTTAAAAAGTGAATACTAAGCGATCAGAATAGAAAAAAGTGCGCTCCACTAAAACTTCAGAAGTCTCTGACATTTACGGTCAGCGTTTCCTATAACCATATAAAATTGGCAATATCTTATAGGCATTTTTCCTACTCAATGGGCTGCCGAGATTCCCGCAATATCGCGAAGCTGGCGCCCTATCCTCGCCGCTTTCTTTTTAGAGGAAAGCCCGCACAGCACTACCACTGTTTGCTCATAAAAAAACCCAAGACATCTGCCTTGGGTTTTTGGTTTTTTGCCAGCTGCTTAACGGCTTGGATCAGAACGGAATATCGTCATCAAAGCTGTCAAAGTCAGCCGCCGGCTGTGGCGCTGGCTGCTGCGGCGCCGGGCGCTGAGGGGCCTGTTGCGGGCGCTGGGCCTGCTGGCGCGGCGGGGCCTGGTTGTACTGTTGCTGCTGACCACCTTGGTTGTAGTTGCCGCCACCCTGGTTGTACGGGTCACCGCCCTGCTGGCCCTGCGGACGACCGCCCAGCAGCTGCATGGTGCCGTTGATGTCGACGATGATCTCGGTGGTGTAGCGCTTGATACCGTCTTTTTCCCACTCACGGGTCTGCAGTTTGCCTTCGATGTAGCACTGCGAACCTTTGCGCAGGTACTCGCCGGCGATCTCGGCAACCTTGCCGAACAGCGACACACGGTGCCACTCGGTACGCTCTACCTTCTGGCCCGACTGCTTGTCGGTCCACTGCTCGCTGGTAGCCAGGCTCAGGTTGGTCACGGCGTTACCGTTGGGCAGGTAGCGGACTTCGGGATCCTGGCCACAGGTGCCGACCAGAATGACTTTGTTAACCCCACGGGCCATAACGTTCTCCTAGGCTTCGCACGCCGAAGAGGCTGGGTTCACCAGTCGCTCGAGGGTCGCACGGTCCAAAATTTTCGTATCCAGTTTGATATAGATAGCGGCTTCTTCAGCCACCACCACAGCGTCGGTCACACCCGGCACGGCCATCAGGCGCTCTGTCAGGCCGGCTTCCCGGACTGCCTCAGGCGTCAGCGGCATGCGCAGGCTGGTCACATAAGGCGGCTCGTTCATGCGCAAGGCGACGACCAGCCAGATGGCACACAGCACCGCGCAACCGAGGAACACCGTGTCCAGCCCACCGTGCTGGAACAACCAGCCACCAAGGATCCCGCCCAGCGCCGCACCGAGGAACTGGCTGGTGGAATACACCCCCATCGCCGTCCCCTTGCCACCGGCAGGCGACACCTTGCTCACCAGCGAAGGCAGCGATGCCTCCAGCAGGTTGAATGCGGTAAAGAATACCACGGTGCCAATCACCAGTCCGCGCAAACCGTCAGCCCACTCCCAGAAGTATATCTCTGTCAGCAGCAGGACACTGACAGCGCCGGCCAACACGCGTTTCATCTTGCGCTTTTTTTCGCCGTAGATGATGAACGGGACCATTGCAAAAAATGAGATGAACAATGCGGTCAGGTATACCCACCAGTGTTCCTCCTTGGGCAGCCCACCGCGCTCGACGAAGGCCAGCGGCAGCGCGACGAAGCTGGCCATGAGAATGGCATGGAGGACGAAGATGCTTACGTCCAGGCGCAGAAGGTCCGGATGACGCAGGGTTGGGCCGAGTGCCTGGCGCGCCACGCCCGATTCGCGGTGCTGCAGGATGCTATGCGTGTTGGGCACGACAACGGCAATCAGCAAGATGCCTACCAGGGCGAGCCCTGCCGTGGTCAGGAACAATCCTGACAAGCCAAAGGCACTTGTCAGCAAGGGGCCGACGACCATGGCGACGGCAAACGACAGGCCGATACTCATGCCGATCATGGCCATGGCCTTGGTCCGGTGTTGCTCGCGGGTGAGGTCGGACAGCAGCGCCATGACGGCGGCAGAAATCGCACCGGAGCCCTGCAAAACACGCCCGGCGATCACACCCCAGATGGAGTCGGCCTGGGCCGCCAGCACACTGCCCAGGGCGAAAATCACCAGCCCCAGGTAAATCACCGGCCGGCGGCCGATGCGGTCGGAAATCATCCCGAACGGGATCTGCAATACCGCCTGGGTCAGGCCATAGGCGCCAATGGCCAGGCCGATCAGCGCAGGGGTGGCACCGGCCAGGTCCATGCCGTAGGTGGCCAGTACCGGCAAGACCATGAACATGCCCAGCATACGAAAGGCAAAGACCAGGGCAAGGCCGCCAGCGGCGCGGGTTTCGCCGCCACTCATGCGCTCGTTGTGGGTGTCGTGCATGGATTAACCTCGTGTGAACCGGCGGCGATTCTATCAGTCCGACAGCGTAACGGCATCTACGCGACGCTTTGCCGCGTCATACTGGCGCGCCGTATACTTCCTTGTTTATGCCCGCCAAGCGAGGCCGCAGTGGACAAGATCCTGATTCGTGGGGCACGTACCCACAACCTGAAGAACATCGACCTGACCCTGCCCCGGGACAAGCTGATCGTGATCACCGGCCTGTCCGGTTCCGGCAAGTCGTCCCTGGCGTTCGACACCCTCTACGCTGAAGGCCAGCGCCGCTACGTGGAATCGCTGTCGGCCTACGCCCGGCAGTTCCTGTCGATGATGGAAAAGCCTGACGTCGACACCATCGAAGGCCTGTCGCCGGCCATTTCCATCGAGCAGAAGTCGACCTCGCACAACCCACGCTCCACGGTCGGCACCATCACTGAAATCTACGACTACCTGCGCCTACTGTATGCCCGCGTGGGTACGCCACGCTGCCCGGACCACGATATCCCGCTAGAGGCGCAAACGATCAGCCAGATGGTCGACTTGGTGCTGGAGCGCCCGGAAGGCAGCAAGCTGATGCTGCTGGCGCCGGTGGTGCGCGAGCGCAAAGGTGAGCACCTGGCGGTGTTCGACGAACTGCGTGCCCAGGGCTTTGTACGTGCCCGGGTCAACGGCAAGCTCTACGAGCTGGACGAACTGCCCAAGCTCGACAAGCAGAAAAAGCACAGCATCGATGTCGTGGTGGACCGCTTCAAAGTGCGCGCCGACCTGCAACAGCGCCTGGCCGAATCGTTCGAGACCGCGCTCAAGCTGGCCGACGGTATCGCCCTGGTGGCACCGATGGACGACGAGCCAGGCGAAGAGATGATCTTCTCCGCGCGCTTCGCCTGCCCGGTCTGCGGCCATGCCATCAGTGAACTGGAGCCGAAGCTTTTCTCATTCAACAACCCTGCCGGTGCGTGCCCGACATGCGATGGCCTGGGCGTGAAGCAGTTCTTCGACACCAAGCGCCTGGTCAATGCCGAACTTACCCTGGCCGAAGGCGCAATCCGCGGCTGGGACCGGCGCAATGTGTACTACTTCCAGATGCTCGGTTCGCTGGCCGCGCATTACGGGTTCAGCCTGGAGGAGCCGTTCGGCGAGCTGTCGGCCGAACACCAGAAGGTGATCCTGCAAGGCAGTGGCAAGCAGAGTGTCGACTTCAAGTACCTCAACGACCGTGGCGATATCGTCAAGCGCTCGCACCCGTTCGAAGGCATCGTGCCGAACCTGGAGCGCCGCTACCGCGAGACCGAATCGGCCACCGTGCGTGAAGAACTGGCCAAGTTCCTCGGCACCCAGCCCTGCCCGGATTGCCGTGGTACCCGCCTGCGCCGCGAAGCACGCCATGTGTGGGTGGGCGAAAAAACGCTGCCGGCGGTCACCAACCTGCCGATCGGTGAAGCCAGCAGCTACTTCGGCGAGCTGACCCTGACAGGCCGCCGTGGCGAGATTGCCGCCAAGATCCTCAAGGAAATCTGCGAGCGCTTGCAGTTCCTGGTCAACGTCGGCCTCGACTACCTCACCCTCGACCGTAGCGCCGACACCCTGTCCGGTGGTGAAGCGCAGCGTATCCGCCTGGCCAGCCAGATTGGCGCCGGCCTGGTCGGAGTGATGTACATCCTCGATGAACCGTCCATCGGCCTTCATCAACGCGACAACGACCGCCTGCTGGCCACCCTCAACCACCTGCGTGATTTGGGCAACACGGTTATCGTGGTGGAGCACGACGAGGACGCCATTCGCTTGGCCGACTACGTGGTCGATATCGGCCCAGGGGCCGGCGTGCATGGTGGACAGATCGTCGCCGAGGGCTCGCCACAGGAGGTCATGGACCACCCTGATTCGTTAACCGGCAAGTACTTGTCCGGGCGCAAGAAGATCGTCGTGCCAGCCAAGCGCACGCCGCGCAACAAGAAGCTGCAACTTAAGCTCAAGGGTGCGCGTGGCAACAACCTGCAGAACGTCGACCTCGAAGTCCCCATCGGCCTGCTGACCTGCGTGACGGGGGTATCCGGCTCGGGCAAATCGACGCTGATCAACAACACCCTGTTCCCTTTGGCCGCTACGGCCCTCAATGGCGCAAGCAGCCTGGAAGCCGCACCGCACAGCAGCATGGATGGCCTGCAGCACCTGGATAAGGTGGTGGATATCGACCAGAGCCCGATCGGCCGCACTCCGCGCTCGAACCCGGCAACGTATACCGGTATTTTCACCCCTATCCGCGAGCTGTTCTCCGGGGTACCGGAGTCGCGCTCACGCGGCTATGGCCCGGGACGTTTCTCGTTCAACGTCAAGGGTGGCCGTTGCGAGGCCTGCCAAGGCGATGGCCTGATCAAGGTCGAGATGCACTTCCTGCCAGACATCTACGTGCCGTGCGACGTGTGCAAGAGCAAGCGCTACAACCGCGAAACACTGGAGATCAAGTACAAGGGCAAGAATATCCACGAGGTGCTGGAAATGACCATCGAGGATGCCCGCGAGTTCTTCGATGCGGTGCCAGCGCTGGCGCGCAAGCTGCAAACGCTGATGGATGTGGGCCTGTCGTACATCAAGCTGGGCCAGTCGGCGACCACCTTGTCTGGCGGCGAGGCGCAGCGCGTGAAGCTGTCTCGCGAGTTGTCCAAGCGCGATACCGGCAAAACCCTGTATATCCTGGATGAGCCCACCACGGGCCTGCACTTTGCCGATATTCAGCAGTTGCTGGACGTGCTGCATCGCCTGCGCGATCACGGCAATACCGTGGTGGTGATCGAGCACAACCTGGATGTGATCAAGACTGCTGACTGGCTGGTGGACCTGGGACCGGAAGGTGGTTCCAAAGGTGGGCAGATCATTGCCTGCGGTACCCCGGAAGAGCTGAGCGAGATGAAGCAGTCGTATACCGGGCATTACCTGAAACCGCTGCTAGAGCGGGACCGGGCCTAAGTGCCGCTGCAATGAAAAAGCCCCTGGTACCGTTGGTACCAGGGGCTTTTTCTTGAGTGTGTGGATAACTTACATCTGCGACTGCAGGTAGTTCTCCAGGCCAATGGCCTTGATCAGGCCCTGCTGCTTCTCTAGCCAGTAGGTGTGATCTTCTTCGGTATCCGCCAGCTGCGCACGCAGGATGTCACGGCTGATGTAGTCCTTGTGCAGCTCGCACAGCTCGATCCCTTTGCACAGCGCACCGCGCACCTTGTACTCAAGCTTGAGGTCGGCCTCGATCATTTCCGGCACGGTGCTGCCGACTTCCAGGTCGTCTGCACGCATGTCAGGGGTACCTTCGAGCATCAGGATGCGACGCATCAGGGCATCCGCGTGCTGCGTCTCTTCTTCCATCTCGTGGTTGATACGCTCGTAGAGCTTGGTCAGTCCCCAGTCTTCGTACATGCGCGAATGAATGAAGTACTGGTCGCGTGCCGCCAATTCGCCCTTCAGCAACGTGACAAGGTAGTTGATTACGTCCGGGTGGCCTTGCATCGCCCTGCTTCTCCATATGAAAACGTCTATGGCACATAGTGTGAACCAGCTTTTGCCTGCGGTCACTGAAAAACGCGCAATAAGAAGCAAAAAATCGGTTAAACAGTAGTGATATTCATTGAAAAACCGCCCAAATGAGGGCGGTTCTTCTTATCACTTCGACTTAGGCGAGATTGATGCCCAGGGCCTTGGCGATGCCTTCTCCGTAGGCTGGGTCGGCCTTGAAGAAGTACTGCAACTGCCGTTGGATGACGTCTTTGCTGACACCCGCCATGGTTCCAGCGATGTTGCTGATCAGCAGGGCCTTCTGCTCATCACTCATCAGGCGGAACAGCGCGCCGGCGTGGCTGTAGTAGTCAGCGTCCTCGCGGTGATCGTAACGGTCGGCCGAACCATTCAGGGCCAATGCGGGCTCTGCGTGACGTGGCGACTGCTTCGGTGCCGCGGCGTAGCTGTTGGGTTCGTAGTTCGGCGCACTGCCATAGCTGCCAGTGGCCATGGAGCCGTCGCGCTGGTAGCTGTTGACCGGGCAGCGTGGCGCATTCACCGGCAACTGTTGGTGGTTGGTACCCACACGGTAGCGGTGTGCGTCCGCGTAGGCGAATACGCGACCCTGGAGCATGCGGTCTGGCGACAGGCCGACCCCCGGCACCATGTTGCTTGGCCCGAAGGCAGCCTGCTCGACTTCGGCGAAGTAGTTGAGCGGGTTACGGTTAAGCTCAAGCACGCCCACTTCGATCAACGGGTAGTCCTTTTGTGACCAGGTTTTGGTCACGTCGAACGGGTTCTCGTCGCGGCTCGCGGCCTCGGCTTCGCTCATCACCTGGATGCAGACAGTCCAGCGTGGGTAATCACCTCGCTCAATGGCTTCGAACAGGTCGCGCTGGGCGTAGTCCGGGTCAGTACCTGCCAAACGTGCGGCATCTGCCGGAGCAAGGTTCTTGATGCCCTGCTGGGTCTTGAAGTGCCATTTGACCCAAGTGCGCTCACCCTGGGCATTGATCAGGCTGTAGGTGTGGCTGCCAAAGCCGTGCATGTGGCGGTAGCCGTCCGGAATGCCACGATCAGAGAACAGGATGGTGACTTGGTGCAGCGCCTCGGGCGAGTGCGACCAGAAATCCCACATCATCTGGGCGTTTTTCAGGTTGGACTGCGGGTGCCGTTTCTGGGTGTGGATAAAGTCCGGGAACTTGAGCGGATCACGAATGAAGAACACTGGCGTGTTGTTACCCACGATGTCCCAGTTACCTTCCTCGGTGTAGAACTTAACGGCAAATCCGCGAGGGTCTCGCTCTGTGTCCGCAGAACCACGTTCGCCACCCACGGTAGAGAAGCGCAGAAATGTCTCGGTCTGCTTGCCAACCTGCTCGAACAGTTTGGCGCTGGTGTAACCGGTGATGTCGCGGGTTACGGTAAAAGTGCCATAGGCGCCCGAACCCTTCGCGTGTACCCGGCGCTCGGGGATGTTCTCACGGTTGAAATGGGCGAGCTTCTCGATCAGGTGGAAGTCGTCGAGCAGCAGCGGGCCGCGTGGGCCGGCGGAGCGGGAGTTCTGGTTGTCGGCTACAGGTGCACCGCTGGCGGTGGTGAGAATCTTGCTCATGGGCTCTCCTTATCGGTCTTGAAGCGCCGGCTAATCGGCTATGGAGAGAGTATTGACGAGCAAGGCTATAGGGACAAATTCATTAACTGACTTACATCAATAGAAATTAACAATACCATCAGCAACAAAAAACCGGGCACTAGGCCCGGTTTTTTGTAGCAGACAGAACGTCTTACTCAGCAGCTTCTACAGCACCGCCGACCGGACGATCAACCAGCTCGACGTACGCCATAGGGGCGTTGTCGCCAGCGCGGAAACCGCACTTCAGGATGCGCAGGTAGCCGCCCTGACGGGTGGCGTAACGCTTGCCCAGGTCGTTGAACAGTTTGCCAACAGCGGACTTCGAACGGGTACGGTCGAAGGCCAGACGACGGTTAGCAACGCTGTCTTCCTTGGCCAGGGTGATCAGCGGCTCGGCAACGCGGCGCAGTTCCTTGGCTTTCGGCAGGGTGGTTTTGATCAGCTCGTGCTCGATCAACGACACTGCCATGTTCTGGAACATAGCCTTGCGGTGAGAGCTGGTACGGCTCAGGTGACGTCCACTTTTACGATGACGCATGATTCATTCCTTACCAAACACTACGTTCGGTGATTACGACGATCAGGCGGTCGCCTTGTCGTCTTTCTTAAGACTTGCAGGCGGCCAGTTGTCGAGGCGCATGCCGAGAGACAGACCACGAGAGGCCAGAACGTCCTTGATTTCAGTCAGGGACTTCTTGCCCAGGTTAGGAGTCTTCAACAGCTCTACTTCGGTACGCTGAATCAGGTCGCCGATGTAGTAGATGTTCTCCGCCTTGAGGCAGTTGGCCGAACGTACAGTCAGTTCCAGGTCGTCAACCGGACGCAGCAGGATCGGATCGATCTCGTCTTCCTGCTCGACTACGACAGGCTCGCTGTCACCTTTGAGGTCGACGAACGCGGCCAACTGCTGTTGCAGGATGGTCGCAGCGCGGCGGATTGCCTCTTCAGGGTCCAGGGTGCCGTTGGTTTCCAGATCAATGACCAGTTTGTCCAGGTTGGTACGCTGCTCAACACGGGCGTTCTCGACCACATAGGCGATACGACGCACCGGGCTGAACGAAGCGTCCAACTGCAGACGGCCAATGCTACGGCTTTCGTCTTCGTCGGTTTGACGGGAGTCGGCCGGCTCGTAACCACGACCACGAGCTACAGTGAGCTTCATGTTCAGGGCGCCGTTCGACGCCAGGTTCGCGATTACGTGATCGGGGTTGACGATCTCGACATCGTGATCCAGCTGAATATCGGCAGCGGTAACCACCCCCGAACCCTTTTTCGACAAGGTCAGCGTAACTTCGTCACGACCGTGCAGTTTGATAGCCAGGCCTTTCAGGTTCAACAGGATTTCAATGACGTCTTCCTGAACACCTTCGATCGCGGAGTACTCGTGGAGTACGCCATCGATCTCGGCCTCGACTACTGCACAGCCAGGCATGGAGGACAACAGGATGCGGCGCAGCGCGTTGCCCAGGGTATGGCCGAAACCACGCTCGAGAGGCTCGAGCGTGATCTTGGCGCGGGTCGGACTGACTACCTGCACATCAATGTGGCGGGGAGTCAGGAACTCATTTACCGAAATCTGCATGGATGCACCTATTTTCTAGCCCTTACTTGGAGTAGAGCTCGACAATCAGGTTCTCGTTGATGTCGGCAGACAGGTCGCTGCGAGCAGGAACGTTCTTGAAAACGCCCGACTTTTTAGCAGCATCCACGTCAACCCACTCAACGCGGCCACGCTGGGCGCACAGTTCAAGGGCTTGAACAATGCGCAGCTGGCTCAGCGATTTCTCGCGAACCGCGACCACGTCACCCGGACGAACTTGGTAGGATGGAATGTTTACAGTCTTACCGTTGACGCTGATCGCTTTGTGCGAAACCAGCTGACGCGACTCGGAACGAGTCGAGCCGAAGCCCATACGGTAAACGACGTTATCCAGACGGCACTCGAGCAGTTGCAGCAGGTTCTCACCGGTTGCGCCTTTTTTCGAGGCAGCAGCTTGGTAGTAACCGCGGAACTGACGCTCCAGAACACCGTAGATACGACGGACTTTTTGTTTCTCACGCAGCTGGGTGCCGTAGTCAGACTGACGGCCACGGCGCTGGCCGTGGATACCTGGGGCTGCTTCGATGTTGCACTTCGATTCCAGAGCGCGAACGCCGCTCTTCAGGAACAGGTCAGTGCCTTCACGACGAGACAGTTTGCATTTTGGACCAATGTAACGTGCCATTCTTCTGTCTCCTGATTACACGCGACGCTTCTTCGGCGGACGGCACCCGTTGTGCGGGATTGGCGTCACGTCGGTGATGCTGGCGATCTTGTAGCCGCAGCTGTTCAATGCACGAACGGCGGACTCACGACCTGGACCTGGACCCTTGACGTTAACGTCGAGGTTCTTCAGACCGTATTCCAGCGCAGCTTGACCAGCACGCTCAGCAGCGATCTGAGCTGCGAACGGGGTGGATTTGCGCGAACCACGGAAACCCGAACCACCGGAGGTCGCCCAGGACAAAGCATTGCCCTGACGGTCGGTGATGGTCACGATGGTGTTGTTGAAAGAGGCATGGATGTGGGCGATGCCATCAACCACTGTCTTTTTGACTTTCTTACGAGGACGAGCAGCAGGTTTTGCCATGTCTATATTCCTGGGCGATTACTTGCGGATCGGCTTACGCGGGCCCTTACGGGTGCGTGCGTTGGTCTTGGTGCGCTGACCGCGAACCGGCAGACCTTTACGATGACGCAGGCCGCGGTAGCAACCCAGGTCCATCAAGCGCTTGATCTTCATGTTGATGTCACGACGCAGGTCACCTTCGGTGGTGAACTTCGCGACTTCGCCACGCAGGGTTTCGATTTGCTCGTCGCTCAGATCCTTGATCTTAGCGGCTGGGTTTACACCAGCGTCTGCACAGATCTTCTGTGCAGTTGTGCGACCGACACCATAGATGTAGGTCAGCGAGATAACAGTATGCTTGTTATCTGGAATGTTGACGCCTGCAATACGGGCCATTCAGTGGGACTCCAATTGACAGCTACCTACGCCCCGGAAGCCAAGAAATAGGGCGCGAGATAATATCGCTGTAGAAACGAATAATCAACCCAGCAGCACACTAGCTGCTGGGTTTGAAGCGCAGATCACACTCAGCCTTGGCGCTGTTTGTGACGCGGTTCCGCGCTGCAGATCACTCGTACGACGCCTTCGCGACGGATGATCTTGCAGTTACGGCACAGCTTTTTCACCGATGCACGAACTTTCATTACCGACTCCTCGAACCTTAGGGGCGTATCAGCGCAGCAGACCGCTGCCACCGTAGCCTTTCAGGTTGGCTTTCTTCATCAGGGATTCGTACTGGTGCGAAACGAGGTGCGATTGTACTTGGGACATGAAGTCCATCACAACCACTACCACAATCAGCAACGAGGTCCCGCCAAGGTAGAACGGCACATTTGCTGCCACCACCAGGAACTGGGGCAGAAGGCAGACGGCCATCATGTAAAGAGCACCGAACATGGTCAGACGAGTCAGAACGCCATCAATGTAGCGTGCCGACTGCTCACCAGGACGGATACCCGGAATAAAGGCACCGGACTTCTTCAGGTTTTCCGCTACGTCTTTCGGGTTGAACATCAACGCTGTGTAGAAGAAGCAGAAGAAAATGATCCCTGCACTAAACAGCAGAATGTTCAACGGCTGACCAGGAGCGATCGACTGCGAGATGTCCTGCAGCCAGCCCATACCTTCGGACTGACCGAACCAGGCACCCAGCGAAGCCGGGAACAGCAAAATGCTGCTCGCGAAAATGGCCGGTATAACCCCCGCCATGTTCACTTTCAACGGCAAGTGGCTGGTCTGAGCAGCGAAGACCTTGCGGCCCTGCTGACGCTTGGCGTAGTGAACGGCGATACGACGCTGACCACGCTCAATGAACACCACGAAACCGATAATCGCTACTGCCAGCAAACCGATAGCGACCAGGGCGAAAATGTTGATATCGCCTGTGCGTGCAGACTCGAAAGACTGCCCGATTGCTCTCGGAAGACCGGCAACGATACCTGCGAAGATCAACATCGAGATACCGTTGCCCACACCGCGCTCGGTGATCTGCTCGCCCAGCCACATCATGAACATCGCGCCCGCCACGAAGGTGGAGACGGCAACGACATGGAAGCCCAGGCCTACAGAAAACGCCACGCCCTGGTTGGCCAGGCCAATGGACATGCCAATGGCTTGAACCAGTGCCAGGATAACGGTGCCGTAGCGGGTGTACTGGCTGATCTTGCGACGGCCAGCTTCACCTTCCTTCTTCAACTGCTCCAGTTGCGGGCTGACCGCCGTCATCAGCTGCATGATGATCGATGCCGAGATGTACGGCATGATCCCCAGTGCAAAGATGCTCATGCGCTCAAGCGCGCCACCGGAAAACATGTTGAACAAGCTAAGAATGGTCCCCTCATTCTGCCGAAACAGATCCGCCAGACGGTCCGGATTGATGCCGGGAACCGGGATATGCGCACCTATCCGATAGACGATGATCGCCATGAACAGAAAGCGCAGACGAGCCCAGAGTTCCGACATCCCGCCCTTACCGAGCGAAGAGAGAGCACCTTGCTTAGCCATTTATTCCTCGAATTTGCCGCCAGCTGCTTCGATAGCCGCACGCGCACCCTTGGTGGCTGCGATGCCCTTGATGGTGACTGCGCGAGTAACTTCGCCAGACAGCATGATTTTCACACGCTGAATGTGCTGGTTGATCACGTTGGCATCCTTCAGGGATTGCACGGAGATCACGTCGCCTTCCACTTTGGCCAGCTCGGACAGACGCACTTCGGCGCGGTCCATGGCTTTCAGGGAAACGAAGCCGAACTTCGGCAGACGACGGTGCAGCGGCTGTTGACCGCCTTCGAAGCCAGGAGCGATCGAACCACCCGAACGGGAAGTCTGACCTTTGTGGCCACGGCCGCCGGTCTTACCCAGACCGCTACCGATACCACGACCTGGACGATGCTTCTCGCGACGGGAACCCGGCGCTGGACTCAGATCATTGAGTTTCATCGATTAACCCTCGACCTTCAGCATGTAGTAAGCCTTGTTGATCATCCCGCGGTTCTCGGGAGTATCCTGGACTTCTACAGTGTGACCGATGCGACGCAGACCCAGGCCTTTAACGCACAGCTTGTGGTTAGGCAGACGGCCCGAGACGCTCTTGATCAGCGTTACTTTTACGGTTGCCATGATCAGAAGATCTCCTCGACGCTCTTGCCGCGCTTGGCAGCAATGGATTCAGGAGATTGCATGGCTTTCAGACCCTTGAAGGTGGCGTAAACCACGTTCACTGGGTTGGTCGAACCGTAGCACTTGGCCAGAACGTTCTGAACACCAGCAACTTCCAGGACAGCACGCATTGCGCCACCGGCGATGATACCGGTACCTTCCGAGGCAGGCTGCATGTAAACCTTCGAGGCGCCGTGGGCAGCCTTGGTGGCGTACTGCAGGGTGGTGCCCTTCAGGTCAACCTGGATCATGTTGCGGCGAGCAGCTTCCATGGCTTTCTGGATCGCGGCTGGTACTTCGCGCGATTTGCCACGGCCGAAGCCAACACGACCTTTACCATCACCTACCACGGTCAGCGCGGTGAAGGTGAAGATACGGCCGCCTTTTACGGTTTTGGCAACGCGGTTAACTTGAACCAGCTTCTCGATGTAGCCTTCGTCGCGCTTTTGATCGTTATTTGCCATAACTTAGAACTCCAGCCCGCCTTCACGAGCAGCATCAGCCAGCGCTTTGACGCGGCCGTGGTACTTGAAGCCGGAACGGTCAAAGGCAACTTGAGATACACCGGCGGCTTTCGCACGCTCAGCTACCAGCTTGCCAACCTTAGTGGCCGCGTCGATGTTGCCAGTGGCGCCATCACGCAGTTCTTTGTCCAAGGTCGAGGCGCTTGCCAGAACCTTGCTGCCGTCGGCCGAAATGACCTGGGCGTAGATGTGCTGCGAGGAGCGGAACACGCACAGGCGCACGACTTCGAGTTCGTGCATCTTGAGACGTGCTTTGCGAGCGCGACGCAGTCGGATAACTTTTTTGTCGGTCATTTGCTAGGCCCTACTTCTTCTTGGCTTCTTTACGACGGACTACTTCGTCCGCGTAACGCACACCTTTACCTTTGTAAGGCTCTGGTGGACGGAAGTCGCGGATTTCAGCGGCCACCTGACCCACCAGCTGCTTGTCGATACCCTTGATCAGGATGTCGGTCTGGCTTGGGGTTTCAGCGGTGATACCGGCTGGCAGTTCGTAGTCCACTGGATGCGAGAAGCCCAGAGCCAGGTTCAGGACGGTGCCTTTAGCCTGTGCCTTGTAACCAACACCGACCAGCTGGAGCTTACGCTCGAAGCCTTGGCTTACGCCTTGGACCATGTTGTTCACCAGAGCGCGGGTGGTACCGGCCATGGCGCGAGCTTGCTGGTCACCGTTGCGAGCGACGAAACGCAGCTCGCCAGACTCTTCGGTAACTTCAACAGACGAGTGAACGTTCAGTTCGAGAGTGCCTTTGGCACCCTTCACCGAAAGCTGCTGGCCGGCGAATTTGACTTCGACGCCTGCTGGCAGCTTAACGGGGTTCTTAGCGACGCGAGACATGCCTATCTCCCCTTAGAACACTGTGCACAGAACTTCGCCGCCGACACCGGCAGCGCGCGCAGCGCGATCAGTCATCACACCTTTGTTGGTGGAGACGATAGACACGCCCAGACCGCCACGTACTTTCGGCAGTTCTGTGACGGACTTGTACTGGCGCAGGCCAGGACGGCTGGAACGCTTCAGTTCCTCGATGACCGGACGGCCTTCGAAGTACTTGAGCTCGATCGACAGGGAAGGCTTGGCCTCACCAGTAACCTGGTAGCCAGCGATGTAACCTTCGTCTTTCAGAACTTTGGCAACCGCGACCTTCAGGGTGGAGGAAGGCATGCTTACGACGGACTTTTCAGCCATCTGGGCATTACGGATGCGAGTTAGCATGTCCGCTAACGGGTCCTGCATACTCATGGGCTAGATGCTCCTGATACAAGAATTATTAGCCTTGCGGCTATCACAACCACCCGAGCAGGCAGGGTAAAAAACCCAGGCTCAGGTGAGCCGGTCATTCTAGACACAAGGCAGAAACGAAACAAGCCCCATATAGGGGCTTGTTTGTTGGCAAGGTCACCGACGGTCGGAAGATTGCTCCCCTTGCGCCGGGATACAGCCTGCAGCGATTACCAGGAGGCCTTGACCAGACCTGGTACGTCGCCGCGCATTGCAGCTTGACGCAGCATGTTACGGCCCAGGCCGAACTTACGGTATACACCGTGAGGACGACCGGTCAGGCGGCAACGGTTGCGCAGGCGCGAGGCGCTAGCATCACGTGGCTGCTTCTGCAGAGCGACAACGGCAGCGAAACGCTCTTCTGGAGAGGCGTTAACGTTGACGATGGTCGCTTTCAGCTCAGCACGCTTCTTAGCGAACTTGGCTACCGTGAGCTGACGCTTCAGCTCGCGGTTTTTCATGCTCTTCTTGGCCATTTTCCTACTCCAATCAGTTGCGGAACGGGAACTTGAAAGCACGCAGCAGAGCGCGGCCTTCGTCGTCCGAACGAGCAGTGGTGGTCAGGGTGATGTCCAAACCGCGCAGAGCATCGATCTTGTCGTAGTCGATTTCCGGGAAGATGATCTGCTCTTTCACGCCCATGCTGTAGTTGCCACGGCCATCGAAGGACTTGGCATTCAGGCCGCGGAAGTCGCGAACCCGAGGCAGGGAGATCGCCAGCAGGCGGTCCAGGAATTCGTACATCTTGTCGCTACGCAGGGTCACCTTGACGCCGATCGGCCAGCCTTCGCGGACTTTGAAGCCAGCGATGGATTTGCGAGCGAAAGTCACAACCGGCTTTTGACCGGTGATCTTTTCCAGGTCGGCAACAGCGTGCTCGATGACTTTCTTGTCGCCGATCGCTTCGCCCAGCCCCATGTTCAGGGTGATTTTGGTAACGCGCGGAACTTCCATCACGTTCGACAGCTTAAGTTCTTCCTTAAGCTTAGGAGCGATTTCGTTCCGGTAAATCTCTTTCAGTCGTGCCATGGTCTTCTACCTAGCAGTGTTCAAGCATCAACCGCTTTTTGGGTCGACTTGAAGACACGAATTTTTTTACCGTCTTCTACTTTGAAACCAACGCGGTCAGCCTTGTTGGTTTCGCCGTTGAAGATGGCAACGTTGGAAGCGTGCAGAGGCGCTTCTTTCTCGACGATACCGCCCTGTACGCCCGCCATCGGGTTAGGCTTGGTATGACGCTTGACCAGGTTCACACCACCAACAACCAGACGGTCGTCAGCCAGAACCTTCAGCACCTTACCGCGCTTACCTTTGTCTTTGCCGGCGATCACGATGATCTCGTCGTCACGACGAATCTTTTGCATGTCGGATCTCCTTACAGCACTTCAGGGGCGAGCGAGACGATCTTCATGAACTTCTCAGTACGAAGTTCACGGGTCACTGGCCCGAAGATGCGAGTGCCGATCGGCTCTTGCTTGTTGTTCAGCAGAACAGCAGCGTTGCCGTCGAAACGAATGATGGAACCGTCAGCGCGACGAACACCGTGACGGGTGCGTACGACAACAGCAGTCATCACTTGGCCTTTTTTGACCTTACCGCGCGGAATTGCTTCCTTGACGGTAACCTTGATGATGTCACCGATGCCGGCGTAACGACGGTGCGAACCGCCGAGCACCTTGATGCACATGACGCGACGAGCGCCGCTGTTATCGGCCACATCGAGCATGGATTGAGTCTGAATCATAAAATTTCTCCGACCCCTAGCCCTTAGACTTCAACAGCGCGTTCGAGGACTTCAACCAGTGCCCAGGACTTGGTCTTGGCCAGCGGACGGGTTTCACGGATGGAAACCTTGTCGCCGATCTTGCACTGGTTGGCTTCGTCGTGCGCGTGCAGCTTAGTCGAACGCTTAACGTATTTACCGTAGATCGGGTGCTTTACGCGACGCTCGATCAGAACGGTGATGGTCTTGTCCATTTTGTCGCTGACGACACGGCCAGTCAGCGTACGGACGGTTTTTTCAGCTTCAGCCATGATCACTTACCTGCCTGCTGGTTGAGCACAGTTTTCACGCGAGCGATGTCACGCTTAACTTGCGAGAGCAGGTGCGACTGCCCCAACTGGCCAGTTGCTTTCTGCATACGCAGATTGAACTGGTCGCGCAGCAAGCCGAGCAGTTGCTCGTTCAGTTGCTGTGCCGATTTTTCACGAAGTTCATTCGCTTTCATCACATCACCGTCCGCTTAACAAAGGAGGTGGCGAGAGGCAGCTTTGCAGCAGCCAGGGCGAATGCTTCGCGCGCCAGCTCTTCAGAAACACCCTCGATCTCGTACAGGACTTTACCTGGCTGGATCTGGGCAACCCAGTACTCCACGGAACCCTTACCTTTACCCATACGAACCTCGAGAGGTTTCTTGGAGATCGGCTTGTCCGGGAACACACGGATCCAGATCTTGCCGCCACGTTTAACGTGACGGGTCAGCGCACGACGTGCGGACTCGATCTGGCGAGCGGTGAGGCGACCGCGAGCAACAGCTTTCAGGGCGAATTCGCCGAAGCTGACTTTGCTACCGCGCAGTGCCAGACCACGGTTGTGGCCGGTCATCTGCTTGCGGAATTTTGTACGCTTTGGTTGCAACATTTGGCGTACCCCTTACTTAGCAGCTTTTTTACGAGGCGCTGGTGCTTGTGGTTTCAGTTCTTCTTGGCGACCACCAATAACTTCGCCTTTGAAGATCCAAACCTTCACACCGATCACACCGTAAGTGGTGTGAGCTTCGTAGGTGTTGTAGTCGATATCGGCACGCAGGGTGTGCAGCGGCACACGACCTTCGCGATACCACTCGGTACGAGCAATCTCAGCACCGCCGAGACGACCGCTCACCTGGATCTTGATGCCCTTGGCACCAATACGCATGGCGTTCTGTACGGCGCGCTTCATGGCGCGACGGAACATTACGCGGCGTTCCAGCTGCTGAGCTACGCTCTGCGCAACCAGCATAGCGTCGAGTTCCGGCTTGCGGATCTCTTCGATGTTGATGTGCACAGGCACACCCATCTGCTTGGTCAGGTCCTGACGCAGCTTCTCGACATCTTCACCTTTCTTCCCGATAACGATACCTGGACGAGCGGTGTGGATGGTGATGCGTGCAGTTTGAGCCGGACGATGAATATCGATACGGCTTACGGACGCGCTTTTTAGTTTGTCTTGGAGGTACTCACGCGTTTTCAGATCCTTCAACAGGTAATCTGCGTAAGTAGCACCGTCTGCGTACCAGACGGAGGTGTGCTCCTTGACGATTCCCAGGCGAATGCCAGTGGGATGTACTTTCTGACCCATCTGATCGACTCCGTTACTTGTCCGCAACCTTGACAGTGATATGGCAAGACCGCTTGACGATGCGATCAGCACGGCCTTTGGCACGTGGCATGATGCGCTTCAGCGAACGCCCTTCGTTGACGAAGACGGTGGAGACCTTCAGGTCATCAACGTCTGCGCCTTCGTTGTGTTCGGCGTTGGCTACGGCCGACTCGAGGACTTTCTTCATGATTTCAGCGGCTTTTTTGCTGCTGAAGGCCAACAGGTTGAGCGCTTCGCCCACCTTCTTCCCGCGGATCTGGTCGGCGACCAAGCGGGCTTTCTGGGCGGAGATTCGAGCGCCCGACAACTTAGCGGCTACTTCCATTTCCTTACCCCTTAACGCTTGGCTTTCTTGTCAGCCACGTGCCCGCGATAGGTGCGGGTACCGGCGAACTCGCCCAGTTTGTGGCCGACCATGTCTTCGTTCACCAGAACTGGGACATGTTGACGACCGTTGTGTACCGCGATGGTCAGACCGACCATTTGTGGCAGGATCATCGAACGGCGCGACCAGGTTTTAACTGGTTTGCGATCGTTCTTCTCCACCGCCACTTCGACCTTCTTCAGCAGGTGAAGATCGATAAAAGGACCTTTTTTCAGAGAACGTGGCACTGTCGTATCCCTCTAGTTACTTGCGACGACGGACGATCATGTTGTCGGTACGCTTATTACCACGGGTTTTAGCACCCTTGGTTGGGAAGCCCCATGGCGATACCGGATGACGACCACCGGAGGTACGACCTTCACCACCACCGTGTGGGTGGTCAACCGGGTTCATGGCAACACCACGAACGGTTGGGCGAACGCCGCGCCAGCGTTTGGCACCAGCTTTACCCAGCGAACGCAGGCTGTGCTCGGAGTTCGAGACTTCGCCCAGGGTCGCACGGCACTCAGCCAGGACTTTACGCATTTCACCAGAGCGCAGACGCAGGGTCACGTAGACACCTTCGCGAGCGATCAGCTGAGCCGAAGCACCAGCGGAACGAGCGATCTGAGCACCTTTACCCGGCTTCAGTTCGATGCCGTGAATGGTGGAACCTACTGGAATGTTGCGCAGCTGCAGGGAGTTACCGGCCTTGATTGGGGCCAGGGCACCTGCGATCAGCTGGTCGCCAGCGCTCACGCCTTTAGGGGCGATGATGTAGCGACGCTCACCGTCTGCGTAGCACAGCAGGGCGATGTGAGCAGTACGGTTCGGGTCGTATTCGATACGCTCGACAGTGGCTGGGATGCCATCTTTGTCGTTGCGACGGAAGTCGACCAGACGGTAATGCTGCTTATGACCACCACCAACGTGACGAGTGGTAATGCGGCCATTGTTGTTACGACCACCAGACTTCGATTTTTTCTCGATCAGCGGTGCGTGAGGAGCGCCTTTGTGCAGCTCCTTGTTGACCACCTTGACCACGAAACGGCGGCCAGGGGAAGTCGGTTTGCATTTAACGATTGCCATGATGCACCCCTTCCTTACTCAGCACTGCTGCTGAAATCGAGATCTTGGCCTGGCTGAAGGGAGACGATCGCCTTCTTCCAGTCATTACGCTTGCCCAGACCACGTGCGGTACGCTTGGTTTTACCCAGAACGTTAACAGTCGACACGTTTTCAACTTTTACGTTGAACAGGCCTTCGACAGCTTTCTTGATTTCCAGCTTGGTTGCGTCAGTAGCAACCTTGAATACGAACTGGCCTTTTTTCTCAGCCAGAACGGTAGCCTTCTCGGAAACGTGCGGGCCAAGGAGGACTTTGAATACGCGTTCCTGGTTCATCCCAGCAGCTCCTCGAATTTCTTCACGGCCGAGACAGTGATCAACACTTTCTCGTATGCGATCAGACTGACCGGGTCGGAACCTTGAACGTCACGTACGTCGACGTGCGGCAGGTTGCGAGCAGCCAGGTACAGGTTCTGATCAACAGCGTCGGAAACGATCAATACATCGCTCAGACCCATGCCGTTCAGCTTGTTCAGCAGATCTTTGGTTTTCGGTGCTTCGACAGCGAAGTCCTGAACCACGACCAGACGGTCGCTACGCACCAGCTCAGCGAGGATGGAGCGCAGGGCTGCGCGGTACATCTTCTTGTTGAGCTTCTGCGAGTGATCTTGAGGGCGAGCTGCGAAGGTTACACCACCGCCACGCCAGATCGGACCACGAGTGGTACCAGCACGAGCACGGCCAGTACCCTTCTGACGCCATGGGCGCTTACCGCCACCAGCTACGTCGGAACGGGTCTTTTGCTGCTTGGTGCCCTGACGGCCGCCGGCCATGTAGGCCACGACTGCTTGGTGTACCAGCGTCTCGTTGAATTCGCCACCGAAAGTCAGTTCGGAAACTTCGATCGCCTGAGCGTCATTTACATTGAGTTGCATGTCAGTTTCCCCTTAACCGCGAGCCTTGACAGCTGGACGTACAACCACGTCGCCGCCAGTAGCGCCAGGAACGGCACCCTTGACCAGCAGCAGGTTGCGTTCAGCGTCTACGCGAA
Source organism: Pseudomonas sp. LAIL14HWK12:I1 (assembly GCF_003202095.1). Lineage (NCBI taxonomy): Bacteria > Pseudomonadati > Pseudomonadota > Gammaproteobacteria > Pseudomonadales > Pseudomonadaceae > Pseudomonas > Pseudomonas sp. LAIL14HWK12:I1. The sequence goes on from NZ_QJKG01000013.1 coordinate 144,635, forward strand.
CTACTTCCAGGGACTGAACAGTCACGCGCTCGGCGCCCATGTGACCGGACATTTTCTTGCCCTTGAACACACGACCAGGAGTCTGGCACTGGCCGATGGAACCAGGAACACGGTGCGACACGGAGTTACCGTGGGTGTTGTCCTGACCACGGAAGTTCCAGCGCTTGATGGTACCGGCGAAGCCTTTACCTTTGGACTGACCAGTAACGTCTACCAGCTGGCCTGCAGTGAAGAGTTCAGCTTTGATCAGATCGCCAGCCTGGAAATCGCCTTCTTCAAGACGGAACTCCCAGACACCGCGACCAGCGGCAACGTTAGCCTTGGCGAAGTGACCTGCCTGAGCGGCAGTCACACGCGAAGCACGACGCTCGCCGACAGTGACTTGCACTGCACGGTAGCCATCGGTTTCTTCAGTTTTGAACTGGGTGACACGATTCGGCTCGATCTCAATGACCGTGACCGGAATGGAGACACCTTCTTCGGTGAAAATGCGGGTCATACCGCACTTGCGACCGATTACACCAATAGTCATGTTGTAAACCTCATGAGTGTACGGGGCTTTCACCCGCTATGGCCGCCCATTTCAGAGCGTTACACGACTAGACCGAAGTCTTAGCCGAGGCTGATCTGTACTTCCACACCTGCCGCCAGATCAAGCTTCATCAGCGCGTCAACGGTTTTATCCGTTGGCTGGACGATGTCCAGAACACGCTTATGAGTGCGAATCTCGTACTGGTCACGCGCGTCTTTGTTGACGTGCGGGGAGACCAGAACGGTGAAACGCTCTTTGCGGGTAGGCAGTGGAATTGGACCACGCACTTGTGCACCAGTACGTTTCGCGGTTTCCACGATTTCCTGGGTGGATTGGTCGATCAGGCGATGGTCGAAAGCCTTCAACCTGATACGGATTTGCTGATTTTGCATTGGATTTCAGACTCCAGGCTGTTCCCAACGGACGCACTACGCCCGCTAAAAGGAGGCGTGATTCTATAGACGCCCCAATTTAGTGTCAACCCAATAAAAAAAACCCCCGCTGAGCGGGGGTTTTTTCAATCGGTCGAGTGATTACTCGATGATTTTGGCCACGACGCCGGCGCCGACGGTACGACCGCCTTCACGGATAGCGAAGCGCAGACCGTCTTCCATTGCGATGGTCTTGATCAGGGTAACAGTCATCTGAATGTTGTCACCTGGCATTACCATTTCAACGCCTTCCGGCAGTTCGCAGTTACCGGTCACGTCAGTGGTACGGAAGTAGAACTGAGGACGGTAGCCTTTGAAGAACGGAGTGTGACGACCGCCTTCTTCCTTCGACAGAACGTAAACTTCTGCGGTGAACTTGGTGTGCGGCTTGACCGAACCTGGCTTGACCAGAACCTGACCACGCTCAACGTCGTCACGCTTGGTGCCACGCAGCAGAACGCCGCAGTTCTCGCCAGCACGGCCTTCGTCCAGCAGCTTGCGGAACATCTCAACACCGGTGCAGGTGGTGGTGGCGGTGTCACGCAGACCAACGATTTCCAGTGGGTCTTGAACGCGAACGATACCACGCTCGATACGACCGGTAACAACGGTACCACGACCCGAGATCGAGAATACGTCTTCGATCGGCATCAGGAACGGCTGATCAACGGCACGAACTGGCTCAGGGATGTAGGCATCCAGAGTTTCTACCAGCTTCTTGACAGCGGTAGTGCCCATTTCGTTGTCGTCTTTGCCTTCCAG
>NZ_QJKG01000014.1:0-71907 GCF_003202095.1 Pseudomonas sp. LAIL14HWK12:I1
GTCGAGCGATTGCAGGACTTCGGCGGTGATCAGGTCGAGGCGGTAGCTGTAGTAGCTGTAGGCGCAGACCATGGCGATGGCCGAGAGCACCAGTGGGCTCCACCAGGGCCACTCCCAACGCCGCCCGCGGTAGGGGCGATGGACGACGTTGGCGTAGGGGTCGCAGACGTCTTCGGGGATGGGGCCGCGCAGTTCGCGGATGACCTTGTGCATGCGCGAGATCAGGGCCTTGATGATGTCGTCGCACCTGGGGTCGAGGGCGTGCTTGCCGCGCAGGCCCAGGCAAATGCTGAAGTACAGGAACTCCAGTACATCCTGGAATTCCTTGGGCGACTGCATGACGCGCTCGAGCAGCACGAAGATTTTTTCACCGCCCTGGGATTCGTCATGGAAGATGCTGAGCAGCGGTTCGTGGCTCCAGCACGAATTGTTGCCCCACGGGCGGCTCATGACGGCCTCGTCCAGGAACAGGCACAGGGCGTAGGAGTAGGCTTCCTGCTGGGCAACGGGGTAGCCGTGCTGCCGGATTTCTTCGCGGATGTTACTGACCTGGTTTTGCACGGCCTTGTGCACGTAGGCGATGTTGGGCAGGTCATCCAGCGTACGCAGGCGAATGACCAGGCCGAACAGCGGGGTTGCCGCATCGAGCATCAGGTTTTTGAAGCCGCCACGTAGCTGGAACTGCGGGTCGGCGGGGTAACCTTCGTAATCCGGGTGATCGGCTCGCCTTCCCTCGTCGGCCGGGTAAGGCGAACCGCTTTCCTGCGGGCCATCGAGCATCCCGTGCAGGGTGTTTTCGGTTACATCACGGGCATCGGCAGCGCCCCCAGGTTGTACCGGAGGAATATCGAGTGGGCCGGGCATGAAGTGGTCCTTGTCTTCCAGCAGGCTGAAGACAGGCACACTATCGGGGAATCAATTCTTCAAGGAGTCTGGGGCTTCCTAAACGGTTGTAGGATCCTTCTCTTCGTCTAGTTTCTAAACATTTCCGAAGAGCCTGGCCAGGCAAGCCAGCTTCTTCTTGTACGAACGCCGCGCCTCCAGCGCCTGGTCCAAGGTCACCGCCAAGAACCGTGCCTGCTGGTTGGGCTGCATCTGGCCGATCAGGTCCAGGTCGGCGCTGATCACTGTTCCGATCATGGCGTAGCCGCCACCCGACACGGCATCGCGGTGCAGGATGATCGGTTCCAACCCTGCCGGCACCTGGATCGAGCCGATCGGGTAGCAGCTGTCGACGATGTTCGACGGATCCGACCCCGCACCGAACGGTTGTTCCCGTGGCTGAAAGCTCAAGGCACTGCCGCCTTTGTAGCGATAGCCGATACGGTCCGCTTCGGAGCCGACGGTCCAGGCTTCAGTGAAGAAGCTCTGCGCTGCTGCTTCGGTAAGGCGGTGAAAGTACAGCCCCGGCACCACACGCAACACCACTTCGCCGCCCAAGGCCTGGCGCAGGGCCATGGGCAGGCTTGCACCCGCGCGGGTCTTGCCGCTGGGCATGCCGACCGGCAGCAGGTCGCCCGCCATCAGTTTGCGCCCCTGGAAGCCGCCCAACGCTCCCAACGCGTAGGTGGAACGGCTACCCAGTACCTCGGGCACATCGATGCCACCGGCCACCGCCAGGTAAGCCCGCGCGCCTGCGGTGGGAAAGCCGAAACGCAACACTTGCCCGGCACGTACGGCAAACGCCGTGTCCGGGCGCTGCTCGCGGCCATCGAGCAACGCTGGCATCTGCGCACCGCATACGGCCACCAGTGCGTCCTGCTGGAACGCCAGTTCCGGCCCCACCAGCGCGCACTCCAGGCCTGCGGCGCCGGCCGGGTTGCCCACCAGGTGGTTGGCCGCACTCAGGGCGTACTGGTCGAGGGCGCCTGACGGCGGGATACCCAAGTGGTAGTAGCCTTCGCGCCCCAAGTCCTGCACAGACGTCGCCAAGCCCGGTTTGAGGACCTTGATCATGCCAATACCTCCTGCAGCGATTTGGGGTAGCCGACCGGGTCGGCGAGGAAGGCGTCCAGGGAAAACGCCACAGGGCGAATGCGCAGGTCGAAGCGGCCTTCTTCAACATCCGCCACGGCCTGGTCATAGGCACGGCGGTCGATGGGTTTGAATTGCACGATGTCACCCGGACGGAAGAACACCATGTGCGCTTTCAGGTAGTTCAAGGTCTGCTGCGGGTCGTAGATCGGTGCCGGGGTAACGCCGAACATCTGGTAGCCCCCTGCTCCGCGCACCGAGTAGATGCAGCCGAAACAGCCGCCATGGCCCAGGGTGAGCTTGGGTGTGTCGGTACGCGGGCGCAGGTACTTGGGCACCTGCAACTGCCGGTCGCGCTCGACCATCTGGAACATGAAAGGCAAGCCGGCAACGAAGCCGACCATCGACACGAACCACGGCGCGCCGCTGTGCGCGGCGATGAATGCCTCGACATCGGCCAGGCCATTGATACGTGCCGCGTACTCCAGGTCGGTGCTGGCCGGGTCTTGATGACGGTCACGAAAGCGCATCAGGGTTTCGTGGGTCCAGGGGTCGTTGTACAGCACCGGGATCTCGATGATTCGCGTCTGCAACGAACGCTCGGCCACGGCCTGCGCTTCGGCACCGCGCACGGCTTCAAGCAGTGCATCGGGGGCGATACGGTCCGGGTCGAAGCGGATCTGGAACGAGGCGTTGGCCAGGCACACGTCCAGCACGCCCTCCAGGGCCAGGCGCTCTACGGCGCGGGTGACGGCCATGCCCTTGAAGAAGGCTTCCAGCGACATGCTGTCGCTGACTTCGGCAAACAGGTGCTCGTCGGCGCCGAAACTGTAGCGGATCGGGGTTGTAGCAAGCGATTCGGCCATGACTGTTCCTTTTTTGGAATCTTTATAGAAAGGCAGGCGAAAACAACCTATACGGGCTCCGGCTTGTGCCTGCCGGATGCCTCATGGGCTCAACGTGGCGCACGCACCACGATACCGGCTGCGTCCAGCGCCTTGCGCGTGGCTTCTACCAGGTCGAGCGCGCCGGGGGTATCGCTGTGCAGGCAGATGGAGTCGAACGCGATGGCCAGGTCCTGGCCTTCTACCGTACGTACCACGCCTTGCTGGCAAGCACGCAGTACCCGCTCTGCAACCGCCGTGGGGTCGTAGCCACGCACATTGCGGGTAAAGACGATAGAGCCGCTCAGGTCGTACTCGCGGTCGGCGTAGAACTCGCGGACCACCGGTTGGCCAAGGTCCTGGGCAATACGGCAGATCACCGAGCCCGGCATGCAGTACAGCAACAGCTCTGGCTCGATCACCCGCAGGTTTTCCACCAGCAGGCGCGCGGCTTCTTCGTCGCGCGCCAGGTGCATGTACAGCGCACCGTGCGGCTTTATGTGCTGCAGGCGCACACCTTGTGCACGGGCAATTTCTCGCAGTGCACCCAGTTGGTAAAGCATGTCGTCGACCAGCTCCTGGGCCGGGGCATTGATATGCCGGCGGCCAAAGCCCACCAGGTCTCGGAAACCCGGGTGGGCGCCCACTGCAACGCCCAACGCCTTGGCCCGCTCTACGGTGCGGCGCATGGTGCCAGGGTCGCCGGCATGGAAACCCGTGGCGATGTTCGCCGTGCTGATATGGCCCATCAGCTCGTTGTCGACGCCATCGCCAATGGTCCACGGGCCAAACCCCTCTCCCATGTCCGAGTTGAAATCCACCACCTGCATGACTGTTTCTCCTGGCGCTTGTGACTGCATGCAAGCCACGTTAGATTCTCCACACCCCCTTGGGAAGATCTATAAACAGATAGGGTGTCTTCTGAAAATCAGATACCACAGGAGCCAACCGTGTCACTGACCCTGCGCCAGGTCCGCTATTTTGTCGCAACCGCCGAAATCGGCCAGATTTCCCAGGCAGCGATCCACCTGAATATCTCCCAGTCGGCGGTAACCACGGCCATCAAGGAACTGGAAGCCATGCTTGGCGTGCTGCTGTTCCAGCGCTCGGCTCAGGGCATGAACCTGACCGAGGCTGGTCGGCACTTTCTAAACCGCGCCTATGTGATTCTGCGCAGTGTCGATGACGCGTTGAACAGCCCGCTGCCGAACGTGCGTGCAAGCGGCCTGCTGCGCCTGGCGGCAAGCTACACCGTGATTGGATACTTCCTGCCTCACCACCTGCAGCGCCTTGAACACTGGCACCCGGACGTTACCCTGGAGCTGTACGAGCAAGAGCGCAGTGCCATCGAGCAAGGCTTGCTGGAGGGGCGTTTCGACATGGCGGTAGTGCTCACCGCCAACCTCACCCACCCCGATATCGTCTCCGAGACGCTGTTCAACTCCGAGCGCCGGCTATGGCTGCCCGGCCACCATCCGCTGTGCGAGCGCTCGTCGGTAAGCCTGGCCGACGTGGCCTGTGAGCCGTTCATTCTGCTGACCGTGGACGAAGCCGAGCAAAGCGCCATGCGCTACTGGGAACACGCCGGGCAGCGCCCAAGCGTGCGGGTGCGGACCAGTTCGGTGGAAGCTGTGCGCAGCATGGTTGCCAATGGCAGTGGCGTGGCGATCCTGTCAGACCTGGTACACCGGCCCTGGTCGCTGGAGGGCAAACGCATCGAGACAGTGACCATCAGCGACCCGGTTACGCTGATGAGCGTGGGGTTGGCCTGGCACCGGGAGCGAGCGTTCAGCCCGGCGATGCAGGCCGTGCGTAACTACTTTCATGATGCTTTTCTGGCGCCGCAGCAGTTGTCGGCGCGGCGTTGATCGTCAGCTGCAGCGGCACCTGAAACAGCTCCCAGCCGAACGATCAGGCAACGATGCCGTCATAACCTGAGCCGGTGCCGACACGCAAAGAGGACGCGAAATGACCCAGCCCGACCCGTCATACGTCAAATGGCTCGAAGACCGCGCCATGCTCAAGGCCTCCCAAGCGCGCGCCAGCCTGTATTCAGGCCAGTCCCGGTTGTGGCAGCAGCCGTACGCCGAAGCCCAGCCCCGCCGCGCCACCGAAATCGCCTCGGTGTGGCTGACGGTATACCCCGACGCCATCATCGCCCCGCCAGGCTGCTCGGTGCTCGGCGCCCTGGCCCACGAAGCGTTGTGGAAGCGCTTGTCGGATATCGGCATCCAGGGCCTGCACACCGGTCCGATCAAGTTGTCCGGCGGTATTCGCGGTCGCGAACTCACCCCCAGCGTGGACGGCAACTTCGACCGCATCAGCTTCGACATCGACCCTCTGTACGGCAGTGAGCAGGAACTGATCCAGATGAGCCGCATGGCCGCGGCGCACAACGCAGTGACCATCGACGACCTGATCCCCTCACACACCGGCAAGGGTGCTGACTTCCGCTTGGCAGAACTGGCACATGGGCCGTACCCGGGGCTGTACCACATGGTCGAAATACGCGAGGAAGACTGGCCGCTGTTGCCGCAAGTGCCCGCCGGCCGTGACGCGGTCAACCTGCTGCCGGCCCAGTGCGATGAGCTCAAGGCCCGCCATTACATCGTCGGCCAACTGCAACGTGTCATCTTCTTCGAGCCAGGAGTGAAGGAAACCGACTGGAGCGCTACACCACCGGTTACCGGCGTGGACGGCAAGACGCGGCGCTGGGTATACCTGCACTATTTCAAGGAAGGCCAGCCGTCTCTGAACTGGCTGGACCCGACCTTCGCCGCCCAGCAAATGATCATTGGCGATGCCCTGCACGCCCTGGACTGCCTGGGCGCCCGTGGCCTGCGCCTGGACGCCAACGGCTTTCTCGGCGTGGAAACACGGGCCAGCGACACCGCCTGGTCGGAAAGCCACCCCCTGTCGATTGTCGGCAATCAGCTGATCGGCGGTATGATCCGCAAAGCCGGCGGTTTCAGCTTCCAGGAGCTTAACCTCACCCTGGACGACATCGCACAGATGTCCAAGGGCGGCGCCGACCTGTCCTACGATTTCATTACCCGGCCGGCCTACCAGCATGCACTGCTGACCGGCGACACTGCATTCCTGCGCCTGATGCTCAAGGAAATGCACGCCTTCGGCATCGACCCGGCTTCGCTGATCCATGCCCTGCAAAACCATGACGAGCTGACCGTGGAACTGGTGCATTTCTGGACCCTGCACGCCCATGACATGTACCTGTACAAGGGCCAGACGCTGCCCGGCAGCATCCTGCGCGAACACATCCGTGAAGAGATTTACGAACGACTATCGGGCGAGCACGCGCCGTACAACCTGCGCTTCGTCACCAACGGCATCGCCTGCACCACGGCCAGCCTGATCGCCGCAGCACTGGGCCTGCGCGACCTGGAGCAGATCGGCACGGCAGAAATCGAACAGATCCAGAAGGTGCACCTGCTACTGGTCATGTACAACGCCATGCAGCCGGGGGTGGTCGCGTTGTCTGGCTGGGACCTGGTCGGTGCCCTGCCCTTGCCTGCCGACGCGGTGGCCGAGCGCATGCTCGATGGCGACACCCGCTGGATTCACCGGGGCGGTTACGACCTGGCCGGGCTGGACACGCAGGCCGAGCAATCGGTGCGCGGCATGCCCCGTGCACGCGCCCTGTACGGAAGCCTGGACAGCCAGCTGGAAAACAGCGACTCGTTTGCCTGCAAGGTGAAGAAACTGCTGGCCGTACGCCAGGCCTATGGCATCGCCACCAGCCGCCAGGTGCTGGTGCCTGAAGTCAGCAGCCCGGGGTTGCTGGTGATGGTGCACGAACTGCCGGCCGGGCGGGGTATCCAGATCAGCGCGTTGAACTTCTGCCAGGACGTGATTACGGAAGAACTGCAACTGACCGGGTTCACGCCGGGGCCGGTGGTGGACATGATCAACGAGACGGTTGAAGGCGACCTGACCGAGGATGGGCGCCTGATGGTGAACCTGGACCCGTACGAGGCACTGTGCCTGCGGATCGTCAACAGCAGCGGGCATTTGTAAACCCGCGCAGAGGCCGACCTTGATTTTGCAGCACCAGAGGCATAGCGTTCGGGTGATTTCTTTTTGTGCCCAGGAGCAACTCCATGTACACCGGCATCGTCCAGGCCGTCCGCCCTCTGCTTGATGTGACCACCTACCCGGGCCACAACCAGTTCACCATCGACCTCACCCCGGAACTGCTCGACGAACTGAAGATCGGCGCCAGCGTCAGTGTCGAGGGCACTTGCCTGTCGGTCACCGAAATTCACGGTACGCAGGTCAGGTTCGACGCCATGAACGCCACCCTGGAACGTACCAACCTACGCAATTTCAAGGCCGGCCAAGGCGTCAACATCGAACGCTCGGCAAAAATGAACGCCGAAGTCGGCGGCCACCTGATGGCCGGCCACATCGCCACCACTGCGGAAATCGTCGAGCTGTCCATCAAGGAAACCGGTGCATTCATCACGTTTCGCATGCCGCCGGAATGGGGCAAGTATGTGTTCCCGCGTGGCTTCATCGGGGTCAACGGCTGCAGCCTGACCGTTGCCGATGTCGACGACAATGTCATCACCATCAACCTGATCCCGGAAACCCTGCGCCAGACCACCTTCGCCCGCTACAAGGCCGGCGAGCTGCTCAATATCGAGGTCGATCACCAGACCATGGTGCTGGTCGACGTGGTGGAGCGCACCATCAAAGGCACCCTGGCCCGCGAAAAACTGCTGCCCTGAGGTCTGCGCATGCTGCCCAATACCCTTCCCGCGCGCACGGCCAGGCGGCTGCGGCTGCAAACCCTGCGTGGTCGTGTCGGCCTCGGCCTGGTCGCCGCCCTGTCGGTGCTGGCTGGCATGACCGATGCCATTGGCCTGCTGGCGCTGGGTGACTTCGTGTCGTTCATGAGCGGCAACACCACGCGCCTGGCGGTGGCCATCAGTGAAGCCGACCTGGCCCTGGTGCTGCGCCTGAGTGGCGCGGTATTGGGCTTTGTCGCCGGCAACGCGCTGGGCGTACTGCTGGCGCGCGGCTTTCACCGCCGGGCCTGGCCCGTGTTGCTGGTGGTCGCCGCACTGCTGGCGTTCGCGGCCGTGTGGCCGTTGGCAGCCACCTTCCCGGCATTACTGGCCGCCACACTGGCGATGGGCATGATCAATGCCGTGGTCGAACAGGTGAACGGCCTGCCCATCGGCCTGACCTACGTTACTGGCGCCCTGTCCCGTTTCGGCCGTGGCCTGGGGCGCTGGCTGCTGGGCGAGCGGCGTAACGGCTGGCGGGTGCAACTGGTGCCTTGGGCCGGCATGCTGTCGGGGGCCGCGCTCGGCGCTTGGTTGCAACAACACCTGGGCCTGCAGGCACTGGCCGGCAGCTGCGCGCTGGCGTGTGTGCTGGCCCTGGTATCGCGGTTCATCCCGCGCGCCTGGCAGCGCGGCTACATGCCACGCTGATCAGTCGATGCGCGGGTGCTGCTGAGCCAGCACCTTGCGTTTCGCTTCCAGCTCGGCGATCTGCGCGTCGATGTCTTCGATTTTCTGCTCGATGTTGTCGTGGTGCTCCTGCAGCAATTCACGCGCTTCCTCGATGTCCGATGCCGCCGGTGCCGCACCGCGCAGCGGCTTGTTGGCGGTTTCCTTCATGGTCAGGCCAGTGACAAGGCCCACGGCGGCAATCGCCATCAGGTAATAAGCCGGCATGTACAGGTTGCCGGTGCTCTCTACCAGCCAGGCAGTGAGCGTCGGGGTAAGGCCGGCGATCAGTACCGATATGTTGAAGGCACTGGCCAGAGCGCTGTAGCGGATGTGCGTGGGGAACATCGCCGGCAGCGTCGAGGCCATTACGCCGATGAAGAAGTTGAGCATGACGGCGATGATCAGCAACCCGGCGAAAATCACCGCCAGCTCACCGCTGTTGATCAGCATGAACGCCGGAATGGCCAAAGCGAACAGGCCGACGCTGCCGACGATGATGAATGGCCGGCGGCCAAACTTGTCGCTGAGCAGGCCGATCATCGGTTGCACGAACAGCATGCCGACCATGATCGCGATGATGATCAGCACGCCGTGGTCTTCGCTGTAATGCAGGTTGTGCGACAGGTAGCTGGGCATGTAGGTGAGCAGCATGTAGTAGGTGACGTTGGTGGCAATCACCACACCAATGCACGTCACCAGGCTGCGCCAATGCTGGGTGGCCACTTCCTTGAACGACACCTTGGGCCCGGAGGCCAGCCCTTCGCGGTCGCCCTGCTCCAGCTTGTCGACATGCTGCTGGAACGCGGGTGTTTCTTCCAGCGCATGGCGCAGGTACAGGCCGATGATTCCCAACGGCAGGGCCAGGAAGAACGGCAGGCGCCAGCCCCACTCCAGAAACTTTTCCTCGCCGAGAACGGTAGAAATCAGCACCACCACGCCTGCACCTAGCACAAAACCGGCAATGGAGCCGAAGTCCAGCCAGCTACCGAGAAAGCCCCGCTTGCGGTCGGGAGCGTATTCGGCGACGAAAATCGACGCCCCCGTGTACTCGCCGCCCACCGAGAACCCTTGGGCCATCTTGGCCAGCAGCAACAGAATCGGCGCCCAGATGCCGATGCTGGCATAGGACGGTATCAGGCCGATAGCGAAGGTGCTGAGCGACATGATCACGATGGTCGCGGCGAGGATTTTCTGCCGGCCGAAGCGGTCGCCCAAGGCGCCGAAAAAAAGCCCGCCCAGTGGCCGGATCAGGAACGGCACCGAGAAGGTGGCCAGCGCCGCGATCATCTGCACGCCGGGGTCGGCGTTGGGGAAAAACACCTTGCCCAATGCGTAGGCGACGAAGCCATAAACGCCGAAGTCGAACCACTCCATGGCATTGCCCAGTGCCGCCGCAGTGATCGCCTTTTTCATCTTGGCGTCGTCGACGATGGTGATGTCCTTGAGGCCGATTGGCTGGACGCTTTTCTTGCGAGGTTTCATGCCCGTATCCCTGTCGATGAATGCTCTAAGGGTTCAGATACAACGGGACACTAAATAATTCAGCGCTTACCGATTTTTTGTGAATCGGCTTGCTGGCCTCTTCGCGGCTGAAGCCGCTCCCCCAGGGGTATTACACAGCTTCAGGGCACAGGTGAACAGAGGCGCCGCAAAGCGGCGCCCTATCAATCAGATACCTTCGCGGGCCAGGTCCATGGCGAAGTAGGTCAGGATCAGGTCGGCACCGGCACGCTTGATGGCGCCAATGCTTTCACGCACCACCCGGCCTTCATCGATGGCACCGGCCAGGCCGCCGAACTTGATCATCGCGTACTCGCCGCTCACCTGATACGCCGCCAGCGGCAGGCGCGACGCGGCGCGGATGTCGGCGATCACGTCCAGGTAGGCGCCAGCCGGCTTGACCATCAGCACGTCTGCCCCTTCCTGCTCATCCAGCAGCGACTCGCGCACCGCTTCGCGGCGGTTCATCGGGTTCATCTGGTAGCTCTTGCGGTCGCCCTTCAGCGCGGTACCACCGGCTTCACGGAACGGGCCATACAGCGACGAGGCGAACTTGGTCGAATAGGCCATGATCGCCGTGTCATGGAAACCGGCGCCATCCAGCGCGCTGCGGATAGCCTGTACCTGGCCGTCCATTGCCGCCGACGGGGCGATGAAGTCGGCACCGGCAGCGGCAGCGATGACCGCCTGCTTGCCCAGATTGGCCAGGGTGGCGTCGTTGTCCACACCGTGGTCGTGCAGCACGCCGCAGTGGCCGTGACTGGTGTATTCGCAGAAGCAGGTGTCGGACATCACCACCATTTCCGGCACGGTGTCTTTGCAGATGCGCGACATGCGCGCAACCAGGCCGTTTTCGTTCCAGGTGTCGCTGCCAACAGCGTCCAGGTTGTGCGATACGCCAAAGGTCATCACCGACTTGATGCCGGCACGGGCGTAGCGCTCGATTTCCTGGGCCAGCAGCTTTTCGGGGATGCGATTGACACCGGGCATGCTGGTGATCGGCACGAAGTCATCGATGCCCTCTTCGACAAAGATCGGCAGGATCAGGTCTTCCAGGCGGAATTCGGTTTCCTGGAAGATCGTGCGCAGGGACTCGTTCTGGCGCAGGCGGCGGGGACGAACGGACGGGAATTGGTTGGACATGACAGCTCCAGGGCATTTTGAACGGCGTATACCTTATGCCTGTGGCGCGCCAGTGAAAAGGACAAATGACGAGATATTGTCTTGCGTCAAAAGCAATGGCTGTTTTGCGCCCTGGTTATCCTGTACCGGCCTCTTCGCGGGCACGCCCGCGAAGAGGCCGGTACAGGCAACCTATTACTGAAGCCAGGGCGGCGTCGGCTCTTCTGCCTTGGCCGGCCCATGCTCGGCCTCAGCGCGCGCGGCACGGCGGCGGGCGTCATCCATGCGGGCTGAATCGATCTCGCGCATGACCCCCGTCACGTCAGCTTCATGTTCGTCATCCTCGAACACCCCAGACAAAGGGCTGTCGGGAAGCAAGTCACCGGCCTCGTACAGCGCCCACATTTCCTGCGCATACCGGGTGCTTTTCAGCTCCGGCGCAAAACGCCCGAAATAGTGGGCCATGTTGTCAACATCGCGCTGCAGCATGTTGAAGGCATGGTTGTTGGCCGCCGCATCCACCGCCTGCGGCAAGTCGATAATCACCGGCCCGTCCGGGCCCAGCAACACGTTGAACTCCGACAGGTCGCCATGCACCAGCCCGGCACACAGCATCAACACGATCTGACGAATGACAAAGGCATGGAACGTGCGGGCATCCTCGGCTTCAAGGTGCACGTCGTTCAACCTTGGTGCGGCGTCGCCATCGGCATCGGTTACCAACTCCATCAACAGCACGCCGTCCTGGAAGTCGTAGGGCTTGGGCACCCTCACGCCCGCGCTGGCAAGGCGGAACAACGCCGCCACTTCGGCGTTCTGCCAAGCGTCTTCGGCTTCCTTGCGGCCGTACTTGCTGCCCTTGGCCATGGCCCGGGCCTGACGGCTGTTGCGCACTTTGCGGCCTTCCTGGTACTCGGCGGCCTGGCGGAAGCTGCGCTTGTTGGCTTCTTTATAGACTTTGGCGCAACGTACCTGGCTGCCACAGCGCACCACGTACACGGCGGCCTCCTTGCCACTCATCAACGGCCGCAGTACTTCGTCGACCAGGCCGTCTTCGATCAGGGGTTCGATTCTTTTGGGTGTCTTCATCAGGCTGTGTTCGGGGTCCTGGCTGCAATGGCGGACATCCTCTCACAGCCTGATGCGACTTGCTCGTCTGTCTTCAGACCAGACGTGTCAGGCGCCCTGCCCTACGCTGTTCACCGGCACTGCGCGTGCCCGGCGCCGCGTGACCAGCAGGCCGGAACACACCACAAGCACCGCCAGCACCATGGTCGACACCACTTCAAGGCGGTGATCCGGCCGGAACAGCATCAGCACCAGTACGCCGCTGATGAACAGGATCACGCCCCAGGTCAGCCACGGGAACAGCCACATGCGGTAACCCAACGTCTTGCCCTGTGCAGTCAAGCGTTGGCGCAGGCGCAGCTGGGAAACGGCGATCACCAGGTACACCAGCAGGGCAATGGCGCCAGAGCTTGCCATGAGGAAGCCGAACACCTTGGCCGGCACCAGGTAATTGGCAATCACCGCCAGGAACGCAGCGCCGGTAGACAGCAGCACCGCTACCACCGGTGTGCCGCTGCGGCTGGTCACCTGGGCGCAAGCCGGTGCATCACCGCGACGGCTCAGCGAATAGACCATGCGTGAGGCGGTGTACAACGACGAGTTAAGGCAGCTGGTCACCGATGTCAGTACCACGAAGTCGATGATGGCCTTGGCATTTGGCACACCCAGGGTATCCAGCACCGTAACGTATGAGCCTTCGGTGGCCAGGCGCGGGTCGGTCCACGGTACCAGTGCAATCACGATGAAGATCGACAGGATGTAGAACAGCGTGATCCGCCAGATCACCGAATTGGTGGCCTTGGAAATGTGCTTGCCCGCCTCGTCAGACTCGGCTGCCGCAATCGTCACCACCTCGGCGCCGAGGAACGAGAACATGGTGATCAGCATGGCGCTGAGCACTGCGCCGAAGCCATTTGGCATGAAACCGCCGGTATCCCACAGGCGCGAGACGCCGCTGACGCCGGAACCCGGCAACAAACCGAAAATAGCGCATACGCCAAGCGCAATGAAGCTGACGATAGCCACCACCTTGACCAGTGCCAGCCAGAACTCGAACTCACCGTAGTTCTTCACGCTGAACAGGTTGGTAGCGGTCAGCAGCAACGTGATGACCAGCGACAATACCCAGATCTCCATTTGCGGGACCCAGGAATTGATGATGGTGGCGGCGATGTTGGCTTCGATCGGGATGATCAGCACCCAGAACCACCAATACAGCCAACCGATGGTGTAGCCGGCCCATTTGCCGATGGCGAGGTCGGCATAGGTGGAAAACGACCCGGTATCCGGCGAGGCAACCGCCATTTCGGCCAGCATGCGCATCACCAGCACGACCAGGCCACCGGCCAGAATATAGGCCAGGATGGTGGCCGGCCCGGCTTCAGCAATGGCACGGCCAGAGCCGACAAACAGGCCTGCACCGATCACGCCGGCAATGGACAGCATGGTGACATGCCGTGATTTCAATCCATGACTCAAATTGTTCTTGTGGGTTTGCATGGCGCTACCTTGTTGTTTTTGTCATGCCCGCGAAGGGGCCGTCGGCTGGCACGATCACCGACGCAGGCGCGAAAAAGCCCGCCCTGCCCCAAATGGTGAGTAGGGCAGTTCGGGTTGAGTAAGAGGAGACCGCAAAACGTATTACGGGTGTGTCAGCTGGCAGCCCGCTGGCTGGCTGCACGATCAGCCTTGGGGAAGTGCCCCCCTTGCAGGCTGACCTGCTCGCACACCTTTTCGACAATGTAGGCGCCGATCGGAATGGCCGAGGTGGCGGCCGGCGACGGCGCATTGCACACGTTGACGCTGCGCGCGGTGTTGACGAACAGGAAGTCGTCGATCAGCTTGCCGTCGCGCGACACCGCCTGGGCGCGTACGCCGGCCGGGTACGGCGTGAGGTCGGCTTTGGTGATGCTCGGGCAGTACTTCTGCACCTGCTTGAGGTAGCCGCCCTTGAACAGCGAGTTTTTCATCTCGATCAGGCCCGGGCGGAAGTTCTTCGCCAGTACCTTGAGAATGCCGGGGGTCGTCAGGGTCTGGAACAGGTCACCAGGGCTGACGTCCGTCTTGCGGTAGCCCTCGCGCTTCATCGCCAGTACGGCGTTGGGGCCGACGGTGACGGTGCCATCGATCATGCGGGTCAGGTGCACGCCCAGGAACGGCATCGAAGGATCAGGAATCGGGTAGATCAGGTGGTTGACGATCTGGTTATGCTGCTTGGGCAGCAAGTAGTACTCGCCACGGAACGGGCAAATCACAAACTCGGTGCGCAGGCCCAGCATGCTCACCACGCGGTCGGCCATCAGGCCCGAGCACGTTACCAGGAAACGGCTGCGGAACTCGTCGCGCTGCGTGCGTACGATCACTTCGCTGGCCTGCTCCTGCAAGCCGACCACCTCGGCGCCATAGCGGATTTCACCACCGGCACGCTGAAACTCAGCCCCCATGGCAGCTGTCACTTGCGCGTAATTGACGATGCCACTGGACGGCACGAAGATGCCACCCATGCCGACGATATTGGGCTCGCGCTCGCGCAGTTCGTCCGCCGACAGCCAATAGCGCTCCAGGCCATTGGCCGCAGTGCGCTCCCACAGCGCCTTCATGCGCTGCATTTCCAGGTCGTTGGTGGCCACCAGCAATTTGCCACACTCATCGAAGCGGATGCCGTGCTGGGTGCAGAAGGCCTTGGTGGCCTTGTTGCCTTCCAGGCAGAAACGCGCCTTGAGGCTGCCGGGGGTGTAATACACGCCGGCATGAATCACACCGCTGTTGTGGCCGGTCTGATGGCGGGCCGGGCCGGACTCCTTCTCCAGCAGGAGAATCTTCGCGTCCGGGTAGACCTTGATCAGGTGCATGGCCGTGGACATACCCACAATGCCACCGCCAATAATGATGAAATCGTACACAGCCTTACCTCACACGCAGGCATTGCCTGGCTGGCTCACCAAGGCCCGCGCGGGCCTTGGTGGCATCGTTTTTTTGCAAAAGCGCATGGGCGGGCGCCCGCCCGGCACCCTTGATTATTGCCCGCGCTGGTACAGCGGTTTTGGGAAGGCGACGTAACCACGCTGACGCATCAGTTCACGGCGCAGGCCCTCGTGCGGGGTGAAGCGGTCGCGGCCATGCAGCCAGAACAGGTTGTTGATCAGCAGGAAGCTCCCTACACCTACCGGTACCGACACCTTCTTCTCGCTGCCTTCCAGCGAGTCGGACAAGGCGTTCAGCCAGATACCTTCCTCGTAGTTTTCCGGCTGCACGAACTGATCAATGTAGCGCATGGTCGGGCGGCCTTCGCCATCGGTGTCGAACACCGAGTGGAACACATCCTCGGCAACCTTTTTGCTGGGTGGCGCGGTCCAGCGCATTTCGCGGCGTGCCATGGGGTGGCGGAAGAATTCCTCGCACTGCTCCCAGTCGTCCAGGTGCAGCAGCAGCGAGTTGCCACCTTCCATGTTCTTTTCGTCGATCTTCAGCATCAGCACGTAGTCGGTGATCTGGTTCACGAAGGTGCCGTCGTTGTGCAGCTCCATGACCCGGTGCGGCTGGCGCAGGTAGCTGTCGGAGTTGTCGCTGTTGACCACCACGAAGCGCGCATAGAACTGCCCACTCATGGCGTCGTAGTTGGAACGGCCGATCAGGTGTGCACAGGCGGTGGTGAACTTGACCATGTCCTCGGCCTGGCTCACGTCATCCAGGCCGATCGGGGTGATCAGCATGCCGCCGGTCGTGCGGTCGAGGATGGTGTTGAGCAGCACCGGACGCAAAGTGCCCTGACACAGCTCATCAAGAATTTCACCTACCCGGAAGCGCAGGAACGACTTGTACTCCAGCGCCTGCACTGGCCATTGGGCGACGGCCTGGACGAACGCTTCGACGGTTTCGCGGGCAAAGGTCAGTTCCAGCAGGCGCGGCGACTGTTTCGAGGGGGCGATGGTGTAACCACGCGGTTCGAGCGGCAGCGGCATCACAAGTTCGTCGATCTGCGTAAAGGCGTTCATGGCAGTGTCCTGGCAAAAAGGTGGTTGGCGCTATCCAGTGATGACCTGGATCAGTGCGGGCGAGCTAAAAATATCGCCACTCAATCAAAATGTCTACATTTTTATTTTTCATAGCTATTAATCGTTATTGTCCATTGTTTTTCGTCCGCAGACGGTTTCGGTATGATCGCCAAAACGTTTTGAGGAACAGGATCTTGGAAGCGCTCGCCCCCCGACAAAACTCAGCATTCAGCGGGTATGAGAGGCTCAAGAAGGACATCATCCGTGGTGTATTCAAGCCCGGTGAAAAACTGTTGATGAGCGCCCTGAAGGAACGCTACGACCTGGGCGTGGGCCCGCTGCGCGAAGCGCTTTCGCAACTGGTGGCCGAACACCTGGTCAACGCCATCAGCCAGAAAGGCTACCGGGTGGCGCCCATGTCGCTGGACGAGATGAACGACATCTACGATGCCCGCGCCAACCTGGAGGCGATGATCATTGCCTTGGCCATCGAGCGCGGTGATGACGCCTGGGAGGCGTCAGTGCTGGCCCATTCGCATACACTGGCCAAGGTCGTGGAAGTAAAAACCCGCGAACAGCGCCTGGATGTGTGGGACGAACGGCACAAGGCGTTTCACACCGCCATTGCCTCGGGCTGCGGTTCCAAGCACCTGCTGCAGGCGCGCACCTACCTGTTCGACCAGGCCGAGCGTTATCGCCACCTGTGGCTGACGCAGACGGTGTTTTCCGAACAGGCGCTGGAGCTCAAGCGCCAGGAGCATGCAGCACTGGTGGAGGTGATTCTCGCCCGCGACGCCAAGCGCGCCAGCGCCATGATGCGCTCGCACCTGATGACTCCGGTGCCGATCATTGCGCAGATCATGCATGCCGAGGGTATCGGCGCACGCTAGATGAATTTTTCTTAAATCGCCGGTTGTCTATTCTTTGGCACAATCAAATCTCTACTAGATGCCCAGGAACCAGCATGCCTCGCGTACTGACCATCGAAGACGACGCCGTCACCGGCCAGGAAATCGTCGCCGAACTTACCAGCCACGGCCTGGACGTGGATTGGGCCGACAATGGCCGTGAAGGCCTGGCCAAAGCCATCGCCGGCGGCTACGACCTGATCACCCTCGATCGCATGCTGCCCGAGGTCGACGGCCTGACCATCGTTACCACCCTGCGCAGCCTCAAGATCGCCACGCCGATCCTGATGATCAGCGCCCTCTCCGACGTCGATGAGCGGGTGCGCGGCCTGCGTGCCGGCGGTGACGACTACCTGACCAAGCCGTTTGCCTCCGACGAGATGGCAGCGCGGGTCGAGGTATTGCTGCGCCGCAACAGCGTGCCCATGACCCAGACCCGCCTGCAGGTCGCCGACCTGCAGCTGGACCTGATCAGCCACGAGGCGCGCCGCGGAGACAACACCCTTAACCTGCTGCCCACCGAGTACAAGCTGCTGGAGTACCTGATGCGCCACAGCGGCCAGGTGATCACGCGGATGATGATTTTCGAGGAAGTCTGGGGCTACCACTTCGACCCAGGCACCAACCTGATCGACGTGCACATCGGCCGCCTGCGCAAGAAAATCGACTCCCCCGGCCAGTCGCCGCTGATCCGTACGGTGCGGGGCTCCGGCTATGCCATTGCTGAACCCGTCTAAAGGCTGGAGTTCTTCGACCAGCCGCCTGCTGGCGCTGTACAGCTTTTTGTTCGTGGCCTGGAGCAGCATCCTCATGGGGGTGCTGTATTTCGAGGTATCCAGCTACCTGAACAAACTTACCCGCCACTCCATGCTGCAACGCCAACACCTGTTCGCGCACATGAGCGGCAAGCAGCTGGATGACGCCCTGATCGCCAGCCAGGCCTTCGAAGAGCGCAGCTTCGACGCCTACGGCCTGTTTGACGCCCAGCTCAACCCGATGGGCGGCAGTGTGCGTACCCTGCCCCCCGAGCTCAGGCTGGACGGCAAGATCCATGAGTTGAAACGCTGCCTGGATGCCGACGACCCACACCTGCCCCGCGACAGCTGCGATGCAGTGGCGATCAAAGTGCAAGATGGCCGCTGGCTCGTACTGTTCCGCGATAACGGCTCACTGTTCGTGGTGACCCGGATCATTCTCGATGCCCTGCTCTGGGGTATCTCCTTGACGCTGATTCCAGGCTTTGCAGGCTGGTATTTGTTGCGCCGTCGGCCGCTAAAGCGTATCCGCGCGATCCAGGCCCAGGCCGAGCTTATCGTCGCGGGTGACCTGACTCACCGCCTGCCCTTGTCGGCCAGGCGCGACGAACTGGACATGCTGGCCGCCATCGTCAACGCCATGCTCGACCGTATCGAGCGGTTGATGCATGAGGTGAAGGGTGTGTGCGACAACATTGCCCATGACCTGCGCACCCCTCTGACTCGCCTGCGCGCCCAGCTGTACCGCATTCGCCAGCAGAGCGATGTGGACTCTGCTCAAGCCGAGGCGCTGGACCAGGCCATTGGCGAAACCGACACCCTGATGGCACGTTTTCGCGGGTTGTTACGCATCAGCGAACTGGAAGACCGCCAGCGCCGCGCCGGGTTCGTTCAGCTGGACCCGCATGACTTGCTGGTCGAACTGCACGACTTTTACCTGCCGTTGGCCGAAGATGGTGGTATCCATCTGGAATTGCACCAGCCCGCGCAGCTGCCGGCTCTGCACGGTGACCGCGAACTGCTGTTCGAGGCACTGGCCAACCTGGTGGGCAATGCTATCAAGTTCACGCCCGAAAGTGGGCAAGTGCGGATTTGCGCGACACAGGACGATAACGGCGTGCACCTAGCCATCGAGGACAGCGGGCCGGGTATTCCCGAGCAAGAGCGTACTGCGGTGTTGAAGCGGTTCTATCGCAGCGATGAAGGCCATCGCCATGCCGGGTTCGGACTGGGGTTGTCGATCGTTGCGGCGATCCTCGACCTGCATGGGTTCGGGCTGGAGATTGGGGAAAGTGAGCTGGGTGGGGCGAAATTGGTATTGCACTGCCCGCTTGCGGGGCTTGGCAAGTGAAAGCCGGGGCCGCTTTGCGGCCCCAGTACGCCGATCAGTCAGCCAGACGCCAGGTAGTGGTGCCCTTTCTGTCCTCCAGCACCACACCCATCGCGGTAAGCTGGTCGCGAATACGGTCCGATTCGGCCCAGTTCTTGTCCGCACGCGCTTGTAGGCGCGCCTGAATCAGGCTTTCAACCTCGGCCGCATCGACCTTGCCTTCGGCGCCCGCTCGCAGGAAGTCATCGGCTTCCAGCTGCAGCACACCCAGCACATCACCCAGCTCGCGCAGGCGACCCGCCAGGCCGGCAGCGGCCTGCGGGTCGCTGTCGCGCAGGCGGTTGATCTCACGCACCAGGTCGAACAGCACGGCGCACGCTTCAGGGGTACCGAAGTCGTCGTTCATCGCCATGCTGAAGCGCTCGACGAACGCTTCGCCACCCTTGGCTGCCACGCGTGGCAAGCCGCGAAGGGCGTGATAGAAGCGCTCCAACGCGCCCTTGGCGTCACGTAGGCTGTCTTCGGAGTAGTTGATCGCGCTGCGGTAGTGGCTGGCCACCAGCAGGTAACGCACCACTTCCGGGTGGTACTTTTCCAGCACGTCACGGATGGTGAAGAAGTTGTTCAACGACTTGGACATCTTCTCGCCATTGATACGGATCATGCCGCAGTGCATCCAGGCGTTGGCGTACTGCTTGCCAGTGGCCGCTTCGCTCTGGGCAATCTCGTTCTCGTGGTGCGGGAACTCCAGGTCGCTGCCACCGCCGTGAATGTCGAAGCTCTCGCCCAGGCAGCACGTGGACATCACCGAGCACTCGATGTGCCAGCCCGGACGGCCCGGGCCCCATGGCGACTCCCAGCTCGGCTCGCCCGGCTTCACGCCCTTCCACAGCACGAAGTCCAGCGGGTCTTGCTTGGCTTCGTCGACCTCGATGCGCGCGCCGATGCGCAGGTCTTCGATTTTCTTGCGCGACAGCTTGCCGTAACCGACGAACTTGCCGACGCGGTAGTACACGTCGCCATTGCCCGGGGCGTAGGCGTAACCCTTGTCGATCAGGGTCTGGATCATCGCGTGCATGCCGGCGATGTGGTCGGTGGCACGCGGTTCCTGGTCTGGCGGCAGGATGTTCAGGCGACGCTCGTCTTCGTGCATCGCATCGATCATGCGGGCGGTCAAGGCGTCGAAGGTTTCGCCGTTCTCGTTGGCCCGGTTGATGATCTTGTCATCGATGTCGGTGATGTTGCGCACGTAGGTCAGGTCGTAACCGCTCTTGCGCAGCCAGCGGGTGACCAGGTCGAAGGCCACCATGCTGCGGCCATGGCCCAGGTGGCAGTAGTCGTACACGGTCATGCCGCACACGTACATGCGCACCTTGTTGCCATCCAGCGGCTTGAAGGTTTCCTTCGCTTTGCTCAGGGTGTTGTAGATGGTAAGCACGGCGTTTCCTCAGCTGCCCCAGGAGTCACGCAGGGTGACAGTGCGGTTGAACACCGGGCGGCCCGGCTGGCTGTCTTTCAGGTCGGCGCAGAAGTAGCCTTCGCGCTCGAACTGGAAGCGGTCCTCGGGCTGGGCCTTGGCCAGCGAAGGCTCGGCACGGCAGCCGCTGAGCACTTGCAGCGAATCCGGGTTGATGTTGTCCAGGAAGCTGCCGCCCTCCTCGGTCTTTTCCGGGTTCGGCGAGCGGAACAGACGGTCGTAGAGGCGCACTTCGCACTCGACGCTGCCTTCGGCCGGCACCCAGTGGATCACGCCCTTGACCTTGCGGCCTTCAGGGTTCTTGCCCAGGGTGTCGGGGTCGTACGAGCAGCGCAGCTCGACGATGTTGCCGTCGGCGTCCTTGATGGCCTCGTCGGCGCGGATCACGTAGCTGCCACGCAGGCGCACTTCGCCGGCCGGCTCCAGGCGCTTGTAGCCCTTCGGCGGCTCTTCCATGAAGTCGTCGCGATCGATGTACAGCTCACGGGAGAACGGCAGTACGCGCATGCCCATGTCTTCTTTCGGGTGGCGCGGCAGTTCAAGCTGCTCGACCTGGCCTTCCGGGTAGTTGGTGATGACCACTTTCAGTGGGCGCAGCACGCACATGGCGCGCGGCGCGGTGCGGTCGAGGTCGTCACGGATGCTGAATTCGAGCATCGACATGTCGACCACGCCGTCGGAACGGTTGGTGCCGATCATTTCGCAGAAGTTGCGGATCGAAGCCGGGGTGTAGCCACGGCGACGGAAGCCGGACAGGGTCGACATGCGCGGGTCGTCCCAGGCGTCGACGTGCTTCTCGTCAACCAGCTGCTTCAGCTTGCGCTTGGACGTGATGGTGTAGTTCAGGTTCAGGCGGCTGAATTCGTACTGACGCGGGTGCGCCGGCACCGGCAGGTTGTCGAGGAACCAGTCGTACAGCGGACGATGCCCTTCGAACTCCAGGGTGCAGATCGAGTGGGTAATGCCCTCGATGGCATCCGACTGGCCGTGGGTAAAGTCGTAGTTGGGGTAGATGCACCACTTGTCACCGGTCTGGTGGTGGTGGGCATGGCGAATGCGGTACAGGATCGGGTCGCGCAGGTTCATGTTTGGCGAGGCCATGTCGATCTTGGCCCGCAACACGCGCTCACCGTCCTTGAACTCGCCAGCCTTCATGCGGGCGAACAGGTCGAGGTTGTCTTCCACGCTGCGCTCGCGGAACGGGCTGTTCTTGCCCGGCTCCTTGAGGTTGCCACGGTACTCCTTGGCTTGCTCGGGGGTAAGGTCGCAAACGTAAGCCTTGCCCTGCTTGATCAGCTCGACTGCCCAGTCGTGCAACTGGTCGAAGTAGTCGGAGGCGTAGCGCACGTCGCCCGCCCAATCGAAGCCCAGCCACTTCACATCACTCTGGATGGCGTCGATGTACTCCTGGTCTTCCTTGGCCGGGTTGGTGTCGTCGAAGCGCAAGTGGCAGACACCGCCGAATTCCTTGGCCAGGCCGAAGTTGACACAAATCGACTTGGCGTGGCCGATGTGCAGGTAGCCGTTAGGCTCCGGCGGGAAACGGGTGACGATGCTGCTGTGCTTGCCCGAGTCCAGGTCGGCCTGGATGATCGGCCGCAGGAAGTTCGCAGGGACAGCGGGGGCGCCTTTGGCAGCGGCGTTGGGCGCGTTGTCGGCAGTGGGCTTGCTCATAGGATCCTTGAATGCACGTGTCCGGCCTGGGTAGGCCGATTGAATCAAAGGGCCTATCATAGCCGAAGCAGTCAAGCTGCTGACAGTCGGGCCCGGACAAACTGGCGTGATTTATCACGGCTTTTTGCCGCAGCCTGGCAAAATGGCCAGTGCGCGCCATGTGTCGCGATCACCTGATCCTGCGTCAGGTAATAACCCGCGCCCTGCGCACCCTAATTTCTGATTGCCTTGAAAAAGCGAGTTTCAGCATGTCCAAAGTCAAACTGAGCACCAACCACGGCGACATCGTCCTGCAACTGGACGCCGAGAAAGCGCCGCAGACCACCGAAAACTTCGTTCAGTACGTCAAGGACGGCCACTACAATGGCACCGTGTTCCACCGCGTGATCAAGGGCTTCATGATCCAGGGTGGCGGCTTCGACACCAACATGAGCCAGAAAAAAACCCGCGCCACCATCCAGAACGAAGCCGACAACGGCCTGAAGAACAAGAAGTACAGCATCGCCATGGCCCGTACCATGGAGCCGCACTCCGCCTCGGCGCAGTTCTTCATCAACTCGTCCGACAACGACTTCCTCAACCACAGCGGCAAGAACGTGCAGGGCTGGGGCTACGCCGTGTTCGGCGAAGTGATCGAAGGCCGTGAAATCGTCGACGCCATCGAAAAGGTCGCCACCGGCTCCAAAGCTGGCCACCAGGACGTTCCGAAAGACGACGTGATTATCGAGAAAGCCGAGATCATTGAGTGATCCTGCTGATCTCCGATCTGCATTTGCAAGAAGAACGCCCGGATATTTCCCGGGCGTTTCTTGATCTGCTCGATGGCCGCGCCCGCCACGCCAAGGCGCTGTACATCCTGGGTGATTTTTTCGAAGCGTGGATTGGCGACGATGCCATGACGCCCTTCCAGCAGTCGATCTGCCAGGCCATGCGCCGGCTGAGCGACAGCGGCACGGCCATCTACCTGATGCACGGCAATCGTGACTTCCTGATTGGCCAGGCCTTTTGCGACGCTGCTGGCTGCACGCTGTTGAGTGACCCCAGCGTGATCGAACTGGGCGGCGAACAGGTGCTGCTGATGCATGGCGACACCCTGTGCACCCGCGACCTGGGCTACATGAAGATGCGCCGGTTACTGCGCAATCCGTTGAGTTTGTGGATCTTGCGTCACCTGCCGCTGTCGGCCCGCTACAAGCTGGCGCGCAAGCTGCGCAGCGAAAGCCGCACGCAAACGCGGATGAAGTCTACCGAGATTGTCGACGTCACGCCGGAGGAAGTGCCCAAGGTGATGGCGGAACATGGCGTGCGCACGCTGGTGCATGGCCATACCCACCGGCCGGCGATACACAAGCTGGTGGTCGATGGGGAGCCGGCACGGCGTATCGTGCTGGGGGACTGGGACCGCCGGGGCTGGGCCTTGCAGGTGGACGAGCAAGGGTTTCAGCTGGCGCCTTTCGAGTTTTCCTGAGATTGCAGGGTTGCCCGGGCCGGCCCTTTCGCGGGTAAACCCGCTCCTACAACGGACGCGTAAATCCTGTAGGAGCGGGTTTACCCGCGAAGAGGCGGCATGCCTTACTGCAGAACCACGTCCCCATTGTCCCTTTCACTGATCACCACTTCCCGATATTCCGGATCAGCCGTGATCTGCGCCTCGGTAAACGGAATCACCGCCAGCTGCTTGACCGCAAACGCCTTGGTCTGGTCGCTGGCATGCGCTGAAGCCGCTTCGCTCGACTGCGAAAATGCCAATATTCCACGGGCCTCTGGCCCTTTGTCGGTAAAGCTGACCAGTTGCAGGTAGCTGGTACCACTCACCACCAGCCGCTTGCCCTGCCCGTGCGGCACACTGTACATCGCGTTGTACACGCCCAGCGCCTGCGGGCCACCCGGCACCGGCGTGCCATCGAGCGCCTGCTGTAATTGCCCCCAGCGCGCCTCACCCGCCACGCCGCTTTCATTCACCTCCTTGAGCGAAGCCAGCGCAGCCTCGTGCACCAGCCTGCTCACGGCCGCTTGCTCTACTGCCAAGCCTCGCGGGGTGTGCTGCGGATCGGCCGGGTTGAAGGCCACCCGCCAGCTTTCCGGGTGTTCGGCCAAGGCATTGAACAGGTTCTGGAAGTGCACCAGGCCAATGCCGCTGTCCAGGTCAGCCTTCCCATTCCAGGCCGCCAGGCTGCTGCAGACGGCTTGCACATCCACGGCTGCGCCCTTGCACCACTGCAGCAGGTCTGGCAGCACCAGGCTGGCCAGGTAAACCTCGTCGTCGGTCACCATGCGCTGCAGGTCATTCACGCCCAGCTTTGCCGTGCCCTGCAGGCGTTGCAGGGCAAAGCGCCCGCGCATGCCCAACGGCTGGTCATTGCGGCTGACCAACGGTGAATAACCGGTCAACGGCTGGGCCGGGTTGGCCATCCAGGCCGGGTCGTTGGAGTTCTGCACGAAGTCCTCGCGCTCAAGGCTCGGCAGCAGTCGCGCCGGGAAAATACCCGGTTGCGCGGCCTGCGCATCGACCTTCCACTGGCATGCGCTGCGCGAACCATCCAGCACCACCAGGCGTCCCTGCCCTTTCGGGTTACTGCAGGCGTCCAGCAGTGGCTGATCCACGTATGGCACCACCGACTGGTTCAGGTACAACGCACGGCCGCCTTGGTCCACCGCCAGGGTATTGACCCATGGGATGCCCTGCAGTTGCTCGACCGAGCCTTTCAACGCGGCCAGGCTGTCGGCACGGTTGATCTGGTACCACTGCTGCAGCACCCGGGTGTTGTCCAGATTGGCATCACGCAAGCTGTAGGCCGCCTGTGCATCCCAATCCAGGCGCCCAGGCCACTGCACCACCGGGCCGAATTGCGAGCTGTAGACCTGCCGCTCTACCTGGCTCAGGCTGCCATCCTCGGCCTTGACCGCAACGCTGATGGTTTGTCTCGCCAGTGGCAGCGATTTGCCATCCAGCAGGTACCGGGTCGGGTCCTTGGGATCGAGCTGCAAACGGTACAAGGTGAAGTGATTCGACGTATCGACGGTGTGCGTCCAGGCCAGGTGCCGGTTGAACCCGATGTTGACTACCGGCAGGCCAGGCAATGCGGCCCCCATGACATCAAGCTGGCCGGGGATGGTCAGTTGCATCTGGTAAAAGCGCATGCCGCCCATCCAAGGGAAGTGCGGGTTGGCCAACAGCAAGCCACGGCCATTGGCCGAACGCTGCGCGCCTACAGCCACCGCGTTGCTGCCGCGCTCCGTGGCAAAGCGCTCTTGCCTCGCCAGTGCGGCGCCGAAGCCAGCCGGTGCCTGCTGGCTGGTCTGTGCTGGAGGTTGCGCCCCCGCCAGCGCCTCGACGAACTGCCCGACACCGCCTTCGGCCAGCAGCCGGCGGGTCAACTTGACCAGGTCCTCGCTACTGATGGGCCTCACCCACTCGCCATTGCCGCACTCGGCAGGCAAGCCTTGCCTGCGGCGCTCAGCCAACGCCCGGTTGTAGCCGGTGGCATAGCCCTCCAGCAGTGCTTTCACCGGCGCGGGCTGCGCCTGCAAGTACGCGCGGACCGCCGCCGAGCTGTTGAGCCAGGTGAAGAACAGGTCACTGGCCAGGTTGTCACGCTCTTCCAGGGTCTTGCCTTCGGCACCGAAATGGCGTGACCGCTCGCCGCTTACGGTCAGTACCTCGTTGGCCAGCAGGCACAAGTTGTCCTGCGCGTAGGCGTAGCCGACACCATAGCCCAGACCACGCTCATCCTTGGCCACGATATGCGGCACCCCGTAACTGGTACGTCGGATCTGCGCACTGGTATCAAGGTCGGGCTGCGCCTGAACGGTAACGCTGAAGGCCACCAGCGCGGCGGCCAGGCCAGCGCAAGTCATGGGGCGGGAAAGTGGAAACACGGGCACTCCTCGGGTTCGGGGGTCATCCCGATCAGACGAATGGCCAGATGAAAATTTTACGTATTACAAGGCGATGGAACGTCTTGATGAGAAAGCGGCATTTTTTTCACGAGTGGGTTGCAGTTTTTGCGTTCTCATTCGTCCTAGTAAGTGAGGCAACCACATTTCGGGTTCGTCCACGAAAAGGAGCATTCACATGTACAACCCGCAACCCTCGATCCAGGCTGGGCGCGTCCCAGGCAAAGCGCCCAAGGGACAGGGCATTTTTGCTGAGGAACGCACCGGCAACGAACAGATCCGCGAACTGCTGCGCACCTTTGGCCTGCGTACCAGCCTGATTCGCCTCAAGGTGATCGACGCCTTGCACGCCGCCGACCGCAATGGCCGCAGCATTGGCGTGCGCGGTGTGCACGCCCAACTGGAACAGTTGGATATCCCGCTGTCGTTCCTCAGCGTGCGCGAAGTACTCAAGCGCCTGTGCGCCGAAGGCGTCATTCAGCTGGGCAGCGACAAGTGCTATAGCCTGAACCCTCAGGCCCGCGCCGTGCTGGAGCAAACACCGCTGCGCTGAGCGTATGGCCGGCCAGACCTGGCCGGCCCGCACAGGTCAGGGCTTTACCTTGCGCCGCAGGATGCCATTGATCACCACGACCACCACCGCAATGGCAATGGCCAGCATCTGGAAGGTCTGCTCACTGATCGTGCCCTGCTTCTGCAGGTGGGACAGGCCCAGCATCAGGCCCAGTACAACCAGGATGATCAAAAGGGAATATTTCAGGCGCTGCACGTGTGTCATCGAAGGTTCCTTGCAACATCAGGGGCAAAAGGCTCGCAACGAGCCGCGGCAATGATACAACGGCCACCGCCCCCGGCGCTGCATTTCCTGCTGGGTGGGGCGGGGTCAGCCTGAAAGCATGAGGCTCCCAAGCACCCAGGCCGGAGTCACCATGTACAAACCACTGCTGTTCACTTCGCTGTTTCTGACCCCCTTTTCCCTTCATGCGCTGGACACCCGGCAAACACCCGCCGAGCACCTGCTCGAACTGGGGCGCGAGCTGGCTGCCCATGCCGGCAGCAGCCAATGGCAACAACTGTGGCAACGCGTGCGCCAGGCCGGGTACCTGCAGGCCAATGCGGCGCCGGTCCATTTCAGCGTGCCTGCGGCCCGGCTACCCGACCTGGCCCGGCAAACCCTGGCCCAGGCCGATCAGGTCCAGGCTCAGCGCCAGACCCAGGCCCTGTACCGCCGCCACTTTGCGGGCCAGGTCATCGGCCAGCGCAACGGCCAGCCCCTGCATGCGCTGTGCCTGCTGGTTGACTGGCGCACATTGCCCCAGGGCATGCGCGCCACCCCTCAAGCCTACCTGGGTAGCGCCAGCTTGCTGAGCAGCTATCCGTGCGAGTGAAGGTTACCGGCCCCATCCCACAACCGTTGCCATGATCAGATGAGAAATCACCAGTCCCCGCCAAATGTCGATGCCATTTCCTACAGCACCGGATATCGCTGCCTGCAAAACCTGTTCACCGAAGCTACAACTCCCAACCCATATGCCGCCTAGCGACGCGCCTTGGCAGTCGCACAGAATTTGCTCACACCTTCGACATACCGCCGCGGGTGATCGGGTCGCACATCCCACCCATCCCGAAGGAGCGCCATATGCAAACGCCAGACTTGAGCCAGATCGATATCAGCCAACTGCCCCACTCGCTACAGGCCCTGATCGACTGCATCGGCATCGAAAACGCCTACCAGCTGACCTGCGCCTTTGGCGGCAGGCCCAAGTACATCCCCAAGCACCGCGAGCGTACCAAGCTTGCCGACGTGCTGCCGGCCGATGCGCTCGATGCGCTGATCAAGCGCTTTGCCGGGGTCGCCCTGGAGATCCCCAAGGCTGACCACTTCCTGCGCCAGCTGCGCAACCAGCAAATCCAGAAGGAGAG
Organism: Pseudomonas sp. LAIL14HWK12:I1; assembly: GCF_003202095.1. Classification (NCBI taxonomy): domain Bacteria; kingdom Pseudomonadati; phylum Pseudomonadota; class Gammaproteobacteria; order Pseudomonadales; family Pseudomonadaceae; genus Pseudomonas; species Pseudomonas sp. LAIL14HWK12:I1. The sequence goes on from NZ_QJKG01000014.1 coordinate 27,988, forward strand.
CGCCAACGGCTTGTCCCGCAGCCTGTTGGCCAACAAGTACGGCCTGAGCCTGCGCCAGATCGGCAACATTCGGCGCCAGGAGCCTTGCGCTCGCTGATGCCACTGCACCGTGGCCGCCATTGGCGGCTTCCTTACCCCACTAGAAAGAGCATCCCGATATGTCGATAGACAACAGCCTTATTGGCTCGGTCATCAACGCCCTGCCGATGGACCGCATGATCGCCGGCCCTCTGCAGGCCATGGTCCAGGCGCAGGTAACCGCCAGCAAATCGTACGCCGACTTCCTGATGCAGGTGTGCGTCCAGGATGGCAAGGCGGTCGCCATCCAGTTCGACTACGACGAAACCATCGTCGATGAACAGGGCGAATACAAAGGCGTGGTCAGCAAGACCATGAAAGTGCCGCTGCTGGCTGCCATTACGCACCCGAACATTTCGATTGAAGAGGGCAACGTAGAGTTCGAACTGGTGATCAACCAGATGTCGGAGGATACATCCAGCAAGGACATGAACGCAGAAGCGACCGGCTCACTGGGCTGGGGGCCGTTCAAGCTGAACGTGAAAGGCAGCGTCAGCCACAAGTCCACGCAAACCCGCAAGACGGATACACGCGCCCGCTATGCCTTCAACACCACCCTGAAGCGCCAGGAGCCGCCCGAAGCGATGATGAGGGTGATCGAGTTCCTGACTGACGCGGCGACAAAGCCAACCGTTGTCAGAACCGCCGCACTGGAAAGCCCGGACGAGATTTCCCAGGCAGATACCCTGAAAGGGCCAAAACCGGAAGGCCCACCGGTGCCGTGAGACGTTTGAGTGCCCCATCCACCCCTCCTGCCCGCATCGGGAGGGGCACCACCTGGCTTGAGGAGTCGAATCGTTGCAAAAGCCCCCCGCCCCCATGACCTCCATCGACCTGCGCGAAATCACCCGTGGCCTGCAAGAAGCCGCCAGCGCCACCAACAGCTTGATTGCACAGCAATACATCAACCTGTTCGACCAGTTTTTCGAGTGCGACACCGAGGCGTTGGGCGCTCCCATGAAGGCCAAGATGGTCGAAGTGGCAATGGACGGCCAGCACATCATGCGCGTTCCCCTGTTTGCGTTGGTGTCGCCCAAAGGCCTGGCCCTGGAGCGTATGCAGGTCGACTTGTCGGTGCGGGTCAAAGGTACTGAAGCGCAGCAGGCCCTGCTGACGGCAGGCGAGAACAAGGCCGCCAGCTTCAAGGTCACCATCGGCGGCCAGGGCCGTCAGGGTGACAGCCGTGACCCTGACGAAGTGCAGATACGCATGCAGTTCCAGGCCAGCGAACCACCCGAAGCCCTGAACCGGCTGATCGAGGAATACACCAGCCTGATTGTCCCGGTACGTGCTCCCGCTGCCCCACCCTCGTCCGACACCAATGAGTTCATCGAGGCAGCCACCGTCCGCTGACGACCGCCCCGTCCCCCTTCAGAAGTCGCGTTTGTAGAAGATGTCCAAAGAGCTGGCCAACCCGCTGGCGGCTTCCAGGTACACCTTTTTGCTCAGTTTGTAGCGCAACGCAATGGTGTTTGCAGGCTCGAACACGCCCACGCCGTAACGCAGGCTCAACTTCTCGGTCAGATTGCCGCTGGCAACCACGCTGGTTGTGTTGCCAGAACCCTCGGTATCCAGCTGGAAATCGTCAATCCCAAGGCTCGAAGCCAGGCTGCCGGTAATGCCGGCGCTACCGGCCAGGCCCAAGCCCAAGGCCGCTTCGGCGAGCATGTTGTTGTCTTCGCCGGACGTGCCCAACGGTCGGCCCAACACCAGGTATGAAAGCGCTTGCTCCTGGCTCATGGCCGGTTCCGAGAACACTTTGGTGGTCGGCTGCTCGGCACTGCCGCTCAGGCGGATACCGGCAATGACATCGTCAACCTTGCGGATGGCTTCGATATCCAGATACGGCTGGTCAATCGGGCCGGCGAACAACAGCCGCGCCCGGCGGATGGTCAAGCGCTGGCCGTAGGCACGGTAGCGTCCATCTGCCAGGCTCAGCTCACCACGGGTATCGAGGTTATCGCCGATGTGTACATGGCCAAGCAGGTTGGCGGTGAGGCCAAAGCCGCTGAACGACAGCTTGTCGCGGCCCACTTCGACGTCAATGTCCATGGCCATCGCCAAGGGCGGTTTGCCCTCTTCTGTCTGGTGGCCGACGATGACTGTGTCATCCGACACTTTGACGGTAGACGGGGGTAACTCGCGAACAGTGATCTTGCCCTTGGGCACCTGTACCTTGCCGGTAACCGCCAGCTTGTCGTCGATCAGGCGCAGGGTCAGGTCCGGGGCAACTTCCAGCGTGGCATAAGGCTCGACCGTGACCGGCAGTTGCTGGCCTTGCAAGCGCACGTCCATGCCCAGTGCCTGGCCCCAGGTGAGGTTGCCGCTCAACTGGCCACGCCCTGCCTCGCCACTGCGCCAGTTGCCGTCAAGCTGCACGCGCTCGCCGGCAATCAGCGCCTGCAATGACAGGTCCTGAAGGCTGGCCGGAAGTTCGGCGCCGCTGACTTCGCCACCACTGAGCATCAGGTTGCCGTTGACCTGCGGCGCCAGCAACGTACCGGAAAGCCGGCCACTGCCATTGAGCTGCCCGGCCAGCCGCTCGACCATCGGCACGAACGGCCGGGCTACCGACAGGTCCAGCCCGGCCAGGCGGAAATCACCCGACAACGGCTTGTTCTTGCCCAGCGGGTCGAGCCGGGCCGTGACGTTCAACTCACCCAGGCGCTCGCCGCGAAACGCCAGGCGCGTATCGATACGCCGTGGTGCCAGTGTGCTGTCCAGGCGCAGGGCCTGATAAGGGAAGTCGATCCAGCGATCTTTATCCTTCACACGCAGAGTGCCGCCACTGGCATCGACCACGACCGTACCCTTGGGGCCACTGGCCGGGATGTCCAGGTTGACATCAGCATTGAGCAGGCCTTGCCAGGCGAAGTCCTTCGGCAGCCATTGGGCCAGGCTGTCCAGCGGGAACTGCTTGAGGTGGTAGCGCAGACGCGGCTCGGGGGCCAGGCGCTGGTCATCACCACACAGGCTGGCCTGGCCGGAGCGCCAGCAATGGGCACCGAAATCCAGCTGCCCACTGGCCAGGCGCTGAAGCCGTGCCGGCGCCTGCAACTGCCAGTCCTGGCCACCGGCCTGAATACGCCCACTGGCCAGGCGCCCTCGCCAGTCACCCTTGCTCAACTGGCCATCCAGCCCAAGGTCGAGCTTGAGTTGCGGGCCGTCCAGCGCCAGGGTCAAGGCTTGCTGGCGAATGTCACCTTTGCCGTTGGCCTGCAGCGTGCCCAAGGCGGTGTCGCCCAGCTGGATGCCTGTGGCCTTGAGTTCGATTACACCGCGCTGGGCGTTGTCCAGCCGGGCCTCCAGGCCCAGCTGCTGCAGGCGGTTTTCGGCCTGGGCCAACCGTTGGCCCTGCAGAGTCAGCGTACCTTGCGGGGCCTGCAAGGTGCCGGCGACATCAAGCCGGCCCTTGACCTGGCCTTGCAGCCTTGGCCACAACTGGCCCAGGCGCGGCAAATCGAGGTCGATTCGCCCGGCCAGGCGCTGCTGCAGGCTGCCACTGCCGTTGATACGGTTGTCACCCAGCTGGATAGCCAGTACACCGAGCGTCCAGCTCTGCCCTGCCCCCTGCGCCTCGGCCTTGAGCACTGCCGGCTGGCCACGCAGACGGCCTTTCAGGTCAAGTTGCGCGTCAAGGGTGAGCGCCTCGCCTTTCAGCTCGCCTTTGCTGCGTAGGGGCCCTGCCAGCGTGCCCGGCAGTTCGGCCAGCCAGTAGGCAGGGTCGAGCGCCGAAAGCTGCAAGTCGACATCCCAGGCCAGTGTGTCGGCAAAACGCACGGCGACACGCCCGGCAGCCTTGCCCTGCCCGGCGGTCAGCGCCAGCTGCGGCAACTTCACCTGGCTCAGGTCGCCTTCGAACGGGCTGGCCACGCTGAATGCACCCGCAGGGCCGTCAAGGTCGCCCTTGAAGCTACCCTTATAGTTGCCATCGCGATAATGCACTTGGGTATTGAAGGCCTTGAGCGTAACCTGGGGCGGCGTCTCCAATGGATACAGGCGCAACCACGGGAAGTCCTGCCAGTCCAGTTGCGCATCGGCGCTCAAACCTTGCTGCCAGTCGGCCGTGGCTTGCAGCTTGAGCCGTTGGGTGTCGCTGGCGGTCAGATCCAGGGCATCGACCCTGGCACCTTTACTGTCGACCAGGCCGGACAAGGCCAAGGCGATCGGCGACTGTTCAGCCGGCAGGCTGGCCGTACCCGACAGCAGATACCCCTTGAGCAAGTCGCCTTTTGCATCGAGCTTGAGCTGGTTCAACTGCAAAGTGTCAGGCAACGCGCCCGCTGGTTTGAATGCCTCGGAACGGATCTGCAAGGTCGCTGGCAGGTGCTCGGCCAACGCCTGCAACTGCCCGTTCAACGTGGCGTCGAGGTAACCGCTGCTGGTGCCTGCCAGCTTCAGGGTCTTCTGCAAATCACCCGTGGCGGTCAGCGCCAGCTGCCAGGGTTTGCCCTCTACGGCCGGTAATTGCAGTTGAGCCTGCAGTTGCAGCGGCCAGTCACCCTCGGGCTGCAGGTCACCCTGCACGGTCAGTTTCAGGTCATCGCGCTGCAGGTGCAGGCTGTCGATGCGCATGCCGGTGCTGGTCCAGTGCGCCGCCAGTTGCAAGTCGCCCAGCAGGTCACTGCCGTCCAGCCGCAGTTGGCCGACCTTGACCTCACCCAGTTCGATGGCCAACGGCAAGCGCAGCGCAGGCAGCTGCAGCGGGCCGCTGTTGGCCGGCTCGGCACTGGGTGCAAAGGTCATGTCGATACGCTGCGCCTGCAACTGGTCAATGCACAAGGTGGAACGCATCAGGCACGCAGGCGACCAGGCCAGCAGCGGTGCCTGTACCTCTACTGTGCTGCCACCATCGGCCCAGCGCAGCCTGCTGGCCTGCCAACTGCCCGCCAGGCGCCCCTGAAAATCGGTCACTTCAAGCCCGGGCACCTTGCCCAGCACCCAGCGGCTGCCAGCCTCGGTGCCCACCAGCAGACCCAGTGCCAGGCCCAGGCTCGCGACAACCCCGAACAGGCCCAGCAGAATGTATTTGGTCACACGTTTCAAAGCTCAGGCCCCATGGAAAAGTGCAGGCGAATGCCCCCTTCGTCATCCAGCGCCTTGGCCAGGTCCAGGCGCAGCGGCCCGACCGGCGACACCCAGCGCACACCAAAGCCCACCCCGGTCTTGAGGCTGGGCAACTCCAGGTTGTTGAACGAGTTGCCTTGGTCAACGAACGTTGCAAGCCGCCACTTCTCGGTCAGCGAATACTGGTACTCGACACTGCCGGCCACCAGGTAGCGCCCGCCAATACGGTCACCGTCGCTGTTCTTGGGCGACAGGGTCTGGTAGTCGTAGCCACGCACGCTCTGGTCACCACCGGCGAAGAAGCGCAACGATGGCGGGATGTTGTTCTTGAAGCCATTGGTCGCACTGCCGCCGAACTGTACGCGACCGAGCAAGCGGTGGTTGTGGCCGAGCGTGGTCAGGCCCTTGAGCAGCACGTTGCCGTGCAACAGGTTGGTATCGGAAACCAGCCCTTCCTTGGCCGCCTGTACATCGAACTGCAGGCGGTAGCCGTTATGCGGGTCGATACGGTTGTCACTGCGCAGGAAGGAATAGCTGACGCCCGGCATCAGCAAGTTGCTCAGCCCGGAGTCGTCACCCAGCCGATACTCCTCGCGCTGGTACTTGAGCGATATCACCCGCTGCCAGCCACTGGGCAGCTTGCTGTGCCACTCGGGGCCGACCGTCAACAGTTTGCTGAGGGTGTCGGTACCGGCAATTTCCTCGTTCTGGTAGCCACCCGCGAAGCGCAGCTTGTCGGTCAGGGGCGGGTCGAGGGGAATGTCGTACCACAGGCCGACGTTCTGCCGCGGCGCCGACAGCTCGGTTTCCCAGCCGTAGCTGTGGCCCTGTGGGTTAACCCAGTGGCGAGTCCAGTTGGCCTTGCCGCGTGGCCCGACGTCGGTCGAGAAGCCCAAACCCAGGCCCATGGTGCGGGGTTTGCGGGTTTCCAGGCGCACATCCACAGGGACTTCTTCGCCCACCGCGGCGGTGGGTGCTGCATCCACGCGCACACCTTCAAAATAGCCGCTCGACTGCAAGTCATTGTTCAGTTCGGCGATCAGCTCAGAATCGTAGGGAGTCCCCGGTTTGAACGACACCATGCGGTGCAGCAGGTCGTCGTCCAGTGGCGTGTCGCCACCGAAGGTGACGGCCCCCAGGCGATAACGCGGGCCACTTTGGTAGACCAGTTCGATATCGGCCACGCCGGCCTGCGGGTCGACCGCCAGGCGCTGGCGGGTAAAGCGGCCGCTGAAGAAGCCGTAGCGTGATGCCTGGTTCTGGATCAGGCGCTTGGCATCCTCGTAGTGGCCATGGTTGAGTTGTTCCCCGGCACGCAACGCCTTGCTGTCGGGAGCGCGGAAGGCCTTCATTTCGCTGGCCGGGCCGTCGATGCGCACGGTCACGTTACGCAGGCGAATCGGCTCGCCGGGGCTAATGCGGATGATCAGTTGTGGGGAATGGTCAGCGTCACTGGCGGGCTTGACCTCGGTATCGATCTGCGCCTGATAGTAGCCAAGTGCCTGCGCCGCTTTGCGCGCCTGCTCCTCTGCCCCGCGACTGAAGCGTAAAAGCGCTTCTTCATCGCGGTCACCCAAAGTGCCTATATAGCCTTCGACATTGGCCTTGAGCGCCTTGTTGGCCGGTTTTACCTTCACCAGCAACTCGCTCTGGCCCCATGCTGCGAAACTGGCGGCCCAGAAAACCAGGCCCCAGGTCAATCTTCCTGAATACGTCATGCGGCGAATGCTACCAGAGCCAGGCGCTCAAGTGAGCCGCCTGGCAGCCTGTTCAGGCAAAAGCGGAATTTGAAGAGACCGGATTCGGATGGAAGAACACCCTTTCCCGGATGGGGCCTACAGCCACCTCGCCAATTTCCTCATAACCCTGACGCTGGTAAAACGCCAGGTAATGCTCGTTGCCGGTGTCCAGCACCACACCCTGGGTGCCAGGGTCGTCCGCGCACCAGTCGTGCACAGCTTGTAATAATTGCTCACCGTAGTGCTTGCCCTGGAACTGCGGGTGTACGCCCAACAACGGCAGTACATGCACCTGGTCAGTGGGCAGGCAGGTAGCCAGCGCGGCCTGATAGTCCATGTAGCGCCGGGTGCAGCGCGGGCCCGTACCCAGGATCATGCGCAGGCGCCAGGCCCAGCTGTCGGCCACGCCCAGCCGGCGCAGCGGCGGCACGATCAGTGCCAGGGCGATCAGGCGGTCCTCCACCAGCAGGCCGATGGCAGGCAGTTGCAGGTAGAAATGCTGGCGCACCCATTCGCGCACCATCACCCGAAGACGCCGCTCATACCCTGGGCGCTGGGCCTCGAAAATATAGGCAAAGGTGGGTTCATGGCGGTAGGCGTTGTACAGCAGCGAACGCGCCTCGCGGCTGTAACCATCATCGAGCAGGCAGACACGGGCCGGGGCGGCGTTGGTATCGGGCATTGCGGGCAGACCTCCTGGAATGGGCATACTGTGCCTTGGAGGTGCCCCTGCGCGCTTCGTTCACCCCCACCAGCACGTTAGCAGCAGGTTCGCCTGGCCGCCACGCTGGTGATGACGGGCGATGTCGGCTAGCATCGCGCCTTTTACCGGGATTATCTTTCCATGAAGATCGTCTGTTTCAACATCAACGGCCTGCGGGCCCGCCCGCACCAGCTGGCGGCGCTGATCGAAAAGCACCAGCCGGACGTGATCGGCCTGCAGGAAACCAAGGTCAGCGACGATCAGTTCCCGCTGGCCGACGTGCAGGCACTGGGTTACCACGTGCACTACCATGGCCAGAAAGGCCACTACGGCGTGGCCCTGCTGTCGCGCCAGGCACCGCTTAGCGTGCACAAAGGCTTTTCAACCGATGAAGAAGACGCCCAGCGCCGCTTTATCTGGGGCACCTTCACCGATGCCGATGGCAACCCGATCACCATCATGAATGGCTATTTCCCCCAGGGCGAAAGCCGCGACCACCCCACCAAGTTCCCGGCCAAGCAGCGCTTCTACAGCGACCTGCAGGCACTGCTGGAGGGCCAGTTCCGCAACGACCAGCCGCTGCTGGTGATGGGCGACATGAACATTTCGCCGCAGGACTGCGATATCGGCATCGGCCCGGACAACGCCAAGCGCTGGCTGAAGACCGGCAAGTGCAGCTTCCTGCCGGAAGAGCGTGAGTGGATGGAGCGGTTGAAAGGCTGGGGGCTGGTCGACAGCTTCCGTCACCTTTACCCGGATGTCACCGACCGCTTCAGCTGGTTCGACTACCGCAGCCGTGGTTTCGAGGACGATCCCAAGCGTGGGCTGCGCATCGACCTGATCATGGCCTCGCAGCAGCTGGTGCCACGAATCAAGGCAGCGGGCGTGGACTATGAACTGCGCGGGATGGAAAAGCCGTCGGACCATGCGCCGATCTGGCTGGAGCTGGGCTGATCGTCGGGACTATTGTGAGCTTGCCTTGAGGTTCGCGGTGCTTGCGATATCGAGCGCCGCGCGGGCGGCGCTCGATCTCACAAACACTACAAGACCCAGTTCTCACCACTCACAACCCCAGCCGCAACACCTCCCCCACCCCCGCCCCGCGCACATCGTCCGCCGCGCTGACCAGGGCAAAGTTGTAAGCCCCATGCGACCAATACCTCGCCTCCAGCTGCCCATCGACCCGCTGCCCGTCCGGCATGCGCCGATAAAGCTCGCCCGGTGAACGCAGGAACAGGCTGATGCGCTGGCCTTTGCCATCTTCAAACACCAGCAGTGCCGCCGGCCCTTGCTCGTTGCTGAGCAAGCGAGCGCCTACCGGTTTGAAGCCATAGCCCGCCAGATCCGGCAATTGACCCACGCGGCTGAAGTGCCGACCCAGCCAGTCGCGCAACTGCCCCGGGTCGCTGGCCTGGATATCCAGCGCCTGGCTGCCGGCAAACAAGCGGTGTGCCTGGACGGCATCGGCCATGGGCAGGTCGACCCGCGCCAGGGTGGCATCGCGCACTTGCCAGCCGCCCAGCCCTCCCACACCCAATGCCAGCATCACCACCGCCGCCGTCGCCCAACGCCGATGACGACGCTGGCGCAATTGCCGCCGCAACTGCCCAACGTCCAGTTGCGCGGCCCCGGGCATTTCGCCAAACCCGGCCAACGCGGTACGCAACCGACGGGCATCGGCACGCCAGCCCTCCACCCGCTCCGCAGCCTGTGGGTTGGCCGCCAGCCAGGCGTGCACCTCGGCCCGGCGCACAGGCCCAAGGCGCTCATCGACGTAAGCGTGCAATTCGTCTTCGCTGGGGATCAGGCGCGTCATTTCAGTCTCCGCAAGGCCGGGGGCTGCGGGTTGCCCTCGGTCAGTTCGCGCAAGGCATTGCGCGCGCGCGACAGGCGCGACATCACAGTGCCGATGGGGATGCCCAAGGCCTGGGCGGCCTCCTTGTAACTCAAACCTTCGATGCTGACCAGCAACAACAGGGCGCGCTGCTCTGCCGACAGCCGGGCAAACGCCTGCAGGTCGGCCTGGGCCAGGACGATGGCTTCGAGGTTGTCGCCAACCGGCTCGTCGTCACGCTCGGCGCGGCCGAACCAGGACAACCAGCGCGCATGCAGGCGCTCGCGGCGCTTACCGTCGAGAAACTGCCGATAAAGAATGGTGAACAGCCAGGCGCGCAGCGCATCAGCATCGCGTTGCTGGTCACGCCGGCTCAAGGCCCGCTCGACCGTGGCCTGCACCAGGTCGTCGGCGCTGCCCGGCTCGCGGGTCAGCCACACGGCAAAGCGGCGCAGGCGGGCCAGCAGCTCGCGCCACTGGTGGTCGTCCAGATCGTGCATGGCAAAGTCCCGGCCTTTGAAGTTGTCAGTGTAAAAGGCAGACGCCTGGCAGCAAATTCTATTCCCGCCGATGGAATAAGTTTTTCCCTGAGCCGTCGTACCGGCACATTCCCCCAACCGGACGATGACCATGAACTCACCCTTGCACGGCCCGGCCAAAGCGTTGCGCCTGGCTGCCATCGGCGCCGTGATGCTGGCCACAGGCGCCGGCTTTGCCTATGCCGCCGGCTGGCTCGGCGAAAGCCGGCTGACGCCGCAGCGCATCATCGACACCTTCGAAGCCCAGGCCGGGCATTACCCAGGCTACCGCAAGAACCACGCAAAAGGCCTGTGCGTCAGCGGCTACTTCCAGGCCAGCGGGCAAGCCGCCAAGCTGTCCACGGCGCGAGCATTCAGTCAGTCCCGGGTGCCGGTGATCGGCCGTTTCGCCATCGGCGGCGCCAATCCGTTTGCCCCGGATACCGGCATTCCGGTACGTAGCCTGGCGATTCAGCTGAGCACCGACGACGGCCAGGTCTGGCGCACCGGCATGAATAACCCGCCAGTGCTGGCGGTCAGCACCCCACAAGCGTTCTACGAGCAAGTGCTGGCAAGCGCACCAGACCCGACCACCCACAAGCCGGACCCCGCCAGGCTACAGGCGTTCTTCGCTGCCCACCCGGAAAGCGCGGCGTTTCGCCGATGGGCGGCCAGCTACAAGCCCAGCGACAGCTTCGCCAGCACGCAATACCACAGCATCAATGCCTTCCGCCTGATCGACTCGGCCGGGGTGGCCCACCCGGTGCGCTGGCAGCTCGAGCCACAAGCCGCGTTTGCCGCGTTGCCTGCCCAAGTAGATGACAAGCAGTTCCTGCAACACGACCTGCAGCAGCGCTTGGCCCAAGCCCCACTGCGCTGGACGCTGCGCCTGGTGCTGGCCGACCCGGGCGATGCAGTGGACGATCCTGCCCGCCCCTGGCCCACCGAGCGGCGCAGCGTAGACGCCGGCACCCTGGTGCTGGAGCACGTCGATGCCCCGGAACAAGGGGCCTGCCGTGATCTCAACTTCGACCCGCTGATTTTGCCGCACGGCATCGAGGCGTCAGGCGACCCGATTCTCGCCGCCCGCTCCGCCGCCTATTCGGAATCGTTCAATCGCCGCAGCCGTGAATCGCTCAGCACCGGAGCCCAGCCATGAGACCCAAAGCCTTCCACCCGTTCGCCCGTTTGCTGCACTGGTTGATGGCCGTGCTGATCCTGGCCATGTTGTTCATCGGCGTAAGCATGGTCGCCGACCTGTCACCGCACCACCCCGTACTGATCAGCCTGCACAAGGCCACCGGCCTGGCCCTGCTGGTACTGGTCGTGCTGCGCATCGCTGTACGCCTGGCCGTGCCTCACCCGCCGCTGCCGCAGGCGCTGCCGACACTGCAGCGCCGGGCCGCCGGGGCCTCGCACCTGTTGCTCTATGCCCTGATGCTGGCCATGCCGTTGCTGGGCTGGGCCATGCTGTCGGCCGGCGACTACCCTCGCCCGTTGGGCTTGCCCGCCATCGCCCCGCACAACCTGCAGTTGTATGCCGTGCTGCGCCAGGCCCATGGCTGGGCTGGCTACCTGCTGTTCGCCACGGTGCTGGTGCATGTGGCGGCGGCTTTGATGCACGCATGGGTGCGCCGCGACGGCGTGTTGCGTAGCATGTGGCCTGGCCCCCTGCGTCGCAGCGACTGACCGGCAGCAGCCCAGGGGTTCGACAAACGATAACCGTTCTTAATAAGATCGGCTTCACTTGCCGCACTACCCTGGACTACCCATGAACGTCGCAAAGGATTCTGCAACCTTTCTACCTGCCAGCACGCTGGACTTGCGTCCACTGCTGCTGGCCAACATGGCCTGTACCATGTCGATGATGGCCTTCGTCGCCCTGATCGGCCCGATCGCCCGCCAACTCGGCATGGCCACCTGGCAGGCCGGCGCCGCCGTAACGGTGGCCGGCGTGGTCTGGGTGCTGCTGGCCCGGCCCTGGGGCCGGGCTTCAGACCGCCTGGGCCGCCGGCGCATTCTGTTGCTGGGCACTGCCGGGTTCACCCTGGCGTACTGGCTGTTGTGCCTGTTCGTCGAAGGCGCACTGCGCTTCATGCCGGGGGCAACCCTGGCCTTCTTCGGCCTGATGGTCGCGCGCGGCTGTATCGGCGCTTTCTATGCCGCCATCCCGGTAGGCTGCAACGCACTGATCGCCGACCATGTCGAGCCGCAGCGGCGCGCGCGCGCCATGGCCTCGCTAGGGGCGGCCAACGCCGTCGGCCTGGTGGTGGGGCCAGCGCTGGCTGCGCTACTGGCGCGGCATAGCCTTAGCCTGCCATTCCATATCATGTCACTGCTGCCGGCCAGCGCCTTCCTTGTGCTGCTGTTCGCCCTCAAGCCGCAGGCCCTGCCCCACAACCACGCCCCCAGCCCGGTGCGGTTAGGCGACCCGCGCCTGCGCCGGCCCTTGCTGGTGGCGTTCAGCGCCATGCTCAGTGTCACCGTGTCGCAGATCGTCGTCGGTTTCTTCGCCCTCGACCGCCTGCACCTGGCCCCGGCAGAAGCGGCCCAGGCCGCCGGCATCGCGCTGACTACCGTAGGCGTGGCGCTGATGCTGTCGCAGATACTGCTGCGCAAGCTGGAATGGCCGCCGCTGAAGATGATCCGGGTAGGCGCCACGGTTTCGGCCATAGGCTTTGCCTGCGGCTCGCTCGCGGCTACCGCACCTTGGCTATGGGCGTGCTACTTCGTCGCGGCAGCCGGCATGGGCTTTGTCTTCCCGTCGTTCTCAGCGCTGGCGGCCAATGCCATGCAGGCGTCTGAACAAGGTGCTACAGCCGGCTCCATTGGCGCGGCACAAGGCATGGGCGCCGTGATCGGGCCGCTGGCCGGTACCTTGGTGTATGCGCTCGATCCGCGCTTGCCATTCCTGGCCGTGGCCGTGCTGTTGTTGCTGGTCGGGTTGTGGCCGATGCCGCGTGAACAGCGGCTTTGACAAGCACAGCGCGCAAGCGAGCAGAGTGTGTTTTAATGCGCATCGCTCATTATTATTGACACCTCTGATTACAAGGCGGCTATGGACACGGGGACGCGACTCAAACTGGTGCGTGAACGCAACAACCTCTCCCAACGGGAACTGGCCCGTCGCAGCGGGCTGACCAATTCGACGATCTCGCAGATCGAGCAGAATCGCGTCAGCCCTTCGGTCAGCTCCCTGAAAAAACTGCTTGAAGGCATTCCCATGAGCCTGGCGGAGTTTTTCAGCTTTGACGAGCCGGTGCGTGAAGAGCGCTACGTGTTCCGGGGTGGCGAACAGCCCGACCTGGGCCGCAACGGCCTGCGCATGTTGCTGGTCGGTGCAAGTGTCGAAGGCCGACAGATGCGCATGCTGCGCGAACTGTATGCCCCCGGCGCCGACTCGGGCGAGCCGATCGTGCATGCCGAGGGCGAAGAATGTGGCCTGGTCACTCGCGGCACCGTGGAGCTGTGGGTCGATGGCCAGGTCAGCGTCCTCAACTCGGGCGATGGCTACTACATTCCCACTACCCTGCCGCACAGTTTCAAGAACATTGGCCCGGACGAGGCCGAGATCATCAGCGCAAACACCCCGGCGAATTTCTGACCTTGCCGCAACGGGCCTCGCTGAACACGCGCGACATTTATCAATGCCTGCGCAACGCAGCCTTGGGCGTGCACACACTTGAAGTGTGTGCACGCCACGCTGATAGCCTGGTCGATGTGAGCATTCAAGGTTGGCGATTGATGTTGGCCCTGGATGCCGAAGGCCTTGCACACTGCGTCCACTGCCATACCCCGGGCGGCCAGCAATCCGGGCTAGAAGATTGGCAGCGCTACGGCACCAACCTGGTCGACCTGCTCAGCCTCCGGGAGCTGACTTGCCTGCAATAGGGCCGGCGATCTCACGCAAAACCTTGCTCTCGCAGCCAGTGCCGCACCATCACTCGCTGTTCATCCAGAAGACCTGGCAACACTACCTCAAGTGCTTGCCCGCCATGTAGCCTCTGCACGATAGGCGCCAACTCCACTCCCTGCAAATGCCAAACCCCCAACGGCTGATCCGCCGTCACTACCACCTCAGCCTCATCCACCCACCCGTCACGCAATACAGGCCGCCGCTCGACCCGCACTGCGCTCCAATCTGCAGGCGCATGCAACGGCTGCGCATCCGGCCAACCTTGCCGCCGAGCCCAGAACGGCTGCCCTGCACGCCCCTGCTCCTGCCCATAGAAATCCCGCCCGATCCGGGCAAAGCGCAAGAACAGCTGCTCGACCCGCTGCTGATGAAACTGCCGCGCCAATGCAGCCCGCTCGGGTTTGCGCAACAAGGTGTTGATCACGACCGGCGCCTGTAACGCCGAAGACAGTGACTGGAAAATCCCGTTCCCCGACAGCGGGTCAACGGCCATCGCCGCATCGCCGACCCGAATCCAGTCCTGCCCGACACATTCGCCGGCCAGAATTGCAGTGCTGCTGCGTGCATGCACCTGTGCCGGAACCCGCGCCCGGGCATCGAACAACTCGGCAACCAGCGCGCTGCAGGCTCGCCGCGCCACGCAGTAATCCCCCAAGGCAGCCTTGCCCGGCAGCCCGGCCGCGTCAAGGGTGACTTGCCAGTAACAGCGGCCATCCTCCAACCGCGCCATCCACGCCCAGCCATCCTCCAGGCTTTCCACCGCCGACGCAGGCGCCCCCGGGCTACCCTGCCACACATTGAGCAGGCTGACCGTTTCCGGTCCACGCAGCCGGTCCGGTGCCAGTGGTGCCTGACGGCCTCGGGCTTCGACGAGGAAGTCAGCCATCAGCACCTGCCCATCATCCAGGCGTACGTGATGACTGCCCTCGTGCACAACCTCGCGCACCCGCCCTTCGACCACACTCACGCCGGCACGCTGAAGGTCGTCGCGTAGCGCCCGGTCAAAACGCTGTCGATCCAGCAAGAACTCCTGGTTCATTTGCAGGTGCTGGCCATTCCAGTGCACCTGCCGGGTAGCCGGCATGGCCGCCTGGCTCAAGGCCCCGCCAAGGCCTGCATGGCGCAAGCCCTCCAGCACCCGCTGCGAAACCCCTTCAACTGCCGCGAAACGGCGCCACTCCGACACCACCGTCACTGAGTAGCCCAGCCGGCGCAGGCCGATGGCCGTGGCAGCACCCGCTGGGCCAGCACCCAGCACCACAATCCGCGGTTCAGGCATGGCCAACACCTCGTCGCTCGGGGCCGGTATACGCCGCATTGCTGCGCAGCCTGTCATAAACCTGCTGGCGATCCATGCCCGGTTCGTCACGCAACAACGCTGCAATCCTCCCGCTCAAGGCCGCGCAGCCCAGGCTCGCGCCCGCCCTGCCGCCCATGCCCACGTAACCGCCAAAGTCCGCCTGCCGGGTACCCAGCCACGACCACTCGCCCGGAGCGCAGCGGGCATCGCCGGTCACCCGAATCACCCCGCTGTAGCTGGCCGGATACACCGCCCCGCCTTGCGCCGGGCTGGATGCGCACAACAGCACACCCGCTGCCAACGCTTCGGCGCAAGCCTGGTGCAGCACAGGGCGGTCCTGCTGCAGGCCAAGGCTAAGGTTGACCAAGGTAGCCCCCGCCTCCACCAGCCACAGCAGCGCGGCCGCCACCTGCAAGGCACTGGTACTGGCCTGGGCACTGAACACCTGGGCCACCAACAGCGGCACCGGCCCAGCCTCACGCTGCACACCGGCAAGCACCGCGCTGCCATGCCCCAACTGGTCGGGCAGCACCTCTCCTTCACGCAACTGGCCGTCTTCCAGCCAGAAACGGCGCGCAGCCAGCAAACCGTTGGCCTGCTCCGGGGAGCAGCCGCTGTCGATGATGCCAACACGCACGTCAGTGCCCATGTTTGATTGCCTCCTGCGCCAGCACCTGCAACTGGCCATCATGCAGTTGCAAGTGCAGGTCGGCATCGGCCAGTGTCGAAGCTCGGTGGCTGATCAGGATGCGCGTGCGGCCAGCGAAAAGCTGGTCGATGGCCGCGATCACTTCGCGCTCGGTGGCTTCGTCCACTGCTGACGTTGCTTCGTCCAGTACCAATATCGCCGGGGCCTGCAACACTGCGCGGGCGATGGCGATGCGTTGTTTCTGCCCGCCGGACAACTGCTGGCCACGTTCGCCCATCAGGCCGTCCAAGCCCAGTGGCAGGCTTTCGACCAGGCTGTCCAGCCGCGCCAGGCGCACGACCCGTTCCAGCTCTGCACGGCTGGCTTCAGGTACGCCGTAGGCCAGGTTCTGCGCCAAGGTGCCACGGAACAGCACGATGTCCTGGCTGACCACCGCAATGCGCCGGCGCAGCGCGGCCAGGTCCAGGTCACGCAGGTCAGTCCCATCCAGCAGGATACGCCCGGCGTCCGGGTCGTAGAAGCGCTGCAACAGGTCGATCAGGGTCGACTTCCCCACCCCCGAGGCACCGCTGATGGCCACCTTCAGCCCGCCCGGCACACACACCTGCACGTTCTTCAATACCGCACCTTGGCGCCCTTCATGAGCAAAATTCAGGCCTTCAAGGCGCAGCTCACCGGGGCCATCGGGCATCGGTTTCGGGTTGCTCGCCGGGCGCACGGCCACAACCTCCTGCTTCAGTTCCATCACCCGCCCCAGGCTCACGGCCATGCGCTGGACCGCTACGTACAGGCCCAGCAGGCTCTGCACCGGCCCTACTGCCATGCCCATGTAGGTGGAAAAAGCGATCAGCGCGCCCAACTGCCAAGTACCCTGGATCACCCACCAGCCGCCGACCAGGAACGCACAAGCGCGGCACCAGGAGGTGAGCGTGCCGGGGATGGCCTGGGTGAAGAACTCGGTCACCTGCACGTTCAGCAACTGGCGCATGTAGCCTTGCCCAAGCTGGTCCAGGCGCCCTGCCTCGCGGCCTTGCTGCCCGGACGCCTGAATGAACTTCATCGCCGGCAAGGTCTCGACCAGGAACGACGACACATCCGCCGAACGCTCACGCAGGTTGCGCACTTCGCGCTCCACCTTGCGCCGCATCCAGCGCAGCCACAGCACTTCGATCGGTACCAACAGCGCCAACAGCAACGACAGTTGCCACGACAGCATCAGCATCAGCGCCACCGCGCCCACCAGGCCGATTACCGCCGACACCGCCGAGAACAGTGAGTCCACGGCAAAGCGCTGGATCTCCGCCACGTCGCCGTCCAGCCGCGAAAGAATGTCGCCCATGCGCCGCCGCCCGTAGAACGTTGGCGACAATTGTTGCAGGTGGCGGTAAAGGTCATCGCGCAGGGCGAACAGAATGCGCCCCGACAGGCGCGTGTGCAGGTAGCGGTTGACCCCGGCCAGCACCGTGCCCAGCAGGCCTGCGCCGATCATGATCGCCGCCATGTGCCAGAGGGTCTGGTAATTCTTGGCCAGCAGCCCCTCGTCGATCAGCGTCTTGACCAGCCAGGGCTGCGCCAACGCCAGCAGCGAGGCGCCCAGCGACAGGCCCAGCAACAGGCCGATGGCGCGCCGGTGCGGGCGCACGAAACCATACAGCCAGGCCAATGCCTGGCGCATGAGTACAGGGTCGCTGGACTCCACCAGCCTTGCGAACAGGGGGCCCATGGTTCAGCCGCGCAACTGTTTGAGCTTGCGGTACAGCGTCGCCCGGCTGATCCCCAGCGCCTCGGCCGCAGCCGAAACGTTGCCTTGGTGGCGCGCCAGCGCGCTGCGGATCTGCTCCAGCTCGTTGTCCTTGAGGCTACCAGAGGGCGCGGTGCTGCTGGCCAGTTCGTCCAGCAGGCAATCGGTAAGGTGATCCAGGGTCAGTACCTGCTCGCCGTTCTCGCGCATGGCCAACGCCGTGCGCACCACCATCTCCAGCTGGCGGATGTTGCCCGGCCAGTCGAAGCCTTCCAGCAAGGCAGCCAATGCCGGGTCCAGCGTAACGCCACGGGCATCGGACTTGTCCAGCAACCCCTGAATGATCGCGGCCAGGTCATCCCGCTCGCGCAGGGCCGGTAAGCGCAGCGACACGCCGTTAACCCGGTAGTACAGGTCTTCGCGGAAGTGTTGCTCTTGTACCAGGCGCTTGAGATCACGGTGAGTGGCGCAGATCAGCGCTACATCGATGTCCTGTTCGTCGCCCGCCCCCAACGGCGCCACCCGGCGCTCCTGCAATACCCGTAACAGGCGCGCTTGCAAGGCCAGCGGCATGTCGCCGATTTCGTCCAGGAACAGCGTGCCGCCATGGGCCTGCATCAACCGCCCGACCATGCCGCCCCGGCGGGAACCGGTGAAGGCGCCCTCGCGGTAGCCGAACAGTTCTGACTCGATCAAGCCTTCGGGGATGGCTGCGCAGTTGACGGCCACAAACGGTTTGTCGGCGCGCGGGCTGGCCTGGTGCAAGGCCCGGGCGACCACTTCCTTGCCGGTACCGGTCTCGCCCAGCAGCAGCACTGGCAGGCCATTGCCCAGCCCCTGTCGGGCCATGCGCAGGTTGCGCGCCAGGCGCGGGTCGCCACCCGCCAATGCGTCGAGTGCGGGCGACTGCTTGCCCAGCGTCGGTTTGCTTGCCGGCGCGCTGCCATTGACCCGGCCATGCCGTGGCAGCTGCAAGGCGCGGAAGTAGAACTCGCCCTTGGCCGTCTGCACACTGCTCACCCCGCCCTGCCACAGGCGTGCAATAAACGCAGGTGAACGCTCGCCCAGCAGGTCTGTGCTGCGCCGCCCGATCAGTTCATGGCGTGGCACCTGCAACAGCTGGCAGGCACTGTCGTTGGCTGCCAGTACTTCACCGTCCAGGCTCAGTGCCAGCAGGCCGTGCCAGGCGCTGTTGAGGTATTGCGGGCGACTGTGGAAGGCCAGCACCAGTTGCTCGGGGTGGCACAGACCGAACATGCGGCTTTCGATGTTGCCGGCGGCCAGCATCAGCGTTGTCAGGCTGTCCTGTGGCTGCGCCATTACCCCTTCGCGGGTGATGTCGAGCACACCGATCACCTCGCCACGCGGGTCGCGCAGGGGCACCGATGTGCAGGAGAACGGGCTCAGGCGGTCAAGGTAGTGCTCGCCGCAGTTGATCAGCGTTGGCCGGCCTTCAACCACGGCCGTTCCGATGGCATTGGTGCCACGCAGCGATTCGCTCCAGCAGCTGCCCGGGTGCAGATCACGCAGGCCCTCGCGGCCGAGCACGTGGGTCTGGCCTTCGATGGCCAGCACATTGGCCTTGGCATCGCCAAGGATGACGATGCCAGACTTGCCCTGGCGTGCGACCAGGTAGTCCAGTTCGGGGGTAACGGCGTCGACCAGCAACCGGTTGCGCTCCAGCAGCATGCGCAGGTCATGGCCCCGCTCCAGGCCCAGGCCGACTTGCTCGCCTTGCAGGCAATCCAGGCCATGGCCCAGGCTGCGGCGCCAGGACGCGTCAATCTCGTCGCGCAGCATGCCCAGCGGCAGCTCGCCCTCGCTGGCCAGCTTCAGGCGTGCCTGTCGGGATTCGTGCAGCGGGTCTTGGGCGTTTGTTATGAGTTGTCGCGCCATTTTCTACTCCGGCTGTACCCCGCGAAGGTGGCGGGGAACGGGCTTGGGAATTTTCCGCAGTGTGCGGGAGAAATCCCTGGCCGTCATCAGGCTGCGGTAGAAGGTGGCATATGGTGACGTTTACGTAAAGGGATGAAGCCGCGTGGGCTATTACGTTGCCTGCACCGGCCTCTTCGCGGGTAAACCCGCTCAGTAGGAGCGGGTTTACCCGCGAAGAGGCCTCCAAACCCGATCACGGCTGCTGATTCTGGCTCAGGTACTTGTCCACCGTCGCCTTACCCTCCCCCACATCCCCCGCCACCTGCCACAACCGCCGCTCGATCCCCTGTGCCAGCAAATGCCCCACCGCCGCCTCGATCGCCGACAGCACGCACAGCTGCGCCGGTTCGTTGGTGGTGTACCCCACCTCGGCCTCCAGCAGCTTCTTGAACTCGATGAACTTGAACACCCCGGCACTGCGGCCAACCGAGTAGATGGTCTTGCTGGTCATCACATTGGCCAGCACCTGCCCGGTGCGCACGTCCACCGCACGCAGGTTGACGGTTACCTGGTCCACCCGGTATTCGCGTGAGATGTCTATCCCCAGGTAGCGGGCGCCCTCGCCGCCGCTGCGCACGTTGGTGTCGTAGGCGATGATGCCGCCCTCCAGCATCAGGTTGGCGGCCTGCAGCGGTGGCAGCTCGCCCATGATGTTTTCCGGTACATCCGGTTTTTTCTGCGAAGCACGGATGATCTTGCGCTCGGTCAGCAGGTTCTGCAGCCCTTCACGCTCCAGCACCACGAACCAGCCGCTGGCGCTCAGGGCGTCCATCAGCATGCTGGCTGCGCCCTGGGTGACACTGGTGGAGAACGAGCTGGCCGGGGTGGGCTTGTACTGGCCGGTCTGGTCGCGGAAGCCGTACACCACGGCCATCAGCCGGCCTTTGGGCCGTGGCATGTTGATCAGGTCGTAGTAGGTCGAGGCGCGCGGGGTCAGGGTCGGGGTTTCCGAGTCCTGTTCAGCCGACATGGGTTCGCGCAGGCTGCAACCACTTTGCAGGCCCAGGGCGGTGAGGATCAGCAGCGTGCTCAGCAGACGTTTCATGGTGTTCTCTCCCCAACATAAAAGCCCTTCCCTCTCAGGGGTTCAGGCCGCTGACCTCAATGATCGAAATTTCTCCTGTGGCGCGATCGGTGACCTTGATACTCAAGGCCCCGGAATCGTCGATGACGTCGATGAGAAACGCATCGGTCGCCATGCTGCCGGTGCTGCCATTGCTGATGTTGTCCAGCAACTGCGACAACATCCGCGACTCCAGCTGGTTGCTGAAACGCTCCAGGGCCGTGGTGCCGGTAAAGGCCGAGGCACGGTCCTTGAGGTCGGGGTCGTCGTAGTCGTTCTGCGCCTGGGCGTTGTTCAGCAGCCAGGTGCCGTTGAGCGGGTTGCCGCCAAAGGCCGGGTTGACCGGGGTGTACACCAGCTCGGTGGCCTGGGCAGCACAGGCGCTGGCCAGCAGGCAGGCGGCGATGCAGCGGGGTATGCGGTGGTTCATAGCTCGTCCCTCTCCAAGTCGGTGGTGTCCTGTAGCAGGCGTTGCAGCTTGCGTTGAATGATCTGCTGCTTGACCAGGTCGGCGGCTGCAACGGCCTCGTCTTTGAGCTCGGTGGTGTTCGGGGGCAGGAAGCGGCGGTACATGACCTCACGTTCGAACTCCACGGTGACCAGGCTGCCCCAGCGCGCATCCGGGCGTTCGCGTACCACCAGGTTGAAGTCCAGGCGGCTGGTGGCCCGCAGGCGGTCGGCGAAGTAGTAGTAAAAGTCGTGGCCGATGTGCGAGATGGTGTTGTCGACGATGAAGCCCTGCATCTCGTCCTCGCTCGAGGCCTTGGCCGAAGTGGCCAACACCAGCAGCATGCTCAGGCAGAGTGCGGCCAGGGTATTCATGGCGTGTCTCCCGGGCCGCTGTGGGTTTGCACACCATCGGCGCCTTCGCTGAAGGCCTGCTCGGCGACGAACTGCCAGTCGCTGTAGTGTTCCAGCCCTTCGAAACCGGTCCACTCGGCGCTGAAGCCACTGCGCTTGAACGGGGTGGCGTCCGAGCGGCTGTGCACTCCCGTGATGCGGCCGTCGATCGAGCGCAGCAGGCCCCACTCGTCGCTGTTGGTAATGGGGTCGGGGTACAGCCTGCGAATGTGCCGCTTGGCCTGCGGAAAGCGGTTGTCCTGCAGCAAGTCGACCAGGTCTTGCGGGTACTGGGCCAGGCCCGGCGAGGCGCGGTAGTAGCTGCGCAGGGCCTGGGCGTACTGGCTGCCCACCCACAGCAGTTGGCGTTCACGGTCGCGCTGGGCGGCGCTGGCCCAGAGCGTGCCGGTGGCGGCCAAGGCCACACTGCTGACTGCAATCAGCAAGAGCACGCCCAGGTAGGTAAAGCCGCCGTTGGCCTTACCATTCAGCGAAGAGGCTGCCATCGCGCGCCCTCCCTGTGGCACCGCTCTTGATATCGCCCACGCCGCCAGCCACGCCTTCAGGCGGTGGCACCAGCTGCCAGGCGTCGCTGCGCTCGGTGATCGGGTCGACCGGGGTGTTGCGCAGGTAGCGCTGTTCTACCAACTGCTCCAGCGAATCCGGGTAATGGCCGGTGTCGCCGTAGTAGTGGTCCAGCGCCTCGCGCAGCACCGCCAGGCTCTGGCGCAGGGTGGCCTCGCGGGAGCTTTCCAGGCTGTTGAAGTAGCGCGGCATGGCGATGGTCAGCAGCGTGGCGATGATTGCCATCACCACCAGCAGCTCGATCAGGGTGAAGCCTTTGCTGCGTTTCATGGCTGTCACCATTGCCCGTAAGGGATGTTGTTGAGGCCTTTGCCGCGGGCCTTGGAGTACACATCGAACACATCTTCGCCTTCGCGGGGGTTGTCGGGGCTGCTGTCGTATGCGCGCAGCCCCCAAGCGCCTTCGTCCCTGTCCTTGGCCGCCACCAGCGGGTCGTGCGGGATGCGCCGCAGGAAGTAGAACTTCGCGCCCTTGGCACTGCGCACGTCACGCACGCCGTCAACCAGCACCTGCAGGTTTGGCGGGTAACCACTGGCGTCCAGGCGCTTCTCGATGTAGCCCGCGTCAAAAGCCCGCTTGTACGCGTCGATGGCATCGCGAATCTGGTACAGCGCTTCACGCAGTTGCTGCTCCTTGCCGCGGCGCACCACGGTTTCGGTCAGCGGCGCGGCCATGCTGGCCAGCAGCCCGAGCAGTGCCAGGGTCAGCACCACCTCGATCAGGCTGAAACCCTGCATGCGGCGCTGCGCTTTCATGGGCGTGGGCTCCCGTTGGCCGGGACGACCGCCATCTGGCTGTCCACCACTGGCGCGTCGGTGGTCGGCGCATTGCCGGGTACGTCCATGGGTGGCAGCGGTGCCATCTGGCGTACCTGCATGGCCGACTCGGTACCGGTGGAAAATTCCATGTCCGACGGGCTCTGGTAGGGCAGGTTGCGCACGATGCGGGGGGTAATGGCCAGCACCAGCTCGCTTTTGCTCATGTCGTCCTTGTTGCTGCCGAACAGCCGGCCCAGGCCCGGGATATCGCCGAGCCCCGGGATCTTGTTGCCGCTGGCGTTGTGGTCGTTGCGCACCAGGCCGGCCAGTACCTGGGTCTCGCCATCGTGCAGGCGCAGGCTGGTCTGGGCGTTACGGGTGTCGACCTGGACCGGGATGGTGCCTTGGCGGGTGGCCTCCAGCGGGGTAGCGTTGCTCACTTCCAGCGCCACCTTGATCGCCACCTCGTTGTTCAGGTGCACGGTGGGCTGTACTTCGAGCTTCAGGCCGACGTCCAGGTAGGTGACGCTTTCGGTGATCACCGGGCCCTGAGTGGACGGTACCGAGGTGGCGCTGATGATCGGTACGCGCTGGCCAATGTGGATACGTGCCTGCTCGCGGTTGCTGACGCGGATCACCGGGCTGGCCAGGGTGTTGATGTCCTTGTCCTGGGCGTTGATCTTGGCCTGCGGCGCCGGCGAAATGCTGATGCGGCTGGAATCGATGCCACGCAACTGGTCGAGCACGCTCACCGGCTTGCCATCGTTGCTCAACACGCCGAAGGTATTGGGCCATTGCAGGCCGAGGTCGAGGATGCGCGAGGTGGCCACCTCCATCACCTCCACTTCCAGCACAACCTCGGGGTTGGACTGGTCCTGCGACTGCAGCAGCTTCTCGGCCATGCGCACGGCGTCCGGGGTGTCGCGCATGGTCAGGGTGTTGAGGCGCTCGTCAACGAACACGTCGCGGGTCTTGAGCATGGTCTTGACCATGTTCAGCGCGGTGTTGGCATCGATACTGGTCAGGTAGAAGGTGCGCATGACCAGTTCCTGGTAGTCCTTGGTCTTTTGCGGCGAGTCGGGGTACACCATCACGGTGTTGTCGTTGACGATCTTCTGGCGCAGCTGGTTCTGCTCCAGCAGCAGCGCCACGGCATCCTCGATGCGCACCTCACGCACGAAGATGGTGGCCTTCATGTCCGGGCGCATGTCCTTGTCGAAAATGAAGTTGATGCCGGCGACCTGGGACAGCACTTCGAAGATGGTCTTCAGGTTGGCATCGCGAAATTCCAGGGTGACCGGCCGCTCCAGCTTGCTGCGCAGCTGCGGGTAGGGCTGTGCGGTGCGCGCCTGGACGTTCTCGATGTCGCTGCGCAGGGTAATGCCCTTCTGGTTTTGCGGGTCCAGGCGCAGCACTTCACGCATGTAGCGCTCGGCGCCGAACAGGTCGCCCTGGCGCAACGCCGCCTGGCCCAAGGCCACGCGCTCGTCGAGGGTGCGGATCAGCTCCAGCTGGCGGATGCCTTCCAGGGCGCGGCGGTTGTTCGGTTCCAGGGTCAGCACCCGACCGTAGCCCATGCGGGCATTGGCAAAGTCATGGCGGATACGGTCGGCATCGGCCTGGGTGATCAGCGCCTCGACTGCGGCCTGCCGGCTATGGGCCAAGGCGATGTTCAGCTCGGTGTCGCGCGGGTCATCGCGCAAGGCCTCTTCCAGGCGGGCGATGCCGGCTTCGTACTGGCCCTCCTTCATCAACTGGTCGCTGCCCTTGCGTACCGCACTGGAACCGCAACCGGCTATGGCCACACACAACGCCAAAAGCAGGAACGGAGCAGGCTTGCACAGCTTTGACGACTTCATGGTACGCTCCCTACAGACAAAGTCTGCGACTGATGCAAAGGCAGGTAGACCAGGCTCAGCTCTTCGGCCGATACCCGATCGAGGCGGTAGGTGTCTTCGATCACGTCGCCCTGGCGCACGACGTAGAGTTTTTCGCCGCTCTGCAAAAAGATTTGCAGGTCGTCGTTGGTCCCCATGCGGCCGATGAACTGGAACGGCAGCTCAGGGGCGGTCGGGGCTGCCGCCACGACCGGCGCGGCGACCACAGGTTGTTCGGTGACGGTGGCCACGGCCTGGGGTTTGGTCCACTGCTGCTTGGGGAACAGGTCTCTGGAGGCCTGTTCCGGCCCTTTCGCGGCTAAAGCCGCGCCCACAGGTTCGGCGGCGCCCACAGTCCCTGTGGGAACGGGTTTACCCGAGAAGGCCGCGACGCCGTCGTCCTGGCCAAACCAGTGTCCCGGTGCCCAGGCCAACGCCGCGCTCACCCCGAGGAAGCCGGCCCAGATGACTGCACGTAGTGTGTTCATCACGACCTCGACAGATAAAGGGTCATGCGCAGGCGGGCATTCAGCTCGCTATCGCCGATACGTTTGCGTTGCAGCTCGAGGTCTTCCAGCACCAGGGTCGGCAGTTGCTTGAGCAGGCCCTTGAGAAAACCACGAATCTGCGGGTAGCTACCACGCACCGGCAGCACGATCTGGTAGCGCGCCAGCTGGGTCTTGGGGTCGATGCCCAAGGCATACTCGCCACGGGCCAGGCTGATGTGCTCGGCACTGGCCAGGTGGTAGAGGCGCTCGATCAGCTCGCTGGCCTGGGGCTGGCCCGGCAGCTGCTGGCGCAGGCTGTCGAGCGCCTGCTGCTCGGGCTTGACGGCGATTTTCAGCTCGCCACGCTTGACCCGCTCCACCTGTACGCTGGCATCCGCCTCGGTTGCACGCAGCTCGCGCACGTTCTGCCACTGCGGCAGCACCCCGGCGCACCCCACGCCCAAGGCCAGCAGGCCTACCGCCACCGCCGCCAAGCCGACCGGGCCAACGCGACGCAGACGCTCCTGGAGGATCAGGCTGTTCAGCTCAAGGGCGCGCATGGCCGGTCTCCCAGGTGGCGGTGAGGGTGAAGCGCACCGGGTGCTCAGGCTGCGCGGCCAACACCTCGTGGTTGAGCAGCGACACATCGCTGAGCTCGTCGCTGGCTTCCAGGCGCTGGTGGTACTGCAGCATCGCCTCAAGGTTGCGTGCCTCGGCGGCAATGCGGACCTGGCCCTTGCGCGCGTCCGGGGTCAGGCCCAGTAGTGCGACATCGTCCTGCGGCATGGCTTCGAGCATGGCGAACAACTGCTGCCACGGGCGTTGCAATTGCTGCGACACACTGCGCATCTGCGCCAGGCGCTCGGCCTGCTCACGGCTGGCAGCCGTGCTTTGCGCAGCGGCAGTGGCCGGGCGGCGCCCCAGTTGCAGCTCCAGACTGTGCACGCTGTCTTCCAGCTCGACCTGCTCGTTCTGCAAGGTGTACTGAAGCAGTACCAGGCCTGCGACCAGGGCACTGCCCAAGGCCAGCAGCGACCAGGCCAACGGGCCGCTGCGCCGGGGTTGGAATTCCAGTTCGAGGCGGCGCATGTCAGGCCACCGCCCGCCACATGGCGCACAACGGGTCGGCTTCGCTGGCCGGCTGGCACAGCTGCACCGCCGCCAGTTGCGGCACGTCGCCCCGGCCTGGGGCATGCAGGTACACCCGGGGCAGGTGCTCGCCATACAGCTCGCAGGTGCGCTCGATCAGCGCTTGCAGGGCTTGGTCACTGTCAGCGCAACCTTGCGCCAGCACTTGCTGCCAGGCGCCACCCGCAGCCAGCAGCAGCACGCTGCGGCGCGGCTCGGCCAGCACGAACAGGAAGTCACCCTGCGCCAGTTGTGACGAGCAGCGGTTGTAGGCGGCCATCAGGTACGGTTGCACCGAGCGCAGGCTCAGGCGACTTTCCCGGCCCAGCCCCTGCAACCGTTGCAGCAGGGCATCAGGCAGCGCCGTGGCGATGCGGGCGGCACCGGCAGGCTCGGGCGACAACACGATGCGCCAGTCGTCCAGCGGCTGCCCGTAGAGGTTTTCGAAGCAGGCCCGGGCATAGGCGTCCAGCTCGCGTGGATGGCCGATGGCGTCACTCCAGGGCACTAAGCAGAAGCGGCTGTAGCGGGCCGACAGCAGCACCCGCAGTTGAGCGCCACGTACAGCATGCTCGGCCAGCAGCGCGGCCAATGCGTCGACGGCAGCTTCCCAGGCCGGTTGGGCGCCGTCGCAGCTGAACTCGCGGCTGCCCAGCCACTGGTGTTGGTGTTTGTGCCAGCAACCCAAGCCGACACCCTCGGCGCCGAGCACGGCGCAGAAACGATCAGATGAATGTGACACGGTTGATCTCCTCGAGGGTGGTGCGGCCATCGCGGACCAGGTCCAGGGCCGAAGCGCGCAGCAGGCGCAGGCCGCGCTGGCAGGCGAGTGTCTTGATTTGCGACAGGGGGCGGCGCTCGACGATCATCTGGCGCAGGTCGTCGTCCAGGTGCAGCAGTTCGGCGATGGCGCTGCGGCCGCGGTAGCCACTGCCACGGCACTGGCCACAGCCCTGCACGCGGACGAACTTCCAGCCGGCCACGCCTTCGCGGGTCAGGCCCGAGCCATACAGGGTATCGTCATCGTGTTCGCAGGGCGTGGCGCAGTGCGGGCAGGCCAGGCGGATCAGGCGCTGGGCCAGCACGGCGTTCAGCGCGGAAACGAAGCTGTAGGGGTCGACCTGCATCTGGCTGAAGCGGCCAATCACATCGAACACGTTGTTGGCGTGGATGGTGGTGAAAACCAGGTGGCCGGTGAGTGCCGACTGCACAGCGATCTGGGCAGTGTCCGGGTCGCGGATTTCACCCACCAGTATCTTGTCCGGGTCGTGGCGCAGGATCGAGCGCAGGCCACGGGCGAAGGTCAGGCCCTTCTTTTCGTTCACCGGAATCTGCAACACGCCGGGCAACTGGTACTCGACCGGGTCTTCGATGGTGATGATCTTGTCCACACCGTGGTTGATCTCGCTGATCATGGCGTACAGGGTGGTGGTCTTGCCGCTGCCGGTGGGGCCGGTGACCAGGATCATGCCGTAGGGTTCGGCGGCCAGCCGGCGCAGGGCGCGCAGGGTCTCGTCGGCAAAGCCCAGGGCCTGCAACTGCACGCCACTGACCCGGTCGGACAAGTCCTGCTTGTCGAGCACCCGCAGCACGGCGTCTTCGCCAAAGATGCTGGGCATGATCGATACGCGGAAGTCGATTTGCCGGTCACCCACGGCGACCTTGAAGCGGCCGTCCTGGGGGACGCGCTTTTCACCGATGTCCAGTTCGGCCATGACCTTGATGCGCGAGATCACCTGGTCGGCAAACGCGCTGCCACTGGCCTTGCCAGCGCCGTTGAGCACACCGTCGATGCGGTACTTGATGGTCAGGCCCTGGCCGGTCATGCTCAGGTGGATGTCGCTGGCGTGCAGCTTCAGGGCGTCGTACAGGGTGGAGTTGACCAGCTTGACCACGCGGCTCTGGTCTTCGCTGATGCTGGCCAGCGACAGGCGTTGCAGCGGGTCGCCTTCGCTGCTGGCCTCGGCGTCATGGTCGAGGGCATCGACGGCGTGGAAGCTTTCTTCGTGGCGGGCCAGAAAGGTGGCCAGTTCGGCGGCGTGGGCCAGGTAGAGTGGCGCGCCTTGCAGCACATCGTCGATCCAGGCCAGGCGGGCGGGGTCGAAGGGGTCGGCGAACACGCCCAGCAGTTGGCCGCCCTGCTCGATCAGCACGAATTCGCGTTTCAGGCACTGGGCCAGGGCCACCTTGTCGAAGCGCGGGGTGCTGGCCAGCAGGCTGTGGCTGTCCAGCACCGGGTAGTGCAGGGTCAGGCCGAGGCGCTGGGTGAAGGTGGCCGGGGTGTCGCAGGCCAGGCGTTCCAGGCAGTTGAGCAGGCGCTCGTCGCTGGCTTGCAGGCGGGCCTGGGCCAGCAGGTCGCGGGGGTAGGCTGAGACTGTTGCATCACGTGCTTGCGGCATGGCCTGCGACTCCGCTCAGGGGCGCGTCGCAGGCTGGCTCGGCCAGGGGTGCGGGCGCCGCTATTCCCCTGCGAGCAGTTGTTCGTCGTCGGGCCCTGGGGGCTTGGCGCCATTACGGCGGCGGTCGGCCAACACCCAGCTTCCATCGTACAACTGCAGGGGGAACGATTCGTTCCTGTTCTGGCGTCGTTCGACGAACCCTTCAGCCGGGTTGTCCGTGGCCCTGCGCCGGCGCTCGATGCCCATCAGGTCGAAGATCGCACGCGCCAGCTCCACCAATGGGAACGGCTTGAACAGGACATGGCTCACACCGAGTTCGGCGGCCCGCTCACGCACTTCGACAGTGGGGTGGGCGGTGATCAGCACGAAGTGGCACTGCCTGTTCTTGCGTACGGCCTCCAGAACCTGAAAACCCTCCATATCGGGCAAGCGGTAATCCAGCACGATCACTTGCGGTGCCAGGCTTGCAGCCTGTTGGATACCACTGGCACCGTCGTGGGCAACATGAGCTTCCAGGCCTTGCGCCTGCAGGTACGCTTGCAGGTTTTGCGCAAGGGTCTGTTCGTCATCGACTACCAATACTCTGTTCACCAAGGTCGACTCCCAAGTACTGCCCGGTTACCCGGTCTGCGAAGTGCGCCCTTGTACAGGCTTGAGCAGGCTTCGTGCCAGGCGTGAATAGTCATGTTGCACCGCTGTAAGTGTCTGATTTGCCAAGGGTGCCGGCCAACACCCGAAACGCGCCGGGCAGGCACACCCGCCCGGTTCCCCACATGCGGGGGAACTGATAGCACATTGCCAAACCTTAATTCCCCAGCATTGGGGGAAACGCCATCAGGGGCCTCAGTCTGCAACCTCCACGTTGGCGGCGTCGCGCAAACGTTGGCGCACGGACCGGCGCGCATCGGCCTCTCGCTTGCCGATAAGCGCCGCCCTGGCCAAGACCAGGCCCTGTTCACGTATGACCGAAGGGTTATCACTTTGGTTCTGCGCTCCTTGCAGTGTTTCCCGGTTGGCAGCATAGAAAGCCTCCACTTCGACCTGGCTCGGCGCGTCGACTGCACTGAGCTGGGCATACACCTGCTGGGCCGCCATGTCTTGCCGGGTGTACTCAGTGTACTGTGCCCTATCGAAACCCGCCTCCGCCAGACGCCGCTCGAAAATTGCCGGGCTGCCGAACGCCGCTTCGACCTCGCCCACATGCGCCGACACCTGCGCGTCACTGATGGCGATGCCTTGGCGCCGGGCTTCCTGCCATAGCAGCTCTTTGTCGATCAGCTCGTCCAGCGCTTGATCGCGCAGGCGCTTGTACAGGCCCGGGTTGCGAATGCTGGTCAACGCACGGCCCTGGGCGGTCAGGTATTCGCTGAAGTAACGCTCCAGGCGCGTCACGCCGATTTCCACGCCATTGACCCGCGCCGCAGGCACATCGGCCCAGCTCGCCTTGGCCAGCACCAACAGCAGGCACAGCAACACGATACGCATGGCAGCCTCCGCTCAAGGGGTATCCGGCACCGGCCGGTACGGGGTAACCGAGGTGAAACGCGGCCCAGGTAGCGCCACTGCTACCACATGGGCGCCCGCCATGCCCTGGCGGCGGCCTGGGCCAAAGCCCAAGGCGGGGGTCAGGCCGGTGGCCACATCGTGCAGGCCTTCCAGCGCGGCAATCAGTTGCTCGCGGCTGGCGTCACGGCCTATCTGCTTCAGCGCCTCGCTCAGCAACCGTAGCGCGCACAGGGTGTTGACCTGCAACGATGCCTGGCGTGGGTCGAGGCCCTGGCGCTGCTGCAGGCCGGCCAAGGTCGCCAACCCCTGCTCGGTCCAGTCTTCCGGCACATAGGGATAGGCCAGGAACACCCGTTGCGACCACTGCTCGGGCAAGCGCGCCATCGCACCGGCCACCTGGCTGGAGGCGGCGAACAGGTAGGGCTGACGGCCTGCCGCCTGCAACGCGGCGGCCAATTCGGCAAAGGCCTGGGCACGGCCAAGGAAGACGATGCCCCGCCCGTCCACGGCCTGGCCGTCGAAGGCTTGGATGGCAGGCGTCCAGCCTTGCTGCTGCAGGCGCTCGCGAACCTGTTCAGCCAATACGGCCTGCTCGTTGCCGGCATACACCACACGCAGGTCACCCGGGGCCAGGCCCAGCGCAGCACGGGCATGGGCGGCCAGGCTAAGCAATTGCACGGGCAGGCCGGGCAGCGGGTCGAAGATCTGTGGGCTGCCGCCGCTGCGTGGGGTGCTGCCGATCAGGGGCACATTCTGTGGCGCCAGCAAGGTTGCCAGGCGTTGGTCGAGCATGGGTGCCAGGGGCGAGATCAACGCGAACACGCGCGCCTGCTGCAGCAACTGCTGCAAGGCTTGCTCGGCGCTGGCGGGGTCTAAGCCCGGATCAAGCACGACCAGCTCCAGGCGGCGCCCGTGTATGCCGCCTTGCTGGTTGAGTTGAGCCATGCCGTCTTCCAGCACCGCACGCACCACCTGCCCGGCTTCGGCCAAGGGGCCGCTCGCGGGCAGCAAGGTGCCCAAGCGCAACACGCCCTCCTCTACACCGGGGTCGCGTTCCTCGGCCAGGCGCTTGAGGTAGGCGGTGAGGTTGCGCTGGTCGGCCAGGGTCAGCTCGAAGCGTGGCATGGCCGGGTCCAGGCGGTTGCCGGCCGGGTCCACGCCATGCTGAATGGCCCGGGCCAGGCTGCTGTCGGTATAAGCCGGGTAGCTGCGGCCGTTGGCCTCGCGCGTGCCTTGGCCGAGTGCCAGGCGTTGCCAGTCGAGGCTGGGCGGGCGCACCCCACCTTCCGCGCGACCACGGCCGTCGTTGCCGTGGCAACTGGCACAGGGCAACACGCTGGCGGGCACCGTCATGTCGCTGGCTCCAACCCGGGCTTGCAGTTGGGCGTCACTGCTGGAGACGCCCTCGCGGAAGAGGCGTTTGCCAGCAAGCTCGTGGTCGGTCAGGTCCAGCGCAAAGGCCGAAGTACCGCATGCCAAACCAATAAGCAAAACCGCCCAGGTCTTCATCATGCTCACCGGCCTGCCAGTGGCTGGGTCAGCAGCTGCATGCGCTGGGCAATGGCCATGGCTGGCGCATCCGGGCGAATCTTGCTCCAGCGTTTGCCCGCTACATCACCGGCAATCAACTGCGTCGAATGCTGCTCGGGGCTGGGCAGGAACTGGCCGATACGCCCGAGCACCAGGTCGACATTGGCCTTGTCACCGGTCAGGAACAACCAGTTCGGCCCATCCACCCCCTGTTTCTCGGCAAACGCCTTGAGCGCCTGCGGGGTATCGTTCAGCGGGTCGCTACTGATCGAGACGAAGGTCACCTGGCTGGCCAGCTGCGGCCCCATGGCTTCGCGCACTTCACGCAGTTTGCGGGTGATCAGCGGGCAGGCGTCGGTACAGTGGGTGAAGATCACGTTGAGCATCACTACCTTGTCCTTGAGCACATCGCTGTAAAAGCGCAGTTGGCGGCCGTT
Organism: Pseudomonas sp. LAIL14HWK12:I1; assembly: GCF_003202095.1. NCBI lineage: Bacteria > Pseudomonadati > Pseudomonadota > Gammaproteobacteria > Pseudomonadales > Pseudomonadaceae > Pseudomonas > Pseudomonas sp. LAIL14HWK12:I1. The sequence goes on from NZ_QJKG01000014.1 coordinate 60,079, forward strand.
CTGGTCCTTCAGCACGGTGTCGGTGAACCAGGCCTGGGCATCGCGGGTGCCGCCGCCGCTGGTCATCGCCTGGGGCGCCGGCTGTGGCGCTGGCGCCCCAGGCGCATGGCCCTCGTGGGCGAACGCCACCGAGGCGAGGATCCACAGGCAGCCGCCCAGTACCAGCCAGTCGAACGCGCGCATGCCAGCGCGGCGGGAAGTGACAGTGCTCATGGTTGCACCTCGTGATGGTCGGCGATGGCCGTGCTCTTGGCATGCACCCGGCGGGCGCTGAGGCGGTTGATTTCTTCGATCAGTACCGCCGGGTCGGTGAAGCCGTAATAACGCGTCCAGTGCCCGCTACGCCCGTCACCGACCAGAATCAGCGGCGGATGCTGGCTGAGGTCGGCGCTGAAGCTGCCCAGGCCCTTGAGGGTTTCGGTGATGGCGTACGGGGTGCCGGTCAGCCAGCTCCAGCCTGGCCCCTTCTGGAAGGCCTTGGCGTAATCTTGCAGGCGCTTGGCGTCGTCACGCTGCGGGTCCACGCTGATCGACACCATGTGGATTTCCTCGCCTACCCGGCCACCCAGTTGTTGCTGGACCTTGCCCATGATCGACGACACCACCGGGCACACCGTGGTGCAGCTGGTGTAGATGAAGCCCATGACCACCAGGTGGTCGCCTACCAGGTCTTTCTCCAGCCGTACCGGCATGCCGTCCTGGTTCAGCAGCGAAACGTCGGCAAAGCGCACGCTGGTCTTTTCCTGGCTCGCCGCCGGAGGCTGCTCGGCATGGCCTTTGTGATCGTGTCCGGCGTGGGCCAGGGCCAGGTTGCTGGCCAGTGCCAGGCTCAGGGCCAACAGTGTGAAAGCATGCTGGGTGTTCATCGCACATTCCTCACATCAGTCTGGGAAGCGTTGGTCGCTGCAGCCGGCAGGACGCGCAGGCTGGTGTAGTTTTCTTCGGCAAACTTGCGCCCCAGCGAGGGCGACTGCACATGCAGGTACCAAGCGCCAGCCTCGGGCAGGGCCAGGGCCGCCTGGTACACGCCCTCGCCCACCTCCTGCAGTTGCAGGTTGCGTGGCATCGACGACGGTGCCAGGAAGTAGCGCAAGCTCAAGTCGTTCAGGCCCAGGCGTGGCTGGCCGTCGTCACCGACGATGCGCACGCGCGCGTTGATGGCGCTGTGCTGCGACATCGGCTGGTCCAGGCCAATGAACTCGGCGTGCGCGCCCTTGCGCTTGCGGGTATTGGGGGCTTCGGCCACGTCGGTACTGAAGCAGTGGATGATTTGCGGCTGGTTGAGCAGGAAGGCCACGTCGAACTTGCCGGCGGCGGGCAACTTCACCGTCGAGCCGTACACCCCAGGCGCCACCTCACGCAGGCTGCGGTCGACGACGAGGGCGGCGCGGGCCTGGTGGCCACGGTTGTTGTAACCGGACATCGGCGCGTTCATGCCTTCGGCGTAGAAGTAGGTGGTGTTGTCCACCGGGTTGACCACGAACACCGAATTGTCGTCACGCGATACCGACAACCCCTGGGCCAGCGGCAGGTCACCGGCCTGGCGCGGCGCCGCCGGGCCGGCCTCGAAGCTCTGGACAATGGGCGAGCGCCCCTCACCGAGGCTGGACAGGTTGATCATGGTCACCTTCGGCGAAGCCAGGCCACGGACGTAGGCATAGCCCTTGGTGAAGGTGAGCTGGTACGGTTCGGCCGCCACCGGGATGTGGTGGATCAGCTTGTCGGTACTGGCGTCGATCACCAGCGCCTGGTTTTCCAGGGTGTTGAGCACGATGCCGTAACGGCCATCGCTGCTGAAGCGCATGGGGCCCAGGCCCTGCTCGGCCTTGACCGTATGGCGCAATTGGTGGCTACGGGCATCGAACACCCGCACACTGCCCTCCTCGCCATCGACCACGTACACCGCCTGGGACAGCGCCGAATAGCTGACCGACAGCGGGTGCGGGCCCACCTTGATGGTTGTGGCCAGGCGCATTTCCGGGATATCGATCACGCTCAGGGTGCCACTGTCACGGTTGCTGACGTAGGCAAAGCGCGAGTCGGCGCTGAAGGCGATTTCATGGTGCCCGGTGCCGGTGTTGAAGCTTTTCAGGGTGGTGCGCCCCGGTACGTCGATCACCGTAACCCCACCCTTGGCCGGGTCACGGCTGTTGTTGCCCACCCACAGCCGGTGCTGATCGGGTTGCAGGGCCACACGCAACGGCTGGTCCCCAGCGTCCAGATCGGCCACGCGGGTAAAGGTCTCGGTATCGATCACCGCCACCTTGCCGCGCTCGGGGATCGACACGAATACCTGCTTATCGTCGCTGGTGGCCGCCCAGTCCATGGGGCGCCCGGGCAGGTCGATGCGCGCCATGGTGCTGGTCACGCCGCCCACCGAGACGGTGGGGTCGATCACCGTCAGGCTGGCGTCGTTGTTCAGCATCAACAGGAAGTAGCTGTTCAGGTCGAGCAGCGGTCGGGCACCGATGCTGCTCTTGAGAAACAGCGCAACCCGCGCCTTGCAGCTCTGGTCACGGTCGCCCACCGGGGCCGACTGCGCCGGGTCGATCCACGCCCCCGGCGCCATGCCCGATAGCGGTTGGCCACTGGCCTGGTCGCTGAGTTTGAAGCGGATGTTGGCGAAGCCGCCTTCCTTCAGCTCGCCCCCGGCCAGCGACCGGGCCTCGAACTCAACGGTTACGCCATCACGAATGAGCCGGTGCGGCGCCTGCGGTTCGGCAGTTTCCTGCAACAGCTCGCGGGGATCGCACCAGAGCTTTTCATACGCCACGCCCAGGCCGATCAGCACCACGCCCAGCACTACCCCCAAGTAAGCAGGGCGAGTCTTCTTGTTCATGCTCGCGCTCCCCTTCCGTCACTGCGCCGGGGCCGTAGCCGGCGGCGCTTCGTTGGTCACTCGCAAAATCCCCCACAGCCCCGAGAGGTTGCCGTAGGCGGCGTAGTCGCGGAACAGGTAGTCACCCGCCACCGCGTTGGCACCGCCGGCACTGGGCAGCATGAAGCTGAAGTGTGCCGCTGGCAGTACGCTTTCCTGGGCGCCGATGTACATGGCCATCGGGTTGTAGCCGAAACGCACCGAGCCGATGCCGGGCAGGCTCATCGGGTAGCCATCCGCGTCACTCTTTTCGGCCTGGTAGTTGTGCAACGGCCACAGGTGCCCATCGAGCTGGTAGGTGATACCGCGGCTGCCACCACTGGGCATCAGCACATGGCTGCGCACAGGCTGGCCGGGCTTGGCATACAGCACCGGGGTTTGCGGGTCACCGCCGACCAGGGCGTTGCTGTAGGCCATGTGCGCGTTCGACACATCGGCGAAGCCAAAGCCATCGGCATGGCCGAAGGGGGCATCCGGTGCCAGGCCAAAGCGCAGCCACAGCGGTTCGGTCTTGTAGTTCATGGCCATGTTGCCGTTGTCTTTCGGGTCGCCCGGCACGCCATTGCCTTCGGTGGCGATGCCTTCGACCGGGCGGCCGTCAGCCCAGCGCATGTTCATCGAGCGCTGCCACACCGTGACCAGGTCGCGGTAGTCGGGCTGGCCGGTGACCTTGACCGTGGCCTGGGCCCGGCTGGCGGTGTCCTCGGTCCAGGTTGCGGTTTGCGGCAGGATGCTCATGGCGCCCACCAGGCCTTTCTGCGGCTGCTTGATGAAGTCTGACGGCGCCAGGTTCAGGCCACCGAACTCGATGGCGGTGGTGTTGATGTTGTCGACCGTGCGGCCCAGTTGCAGCACCGGCTTGCCTTCGCGCTCCAGGTGCCCGGCGTAGTACTGGTACACCCGGCTTGGGTAGGCCCCACTGTTGCCCGCCCGGGGTGGCACGGTTTGCACCGGGTTGGCGCCCACGTTGACACCGTCGGACTTGGTGATGTCGTAGGCCAGCAACTGGGCATGCAGGCCCACATGGCTGGAAGGCCGCATCAGGTTGTTGTTGAAAGCGGTGGAGCCTTCGCTGTCGAAGCGGTCACGCTTGACCACGTTCTGCATCACGGCAGTACTGGGCAGGTCTGGCATGACCGACGGCAGGCGGTTCTCAAGGGTGATGCTGATGCAGTCGCCAGCGTTGGCGCGCAGCACCAGCGGCTCCACTGGCACACCAGCCTTGAGCTTGCCGGTGGTGGCGTCCAGGTCGGCCTTGCGCACGTACAGCACGGCGGTCGGGTCATGCAGCGGTGCGCTGTGGCCGCCGACGGTGAAGGTGGTGCCATCCTCTTCGTCCACCACCGTGACCTGCGGGATGCTGGTCTTGCGGCTGTTGAACACCAGGGTGCCGCCATTGGCTTTTAGTGGCCCGCCGACATGCTGGCCCGCGCCGGCCGGGTCGTTGATGCTGACACCGTTGCGGTTTTCGAGGATGTCGTTGGCCAGGGCCGCGACAATCTCGTAGCTGCGTTTGACCGTGGTGCGGGTACCGATGCCGTTGGGGTTGGCTGTGGTTTTCGGGCAAATGCCCTCAAAGTTCACGGTATTGCGCATGGCCACTGGCTGGGTGTTGTTCGGCAGCGGGAACAGGTCGGCGCGTTGAGCGGTGTAGTTGCGCATCACCCCCCAGATACCGTTCCAGTAGCCTTCCAGGGCGGCGTCCATGGAGTACAGGTAATCACCATTGGTAGCGGCGGAACTGGAAATCATCGACACCGGTGCCATGAAGCCCATCTGTTCGGAGATACCGATCATCTGCGAGGCCTTCCAGCCCGAGTTGGAACTGTTACCGAAGCCCGAGCCATTCTGCAGCCACTTCACACCGTGCAGGGTGACGTTGTGCTCCTCTTCATGGCCACCGGCGTGCAGGCGCAGGCGCACGTTGTCGCCAGAGTAGGTGCGCAGCATGGGTGTGAACGGGTCGCCCGGCTCGCTGCCGGCCTTGTTGATGTGCGGTGGGAACAGCGTGGTCCCGCCGGTTGGGCCAACGGCCGAGGTGATTGCCGACGGTGCCATGTTCATGGCCGGGATTGCACGGTCGGTACGGCTTTGCAAGGCGTAGCTCAGGTCGCCGGCCAGGCCGTCCGCCTGCATGCCGCGTTTGCCGTCGGGGCCGACCTTGTTCGGGTCGAACACGCGCAGGGCCAGCGGCTCGTTGCGGTAGTTGACGACGAACATGCCCGGGTCATCCACCGAAATCGCCTGTGGGCAAGGCCGGCTTGGGCAGCCAGGGGCCAGGCCACCGCGGGACTCGACCACCGATTCCAGCAGGTTGGATGCCTTCTGCCGGACCGGCGGGTTGATGGCATAGCGGAAGCTGTCGGCCGTGGCCGGGTAGGACTGGCCATTGGGGATGCCGTCTGGGCCTGCGCCCACATACACGCCGGCTTCATAGGCATGCTGGAAGTCGCTGTACTCCAGGAAGAACTCACGGTAGCTGTCGTTCTTGCCGTCGCCATCGTGGTCGCCGGTCTTGATCACCGCCTGCCACGAAGTCGGCCCGCCGTCCTGGCGTGTGGCCGGGTTGTACAGTTGTTCGCCGGTTTCGGCATGGTACCAGGTGGAGCCGGCAGGCTCGGCCAGCACGGTGGCATACAGCCCGAGCTGCTGGTGGGTCGATGGGCCGAGGTGGTCGTGGGTAAAGATGGTGCCCAGGCCACGGTCGACGTTGTTCACGTTTACCAGCGGGTCCGCAAACCAACGCTGCATGGCCGTGCGCGCGCCCAGCCAGTCAGCCCGGCCAAAGCGGCCGAAGTACGGGTGCTGCTTGGCTTTCGGGCAGGCAGCAGTGCCGTCGCGGCTGTCGCCTTCGGTGCAACCGTTGTAGGCACGAATGGCATGCACACGTTCCACCACGCTGCCGGGCGAGAGAATGCCGTCTTCGTAGTTCCAGCCGTTGGCCGAGCCGTCAGCGGCGGTCAGGTCCCACTTGGGCAGGTGAATGTGCTGACCGATCACGTCGGTGGGGGTACGCACCTGGTAGTCGTCCATTTCGTAGTACGACGGGATCAGGTTGGTGTGGGTGTACATGGTGCAGTCAAACGTGTTCATGCGCATCACCAGCGGCTCTGGCGGGCGCTGCTTGGTGATCACCGGCCAGGCGTCTTCCCACAGCGCCAGAATGCGCGCCTGCGGGAAGTGGTAGCCAACCTTGTTGTACACCGCGTCGAACTGGATGTTGGCGCCTTTGTAGATGCGCGGCCGGTCGGCGGTGAAGGTGGACGAACCCCGGAAGTTCATGCCGGTGAGGCTCTCGCCGCTGACGTACTCGCCTACCCCTGAGGTTTGGGTCAGGCGTTTGCCACGGTCATCCATGCAAGGCTCGTAGAACGGCGCACCGGCCGTGGGCAAGGCACCGTTGGTGCGGAACGCCTTGGCAACGGGTTGGCTGCCGGGCACCAGGGCAAAGCTTGGGTGCTCGGCCTTGGCGTGGAACTGCATGGCGGCCTGCTCGACATCGGTGCCTTCTTCAGGCAGGTAGATGGGCTTGGCCTTGTGCACCACCTTGGAGAAGTCCAGCTTGGTGGTGGTGGTCACCGCTTCGCCGCCTGCAGACACGCCGTCCAGCGCATGCCGGCCCAGGCCGCCATCCCAGCCATCGACCTGGTTGGGGTCCAGGTTTGCCCACAGGGCTTTGCCGCTGTCTTTCAGCTGCCGGGCCAGGGCCGGGTCGAGCATGTCCAGTGGCGGGGTTGGCGGGCGGTTGCCCACGCTGCTCTCCATGCCGCCGATCCAGAACGGGTAGCCCGGGTTTTTCAGGGTGCCATCAGCGTTGCGGTTGGCATCGGTGCGGTCGACCAGTGCCAGCGAACCCACGGCCTTGCGCGCTGGCATTTCGTTGGCGTGATCGTCGTCGCCCTCTTCTTCGTCGTCATCGTCATTGGCAGCGACCAGTTCTTCGGACAGCTTGGGCACCACCACCACCTTGCCCGGCATCGGCGCCATGGCCTTGCCAGGCAGCGGCACGATGGCGGGGATCGGCGTACCGGCAACGATTTCGCCATCAGGCAATGCCCGGGCGCCAACGGCTGGCTTGCCGCTGCGCAGTGCGAACGGCGTACTGTGGAAGCCATTTTCGCCCTGGCCGCTCACTTCCAGCCGGGTGCCTTCTTCGAACACGTCATGTACCCGCCACATGGCCCACATGCCTTGGGCGAAGTGCGGGTAGAAGTGGCAGTGGTAAATCGCATCGCCCGCCACGCGGTTGCGGTTGCCCGAGCCGCCGTTGGCGATTTCGTAGGTGTAGCCGATGCCAGGGCCGATGCCTTGGGCGTCAATGTAGTCGGAGTTGTCGTCGTTGGGGTTGAACAGCCACTGGTGGCCGTGCAGGTGGAAGATGTGCTGTTCGTGGCCATTGTGGGTGTTGCGGAACTTGGTGAAGTCGCCAATGTAACTGTGGTGCACGTTGGCGGGTTCTGCCGGGTACAGGGCCATGTTGGCCTTGACGCCCACGGCGCTGGCCGGCGGCGTTTCGCCTGGGCGAATGTTTTCCAGGCCGACGTTGGCTGGCACGTCCACGAGGGTGCCGATATCGCCTACGGTGTGGGCACTGAGGAAAAACTCCTCGTACGCGCACGACAGGCAATCATGCATCGGCCCCACGCCCAGGCGGTTGGCGACCACTTCAGCGCCCATACCGCCAGAGCCGTAGTTGATCATGAACGAGTCGCGGGTCGGCTCCAGCACATGGCCCATCACCGGGTCCGCCCAGTAGCCCGGGAAGGCTTGGGTGGCAGCCACTTCATCGGCAAACTGCGAGGCGAAGTCGCGGAACGCTTCAAGCCGGTTGGGCAGTGCCGGGTTGCGCTTGTTGACGCTTTCCAGCGGGTAGGTCGAGCGCGGGAAGCTGCCGTCGGGGTTCGGCCCCATGACGATGGCGTCGGTTTCACTGTTGAGGATTTCATTGCCGTCGACCATGGCAATGATCGGCTTGCCTGCTTTGCCCTCGGTGAGCCACGGTTCGGCCTGCGGGTAGCGGGCCTGGTAGTCGATCACCGGCTGGCCGGTGGCGGTACGGCCGGTGGTGGCCAGGCGCATTTCTTCTTCGGTCAGGGTGTTGCGGTAGGTTCGCCCACCTTTGGGTACCACCACCACCTGGCCGAACAGGCCGTTGGCAACGTTGCCCGCCCCGCCCTGGCCACCAAAGGTGGCGCCTTGGCTGGTGGCCGCAAAAGCCCCCTCGCGCTCAGCGTACAGGGTGTAACTGCGGGTATTGCCGGGCGACACCAGGAAGTTGCCATTGCGGCCCGTGTTGGCGGCGATGTCGCCAATGCTGTTGACCGCCTGCATGCCGTTCACCTGGAAGCCGACATGCCGGTCATTGACTTGCTCGTCGGCAACGAAATGTTCACCGCCTTCGTTTTCGACCTCGGTTTCCGGGCCTTCCTCCTCGCCTTCGGCCTCGTTTTCTTCGGGGTCGATACCGTGTTTGTTGGGGTTGGCCTGGTACGCCAGCAGGTTGGTCAGGTTGACCGTGAGGCAGTCACCGGCGGCCACCCGCAGCACGATCGGCCTTGGGCGCTTGTCCGGGCGCAAGGTGACCTTGCCCGGGACAGCGGCCCCGCCCTTGCTGAGAGGGACCTGCTTGTCGTCCACCACATCTTCACGAAGGGCGAACATCATGCCGTTGGCATTTTGCGCGCCAAGGCGGTTGAACATCAGTGGCTGGTCCAGCGCCACCACATTGGCGACCAAGGTGCGCTGGCACTGCACGGCCGCCTCGCTGGTCGTTTCCCAGCCGAGCAGGGCCAGAACGAGTGATGACAGAAGGGGGCCTTTGCGTGGCGTAGACATGCTGCACCTCCGGGGCACGGGGACTCTGCGGAGGTGTGGAGCAAGGTGTGTGCCAGAAGAATATTTATATTCTTTTCAGTTAGTTACGGTAGCAACCGAAACAGATTGGGGAGGATCACCCGGCAGCATTCCCCCGAAGTGGGGGTACCTCGCTGGATTTCTTGAAGACGACGTGATCACTGTGGGAACGGGCATGCCCGAATTCCCAAACCGCCGCACCTTCGACCAGGAAATGCTTAACCCGCTCTCTATCTCTGCGCCACAGGTTGTCCCCGCTCATGGGGCCTCTGCGTCAGACGGTGCAGTACGGGATTCACGGTCGATGTCCGCTGGCCATTCAACCTTTGGTGCCAGGCAATGCATGTGGCTCAGGCCATCGTCGTCGTTCCAGTCGCGGGGTGGGTGCACGAATTTGGGCAGGGCTTCAGGGCCTTGTTGCATGAACAGACGGGCAATGGCCCAGTAGGCCTCGCCCTGACGCAGGGTATGCGTGAAGAAGACACGGTCAATGACTTCGTTTGTCTCAGGATTACGGACTGACAGCATGACGTTTTCGATCAGGCCTCCGTGGCCGGGGGCGTAGATACGGTAGACCTCGGCAGTGACGTCGTCCCAGTTATAGGCGACGGGTCGGACGCCCCAGCGTTTGCGACTGAAAATGAATATGCGGTCGTACCTGAACTCGTAGATGTAGATTTTTCTACGTAGGCGATTGAAACGAATGGGTTCGTCTCTGGGAAAGACAAAATCCTGCTTTATGTAAGGGATGAGTACCCATAGAGCTAACGGTGGACCGAGTATAAACAACACATTCTCTAACCAGTCGCGCTGCCAGCCATAAACCAACAAACTCCAGTACAAAAATAGTGTCATTCCGACCCCAAAGCACAAACTTGGGATCCCCACTAGCGCTGAAAAACCTCGAAGACTTATGGTTTTTCTTGGCAGCTCGAGGTAAACATCATTAATATAATTAGGCGAAGGGTTGACCTTCTCTACCCAGCAGAGGCCATCTGGTGCCTTTCCCGTTGGAGGCAGATCATAGCTCCAACCTATAGCACGCTCCCATAAAACCTTGGGCTTAAGCGTCATTCATTCATCTCCCGAGAGCAAACTTCAATATAGGCGTCCGGCAAATTGCGGTCGGGCCAATACATAATCAGCAGAGTGGCGGCGAGCAAGCTGTGGGTCCCAATCATAGGAACCAGGGGCACAACCCCAGAAATTTCAAGCTGAACACTGCCGTCTTCGACGGCATAGGGTCTCTGGTTTTCATCAATGGAAAAATCACTCGCATAGTCCGGGTGGCGCGGGGGTGAAAATTTAGAAAATGACGATGATGGTGAAAGTGATTTCGTTGCGTGTGCCAGGTAATCGCCCGAGGCAATAGTCTCTCCACCTACGAAATCCGGAAACGTTCCATCACCGAAACGATGCGCTATCAGTTTCCAGCGATAGGCGGACTTCGCTTTAGTAAACCTGGGTAATGCGGCGAGAAACCTGAGCTGCTGCACCGTGTTCAAGCTGACCAAACCTCCTATCTTGGGGAGGGTAGGGTCCGTAGCCAAACTCGACTCAAAGTGTAGCTTTGCCTGAACGCCCAACGTTGCAGCATTGAGCTCAGCGAAGGCTATGTCTGAAAATTCCGGAGCATTCCAGTGTATGGAAGGGGTTTCATTAGCAAGCCCAAAATAGCATCTACGCACCCAGCGCTCGAGATCAGTTGAATCATTGGGTTCCGCTCGCTTGCTCAACTCATAAGCAATCAAAGTTAATGTGACTGCAAGGCCCAACGGACCAAATACGAAAGGTTTGAAAACTGTAACTGCAAATGCCACGGTACCCAAACCATAAGCAAAAGCCACAACAACATATTTCTTAGCAGCTAGAGTATCACCGGCGGCCATAGTTCGCTTGATTGCCAAAATCGCTTGTACCGTGTCAAAAACCCCTGCAACTGCACTCAATACCGCACCAATTTTTATTGTGGCCTCTCCAGTGATAGCAGCTCCTTCAGCCCATGGCCTACGTATGGCGCTGGCGCTGGAGCGCATTACGAGCCCAATCAACTCAATCTGTCCGCCCAATATTCCTAATTGGGACCCATGCAATGCGAGCTTGGCCTCATGCGCCTTGGGCCCAATCTCGGTTTCTGCTTTATCCTGGTTTCTGCTCAGGCTGTCGTATTGCAAATACAACCCACCTATCGCCAACAGCAACTCCCAGCTACCTGCCACACCCCGCAAGCCGCTAAAGCCGGTCCGCACAAGCTTCGCCGCCTGCTGCGCAGTGATCCTCATCCCCTGGAACAACTTGCGCGCATTCGCCTCCAGCGTCCCCGCCGCCACCGAGATATCCACCAAGGCAATCTGTGCCGCACTGCTCGCCTGGGTCACCTTCATGCTGGCTCCCTCAAGCAACCGGCCACGCACTTCTTCAGCCGTACCCTCTACCCACACCGTCACGCTGATCATCGTGTGGGTAAACCGTGGGTCGAGCACGGCCAGGCTCATCAGCCCGTGCTGCATGATCGGCCGCACCTTGTTCCAGGCCTTGGTTGAATAGAGGTCGAAGTCTTCGACATTGCGATGCATCCGATCCCTGGGTCGGTGAACACCGGTGGTCCGTCGCCGGTCATGGGCTCCAGCGACGGCACTTTCTGCGCGGCCCACTCCCGGTGCGTGGCGCGAATGACTTGCAGAATCTGCGACGTCTGCAACTGGTAGGCCCGCATGGGGTCTTCGCGCCAGACCTGGCGCTTCACCACCCAGCTCAACCGCTGATGGTTGAACTCCTGAATAAAACCCACGGTATCGTCCAGCACCACCGCCAGCACACCCTTCTCCAGCGTGTGCCGGTTCATCGCGTTGACCAGGTATCCCTTCAGGGCAAACCTTCGCAACCAGCGGGTGTGGAAGCCATGCGCACTGTCGAATGGCGAACACCCATGCTGCGCGTACTCGAACACTTCCTTGTCGACCCGCAGGTTGTCGGGCGTCATGGCGATGCCCAGCAACTCGGGGTTGTTGCGCGCCTGAGTCAGGTCCAGCCCTTCGAAGCGATGGGCAGGCGCCTGGCCCTTCTTGTAGGCATTCAACACGCTGACCGGCCAAGGG
>NZ_QJKG01000015.1:0-59948 GCF_003202095.1 Pseudomonas sp. LAIL14HWK12:I1
TGCTCGGAAAACTGCTCAAGCGCACTCGCATACAGGCTGTTGGAGATACCATGAGGCGGCAGTTGGGTTAGGGCTTCAGTCCACTCCAGCGCCGCCCGCTCTACTGGCGAAAACAGCCCTGACTCACGCCATACGGCCACGTGGTGAAGACGCAGCTCGCGCTCGCCATGGATCTTGGCCTCTTTCACATGCATATCCACGCAGAACGCACAGCCGTTGAGCTGCGAAGCGCGCAACATGATCAGGTGGCCAAGATCGGCCAGTGGCGGTTTCTTGCTCAGTTGTAGGGTGAGTTCCACCAGTTTGTTGGACGCTTGGGGAGACAGCTTGAAGTAATCAAGGCGGTTGTTCATGGGTAGTTGCTCGCAGTGGGTGGAGTTTGTTGGAGCCCACTGTAGCAACGCTTGGAATAGCCCCACAGGGCCAAGATGGTAGCTTCGAACTAGGCCATGTCTGTATCGAAGTACGCCATGAACACCCATCGAGCGGTATGGTCGAAGGGGCGCTATAGGCCGTTCATTGCCCTCCGCGAATGGCCGCAATGGGTCGAGAGCCGTCATTCAGGACTCGGCAGTTTTCCCGAATGCGGTTTGTCGTGAGTATCAATCATATCTTTGGCACTTGAAGACCCATGGCTTTTCTAAACGACGAGCAAGCAGCCGCACGGTCAACAGGTAGTAATACTGAGTCGCCTCGCATCGTCCAGCCAGGCGATGTTCAAGAAACCAAGCCACATGTTTTCTCCGCCAGGCCCAAGGTGTTTCGAGCTGCCAACGATCAGATATCTCCGCTTGGATGAGCTCTGCTTGCCGTAAATGGCGCTGCCGCGTTGCGTACGACCCCGTCAGAACCGCAGACAAGAACAGTTTCATGTCGAATGGTTTACTCACGCGCGCCCTCCAATGTAAGCAGCTACTACATCGATCCGACCGTGCCCCAGTTCGTGGCTGATTTGTCTCCGGGCCTCACTATCAAGGTTCCGATCTACCCGGCAACATTCTCCTCCGTTGATAGGCGCGCGGTGTTGAGTGATTTGCTCATAGCGCTTACATGCATACGCCGCCCGGAACTCATGGAAGCCCTTGAGGTTGTGTGCATGCAGGATGTCCCGCGCAGGGCGGACGATTTGTTGCAAAAGACTCAGGTAGCTTTCGTGTGGCGCAATCAGGTTGCGGCTACCCGCAGGTGACACCTTCTGTGCAAACCTAAGTGCGTCACGTATATGGTCATCCACCGTAATCCAACGGGGGGCAGAGGCACCGGCGCGGCCGCCTTTGGTGCCGTCCTGAATGTTTATCCTGCCTAGGTCGTCAGCCTCGCGGCTTAGCCGTGGCAGCTCAGCCAAGATGGCTTCACGCAAGCGCATACCGGTGGCTCGCGCCAACAGCACAATCGCGGCGGCGCGTTGATGATCTTGGCTGCACAGCGCATTGACGATCTCTTGAACCTGATCGCGGTCTTGGCCCTGCGGCACCGAGTGGCGAACCCCGGTGCGCTGCATGCCCAACGCCTTACTCGCGCTTGGCAACTTCACGTACTGATCACCGCGAAGCGCTGCCATGGTCCTGTTAACGCTAGATAGCCGGTTTTGTGCGGTGCTGACGGCGAGGTCACCGCGCCCAACTACGTCGCGCAGGTACGCTGCATAGTCGGCCAACACCTTCCGATCAATCTGCCGCGCATCATTGATACCGGGCCCCCATTCTGAGCGGCACCATTTGACGAATGCCTGCCACCGATCACAGTGCGCTTTGACCGTGCCGTAATGACCGCCGCCGAACATGTCTTTCAGCGCTTGCGGCCCTGCGTAACTTAACTGCCTGCCGTAACCGAAATTGCGGCCATCGCGTCTACCTACCAATGCCATGTCGATCACCTCATCGCCGCTTCTCTGATCCTCGCCCCACGTCATCCCGCCAAGAATGCTGAGTGTTATCAGGGATCAAGGCCCCTGCGACCTGTGGGGAATGTCCTCTACGCGGGACTGGCGACTCCTTACGACCGGGAGCAAGGGCATCTCATGAATCTGGCCTCCTTAACACCGTTTCCGGTGGGCGGGTGGAGGCAGTACTGGCTGACTAAACCAGCGCTTGAAGATCCTGAGCCGGGTGAACACAGCAATGCGATGACTGGGGCATGCCTGACTGTCAGTCAGGTGCAGTCCATTCCCTGGTCTGCGGCACCATCATCTACAGCGCTGTTGCTGGTGACATCGGCGTTTGTCACGCCGATTGTCACGAGGGGGAATGCCGCAAAGCCTTGTGCGATCAGGGCTGCAGCAGTGGTAGAAGTGCCCGTCTCTTTTCAGGAAAAGAGACGGGCACAGGTTGGCGCAGTATTCGGCCAAGCGGATAGATTGCTGCAGGGCAGCGAGGTACGGTGTATCTGGCGCACGAGCGCTATATGTGTAAGAGCATCCATCACATGGGTAGTGACCGGGCGAGCTGCCGGATGCGAATCGCCCTTGGGTAGAGCCACCGCGAGAGCGGCGTGACCTTGAAGGCTCGGGTCACCTGGGGTGCTGTCAACGACAGCCTTTGCACTGTCTTTTCTACGCCCGCAATCCGGGAGGGTCAAGCGACTCGCCCGCCGGATTTTGCAGTTGAAAATGGCATGGGGCGTGTACGGAATCCCGTGGTTTCCAGTGGCAGATTGAGTGCTTTTGATTTTTCAGATGAGGTCCATCCAAACAGGGCGGCTTTGCAGCCCTGTTTGGATGGACCCGCGTGGAAAGCGGATCACCGAAATTTCAAAGCCGTGCGCTCACTCGACTGCGCCACGCCTTGCTCGTAGGCTAGAAACGTTTGCCCCGGTCTGATTCGCGAACTCATGCGGCGAGATATGCTCCTGCCGGTTCGCTTCGAGGTAACGGCTCCACCAACTCATGATCATTCGCCGCTCCTCCAGGAACTCGGCCTTGTGGATATACGCCGCCCGAACATTGTTGCGCTCCCTGTGGCTCATCTGCCGCTCGATAGCCGTCTCTGACCAAAGCCCGGATTCGACCAAGGCACTGCACGCCATGGACCGGAAGCCATGCCCGCAGATTTCAGTCTTGGTGTCGTAGCCCATGTTCCGCAGAGCGCTGTTGACCGTGTTCTCAGACATAGGCTTCCACGAGCGAGCGTCACTGGTAAACACCAGATCGAAGTACCCCGTGATCGCATGAATCTGTTCGAGTAACGCCACCGCTTGCGGTGACAGAGGGACCAGATGGATATCGCCCGCCATCTTCGTCCCTCTGGTCGAATACGGAACGCCGTCCAACGCGGGTCGCGTATCCGGTATCTCCCATATGCCGCGCTTCAGGTCGAACTCACTCCAACGTGCGAAGCGCAATTCGCTGGAGCGCACGAACACGTGTAGCGACAGCATGACTGTCAGCCGAGTGAGCGTGCGTCCCTTGTAGTTCTCGATGCGATCCATCAACTCTGGCAGACGTGAGAGCGGGAGTGCAGGCCGATGCGTAACCCGTGGCGCGCTGATGAAGCCCTCAAGGTCATATGCAGGGTTCACCGTGATCAACCTCAGCCGCTTCGCCTCACGCATGATGCTCTGAAGGTAGTTTTGTACCCTTAAGGCCACATCGATCGTGCCGCGCTTCTTGATCGCCTCAAGCGGCTGCATGAGGTCGAAGGTATCCAGATCGACGATGGCGCGTGCGCCTAGCAGCGGGAATACGTGAGTCTTCAAACGACTCAGCACGGTCCTGGAATGGCCAGGCGCCCACTTCACGGACATTTCCTTATGCCAGTCCAAGGCAACGCGTTCAAATGTATGGCCTCTGACAACCGCCTCGGCCTTGGCCTGCTGCTTGGACGCAATCGGGTCAATGCCTTCAGCCAGCATCCGCTTAGTCTCGAGACGCTTCTGCCGAGCATCTGCGAGACCGATAACGGGATAATTGCCAAACGAGGTCAGCCCCTCTCGCCCATCCGGTTTCACATACCGGAAGCGCCAGCCTTTGCGGCCATTGGGGTAAACGAGGAGGTAAAGACCGTCACCGTCAAAAAGCTTGTACGGGCGGTCGGTAGGCTTGGCCGAGCGGCAAGCGGTGTCGGTCAGGGGAGCAGTAGTACGAGCCATAAGGGTAAACCCCTTTATCGAATCGACTTTATCCCAAACGTTACCCCTAAATCGGCTGGCAGCTGTCGGAATCCGACGGAACGCCATAACGAAAAAACCCGCCAGAATGCGGGTTTTACGGGGGTTCCAGAGATTTTGGTAGCCTTCGCTGGAACCTGAACTGGTGCCGGAGACAGGAGTCGAATCGGGCACCTTTAGCCCAGTAAAACAAGGCCTCCAGGTAGCATGAAGCCACCACTGTATACCTAAACATATACCTAAACCGAAAAGTACCCCGACGGTGAACCATGAACGAGCCCTCCTAAGAGGGCTTGTCATTACCCCTTCTTCGGGGCCGGTGGCGGCGGAGGTGGCGGGGGTACGCGCCTTGGTAGATCAACATCACTCTTGATGTTTCTCATCGGTGGCGGCGGCGGTGGCGGCGGCTTTTGCTCGGACATGAAGTGCTCCTATGGGTGGGTAGATATGTAGATCGGCAGGAAGGAGATCATCGACCAAATCACAGCGTAGATGACGTTCTTCGACAAACCGTCAAGCTCGTTGCTTCGTCGATCGTTGTTGGTGGCATTCCTCGTTGCTCCCATGACGTAGTAATCCATCATGATCTGCATGAAGAAGCTGTTTGCCTGCTCGACGCTTCCGTCGTAGTAATCGATCAGCGTCTTCCGATGTGCCTCTAGCTTTTCGGCCACCGGTATAGCGAGGTCATCGAAACGGACACGCCACGCCCAGGCGAAATGCCACATCGCTCTGACAACGAATATCCCTGCCCCGAAGTACAGAATCCAGAAGTAGATTCCCGCGGTGGTTTCTGTCGGCGGGGCTTTGGGAAGCAGGTAGGAGAGGAAGCTCAAAAGAGCTACGATCAACGCGAGCGGCAGATTCAGCCTGGAGATTAACTTCTCCTTACGGTCAGCCTCAGCGAGGTAGATCTTCTCGTACAGCTTGTACTCCTCATCATCGGACCTCATGTCACAGCTGCTCCCTCTGAACTTAGCGGCTTTGGGCCATCATCCTTCCTAAGCAGCTCGATGCCAAGAGCGTGTAACTGGACGATGCTTGGGGGGTTGTGTATAGCCATTGTTTAAGCGATGGCCAGGGGGTTGTGTATAGCCGGGCTTGAATACCCCAAATCGCTGGAGGCGCACAGGCGTTGCTATGACAGCAACCCCTCGCCCGGCCGGATGCCGGAAAGTTTGCCGGTATCTACAACCCCATCTGCCTGATGATCCTGCGCGGCTCCATCCCATCGCGAAGCGCCCTACTGGCGTCCATGGTCATCTGGTCGAGCGCCTTGCTCTCGAATGCCTCGGCCATGGCGGCGGCCTTCCTGACGATCAGTAGTGACAGCTCGGGCGGGAAGGTGATCGGTTCCGGGTCGGGTAGATAGTCGCAGTCGATAATGGACATGGTGCGGCCCTCAATGTGGTGGTGCCCAGGTGGGTGAGCTGTGCGCCGGACTATCTGATAACTGCCCAGCATCCGGGTAGTTTGCATCAGGTTGCCGAGCCACCTGGTCCGGCCTGCCGTCAAGATGGTAGACCTCCACCCAATCGATCAACTCTGTCCAGCAGCGGAATTGGAAGGGCCTGGGCTCCCCCCCACCTATGGCCCAAGCCTGGCTCACGTCTGGACAGAGATACGGAGCGCTCGCAATAAATCGATAGCGTCGCCCTGACACGCAGAAACCGAATAGTCCAACGGACCAGCACCGCAGGCCTCCCCAACAAGATCGGTATACTGAAATAGACTGGCAAAAAACCGACTCACTTCACCCGCCTCATGTTCGCCTAGCGGCTCTCCCTCCCGGACTGAATGCCAGTCCAAGTGTGAAATGAGCTTGTTCCGCGCCAGCATGATCAAATCTCGATAGCGTTCAAGCTCTACCGCTTGCTCTATCAGGTCTTGCGAAAGGAGCCCTAGGGACTTGAGGTCCTTATTCAAGCTCTCCACGGTCAAGTTTTGTCGACGCCCAGCACCCGCGGGATCAGTGATTTTGCAGATCTGCAAGATTAGGTGTTCGACGATAATCCTATTCAGGTCATGGAAAAATACCGGGGCCACACGTAACAAAACGGCATCCGTAGCCTCCCCTCCCTCATAAAGGGTTCTGTAGAGGTTGTAACAGTTGGTGATCCAGATGCACTCCTTCCGGAAATGATCGAACTTTTCTCGAAGCAAGGCCAAATGCTGGCTGCCCATGTCATGTAGCTCCTCACAACGTGGATGGCTCGCACAGAGCTAGGCTGATGCCGGCTGACAGCCAAGCATCAGCCTTCTGCCCGGTTAAGGGACCAGCCAGTCTCTGTCAGGTCTGGCCAGTTGTCTCGCATTGTTATAGGCCATATCCAGAGTCAAACAAGTGGACGCTCGATAAAACCCAGAAAACCTCTCAGCAACCAATGCCAAATCGGCCCTCGCAGGGTCAACAAGCGTAAGTGGCAGTAACAACTGTATAGTGCCTTGATAATATTGCGGGATTGCAGTTTTATAATTCCGCTTAACACGCTCCACTGCGGAGTCAATGGCGCCTTTGACTAGATTCTGTAAGCCGTATGGATTCATAGGCCGGAGCGCTTCTGGGAAACGGTCAAGGTTGTCAGCAATAATATGCTCAACATTTACCCGTAGTTCCTGACGAGCATCATATACCAAGCTGGCAGGATCTTCGTAGTAGTGCGCCATATCAGGAAGCTGGGAGAATCTATTCAAGTCCCACTCCCCCCGACGACAAAACTTCCAAAAATGCCAATACTGCCCAGGACCTTCCAGCTTGTTCTTACTGAAAAGGATATATACAGGCTCTTGTTTTGGAGTAATCAACCCCAGATTAAAACATGCATACTCCTCATCAGGAGTCACTGAAAGCTTTTTCTCTTCCGCAATCCTCCGATAGGTATAAGTCAAATAATTTCGAAGAACAGGTCGAGGATGAGAAGAATGAGTCGATTTATATTCCCAGTCCTCCAATTCAACTAATTTCGCCAGTTCTTCAATATTTTCGTCGAACCGCGGCATCATCACGAAATCACGGAAATGTTCAGGAAAATCGTATACAGAGTTTTTCGCCACTTAAGATGCTCCATGCGGGTTATGAAGGCCATTAGCCATCCTTACTAGGGTAAAGCTCAGTGCAAGCGAAATCCATCCTGCGCATTCTCGTCAGACGTGCGGGCCCACCCTAGCCTGGCACATGTTCGCTGCCTGGGGCAGGTAGTCCTGGGGGCAGGCCCTAGCGCCCGAACTTGCCCGGCTCTGTACCACGTCGAGAGCCAGCCCACCGTGTCGATTTCTACACAGAGTGTCGTTTTCCACACGCTGGCGCCCGTCGAGTCGATTGATATTGGTAGTTTCGCCGAGGCTGGCCAGCCCCAGGCAATGCCCCCAGCGTTCGGGATATCTCCGTCTCGGAGAGACCTTTGCTGTAAGGGCGTGGTGATATCCACCATCCCTAGCTGTGGTGGTGACCATGGCCCGCGGCGCAGGGGCAAGTCACTTTGACCGCCCCTTTTCGCGCCCAGCATGTCAGGTTTTGTCAGGCTCTGAACTACCCGGTTTCCCTTGACGAGCCCCCCGGAAATTCTTGACAGCTTCCGCTCTCGTAGGTCCGCCAGACTCGACGCCGGCCCTTCTACAGCAAGGCTTACAGCCGATCCTGCTCAAGCGCCAGCGGCGCAATCCGTCAAGACTGGTCAAGAATTTCCGTCAGGGATCTGTCAAGGATGCGGGACATTCTGGACAGGCGTTGGTCTGTTGGTCGACGACGCCGGCCCGCACGCCCCGCCCGAAGCGCTCCCCGATCCTGGTGGCCGCCTGCTGGTGCCGCGAATCCGTCCAGAGCCTGTCCAGAATCCGTCCCTCGGCATAAGACGGGGTTGCCCGCGCCAGCCCATCACGCATAGGTGCAGGTCAAGCCCGGCAAGTGATCCAGCGCAGAGGGCCACCGCTCACCGCCGAGTAGGGTCTAGCGCTGGTCTAGTTTCACCAGGCGATTCTGGACGAGCGTGCGGCCGGAGCAGCCCGCCACCAGACTGACAGCCAGCCATCACACGCCATAGCGCCAGCACCACCGCGCAACACCAGCGACGATCCGTCCAGAGCTGTCCAAAATCCGTCTTAGGCCAGTCAAAGGTTTTGACACGGACAGAGCCCCCACTTTGACGGCCTCCAGCCCCGGGCAGACCTCAGACGCCCGGCCACAGGCACCGCAACTATCGGTCTGGCCCGCATTCCGTCAAAGCGTGGTCAAAGTAGCGTCCAGCACCACCAGCAATGTGAGGCGGTGCCGACTGCCAGTTTTACCGGCACGCTCTAGCACCTGGCCTCGGGCACCTGGGCCAGGCGGGTTTTGTCTCATGCCTGTCTCACATTCGGTAAAGGCTGGGTAAACCTAAACCGGCGAGCGCCAGCATAAAAAATCAACTCACGCACGAAATTATCTTTTCGTGCGCAACATATGCATATAATGCGAAACCATTTTTTTTGGCGGGTAGGGACATGGCATTTAGAGCAGACGAAGCGGCACGCCTCCGATATGAAGAAGCGTCGAGATACCTGGTATCCAGGGAGATATGCGCCGACCCGTACGAGGCAGCGCGTAGCCGAGAAAAACTGGCGGAGATCATTGATGAGTTAGGGCCGGTCATTGACGAATACCCCTCGTGGCATCCCTTGGTGTCCAACCACGAGCCATCCGATCGCCTATGGGCCAGGCGGCCAAGCGATCGGTGCGGTTATGCTGGGCTTGATCACAATGTCTATTTGGCTAACGGCTTCATCACTTGCCCCTACCGGGAGCCTCAGAAAGTCATTGAAGCCGTGAATCAGTTGCCGCGTCACCAAGCAGCTCTGATCAGTGCTGAACAGCTTGACGTTCAGTTCTACCAGCCTAACGCCCAGCCAGTATTGATCAGGTGCGACTGGGGCATAGACCTTGATAAAGGCATGATTCCTCTCGCGGTTGCCATGCCACTGTTTCTGGAGAAAGAAGTCCCTACGTGGAGATCTTCGCAGGTGGCGGAAACTTGGGAGACGATGCGCCCGTACATCTTAGGCTCACCATATGGGCGCAGATCATCTCTTTTCGTAGGTCAGGAAACCGGCCAAGCGATGAAGAAGGTATGGGAAGCTCTCATCAACTCAGGAATGTTCGGGCCAATCTACCAATGACCCACAACCAGGTTCGCGACATGGGGTTGCGAACCAGCTGCGCACGCTGGCCACTCCTACGCAGTGGAGCCTGAGAAAACCTGAGATCGGATCGGCTGACGCTGGGCAGCGAGCATTGTGGTTTTCATGTGGTCATTCACTGCGGCATGGTGGTCACCGGAAGCCGCAATACCGTGGAAACCACAGTGGAAACCTCCACCTGGAATCATAACTTTTGATAACAGGCAGGCCGCCCAGGTTCGCACGGAAGGTTCGCGCATAGGGGGTTGCGAACCTGACTGCGAGCCATGGTTGCGAACAGGTAGGCGCGAGGCGGACGCCGGCGCAATGGCTATCATGGATATCTCGTCTACGTGGGAGGTCACAATCATGGCCATGTATCGCCTGACCCAGGCCGGGCACGAGCTGAACTACGGCTTTCGACGCAATGCGCGACTCGCGCTAGAAGCACTAGGCCCGACGTTCACAAAGGAGCAAGCGCTGGAAAAACTCCGCGTACTTCACGACCTGGGCCAGCTTGGCAAGGGCACACCTCAAAGCTTCTGGCACCGGTTCGCGTCCCTGGGCGCCCACTCCAAAAGGAAAACATTTATTGAGTCAGTGCCTCGCTGACTTGTGACCCGCACGCCAGAATGCGTACCAGCAGCGCGTACCTGGCTGCGTACCACGGCACAATCGCGCACGCCGACTGCGTGACGATCGTGCGTGAAGCGCTGCGCTAACCAGGCCCGGCACTGCCTGCTGGAGCTGCCCATATCGTGGATACCAGGGTGGATACCGGCTGATCTGTTCCGCGCCAGCGCCCCGTCCAGATGTTGACAAATGTTGACATCGGAGCGGCCCACCACCGCCCTCCAGCCTGTTAACAATCTGGCGCTGGGTGTATCGGGCACCACGGCCAGGCTGGTTACCAGGTGACCACTGTTGGTTACCACTACGCATGGCCAGCCCAGCGAGACAGACGATATGGTCCGAGTGAGACGCTTTGGTCTGTCTCGCGCCACAAAACGGTGGGGTCGCATTTCGTGGCGCGGTCCAATGGGGAGGTATAGGGCGCGTGGTTGTGCGCTTGGCCAGGCTGCCCGGTGCGTAGCCCACGCAAATCAGAGAGTGGTTGGCAAAAGGTCCACATCAGCCTCGCTACTCGTGAACACTCGATACCGCTTCGACTGACCAGCCTGAATTGTCACCTCCCTTTCTCTCCGCTGGGCAGCGGTACCGCAAAGCCCCGAACCGATCACGCCGGCACCGACCACAACTTCGCCGGCCGGTATCTTGAACGTTGCTTTTTCCTTGGTCGCCAACTTCGCAGCCAGTTGTCCATCGATGTAGATCGCCATGTCGCACCCCGAACTCACAAAGCCCGAGTCGCGCACAATTGTCAGCGAACCATAAGGGCCTGCTGGGTTGATCTGGAATGCATAGACCTTACTGGATGGCTTGGCGTCCGACACAGGCACAGGCGAAGTTGAGCAAGCAGACAATGCGCACATCAGCGTGGCAGACAGGACAATATTTTTCACGGTATGCATCCTCCTTGTGATTGGCCAAATCTACCACCTCGCGCTCATTGCATACTGCTCCAACTCGTCAGTATTCAAAGAACGAGTGACCCAGCTTAAGCCTTATCCTCTGCCACAATTGAAGCTGAAATGATTGCCCCACCCCACCGGCGCTCGCCGATACAGATCGGGACGTGGTTGCCGCTGGCGGTGGTGTTCCTGGCTGACCCAAACGCGTAACTTGGTAGGTTTTCGGGCGCACCGCTCTGTGACAAGCCTTTGGCCTGGGGGCTGAGCATCTGGATAACGCCGCCTACAGCAACTGCCAGCCCCATCTTCATCATAGGAACTCCGAAAGCCCCACCTCCCATTGCTGTAGCAACTGCCCCGACGACAATCATCACAGCACCAACGATGGTCTGAAGGGCTCCAGCACGTTTGCTGCCGGCAATCACAGGCACGATGCGCACTTCCTTCACGCCTCCACGGTCGAACTCATCTGCCCCAACGTTCTTGTGGTTCCTGAAGATCGCAAACCTCATGCCCAGCGCCTCAAGTCGCTTGATCTCCCGCTCAAAGCCTTCCAGCGTTGCCTTCAAGGCCCGAAACACCTCCCAGGTGTTTTGGCTGTCCAGCAGGTAGTCCTTCTTGCGGAAGAACTTCCGAATCAGCGGGCCCGACAAGTACACAGTGGTCATCTCTGGGGTACTACGAACAATAGCGGCCATCGTTATTTCTCCTCTGCGCCAGCGGCGCTTGATTTGGGAACATCGGCGCCGATCAGCTCGGCAAGGATCATGCGAGCGGCCATCGCATCCTCTCGGATGGCCTTTTCACGTTCCGGATCAGGGTTCCAGGCCGCGCAGTGAAAGGTCACCTCGGCACGGGCACACTTGCGCTCCGGTGTTGCTTGCCAAAGCTCCGCCGCTATCCTTGCCTCTTCCTCGGTGAAGTACGGGCCATCGAAGTCCTTACGCCCACCCTTCACGATGTCGCTCACGTTCCAGACCTTGTAACCGGCCACCATTGTTGGGTGCTCGTCAAAGTCCGTGCTCTTGCACGCCTCCGCAAAGCGCTCACGGTGTGTTGGCTGTGAGGTGCTGCTGTTGCTTGGTTCTGTCATGTGTACCTCTGGCGCCGCTGGCGCTGGTTATGGGCAGTTGCCCGTGGGTAGTTGATGGGGCTGATCACCCGATCAGGTTGCAAAGAATTGCCTCTGACTCCGCCATGTCGTCGCGTTGGCTGGCGACCAGGTAGCGGAACACGGCCAGGGCCTCGGTCTTGTCGCGGGGTCTGATCTGCGCCAGCAGGCCGAACACGAACCAATCACGCGCCGTCGCGTCGGGCGGCCCGTCGCTGGCATCCCGGTCTACGGCGTTGCGCAGGCGGTAGAGCTGGTCCCAGTAGCTCAGCTCGTACAGGCAGTCAGCCAAGGTGTGCGGCAGCAGCTCAGGGTGGGCGTGGAACCGGGCAGCTACCTGGTCCTTCTCGAAGTCACCGAATTGGCCGGTATCCCGCAGCCCGCGCAGCGCATCGATACAGAACGATTCCGCCTCGGTGTCGGCCAGCAGGTCGTCACCGAAGCGGGCGGCGCCCTCCTGCCTCAGCCGGTGCTGCTCGATGGCCCGAGTGGCCAGCGCATCCAGGTCAGCGAAACCGAACGACGACATAGCAGCGAATAGGTGGCCGGGGTTGGTGGCCACCAGGTAATCCCGGTACCGCTTTTCCAGCACATTGAGCGGTGTCTTGATCTTCTTGGCGCCCTCCATGGCCCGGTCGATCAAAGCCGCCTGACCGGTGCTGATGATCGAGCGCAGCCACAGCACCGCATCCACCTCCTTGTCGCCGGTAACGGCCTCCTGCGGCGGCAGCTCGGGCACGCTCGGCAGCGTCTCGGTGCTGGCGCTGATCGGCGGCAGGGTGAACAAGGCGCGATGCTGCTCGTTGTCTCGGAACGCCCCGGAGCGTGAAACCAGGGTCTTCACCGTTCCCAGCGGCAGGCCGGTGATCTCGGCCACCTCACGCAGCGAGTGGCGACGGCGCAGGTCCAGCACCAGACGGCGCTGATCGTCTGAAACCCGGTGTCTCATTTTTTCGGCTGAATCAGCCTGTTTCAGCATGACCATGGCTTACACCACCCTCAGCTTGGGTGACAGCTTCGGCCCGAATGGCGCCCCAGGTGCGAAGGGGTCAGGCAGCACCCCATCGGGACAATCCCTGATGAAGTCCGCCATGGCCGCATGGCAGGCGTTGAACAGCGGCGCGTCATTCCACTCCTGTGCCCGGCGTTCTGCGCTGTCCTCCAGCGCATGGGTGAACACCAGGCCTTCCAGGTTGGTGACGCCCTCCCGCCTGGCCTGCTCGCGCTCCACCGTGTTCACGCTCAGCAGGTCACACAGGCGTTCGAAACCCAGGGCGCTGGCTAGTCCGTCATGGTCGAACAGCAGTGACTGGCCAAATCCCGCCAGCGCCACCACGGCCTTGTCGCGTTCATCTGATCGGTGCGTCTGCGCCCGCTGTTCCAGATCGGCAATGGCCTGGCGGGTGAACGGCAGGAACGCTTTCAGCTTGCCCGCCTGGCGGCGTAGAGCACGTCGCTCAGCCTGGATCGAATCCAGGTTGCGGCCGATGTTGCGGCAGATACGCCGGGTGGTGATGAGTTGCGTGCTGGCGCTGATACCTGGCTTCGCGGCGATATCGCACAGGCGCATGGTCGGTGTGGGCGTCATGGGTGTGCCTCCATGGGCGTGTTGTCGTAGGTGGCGCGCAGCTCGGTACCGATCAGGCAATGGCGACCACCAGGCGCATAGCAGCCCCGGCAGGTCATCACGTGGCTTATGTACCGGTCGCGGGCCTGGCGCCATTCAGGTGTGGCATTGGCGGCGTTGGTGTAGGGGCCGGATGGCAACTGGGCAGGTTCGACCAGCACCAGGTGCGGACGAACCGGAGCACGCTTAGCCATGGGGGGGTTGCCTGCGCCAGCAACGTTCGGCGGCATGTGATTGAGCAAGTTGGACAGGAGGCTCATGGCGCCACCTCCCCCGGATTTCCGTAACGCCCAAATGTGTCTGTGAAAAAAAATCGGGGGAACGGGGGAACGCGGGGAACACCCAGTGTTTCCGGGGCCTCCAGAGGGGGTACGTGTTCCCCACCCGAAAAACGGGGGAACAGTGATAACCAAACATCAGGAAAGGCACAGGCGCTTATATTCAAAAACATGTTTGTGTTCCCCCTGTTCCCCAACGCTTCAATAAGGGGGAACGGCTACAGGCCGCATATTTGCTGGCTGTTCCCCCGTTCCCCCTGTTCCCCACGTTTTTAGGTTCCTGTGGATTCGGGCATTGGCGTTGGATGGTGATGACGGTCATAGGCCACCGCCTTCGCTATCCATGGCGTCGGGATCGATCACATACAGGCGGGCAGACCCACCAGCAGGCAGGCGGTACTTCTTGGTCCTGCGGCTGTCCCGGTCGGTATCGTGCTTGGCGAGAGCACCAGCGCCTTCCAGCGCCTTCACGACACGCGCCAACCCATGCCCATGGGCGGCCTCAGTCAGTGCGGACTTGTTAAACAGGTACAGGCGCTTGGCGCCCACCACTTCCCAGTACCCGGCGCGGTTGAACACCTTGGTGTCCGGCGTCTGGTCTTCTACGTCCGAAAATCGGCTGCTGCCGTGCTTGTCGATGAAGTCGAGGATGCCGGCCAGGATCTGGCGGTCCTCGGCGTTGCCACCGCCCACCCGGCTCAACCATTCGCCATACAGCAACTGGCAGTCGGCCAGAGCGGTACCCGGCGTCCAGGGCAGCAGGCCATAGGCAATGGCCATCTCCCCCGCCAGCGCGATCACCGCGAAGCGATCCGCCACCCGCCCGGCCTGAGCGTTGTCCTCGACGAACTGGGCGCGGATACCGGCGAAGTCCTCCAGCAGGCCGGGGCGGTCATCGCTGGCCAGCAGCTTCTCCACGAAGGCTGGCCCGATATGGCCATGGTTCGCTCCTACGGCCACCGTGAGCTGGCGATGGAAGTCGGCGCCCTCCAGGCCGTGCAATTCATCGAAGGCTCGGTGCGTGCGGGTACCGGCGTTCACATCCACCATGCGCAGCTCAGCGCCAGCATGGGCGGCGTTACCGCTGATGGCTGCGTGCTCGGATAGGGAACGCTCGCCGCTGGAAAGCGCCAGCAGGCGCCAGCTCAGTTTGCCGCGGGCTTCCCGGTCGCGGGTCATGGTGCCCTTGCCCTGGCCGTTGGCGAGGGAGTAAGCCATTTCCTGGACGCGCTTGGGGTCGGCCCGCTTGATCTCGTCCAGGGGCAGCATGGTGTCGTTACGGCTGGACGCCTCGATCTCCAGGCCGCCCTTGGTCATGTCCCACGACGCGGCGAATATGCCGGGGTCACCCCATACCGACGAACCGATCAGTTGCGCCAGCGACTTGCCACTGGAGCTGTCGCCCACCAGGTGAACACCGCCACCAAGCACGCCCACCAGGCTCAGCAGTGGGCCAGCGAGGGCGCAGCCGATGGCCAGGGTGAGCACCGGGTTGCCCTCGCACTTGGCCGCCACTTCGGTCTTCCAGCCGTCCAAGCTCCCCCGCACGCTGAACAGGTTCTGCCCCTTGGCGCTGGCCTGGTAGCGCACTTTGTCGCTGCCAATGGTGCGCCCAGGCAGCACAAAGGCACCTGACTCATGCCAGCCGGGCCGGCAGGTGGTCGAGAACACCTCTGCAGGGCGCTGGTCCAGCAGGTACTCCATGAACTGGCCGCGCTTCTTCAAGGCGATGATGACACCCATGCCGAACAGCGTCCGCCTGGCGTCCTCGCCGCTCCCGCCGAACACCTCCATGGGAATGATCCATTCCTTGGGGCCGCTGTCGGTGAGCAGGCGCAGAAACCGGCCTTCGCTGCCGTCATCGCTGTTGGTGGTGCGAGCGGCGACGGTCACGGGCGTGGCGATCCACTCGTCAGTGATCGGGCGGTCGGCCTTGTCGTCGTCGCTGTCATCGTCGCCGGCGCTGCGCTTGAAGCCGTGCCAGTACACGCCGGGCTTGAGCCTGCGGCCCTTCTCATTGGTTACCCAGTGCTCGTACACGCCCCAGCACGGGCGATCAGGCTCGACCTTGGGCGCTTCGGGGCGCAGGTTGATGACGTTGGTATCAGGCGGGCGCATGGCGGCACCTCCAGGCGGCGAGGTCGTTGAAGTCGGAAAGGGTGAGCGGTGCGTCGGCTGGCCACTCGGGGAAGGTCACCAGGCCGCCACATGCGGCTGCGGCGTCATGAGCGGCTGTGCGCCCCGGGTTGCCCTTGCCTTCGGCCTCGGTTTCGCGGTCGTCGTCGCCGGCGATGATGATTTCGGTGCCGGGGTGGTCGGCCCGTAGCGCCAGCGCCACCGGTTTCAGGTTCCCGGCATTCATCGCGCAGGCGACCGTGTAGCCGCTTGCGTGAAGCGTTGCCCCCGTCGCCCAGCCTTCGCAGATGCACAGCGGCCTGCCCGGCGTAATGCGCCCCAGTGGCGAATAGGCGCCTTTGATCCGGCCGCCATACAGAAAGCGCTTGGCGCCGTCCGGGGCGATCCGTTGCAGGTTCACCAGCACACCACCGGCATACAGTGGGATCAGCAGGTCTTCACCACGCAGGCGCAAGCCGTGGGCACGAATGCCCTTGGCGACCAGGTAGGGGTGGGCCGGGTCAGCACGGCGAGCGTCACGCCACCAGCGTTGTGCCAGGCCCGCCGCTTTGAGCTGGCGCCGCTGCCGTTCGGCCTCCCGCTGGCGCCGGGCCTGCTCGATGCGCTGGCGCACCTGCTCGGCTTCGCGGGCGTCCACCGGCTCACGGCTACACCAGGTGCTGGTGCCGCCCGTCTTCCAGCTCCCGAACGCGCCCGAGGCAATGCCATCGGTAAACAGGCAGTACCAACCGTTGAGCGTGCCGGGCTTGTCCCCGGCGACGTGGAAGCGGTGGATATCGCCATCGTCCAGGGGCAGCCAGTCGAGCGGCCCATAGGCCAACTGGAGCACATCACGGAACAAGATCACAGGATCAGTCATGCGGCCCCCTGTGGTGGTGTGAAACGCTTGGCCAGCCGCTCGAGTTGATCGGTCAGACGCTCCAGCTCGGGACGGTGACGGCCTGCGTCACCCACGGCAATGCGCAGTTCCAGGAAGCCCACTAGGGTTTCCACCAGCAGCGCATAGCTGGCGCTGTCGATGTGGGCGCCAGCAGTCGGCGGGTCACCGGTACCCTTGCGGCGAATCGGCATGACCTTACCCATGGCTCACCCCCTCGACGCCAGCGAAGGCCCGGCAGACCTGGCCGTTGTTCACCGCGTGCCAGTAGGTCAGCTCGTCCAGTGAGTCGACGAGACAAGCCGTCACCACGGCCACAGCACTACGCAAAACTACGCGCCCGCATTCGGCGTCGGCCTGGCTCAGGAACGGCCCCAACAAGGCCCGATCGGCCTTCGGATGGCTCACGTAAAACAGCTCGGTGGCTTTCTTTGGGCAAGCCGATCCCGTCAGCGCTTGCGCACTGTTTTGATTTTGCATGGGTTACTCCCCGTCGAAGTCGATAGGCGCGAAGCGCTCGGTGCCGCTGCGCATTGCTCGTAGGCCCAGGGCGGCGGCCTTGGCCACGGCGTCTGCAAAGCCCAGCTCTAGATTGGTGGTACGACCGCCCATGTCGGTGATGGCGAACCTGATGGCCTCATACGCCGCGGTTTCATCATTGGCCGACAGTTCGGCAATCTCACTATCGAAAAAGGCGATGCCCTTTCCCCAGTCAGCCGCCACGCCAGGGTTATTGCGTGGCCAGTTGACCATCCGCCCACAATCGTCGCGGCTAGTGAAAGTGAGATCGTCCCGACAAGTAATGGGCGCTTTGTTTACGGCACTCATAGCTCACCCCCTTGCTCAGCAATTACGCCGTCCAGCATTTCAGCCCAGGCCATGGCGGTGTGCTGCGCCATCACTGCGGTGACACGGGCGACGATGACTGGCGTGGTCGGTGCGGCAATCACCGCCAGGGCCATGCTCAGAAGCACCAGCACGCTTTGTACGTCGCGCAGATCGTCTTGGGTGTCGTCAGGCATGTGGATGATGGAGGTCATACGATCACCTCATCATCCATTCCGGCACGCTCGCCTACAACGCCATACGAGGCTCCCAGGTGGCGATGAGCCCAGCAGAAATTACGGCTGAAAATTCGGACCTGCTCCAGGTGCCGTGCAATGTCGCACATCGGCCCTTCCGTATGGCTCGAACACATGGGGTAGAGCAGCTCGTAAAGCTTGTTGAATTCATCCCTGGCAAAGTTCATCGAACACATGGCTCGGGCGTCGAGCACCGCCTCTGAAAGCACCTCACCTTCAAGGGTCGCAACGCTTGGGAAGTTGTTCATTGGGTACCGCCTTGCGCTTCCAGGGCGCGGGCTTTTGCCATGGCGGCGTTGTAGCGCTTGAGGCGCGTGGCAAGACTGGAGTCGGCGTGAAGGGCAGCGATCGCCATTGCGCGGTGCGCGGCAGCACGAAGTCGAGACGGATTGAGGGCGTATTGCATGTGTGTAGCTCCAACTTGAGATGTGGAGCTGCCACGAACCGTCGCCAAACGATTAAGGGTGGCAGCCGTACGCAGGTTGGCGAACCGGGCAAGTTGGCACCCGGCAGACCCGAAGGTCTCCCACGTACGGCCACCATAAAGCAGCATTGCAAGCACAAAAAAAGCGCCAGCAATGGTCATGGGGCGCTTGTGCGCCAACTTGAAGTTCAGGTCGCCAAACCTGACCGCTGAATTTGCAACGGCAGCCGGACGATACATGCGGGTGGGAGTCGATGCAAGCCCCTGTTTCAGATTGAACAGCAGTTGCATTGGGCGAAGGACGTAAGTCATGCGGCCACCCGCTGGCGTTGTTTCAGCGGCGAGCAAAGCATGTCCAGCACGACGCCGGCGCGGCTGCGCTCACTGGCAGGAAGGGTGTACCGGGTCACGGTGCAAGGCTCGCCCCAGTGATTCGGGACGCGCTCGAGCTGGCGCTGGAACTTCAGGCCATAGCCATTGGCCAGGCTGCTGATGGTCGAGTGCAAGCAGTGGTCGCCTAGGCGCTCGGCCTCGAAGCGTTGCAAGCTGCCGTCATTCAGCATGTACGCCAGTACCCGGGCGATCTTGCTCGGCGGCGTGCTGGTGGTAACATTGCCTTGCGACGGGCTGGCCTGCTTACTTTGGGGCTGGCTCTTTTTCATTTAGGCCACCTCGCGCAACGCGATTCGCTGGCGTACCCACAGTTGGATTTCAGCCAGGACAAAGCCTACAGGCGAGCCACGCGACTTGCTGTTGCTCAGCGATACGGGCTTGGGGAAAGTAGGATCATCCTTGAGGCGCTTGTAGACGGTGGCGCGGGCCAGACCGGTGATGGCCTCTACCTCAGGGAAGCGAATGATGGTGTTGGCAGGATCGAACTGAAGGGCGGCCCCTACCTCGATTTGGCGAATGTTGCGCATGGCTGTATCCCGTTGTTGATGACGAGTACAGGTTGATGATTCGAAACGGCTATCGGCAGTCCTGCATGCGCGCAGAGAGTACAGTCAGCGCGCAAACTGTACAGCCTGCACGCACAGCGCCAACGCTCGGTTTAGGTCCTTGATCGCTCGTGAGTAGCGATCCACCCGTACAGCGTCCTCTCCGTCACGCCATATTCTTTATGCTTAGTACGAGCAAACGCAGCTCGACTACTGAAATTTGCCCCAGTAGCATCCCAGCACGAGAGCGCCTTCAACTTACTCTCGCCTGTTTCTTTATGACGAGCACTAGCTGCAAGGCTAGCGGAGAGCGACAACCTTTTCTTTGCCAGCGCCTCGACCCTTTCAGGTAGTTCTTTCTCATTTAACTGAAGAAGGAACATAGCCCTCTTGGACACTTCGTGCTGTTCCTTCAACTCTTCGGCTCGGCAAACAGCCTCCATTATGTCTACAGCGTCGTTGGCTAGAGTGTTGAGGCGTATCATCGGGATGTCGTCTTCCAGGAAGCTAGGCCATTCGTTGTGCTGGAATGACCTGATAGCCTGGCCGATCAGGGTTAGGGTCAAGATTGCGATGTACTCGTACGCCTGCGCGCCCGGAAAGCTCTTGTCGTCGAGATCGAATCCCTTCATCGCTTCTTCTAACGCTTCAAGTGGCCGCGTATTCTCCTCAGTGGGATAGTCGAACTCATTTGAATCAATATCATAGTTGTGATCGATCAGTTCTCGCAGACCGTGTTCCGTTCGATCCTCGTAGCGAAGAAAACGAAGTATCGAACCACCAGTCTGTACTTGACGAACAATCCAAGCCTCCTTTTCTGCGTAGAAGTATTCGCTGGTGAGCCACTCGATGGTTGAACACGCTTCTCTAACCTGACTTTCGGATCGACCCCGTATCAGGTTCCTGGCTCGCGCTTGCATGACGCGCAGCCTATCTATCGGCACATTCGGGACATTATCCTTAAAGGCATCAAACTCTTTGTCCGTATCCACGATTACCGCCTCCCACAGCGCCCGGTGATGAAAGCTGGCCAGCCAGGCGGATGGGTGTCCGATCTTCGCCCCGTCGGGCTAGGCTGGCCAATACACGATACCTGCCCGAATACTGGCTATCCGAACAGTAATGGCATTCAGTCTATATCTGTCTCCACGCCCAATGGAAGGTCCGCATCAGGCCCTCTTGATCGGCACCACATTGGCATTCTGCTCAGCACGATGCGCATAGTCGTATGGGGTGACGTGCTTCTCGCGGTTCGCCTCGAGGTAGTCCGCCCACCACTGAACCATCAACCGGCGCTCCTCGATGTACTCAGCCTTGTGGATGTAGGCCGCTCGCACGCTATTGCGTTCTTGGTGGCTCATCTGACGCTCTACTGCGTCCTTACTCCACAGCCCCGACTCGACCAGGGCGGAGCAGGCCATGGCCCTGAACCCATGCCCGCAAACCTCCGTTTTGGTGTCATAGCCCATGCGCCGAAGCGCCTTGTTCACCGTGTTCTCGCTCATCGGTTTCCAGTGGTTGCTATCACCCGCAAACACCAGGTCGAAGCGTCCGGTGAGCTGGCGCACCTGCTCGAGCGTGGCCAGGGCCTGGCGACTGAGAGGTACCAGGTGGGGCGTGCTCATCTTGGAGCCTCGGTGCGAGTTCTTCACGCCCTCGATCTGCTGGCGCTCGCCGGGGATTTCCCACATGGAGCGACCGGCGTCGATCTCTGGCCAGCGAGCAAACCGCAGCTCACTGGAGCGGATAAAGACCAGCAGGGTGAGTTGGGTGGCCAGCCGGGTCAGCGGGCGACCGGTGTCGCTGTCGATTCTTTGCAGCAGCTCAGGCAGACGATCCAGCGCCAGCGCAGGCCGGTGGACAGTCTTGCGTGTGGCGGTTGCACCCTGGAGGTCCACCGCTGGGTTGGTGTCGATGTGTCCGTGCTGGACAGCCATGCGCATGATGCCGGTCATGTACTGCCGTAGCCGACCGGCAGTATCGAGAACTTCGCGCTTCTCCACTGCCTTGAGCGGCGCCAGCAGGTCGCGGGTCTTCAGTCCTGCTACCGGGCGCTGGCCCAGGGCCGGGAGCAGGTAAGTTTCGATCCGCCGCCACACCGTCGCGGCATGACCTGGGGACCACTTCTTCGAACAGGCCTCGTGCCAGTCCTTAGCCAACACCCCGAAGGTATTGGCTCTGGCATTCGCCGCCTCGATTTTCCCCTGCCTGGCGCTCTCGATAGGGTCTTTACCATGCGCCAGCAACTCCAGCGCTTCGGCCCGGCGCTCACGGGCAGCTTTGAGCGTCAGCGCCGGGTAGTTGCCGAAGGTGGCCAGCCCCTCCCTGCCATCCGGGCGCTTGAACTTCATGCGCCAGATCTTGCTGCCGTTCTTCTTGACCAGCAGAAACAGGCCCTGGCCGTCAAACAGGGTGTAGTCCCTGTCCCGCGGCTTGGCAGCCTCGCATTTGGGGTCTGACAGGGGCGTAACGGTGCGTGCCATAGGTATACGTTTTCTCGTCGAACCGGCGTATACCCTAACGTATACCTAAAATCGGTATATGCCTAGAGACAGAACGAGACAGGTAGAAACAAAAAAGCCCGCACTTGGCGGGCTTTTCAGGGGGTTCCGTGTACAAGGAGAGACGTATTGGAACAGCTGGATGGTGCCGGAGACAGGAATCGAACCTGCGACCTTCGCGTTACGAGTGCGCTGCTCTACCGACTGAGCTACACCGGCGTGTAGCGCAACGTACCACTGCTAACACCCGCAACGCAAACCCCTGTTTCCGCTAGTTTAATCCCCTACCCTCAAGCCCCTTGCAACCCTTGGGCGCCAGGTCTTCCTCGATGTCGGTAGTGCATGCCCACCCACTGGCCGAGCGCGTCAAGGTCAGTGCCTTACCCACCACATTGGCCGGCGCATCCACCAGCGTACATTCAATTTTCCCGCTGCCATCCGCCGCCTTGCCTCCGGCGGTGATCGCACAATGCGTCGTGGCAGATTGGCCACCCAGCTCGGCCACGCCCCCCACGTCTTTCCCGTCATTCAGGCGCAGGTCCATCGCCGTCTTCAGCGCGCTGATTTCCAGCAACCCGGCCGCCGCTTTGGAGCGTGCCTGGTGGTTGGTGTACATCGGTAAGGCGATGGTCGCCAGAATGCCGATGATCGCGACAACGATCATCAGTTCGATCAGGGTGATACCGCGTTGCCCTTTCATGAACGTATTTCCTTTTTCATTCGCTAACACGTTGAGGTCGGTTGCGCCCCAACCGGCAGCGGCGCAGTAGGCCTGAACAGACACCTTTTGTCACCCCTGCCCGCTTGGGCGTCATCTTCGCTGAACTACTCTAGTGAGCATCACGGACGCGCGCCCTTGCATGGACGCGGCAAGCTGTTTCCAGGCTTGTCGCACGGGCAGAAAAAGGACCTTTGCATGACTTCATCTTCACCCCTCTACCGCTGGCATGGCACCGACGCCAACGGCACGCCGGTCAGTGGCCAAACACCCGGGCGCAG
The DNA here is from genome assembly GCF_003202095.1 of Pseudomonas sp. LAIL14HWK12:I1. Taxonomy (NCBI): domain Bacteria; kingdom Pseudomonadati; phylum Pseudomonadota; class Gammaproteobacteria; order Pseudomonadales; family Pseudomonadaceae; genus Pseudomonas; species Pseudomonas sp. LAIL14HWK12:I1. Next base: position 22,761 of record NZ_QJKG01000015.1, read on the forward strand.
CCCGGCTTATGTGCGCGCCGGGCTGATTCGCCAGGGCATCACGGTGGCCAGTTTACGGCCGGCCAGCGGGCTGACGTTCAGTTTGCCGAAGCGCCGCGAGAAGGCCGACCCGGCGGGTTTCAGCCGGCAGCTGGCGACCTTGCTCAGGGCCGGCGTGCCGCTGCTGCAGGCGTTCGAGGTGATGGGGCGCAGTGGCTGCAATGCGGCGCAGGCGGCGTTGCTGGAAAGATTGAAACACGATGTGGCCTCGGGCCTGGGGTTGGCGGATGCGTTGCAGCGTCACCCGGCATGGTTCGATGCGCTGTATTGCAACCTGGTGCGGGTGGGTGAGCAGTCTGGCACGCTCGATCGCCAGCTGGAGCAGCTGGCGGGCATGCTGGAACAGCGGCGGGCGCTGCACAAGAAGGTGCGCAAGGCGATGATCTACCCGCTTTTGCTGTTGCTGACCGGGCTGGGGGTGTCGGCCATTTTGTTGCTAGAGGTCATTCCGAAATTCGAGGGCCTGTTTGCGAGTGTAGGGGCAGCCTTGCCGGCATTTACCCAGTGGGTGATCGACTTGTCCACAGGGCTGAGTCGATTTGCGCCGCTGTTGCTGGTGATCGCTGCGGTGTTAGGTTTTGCCGGGCGCCAAGTGTACCGACAGCATGCTCCAGCGCGCCTGTGGATATCTCGGCAGGTGCTGGGTTTGCCGATGTTCGGCAAATTGCTGGGGCAGGCGGCGCTGGCGCGGTTTGCGCGTAGCCTGGCGACGTCCTACAGCGCCGGGGTGCCGTTGCTGGATGGGTTGGGTACGGTGGCCCGGGTAACCGGTGGCGATCTGCACGAGCAGGCGGTGTTGCGGCTGCGCCAGGGCATGGCCAATGGGCAGGGGCTGAACCAGGCGATGGCGGGTGAACCGCTGTTTCCACCGTTGCTGGTGCAGCTGACGGCCATCGGTGAATCCAGCGGCACGCTGGACCAGATGCTGGAAAAGGCCGCCAGCCATTACGAGGAACAGGTCAGCCAGGCGCTGGACCAGTTGACCAGCCTGCTGGAGCCGGCCATCGTGCTGATCCTGGGCCTGCTGGTCGGTGGCCTGGTGGTGGCGATGTACCTGCCGATCTTCCAGTTGGGTAGTTTGATCTGAACATGACTTTATGGACTTTGCTGGCAGAGCAGCCGGCGTACTTCTTCACCCTGGCCACGCTGCTCGGCCTGTTGGTGGGCAGTTTTCTGAATGTGCTGGTGTATCGGCTGCCGATCATGCTGGAGCGGCAATGGCAGCGTGAGGCACAAGAAGTGTTGGGGTTGCCGGTTACGCAGCACGAACGGTTCGACCTGTGCCTGCCCGCCTCCCGCTGCCCACATTGCGCGCATCAGATTCGCGCGTGGGAGAACATTCCGGTTATCAGTTACCTGGCATTGCGCGGGCGTTGCTCAGCCTGCAAAACCCGTATCAGCCCGCGCTACCCGATGGTGGAAATCGCCAGCGCGCTGCTGTCGCTGGTGGTGGCGTGGCGTTTTGGCGCTTCGGTAGAGGCGTTGCTGGCACTGCCACTGACCTGGTGCCTGCTGGCCCTGAGCCTGATCGATGCAGAACACCAATTGCTGCCGGATGTGCTGGTGCTGCCGATGCTGTGGCTGGGGCTGATCGTCAATGCCTTCAACCTGTACGCCCCGCTAACCGACGCGCTGTTGGGCGCGGTGGCCGGGTACCTCAGCCTGTGGACGGTGTACTGGGTGTTCAAGCTGGTCACCGGCAAGGAAGGCATGGGCTATGGCGACTTCAAGCTGATGGCGCTGATCGGGGCCTGGGGTGGCTGGCAGGTGTTGCCGCTGACGTTGTTGTTGTCATCGGTGGTGGGGGCGCTGGTTGGCCTGTGCCTGCTGCGTTTGCGCCGGCATGCCATGGGCACGGCGATGCCGTTCGGGCCTTATCTGGCGATTGCGGGGTGGATTGCCGTGCTCTGGGGTGATGAAATAGTCGCCTCTTACATGCAACTGCTTGGATACTGATGGCCACTGCAGCCTTTACCCCCTGGATTCTCGGCCTTACCGGCGGCATTGGTAGCGGCAAGAGCGCCGCTGCCGAGCGCTTTGTCGAGCTTGGCGTGCACCTGGTCGATGCCGATCAGGCAGCGCGCTGGGTGGTCGAACCCGGCCGTCCGGCCTTGGCCAGCATTGTCGAGCGCTTCGGCCCGGGTGTGCTGCAGGCCGACGGCCAACTGGATCGCGCCGCCCTGCGCCAGCTGATCTTCGCCGACCCGGCGCAGCGCAAATGGCTGGAGCAACTGCTGCACCCGTTGATCGGGCAAGAGATTTTCAGCTACCTGGCCAAGGCCCAGTCGCCGTATGCGGTATATGTATCGCCGCTGCTGATCGAGTCGGGGCAATACCATAAGACCCAGCGCGTGCTGGTGATCGATGCGCCACAGGAACTGCAAATAGCCCGTACCCTGGCACGGGACAACACCAGTGCCGAGCAGGTGCAGGCCATTTTGCAGGCCCAACTGGCCCGTGAGGATCGCCTGCGCCATGCCGATGACGTGGTGGTCAATGACGGCGACCTGGCCGCGCTGCATCAGCAGATAGACCGCCTGCACCACTTTTACCTGACTTTGAAAGGAGGCCAGCCATGAGCCAGCCATTGACCGTCGACTGCCCGACCTGTGGCGCACCTGTGGAGTGGAACGAGAAAAGCGCGTTCCGGCCGTTTTGCTCGGACCGTTGCAAGCTGATCGACCTGGGGGCCTGGGCGGCTGAGGAACACAAGATTCCGGGGGCTGAAGAATCTGAGGATGAGCTGTATTCGGGGGACCTGGAGCCTCGGCACTAAGCGGATTTCAATGTGGCTGTGCCCGCGAACACGCCGGCACGGCCACCACACATTCACCGCTCATCCTCCTTCCAGGGCGCCTGCAAATACCTTGTGCGGTTAAAGGTTTCCAACCACTCCGGGCAAAACACCACCAGCGCACTGATCACCATGCCGTTGATGAACGCCTCGGGGAACATCATCAGCCACAGGTAGCCCACAAAGTCGCTGAGCCATTCCGGCATGGCAAAACGCCCATCCAGCCACAACACCCCTAGCGCCGCAGGCACGCAAACAAGCACAGTCAGCGCCGCAGGAAAGAACCCTGAACAAAAAATATAAACGAACAGGTTTCGCGGCTGAGCGCGCTCGACCACGATCGCGCACACTTCGGTAATCAGCACCGGCAAGCCAATCAGCAACAAGCCGTTCACCCCCAGCGCCGCCAAATCCTGCCGCCCCAGCGCCAGCAAACCGAGCTGAGCCATGAACCCACCCAGCACCGCCAGCGGCCAGTCCAGCAACAGGGTAACTGCCGTCATGCCGATGAAGTGGTAGGACACCCCGGTATCGAAATCACGCCTCACCAGCCACAACGCAAACAGACAAAACACGGTGCCAAACAACAGATGCTGCCGGCGCCGGTCGGTGAACAGTTCAACCCAGCGCACCCGGCTGACCGCCCACACCAGCAACGGTACATAACCCAGCCAGCCAAGGGTAAGGGTGGTACCGGACAACACCTGCGCGCTGATCACCTGAGCAATGCCCTTTGCAGCCATGTGGATAAACCCGAGTCTACACCCATTCTCCGTTTCATTCGGCTGCGGTAGGCTGGCGCCCTCATTCGATGCAGGAAGCATTGGCCATGCCGGAAGGAATCAACCCCACCCTGCTGCTGGCAGCGGCACTCAACGCCATCATTGGCGTACTTCACCTGGCGGTGATCGCCGTTGGGCCACGCTGGTACCGTTTGTTCGGGGCGGGTGAACGTATGGCGGTGGCCGCCGAGAAGGGCCGCTGGTACCCGGCACTTGTCACTGCCGCCATCGCCTGCGTGCTGCTGGCCTGGTCGGCCTATGCGCTGTCGGCTGCCGGGGCAATCGGGCGGCTGCCGTTGCTGCTGCCAGCCATCTGCCTCATCACCCTGGTGTACCTGCTGCGCGGTCTGCTGGGGCCAAGATTGCTGGCGGGCACCGGGCGTTCGCAGCGTTTTATCGTAGTCAGTTCACTGATCTGCCTGGGCTTCGGCCTGGTGCACCTGGTCGGGCTGGTGCAGCAGTGGCCAGTGCTGGGCTGATTCCCGCGCTTAAACAGCATCTTACCGTCATCGATTAACGGCTAAGCTTGTCTGCATGGATGACTCAGACTACCTGCGCCTGCTTACCATCCAGGCCGAACAAGCCAATGCCTTTCTCTCCAACGCCCGCAAGTGGGAGCGGGAGCGTTGGGTGTGCCAGCGTCTGTTGCAGGGGCTGAACATCCCCTACCGCAGCGAAGACTTCACCCCGGCCGGCCAAGAGCCGCCAGACGTACTGTTCCGCGATGCCGCGTTCGAGGTGTTTTTCGTGCTCGACGAAGGCCGCCGGCTGAACGATGAATGGCGCGAAGAGCTGCAACGCCGGCGCAGTGCGTTTTCCCTGGCGCAGCTGGTGCGCCGCGAAGCGCGCCCCCGGCGCATCAGTGCCACCGAGTTGCTGGGGCGCTTGGCGCCGACCTTGCGCAAGAAGGCGCACAACTACCGGGAACGCGGGCTGGAGCTGAACGAGCTGGACATCATCGCCTTCGCCAGCCTCAAGCGCGAAGTGCTCGACCTCAACACCCACTTCCCGCCGCCTACCGAATACCTGCGCCAGGGCTGGCGTTCACTGTCGCTGGTGGGGCCGACCTTTGCCCGGGTGCTGTTCGCCCACCCAGACGCGCCAGACTTTTTGCGCGGTAACCTGGGCCGCAGCATCGTCTTCGATGTGGGCATCAGTCTTTGATCCAGTGCAGCGAATGTTTGCGATGGCGTACACTCGGCGCCAGGGATAGAAAGCATTATCATTTGTTTCAAGCGCTTGCGCGAACGCTGTAGCGTTTGCGCAGTCACAAACGTCTACCTGACGAGGCCCACCATGACCAGCCGCCTGAATCCGGAAGATCAGCGTCGTGTCGATGAGTATCTGCGAGCCCCCCAGCACCAAGTCGAGCGCAGGCCCTTCCGGCCGTGGCTGCTCCTTGTGCTGGTGGTGGCCGTGACCATCGGGTTGGGTCTCATCAGCCGCCTGCTAAGTGGACTGGTGCTATGAGCTGCTTCGCGCTCGCCCTCCCCTCGTGCAGTTTGCGGCCGGCCCCCTGGGCCACGAATTCCGTAAACCTTATGAGATATCCCCATGACTCATCGCATCGTGATTGTCGGCGGCGGCGCCGGCGGCCTGGAACTGGCGACCCGCCTGGGTAAAAGCCTGGGCAAGCGCAAGCAGGCCGAGATTACCTTGGTCGACGCCAACCTCACGCACATCTGGAAACCACTGCTGCACGAAGTGGCTGCCGGCTCGCTGAACTCCTCGGAAGACGAACTGAACTACGTGGCGCAGGCCAAGTGGAACCACTTCAACTTCCAGCTGGGGCGCATGAGCGGCCTGGACCGTGAAGGCAAACAGATTCAACTGGCCGCCACCCTCGATGAAGAGGGCCGCGAGCTGCTGCCTGCGCGTACCCTGGGCTACGACACCCTGGTCATTGCCGTAGGTTCCAACACCAACGACTTCGGCACCCTGGGCGCGGCGCAGCACTGCCTGTTCCTGGACACCCGCAAGCAGGCCGAGCGCTTCCACCAGCAGTTGCTCAACCACTACCTGCGCGCCCATGCCGGTGATGTGGCCAGTGAAAAAATCAGCGTCGCCATCGTCGGCGCGGGTGCTACTGGTGTGGAACTGGCCGCCGAGCTGCACCACGCCGCACACGAACTGGCAGCCTATGGCCTGGACCGCATCCAGCCCAAGGATATGCACATCACCATCATCGAGGCAGGCCCGCGCGTGCTGCCAGCGCTGCCAGAGCGCATCAGCGTGCCGGTGCACAAGACCTTGGAAAAGCTCGGCGTGAAGGTGATGACCAACGCTGCCGTCAGTGAAGTGACCGAAGACGGCCTGAAAACCAAGGACGGCGAAGTGATCCAGGCCAGCTTGAAGGTGTGGGCGGCCGGTATCCGTGCGCCGGGCTTCCTGAAAGACATCGATGGCCTGGAAACCAACCGCATCAACCAGCTGGTCGTGCGCCCTACCCTGCAAACCACCCGCGACGACAACATCTTCGCCTTCGGCGACTGCGCCGCTTGCCCGCAACCAGGCAGCGACCGCAATGTGCCGCCACGGGCCCAAGCCGCGCACCAGCAGGCTTCGATGCTGGCGCAAAGCCTTAAGGCGCGTCTGGAGAACAAGCCGCTGCCGACTTACGCGTACAAGGACTACGGCTCGCTGGTGTCGCTGTCGCGCTTCTCGGCGGTGGGCAACCTGATGGGTAACCTGATGGGCAGCGTGAAGCTGGAAGGCTGGCTGGCGCGGATGTTCTATGTGTCGCTGTACCGCATGCACCAGATGGCGTTGTACGGGTTCTTCCGTACGGCGTTGATGATGCTGGGCAGCAAGATTGGCCGGGGAACCGAGCCGCGGCTGAAGCTGCACTGATTGAAAGCCAAGGGTCGCTGATGCGGCCCTTCTTTTTGCTCGTTTACCAGCTGTTGGCCAAGCATTTTCGCCAGGCAAAAGAAAAAGGGCATCTCTTTCGAGATGCCCTTTGTTCATGGTGGGTCGTGTAGGATTCGAACCTACGACCAATTGGTTAAAAGCCAACTGCTCTACCAACTGAGCTAACGACCCAAAAATGGTCGGGGTGAGGGGATTCGAACTCCTGACATCCTGCTCCCAAAGCAGGCGCGCTACCGGACTGCGCTACACCCCGGGTCTTTCAAAAAAAAGGGCATCTCTTTGAGATGCCCTTCTTTACATGGTGGGTCGTGTAGGATTCGAACCTACGACCAATTGGTTAAAAGCCAACTGCTCTACCAACTGAGCTAACGACCCGGAAAATGGTCGGGGTGAGGGGATTCGAACTCCTGACATCCTGCTCCCAAAGCAGGCGCGCTACCGGACTGCGCTACACCCCGAGATTGGCTCCGCGACCTGGACTCGAACCAGGGACCCAATGATTAACAGTCATTTGCTCTACCGACTGAGCTATCGCGGAACTGAACTTCGGTACAACTTACCGATTTGCTACTCCGAAGACTGTGTTCGCCTCGGACTCTTTGGCTTCTTCGCTTTCGCGTTGTCGCTGCTGAGGCCGGCTATTCTACATTCTTCGTTTTGCTTGTCAACCACTTTTTTTCAGTCAACTTACTGATTTGTAAGTTGTTTTGCGGTCACCGATGTCGCTGGTGATTCGCTTAGTGCCTGACAACGCGGCGTATATTAGGGGCACTCGGAAATTGATGCAAGCAAAAATTTCAAAAATTTCAGCAGGTTATCCAAAATATCCGCGAAACCCCGATTTTACTGGGGCCGGTATAGGTTAGCGGCCAAAAAAAGCCCCGCAAATGCGGGGCTCATGGTGCAACAGAATCAGCCAAAGACGATTTCGTCGCCTTCCACCTTGGCGGTGATCGCCGTACCCGGCAAGAACTTGCCCGCCAGAATCAGCTGCGCCAGCGGGTTTTCGATCCAGCGCTGGATGGCACGCTTCAGCGGCCGTGCGCCGTACACCGGGTCGTAACCCACGGCAATCAGCTTGTCCAACGCCTCCGGGCTCAGGCTCAGCGACAGTTCGCGTTCCAGCAAGCGGCTGCGCAGGCGGCCCAGCTGGATTTCGGTAATGCCGGCAATCTGGTCGCGGCCCAGTGGTTCGAACACCACCACTTCGTCGATACGGTTGATGAACTCTGGGCGGAAGTGTGAACCCACCGCATCCATCACCGCTGCACGCTGTGCTTCGCGGTCGCCCACCAGTTCCTGGATCTGCGCCGAACCCAGGTTGGAGGTCATCACGATCACGGTGTTGCGGAAGTCTACCGTGCGCCCGTGGCTGTCGGTCAGGCGGCCGTCTTCCAGCACCTGCAACAGCACGTTGAACACATCCGGGTGGGCTTTCTCCACCTCATCCAGCAGCACCACCGAGTAAGGCTTGCGCCGTACGGCCTCGGTCAGGTAACCGCCCTCTTCGTAGCCGACGTAGCCTGGTGGTGCACCGATCAGGCGAGCCACGGAGTGTTTCTCCATGAACTCGGACATGTCGATACGCACCATGGCCTCTTCGGTGTCGAACAGGAACTCGGCCAGCGCCTTGCACAGCTCGGTCTTGCCCACACCGGTCGGGCCGAGGAACAGGAACGAGCCACTTGGCCGGTTAGGGTCGGACAGCCCGGCACGCGAGCGGCGCACGGCGTTGGCCACGGCGGTTACCGCCTCGCCCTGGCCAATCACGCGCTGGTGCAGCAGCTCTTCCATTTTCAGCAGCTTTTCGCGCTCGCCTTCGAGCATCTTGGCCACCGGAATACCGGTCCACTTCGATACCACTTCGGCAATTTCTTCCTCGGTCACCTTGTTGCGCAGCAACTGGTTCTCGGTCTTGCCGTGCTGATCGACCATCTGCAGGCTGCGCTCCAGGTCCGGGATTACCCCGTACTGCAGTTCCGCCATGCGGCTCAGGTCGCCTTTGCGACGGGCTGTTTCCAGCTCTTGGCGGGCCTGCTCGATCTTTTGCTGGATCTGCGCCGAGCCCTGCACTTCGGCCTTTTCCGACGCCCAGATTTCTTCCAGGTCGGAATACTCACGTTCCAGCCGCTCGATTTCTTCGGTCAGCTTCTCCAGGCGTTTTTTCGCCGCCTCGTCTTCTTCTTTCTTCAGCGCCTGCGATTCCACCTTCAACTGGATCAGGCGGCGATCAAGGCGGTCGAGCACTTCCGGCTTGGAGTCGATCTCCATGCGGATGCGGCTGGCGGCTTCGTCGATCAGGTCGATGGCCTTGTCGGGCAGCTGGCGATCAGTGATGTAGCGGTGGCTGAGCTTGGCCGCAGCGATAATGGCGCCGTCAGTGATGGCCACCTTGTGGTGCACTTCATAGCGCTCTTTCAGGCCACGCAGAATGGCAATGGTGTCTTCTTCGCTCGGCTCTTCTACCAGCACCTTCTGGAAGCGGCGCTCCAGCGCAGCGTCCTTCTCGATGAACTGGCGGTACTCGTTAAGCGTGGTAGCGCCAACGCAGTGCAGTTCGCCACGGGCCAAGGCTGGCTTGAGCATGTTGCCGGCGTCCATGGCGCCCTCGCCTTTGCCGGCGCCGACCATGGTGTGCAGTTCGTCAATGAACAGGATGATCTGGCCTTCCTGCTTGGACAGCTCGTTCAGCAGGCCTTTCAAACGCTCTTCGAACTCGCCACGGTACTTGGCACCGGCAATCAGCGCGCCCATGTCCAGCGCCAGCAGGCGCTTGCCTTTGAGGCCGTCGGGCACTTCACCGTTGATGATGCGCTGGGCCAGGCCTTCGGCGATGGCGGTTTTACCCACGCCAGGCTCACCGATCAGCACCGGGTTGTTCTTGGTGCGGCGTTGCAGCACCTGCACGGTACGGCGGATTTCATCGTCACGGCCAATCACCGGGTCCAGCTTGCCTTCTTCGGCACGCTTGGTCAGGTCGACGGTGTACTTGTCCAGCGCCTGACGCGACTCTTCGGCGTTGGCATCATTCACTGCCGCGCCGCCGCGCAGGTTGTTGATGGCATTTTCCAGGGCCTTCTTGGTCACACCCTGGCTCAGCAGCAGTTTGCCGAGCTTGCTGTTCTCGTCCATGGCGGCCAACAGCACCAGCTCGCTGGAAATGAACTGGTCGCCCTTCTGCTGGGCCAGGCGGTCGGCCTGGTTGAGCAGGCGCGCCAGGTCCTGCGACATGTTCACGTCACCGGTGGGGTTCTGGATTTTCGGCAGCTGGTCGAGCTCTTTCACCAGCCCCTGGCGCAGGCTGTTGATGTCGAAGCCAACCTGCATCAGCAGGGGCTTGATGGAGCCGCCCTGCTGTTCGAGCAGTGCCTGCAGCAGGTGCACGGGCTCGATGGCGGGGTGGTCCATGCCAACGGCCAGGGATTGGGCATCGGATATTGCAAGTTGCAGCTTGCTGGTCAAACGGTCTATTCGCATGGTGTACCTTCCTTTAAAGGGCAGGTCGGAGCGATGGACAGCGCCTGTTTATGAAGAAACCTGCCTGAGATGACCTTATAGATAAGGCTGATTCTGGAAGATTCAAGCGTAGCGGGGTTGACCAAGGTCAACCTGTTGGATTGTCGCTGGGGCCTTCGCGGGTAAACCCGCGAAGAGACCGGTACAGGCTAGCGCGGGTCCAGCCAGACCAACGATGCAAACCGCCCACCCTGCGGGGTACGGCGATAAGAGAAGAACCGCGCATCGCTGACCGTGCACAATCCGCCACCATACACAGCGGTCACCCCACGGGCAGCCAGGCGAATACGCGCCAGCTCGTAGATATCCGCCATCAACTTGCCCGGCCGCTCACCCTCGACAAAAGCACGGGCCGCTTCCGGATGCACCGCCGTAAAGGCATCACGCACTTCCAGCCCTACTTCGAAGGCCTGCGGGCCAATGGCCGGCCCCAACCACACCAGCACCTCTTCTGGCGGCAGCGCCAGGCGGTCCAGCGTGGCTTCCAGCACGCCACCGGCCAACCCGCGCCAGCCCGCATGCGCGGCTGCCACGCGCGTCCCCGCCCGGTCGCAGAACAGCGCAGGCAGGCAATCGGCAGTCATCACGGTGCAGGCAATGCCTGGCTGGTCGGTCCAGCTGGCGTCGGCCTCGGCCACCACAGCCGGGTCGGCATCCGCCACCACAAGGCCATGCACCTGCTTGAGCCAGGCCGGCTGGATGGCGAACGCGTCGCTCAGCCGGCGGCGGTTTTCGGCGACCGCCGCAGGGGCATCCCCTACGTGGTCGCCAAGGTTGAAGGTTTCGTAGGGCGGCAGGCTGACGCCGCCCTGACGGGTGGTGACACAGGCGCGAACCGAGGCCGGGGCCGGCCAGTCGGGGAACAACAGCGACTGCGTCAGGCCACTCATCCGATAAAGCTCTCGCGGTCTTCGTTCAGCAGCGTCAGCAACCAGAGGAAGTCATCCGGCAGTGGCGATTCCCACTTCATGACTTCACCGGTAATCGGGTGGGCCAAGGCGAGGAAACGCGCATGCAGTGCCTGGCGCGGGAAGGTTTTCACCGCCTCGACCATGGTTGGGCTGGCGGCCGGCGGAATGCGGAAGCGCCCACCGTACGTCTGATCACCCACCAGCGGGAAGCCGACATGGGCCATGTGCACGCGAATCTGGTGAGTACGGCCGGTTTCCAGCTTGACCCGCACATGGGTGTGCGAGCGGAAGCGCTTGAGCACACGGTAGTGGCTGACCGCCGGCTTGCCGCCGTCGGTGACGGCCATGCGCTGGCGCATACCGCCGTGGCGGCCGATCGGGGCATCGATCTTGCCACCGGACGTCACCACGCCAATCACGATGCACTCATAGATGCGGCTGACTTTGCGGGCTTGCATCTGCTCAACCAGCTTGGTCTGCGCTTGCAAGGTCTTGGCCACCACCATCAGGCCCGTGGTGTCTTTATCCAGGCGATGAACGATACCGGCACGCGGCACGTTGATGATGTCTGGCACGTGGTGCAGCAGCGCATTGAGCAGGGTGCCGCTGGCATGGCCGGCGGCCGGGTGCACAACCAGGCCCGCAGGCTTGTTGATCACCAGGATGTGGTCGTCTTCATAGACGATATCCAGCTCGATGTCTTCTGCGATCCACTCGCCCTGGGCCTCTTGCTCGGCCTCCAGCGCAAGCACTGAGCCACCATAAACGGTATCGCGAGGGCGCACGACGGCGCCATCGACCGTCAGGCGGCCTTCTTTGATCCACGTAGTAAGCCGCGAACGCGAGTACTCGGCGAACAATTGGGCGGCGACCTGGTCGAGGCGTTGACCGCCCAGATCGGACGGTACCTCTGCGCTAAGTTGAATGATCTCGGACATGCTCGATTCGGCGGGCGCACAGCCTTTGGTTTCGGCTGCGAGCTTGTGGTTAAATACGGCTTCTTTTGTCCCGGGGTTGGCCGGGGCGCTCATCATAACAGGACGGCACCGCCCAAGACAGCGGCCGTCAAAGGGACGCAAGCCGCCATGCAAGTGAAACACCTGCTGCTGATCGCCATCCTCGGGCTTACCGCGGCCTGTTCCTCTAATAAAGAGGTCATTGACGAGAACCTCAGCGAAGCCGAGCTGTACCAGCAGGCGCAAGCTGACCTGGACAACTCCAGCTACACCAGCGCCGTGAACAAGCTCAAGGCCCTGGAATCGCGCTACCCGTTCGGCCGCTATGCCGACCAGGCGCAGCTCGAGTTGATCTACGCCAACTACAAGAACTCCGAGCCCGAGGCTGCCAAGTCGGCTGCGGAGCGCTTCATCCGCCTGCACCCGCAGCACCCGAACGTGGATTACGCCTACTACCTCAAGGGCCTGACCTCGTTCGACCAGGACCGTGGCCTGCTGGCGCGTTTCCTGCCGCTGGACATGACCAAGCGTGACCCGGGTGCCGCCCGCGACTCGTACAACGAGTTCGCCCAGCTGACCAGCCGCTTCCCCAACAGCCGCTACGCGCCAGACGCCAAGCAGCGCATGATCTACCTGCGCAACCTGCTGGCCTCGTATGAAATCCACGTGGCCGATTATTACCTGAGCCGCCAGGCTTATGTGGCCGCCGCCAACCGTGGCCGCTACGTGGTCGAAAACTTCCAGGAAACCCCCTCGGTCGGTGACGGCCTGGCGGTGATGGTCGAGTCGTACCAGAAGATGCACCTGGACGAACTGGCCGCCAGCAGCCTGGAAACCCTCAAGCTCAACTACCCGGACCACCCGAGCCTGGTCGATGGCGAGTTCCAGCCCAAGCAGACCGAGTCTGACGGCCGTGGCTGGCTGTCCAAGGCCACCCTGGGCCTGATCGAAACCGATACCCCGCTGCCGCCGGGCGAAACCCGCGCCAACCAGGACGTGGTCAAGCAGTTCCAGGACGCCCGCGACGAGATGCCGCAAGAGCTGCTGCCGAAGGACGAGAACGGCGACCCGATCGTGCCGGAAGGCCCGAAAGAAGCCGAGAAAGACCGCTCCTGGTTCAGCTACATGACCTTTGGTCTGTTTGACTGACACACAGCGGTAAATGAAAGGGAGGCCTTGGGCCTCCCTTTTTTATTGGCCGCGTCCTAGACTGTCGGCTTCTTCAACCGACAAGCTGGACACCATGGTTCGCCTACTTTTCTGGATCGCCCTGATCGCCGCCGCGTTCTGGCTGTGGCGCAAGTTCAAAGTCAGCCAGCAGTCGCACCCCGAGGCGAAGCTGGATGCACCGCTGAAGATGGTGCGCTGTGCCCATTGTGGCGTGCATTTGCCCAACGACCGGGCGCTGCAGCAGGGCAATGAGTGGTATTGCAGCCAGGCACACCTGCAACAAGGCCCTGGTCGCCAAGGCTGAGCCAGTATCACCTGAATCCCTTCGCGGGCATGCCCGCGAAGAGGCCTGTGAACCCTGCATCACTTATCCCTCCCCGACCCTTTCACACCAATTACGACCCCTCCCCCGACGCCAGCATTGACCCATCCCGGTAAAATTCGCTAAATCCTATTTATCCGCATAAATATGAAAAATAGCGAAATGCTCAAACCCAAACGCAAGCGCCAGAAGCTGTCCGATGTGATCGTCGAATCGGTCAAGCGCTCGATCGTCACCGAAGCGCTGCACCCCGGTGACCGCCTGCCCACCGAGCGTGAGCTGATGGAGCATTTCGAGTGTTCCAAGGGTACCGCCCGCGAAGCGCTCAAGGCGCTGGAGGTCGAAGGGCTGGTCAGTACCCGTACCGGCCCGACCGGCGGCGCCTACCTCAATGAAGTAGGTACCGAGCCGGCCAGCCGCGCGCTGCGCAATTACCTGCACTTCCAGCACCTGGACGGCGAGCAGGTTTACCAACTGCGCAAAGTCATCGAGGTAGAGCTGGCGGTGTCGGTGATGGGCAAGCTGAGCGAAGCCGACTACGCCGCGCTGCAAGCCAACATCGACTTCTGCAGCGCACCGGAAGACAGCGAGGAAGGCCAACGCGAGCAGCGCCTGGCAGAGCTGGAGTTCCACACCCTGCTGGCCGACCGTTGCCCGAACCCGTTGCTGCGGTTCATGGCGGTGTTCCTCAACGACCTGCTGCGCGACCTGGTGGTGCTGAAAAAGGCCTACCTGCCCAAGCGCCAGCAGTTCGCCGCCGCCAACATCGACTACCACAAGCAACTGCTGACCGCCCTGCGCGCCAGCGACGAACCCGCTGTACGCCGGCTGATGCATGAACACATGTGCGACGCCGAGCACCACATGACCGCGCTGGAAGGCGAGGTTGCCCGCAACTTCCTGCTGGAGTTCGACCACCACCACTGATGCGCCTGGAAAGAGGCCTGCACACAGGCCCGGCCGTACCCGCTTTGTCATTGCCACTCCTGCCTAATAACCACAACCAAGGAGTTACTCATGCAAAGACGTACCCTGCTCAAGGCAGGCCTTGCCCTGGGTGCCTTAGGTAGCCTCCCCTTGGGAGCGCTCCGGGCATTCGCCGACCAACCGCTGACCTTCTATGGGCTCAAGTCCATGTCGGGCGCCTTCGCCAGCTACGGCAAGTACGCCGACATGGGGTCGCGCCTGGCCATCGCCGAGTACCCGCAGTTGCTCGGCCACCCGCTCAAGTACAAGGTCATCGACACCGAAGGCAACGCCGGCAAGGCGGTGCGCAAGGTACAGGAAGCCATCGGCCAGGATGGCGCACGCTTCTTCCAGGGCTGCACCCTGTCGTCTTCGGCACTGGCGGTGTCGAAGGAAATCCACAAAGCCGGCGGCGTGTTCATGACGCCCGTGGGCGCCGACGAAATCACCGGTAAAGACTGTAACGCATCGACCTTTCGCTGGTCGGTGCCCACCTACGGCGCCATCCGCGAAACCCTGGTGCCCATGATCCGCCAGCTGCCCCAGGCCAAGCGCTGGTACACCATCACCCCGCAATACGTGTTCGGCGACGCCCTGCTGGATAATGCCCGCAAGGTGTTCGCCGAGCTTGGTGTGGAACACATCGGCAACAGCTACCACTCGTTGCAGGAACAGGAGTTCTCCGGCTACCTCACCAACGCCATCGCCGCCAAACCCGATGTGCTGGTGCTGCTCAACTTCGGCAGCCAGGCCTCCAACGCCCTGCGCCAGGCCGTCAACTTCGGCATCAAGGACCGCATGAAAGTGCTGATGGTGTGGTCTGCCGGCCTCGACCAGTTTCAGGAGCTGGGCAGCGACGTGCTCGAAGGCGTGTACCTGGGTGCCCAGTACTGGCACCAGGTCGATACACCGCTGAACAAGCAACTGGTTGCCGCCACCCGCAAGGCCTATGGCATCAACCCCAACTACCCGCTGGCTGCCGACTATATCGGCACCAAGGTCATGCTCGAAGCCATCGTCAAGGCCGGCAGCCTGGAGGGCGCCGCCGTGTCGGCGACATTGCAGGGCATGCGCTTCCAGGGCCCGACCGGCGAAGAACTGATCCGCCCTGGCGACCATCAGGTACTCAAGGATTACTACCTGCTGCGCGGCAAGCCCCAGGGGCAGATGCGCGACGAGGACGACCTGGCCGAAGTCATCAGCTCAGGGCGTTCGTTCGTCGAGGTCGACCACACCGGTTGCGCCCTGGCCTGAAGCCGCGGCGTTAGTCACACACACTCGTACAGGCAGCCGCACCGCGCGCTGTCGAGGGCACGCTCATGCTCGATTTGTACCTGTTCCAACTGCTCAACGGCCTGGGCCTGGGGATGATCTACTTCCTCATCGCCGTGGGCCTGACGATCATTTTCGGCCTGCTCAACTTCGTCAACTTCGCCCACGGCGCGTTCTTCTTGCTGGGCGCCTACCTGTGCTACACCGCCGTGGCCATCACCGGCAACTTCTGGCTGGCACTGCTGATTGCACCGCTGGTGGTGGCCGCCCTGGCCTGGGCGGTCGAGCGCCTGTTGATCAAGCGCATCTACCACCTGCCGCACACCTTCCAGATCCTCGTCACCCTCGGCATCGCACTGATCATCCAGGAAGCCTCAGTGCTGATCTGGGGCCCGGTGGGCAAGAACATTGCCGTACCGCCCGAGCTGCGCGGGGTGCTGATCCTCGGGGACTTCATCTACCCCTACTACCGCCTGTTCCTGATCGGTTTCGCCGCGCTGATCGGCCTTGGCCTGTGGCTGCTGCTGGAGCGCACCCGCTTCGGCGCACTGGTGCGGGCCGGTAGCGAAAGCACCGAGACCGTGTCGCTGCTGGGCACCAACATTTTCCGCCTGTTTTCCCTGACCTTCGCCCTGGGCGTGGGCCTGGCCGGCGTGGCGGGTGTGCTGTTCGCCCCGCTACGGGGTGCGCAACCCTTCGTCGGCCCGGAAATTCTCGGCATTGCCTTCGTGGTGGTGGTAATCGGCGGCATGGGCTCGTTCGGCGGTGCGCTGGTTGGCGGCCTGCTGGTAGGTGTGGTGCAAAGCATGATGACCAGCCTCTGGCCGCAAGGCGCCAGCCTGATGATCTACGGCGCCATGGCCGCCGTGATTCTGGTCCGTCCCTATGGCCTGTTCGGGAGAGCCTGATATGAGCGAGAAAAATCCATTGCCAGTCGCCAAAGGCCGCGCCCCGGCGCTGCTGTTGCTGGTGGTTGCCAGCCTGGTGGCACTGCCACTGTTGCTGCCGTCGGCCACCTTGGCCACCGAGATCCTGATCTTTGCTCTGGCCGCGCTGGCCTGCAACCTGCTGCTCGGCTACACCGGCCTGCTGTCGTTCGGCCAGGGCATCTTCTTTGGCGTGGGTGCCTATGGCGCGGCGCTGCTGATGATCCACCTGCAGTGGGGCATGTTCGCCGCGCTACTGGGTGCCGCCGTGTTCGGTGCCTTCCTGGCATTGCTGGTGGGCGCACTGGCGATTCGCCGCACCGGCATCTACTTCGTCATGTTGACCCTGGCCTTCAGCCAGATGGCCTACTTCCTGGCCTACACCCTCAGCGGCTGGACCGGCGGTGACAACGGCCTGCTCGATGTGCCCCGGCCGAACATCGAAATCGCCGGCCATGTGCTGGTCGACCTGGCCGACCCGCGGCACTTCTATGTGTTTGTGGCGGTGCTGTTCCTGCTGATCTTCGCCGCAGCCCTGCGGGTCATCCGCTCGCCGTTCGGCAGCACCCTGCTGGCCATCCGCGAGAACGAAACCCGCGCCGCGGCCATCGGCTACGACACCCGCCACTTCAAGATCCTGGTGTTCATGCTGTCGGGCGCCATCACCGGTATCGCCGGGGCGCTGTACGCCATGCTGCTGCACTTTGCACCGCTGTCGAACATCGACCTGATGATGAGCGAGAACATCCTAATCATGACTATCGTCGGCGGGACCGGCTCGCTGTTCGGCTCGCTGCTGGGGGCCGGCGCCATCGTGCTGCTGGGCGACGTGCTGTCGGAGCTGTGGCCACGCTGGCTGATGCTGCTGGGGGTCATCCTGATCCTCGTCGTGGTGTTCATGCGTGGCGGCCTGTGGGGTGGCCTGGCCGAACTGGGCAAACGCCTGCTGGCCACCCGCAATGCCAATGACAAACCTCAGGCCAAGACCAAGGAGACCCTGTGATGAGCGACTACCTCCTGGAAACCCGCCAGCTGGAGCTGGCCTACGGGCCGTTCAAGGCGGTTGCGGGCGTTGACCTGAAAGTGCGCGCCGGCACCATCCACACCATCATCGGCCCCAACGGCGCCGGCAAGACCAGCCTGTTCCACTGCCTGACCGGCGAACGCCAGGCCACCGCAGGCAAGATCCTGTTCAACGGCCAGGACATCATCCGCAAGCCATCCCACGGGCGGGTGGCGCTGGGCATGGCCCGTTCGTTCCAGCTCACCAGCCTGTTCCAGAACCTGTCCGTGCGCGAAAACCTGCGCCTGGCCGCCCAAGGCCGTGATGGCCTGGGCGCGCTCAACTTCTGGCGCAGTGTCGAGCACAAGCGCAGCCACTGGAACACCGCCGACCAGGTGCTGGAGCGCCTGAAACTGAGCGCCCGCGCCGAAACCCTGGCCGGTGAGCTGTCGCACGGCCAGCAACGGGTACTGGAAGTGGGCATGTCGATCTGCGCCAAGCCCACCCTGCTGATGCTCGACGAGCCCACCTCGGGCATGGGTATCGACGACATCCCGGTAATGACCGACCTGATCAGCGACCTTGGCCGCGACCATACCGTGCTGCTGATAGAGCACAACATGAGCATCGTCATGTCGATCAGCCAGCGCATCACGGTGATGAGCCACGGCCAGATTCTGGTCGAGGGTACCCCTGAACAGGTGCGCAACGACGAGCGCGTACGCACCGCTTACCTTGGAGAGGCTGCCTGATGCTCAACGTCGATTCGATCCACGCCTACTACGACAAGAGCCATGTCCTCGAAGGGGTTTCGCTCAAGGTCGAGGCCGGCGAGCTGGTAACCCTGCTTGGGCGCAACGGTGCCGGCAAGACCACCACCTTGCGCAGTATCCTCGGCATCGTCCGCCCACGGCAGGGGCAGATCAGCTTCAACGGCCAGCCGCTGGTGGGCCGCGAAATTTTCGATATCGCCCGGCTCGGCATTGCCCTGGTGCCCGAACACCGCGGCATCTTTCGCCAGCTCAGCGTCGAGGAGAACCTGAAAATTGCCGTGCGCAAAACCAGCCGCTGGCAGCTGGAAGACGTCTACAGCATGTTCCCACGGCTCAAGGAGCGCCGCCGCAATGGTGGTTTCGCGCTGTCCGGTGGCGAGCAGCAGATGCTGGCCATCGCCCGCGCCCTGCTCAACGGCCCCAAGCTGCTGATCCTCGATGAACCCACCGAAGGCCTCGCCCCGGTGATTGTCGACGAGCTGGTGAAGATCTTGCGGCGCATCAAGGACGAGGGCCTGTCGATCCTGCTGGTGGAACAGAACCTGATGGTCTGCGATGCCCTTGCCGACCGCCATTACGTGCTGGAGCAGGGCCGGGTCGCTTACCAGGGCAGCGCGGCGCAGTTCCGTGAGGACCCGAGCATCAAGAACCGTTACCTGGCCCTGAGCGCCTGAAAGGAGAACGCCCATGAACACCCGCATCGATCCCTCACAGCACCTGCTCGGCCAAGGTTCGCAGGTCAACCGCGAGCGCCTGTGGCAATCGTTGATGGACCTGGCCCTGCTCGGCGCCACCGCCAAGGGCGGCGTATGCCGCCTGGCGCTGACCGACCTCGACCGCCAGGCCCGCGACCTGTTCGTGCGCTGGTGCGAAGATGCCGGCTGCACCGTCAGCATCGACGCCATCGGCAACATCTTCGCCCGCCGCCCCGGCCGCAACCCTGCCCTGCCACCCGTGATGACCGGCAGCCACATCGACACCCAACCCACCGGCGGCAAGTTCGATGGCTGCTATGGCGTCATGGCTGGCCTCGAAGTGATCCGCACCCTGAACGATCTCGGCCTGACCACCGAAGCGCCCTTGGAAGTGGTGGTGTGGACCAACGAAGAAGGCTCGCGCTTCCCGCCCTGCATGATGGGCTCGGGTGTGTTCGCCGGTAAGTTCGGCCTGCAGGAAACCCTTGATAAGGTCGACGATCAGGGCCTGTCGGTCGGCGCCGAGCTGCAGCGCATTGGGTACGCCGGCCCGCGTGTGCCTACCGGGCATCCCGTCGGTGCCTACTTCGAAGCACATATCGAGCAGGGCCCGGTGCTGGAAGACCAGCGCACCACCATCGGTGTTGTCCAGGGCTGCCTGGGCCAGAAATGGTTCGATCTGGTGCTGACTGGTGTCGAGGCCCATGCCGGCCCCACCCCGATGCACCTGCGCAAGGACGCCCTGGTTGGCGCGGCCGAGGTGGTGGCTGCGGTCAACCGCGTGGCCCACGCCCACCAGCCGCATGCCTGCGGCACGGTCGGCTGCCTGACCCTGCACCCGGGCTCGCGCAACGTCATCCCCGGCCAGGTGCACATGACCATCGACTTGCGCCACCTCGACCCCGGACACCTCGCTGCCATGGTCAGCGAAGTACGCACGGCCATCGAAAGCAGCACGGCCAGGCACGGGCTGAGCTACCAGCTGACCCCCACCGCCGACTTCCCGCCACTGTATTTCGCCGAGCAGTGCGTAGACGCCGTGCGCCAGGGCGCACGCACGCTGGGGCTGAGCCATATGGATATCGTCAGTGGCGCCGGTCACGATGCCATCTTCCTCGCCGAGCTGGGCCCGGCCGGGATGATCTTCGTGCCATGCGAGGGTGGCATCAGCCATAACGAAATCGAAAATGCCGCGCCGCAGGACCTGGCCGACGGCTGTGACGTCCTGCTGCGTGCCATGTTCCAGGCCGCCAACCCGGGAGCCCGTTGAGATGACCCAGAAAACCGAGTTGGGTGAGTTCACCGCCGTCGAATTGCTCGAACTGTACCAGCGCCGTGAGCTGTCGCCGGTCGAGGTGATCGACGACGTGTTAGCGCGCATCGACCTGCACAACCCGGCGGTAAACGCCTTCTGCCATGTCGACGGTGAAGGTGCTCGCGCCGCCGCCCGCGCCAGCGAGCAGCGCTGGCAACGGGGCGAGCCCTGTGGCCGGCTGGATGGCGTACCCGCCTCGATAAAGGACCTGACCCTGACCCGTGGCATGCCGACCCGCAAGGGGTCACGCACCACCTCCGGCGCAGGGCCATGGGACGTCGATGCCCCCTTCACCGCGTTCATGCGTGAAGCCGGCGCAGTGCTGGTGGGCAAAACCACCACGCCGGAGTTCGGCTGGAAGGGAGTGACAGACAACCCGCTGTACGGCATCACCCGCAACCCCTGGGATACAAGGCTGACTGCCGGAGGCTCGTCGGGGGGAGCTGCGGCCGCCGCCGCACTGAACCTGGGGGTGCTGCACCAGGGTAGCGATGCCGGGGGCTCGATTCGTATCCCGTGTGCCTTTACCGGCACCTTCGGCATCAAACCGACCTTCGGCTATGTGCCGCAATGGCCGGCCAGCGCCATGACCGTGCTGTCGCACCTGGGGCCGATGACGCGCACCGTAGACGACGCGGTACTGATGCTCGACTGCGTCGCCCGCCCCGATGCCCGTGACGGGCTGTCCGGTGCACCACGGCAGGCGCCGTGGATGGGCCAGCAGCAAGACCTGAGCGGCCTGCGCATCGCCTACAGTGCCAACTTCGGTTACGTGCAGGTCGACCCGCAAATCCAGGCACTGGTGGCGCAAGCAGTGCAGCGCCTGGTACGGCTGGGCGCGCAGGTGGAAGAGGTGGACCCGGGATTCAACGACCCGCTGGAAACCTTCAATACCCTGTGGTTTGCCGGCGCGGCGCGGTTAGGCAGTGCCTTGAGCGATGAACAGCGAACGTTGCTTGACCCCGGGCTACGCTGGATTGCCGAGCAAGGCGCAAAGATCGGCCTTGGCGAATACACCCAGGCGCTGGAGGCACGGGCGGCGCTGATTGCGCAGATGAATGCCTTCCACCAGCGCTATGACGTGCTGGTATCGCCGATGCTGCCGCTGGTGGCATTCGAAGCCGGGCACAACGTGCCGCCTGGGTCGGGGATGGCGCAGTGGATGGAGTGGACGCCCTTCAGCTATCCCTTCAACCTGACCCAGCAGCCGGCGGCTTCGGTGCCTTGTGGGTTTACCCGCGAAGGATTACCGGTGGGGCTGCAGGTGGTGGCCGGGCGCTTTGCCGATGAGCAGGTGCTGCGGGTGTGCAAGGTGTATGAGCAGCATTACCCGAGCCGGCACTTGCAGGCACCGCGTTGACATGCGGGGGCTGCAAAGCAGCCCCGGCAATCTCAGCCCAAACGCCCTTCTGGCGCATAAGGCGCCGGGTCGATGATCGGCTCGGCCCCTGTCAATAAGTCAGTAAACAGCTGACACGAAGCCGGCGCCAGCACCAGCCCGTTGCGGTAATGCCCGCAGTTCAGCCACAACCCCGCATGCCCTGGCACCGGCCCGATATACGGAATGCCTTCCGGCGACCCCGGCCGCAGTCCCGCCCAGTGTCCAACCACGGTGGCCCCCTCAAGCTCAGGCAACAACTCCATCGCCGATGCCTTCAGGCTTTCCAGCGCATCCCCGGTCGGGGTTTTGTCATACCCGGCATGTTCCAGCGTACTGCCCACCAGAATGTGCCCATCGCGACGCGGGATCGCATAGCGCCCCTTGGCCAGCACCATGCTCGGCAAGAAGTCTTCGGCGCATTTGAACAGGATCATCTGGCCCTTCACCGGCTCCACCGGCAGCTCGAGGCCAAGGGTACGCAAGAGGTCGCCACTCCAGGCGCCCGCACTGAGCACCACCTCATCGGCCGGCAGCACGCCATCAGCCGTCTGCACACCGGTCACACGCCCGTCTTGCTGAACGAAGCCGGTGATCTGACAGTGTTCGCGCAGGGTTACGTTCGGCAGCGCCAGCAACGCCGCCTTCAGCGACTTGACCAAGCGCGGGTTGCGCACATTGGCCACGCCAGCCATGTAGATGGCGCGCTTGAAGCCCGGGCCCAGCACCGGCACCGCATCATAGGCCGCCGAGATATCCACGGCACTTAGCGGCCGCTGTTCGCGCTCGGCCCAGGCCAGCGCTTCGGCCTCGTCGTCCAGGTCCAGCCAGTACAGGCCAGTGGTGTGCACTTCGGGGTCGACGCCGGTGCTGGCGAACAAACGCTCGCCCAGCTGTGGATAAAAGTCCTGCGACCAGTGCGCCAGGGCGGTCACCGCCGGGCTGTAGCGCCACGGGTACAGCGGCGAAACAATGCCGCCACCGGCCCACGACGACTCACGGCCGACCTCGCCCTGGTCACACACCACGACCTGCCCAACCTTCGCCGCCAGGTTGAACGCCGTCAGCAGGCCGATGACCCCGCCGCCGACCACCACTACTTGCTTGCTCATCTGTCGATCCAACACCTGAAGTAAAACCGCGATGCACGGGGCATCATTCAACCTTCAGCTTCCCCAGCAGTGGGCGCCATGTTCAACAGCACCCGGATTGCGCTGCACACCGGCCTGGTCAAGCTGGAAGTCGCCACAGCCATCCTGCGCCATCAGCCCATGCGGCAGCCGCCGGGCGCGCAGCGTGAAGGTGTCGCTGTCACGCTGGGCCTGCAGGCTGTAATAGCGGGTGCCGTCGGGCAAGGCCGGGTCGCCTTCGGCGTATTGGCCGGTGCGCACGCGGTGGCGCTCCAGGCGCAAGGCGGCATCGTGCAGCAGGCCAACCACTTCGCTGCGCGCGGCTCGCCGAAGCTGGTCGCTGTAACTGGGGTAGGCAATGGCTGCCAGAATGCCGGTCACGGCCAGCACAATCAACAACTCGATCAGGCTCAAGCCTTGCTGCATGTCAGTCTCCTCTGAGTCTTTGGCGCCAGGTGATGCGCTGGATTGTGTCGCCGGCCACGGCGTAGACGGCTTCCAGTACTTGCCGGGCTTGTGCTTGCTGGCTGACGGCAGTTACCCGGTACAACGCAACTGGCTGCCCTTCCGGCATGTACGCAACGCGCGTGCTCATGCCTAGATGCTGGACCTGAAAGTAGCCGCTGCTGCTGCGCTGCCACTGCCCAGTCAAATCGTGCGGGTGCGGCGGAGGCAGGCACATCTGGCATTTGCCTGGAGGTGCCCGCAGCAGTTCATCTGCCCCGGCCTGCAATGTGGCCTCTGCCTCTTCGAACGCC
Organism: Pseudomonas sp. LAIL14HWK12:I1; assembly: GCF_003202095.1. NCBI lineage: Bacteria > Pseudomonadati > Pseudomonadota > Gammaproteobacteria > Pseudomonadales > Pseudomonadaceae > Pseudomonas > Pseudomonas sp. LAIL14HWK12:I1. The sequence goes on from NZ_QJKG01000015.1 coordinate 46,338, forward strand.
AGCAGGCCATCGCGCAGGTAGCCAGCCATTCGCGTCTCTACCAAGGCATCACGCAAGGCAGAGGCTGTCAGCAAGCCGAGCAGCAGGCTCAGTACCAACGCCAACAGCAGCACGACACCGCGTTGGCGCTTCATGGCCCCGGCACCCGATTGCGCAGCGCCACGCTCAGTTCATGGCGCTGTTCGAGTTTGAGCGTGGGCTCGTACAACATCAGCGTGATGTCTACCCTCTCCCCCTGCGGCGTTTGCACACGTTCGAAACGCGCCTCTCGCACATTCTCGACCAGCGGTTGGAAGTTGCCTTTTCGCTTGAACCTCAGCCTATTGCCATGGAACTGATAGACGTACTGGCTGATGGGGAACGTCAGTGGGTAACCCTCTACTGTTTTTTCATCCACGCGCACTTTTTCGATGCAGTCCGTCTGCAAAACCCAGTCACCGTTGCCAGTTTTTCCGGACAACTCCGCTACAACCAGGCTGAGGGTAGTGGCTTCAACCTCCAGGGGGCGGGCGAAAGCCTGCCGCGCAGCCGGGTCCTCAAAGTCGTCAGGTTTAATCCGCAGGCAACCAAACATCCCTGCCATGCGGATATCCTGCGCCATGCGCAGCAAAGCAAGTCGTGCCTCATCCTGCATGCGCACTGCCGTACTTTGCAGACGCCAGGTCTGGTGTGCAGAGGTAAAGAGCTGGCTGGCCGCTGCCAGTAGCATCAATCCGATGGCCAGCGCCATCACCATCTCAACCAGACCGAACCCAATCTGGCGGCGCCTCATCGCCGCCTCCGCTCATGCTCGCTGTGCACCGCCATCGCGGCCTGCCCATCACGACGTGCGCCGTCCGCAGCCTGCAATGCCTGCAACTGCATCGCTGCTGTTGCGAACATGCCCACGGCCACAACCACGACTGCCAACAACACTTCCAGGAGCGTCATGCCCCGTTGCCTTGCGTGCATCCCTGCACCTCCCGCGACTTTTCCTGCAATAGCCCTGAACCCGGCCGACTAGACGGTTTGGCCGATGAACGTGAAGCTATAGCCAAGCACTTCCAGGGAGGAATGCACGGTGAAGCAACGAGGCGTAACACTGATTCAAATGTTGTCGGCCTTGGCCGTGGCCGTCTTGCTGACACAGCTCGGTATGCCGGCTTACGCCAGAATGACTGATGACCTACACAGGGCAGCAGTTGCCCGAGATTTGGCACAGGCACTGCGCAGTGCTCGCAGCCATGCACTGCTGCAGGGCCAGAACGTGCGGGTCCAGGGCATTGAGAGCGATTGGGGAAAAGGATGGCGAGTGTTGCTGGAGCACAATGAGCAGGTATTGCGTGAACAACGTCTTTCAAGGCCCATAAGGATAATGGCCAATACAGGCGATCAGATCAGGTTCAGCGCACTGGGTGTCCCACTGGGCAAGAGAGGTGGCACGCTGGAGCTCTGCGAGAAAAACGCCGCCACCAGTTTTACTCAGGTGGTGATGGCTTCCACCGGGCGAATCAGACTGCGCACAGGTGAACCGGAAAAGGTTTCCCTGTGCGCAGGCCATTGATCAGATCAGCGAACGAACCCGCAGCTCTTTAGGCATCGAGAACGTGATGTTCTCTTCCCGCCCATCCAGCTCTTCAGCGCCAGTGGCACCCCAGGCCTTGAGCTGCTCGATCACGCCACGCACCAGCACTTCTGGGGCAGAAGCACCGGCGGTGATGCCGATTCGAGCGGCCTGGTCGAACCAACCTTGTTGCAGGTCTTCAGCACCGTCGATCAGGTAAGCCGGGGTGCCCATACGCTCGGCCAGCTCGCGCAGGCGGTTGGAGTTGGAGCTGTTAGGGCTGCCCACCACCAGCACCACGTCGCATTCACCGGCCAGTTGCTTCACGGCATCCTGGCGGTTCTGGGTGGCGTAGCAGATGTCGTCCTTGCGCGGGCCACCGATGTTCGGGAAGCGTGCACGCAGGGCGTCGATGACGCGGCTGGTGTCGTCCATCGACAACGTGGTCTGGGTCACGAAGGCCAGGTGGTCCGGGTCGCGCACCTGCAACTTGGCCACATCCTCTTCGTCTTCGACGAGGTAGATGGAGCCACCGTTGCTGGCGTCGTACTGGCCCATGGTGCCTTCGACTTCCGGGTGCCCTTCGTGACCGATGAGAATGCACTCACGGCCATCGCGGCTGTACTTGGCTACCTCGATATGCACCTTGGTCACCAGCGGGCAGGTGGCATCGAACACTTTCAGGCCGCGGCCAGCCGCTTCCTGGCGCACAGCCTGGGAAACACCGTGGGCACTGAAGATGACGATGACATCGTCCGGCACCTGGTCCAGCTCTTCGACGAAGATGGCACCGCGGTTGCGCAGGTCTTCCACCACGAACTTGTTGTGCACCACCTCGTGACGCACATAGATCGGCGGGCCGAAAACTTCCAGCGCGCGGTTGACGATCTCGATCGCCCGGTCGACCCCCGCGCAGAAGCCGCGAGGGTTGGCGAGTTTGATTTGCATGCTCGGCTCCAGGCTTACAGGGCCTTCACCCCGAGGATCTCCACCTCGAAGGTCAGGGTCTTGCCAGCCAGTGGGTGATTGAAGTCGATGGTCACCTGGTCGTCATCGAACGCTTTGACCACACCCGGCAGCTCGGTGTTGGCGGCGTCATTGAAGATGATCAGCAGCCCTTCGGACAGCTCCATGCCTTCGAAGTTGGACCGCGGCATGACTTGCACGTTTTGCGGGTTGGGCTGGCCGAAGGCGTTCTCCGGGGCCACCACCACAGTACGCTTGTCACCGGCCTTGAAGCCGAACAGCGCGTTTTCGAAACCTGGCAGCAGGTTGCCGTCGCCCACCTTGAAGGTGGCCGGGGCCTTGTCGAACGTGCTGTCGACGGTGTCGCCGTTTTCCAGATGCAGCGCGAAGTGCAGGGTGACTTCGGTGTTCTGGCCGATACGCGTGTCAGTCATGGACCGGATCCTCGGACTTCTTGCTCTTGAACATATCCAGCGCCAGCATCACCGCGCCAACGGTAATGGCGCTGTCGGCCAGGTTGAAGGCCGGGAAGTAATGGCGGTTCTGCCAGTGCACCAGGATGAAGTCGACCACATGGCCCAGCACGACGCGGTCGTAAAGGTTGCCGATCGCACCACCCAGCACCAGCGACAGCGCCACAGCCAGCCAGGTCTCGTTGCGCCCCAGGCGCTTGAGCCACACCACCAGCACGGCACTGACCACCACGGCGATCAGGGCGAACAGCCAGCGCTGCCAGCCCGAGCTTTCCGCCAGGAAGCTGAAGGCGGCGCCGGTGTTGTAGGCCAGGGTCCAGCTGAAGTAGTCCGGGATGACGACAATCTGCTGGTACATGGTCAAGGCGTTGTTGAAATACAGCTTGGTGGCCTGGTCAAGGACCAGGACCAGCAAGCTCAGCCAAAGCCATGCAAGGCGCCCGAAGCGCCCCACTGCAGGGTTAGGCATAGTGACGCACCTCGCCCGAACCGCTCAGGTTGTCGACGCAACGGCTGCAGATTTCCGGGTGCTCCGGGTGGCTGCCGACGTCGGCGCGGAAGTGCCAGCAACGGCCGCACTTGGCGTGACCGGACTTGACCACTTTCAGCTTGAGGCCTTCGACTTCGGTGGCCACAGCATCCGCTGGCGCCTGCACGAACGGCACCACGCTGGCGGCCGAAGTGATCAGCACGAAGCGCAGTTCGTCGCCCAGCTTGCCCAGGTCGGCGCTCAGGCCTTCGTCGGCGTACAGGGTGACTTCGGCCTGCAGGTTACCGCCAATGACCTTGGCGGTACGCTGGTTTTCCAGCTCCTTGTTGACCGAGGCCTTCACTGCCATCACGCGATCCCAGTAGGCGCGGTCCAGCTCGGTGCCTTCCGGCAGCTCGCTCAGGCCCTGGTACCAGCCGTTGAGCATCACCGACTCGTTGCGCTCGCCCGGCAGGTACTGCCAGATTTCATCGGCGGTGAATGCCAGGATCGGCGCGATCCAGCGCACCAGCGCTTCGCTGATGTGGTACAGCGCGGTCTGGCAGGAACGGCGGGCGACACTGTTGGCGCCGGTGGTGTACTGGCGGTCCTTGATGATGTCGAGGTAGAAGCCGCCCAGCTCCTGCACGCAGAAGTTGTGCACCTTGGAGTAGACGTTCCAGAAACGGTACTCGCTGTAGTGCTCTTCCAGCTCGCGTTGCAGCAACAGGGTGCGGTCCACGGCCCAACGGTCCAGTGCCAGCATGTCTTCCGGGGCCAGCAGGTCGCGGGCCGGGTCGAAGCCGGACAGGTTGGACAGCAGGAAGCGCGCGGTATTGCGGATACGGCGGTAGGCGTCGGCGCTGCGCTGCAGGATCTGCTCGGAAACCGCCATTTCACCGGAGTAGTCGGTAGCGGAAACCCACAGGCGCAGGATGTCGGCACCCAGGGTGTTGTTGACCTTCTCCGGCTCGATGGTGTTACCCAGCGACTTGGACATCTTGCGGCCGTTCTCGTCCACGGTGAAGCCGTGGGTCAGCAGCTCGCGGTAAGGCGCATGGTTGTCGATGGCGCAACCGGTCAGCAAGGAAGAGTGGAACCAGCCGCGGTGCTGGTCGGAACCTTCCAGGTACAGGTCGGCGCGCGGGCCGGTGGCGTGGCCGATGTCGTGCGAACCACGCAGCACATGCCAGTGGGTGGTGCCCGAGTCGAACCACACATCGAGCGTGTCGGCGATCTTGTCGTACTGGTCGGCTTCAGCGCCCAGCAGCTCGGCGGCGTCCAGTTTGAACCAGGCTTCGATGCCTTCCTGTTCGACGCGCTTGGCCACTGCTTCCATCAGCTCGACGGTGCGTGGGTGCAGTTCGCCGGTTTGCTTGTGCAGGAAGAACGGGATCGGTACACCCCAGTTGCGCTGACGCGAGATGCACCAGTCCGGGCGGTTGGCGATCATCGCGTGCAGGCGCGCCTGGCCCCAGGCCGGCACGAACTTGGTGTCTTCGATGGCTTTCAGCGCGCGCTCACGCAGCGGCTCGCCAGTGGTCGGCTGCTTGTCCATGCCCACGAACCACTGCGCGGTGGCGCGGTAGATCAGCGGGGTTTTGTGACGCCAGCAGTGCATGTAGCTGTGGCTGATGGTTTCGGTGTGCATCAGCGCACCGACTTCGCTCAGCTTCTCGACGATGGCCGGGTTGGCCTTCCAGATGAACTGGCCGCCGAAGAAGGGCAGCGACTCGACATACACACCGTTGCTCTGCACCGGGGTGAGGATGTCGTCATTGACCATGCCATAGCGCTTGCAGGTGACGAAGTCGTCTTCACCGTAGGCTGGCGAGGAGTGCACCACGCCGGTACCGGCGCCCAGCTCGACGTAGTCGGCCAGGTAGATCGGCGACAGGCGGTCGTAGAACGGGTGGCGGAAGTTGATCAGTTCCAGCGCCGAACCTTCAGCGGTAGCAATGACCGAGCCTTCCAGGTTGTAGCGCTTGAGGCACGACTCGACCAGCTCTTCAGCCAGCACCAGCAGACGCTCACCGGTATCGACCAAGGCGTATTTGAACTCCGGGTGGATGTTCAGCGCCTGGTTGGCCGGGATGGTCCACGGGGTGGTGGTCCAGATCACGATGGCGGCTGGTTTGGCCAGCGCATCCAGGCCGAAAGCGGCGGCCAGCTTGGCCTCATCGGCAACCGGGAAGGCCACGTCGATGGTCTGGGATTTCTTGTCGGCGTACTCGACCTCGGCCTCGGCCAGCGCCGAACCGCAATCGAAGCACCAGTTCACCGGCTTGAGGCCCTTGAACACGAAGCCTTGCTTGACCATTTCGGCCAGGGCGCGGATTTCGCCGGCCTCGTTGGCGAAGTTCATGGTCTTGTACGGGTTGTCCCAGTCACCCAGCACACCCAGGCGGATGAACTCGGTCTTCTGCCCTTCGATCTGCTCGGCAGCATACTCGCGGCACAGCTCGCGGGTGCGGTCGGCGGACAGGTGCTTGCCGTGGGTTACCTCGACCTTGTGCTCGATCGGCAGACCATGGCAGTCCCAGCCCGGCACGTACGGCGCATCGAAGCCGGCCAGGGTCTTGGAACGGACGATCATGTCCTTGAGGATCTTGTTCAGCGCATGACCGATGTGAATCTTGCCGTTGGCATAGGGCGGGCCGTCGTGCAGGACGAACTTGGGACGATCCTTGCCAATTTCGCGCAGCTTCTGGTACAGGCCAATGCTGTCCCAGCGCTGCAGGATCTGCGGTTCGCGCTGAGGCAGGCCGGCCTTCATGGGGAAGGCGGTGTCCGGAAGGTTAAGCGTGGCTTTGTAGTCGGTCATTTCAGGCTCTTCGTTAGCGGTTGAGCGTGCCAATGTGCACGTGCGGCGGCGATATCCGCATCGATCGCCGACTTCAGCGCCTCCAGGGAGGCAAATCGCTGCTCTTCACGCAGCTTGTGGTGGAACTCCACCGTCAGGCGCCGGCCGTAAAGGTCGCCGGCATAATCCAGCAGATGAATCTCCAGGTGCGGGCGCCCATCACCGGCAACGGTGGGGCGCACGCCGATATTGCCGACACCCGGCCAGGCCTTGCCGTCGATCTCGATGCTGGCCAGGTAGACCCCGGACAGCGGCACGCGGCGGCGCTTGAGCTGGATGTTGGCGGTAGGTGTGCCGAGCTGGCGGGCCAGCTTCTGGCCATGCAGCACGCGGCCGGTGATGTTGTACGGGCGGCCCAGCAGGTGTTCGGCCAGCTCGAAGTTGCCTTCGGACAGGGCCTTGCGCACCTCAGTGCTGCTGACGCGCAGGCCGTCCTGGATCACCGTGTTGGCGGCCTCGACGGTGAAACCATACTGCTGGCCGGCCTCGACCAGGAAGGCGAAGCCGCCGGCGCGGTCGCAGCCAAAGCGGAAGTCGTCGCCCACTTCAAGGTGACGCACACCCAGGCCGTCAACCAGGATGGCCTTGACGAAGGCATCGGCGCTGAGCTTGCTCAGCCGCTGGTTGAACGCCAGGCACAGCACTCGGTCGATACCTTCGGCGGCCAGTAGCTCGACCTTGTCGCGCAGGCGTGCCAGACGCGCCGGTGCGGTATCGGGGGCGAAATACTCGCGCGGTTGCGGTTCGAAGATCACCACACAGGTCGGCAGGCCCAACGCCTGGCCGCGCTCGCGCAGGCGCGCCAGGATTGCCTGGTGGCCGCGGTGAACCCCGTCGAAGTTGCCAATGGTGGCGACACAGCCCCGGTGCTCGGGGCGCAGGTTGTGAAGACCTCGAACCAGCTGCATAACGCGCTTCTTGCTCATAAAGTGGCCGATTATAACCACACCCGGGCGCTGGTGACAGGCAGCAGCGCCCAAGGGCGGCGTGGAATGTGAAAAACCGACGCCTGACCCGTCCGAAGCCTCAGTGCAGGGCCTTGCGGGCGAAATGCCGGGGCCGGAAGCCGCACAGGTACAGGCAACCGAAATACGTCACCACACCTGCCAGGATCAACGCCCCCAGGCGCAGCAGGCGCTCAAGCATGTTGCCTTGCTCCCAGGCCGGCAAGAAGTGCATCCCGGCCAGCAGTACCGCCGACATCAACCCCACCGCCAGCACCAGTTTGAGCAGGAACATCGCCCAGCCGGGCTGGGGCTGGAACAGCTGCTGGCTGCGCAGCTTCCAGAACAGCAGGCCGGCGTTCAGGCAGGCGCCCAGGCTGATCGCCAGGGCCAGGCCGGCATGGGCCAGCGGGCCGATCAGGGCCAGGTTGAACAGCTGGGTGCAGACCAGGGTGAAAATCGCGATCTTCACCGGTGTGCGGATATTCTGCTGCGCATAGAACCCGGGTGCCAGTACCTTGACCAGAATGATCGCCAGCAAGCCCACGGAATAGGCAATCAGCGCACGCTGGGTCATGGCCGCGTCAACCGCACTGAACTTGCCGTACTGGAACAGCGCCACGGTCAGCGGCTCGGCAAGGATGGCCAAGGCCAAGGTGCATGGAAGTACCAGCAGGAAGCACAACCGCAGGCCCCAGTCGAGGATTCGCGAATACTCCTCGCGGTCCTTGTTGGCATAGGTCTTGGCCAAAGTCGGCAGCAGGATGGTACCCAGGGCCACGCCGAGCACGCCCGAGGGCAGCTCCATGAGGCGGTCGGCGTAGTACATCCACGACACCGAGCCGGCCACCAGGAAGGAGGCGAAGATGGTGTTGATGATCAGCGAAATCTGGCTTACCGAAACCCCGAGAATCGCCGGCAGCATCTGCTTCAGCACCCGCCATACACCCGCGTCCTTGAGGTTCAGGCGCGGCAGCACGAGCATGCCGATCTTTTTCAGCGCTGGCAGCTGGTACAGCAACTGCGCCAGGCCACCGGCCAGCACACCCCAGGCCAAAGCCATGATCGGCGGGTCGAAGTACGGCGTCAGCAGCACGGCGAAGGCGATCATCGCCACGTTCAGCAGGGTCGGGGTGAAGGCGGGTACCGAAAAACGGTTCCAGGTATTGAGAATCGCCCCGGCCAGGGAAGACAGCGAGATCAGCAATATATAAGGAAAAGTCACCCGCAACAGCGCAGTGGTCAGCTCGTATTTTTCCGCGCTGTCGACAAAGCCCGGGGCTGTGGCCCACACCACCCACGGTGCAGCCAGGATGCCGATGGCGGTGACCAAAGCCAGGACCAGGGTCAACAGGCCACTGACATACGCGATGAAAGTGCGAGTCGCCTCCTCGCCTTGCTGGGTCTTGTATTCGGCCAGGATCGGCACGAAGGCCTGGGAGAAGGCCCCTTCGGCGAAGATGCGCCGCAGCAGGTTGGGCAGCTTGAACGCGATGAAGAAGGCATCGGTGGCGACACCAGCACCAAAGATGCGGGCCAGGATGGTGTCGCGAACAAAGCCCAGCACCCGCGAAATCATGGTGATCGAGCTTACTGCAGCCAGGGATTTGAGCAGGTTCATCGAAAAGATTCACGCCAATGACAGAGGACGCTGCCAGACAGCGTCCGAATGTGCGATACTCCCGCGCCTTCGCAGGGGAGCCAAAAATTCCCGAGTGTACAGGTCGCGCAGCAGAAAGGAATCTTTCCCGCTTGTTGGCGCACCGCTCGGCGGAACCTTGCAGGTGGCCTTGACATCCGGTCGACTGATCGGCATGATTCGCGGCCTATTTTGTTTGCTATTTACCTAAAGTCTTTCGAGGAGCTCGACGGTGGCCAACACACCTTCCGCCAAGAAACGTGCAAAACAGGCTGAGAAGCGTCGCAGCCACAACGCCAGCCTGCGTTCCATGGTCCGCACCTACATCAAGAATGTAGTTAAAGCCATCGACGCAAAAGACGCCGAAAAAGCGCAAGCCGCTTACGTTCTGGCTGTACCTGTAATCGACCGTATGGCCGACAAAGGTATCATCCACAAGAACAAGGCTGCTCGTCACAAAGGCCGTCTGAATGGCCACATCAAGGCGCTGAAAGAAACTGCAGCTGCCTAAGCGACGTGCTAGTCGAAAAGCCGACCCTAGGGTCGGCTTTTTGTTGCCTGTGATTTGATGGACCTGCCCAAGTAACCTGATCTGACCGCATCGCCGGCAAGCCAGCTCCCACAGGGACTGTGCCAGCCTTGAGTCTGGCGGTACTCCTGTGGGAGCTGGCTTACCGGCGATGGGCCGCAAAGCGGCCCCCTTTGCAATCTACTTGGCGATCTGAATCTTCGGAGCCCACTGCAGCCATTCATCCTCGGCCTTGTCGAACAAGGCGAAGGTCTGCTGTGGCCGGGCCGGGTTACCCATTTGCTCGCCATCTGGTGTGGCGAACGCGATACCACCGTCGATCAGGGTCTCCACTGACTCGGTACGCACCGTAGCCCCCTTGAACAGCCCCCAGTCGAAACCGAAGCCACTGCTGTTCCAGAAGCGGCTACCACTGCGGACCAAAGCCGCATAGCGTGGCTCGATAAGGATATGGATCAGCACGCGGTCGGCATTCTGGCCCAGCTCGAAGCCCGTCACCTTCCCCACCGCCACCTCACGGTAGGTCACCGGCACCCCGGGCTTGATCGAGCCGCGGCGTGGCGCACTAAGCGTCAATGGCAAACCGACCTCTGGCCCCGCCACCTGCGGCGCATCAGCCAAGGCGATGAAATCGCGCTGCGGGCCACGGTCCTTGGCCGCCGGCTGCACTTCCAGGTACTGCCCGCCCACAAGGGTGTCGAGGTTTTCGGTGCGTACCAGGCCCAAAGCCGGCTTGACCACCCAGAACTGCGTCCCGACACGGGCGATACGGTCTGCCGACTCGGTAATGCGAGCGCGCAGAAGCACCGCCTGCAGGTCGTCGGTGAGGTCGACGCTTTCGATACTGCCCACATCCAGGCCACGGAAGCGGATCGCCGTGCCCGGCTTCAGGCCATCTGCCCGGTCAACGCGGATGGTAATCAAGGTACCCGCGCGGTTTACCGCCTCTTGGCTATCATGCAGGCGGAAACGTGGAATATGGCGCTTGAGCGCCACATCGGGCCGTGGCGTGTCGAAGGCGATACCACCGGCCATCAGCGTTTGCAGCGACTCACTCTTGATCTTGATGCCCGACAGGCCACCCGTCAGGGTGATACCACTGACGTTCCAGAAGCGCGATGAACCGTTGACCAGCTTCTCGTACTCTTTCTCGATATGCACGCCGATCAGAATGCGGTTGCTGTTACGGGCGAACTGGTAGCTCTGCACGCTGCCCACCTTCACCTGGCGGTACATCACCGGGCTGCCGATTTCCAGCGAACCCAGGGTGTCGGCGAACAGCACCATGTGCAAGCCCGGCGCCTTGAGGTCGAGCGGCGGCGCCTTGGCGCGGGCCTCGAACTCACGCTCGGGCCGGGCGCCCTTTTCGCCGGGGCGAATGGCGATGTAGTTACCTTTGACCAATGCCTCCAGGCCGGTGATACCGGCCAGGGAAATCGACGGCTTGACCACCCAGAACTGCGTGCCTTCGACCAGGTAGTCCTCGGTCAGCGGGTCCAGCGTCAGCTCTGCTGATGCACTGGCCAGGTTGTCTTCCATCTTCAGGGCTTTCAGCGAGCCCACCTGGATACCCTTGTACATCACCGGCGTGCGACCTGCCTGCAGGCCTTCATAGTCGCTCAGCTTCACTTTGACGCGGATACCGGCCTGCGCTGCATCGAAGTCTTCATACAGACGGAATGGCAGGCTCGGGTCGGTGGGCGGACTGTCCTTGCGGTATTCCGGCGTGGCGAAAGCGATACCACCGGCCACGATGCTCGACAGCGACTCGCTGCGCACCTTAACACCCGAAAGCGAAGCATCGATGCTGACGCCACTGGCGTTCCAGAAACGCGTGTGCTTGCGAACCAGGCTGGCGTAGGCTGGCTCGATGAAGACCTTGACCTCTACAGTGCTCTGGTCCTCGGACAAGCGGTAGCTTTTTACGCGACCAACCTGGATCTGTTTGTAGAACACCGGGCTGTCACGGTTGAGCGAGCCCAGCCTGTCGGCCTTGAGCGTCAAATGCAGGCCCGGCTCCGTATCCGAGAGCGGTGGTGCCACCTTCAATGCGGTGAAGCGCTTGGTGCGCTCCCCCTCCCCCGGGCTAACGGCGATGTAGTTACCCGATACCAATGTTTCAAGACCGGAAATACCTGCCAGGCTGACACTCGGCTTCACCAGCCAGAAGCGCGTGCCTTTGGTCAGGTGAGGCTCGGCGGCCTTGTTCATCTCGATGGTAGCGATCACACCCTGGTTGTCGCCCTTGGCGTCGAGCACCAGGCTTACCACCTTGCCAACCGGCATGCCCTTGTAGATCACCTCAGTCTTGTTGGCGACGATGCCCTCGCCCGACTCGAAACGGACTTCAATTTGCACACCGGCATCACGGTAGGCTTGCCATGCGAGCCAGCCACCGATCATCAAGGCAATCAAAGGCAGGATCCAGATAGCCGACCAGTTCGAGGCTGGGCGGGTTTTAGCCGTTGGCAGGTCACTCATGGTCGTCATCCGACTCCGTGTTATCCCAAATCAGTCGGGGATCGAAAGTTAAAGCGGCAAGCATTGTCAGGATCACCACAGTTGCGAAGGCGACAGCGCCCAGGTTGGCTTCGACACTGGCTATTCGGCCGAAATTCACCACCGCCACCAGAATGGCAATGACAAAGATATCCAGCATGGACCAGCGCCCAATGAATTCGATGAAGCGGTACATCAATATCCGTTGTCGGGCAGACAGCGGTTGCCGACGCTGAACGGAGTACAGCAGCAAGCCAATACCCACCAGCTTGAATGTGGGCACCAGGATACTGGCAATGAACACCACAGCCGCGATGGGCACCATACCGTGCTTGAGCAGCGTGATGACGCCGGACATGATCGTGTCAGGGCTGCCCTGACCGAGTGTACTCACGGTCATGATCGGCAGCATGTTGGCCGGGATGTACAGGATCGATGCAGCAATCAGTAACGCCCAGGTACGCACGATGCTGTTGGGCCGGCGCGCATGCACGATGGCGCCGCAACGCGTACAGGTCTGTGAAGTGCTGTCGGGCGCTTGCCGGTTAAGCTGGTGACATTCATTGCAGACAAGAATGCCCGCATCAATCGCCCGCATGCAGGTCCTCCCCCGATAGCGCACTCCAGATCTGGTGAGGTGACATCACCACTTCGAGCCACACCTGGATCAATAACAGGCTGATGAAGCAGAACAACCCCAGGCCCACTGTCAATTCAGCCAGGTCCACCAACTTGACGATGGCCACCAGCACCCCCATGAAATAGACCTCGAGCATGCCCCAATCACGCAGGTGGTGATAGATGCGGTAGAACAGCAGGCCGAAGTTACGCCCCACATTCAGGCGAATGCTCAGCAGCACTGCCAACTGGCAAAGCAGTTTTGCCAGGGGGATGGCCATGCTACACAGGAAAACCACCACGGCTACGCCGCGCATGCCTGAGTTGTACAGGCCCAGCACACCACTCCAGACGGTGTCGTCCGAAGTCTGGCCAAGCAGATGCAGCTGCATGATTGGCAGGAAATTGGCTGGCACGAAAAGCAACAGGGCGGTCAACACCAAGGCCAGGCTGCGGTTGACCACATTGTGCCGGTGAGCGTAGAGCTCGTAGCCACAGCGCGGGCACTGGGCTTTTTCATCGTGCTGGAGCACGGGCTTGCGCAGCAGCAGGTCGCATTCGTGACAGGCGACAAGCTCGTCCAGCGGCAACTGGGCCAGGGTTTCGGGATCGACAGGGTTTGGCATAAAGCGCTTCTGAATAGGTGCGTGGGGCTATTCTAGTGTTCTGGCTCGAATTGTGGGAGCTGACCTTGGCCAGGAGGGTGTATGACCTTCCTCTGGGAGCGGGCGCGCCCGTGAAACAGGCGACACGGGGGATGGCACCGGCGTTGCTGGTGTTCGCGGCTAAAGCCGCTCCTACAGGGATCTGGGTAAAGCCGAGACTTGCGTGGGCTTGGCTTTTTCAGGCCACAAAGACAAAACCCCTACCTGCATGCGCAGATAGGGGTTTTGCGAAATGAATCTTGACGATGACCTACTCTCACATGGGGAAACCCCACACTACCATCGGCGATGCATCGTTTCACTGCTGAGTTCGGGATGGGATCAGGTGGTTCCAATGCTCTATGGTCGTCAAGAAATTCTGTTGCCAGAATGTCCGTGAACACTCTTGGCCAATTCGGATATG
>NZ_QJKG01000016.1:0-16619 GCF_003202095.1 Pseudomonas sp. LAIL14HWK12:I1
CTGGAAGGCAAAGACGACAACGAAATGGGCACTACCGCTGTCAAGAAGCTGGTAGAAACTCTGGATGCCTACATCCCTGAGCCAGTTCGTGCCGTTGATCAGCCGTTCCTGATGCCGATCGAAGACGTATTCTCGATCTCGGGTCGTGGTACCGTTGTTACCGGTCGTATCGAGCGTGGTATCGTTCGCGTTCAAGACCCACTGGAAATCGTTGGTCTGCGTGACACCACCACCACCACCTGCACCGGTGTTGAGATGTTCCGCAAGCTGCTGGACGAAGGCCGTGCTGGCGAGAACTGCGGCGTTCTGCTGCGTGGCACCAAGCGTGACGACGTTGAGCGTGGTCAGGTTCTGGTCAAGCCAGGTTCGGTCAAGCCGCACACCAAGTTCACCGCAGAAGTTTACGTTCTGTCGAAGGAAGAAGGCGGTCGTCACACTCCGTTCTTCAAAGGCTACCGTCCTCAGTTCTACTTCCGTACCACTGACGTGACCGGTAACTGCGAACTGCCGGAAGGCGTTGAAATGGTAATGCCAGGTGACAACATTCAGATGACTGTTACCCTGATCAAGACCATCGCAATGGAAGACGGTCTGCGCTTCGCTATCCGTGAAGGCGGTCGTACCGTCGGCGCCGGCGTCGTAGCAAAAATTATTGAATAAGTAGTTGATTTACTTGATCAGGCCGGTATAATGGCCGGCCTGATACAGCGTTACAGGTCAGTAGCTCAATTGGCAGAGCGACGGTCTCCAAAACCGTAGGTTGGGGGTTCGATTCCCTCCTGACCTGCCATTTCACCTCGGTGTGATGGCTTTCTTCTCACAGGATCCTCCTCGATGACTCCCAAAACTGAAGCCCAAGAATCGCGTTTTGATCTGTTCAAGTGGCTGGCTGTAGTGGCTTTGGTGGTTGTTGGTGTAGTGGGTAATCAATATTACTCCGCCTCTCCAATCCTGTATCGCGTCCTCGTACTTCTCGTCCTGGCTGCTGTCGCGGGCTTTGTAGCTCTGCAGACTGCGAAGGGCAAGTCGTTCTTTACGCTGGCGAAGGAAGCTCGTACCGAGATTCGTAAAGTCGTGTGGCCGACCCGCCAGGAAACCACCCAGACCACGCTGATTGTCGTGGCTGTCGTGCTGGTTATGGCACTGCTGCTGTGGGGGCTCGATTCCCTGCTCGGCTGGGCGGTCTCCTTGATCGTTGGCTAAAGGTGTCCCGTGGCTAAGCGTTGGTATGTTGTGCATGCTTACTCGGGTTACGAGAAGCATGTAATGCGCTCTCTGATCGAGCGCGTCAAGCTGGCTGGCATGGAAGACGGTTTCGGCGAGATCTTGGTCCCGACCGAAGAAGTCGTCGAAATGCGCAACGGCCAGAAGCGCAAGAGTGAGCGTAAGTTCTTCCCTGGCTATGTATTGGTCCAGATGGAGATGAACGAAGGGACTTGGCACTTGGTCAAGGACACCCCTCGTGTGATGGGCTTTATTGGTGGTACTGCAGACAAGCCTGCGCCGATCACCGATAAAGAAGCAGAGGCTATCCTGCGTCGCGTTGCCGACGGTAGCGACAAGCCGAAGCCGAAGACGCTGTTCGAGCCGGGTGAAGTGGTTCGAGTCATTGACGGTCCGTTCGCTGACTTCAATGGTAGTGTCGAAGAGGTTAACTACGAGAAGAGCCGTCTGCAGGTCGCAGTGCTCATTTTCGGTCGCTCTACTCCGGTAGAGCTCGAGTTCAGCCAGGTCGAAAAGGTCTAGGCGGACGAAGCATCCCATACCCCGCAGCCCTGTGTGCTGCGGGGTTTTGTCGTCACTGGGATAAAACGCAAGTCATCCGGGGAGCCAACAGGCGTTCGTACCCGATTTTGGAGTAGCTCATGGCTAAGAAGATTCAGGCTTACATCAAGCTGCAAGTTAAGGCCGGCCAGGCCAACCCAAGCCCACCCGTTGGTCCAGCACTGGGTCAACACGGTGTGAACATCATGGAATTCTGCAAGGCCTTCAACGCCCGTACCCAGGGTCAAGAAGCCGGCCTGCCGACTCCTGTGATCATCACTGTTTACAGCGACCGTAGCTTCACTTTCGAGACCAAGAGCACCCCTGCCTCGGTTCTGCTGAAGAAAGCTGCTGGCCTGACCAGTGGTTCGGCTCGCCCGAACACCGTTAAAGTCGGTACCGTTACCCGTGCTCAGCTGGAAGACATCGCGAAAGCCAAACAGGCTGACCTGACTGCCGCTGACCTGGACGCTGCTGTACGCACCATCGCTGGCTCTGCCCGCAGCATGGGCCTGAACGTGGAGGGTGTGTAATGGCTAAGCTGACCAAACGCCAAAAGGCAATCGCCGAGAAAATCGAAGCAGGCAAGGCCTACAACTTCGAAGAAGCGGCAACTCTGCTGGCCTCGCTGCCTGCTGCCAAGTTCGTAGAGTCCTACGACATCGCCGTTAATCTCGGTGTTGACCCGCGTAAATCCGACCAGGTCGTACGTAGCGCTACTGTGCTGCCACACGGCACTGGCAAGACCGTTCGCGTTGCTGTCTTCACCCAGGGTCCAGCTGCTGAAGCCGCTCTGGCTGCCGGCGCTGACCGCGTAGGTATGGACGACCTGGCTGCCGAAATGAAAGGCGGCGACCTGAACTATGACGTCGTCATCGCATCGCCTGATGCCATGCGTGTTGTAGGTCAGCTGGGTCAGGTTCTGGGTCCTCGCGGCCTGATGCCTAACCCGAAAGTCGGTACCGTAACTCCAGACGTAGCCACTGCCGTGAAAAACGCCAAGGCTGGTCAGGTGCGCTACCGTACCGACAAAAACGGTATCATCCACACCTCCGTTGGCAAGGTCGGCTTTGAAGCTGGCAAGCTGAAGGAAAACGTTGAAGCCCTGATCGCTGACCTGAAGCGTATCAAGCCAGCTTCTTCGAAAGGTATCTACGTCAAGCGCGTTACCCTGAGCACCACCATGGGCCCAGGTCTGGTCATCGATCAGAGCTCGCTGAACGTGTAAGAACATGGTGGCGTGACCTGTCACGCCACCAGCAAAAATTGGGGTCCCTGCCTGGCGGGGGCTATCCAAGACCGTAGGCGGCGCAAGCCTTAAAACACCAGCCCACGCAGATGGTGCTCCCGATTCGTTACCGAATCAGACACCAAAACGACATCCGGCTTCGGCCAGATGAAACGGTAAAAACCAGGAGTAAACCCGTGGCAATTAAACTCGAAGACAAGAAGGCCATCGTCGCTGAAGTCAACGAGGCTGCCAAAGTCGCTCTGTCCGCTGTCGTGGCTGATGCCCGTGGTGTGACTGTAAGCGCAATGACCGGACTCCGTAAAGAGGCCCGCGAAGCTGGCGTTTACGTACGTGTTGTACGTAACACCCTGCTGAAGCGCGCTGTTGAAGGCACCGAATTTTCGATCCTCAACGACGCGTTCAAAGGCCCGACCCTGATTGCTTTCTCCAACGAACACCCGGGCGCTGCTGCTCGTCTGTTCAAAGAGTTCGCCAAGGGTCAGGACAAGTTCGAGATCAAGGCAGCTGCGTTTGACGGCAATTTCATTGCAGCGAACCAGATCGACGTGTTGGCTACCCTGCCGACCCGCGACGAAGCTATCGCAAAACTGATGAGCGTGATCCAAGGCGCCACCAGCAAGCTGGCTCGTACTCTGGCAGCCATTCGCGACCAGAAAGAAGCTACCGCCGCCTAAGGCGTGCGAACTCTTTCAAAATCATACGTTTAATTTGATGGCTGCGTAGGCTGTCACCCCAATACAGGATTTAAGTCATGTCTCTGACTAACGAACAAATCATCGAAGCAATCGGCCAGAAAACCGTTCTGGAAGTTGTTGAGCTGATCAAAGCTATGGAAGAAACCTTCGGCGTTACCGCTGCTGTTGCCGCTGCTGGCCCAGCTGCTGCTGCTGCCGTTGTTGAAGAGCAGACCGAGTTCAACGTTGTTCTGGTTGAAGCCGGCGACAAGAAAGTGAACGTGATCAAAGCCGTTCGCGAACTGACCGGTCTGGGCCTGAAAGAAGCCAAAGAGAAAGTCGATGGCGCTCCTCAGGTTGTAGCTGAAGGCGTTTCGAAAGAAGCCGCTGAAGACGCTAAGAAGAAGCTGGAAGAAGCAGGCGCTAAAGTCGAGCTGAAGTAATCTCGACCTTGCGATGCCAGCCTGAGCGTCGAGCGAAGGGCTGATGGCTGGTGGCTTACGCCACCGGCCTTTTTCCGTTATTGGTGGTCGGTCAGGCCGGCCCCGATAACAAGCTGCAAGACACCCATGTGGGTGGCGCAAACCAAGGGGTTTGCACGATTTTCTGGCTGCTCCCGCCGGGAGAAGCCAAACAAGCAGGTGACCAAGCTGGGGAACGCTGATGGCTTACTCATACACTGAGAAAAAACGTATCCGCAAGGACTTTAGCAAGTTGCCGGACGTCATGGATGTGCCTTACCTCCTGGCCATCCAGCTGGATTCGTATCGCGAATTCCTGCAAGCGGGAGCATCCAAGGATCAGTTCCGCGACGTCGGCCTGCACGCGGCCTTCAAATCGGTATTCCCGATCATCAGCTACTCCGGCAATGCTGCCCTGGAGTACGTAGGCTATCGCCTGGGCGAACCGGCCTTCGATGTGAAGGAATGTGTCCTGCGTGGCGTGACCTTCGCGGTCCCACTGCGGGTCAAGGTGCGCCTGATCATCTTCGACAAGGAATCGTCGAACAAAGCGATCAAGGACATCAAAGAGCAAGAAGTCTACATGGGTGAAATCCCCCTGATGACTGAGAACGGTACCTTCGTTATCAACGGTACCGAGCGTGTGATCGTTTCCCAGCTGCACCGTTCGCCTGGTGTGTTCTTCGACCACGACCGTGGCAAGACTCACAGCTCCGGCAAGCTGCTGTACTCCGCTCGCATCATCCCTTACCGCGGCTCCTGGCTGGACTTCGAGTTCGACCCGAAGGACTGCGTGTTCGTGCGTATCGACCGTCGCCGCAAACTGCCGGCTTCGGTGCTGCTGCGTGCCCTGGGCTACAGCACTGAAGAAGTGCTGAACACCTTCTACACCACCAACGTGTTCCACATTTCCGGCGAAAAACTCAGCCTGGAACTGGTGCCTCAGCGTCTGCGTGGTGAAGTTGCAGTCATGGATATCCATGACGAAACCGGCAAAGTCATCGTCGAGCAAGGCCGCCGTATTACTGCGCGCCACATCAACCAGCTCGAGAAAGCCGGCGTCAAGCAGCTGGACGTTCCAATGGAATACGTCCTGGGCCGCACTACCGCCAAGGCCATCGTGCATCCGGCTACCGGCGAGATCCTGGCCGAATGCAACACCGAGATGACCACCGAACTGCTGATCAAGGTCGCCAAGGCACAGGTTGTCCGTATCGAGACCCTGTACACCAACGACATCGATTGCGGTCCGTTCATCTCCGACACCCTGAAGATCGACACCACCAGCAACCAGCTGGAAGCTCTGGTCGAGATCTACCGCATGATGCGTCCAGGCGAGCCGCCAACCAAGGATGCAGCCGAGACCCTGTTCAACAACCTGTTCTTCAGCGCCGAGCGTTACGACCTGTCTGCCGTTGGCCGCATGAAGTTCAACCGTCGTATCGGTCGTACCGAGATCGAAGGTTCGGGCGTGCTGAGCAAGGAAGACATCGTCGAGGTTCTGAAGACCCTGGTCGATATCCGTAACGGCAAAGGCATCGTCGACGACATCGACCACCTCGGTAACCGTCGCGTACGTTGCGTTGGTGAAATGGCCGAGAACCAGTTCCGCGTTGGCCTGGTGCGTGTAGAACGCGCGGTCAAGGAACGCCTGTCGATGGCGGAAAGCGAAGGCCTGATGCCGCAAGACCTGATCAACGCCAAGCCGGTTGCGGCGGCGGTGAAAGAGTTCTTCGGTTCCAGCCAGCTGTCCCAGTTCATGGACCAGAACAACCCGCTCTCCGAGATCACCCACAAGCGCCGCGTCTCTGCACTCGGCCCTGGCGGTCTGACCCGTGAGCGTGCCGGCTTCGAAGTCCGAGACGTACACCCGACCCACTACGGCCGTGTGTGCCCGATCGAGACCCCTGAAGGTCCGAACATCGGTCTGATCAACTCCCTGGCAGCCTATGCCCGCACCAACCAGTACGGCTTCCTGGAAAGCCCGTACCGCGTTGTAAAGGAAGGCGTTGTCAGCGACGACATCGTGTTCCTGTCGGCCATCGAAGAAGCCGATCACGTCATCGCCCAGGCTTCGGCCGCGATGAACGATAAGAAGCAACTGATCGATGAGCTGGTAGCGGTTCGTCACCTGAACGAATTCACCGTCAAGGCGCCAGAAGACGTCACCCTGATGGACGTTTCGCCGAAGCAGGTTGTTTCGGTTGCTGCCTCGCTGATTCCGTTCCTCGAGCACGACGACGCCAACCGTGCATTGATGGGTTCGAACATGCAGCGTCAGGCTGTACCAACCCTGCGTGCCGACAAGCCGCTGGTAGGTACTGGCATGGAGCGCAACGTTGCCCGTGACTCCGGTGTCTGCGTGGTTGCTCGCCGTGGTGGTGTGATCGACTCGGTCGACGCCAGCCGTATCGTTGTTCGCGTTGCCGACGACGAAGTGGAAACCGGCGAAGCAGGTGTGGATATCTACAACCTGACCAAGTACACCCGTTCGAACCAGAACACCTGCATTAACCAGCGTCCGCTGGTGAGCAAAGGCGACAAGGTTCAGCGTGGCGACATCATGGCCGACGGCCCGTCCACCGACATGGGTGAGCTGGCACTGGGTCAGAACATGCGCATCGCGTTCATGGCGTGGAACGGCTTCAACTTCGAAGACTCCATCTGCCTGTCCGAGCGTGTGGTTCAGGAAGACCGCTTCACCACCATCCACATCCAGGAACTGACCTGTGTGGCGCGTGACACCAAGCTTGGCCCAGAGGAAATCACTGCGGACATCCCGAACGTGGGTGAAGCTGCACTGAACAAACTGGACGAAGCCGGTATCGTCTACGTGGGTGCTGAAGTCGGCGCTGGTGACATCCTGGTCGGCAAGGTCACGCCGAAAGGCGAAACCCAGCTGACTCCGGAAGAAAAACTGCTGCGTGCAATCTTCGGTGAGAAGGCCAGCGACGTTAAAGACACCTCCCTGCGCGTGCCAACCGGCACCAAGGGTACCGTCATCGACGTACAGGTCTTCACCCGTGATGGCGTCGAGCGCGACAGCCGCGCCCTGGCCATCGAGAAGATGCAACTGGACGAGATCCGCAAGGACCTCAACGAAGAGTTCCGCATCGTCGAAGGCGCAACCTTCGAACGTCTGCGTTCTGCCCTGAACGGCCAAGTGGTCGACGGTGGCGCGGGCCTGAAGAAAGGCACCGTGATCACTGACGAAGTGCTGGACGGCCTGGAGCACGGCCAGTGGTTCAAACTGCGCATGGCTGAAGATGCACTGAACGAGCAGCTGGAAAAGGCTCAGCAGTACATCGTCGACCGTCGCCGTCTGCTGGACGACAAGTTCGAAGACAAGAAGCGCAAGCTGCAGCAGGGCGATGACCTGGCACCGGGCGTACTGAAGATCGTCAAGGTCTACCTGGCAATCCGTCGTCGCATCCAGCCGGGTGACAAGATGGCCGGTCGTCACGGTAACAAGGGTGTTGTCTCGGTCATCATGCCGGTCGAAGACATGCCGCACGATGCCAACGGTACTCCGGTTGACGTTGTACTGAACCCGCTGGGCGTACCTTCGCGTATGAACGTTGGTCAGATCCTTGAAACCCACCTGGGCCTGGCGGCCAAGGGCCTGGGCGAGAAGATCGACCGTATGCTCGAAGAGCAGCGCAAAGCCGCTGAACTGCGCGTGTTCCTGACCGAGGTCTACAACGAGATCGGCGGTCGTCAGGAAAACCTCGAAGAGTTCACCGACGCAGAGATCCTGGCTCTGGCCCACAACCTGAAGAAAGGCGTGCCGATGGCGACCCCGGTCTTCGATGGTGCCAAAGAGCGCGAGATCAAGGCCATGCTGAAACTGGCTGACCTGCCAGAAAGCGGCCAGATGGTGCTGTTCGATGGCCGTACCGGCAACAAGTTCGAGCGTCCTGTGACCGTTGGTTACATGTACATGCTCAAGCTGAACCACTTGGTGGACGACAAGATGCACGCGCGTTCCACTGGTTCCTACAGCCTGGTTACCCAGCAGCCGCTGGGTGGTAAGGCGCAGTTCGGTGGTCAGCGTTTCGGGGAGATGGAAGTGTGGGCGCTGGAAGCATACGGCGCGGCATACACCCTGCAAGAAATGCTCACAGTGAAGTCGGACGACGTGAACGGCCGTACCAAGATGTACAAAAACATCGTGGATGGCGATCACCGTATGGAGCCGGGCATGCCCGAGTCCTTCAACGTGTTGATCAAAGAGATCCGTTCGCTCGGTATCGATATCGATCTGGAAACCGAATAACACGTGACGCGAAGGGGAGTGGGGCAGGTAATGCCCGCTCCCTGCTCCGCCAGGAGGAAAGGCCTTGAAAGACCTACTGAATTTGCTGAAAAACCAGGGTCAAGTCGAAGAGTTCGACGCCATCCGCATCGGTCTGGCGTCGCCTGAAATGATCCGTTCGTGGTCGTTCGGTGAAGTTAAGAAGCCGGAAACCATCAACTACCGTACGTTCAAGCCTGAGCGTGACGGCCTGTTCTGCGCCAAGATCTTTGGCCCAGTCAAGGACTACGAGTGCCTGTGCGGCAAGTACAAGCGCCTCAAGCACCGCGGCGTAATCTGCGAGAAGTGCGGCGTTGAAGTTGCCTTGGCCAAGGTTCGTCGTGAGCGCATGGCGCACATCGAACTGGCCTCGCCGGTAGCCCAC
The DNA here is from genome assembly GCF_003202095.1 of Pseudomonas sp. LAIL14HWK12:I1. NCBI lineage: Bacteria > Pseudomonadati > Pseudomonadota > Gammaproteobacteria > Pseudomonadales > Pseudomonadaceae > Pseudomonas > Pseudomonas sp. LAIL14HWK12:I1. The sequence continues at coordinate 8,831 of NZ_QJKG01000016.1, forward strand.
ATCTGGTTCCTGAAGTCGCTGCCGTCCCGTATCGGCCTGCTGATGGACATGACCCTGCGTGACATCGAGCGCGTGCTCTACTTCGAGAGCTATGTCGTTATCGACCCGGGCATGACCACCCTGGAAAAGGGCCAGCTGCTGAACGACGAGCAGTACTTCGAAGCGCTGGAAGAGTTCGGTGACGACTTCGACGCCCGCATGGGTGCCGAGGCTGTCCGCGAGCTGCTTCACGCTATCGACCTGGAGCACGAGATCGGTCGCCTGCGCGAAGAGATTCCGCAGACCAACTCGGAAACCAAGATCAAGAAGCTGTCCAAGCGCCTGAAGCTGATGGAAGCTTTCCAGGGCTCGGGCAACCTGCCTGAGTGGATGGTCCTGACCGTCCTGCCAGTGCTGCCGCCGGACCTGCGTCCGCTGGTTCCGCTGGATGGTGGCCGTTTCGCGACCTCCGACCTGAACGACCTGTACCGTCGGGTAATCAACCGTAACAACCGTCTGAAGCGCCTGCTGGATCTGTCGGCGCCGGACATCATCGTGCGCAACGAAAAGCGCATGCTGCAGGAAGCGGTCGACGCCCTGCTGGACAACGGCCGTCGCGGTCGCGCCATCACTGGCTCGAACAAGCGTCCGCTGAAGTCCCTGGCCGACATGATCAAAGGTAAGCAAGGTCGCTTCCGTCAGAACTTGCTCGGTAAGCGTGTGGACTACTCCGGCCGTTCGGTAATTACCGTAGGCCCGACCCTGCGTCTGCACCAGTGCGGTCTGCCGAAGAAGATGGCTCTCGAGCTGTTCAAGCCGTTCATTTTCGGCAAGCTGGAAATGCGTGGTCTGGCGACCACCATCAAGGCCGCCAAGAAGATGGTCGAGCGCGAGCTGCCAGAGGTGTGGGACGTTCTCGCTGAAGTGATTCGCGAACACCCCGTACTGCTCAACCGTGCACCGACCCTGCACCGTCTGGGTATCCAGGCCTTTGAACCGGTTCTGATCGAAGGTAAGGCTATTCAGCTGCACCCGCTGGTCTGTGCCGCGTACAACGCCGACTTCGACGGTGACCAGATGGCCGTTCACGTGCCGCTGACGCTGGAAGCCCAGCTCGAAGCGCGCGCGCTGATGATGTCGACCAACAACATCCTGTCGCCAGCCAACGGTGAGCCAATCATCGTTCCGTCGCAGGACGTTGTACTGGGTCTTTACTACATGACCCGTGAAGCCATCAACGCCAAGGGCGAAGGTCGCGTGTTTGCCGACCTGCAGGAAGTCGACCGCGTATTCCGCGCCGGCGAAGCTGCCCTGCACGCGAAAATCAAGGTTCGTATCAACGAAACCGTGAAAGAGCGTGATGGTTCGGTGGTCAAGAACACCCGCATCGTTGACACCACCGTCGGCCGTGCGCTGCTGTTCCAGGTTGTACCGGCAGGTCTGCCGTACGACGTGGTCAACCAGCCGATGAAGAAAAAGGCGATCTCCAAGCTGATCAACCAGTGCTATCGCGTGGTTGGTCTGAAAGAGACCGTTATCTTCGCTGACCAACTGATGTACACCGGTTTCGCTTACTCGACCATTTCCGGCGTTTCCATCGGTGTTAACGACTTCGTTATCCCGGACGAGAAAGCCCGCATCATCGGTAATGCTACCGACGAAGTGAAGGAAATCGAGAGTCAGTACGCCTCCGGCCTGGTAACCCAGGGCGAGAAGTACAACAAGGTCATCGACTTGTGGTCGAAGGCGAACGACGAAGTGTCCAAGGCGATGATGGCCAACCTCTCGAAAGAGAAGGTCATCGACCGCGAAGGCAAAGAAGTCGAGCAAGAGTCCTTCAACTCGATGTACATGATGGCTGACTCGGGTGCGCGGGGTTCCGCAGCCCAGATCCGTCAGCTGGCCGGTATGCGTGGTCTGATGGCCAAGCCGGACGGCTCCATCATCGAGACGCCGATCACTGCGAACTTCCGTGAAGGTCTGAGCGTACTTCAGTACTTCATCTCGACTCACGGTGCTCGTAAAGGTCTGGCGGATACCGCCTTGAAGACTGCGAACTCCGGTTACCTGACTCGCCGTCTGGTAGACGTTGCCCAGGATCTGGTCGTTACCGAGATCGACTGCGGCACCGACCAAGGCCTGCTGATGACTCCGCACATCGAAGGCGGCGACGTTGTAGAGCCGCTGGGTGAGCGTGTACTGGGTCGTGTCATCGCGCGTGACGTGTTCAAGCCAGGCACCGAGGACGTTATCGTTCCGGCCGGTACCCTGGTTGACGAGCAGTGGGTCGAGTTCATCGAGCTGAACAGCATCGACGAAGTGATCGTGCGTTCGCCGATCAACTGCGAAACCCGCTATGGCATCTGCGCCAAGTGCTACGGTCGCGACCTGGCTCGCGGTCACCAGGTGAACATCGGTGAAGCTGTGGGCGTTATCGCTGCACAGTCGATCGGTGAGCCGGGTACCCAGCTGACCATGCGTACGTTCCACATCGGTGGTGCTGCAAGCCGTACTTCGGCTGCCGACAGCGTTCAGGTGAAGAACGGCGGTATGGTGCGTCTGCACAACCTGAAGCAGGTTGAGCGTGCCGACGGTAACCTGGTTGCCGTATCGCGTTCGGGCGAGCTGGCCATTGCCGACGAGTTCGGCCGTGAGCGTGAGCGCTACAAGCTGCCTTACGGTGCGGTGATTTCGGTCAAGGAAGGTGAGAAGGTTGAAGCTGGCGCCATCGTCGCCAAGTGGGACCCGCACACCCACCCGATCGTTACCGAGCTGAAAGGTACCGTGACCTTCGTGGGCATGGAAGAAAACATCACCATCAAGCGTCAGACCGACGAACTGACCGGTTTGACCAACATTGAAGTACTGGACGTCAAGGATCGCCCTGCCGCAGGCAAGGAAATCCGTCCGGCAATCAAGATGGTCGATGCTGCTGGCAAGGACCTGTACCTGCCAGGTACCGACGTACCTGCACAGTACTTCCTGCCGGCCAACGCCCTCGTTGGTGTGGCTGACGGTGCCCAGATTGGCGTTGGTGACGTTATCGCGCGTATCCCGCAAGAAACGTCGAAGACCCGTGACATCACCGGTGGTCTGCCACGCGTTGCCGACCTGTTCGAAGCGCGTCGCCCGAAAGAAGCCTCTATTCTGGCTGAAGTCAGCGGCACCATCGCATTCGGTAAAGAGACCAAGGGCAAGCGTCGCCTGGTCATCACTCCGACCGACGGTAGCGATCCGTACGAAGAGCTGATTCCGAAGTGGCGCCACCTGAACGTCTTCGAAGGCGAACAGGTAAACCGTGGTGAAGTTATTTCCGACGGCCCGAGCGATCCGCACGACATCCTGCGTCTGCTGGGTGTGAGCGCGCTGGCGAAATATATCGTCAACGAAATCCAGGACGTTTACCGTCTGCAAGGCGTGAAGATCAACGACAAGCACATCGAGACCATCCTGCGTCAGATGCTGCGTAAGGTCGAGATCTCCGAGTCGGGCGATTCCAGCTTCATCAAGGGCGACCAGATGGAACTGACCCAGGTACTGGTAGAGAACGAGCGTCTCGCCGGCGAGGACAAGTTCATCTCCAAGTTCACCCGCGTGCTGCTGGGTATCACCAAGGCGTCGCTGTCGACCGAGTCGTTCATCTCCGCGGCTTCCTTCCAGGAAACCACCCGCGTACTGACCGAAGCGGCGGTAACCGGCAAGCGCGATTACCTGCGCGGCCTGAAAGAGAACGTGGTCGTGGGTCGTCTGATCCCGGCTGGTACTGGTCTGGCGTACCACAGCGAGCGCAAGCGTCGCCGTGATGCCGACAAGCCGCTGCGTGTGAGCGCCAGTGAGGTGGAAGCCGCACTGACCGAAGCGCTGAACTCCAGCGGTAACTAAGTACAGGGCAGGGCCCCGGCAAGCCTCGAACGACCGTCGGTGACATGAAATGTTGCCGATGATCGGGCGGGGAGGGCCGGGGCCTCGTCTTGACTGGGTGCAAGATCCTCTTTAGACTTTTGTACCCTTAAATTTGGTGAGGCTCCGTCTCGCCAATTTTTGGCTTTCTTGCAAGACAATAGAGTCGCAAGACAATCAGTGGAGCTAGTAGATGGCAACTATCAACCAGCTGGTACGTCAGCCGCGTAAGCGTTCGGTCGAGAAGTCCGACGTTCCTGCGCTGCAGAACTGCCCGCAGCGTCGTGGCGTGTGCACCCGTGTGTACACCACCACGCCGAAAAAACCTAACTCGGCACTGCGTAAAGTATGCCGTGTGCGTCTGACCAACGGTTTCGAGGTTTCCTCGTACATCGGTGGTGAAGGCCACAACCTGCAAGAGCACAGCGTCGTCCTGATCCGTGGCGGCCGTGTAAAAGACTTGCCAGGTGTTCGTTACCACACCGTTCGCGGCTCTCTGGATACTTCGGGCGTTAAAGGCCGTAACCAGGGTCGTTCGAAATACGGTACCAAGCGTCCGAAGTAATCGGCCGTTTGCAGACATCCATTTTTTTGAGTCGATAAGAGTAAGGTCGGGCAGGGGTCGAAGACCCACGTCCCGGGCTAACCTGAAGACCGTTTGAGGGCTTATCATGCCAAGACGTCGTGTAGCAGCAAAACGTGAGATCCTTGACGATCCGAAGTACGGATCCCAGATCCTCGCCAAGTTCATGAACCACGTGATGGAAAGCGGCAAGAAGGCCGTAGCCGAGCGCATCGTTTACGGTGCCCTGGATACCGTCAAAGCACGCAAGAACAGCGACCCCCTGGAAATCTTCGAGAAAGCTCTCGACGCCATCGCTCCGCTGGTCGAAGTTAAGTCCCGTCGTGTCGGCGGTGCCACTTACCAGGTTCCGGTTGAAGTTCGTCCATCCCGTCGTAACGCTCTGGCAATGCGCTGGCTCGTAGACTACGCCCGCAAGCGCGGCGAGAAGTCGATGGCTCTGCGCCTGGCCGGCGAACTGCTGGATGCTGCCGAAGGCAAGGGTGCTGCAGTCAAGAAGCGTGAAGACGTTCACCGTATGGCTGAAGCCAACAAAGCGTTCTCGCACTACCGCTTCTAATTCAAGCATCAATCATTTTGCGAGGGCTTTATGGCTCGTACTACAGCAATTAACCGCTACCGTAACATTGGTATCTGTGCCCACGTTGACGCGGGCAAGACCACCACTACCGAGCGGATCCTGTTCTACACAGGTCTGAGCCACAAGATGGGCGAGGTGCATGACGGCGCCGCGACCACCGACTGGATGGTGCAGGAGCAGGAGCGCGGTATCACCATTACCTCCGCTGCCGTTACCACCTTCTGGAAAGGTTCCCGTGGTCAGTACGACAACTACCGCGTAAACGTCATCGATACCCCCGGCCACGTTGACTTCACCATTGAAGTAGAGCGTTCGCTGCGTGTACTCGACGGCGCGGTCGTTGTGTTCTGCGGTACCTCCGGCGTTGAGCCTCAGTCCGAAACCGTATGGCGTCAGGCCAACAAGTACGGCGTTCCACGTGTTGTTTACGTGAACAAGATGGACCGTGCTGGTGCCAACTTCCTGCGCGTTGTCGGTCAGATCAAGAATCGTCTGGGTCACACCCCGGTTCCGGTCCAGCTGGCTATCGGTGCAGAAGATGACTTCCAGGGTCAGGTTGACCTGATCAAGATGAAGGCCATCTACTGGAACGATGACGACAAAGGCACCACCTACCGCGAGGAAGAGATTCCTGCTGAGCTGGTGGACCTGGCCAACGAATGGCGCAGCAACATGGTCGAAGCTGCTGCCGAGGCCAACGAAGAGCTGATGAACAAGTACCTTGAAGAAGGTGACCTGTCCGTCGAAGACATCAAGGCAGGTCTGCGCGCCCGTACTCTGGCGAGCGAGATCGTTCCTGCTGTCTGCGGTTCCTCGTTCAAGAACAAGGGCGTTCCCCTGGTTCTCGACGCCGTTATCGACTTCCTGCCTGCTCCGACCGAAATCCCGGCGATCAAGGGTATCCACCCTGACCTGATCGACGTGCCGAAGGACGAAGTCAAGCCAGAGCAGTACGACGAGCGTCCTGCTGACGACAACGAGCCGTTCTCGGCCTTGGCGTTCAAGATTGCCACCGACCCGTTCGTGGGCACTCTGACCTTCGTTCGCGTTTACTCCGGCTTCCTGACCTCCGGTGACTCCGTCATCAACTCGGTCAAGGGCAAGAAAGAGCGCGTTGGTCGTATGGTGCAGATGCACGCCAACCAGCGTGAAGAAATCAAGGAAGTACGTGCAGGCGACATCGCTGCTCTGATCGGCATGAAGGACGTCACCACTGGTGACACCCTGTGCAACGCCGACAAGCCGATCATCCTTGAGCGTATGGACTTCCCAGAGCCTGTGATTTCGCTCTCCGTAGAGCCGAAGACCAAGGCTGACCAGGAGAAGATGGGTATCGCACTGGGCAAGCTGGCCCAGGAAGACCCGTCGTTCCGCGTCAAGACCGACGAAGAAACCGGCCAGACCATCATCTCCGGTATGGGTGAGCTGCACCTGGACATCCTCGTTGACCGCATGAAGCGCGAGTTCAACGTCGAGTGCAACGTCGGCAAGCCGCAAGTTTCGTACCGCGAGAAGATCACCAAGTCCAACGTCGAGATCGAAGGCAAGTTCGTTCGTCAGTCGGGTGGTCGTGGTCAGTTCGGTCACTGCTGGATCCGTTTCTCGGAGCCGGACGTGGACGACAAGGGCAACATCACCGAAGGTCTGGTGTTCACCAACGAAGTCGTTGGTGGTGTGATTCCTAAGGAATTCATCGCCCCGATCCAGAAGGGTATCGAAGAGCAGATGAAAAACGGCGTTGTCGCCGGCTATCCGCTGCTCGGCCTGAAGGCTACGGTATTCGACGGTTCGTACCACGACGTCGACTCCAACGAAATGGCGTTCAAAATCGCTGCTTCGATGGCAACCAAGCAACTGGCCCAGAAGGGTGGTGGCGTGGTTCTCGAACCGATCATGAAGGTCGAGGTTGTAACCCCGGAAGACTACCTGGGTGACGTGATGGGTGACCTGAGCCGTCGTCGCGGGATGATCCAGGGTAATGAAGACTCGGTGTCCGGCAAGGTAATCACTGCTGAGGTGCCGCTCGGAGAAATGTTCGGTTACGCAACCGACGTTCGTTCCATGTCTCAGGGTCGCGCAAGCTACTCCATGGAATTCTCCAAATACGCCGAAGCTCCGTCGAACATCGTCGAAGCACTCGTTAAAAAACAAGGCTAATCCCCTTTAGGCAAGAGGTTCACTGTCGTGGCTAAAGAAAAATTTGATCGTTCCCTTCCCCACGTTAACGTCGGCACTATCGGCCACGTTGACCACGGTAAGACCACTCTGACCGCAGCTCTGACTCGCGTCTGCTCCGAAGTTTTCGGTTCGGCAGTCGTTGAGTTCGACAAGATCGACTCGGCTCCGGAAGAAAAAGCGCGCGGTATCACCATCAACACCGCTCACGTCGAGTACAACTCGAACATTCGTCACTACGCTCACGTTGACTGCCCAGGTCACGCTGACTACGTGAAGAACATGATCACCGGTGCTGCCCAGATGGACGGCGCGATCCTGGTTTGCTCGGCCGCCGATGGTCCGATGCCGCAAACCCGTGAGCACATCCTGCTGTCCCGTCAGGTAGGCGTTCCGTACATCGTGGTCTTCCTGAACAAGGCTGACCTGGTAGACGACGCTGAGCTGCTGGAGCTGGTCGAGATGGAAGTTCGCGACCTGCTGTCCACCTACGACTTCCCAGGCGACGACACTCCGATCATCATCGGTTCCGCTCGTATGGCCCTGGAAGGCAAAGACGACAACGAAATGGG
>NZ_QJKG01000017.1:0-15129 GCF_003202095.1 Pseudomonas sp. LAIL14HWK12:I1
GTCGAGCGATTGCAGGACTTCGGCGGTGATCAGGTCGAGGCGGTAGCTGTAGTAGCTGTAGGCGCAGACCATGGCGATGGCCGAGAGCACCAGTGGGCTCCACCAGGGCCACTCCCAACGCCGCCCGCGGTAGGGGCGATGGACGACGTTGGCGTAGGGGTCGCAGACGTCTTCGGGGATGGGGCCGCGCAGTTCGCGGATGACCTTGTGCATGCGCGAGATCAGGGCCTTGATGATGTCGTCGCACCTGGGGTCGAGGGCGTGCTTGCCGCGCAGGCCCAGGCAAATGCTGAAGTACAGGAACTCCAGTACATCCTGGAATTCCTTGGGCGACTGCATGACGCGCTCGAGCAGCACGAAGATTTTTTCACCGCCCTGGGATTCGTCATGGAAGATGCTGAGCAGCGGTTCGTGGCTCCAGCACGAATTGTTGCCCCACGGGCGGCTCATGACGGCCTCGTCCAGGAACAGGCACAGGGCGTAGGAGTAGGCTTCCTGCTGGGCAACGGGGTAGCCGTGCTGCCGGATTTCTTCGCGGATGTTACTGACCTGGTTTTGCACGGCCTTGTGCACGTAGGCGATGTTGGGCAGGTCATCCAGCGTACGCAGGCGAATGACCAGGCCGAACAGCGGGGTTGCCGCATCGAGCATCAGGTTTTTGAAGCCGCCACGTAGCTGGAACTGCGGGTCGGCGGGGTAGCCGAGCGGCTCCGTAGCGTGTTCAGGGCCAGCCCCGCTGTAAGGCTGCTGGGCAGCCTCTATATCCTCAAGCAGAATTGGCTTTTTCATGGCGGGCACAGGCTTGTCAGTGCCGTCGGACTGTCTGGACATCCATAATCCTCGTCAGTTAACAGATCAGGCTCACGCGATGACCGCGCACTTTCCATGCGGTCGCGCACAAGTATCTTGCGAAATCCTGAAGACTAACGAGGAATCAATAGGCAGGGGAGATTGAAACTTCCTAAAGCGCTGTAGGAAGTTTCGCTAAGGTTTATTTTGAAAGTATTATTAGCAACTAAGTGGATGACAAGTGCCTGTCAGATTCCACTATGCCCCTTGCTGAGAGACAAGGCCGCTCTACAAGGGCTGCGCCATGGCAGCGTCATGAATGACCGGGCTGTGTTCTGGCGCCTGCAACGCGATGCGGCCATAGAAGAGCAACGCCGTTACCCAGGTTGTCAGCCAGACAAAAATCCCCGCCCAGAATGTATGGGACATATAGTGCCAGCCCTGCAGTACCCGTGTTGTGCCGTACACGAACCCGATCAGCAGAATGATCACCAGCAACTTGCGTGCCTGTGCCCAGCGATGACGCAATGCCACGAAGTACAGCGCCAACAAGGTAAATCCGCTGGAGGCATGGCCACCCGGCCAGCAGCGGCCAGCGCCGGCCTTGTTCCACCAGGAGAAGTTTTCGAACCATTCAACGCGGGCCTGCGTACCGCCATACAGCGTGGTTTCGACAGGGCAATACACACTGGTGTGGCTTTTCAGGTAATGAATCACGGTCGTGCTCAGTGCAAACGCCACGACCACGAACAGCAAGTCGCGGCGGTGTTGGGTGGTGAAGCGCAGCACGGGTGCGATACGGGCTTTTTCCAGCACCCGGGTCAGCCCCAGTTGGGGACGGTTGGCCAAGCGCGGCCAGATAAACGACAGCAAGCTGCCGATGACTGCCAGTTCACCTGTCCAGTCCGGCAGGATGCGCGGCCACTTGTGGGTGACCTTCTCGAACCACTGATTGTGCAGCAGCGGGAACTGACCGGTGGCGGGGTCGAGCAGCAGGTTGCTGATCCAGCGATCGAACTCGGTGAGGTCGAATGCCACGAACACGATGGCGGCCAGCAACAGCGGCAGTAGCAGGTTGTTGCGGTAGAAAGCGGCGCGGGACGGCATATTCACAGCTCCTTGGCATCAACAAGTTTGCGCCATTCACTGGCAGCCATCTGGCCCAGCAGCGTTGCCTTGCCATCGCTGCCCTGGGTGATGAACAGGGCACTGGCATAGCTGTTCGACGTCGCGCTGACGGGTACCTGAAGCGCTTGCTCCAGCTGTTCCATGCAACCGCTGTGGCTGACCAGCACGAGGTTGTGGCCGGCCCGCTTGTGGCTAAAGGCGTTATCGGCAAAGTGTCCGTCACACTGGTTAAGCCAACCTTGCGTGGCCATGGTTTTACCAAACATGGCTTGTGCGGTTTGTCGGGTGCGCACCTCCGGGCTGGTCCACACGTCGGATGACGCCAGGCCAAGGTGTTGCAGGCCTTGGCCTACAGCGGCGGCCACCTGGCTGCCCGCAACCGTAATGCCGCTGGGGTCACCCAGGCAGGCACCTCTGGACCGGTCGCAGCGTTCGGCATGGCGCAGTACCACAATCACTGAGCCTTTTGCCCAAGCGGCCTCCAGCCCACTGCGTTGCAGGTGGTGCGGGTTGCCCAGGTTGGGGACGGCCGTGCGGGCATGCGCGCAGGCTGCTGCCACGCCCAGGACGAACAGCAGGCACAAGACTGCGAATAGCGCTGTGCCCCAAGGTAACCGGTGTACCTGCACGCGGCGTGAGGCGGGGGATTTGTCGATAACGCCTTGCAGCATGTTTGCCACTCCAGTCAGCTCGCTCCATTACGAGAGCGTCGGCACTGTAGGTAGCAGGATGTCGGTAGAGAGTGAGGCAGATGTGAAAAAAGCCTTGGCCCGACAGCGCTCTGGCCTTGCGGCAGAGACGAGAAGTCAACTATGAAACCGGTTTCAAAACATTTCTGAACGCGCTAGATTATTCGGCTGTCTTCTTGATGGCCTATCAAGATCACCTCTCTATTGAAAATCAGATGGCGCTTATCAAGGCCGCCCCAGAGCCGATGAGGATTCCCGATGCCTGAGCATGCCCCAGACAACCCGCGCAGGGATTTTCTGCGCAAGACCTTGACCCTGATCCCTGTCGTTACCGTGGCCAGCACAGGGCTGGGCGTGGGTGCCAGCCAACTGCTTGCGGCCCCGCAACAGCAGCAACAGCCACCGAAAGTGCCGGCTACGCCACCGGCGGGTAACTATCAGCCGACATTTTTCAGCGCTGAAGAGTGGGCGTTTCTACAAGCCGCCGTGTCCCGCATCATTCCGGCCGATGAACTTGGCCCCGGCGCGCTTGAAGCCGGCGCTGCCGAATTCATCGACCGGCAGATGAACACGCCGTACGCCACTGGCGCACAGTGGTACATGCAAGGCCCTTTCAACGCCGACGCAGCGCCCGAGCTGGGTTATCAGTTGCAGCTCAGCCCGCAGCAAATCTACCGCCTGGGCATCGCTGCCGTGGACGACTGGTGCAAGGCTAATTCCGGGCACGTTTTTGCTGAGCAAGATAGCGCTACCCAAGACCGTATTCTCGCCAAGATCGAGGGCGCAGAGCTGGTTTTAGACACCGTGCCGGCCAAGGTGTTTTTCAGCTTGCTGGTGCAGAACACCCGCGAAGGTTTTTTCTGCGACCCGATCCATGGCGGCAACAAACGCATGGTCGGCTGGACCCAGATCGGCTTCCCCGGCGCCCGCGCCGACTTCATGGACTGGGTCGAGCGCAACGAGCCTTACCCGTTCCCGGCTGTATCGATCCGCGGCGAGAGGGCCTGAGGCATGGCGACTGTGTTGAACAAAGTGGATGCGGTGATCGTCGGCTTCGGCTGGGCCGGTGCGATCATGGCCAAGGAGCTGACCGAGGCCGGGCTGCAGGTGGTGGCGCTGGAACGTGGGCCGATGCAGGACACCTACCCGGAAGGCAGCTACCCGCAGGTGATCGACGAGTTGACCTACAGCGTGCGCAAGAAGCTGTTCGTCGACGTGTCTAAAGAAACCGTCACTGTCCGCCACAGCATAAACGATGTGGCACTGCCCAATCGCCAGCTTGGCGCTTTCTTGCCGGGCAAAGGCGTGGGCGGCGCGGGCTTGCACTGGTCGGGTGTGCACTTTCGGGTAGACCCGGTCGAGTTGCGCATGCGCAGCCACTACGAAGAACGATACGGGCGAAAGTTCATCCCCGACGACATGACCATCCAGGACTTTGGCGTCACTTACGAGGAGCTGGAGCCGTATTTCGACTTCGCTGAAAAGGTGTTCGGCACCTCTGGCCAGGCCTGGACCGTCAACGGCAAGGTCGTGGGCGAAGGGAAGGGCGGCAACCCCTATGCGCCGGACCGCTCCAGCCCGTTCCCGCTGCCCGCGCAGAAGAACGTGGTGTCGGCCAGGTTGTTCGAAAAGGCCGCCACCAGCCTGGGCTACAAACCTTACAACCTGCCATCGGCCAACACCTCCGGGCCTTACACCAACCCCTACGGGGCACAGATGGGGCCGTGCAACTTCTGTGGTTTCTGCAGCGGGTACGTGTGCTACATGTACTCCAAGGCCTCGCCCAACGTGAACATTTTGCCGGCGCTGCGCCAAGTGCCTAACTTCGAGCTGCGGCCCAATGCCCATGTGCTGCGGGTGAACCTGGACGACAGTAAGCGCAAGGCCACCGGCGTCACCTACATCGATGCCCAGGGGCGCGAGGTAGAACAGCCGGCGGAGTTGGTGATCCTGGCGGCGTTCCAGTTCAATAACGTGCGCCTGATGCTGCTTTCCGGCATTGGCAAGCCTTACGACCCGGTGAAGAACGAAGGCGTGGTGGGGCGGAACTTTGCCTATCAGAACATGGGCACGGTCAAGGCGTTCTTCGACAAGGACACCTACACCAACAACTTCATCGGCGCGGGCGGCAACGGCATCGCCATCGACGATTTCAACGCCGACAACTTCGACCATGGCCCGCACGGCTTCGTCGGCGGCTCACCGATGTGGGTGAACCAGGCGGGCAGCCGGCCGATTGCCGGCACCGCCAACCCGCCGGGCACGCCAGCCTGGGGCAGCGCCTGGAAGAAAGCCACAGCCGACTACTACACCCATCAGGTATCGATGGACGCCCATGGCGCCCACCAGTCGTACCGTGGCAATTACCTGGACCTGGACCCGACTTATCGCGACGCCTATGGCCAGCCGCTGCTGCGCATGACCTTTGACTGGCAGGAAAACGACATCAGGATGAACCAGTTCATGGTCGACAAGCTGAGCAAGATCGCCCAGGCGATGAACCCCAAGTCCATCGCGGTACTGGGCAAGAAGGTCAAGGACCACTTCAACACCGCCAGCTACCAGACCACCCACCTGAACGGCGGCGCGATCATGGGCACCGACCCCAAGACCAGCGCACTGAACCGTTACCTGCAAAGCTGGGACGTGCATAACGTGTTTGTCCCGGGCGCTTCGGCGTTCCCTCAGGGCCTGGGGTACAACCCGACCGGGCTGGTGGCCGCGTTGACCTACTGGTCGGCCCGCGCCATCCGCGAGCAGTACCTGAAAAACCCCGGTCCGCTGGTCCAGGCTTGAGGAGCGATGAGCATGAAGACAATGTTGATCGCAACCCTGCTGCTGGGGGCCACGACGGCTGTACAAGCCACCGCGAATGATGATGCCCAGGTGCGCCAGGGGGAGTACCTGGCCCGTGCCGGTGACTGTGTGGCCTGCCATACCGCCAAGAACGGCCAGCCCTTTGCCGGTGGGCTGCCGATGGAAACGCCGATCGGCACGGTGTACTCCACCAACATCACCCCGGCTGCCAGCGGCATTGGCCAGTACAGCTTCGAAGACTTCGACCAGGCCGTGCGCAAGGGCATCCGCAAGGACGGCAGCACCCTGTACCCAGCCATGCCATACCCGTCTTACGCGCGCGTCAGCGAGCAGGACATGCAGGCGCTGTACGCCTACTTCATGAAGGGCGTGGCGCCCGTCGAACAGGCGAACAAGGCCAGCGACATCCCCTGGCCGCTGAGCATGCGTTGGCCGCTGGCTGTCTGGCGCGGCCTTTTCGCGCCAGAGGCCAAGCCTTGGCAGGCAACGGCTGCTGCCGACCCGGTGGTAAACCGTGGTGCGTACCTGGTCGAGGGCCTTGGCCATTGTGGTGCCTGCCATACGCCGCGGGCGCTGACCATGCAGGAAAAGGCGCTTAGCCCGGCAGAGGGTGAGCAGTTTCTGGCCGGCAGCGCTCCGCTGGAAGGCTGGATTGCCAAGAACCTGCGTGGTGACCACAAGGACGGCCTGGGCAGCTGGAGCGAAGCGCAGCTGGTGCAGTTTCTCAAGACTGGGCGCAGTGATCGCAGCGCCGTGTTCGGTGGCATGAGCGACGTGGTCGAGCACAGCATGCAGCACCTGAGTGATGCCGACCTGACCGCGATCGCCCGTTACCTGAAGACCCTGCCGCCGAGCAACCCTGAAGACCGGCCACACGTCTACGACAAGCAGGTGGCGGATGCGCTGTGGAAGGGCGATGACAGCAAGCCAGGGGCGGCGGTGTACATCGACAATTGCGCGGCCTGCCACCGTACCGACGGCCAGGGTTACACCCGCGCGTTCCCGGCTTTGGCCGGCAACCCGGTGGTGCAGACGGCGGATGCCACGTCGCTGATCCATGTGGTGCTGGCAGGGGGCACGGTACCGGCGACGCACACGGCGCCTTCGAATTTCACCATGCCGGCGTTTGGATGGCGTCTGAGCGACCAGGAGGTTGCCGAGGTGGTGAACTTCATCAGGAGCAGCTGGGGCAACCAGGGAAGCGCCGTCACGGCCGGTGATGTGAAGTCGCTTCGCTGACTTCTCCAGCTGCACCCTGATCCTCTATGGGAGCGGGTTTACCCGCGAATGCGATGTCGAATCTACCGCCGCATTCGCGGGTGAACCCGCTCTCACAGTTTTTTGGTTGAAATTGTATTTGCATCAATCATTTAATTTGCTTATCTAACCTCGAATATCATGTTATTTCCACATTCCCGACCAGTGGAAGGTTGACGAACTGCCGCAGTTTTGCTGTATTGAAACCGGTTTCATCGCTATCACAACAATCATAAGGACTGCCCATGACCGACGCGCCTGCCCATGCCCGCGAACGGGTCACCATCAGCGAAGTAGCGCGTGTCGCTGGCGTTTCCAAAGCCACCGTTTCCCGTTACATCGGTGGTGATCGCCAGTTGCTGGCCGAAGCCACGGCCAAGCGCCTGGAAGACGTCATCGAACGGCTTGGCTATCGCCCCAACCAGATGGCCCGTGGCCTCAAGCGCGGCCAGACGCGACTGATCGGCATGCTGGTAGCCGATATTCTCAACCCCTACTCAGTGGCCGTGATGCATGGCGTGGAAACCGCCTGCCGTCAACACGGTTACAGCCTGGTGGTGTGCAACACCAACCGCGACGACGAGCAGGAGCGTCATCACCTGGTGGCCCTGCAGAGCTACAACGTCGAAGGGCTGATCGTGAACACCCTTGGTCATCACCCCGGCGAGTTGCTCAACCTGCAGCGTGACATTCCCATGGTGCTGGTCGATCGGCAATTGCCCGAGCTGAATGTCGACCTGGTTGGGCTGGACAATGCCGATGCGGTCGAGCAGGCCCTCGACCACCTGCAGGCACAGGGCTACCGCGATATCCTGGCGGTCAGCGAACCCCTCGATGGCACCAGCTCACGCCTGGAGCGGGTGCAGGCATTCGGCACGTCGGTCAGCCGTCGGGCCGGCATGCGCCAGCAGGTGCTGGAAATCGGCACCGGGCTGGAGGGGCAGCTGGCGTCATTCCTGGCCAGCCGTGGCCATGGCCCGCAAGCCATCTTCACCTTCAACGGCGTTGCAACCTTGGCGGTGACCCGGGCCTTGCACGAAGCAGGGCGCAACCTGTTTGCCGACGTCGGGTTGATCGCCCTCGACGACCTTGACTGGTACCCCTTGGTCGGTAAAGGCATCACTGCACTGGCGCAACCCACCGAGCGTATCGGTGTGGCGGCTTTCGAAAGCCTGCTTGGCCGCCTGCGCGGCAACAGCGGGGCGGCCCGGCGCATCGACTTCAAGGCCGAGCTGATCATCCGAGGCTCAACCCAACCCCAATAAGCAACGGCAGGCTGGCGCCTGCTGCTGTCGATTAAAAATGAAACCGGTTTCATAAGGACAAGAACAATGAACACGAACCCCGTTTCCATCAGCCTCTCCAGCTACGGCGCCGACTTCGTGCGGCAACGTGGTCAGGAGCAGTTCCTTGACCTGCTGGCCGCCGCTGGCGTTAGCCGTGTGGAGTTGCGCGAAGAACTGTTTGCCAGTGCGCCGGACGCGACAGCGCTGGGTGCTGTCATTGCCGCATTGCGCCTGGAATGCCTGTACTCGACACCCCTGGAGTTGTGGACCGCGCAAGGCGTACCTGACCCACTTGTGGTGCAGAAGCTGGAGCTCGCCCGCGCGTTTGGCGCGGTAGCGCTCAAGGTGTCCTTGGGGCACTTCAACGAGCGTTGCGATGTCACCGCCCTGGCAGCGCTACTGCCCGCACAGGGGCCGCTGTTGCTGGTGGAAAACGACCAGACTGAACACGGTGGCAGGATCGAACCGCTGCTGCAGTTCTTCCGGCATGCCGACCCGCTTAAGCTGCGCCTGGGCATGACCTTCGATATTGGCAACTGGCAATGGCAAGACGAGTCTGCGAGGCAAGCCGCGCGTCAACTGGGCCGCTGGGTGCGCTATGTGCATTGCAAGGCTGTGGAGCGCCGGGCCGATGGCCGACGGGTTGCCATACCGCCGCAAGCAGCTGACCTGCAAGCGTGGGCAACGCTGATGGCCGAGTTCGCCCCCGGCGTGGTGCGCGCTGTCGAGTACCCCCTGGTGGGCGACGACCTGCTGGCGCTGACCCGTGCCCAGGTGCGTAGCCTGTCTGCGCTGGGGGAGGAGGTGGCCCATGCATGAGCATGACGTGCTGTGTTTTGGTGAAACCATGGCCATGTTCGTTGCCGAGCAAACCGGCGACCTGGCCAGTGTCGGCCAGTTTGGCAAGCGCATTGCCGGCGCCGACAGTAATGTGGCGATCGGCCTGGCGCGGCTGGGGTTCAAGGTGCGCTGGTTGAGCCGGGTCGGTGACGATTCACTGGGCCGTTTCGTGCTCGACAGCCTGCAACGCGAAGGCCTGGACTGTTCTGGTGTCGAAGTGGATACCCACTGCCCCACGGGCTTTCAGCTCAAGGCCCGCTGCGATGACGGCAGCGACCCGGCTGTGGAGTACTTCCGCCGTGGTTCGGCGGCCAGCAAGTTGTCACCCCAACTGCTGCGTGCAGACCTGTTGCAAGCGCGGCACCTGCACGCCACTGGCATTCCGCTGGCGCTGTCGGATAGCTGCCGGGCCCTGTCACACACGTTGGTCGACGCCATGCGTGCAGCCGGTCGCAGCATCTCGTTCGACCCCAACCTGCGCCCCTCGTTATGGCCTGATCAAACCAGCATGGTGCGCGAAATCAATGCCCTGGCGGTCAAGGCCGACTGGGTTTTACCGGGCCTGGAAGAGGGCCGGTTGCTGACCGGCCGGCACACCCCGGCAGACATCGCCGCGTTCTACCTCGACCGAGGGGTTGAGTTGGTGGTGATCAAGCTGGGTGACGCCGGTGCCTACTTGCGCAGTGCCAATGGGGAAGGCCAGGTAGCAGCCGTGCCCGTCAGCCGTGTCGTGGACACCGTCGGCGCCGGTGATGCCTTCGCCGTCGGCGTGCTCAGCGCGTTGCTGGAGGGCCGTGCAGTGGCCGAGGCGGTGGCGCGCGGCAACTGGTGCGGCAGCCGTGCCGTGCAGTCACGAGGCGACATGGAAGGGCTGCCGCTGCGCCACGAGCTGGAGGCCTTCGACCTGCGCAGAAGCGCGTGACCCCTTGACCCCGAATCACCTGTTGCAACAAAAACAACAAGCTCAGGAGAAACAAACCATGCAAAGCCAAAGCCTGGCACCTCGCCGCTGGTGGTACATCATCCCGATTGTGTTCGTCACTTACAGCCTGGCGTATCTGGACCGCGCCAATTACGGTTTCGCTGCAGCGTCCGGCATGGCCGAAGACCTGCATATCACCCCGGTGCTGTCTTCGCTGCTGGGCGCACTGTTCTTCCTCGGCTACTTCTTCTTCCAGGTGCCTGGCGCCATCTACGCCGAAAAGCGCAGCGTGAAGAAGCTGATTTTCGTCTGCCTGATCCTCTGGGGTGGCCTTGCCACACTCACGGGCATGGTCAGCAACGTCTACATGCTGATTGGCATCCGCTTCCTGCTCGGGGTGGTGGAGGCCGCCGTCATGCCGGCGATGCTGGTGTACCTGTGCCATTGGTTCACCCGTGCCGAGCGTTCGCGTGCCAATACCTTCCTGATGCTGGGCAACCCGGTGACCATTCTGTGGATGTCGGTGGTGTCGGGTTACCTCATCAAGCATTACGACTGGCGCTGGATGTTCATCATCGAAGGCCTGCCAGCCGTCATCTGGGCGTTCTTCTGGTGGCGCTTGGTCGACGACCGCCCGGCCCAGGTGAACTGGCTGAGCGAGCAGGAAAAAGAAGCCCTGCAGCAGGCGCTGGCTGCCGAGCAGCAGGGCATCAAGCCTGTGAAGAACTACCGCGAGGCGTTCCGTTCGCCGCAGGTGATCATCCTGGCGCTGCAGTACTTCTGCTGGAGCATCGGCGTCTATGGCTTCGTGCTGTGGCTGCCGTCGATCCTAAAGCAGGCGGCCAATGTCGATATCGTGCAGGCCGGCTGGCTGGCCTCGGTGCCTTACCTGGCGGCGGTACTGGCGATGGTGGGCGTGTCCTGGGCCTCCGACCGCCTGCAAAAGCGCAAGCGCTTCGTCTGGCCGCCGCTGCTGGTGGCCGCAGTGGCGTTCTATGGCTCGTACGCCTTGGGCAGCGAGCATTTCTGGTTGTCGTACGCGCTGCTGGTGCTGGCCGGCGCCTGCATGTATGCACCCTATGGCCCGTTCTTCGCGATCGTGCCCGAGATCCTGCCGGCCAACGTCGCAGGCGGGGCCATGGCGCTGATCAACAGCATGGGCGCGCTGGGTTCGTTCGGCGGTTCGTGGCTGGTGGGCTACCTCAATGGCGCCACTGGCGGGCCGGGCGCTTCTTACCTGTTCATGTGCGGCGCGTTGCTGACCGCCGTGGCGCTTACCGCCGCACTCAATACGTCACAGACATCTGGCCGGGCCAAGCGCAACAGCACGCGGCTGGCCATGAACCCTTAGGAAACCTGCAATGAAGAAGCGAATCGTCCTGTATAAACGCCTGTCTGACGACTTGATGACCCGCCTGCAAGACCGCGTAGAGGTCACCTGGGTGGATACCGCCCGGCCCGATGGCCTGGCCCGCCTGCGCGACGCGTTGCCGGGCGCCCATGGCTTGCTGGGTGCCAGCCTGCGCCTGGATGCCAGCCTGCTCGATCTGGCGCCACAGCTGGAAGTGGTGTCCAGCGTTTCGGTCGGCGTGGACAACTATGACATTGCCGAGCTCAGCCAACGCGGCGTGATGCTGACCAACACGCCCGACGTGCTGACCGAAACCACTGCCGACACGGGTTTTGCCTTGATCCTGGCCACTGCCAGGCGGGTAGTGGAATTGGCGAACTGGGTACGCGACGGGCACTGGCAGGCCAACCTGGGCCCGGCGCATTTTGGCTGTGACGTGCATGGCAAGACGCTGGGCATCGTCGGCATGGGCCGCATCGGCGAGGCCTTGGCCCGGCGAGCGGCTGCCGGCTTCGGGATGCGCGTGCTTTACCACAGCCAGCGGCCCAAGCCCGAGGTGGAGGCGCGCTACGCCGCGCGCCAGTGCAGCCTGGATGAATTGTTGCAGCAGGCGGATTTCACGTGCCTGACCGTGCCGCTGAGTGCCAGCACCGAAGGCCTGATTGGCGCACGAGAGCTGGCGCTGATGAAACCTGAGGCGATCCTGGTGAACATCTCGCGTGGGCGCGTGGTGGATGAGCCTGCGCTGGTCGATGCGCTGCGGGCCAAGCGCATACGGGGTGCGGGGCTGGATGTATTCGTGCAGGAGCCGCTGTCCACAGACTCGCCGCTGTTGCAGCTGGATAACGTGGTAGCGACCCCCCACATCGGCTCGGCGACCCAGGAGACACGCCAGGCCATGGCGCGCTGCGCGGTAGACAACCTGCTCAGCGCGCTGGCCGGCGAACGGCCGGCGAATCTGGTGAATGAGGTGTGCAGGTCGTGAGAGCAAGGGGCCGCCATACGGCCCCTTTGCGGTGCAGCTGAGCGGGCACTTATCGGCAGTTACCGGCTTTGCGATAGCCCGCAGCTTGAGCCTCACCCTCGGTGGCGAAGGTCACCTGGTTCTTCGCTGCTACCTGGTTGTAGCCCGGGCAGCCAACAGACAGGTGATAAACATGGCTGTTGCGGTTGCCAAGCACAGCCCCGACCGGCGCGGCGCTGGCCAGGCTCGGGTTGGCCTGCGCCTTGGTCGCTTTCACCGGCACCGCTTGCACCACACCACTGCCAGCCGGCTTGTAGTCGGCAGTCCATTTGCGTTCGCCACTCACGAACGGGTTGGCATGGCCCATGATCGCGGCAATACGGCGGTCGCGTTCTTTTTCCCAGGCCGACACCGGGTGCTGCTTGTCCCACGCCATCAACAGCTGTTGCTGCTGGCGCGACATGCTCAGTTGGTATCGGTCGAACATGTAGAACGTGGTACGCGCCACCAGGCCTTTAACTTCATCACGCGGCTCTGCAGCGCGCTGGACGAAATCGACCTTGGTGGTGCACTGGCCATATTCGCCGGCATTGCCGGCAACCATGCCGTAGTTGAAGTTGCTGCGGTCACCATTCACCTCGCCCACTGCCGGGTACAGGTTGAACAGATCGGCCTCCATGGCACGGAACACCGGGTCGTTGTCCACGCAGTGCTCGCGGCCGCCGTTTTTCCAGCACTGACGCTGGTTGCCGAAGGTGTAGGCGGGCACGATGTGTTCCCACTCGGTACGCTCGGCGCGGTTCTGCTGCTTGCGGGTCTGGTAACCACACGAGGCCGCATCGATGCGCCCACCGGACTTGCCCACCCAGGTCCACTTGCAACCGCAGTACAGGTCGCCCATGGCGCTGCTGGCCTGGTCCAGGTACACCTTCTGCTTGGCCACCACCTTGGCTTCGCTGAAGGTTGCCGGCGGGTTGGCCAAGGCAGGCAGGGTAAAGGAAAACAGTAAGGTTACGGCGTAAAGCAGTGATTTCATGAGAAAAACATATTTCAGGATGGGGTGCGCATTGTAATGGTTTCCCCGGGGCTGGCCAGCTCGCGGAGCCAGACCAAGGGTCGGCCTGGGTCGTCGCTGGCCATATGGTTGAACGTGGCTGAGTCGAGCATGTCCCTGACCTGGGTGCCCATGCGCAGCAGGCGCTCGATGAAACCGGCGCCGACGTCGCCATAGTCTTCCAGTGAAACGCCGCTCTGGTTGTGCTGGATGGCCAGGTGGTAGTGGCTGACCCCGGCACCGTTGCCACTGCCGCCCAGGACCACCGTGAAACGCGGGCCGAGCAGGTTGGCCAGGCGCTGCTGGACCAGATCGAGTAGCGCGAGCGGGACTTCATCGTGTCGCAATGCGTTGGGCAAGCAAGGTGTGAAAGGTGGCATGGGCGTGTCCTGCTGGGCGGCGTTCGAATGCCGCCCAGCTTAGGCAAGGTGACTGTCAACTTGGGTTAAGCAGGGGTAAAAGCAGGTAATGTCGGTGCTCAGAAGGTCTGCCCCAGCGAGAACTGGAAGATCTGCGTTTCTGCGTTGTCCGGTTTCTTCAGCGGTGCCGCCAGGCTGAAGCTCAGCGGCCCCACCGGGCTGTACCAGGTCACGCCAACCCCCAGCGACACGGCCATCTGCGCCAGGTCCACGCTGCCGCAGCCCTGGGTGGTCGACAGATAGCAGGTGTCGGCATACACGTTGCCTGCATCGACGAACACCGAACTGCGCAGCTGGCTCTGGTCCTTCACGAACGGCAACGGGAAGATGTACTCGGCGCCACCGGTAATCAGGATATTGCCCCCTAGCACATCGGTATCGCGGTCGGAGTAATAGGCTTGGCCGGCGCTGGCATAGGTGCCGGTGGCCGGCGTGTTGCGCGGGCCGAGGCCACCGTCCTTGAAGCCGCGCACCGAACCCAGCCCACCTGCGGTGTAGCTTTCGTAGAACGGCAGGCCATCGGTGGAGCCGTGACCGTTGCCGTAGCCCAGGCTGGCGTGCAGGCGCAGCGCGGTTTTGGCGGTCACCGGCAGGTAGGTCTGGCCGTTATAGTCCAGTTTGTAGAACGACAGGTCGCTACCAGGGGTGGTGGCCATCAGCGTCAGGCTTTGCGAGTGGCCACGGGTGGCCAGCACGCCTTTGTTGAGGGTGGATTCAGACCAGCCGATCGACGCTTTGAGGTTGTTGAAGCTCTTGCCTTCCCGGGCGATGAAGTCGTAGATCTCGTCGGCGCTGTAGGTGCCGGGCGAGATGTCGTCGTGTTGCAGGGTCAGTCCATAGGTCAGGCGCGATGTTTCGTTGATCGGGTAGCCAAAGCTGACCCCGGCGCCGTAGCTGTTGATTGCATAGTAAGAAACACCATCGTCGTAGTAATCGCTGTAGTCGGTGCTGCTGTAGAAGGCGTTGTAGCCCAGGCTGACGCCGTCGGCGGTGAAGTAGGGGTCGGTGAAGCCGAAGTTGTACTTGGTCTGGTATTCGCTGCGGGTCAGGCCGATCGACACCTTGTTACCGGTACCGAGGAAGTTGCTCTGGCTGATCGAACCACCGAGGATCAGGCCGGCGCTCTGGGCGAAACCGACGCTGGCGGTGATCGAACCGGAGGCCTGCTCTTCGACGCTGTAGTTGACGTCGACCTGGTCGTCGGTGCCTGGCACCGGCGGGGTTTCTACGTTGACTTCCTTGAAGAAGCCCAGGCGCTCCAGACGGGTCTTGGACTGGTCGATCAGGTAGGTCGAGGCCCAGCCACCTTCCATCTGGCGCATTTCGCGACGCAGCACTTCGTCTTCGGTCTTGGTGTTGCCGCGGTAGTTGATACGGTTGACGTAGGCACGCTTGCCCGGGTCGACCACGAACATGATGTCGACCGTGTGGTCCTGATCGTTCGGCTGTGGCACGCCGTTGACGTTGGCGAAGGTATAGCCTTCGTTACCCAGGCGGCGGGTGATCAGATCGGATGTGGTGGTCATCACCTTGCGCGAGAACACCTGGCCCGGCTGCACCAGCAGCAGCGACTTGACCTGGTCTTCCGGCACTTTCAGGTCACCGGACAGCTT
>NZ_QJKG01000018.1:0-13526 GCF_003202095.1 Pseudomonas sp. LAIL14HWK12:I1
CTGACGGTCGAGCCGTTGTTGTAAACGTCGTTCGCAGGCGTCTGGAAATCAACGCTGCCCTGGGTCTTGCCGGCCTCAACGGTGATGGTCTGGCCATTGGACAGGGTCACGGTCACCGGAGTCTGGGCAGGGTTGCTCAGGGTTACGGTGTAAGTGATGACGCCGCCTTCAGTAACGCTTGGCGAAGCAGTCAGTGTCGCAGTCGTCGTATCGATGGTATCGGTCACTTGGGTAACCGCCGGCGTTTGCGGCAATGTCACCGTCAAACCGCCGCCACCGGTTGCACCGGTGACAGTTGCCGAGATCTGCCCACCGTCGATATACGGTGTATCGTTCGCCGGGACCACGACATTGACACTACCGCTGGTCTGCCCGGCCGGAATGACGATCACGGCGCCATTGGACAGGGTAATGACCAGGTTGGTAGTCGGTGCCTGTCCAACCGTGGCGGTATAAACAATTACGCCACCCGCTTCGCTGATGGAAGGAGTGGCGCCAAGGATCAGGTCGGTAGCAACGTTGGTGTCCGTCGTCGGCGTGGTCACCAGGTTGTTGTTGGTGTCACCCAGCAGGCCGACTTCTTCACTGTCCAGCGTGGCTGCAAAGCCCAGCCCTTCAGTGGGGAATCCAACGGTGGGGTCGACCCGGCCCGCCGTTTCTTCGAGCATCACGAAGCTGTGACCACCACCCAGCGCGCCACCACCGCCTGCGGCCGACGGACCGGCTGCGGTAGCTTCAAGCTCGGTAGTCGGGTCGACACCCGCAGCGATCGCCTGCTGCAGTTCTTCCACCGACGGCGCGGCCTGTGCGGTCGCCTGGCTCAGGTCGGTGCTGCTGTCAGGCGTATCGGCGCTCCACTGGCTGTCACGGCCCAAGTCAAGCAGACGGCCATCGGCCAGCTCCAGAGTCACTGCCCCGCCCGGGCCAGTGAGCACTTCCTCACCTGCCAACAGGCGGTCCCCCTCGATGAGCACACGACGAATGCCCTCTGGGGATACCGCAATAACCTGGCCGACAATGCTTTTGACGATGGCTACAACGCTGCTCATTGGACTCTCCGTGTGACCCGATGGGTACTTCCCTGCCAGAGCGGCACTGCAAGCCACTTCAGGCGGAACTTATGTCGATGATCTCTTGACGCTTTCTTGCGTCAACATTCCGTCTATAACTTTTTGAAACCGTAATACTGCCAAAGTATTGACCTTATACAGGCCATCCTAAACAATCGGCAATGTAATGTCACATTGATATTTGTACCTTAGCCAACCGTTTGCCGAGGACCAATGTCGTACATCATCAAAAATGCGCTGGCCGTTAAGTTCAGTAGCCTTTTCCACATACGGGCAGACGCCATTACACACTTTAGAAGCACCGTCCATCGGCCACCGTCAAGGTCGTTGGCGTCAACATTCTGGTCACTTTCGTTGCCCCAGGCACGTGCGCGTTTACAAGCACAAACCTTGCCTGAAGTCGCCCGGAAAAAGGTTTGAAACCCAGGCAGAATCAGGGCCGCACTCATGCCCTTGCCAACCAAGCCTGCTACTGATCGCGGCCACCAACAACGATTTACCGCAGATCAAACAGATAGCGAACCCGCACGCGAATACTGGCATGAGAATGATGGCAAACCATCGGTGATTACAGAACCACGGTTCAACGAGCAAACACACTTCGCGCGATGAATTTTAATGATCTGCCCGCTTTTAAACGTCAACAAATTAGCGCCTGTTTACTGACAAGCCCGCGAGCCGATCACTCACCCAAACGGCGTTGTCTGGGTGGCAGGCTATGCTGCACATGAAACGGACCCCCAACAGGATCAGAAATGAAACAGTCACTGCATGGCAGCGCCTATGCAGTAGCAATATCGACGTAGAATTGTTTACTCAGTATCGATTCAAGGCGACCATTGGCCAGCTTTTTTGCAGCACCATTGAACGTCAGGGTGAGCCGATAGACCTGAATGGCGGCACACCCACCCCACCCACCACAAGGATGAAGAGAGCGCCGCGTGGAATCTGAAGTCAGTCGAGTCCAACTCAGCCACGATCCACGCAGTCAGCATGACGATCCCTTGCTGGATAGTCTGCTGAGCCTGTGTGTCTTGCACCAGAAACCCGCCAGCCGGGTCATGCTGACCACGGGCCTGCCGCTGCCCGCCCAGCGTCTGAGCCCCGAGCTGCTGCCCCGCGCCGCCGCCCGGGCGGGTCTGCAAGGGCGGCTGCTGCAACGCAAGCTGGAGCAGATCCCGAGCATCGCCATGCCGGCCATGTTGCTGCTCAAGGAAGGCCGCAGCGCCGTCCTGCTGGGCTGGGAAAATGAAGATACCGCACGCCTGCTGCTCAGCGAGAGCGACGGTGGTGAGGTGCATGTCAGCCGCGAAGCCCTGCAAAGCGACTACAGCGGCCGGGTGTTCTTTGCCCAACCGCAACACAAGTTCGACGTCAACCACGGCAACCTGATCCCACGGGCGAAGTCGTGGTTCCGCGACACACTGCTGCGCAGCAAGTGGCTTTATATCGATGCCATCGCCGCCAGCCTGGTGATCAACCTGATTGCCTTGGCCGCGCCGTTGTTCGTGATGAACGTGTATGACCGCGTGGTACCTAACCAGGCTACGTCGACACTTTGGGTGCTGGCCGTCGGCATCGCCGGCGCCTACATTTTCGACCTGATCCTAAAAGGCCTACGCGGCCTGTGCCTGGACCTTGCCGGCAAGAAAACCGACCTGATCATTTCAGCAACGCTGTTCGAACGCATCGTCGGCATGTCGATGAAGTACCGGCCGGCACGGGTGGGCAGCTTTGCCCAGAACATTCACGAGTTCCAGGGCCTGCGCGACTTCCTCGCGTCGCTGACGCTTACCAGCCTGATCGACCTGCCTTTCACCATTCTGATCCTGGTCGTCATCGCCATCATTGGCGGGCACCTTGTATGGATCCCGGTCATCGCCTTCCCACTGGCCCTGGGCATCGGCTACGCCCTGCAGCGGCCGCTGATGGCGACCATGGAACGGACCATGGCCCTGGCCTCGGAGCGCCAGTCCAGCCTGATCGAGACCCTGGCCGGCCTGGATGCGGTGAAGGTCAACAACGCCGAGAGCGAACGCCAGTACATGTGGGAGCAGACCCTCGGTACGCTCAGCCGCCTGGAGCTGAGGGTGAAGGTGCTGTCTAGCCTGGCGATGAACATCACCCTGCTGATCCAGCAACTGGCAGGCGTGGCGATGATCTGCGTCGGCGTGTACCTGATCATCGATGGCAACCTGAGCATGGGTGGCCTGGTGGCCTGCTACATGCTCAGCGGCCGCGCGCTCGGCCCACTGGGCCAGCTGAACGGCCTGCTCGCCCGCTACCAGCAGGCCAAGGTGACCATGGTTTCCACCGACCATATGATGGAGCTGCCGCAAGAGCGCAACTTCGAAGAGCGCCCGCTGAGCCGCAAGGTGCTGCAGGGTAGCGTCGAGTTCCGCGGGGTCGATTTTACCTATCCCAACCAGCAGAACCTGGCCCTGAAGAACATCAACCTGACCATCCGCCCCGGTGAGAAGGTCGGCATCATTGGCCGCAGCGGCTCGGGCAAGAGCTCGCTGGCCAAGCTCATCGTTGGCCTGTACGAGGCCAATGGCGGCTCACTGCTGGTCGATGGTGTGGACATTCGCCAGATCGACGTCAGCGAACTGCGCCACAACATCGGCTATGTACCGCAGGACATCCAGCTGCTGGCTGGCACGCTGCGCGACAACCTGGTCAGCGGTGCCCGCTACATCGAGGACGAACTGATCCTGCAAGCTGCCGAGCTGGCAGGCGTGCATGAATTCGCCCGCCTGCACCCGGACGGCTACGAGCTGCAAGTGGGGGAGCGCGGGCAGAACCTGTCCGGCGGCCAGCGGCAGAACGTTGCCCTGGGGCGTGCGCTGCTGCTCAACCCGCAGCTCCTGCTGCTGGATGAGCCGACCAGCGCCATGGACAACACGGGCGAAGAACGCCTGAAACAGCGCCTGCAAGCCGTGGTGGAGGGCAAGACGGTGCTGTTGGTCACGCACCGTGCCTCGCTGCTGTCGCTGGTGGACCGACTGATCGTGATCGATCGCGGACAGATAGTCGCCGACGGCCCGAAAGCCGCGGTCATGGATGCGCTGAAGAAGGGGCAGATCAGTGTTGCATAAGCTGGATATGGGGCAATTCAAGGATGGCCTGAGGCGCTATTTCAAGGGCTCCGACTCACTGGGCGGCCAGCCGCTGCCAGAGGTGAACAAAGCCCTGATCGAGGATGCGCCAAGGGTGGTACGGCTGACCATCTGGGGCGTGATCCTGTTCTTCGTGTTCATGATCGTATGGGCCAGCGTTGCGCCCATCGATGAGGTCACGCGGGGCGAAGGCAAGGCTATCCCGTCTTCCAAGGTGCAGAAGATCCAGAACCTGGAAGGCGGCATCGTCGCCGAGATCTTCGCCAAGGAAGGGCAGATCGTAGAAGTGGGCCAGCCGCTGCTGCGCCTGGACGAAACCCGTTTCGCGTCCAACGTCGGTGAAACCGAGGCAGATCGCCTGGCCATGGCCCTGCGGGTCGAACGACTGAGTGCGGAAGTTCAGGACAGCCCGCTCAAGATCGACGAAGCACTGCGCAAAGCCGCACCCAGCCAGGCAGCCAGTGAAGAGTCGCTATACCAGAGCCGGCGCCAGCAACTGCAGGACGAAATTGGCGGCCTGCAGCAGCAACTGGTCCAGCGCCAGCAGGAACTGCGTGAATACAGCTCCAAACGCGCCCAGTACGCCAACAGCCTTGAGCTGCTGCGCAAGGAAATCGGCATGTCCGAACCGCTGGTGGCAACCGGTGCGATTTCCCAGGTAGAAGTGCTGCGCCTGCGCCGTGCCGAAGTTGAAAACCGCGGCCAGCTTGACTCCACCGCACTGGCCATCCCGCGTGCCGAGGCCGCCATCCGCGAGGTACAGAGCAAGATCGAAGAGACCCGTGGCAAGTTCCGCAGCGAAGCATTGACCCAGCTGAACGAGGCACGCACCGAGCTGAACAAGGCGACCGCCACCAGTAAGGCACTGGACGACCGGGTACACCGTACCATGGTCACTTCACCGGTGCGCGGTATCGTCAAGCAGCTGCTGGTGAACACCATTGGCGGGGTAATCCAGCCAGGCAGCGACATCGTCGAGATCGTGCCACTGGACGACACGCTGGTCATCGAAGCGAAAATCCTGCCCAAGGACATCGCCTTCCTGCACCCAGGCCAGGAAGCGACGGTGAAGTTCACGGCCTATGACTACACCATCTACGGCGGGCTCAAGGCCAAGCTGGAACAGATCGGTGCAGACACCATCACCGATGAAGACAAGAAGACCACGTATTACCTGATCAAGCTGCGCACCGATCGCAGCCACCTGGGGACTGACGAGAAACCGCTGCTGATCATTCCGGGGATGGTGGCCACGGTGGATATCATGACCGGCAAGAAGACCATCATGAGCTACCTGCTCAAGCCGATCATGAAGGCGCGTTCGGAAGCGCTGCGCGAGCGGTGATAGCAAGTCTGCGCGGCTCTTTGTAGGAGCGGCCTTGTGCCGCTCCTACAGGGGATCGGGTTCAGTTAACGCCAGGGCGCAGGTTCGCCAACCAGCTGCCCCTGAATCCCGCCTACACCCATATCCTTCAACACCCGCCGCTCCCCTTCCGTCTCGACCCGCTCGGCAATCAAAGGCAGGTCGATGCTGTGTGCCGCGCGCTGGATCGCTTCGATAAACAGACGCTTGTGCTGCTCTTGGTCGATGTTGCGGATATAGCTGCCATCGATTTTCAGGTACGCCAGGCCCAGGTGCGCCAGGTTGCCGATCATGCTGAAGCGGCCACCGAAACGCTGCAGCGCCAGACCAAAGCCAAGCGCGTGCAGGCGCCGGGTCAGGTGTTCCAGGGCCGCCTGCTCAGGCAACTGCTCCTCACCAATTTCAAACACCAGCCGAGGCCCCATGGCCGTATTCTGGCCCAGCAGCTCGAAGACGCGCTGCAGGGCCTTGGGGTCGGCCAGCGTGGCGGCAGACAGGTTCAGCGCCAGCACCTGGTCATGCCCACGCAAGTGCGCCAGCACTTTCTCCAGCACCAGCACATCCAGCCGTGGCATCCAGCCAAAGCGTTCCAGCCAGGGCAGGAAGCGGCCCGCGGGCAACGCCTCGCCCTGACCATCCTTCAAGCGCGAAATCACTTTGTGGTGCAACACCCCTTGTGCCGTGCCGGAGTCCACCACGGGCTGGAAGAACAGTTCGAAATGCCCGTTGATAAAGGCTTGGTCAAGCCGCTCATGCCAGTCGTGCTGGCTGTCCGCCGCAACAGCAGCCACGCCTTGTTCAAGGCACACCCAGCCTGGCGTCGGCTGGTTTTCGGCACGGGCCAGGGCTTCGTCGGCAAGCTTGAGCAACGCCTGTGGTGCATCACCGGGGCTGAACGGCGCAAGGCCGATGCAGGCAACCGGGTCGATATCACTGGCGCCGGTCTCGTGCAGGCTCTGCAGCGTCGCTTCCAGCGCCTGGGCAAGGTGTACCGCTTCCTCATGCACCATGCCCGGCGCCAGCACGGCAAACTCGCCGCCACGGCTGCGGGAAATCAGGTCGTTGGTTTCCGGGAAACTGGCACAGGTACGGCGCAACTGCTCACCCACAGCTTGCAGCAACTGGTCGGTGCGCTGGCCACCCAGGCGGGCGTTCAAACCCGCCAGGCCTTGAACGCGCAGCAACAGCAGGTAACCCGCGCGCGCTTCTTCCAGGTTGCTCACCCGGGTGTTCAACTGCATCTCGAAATAGCGGCGGTTGGACAGGCCAGTCAAACTGTCCTGGTACGACTCGGCACGCAGCCGCTCGCTGCGCTCGGCCTGCTCGGTGAACAGGGCCTTGAGCTTCTCGACCATCTGGTTCATTGCCTGCACCACGCGGCGCAACTCCGGTGTACGCGGCAACTCGGGCAGGCTTAGGAATTCGCGACGGGCAATGGCGTGGGATTGCTCGACCATGTAGTCCAGCGGCCGCAACTGGCGGCGCAGCAGCAAGGCACCGAGCACGGCACTGGCCGCACCGCACAGCAGCAGCCAGCCCAGGCTGCCCAGAGCGCTTTGCCAGAGCTTGGCAATGGCGAACATCGGGTGGCTGATTACTTCCACGCGCGCGGCCTGCTGCCAGCCACGGCTGACGATGGCGTCCCCGCCGGCAGCCTCCAGGCCGATAAGGTTCACGAACCAGCGGGGTACACCGCCAGGGTCCGGCTCGGCGTGACGCTCCACCAGCACGGCATTGGAACCCAGGTCGACGACCTTGATGCTGGAGTAGTAACCACTGTCGAAGATCGAACTGACCATCAGCTCGACCATCGCCGGGTCGTCGATATTAGGCGTCAGTGACAGCGCCAATGCGGTCGCGGCATCCTGGGCATGCGAGCGCAGCTGGTTGACGTACTGGCTGCGCGAGCTTTCCAGGCTGACCATGAAACTGCCACTGAAGGCGACCACCAGGAACAGGCAAATGGCCAACAGCAATTGTTTGAACAGTGACATCTGTGCTCCTTCAGTAAACAGGCTCGGCCGGGAACCCTTCGGCCTGCATTTTTTTCAGCAAATCCTGCCAGCGTGACAGCCGCTTGGTATCGCCGACCTTCTTGTTGCCCGCGGCGCCCGTCAGCCACAACCCCTCGCCATTGAAGGCGTATACCGGCAACAGGTCGGTACGCTGGCTGGCCGGCTTGATGGCGTCCATCAGGCTATCGAGCACCAAAGGCTGGGCCTGTGGGCTTGAATAATAGGTCAGCACCATATGTGCCCGGTTCTGTCGCAACGCCTTTACGTAGGTGATGCGCAGTTTTTCGCTGGGGATGCCCATGCGCCGCAGGCTGAAATATTTGGCGATGGCGTAGTCTTCGCAGTCCCCGGCGCCCTTGATCAAGGCCTGCACCGGTGTGGCCCAGTAATCGACCTCATGCCAGAGGTCGATGTCTTCGACATAGCGCAATTGCTGGTTGAAGAAGCGGTTGACCACTTGCAGCCGCTCAAGCTCAGCCCCCTGCTTCTGGGTAGCCATCAGGTTCTGCCAGGCATCGATGCGCCCCTTCCCGGCCCCCAAGGGGCCATACAGGGCCTGCGACTTGCGGCTGATCTGGGAAAAATCCCAATCCGCGTGCAAGCCGCCCAGCAGCAGACTGCCCAGCAGCGCGGCAAAGCCGACACGTCGCACAACGGTTTTGAGCACCCAGGATATCGCCACTGCGAAGCCCTGTTCAGATCAGTCGAAAGCAGCGATGGTGGGGCTTGCCACAGTAAAAGACAATGGCACGCTGCAATCATGCACCCGCTTGTCAGCCCGCCTACACTTTCTGTTTATAACCTTCTATAGGCCGCTTCCTTTGGCAGGCGACTTCATCCACCATAGCCGCGCTTTTGGGGCGCCCGTTCCATCACGGGTACAGGTTTGACAATCCCCATGGGCTGTAACTAGTGTCATTGGATCCAACTTTAGTCATCGTTGAGGCAGACGTCGCGTGGCCGAGAAAATCAAATTGAGCAATGTGCTGGCCAGCGAGCAGCTGTTGCCGCACCAGGCCCGTGGCGTGATCGAAGAACGCCTGCGTACCGCCATTCTCGATGGCCGCTTGCCACCAGGTACTGCCGTGCGCCAGCAAGAACTCGCCACCTTGTTCGGCGTCAGCCGCATGCCCGTGCGCGAGGCCCTGCGCCAGCTGGAAGCACAATCGCTGCTGAAAGTGGAAATGCACAAAGGTGCGGTGGTTGCGCCGTTGATCGGCGAGGATGCGGTGGACACCTATGCCCTTCGTGTACTGCTTGAGAGCGAGGCGCTGCGCCAGTCCATCCCGCTGCTGGATGCCAGCGACATCGCCAGCGCCCGTGGGTATATCCAACTGCTGGAAAACGAAACCCGCCATGCCGAAATTGGCCGCCTGAACCGCCTGTTCCACATGTCGCTGTACAGCAAGGCGCCAAATAAAAAACTGCTGCGCCTGATCGAGAACGAACTGAACGAAGAAGAACGCTTCCTGCGTTTTCATCTTTCCTCCATGGGCTTGGGCAAACTCACCCAGGATGATCACAACGCACTGGTGGATGCGGCCAGTGACAAGCTGGTCGATGAGGCGGTAACAGTGCTGGAACAGCACCTCAATAGTGGCGCGCGGGTAATCCGTAATTACCTGGATACACAGTTGGGGCGTTAATCTGTCGCCGGCTTGAGGGGGCGACGCGAGCTGATGGGTTGCAAATTGATCCTGCCCCGCCAACAATGAGACTAATTATCATTCATGTCCATTGATGCCGGCGCCCTCCTCCATGCCCAGCAACGACTGCGTGCAAACGCTCTATAGTGACCACCACGGTTGGTTGCACAACTGGTTGCGCGGCAAGCTCGGCAACGCCGCCGATGCCGCAGACCTTGCCCATGACACCTTCGTACGCCTGCTGCAGCGCCGTGAGCAGTTGCAGCTGAATGCTCCCCGGGCCTTCTTGCGCACAGTCGCGCGTGGACTGGTAATCGATCACTGGCGCCGCGAGGAGCTGCACAGGGCCTACCTGGAGGCGCTGGCCCATGTACCGGAAGCGCAGGCTCCCTCTGCAGAAACCCGCGCGCTGCTGCTGGAGTTGCTCGAGCGCATTGCACGCATGCTCGACGGCCTCAAACCCAAGGTACGACGCGCATTCCTGCTGGCCCAATGCGAGGGGCTGAAGCACCAGGCCATCGCCGAACAGATGGGAATCTCCGTCCGCACGGTAGAACGCTACATTGCCGATGCGCTCTACCACTGCTACGTGCTGCGCTACGAAGACGAGTGCTGAAGCGATGGCCGCCGCACGCCCTGATGCAAAAGTGGTCAAGCAGGCCATCCAGTGGATGCTACGGCTTCGTGAAAGCGGGCATGACCCGGCTCTACAATTGGAATGCGCACAATGGCGCAATGCTCGGCTCGAACACGAGCGAGCCTGGCAACGGCTTACACATCTGCATCAAGACCTCGACTTGCGTGCCATACCCGGTGCCGGGCTGGCGTTGCAAACCCTGGAAACCAGCCAGCAACGCCTGCACAGGCGGCAGGCGCTGAAGCTACTCGGCGGCGTTGTCATGGCGGGGTCGGCAACATGGCTGGCCAAAGACATCGATGCCGTCAGTGCATGGGCCTCGGACTATGCCACCGGCACGGGCGAACGACGCGCGTTCACGCTGCCCGATGGCTCATTGATGCAACTCAATACCCACAGTGCAGTGGACCTGGCCTTCAGTGACCAACAGCGTCTGGTCCGCCTGAAGCACGGGGAGATGATGATCACCTGCGGCCCTCGGCATTCCTTGCTGGTACAAACACGTGACGCCCTGCTGGAAGGATTCGAAGGGCGCTTTGTGGCCTACCAGGACAGCGACTGTACGCGCGTAAGCGTCAGCCACGGCAAAGTCGCGATTCATCGACCTGGCAATGGCCAGCTGCTGTGGATCGAAAGCGGACAGAACTGGCGCCTGGATGCTCAAGGCGCGCACCGGCTCGCACACATGGACATGGATGCGATGGCATGGGCCGAAGGGCTGATCGTGACCCAGGACATGCGCTTGGCCGACTTCCTCGCGCAGGTCCGCCGTTATCGTCATGGTTATCTGGGCTGTAGCGACGAGGTTGCCGATCTGCGCTTGTCGGGGGTGTTCCGTCTCGAAGACCCGGAGCAACTGCTGCAGTTGCTGCCGCAAACGCTGCCCGTGAAGCTTCGTCAACGTACACGCTGGTGGGTACGTGTAGAGCGCTTGGCCTGATAAGGCCTTATCGATTTCTGGCGGGTTTTGAATCCCGGTCCGGCTAGGACAGTAAGCGACCCCTTCTGCCCTCAACCCTCCAACGGACCCTTCATGTCTATCAACCCGTTGTTAATGCACACGTTCCAACCAAGCGATCTTCGACCTGCCCTGCAATCGGTACGCTTACGCCAAGCCATCCGGGCTGCCCTGTTTGGAACCGCCTTGGGCCTGGCATCCGCTTCGCAGCTTTCCGTAGCAGCTGAAACGGCCCAAATGAGTCATCACTACGCAATCCCGTCCGGCCAGCTCGCTGAGGTGCTCAATCAGTTCGCTCGCCAGGCCGGCATTACCCTGTCGAGTACGCCTCAGCTTACCGATGGCCTGCAGTCCAACGGCCTACAGGGGCAGTACGCTAACGATCAGGCCCTGCGCCAACTGCTCAATGGCAGCGGCCTGGAGGCCGTCAGCCAGGACGGACGTAGCTATGTGCTGCAGGCACAGCGCCAGAGCGCCGCACTGTCATTGCCCGACACTGATATCCGTAGCTTCACCCTCGGCAATGCACTGGGCAGCATGGAGGGCTACAACGCCACCCACAGCCAGGTGGCGACCAAGACCAGCATGCCGTTGGTCGAGACCTCCCAATCGGTGTCGGTGGTTACCCGCCAGCAGATGGACGATCAGGGCTCACAGACCGTTGCCCAGGCCATGCGCTACACGCCTGGAGTACTGACTAACCCTTACGGTGCGACCCACCGCTACGACTATGTGGCCATGCGCGGCTTCAACGACGGCTCTGTGGATAACATCTATGTCGACGGGCTCAAGTCCATGGGCGACAACGGCACCTACAGCACCATGCAGGTGGACCCGTACTTCCTTGAGCGCATCGACATTCTCAAGGGGCCGTCTTCGGTACTGTACGGGCGAAGCTCACCGGGTGGCCTGGTAGCCCTGACCACCAAGAAGCCACTGTTTACCCCCTACTATCAGGTTCAGGCCACGGTTGGTACCCAGGGCCAGCGCGGGACGGGTTTTGATTTCAGCGGCCCTGTGGACGATGACAAGCGTATCGCTTATCGACTGACAGGCCTGGCGGATGCTTCCGACACACAGTTCGACCACAGCAAGGAAGAACGCTACGCCATTGCACCGGCGATCAGCATCGACTTCACCGAAGACACGTCGCTCACACTGCAAGCGTATCTGCAGCATGACCCTAACGGTGGTTACCACGGCGGCAACCCTGCAGACGGCATGCTGCACAAGCGCAACGGCTTGCGCCTGTCGGATCACTTCTTCGAGGGTGAGCCGGGCATCGACAACTACGAGCGCACACAGCAGTCCTTCAGCTACCAGTTCGAGCATCGTTTCAACGATGTGTTCACCGCACGGCAGAACTTCCGCTACCAGGATTCCGACGTATCCATGGACCAGGTGTATTCGGCCGGTTGGGCGGACGCCGACAGCAATATGCTCAACCGTGCCTACACCGGCGGCGACGAGCGCCTGCATTCGTACATCATCGACAACATGCTGCAGGCGGAATTCTTCACGGGTGCTGCCAAACACACCCTGCTGTTGGGCACCGACTACCAGCGGCGCAAGGCTGACGTCACTTGGCGTTATGGCACGGTCGACCCGTTGGATGCCGGAAGCGCGCAGTATGGCAATGGCAAGCTTCAGGTACTGGGCGAGAACCGCTACCTGCGGCGTTTGCAGCAAACGGGCGTGTACCTGCAGGACTTGGTAGAGCTGGACCAGTGGCGCTTTTCTTTGGGGCTGCGCCAGGACTGGGTGAAGGTGTCTGAAGAGAATCGCGACAGCGATACCAAGGTCAGCGATCAGCGCTCCAAAATGACTACCCGGGCCGGGGTGCTCTATCTGTTCGAGAACGGCATTGCACCCTATGTCAGCTACTCGGAGTCGTTCAATCCCAATACCGTGTCCGACCAGGAAGGCCGTCCGCTGGCACCGACGGAGGGCACGCAATGGGAGGCTGGCATCAAGTACCAGCCGCCAGGCAGCGACAACTTGTTTACCGCATCGGTATTCCGTATCGAGCAAGAGAACCTGGCGTCCAAGCAGCCTGACGAAGACTTCTATCGCCCTGTAGGTAAAGTACGTTCCCAGGGGCTAGAGCTGGAGGCGCATGTGCAACTGACCGACAGCTTGAAGCTGTTGGGTGGCTATACCTTTACCGACATCGAGTACGCCAAGGCGATGCCGAGCCTGGTGTCGGGCAACCTGGACAACAAAGGCAATTCGCCAACCCAGGCGCCGAAGCAGATGTTCTCGCTGTGGGCCGACTACAACATCCACCAGGGGCCCCTGGATGGCCTGCGGTTGGGCGGTGGCGTGCGGTATGTGGGGTACAGCTGGGTGGATGCGGAAAACAGCATGAAGGTGCCTTCCTACACCTTGTTCGACGCCTCGATCGGCTATGACCTGGGCAAGGTGGGGCTCAAGGGTGTGGATGTGCGCCTTAACGCCAACAACCTTACCAACGAAAGCTACATCACTTCCTGTGCCAGCCTGAACTACTGCTACATGGGTGAAGAACGCAACGTCAGCGCCACGGTCAGCTATCAGTTCTAACGGTATTGGTACCCGGAAAAGACAAAGCCCCTGTCTGCAGTGCAGACAGGGGCTTTGGGTTTGAATCTTGACGATGACCTACTCTCACATGGGGAAACCCCACACTACCATCGGCGATGCATCGTTTCACTGCTGAGTTCGGGATGGGATCAGGTG
>NZ_QJKG01000019.1:0-5585 GCF_003202095.1 Pseudomonas sp. LAIL14HWK12:I1
CCCGGCTTTTCTTCTTCGGCCAGGCGGAAGGCTTCGCGCATGCGCGACGGGATGTTGTCGGCCGAGGCGAACTGGTGGGTGTACTTGGTGATGGGGTCCATCATGCCGCACACGTCGATGATCTGGAAGCGGCCCTGCTTGGACTTCTTGATCGGCTTCTGGCCGGTGATCATCATCATCGGCATGCCGCCCAGGTAGGCGTAGGCGCTGGCAGTAACCAGGTTGGTGGCGCCAGGGCCGAGGGTCGACAGGCTGACGCCGGTCTTGCCGGTCAGACGGCCATAGGTGGCGGCCATAAAGCCTGCAGACTGCTCGTGACGGGTCAGTACCAGCTTGATCTTCGACTTGCGCAGGGATTCGAGCAGGTCGAGGTTTTCTTCACCGGGAATGCCGAACACATACTCGACACCTTCGTTTTCCAGGCATTGCACAACGACATCGGCGGCCTTGGCCATTTGGGGTACTACCTCAAAATCTTTGTGGGATTGCAGCGTTATGACACTGCGTGACTGAGATGTTGCAGGATGTCTCAGTGGCGCGCATCGTAGGCCCTCTGGTTAATAATAATAAATATATTGTTATGATGCTTAGCATCACAGCTTGTTATGAATGGTAGAACGCCTCAATGAACCTCAAGGCATTGCGCTGCTGCGTCGAGATCGTGCGCCAGGGCAGCTTCACCAAAGCCGCGCAGCACCTGCACATCGCCCAGCCGGCACTGAGCATGGCCGTAACCCGGCTGGAAGAAGAACTGGGGGTCACCCTGTTCAACCGCACTACGCGCAAGGTGATCCTCACCGCCGAAGGCGAACAGTTTCTGCCGCGCATTGCATCGGCCCTGCGTGAGATGGATGTCGCCCGGCAAGAACTGCGCGACATGGCCGACCTGAAACGCGGTGAAGTGCGTCTGGGTATTCCCCCGATGTTCGGCCTGCACTATGTGCCCGGCTTGATGAATGCCTTTCGCAAGCTATACCCAGGCATTGCCATGACCGTGTTCGAAGGCAGTGCCGAGGACATTGGCCACCGCCTGGAACAGCGTGAAATCGACCTTGCACTGCTGGAGTCCAGGCGCGTGCCGCCCGACAAGGAGTCGATCCTGCTGGGCAGTGACGAGATGCTGGCGTGCATGCACCCCGACCACGCCTATGCGGGCAAGGCCTTCCTCACGGCGGAAGACCTGCGCAATACCGATATGGTGGTGTTCGACCGAACGTTCGTGCAACGTCACCTGCTGGACGCGTTCTTCGCCGAACATGGCATTACTTATCAGGTGGCGCTGCAGAGCAACTTCGTCTCGCTGGTGGTGCAGGCCGCACTGGACAACATGGGCGTGGCGACCCTGCTACGCTCGGTGCAGCAGCGCACACCGGGCATCGTCGGGGTGCCGTTCCGACCAGCGCAACTGATGAGCTTCCGCCTGTGCTGGCGGTCGGGGGAATACCTGTCGCTGGCCAGCAAGCGGTTCATCGATTTTGCCGCGCAGACACATTATCTGGAGCGTTGAGGGGCACACTTGTACTCCATTCGCATTCAGGCCGCTCCAGAGGCATTCGTAAGCTCGGCAGCAGAACCTGCCTGAACCCAGCAGATGCGGAGGAAGCTGTCCAGCTTCCTCGACGTTTCAAGCGAACATTGACTATGATCCCGCCTTGAACGTTTCAGCATGTTTCAGTAAGGATCCCGATGTCAGTCCAGGAACACCCCCCTCTTCCCAGCAAAACCACCGTCGCCAAGATGGAAGCCGCCATGGCATTGGGCAGCTTTGCCATCGGCACCGGCGAGTTCGCCATCATGGGCCTGATGCCCGACATCGCCAACGACCTGCAATTGAGCGAGCCGCAGGTGGGCCACGCCATCAGCGCCTATGCACTGGGGGTGATGGTTGGCGCCCCGACACTGGCGATTCTGGGTGCCAAACTGCTGCGCAAGCACATGTTGTTGCTGTTGATGCTGCTGTATGCCCTGGGCAACCTGGCCACGGCCTTTGCCCCCTCGTTCAGCGGCCTGGTTGCCTTCCGCTTCATCAGCGGCTTGCCCCACGGCGCCTACTTCGGCATTGCCGCAGTGGTGGCCTCGAGCATGGTGCCCAAGGACCACCGAGCGGGTGCCGTTGCCCGGGTGATGATGGGCCTGACCTTGGCCATGTTGCTCGGCAACCCGGTGGCCACCTTCCTGGGCCAGTACTTCGGTTGGCGTTCGGCATTCGTGCTGGTCGGCGCGATTGCCCTGTGCACCATCGCCCTGGTGTGGCGCTTCGTGCCCCAGCGCCACGACGAAGTCCGCAGCGACCCGCGCAAGGAGCTGCAAGCCTTCGCCCTCCCGCAGGTATGGATGGCGCTGGCAATCGCTTCGATCGGCTTTGCCGGCATGTTCTGTGTATTCAGCTACCTGGCACCGACCATGCTGCAAGTAACCCAAGTGTCACCACAGTGGATTCCATTCGGCCTGGCGGCGTTCGGCGTGGGCGGTATCGTCGGCAACATCGCTGGCGGCAAACTGTTTGATCGCTTGCAGTTCCGCGCGGTGGGGTTGGTGCTGGTGTGGTCGATTGCCGTACTGCTGTTCTTCACCTTCGCTGCCCAGGCACTGTGGAGCCTGCTTTTGGGTATCGGCCTGGTGGGTACCATGATTGCCCTGGCAGCGCCGCTGCAAATCCGCCTGATGGACATTGCCCATGAAGCACCAAGCCTGGCAGCGGCATCGAACCATGCGGCGTTCAACCTGGCCAATGCATTGGGGCCGTGGCTGGGTGGCATGGCGATTACCGCAGGCATGGGCTGGACAAGTACCGGCTACATTGGCGCGGCGACGGCACTGGTCGGGTTAGGGATTTATCGGGTGGCGCGACGGATGAAAGGCGGCCATTGAAATACCCGCACCCAGCGGGTGTGCGAAACGCCCGGTAACTCAGCCCTGGATTCAGGCAGGGCTGGCCCGCGGCAGCTCGATGCGTACCCGCAACCCGCCACTGTCGGCAGCCAGCGCCGTGATGCTGCCGCCGTGCAACGCAATAGCCCGCTGTGCAATCGCCAGCCCCAGGCCAAAGCCATCGCCACTGTCATCGGTGCCCCGATCGAACGGCTCGAAGATGCGCTGCAAGCGGGCCGGCTCTACGCCCGGCCCATGGTCGCTGACACTGACCTGCAACCATTGCCCGCCCGGCGCCAGCGAGGCCTGCACCAGCACCTCCGTACCGGCTGCGGTATAGCGCACAGCGTTGCGGATGATGTTCTCGAATGCCCGGTACAGCAGCTCCTCATGCCCGTGGATGAGAAACATACCTTGGGCATGCAACGACACCTGACACTGTTTCATACCCGCCTCGAAACGGGCGTCCTCGACGATCTGCGCCAGCAACTCGACCACATCCACGCTGGCAAAGTCGCGGTTGCCCTGCCGCGCCTGAGCGCGGGCCAGGGTCAGCAACTGCTCGATCAGGTCGTCCATTCGCCGCGACTCACGTTCGACCCGTTCCAGCATATCGAGCCGGTCGGGTTGCTGACGCATCAGGCCGATGGCGGCATGCATACGGGTCAGTGGTGAACGTAGCTCGTGGGAAATGTCATGCAGCAGGTTCTGTTGCGCCTGCACCAGGGCCTTGAGTTGACCGGCCATACGGTCACAGTCTTCGGCCAGCTCGACAATCTCGTCACGGCGTTTGCCAAGCCGGGGTTTCACGCGCACGTCGAACCGGCCCTGGGCCACCTGGCCCATCGCTTCACGCAGCCACGCCAGCGGGCGTGTCAGGTACAGGCTGCACAAGAAGGCAAACAACGCACTCATCAACGTGCCGGTAAACAAAGGGCCCATCCCGCGCGGACGTGGTGGCTCGCCAACGGTTGTGGCCACCGAGGCCCGCAGCACCAGCGGGCGGCCCTCGCTGTCGCGTAAGGCTTGCTCGAAACGGGCCACTTGTACCGCCTTCCCAGCCAGCAGTTGCCTTTGGCTATCGTAAAGGCCCACCTGCACATCGGGTGGCTGCGGCGACACGTTCAGCAACTGCCGACCGGCCTGTTCGCCATAGCGCTGCAACAGCTGCAGCTCGGTGGCCAGCAGCGAACGCAGTGCCGGGCTGTCTCCACGCCAGTCATTCAGCATGAAGGTGGCTGCGCCCACCAGAAAGGTCAGGCTGTTGGCCAGCCAGAATGCCAGGAACAGCTTCCAGAACAGGCGTCGGCGCATCATTCGACTATCAGCATGTAGCCCATGCCACGCACGCTCTGGATCCAGCTGCTGCCGTCAGCGCGCGGGCCGAGCTTTTGCCGGATGCTGCTGACATGCACATCGATGCGCCGGTCGTAGCGGGTCAGCGGCCGGCCCAAGGCATTGAGCGACAGGTCCTGCTTGCTGACCAGCTGTCCAGCCTGGCGGGCCAACGCCTCAAGCAGGCTGAACTCCGAGCCGGTCAGTTCCAGCGTGGCGTCGCCCCAGTGCGCTTCGCGACGACCCGGCCACATTTTCAATGCACCCGTGCGCACTTGCTCAGGGGCACTGGCCTCGCCCATCAACTGCGGCTGCACCCTGCGCAGAATCGCCCGCAAGCGTGCCACCAGTTCACCCGGCGAGCTGGGCTTGGGCACATAGTCATCGGCCCCCAGTTCAAGGCCGGCAATGCGGTCGATGTTGTCGCCACGGGCAGTCAGCAACAGTACAGGCACTTGGCTGCGCGCACGCACGCGCCGCAGCACTTCGATACCCGAGATACCCGGCAGCATCACGTCCAGCACCACCGCCTGATACTGGCCGGACAACGCCTGGGCCTCGCCCTCCTCGCCAGTGTCCACGGCCGTGGCCTGGAAGCCTTCGCGCGCCAGGTACAAAGAGAGCATTTCAGTCAGTTCGCGGTCGTCGTCGACCAGCAGCACGGGGATCATCGGGGCCAGATATCGCAATTGCAGGGGCGTTAATGATCGCCCTCCACGGCGGCACTGTCACCGCCGGCCGGTCGGACTTTACACATCTTTACCCTCGGCTAACCGCGCCGTACACAGCCCGCCCGTATCCTCATCGCCCGCTGCTTGCGGGTTGCCCGCGCTTGCTCCCCTCCGAATCCGCTTGTCTGGAACCCCCGATGAACTACCCGCGCCTGTTGCTCTCCATCCTGTTGCTGAAAGCCACACTGGTTCAGGCCTCCCCCTTCAGGATCGCCGACATCCGGGTCAACGGCCTGCAGCGGGTTTCCGCCGGCAGTGTGTTCGGTGCCCTGCCGCTGAACGTCGGCGACCAGGCGGATGACCGCCGCCTGGTGGACTCGACCCGTTCCCTGTTCAAGACTGGGTTCTTCCAGGACATTCAGCTGAACCGCGATGGCAATGTGCTGATCATCAACGTGGTCGAGCGCCCGTCGGTGTCGAGCATCGAGATCGAAGGCAACAAGGCAATCAGCACCGAAGACCTGATGAAGGGCCTGAAGCAATCGGGCCTGGCCGAGGGCGAGATCTTCCAGCGTGCCACCCTCGAAGGCGTGCGTAACGAACTGCAGCGCCAGTACGTGGCCCAGGGCCGATACTCGGCCGAGGTCGACGCCGAAGTGGTGCCGCAACCGCGCAACCGCGTCGCGCTGAAGATCAAGATCAACGAAG
>NZ_QJKG01000020.1:0-2970 GCF_003202095.1 Pseudomonas sp. LAIL14HWK12:I1
GAGCAGACGCGAGTCAGAGCTGCGGTCAGAGTGGTCTTACCGTGGTCAACGTGGCCGATAGTGCCGACGTTAACGTGGGGAAGGGAACGATCAAACTTTTCCTTAGCCATCGATACAATCCTCCGCAGAAGAAATAGTCTTGCGCTGATAAAACAAAGGCAGATATTTTCATATCTGCCTTGTTTATATGGAGCTCTTGAGCGGATTTGAACCGCTGACCTCACCCTTACCAAGGGTGTGCTCTACCAACTGAGCTACAAGAGCGAAACACTTTGCGCAAAATCCGGCAAACTTGGAGCGGGTAGCGGGAATCGAACCCGCATCATCAGCTTGGAAGGCTGAGGTTCTACCACTAAACTATACCCGCGGAGCTTGCGGCTCTCGCTAAAACTGGTGGAGGGAGAAGGATTCGAACCTTCGAAGCTCTCGCAACGGATTTACAGTCCGTCCCCTTTGACCGCTCGGGAATCCCTCCAGATGTGGCCGGCATTCTATTTGTCTGCCGTCCTAGTGTCAAGCGTTTTTTCAAATTTTTTCAATCAAATCTGAAACTTAGCTGCTTTGACACCGCTTCCAGTTCTACCACCTGAGTGGTGTTCCCTGTGAAGCGGGCGCCATTCTATCAAGCTATTCGCCAGTTGCAATACCCTGGCAGAAAATAATTTTATGTTTTAAGTCTTTGAAATCATTGGAAAGAGCTGAGAGTACCGTTTGGTCCAGCAAACGCTCGCTTTCCGGTGCAACCTTGAGCCAGCGCCCATCTGCCCCCGGCAGCTGCCCCACCACTGGCAAGGTCGCAATATCTAGGCTCAAGAGGCGCTGACGCAGCGCATCCAGCTGCCCCTGCCCCATTACCCCACCCACTACCAGGCATTCATCACGACGCTTGGGCGGCGCCGACACGCCTGTTTCACGCAGCAGACGGATCTCTTGCTGATTCCCCTTGTACAGAGACAGCGGGGCGACTTCCTTGACCTTCAGCGGGGCTTCCTGCTGATGCCACACGTAATAGAAGACGTTGAGCACCAGTAACAGCAGAAACAACCAACGCATAGGCACCTCAATCCAATGGGCAGGCCATGGCCAGGCCAACGAAAACCAGGTCTGGCACAACACGCGCCTGGGGCACAGCCTCCCTTACCAGTGGCGCATCACCCCCAGTGAGAAATACCGTGAACGTGTCCCCCCACAGCACACGCGCCTGATCAAGCTGGGTGCGCGCAAAACCCTGGAGCATCAACACACAACCGCGCTCGACCGCTTCGACGGTTGAGCGCCCGGGAGACAGACTGGTCAATGCGCGCTCTGCGGAGGCATCGTCATAGCGTATACGCCGGGTATGGGTGCGCAGCTGGCTACGCATCAAAGGCATGCCCGGGCAAATGTAACCACCCAGATGCTCACCATCCGCTGCAACGAAGTCCGCTTTTGCAGCAGTGCCCAAGTCAATGACCAGGCACGCGCCCTTTGCCAAGTGAAATGCACCCAGCGCAGCCAGCCAACGATCCATACCCAGACGCTGATAATCGTCATAGCCATTGCGCACGCCGGCCATTTCCCGTGCCGGATGCGCAACACGCGCCTGAACGGTAAACGCCTGGGCAATCAATGAACACAGCGCATCGGTTTCTTCCTCGCTGCGCACACTGACAATGCGACAGCCCGTAAGACGCACCGAAGCCAACGCAGCCACTTCAGCGAGCAACGCCTGATCGGAATCGACGATCCCGCCACCTTCAATGACTGCATCAGCAGCATGGATTACCCGCCACTTGATGAAGCTGTTACCGCAATCGAGCTCAAGAATCATCACGCAACCTCAAACTGAGCTCACCACCACTGAAGCTCTTTTCCACTCCGTCCACCTCAAGGCGCAAACCACCCTGCCCGTCGACGCCGAGAACCACACCATCAATATGCGTGCTGCCAGCAACCAGCGAGACATTGCGCCCCTGCCAAAGGTGCGCCTGCTCCCATTCTTCCAGGAATGCTGCGAATCCGTAGCGGCGATGGCGTGCCAATTCA
The DNA here is from genome assembly GCF_003202095.1 of Pseudomonas sp. LAIL14HWK12:I1. Lineage (NCBI taxonomy): Bacteria > Pseudomonadati > Pseudomonadota > Gammaproteobacteria > Pseudomonadales > Pseudomonadaceae > Pseudomonas > Pseudomonas sp. LAIL14HWK12:I1. Next base: position 2,026 of record NZ_QJKG01000020.1, read on the forward strand.
TGCTGCAGTTGCTGACTGAGCGATGCCACCAAGTGATTGCGATCAATTGTCGCACCCACCTCACGCCGCATTGAAGTCCACTGTTGGTCGACCTGGTCATTTGCCTGCATGTTCACATTGATACCGATACCCAGTACTACATGACAGACATCAGCAGGGTCGCCCACCAGCTCCAGGAGAATGCCGGTAATCTTCTGCCCGCGAACCAGCACATCGTTGGGCCATTTGAGCCCTACCTCTTTTACGCCAAACGCCTGCAGGGTACGCATTACGGCCAGTCCCACCACCAGGCTCAAACCTTCGAGCTGACGCATGCCGCCTTCCACCCGCAATACAAGGCTGTAATAGAGGTTCTCGGCGAATGGGCTGACCCATTGACGGCCACGCCGGCCGCGGCCGGCACTCTGCCGCTCGGCCAGCACGATAAACGGAGCAGCCTGCCCTTGGCCGGCAAGCCGCAAACCTTCCGCATTGGTCGAATCAATCGATTCGTGGATGAACACCGGCCACTGCTCGCCTTCGGCATAACCGGCGATTGCGTGTGCTTCGAGCAAGGCGAGCGGTGCCGCCAGCTGATAGCCGCGCCCACGAACCTTGTGAATGGTGAGGTTCAGTTCACTCTCCAGATGCTGCAGCTGCTTCCAAACGGCACTGCGACTCACCCCGAGGGCTGCCCCCAGGGCTTCACCGGAATGGAACCGGCCATCCTTGAGGAGATTCAACAACTTCAGCATGCCAGTCTCGACTTGGAATAAGGCAGGCATGATAGCCATGGGCTGTTGGCTTGCATAGGAAAAGGGCCTGTAAGTGCGGCCTTGTGTAGCGATCCCCGTGGGGTTCAGCTTTTGCCGCGGAGCAGGCCACGCGGTGGATGGCACCGGCGTTGCCGGTGTTCGCGGCTAAAGCCGCTCCTACAGGGATCTGGGTAAAGCCGAGACTTGCGTG
>NZ_QJKG01000021.1:0-2167 GCF_003202095.1 Pseudomonas sp. LAIL14HWK12:I1
TCCACGCTGCGCTCGGCGGCAATGCCCACCAGCACGTCCGGCCCCACGCCCTGTTCGCGCAGCTTGTGCGCCAGCTGGTTGGCGCGCCGGTTCAGCTCACGGTAGCTCAGGGCCTGTTCGGCAAACACCAGCGCCGGTGCGTCCGGGGTGGCGGCGACTTGCGCCTCGATCAGTTGCTGCAGGCACTGCTCCAGCGGGTAGTCGGCGTGGGTGCGGTTCCAGTCGTAAACCACCTGTTGCTGCTGCGCGGCATTCAGCAGCGGCAGCTCGGCGATGCGCTGCTGCGGCTGTGCGACGATGGCGGCCAACAGGCCCTGCCAGTGCCCGGCGAGCTGGGCGATGGTGGCTTCATCGAACAAGGCCGTTGCGTAGGTCAGGAACGCACCGATGCCGTGTTCATGCTCGACAGTGTTCAATGCAAGGTCGAACTGGGTGGTATGGATTTCCCAGTCGAGCGCTTCCAGGGTCAGGCCTGGCAGGCGCCGCGTGTGGCCCCTGCCCTCGCTGCCGTGGTTGTGCATCACCTGGAACAACGGGCTATGGCTGAGGCTGCGCTCTGGCTGCAGGGCTTCGACCAGTTGCTCGAACGGCAGGTCCTGATGCGCCTGTGCGCCGAGCCCGGCCTGGTGAACCTGCGCGACCAGCGCGTCGAAGGTGGTGCTCAGGTCGAATTCGGCCTTGAGGACCTGGGTGTTGACGAAGAAGCCGATGAGCCCCTCGACTTCGCTGCGAGTGCGGTTGGCGATCGGGACGCCGACGCGGATGTCGTTCTGCCCGCTGTAGCGGTGCAGCAACGCCTGGAAGCTTGCCAGCAGCAAGGTGAACAGGGTCACGCCCTGGCGCTTGGCCAACTGCTTCAGCGAATCTGCCAGCGCATCGGCAATGGCGATGTCGAGGCGTGCCCCTGCATGGCTCTGCACTGCACCGCGCGGGCGGTCCAGCGGCAACTCCAGTACCGGCTGTTCATCCCCCAGATGGGCCGTCCAGTAGCCCAGTTGCTTCTCGCGTTCGCCCGCTTCCATGAACTGCCGTTGCCACAACGCGTAGTCGGCATACTGCACAGGGAGCGGCGGCAATTGCAGCGCGTGCCCGGACTTGCCGGCCTCGTAGAAACGCACCAGCTCGTCGACCATGATCGGCGTCGACCAGCCATCGGAGACGATGTGGTGCAGGGTCAGCACCAGTACATGGTCATCCGCCGCCAGACGCAACAGCTTGACCCGCAGCAAGGGCCCCTGCTCCAGGTCGAATGGCTGCTGAACTTCCTGCTCGACCCATGCCTTCAATGCCGCGCTGGCATCGGCATCGACTGCCTTGAGTGTATCGATGACCAGCTCGACGGGCGCTTCGGGGTGAATCACCTGCACCGGCTGGTCACTGTCGAGGTGAAAGGTGGTACGCAGGGTTTCGTGCCGCGCGATCAGGGCATCGAAGCTGGCCTGCAGCGCCTGAAGGTCAAGATCGCCCTTCAGACGCAGGGCGACCGGAATGTTGTATGCGCTGCCCTGGGGGTCCATTTGCCAGAGAAACCATTGCCGCTGCTGGGCGTAGGACAACGCCAGCGCCTCCCCCGGCGCTCTCGCAGGGATCGGCGCGACTCCGTACAAGTTGATTCCCTGACGCTTCAGGAGCATGGCCAGAGCGTGACGCTCTTTGGTGGACAACGATTTGACGGAGTCGAGCAACGCTTGCACTGATGTATCCCCTATGAAATCAGTTCATCAATTTCCTCCGTGGTTAGACGTTTGAGCGCCTCCAGCGATTTAGCCAGTTCTGCCTGAATCGGATCGATTTGCTGATTTTTCTCTTCGAGGCGACGCGAGAAATCCGCCAGCAGGGGATGCTCGAACAGCTCCTTCAAGGTGGCGTCGATGCCTGTCGCCTCGCGAACACGCACGATCACCTGGGTGGCCGACAGCGAATGGCCACCCAGGGCGAAGAAGCCATCGTTCAGGCCGACCCTTTCGAGCTTCAGCACGTCTGCCCAGATCGCCGCGACCTGCCGTTCCAGCTCGCTGCACGGGGCCACGTAGCTGTCCTGCAGCACACTGGCATCGGGCTTGGGCAGGGCTTTGCGGTCCAGCTTGCCGTTGGCCGTCACCGGCAGGCGTTCGAGGAACAGCAAGTGGGTCGGGACCATGTAGTCGGCCAGGCCGAGCCTGAGGTG
>NZ_QJKG01000022.1:0-1705 GCF_003202095.1 Pseudomonas sp. LAIL14HWK12:I1
GTAGCGCAGGGGCAGCAGCTCGAAGCGGCGGGTGCAGTCGGCGACCGGGCTGTTGCGCAGGGCGGGACGGTAGCCGGTGGTGATGCGCCGGCACAGTTCCAGGGCTTCGTTCAATGAGTCCATTGTGTACCTCAGTCCTTGCCGTGCAGGCATCGCTGCACGTTATCGATCAGGGGCGTTCGCTGCTCGCGTGTAGCAGCGATTGCGTCTTGCCAGGCAGGTGATTCGCAGAGCTGTTCTCCGGCGCGGGCCATCATCAGCACATAGCTGACCAGGTCTTGCTCTCGATCCAGTCCTTGCGCGCGGGCCTGATTCAGGTGGTGCTGGATCAGGCCAATTTGCGTACCGTGGCAGACAGCCGTGAAGGCCGCGCAAGACGGCTCGTGCTTCAGCATTTCGGCAAGTTGATAGCTCAGTGGGTCGCCGGCCAAGGCTGCCCAGCAGTCTTCGCTCAGGGTGATGGGCGGGACATGGATCATGCGAGGCTGGTCGCCGCCAGCGATTTGCACCCACAACCTCTTGTGCGGATGCGCCACCGGGGACCACCAGCAATGAATGGGCGCCAACCACTCGGCCACGCCAGGCAACTCGCGGCAGGTATCCAACACTTGCAGGACGGCTGCGGTGTGGTAACGCAACAGGTAAGCGTGGCCATCCGGCCCGGTAACGGAGTTGGCCTGGCTCAAGTGCTGTACAAGCTGGGCGGCTGGCAGCGCACTGACGATCCAGCCACTCACCGCACCCATTGCACCTTGCTCCAGCTGCCACTGGAAATCGTACTGGCCTGAGACATCGGAACCTGGCCTGGAGCTGAACAACCAAGGGCCTACCGCGCGTAAATTGCTGAATTGGGCCTGTTGCAACAAAGGCCAGCAGCGCCCCGTGTAATGTTGGGTCAGCGTTTCCCGGGCCCGGGGTGAAAGGTTGGCCATTTCAACGACGGCACTCAGGCGATAGCGGTCGGATGTGCGTAGCACTTCTACCATTGCTCTGATAAATGGGCTGGGCATCAGCTGGCACCCTCCATGGGAATCATGTTGTGGCCGTCGGCGATGGCTTTGAGCAAGCAACTCAGACAAATCGGCTCCCCAGGCTCAGGTACGCCGGAAGTGGCAGTCATGCGCTGGCTGCCCTTGGCCTGCTGGCTGACCGGCCCCTTGAAGTCCAGCGCAAGGCCGTCCAGCGTGATGCCGGCGCCGTCGATTCGTAGAAGACCTGCCGGACTTCTGATCGTCAGGCTTTCGCTGACCTGGATGTCGTAAACCTTGGTGGTGTGCCGAATAGCCTCGCCGGTTTGCAATGTGCTGTGACCGGCCACGACCTGTTCGAGATGGCCACCGATCTCTACCGTATGGTTGGCCTTGGTGAGGTCCTGCCGGTGATTGCCGACGTGTTCGATTCGGTCCTTGCCTGTGGTGATGGTATGGGTACGGCCAACGCTCAGGCTGTCGTCATTGCCAACTTCATGTGCCCGGTTCTGGCCGATGCTTACGGTCTCGTCCCGGGCAACGTCTTCAAGACGGTCCTGCCCAATCGAAATCGTCTCGTCCCGTTCGACGCGTTCGGTGCGGTCGTTGCCCACTTGCGTGGTCTCGTCGTGCCTGACGATCTTGTTCTTGTCCCGCTGGGCATGGATGAACACTTCCTCTTTGCCCAGTTCGTCCTCGAAACGCAGTTCGTTGTAACCATCACCTTTATGGGTCTG
>NZ_QJKG01000023.1:0-1581 GCF_003202095.1 Pseudomonas sp. LAIL14HWK12:I1
CAGACCCATAAAGGTGATGGTTACAACGAACTGCGTTTCGAGGACGAACTGGGCAAAGAGGAAGTGTTCATCCATGCCCAGCGGGACAAGAACAATGTGGTCGGCAATGATGAGACCACGCGTGTGGGGCGCAATCGTGTCGAGCAGGTCGGCAATGATGAGCAACTGAGCATTGGCAACAACTTCCGTCAGGAAACGGCATACAACCATACCCAGGTTATTGGGCAAAACAGCCTGTTGGACATCAAGCGTGACCTGGTCGAGAACGTGGCCAACAACCGCACTGAGTCAACGGGTGGCAATCACCGCGTTCTCACTGGGAGCAACTGCGAGCTAGTGGTCAAAGGGGCTCAGTCGATAAGCGTCGGGCAGGGCGTGCAACAACGCACGACAGTATTCCAGTTGCTGGCCAGTGAGCGCATCGAATTGAGAAGCCCTGGCGGCAGCATCGTGCTGGATGCGCAGGGCATTACCATCAATGGCCTGACACTCGACTTGAAAGGGCAGACCAAGGCCGTTGCGAAAGGGGATGGCGATAGCCCGTCTTTTGAGCTTACGCCTGACGCTAGCAGCAAGTGCGAGGTCAAGGCATGAATGTCGAGAGCCTGATCAGCCGCATCGAAGGGCATCATGCGGCGCACCTGCATTGCCATGTATTGGTCGACCCGCTCGCGATAGCTGGCCAGAGTGACCATGCCTTGCTTGCGCACCTGCGCGAAGCGTTGGGCGAGGCGGCATTGATGCGCGTGGACAGGGCCGATCTGGCCCATGTGCCCCACCTGCATCCCGTGTTGGCTTGCCTGGCTTCACCCGGAACGTTGCCCAGCCGTGAGTTGCTGGCGCTGACTGCGCGCGCAGCGTATAGAGGGCTGCACCACCCTCGGCGCTACCTGAGTGGCTGGCTGTTCAGTGAAGCAGCTTCGGCCACGGTAGCCGCCCATCTCACGGCCATGTGCCGAATACCCGATGCCAAACGGGCGTTCAGCTTCTATCCGGTGTACGAGCCGGTTCGCCTGGAGCTGCTCGCGGCGACGTTCAAGCAGGTCGAGCATGGCCCATGGTGGCCGATCAACGACTGGTTGTTCCTGAGTAGCGGTGGCAGGTTGGCGCACCTGAAAGGGCAGAGCGGGCAGCGGCATGCTTTGCCGGAGCCTGCCCAGCGTATTCAGGAAGATGTGGCGTTGATCGAGCGCGTGCTGGCTGTCTGGAGAGTGCTGCGTGCGGCCTCGGAGGACGCGAGACAGTGCCAGATACCGCCGTTTGCCGCCGTGCGGGTCTCCAACCATATCGACGATGCACGAGCGTTGGGCTTGAGCGCAGAGGAAGACATCACGGTTTTTGCCCTGCATCACCTGTGCATCCACCCCAGGCTGAATACCGTTGCTGCGGTGCGCAACATGGTTGATGCGGCCGTCAACGATCACCGTCCTCTCGCCCCGATGCTCACTCGCTATTCCGAGGAACACTGGTGTCGCCTGATCGATCCCCTTCCAAGAAACGAGAGGCGCCTATGACCCTCAGTCAACGTATCGCCATTGCGACAGCCGAAGCCGGGCTCCCTTCCGACCAGTGCATGGCCTG
>NZ_QJKG01000024.1:0-1191 GCF_003202095.1 Pseudomonas sp. LAIL14HWK12:I1
CATGCCGGTCGAAGATACCAGGCCGCTGCGACTGTTTATTAAAAACACAGCACTCTGCAAACACGAAAGTGGACGTATAGGGTGTGACGCCTGCCCGGTGCCGGAAGGTTAATTGATGGGGTTAGCGCAAGCGAAGCTCTTGATCGAAGCCCCGGTAAACGGCGGCCGTAACTATAACGGTCCTAAGGTAGCGAAATTCCTTGTCGGGTAAGTTCCGACCTGCACGAATGGCGTAACGATGGCGGCGCTGTCTCCACCCGAGACTCAGTGAAATTGAAATCGCTGTGAAGATGCAGTGTATCCGCGGCTAGACGGAAAGACCCCGTGAACCTTTACTATAGCTTTGCACTGGACTTTGAATTTGCTTGTGTAGGATAGGTGGGAGGCTTTGAAGTGGGGACGCCAGTTCTCATGGAGCCATCCTTGAAATACCACCCTGGCAACTTTGAGGTTCTAACTCAGGTCCGTTATCCGGATCGAGGACAGTGTATGGTGGGTAGTTTGACTGGGGCGGTCTCCTCCCAAAGAGTAACGGAGGAGTACGAAGGTGCGCTCAGACCGGTCGGAAATCGGTCGTAGAGTATAAAGGCAAAAGCGCGCTTGACTGCGAGACAAACACGTCGAGCAGGTACGAAAGTAGGTCTTAGTGATCCGGTGGTTCTGTATGGAAGGGCCATCGCTCAACGGATAAAAGGTACTCCGGGGATAACAGGCTGATACCGCCCAAGAGTTCATATCGACGGCGGTGTTTGGCACCTCGATGTCGGCTCATCACATCCTGGGGCTGAAGCCGGTCCCAAGGGTATGGCTGTTCGCCATTTAAAGTGGTACGCGAGCTGGGTTTAGAACGTCGTGAGACAGTTCGGTCCCTATCTGCCGTGGACGTTTGAGATTTGAGAGGGGCTGCTCCTAGTACGAGAGGACCGGAGTGGACGAACCTCTGGTGTTCCGGTTGTCACGCCAGTGGCATTGCCGGGTAGCTATGTTCGGAAGAGATAACCGCTGAAAGCATCTAAGCGGGAAACTTGCCTCAAGATGAGATCTCACTGGGATCTTGAATCCCCTAAAGGGCCGTCGAAGACTACGACGTTGATAGGTTGGGTGTGTAAGCGCTGTGAGGCGTTGAGCTAACCAATACTAATTGCCCGTGAGGCTTGACCATATAACACCCAAGCAATTTGCGCGTAAGCC